>CAWKDX010000006.1:0-154126 GCA_963848485.1 uncultured Acidimicrobiia bacterium
GTCCCGCGGCGACCGAAGTGCAGCTGTCGGCGGCCCGCGCGCGCCGCATCGTGCTGGGTGCGCAGGGCTTCGGCGTGCCGCGGCCGACGGGTCGCATCGACCGCCGCCACGTGCGCCGGGTGCTCGGTCGGATCGGGCTGATCCAGATCGACTCCGTCAACGTCATCGTGCGATCGCAGGAGCTGCCGCTGTTCGCGCGGCTCGGCCCGCACCGGCGCGACCTGCTTCCCGGGATGGTCGAGGACGGCGAGCTGTTCGAGTACTGGGGCCACGAGGCGTCGCTGCTCCCGATCGAGCTCTTCCCACTGTTCCGGTGGCGCATGGACGCGGCGGGCGCGAAGGCCGCCGGGTGGGGCGGCCTGATCCGGCTGGCGAAGGAACGCCCCGACTACGTCGAGGCGGTGTACGAGGAGGTGGCCGAGCGCGGGCTCATCGCCGCGTCGGAGCTCGACGATCCAGGCGCGAAGTCCGGGCCGTGGTGGGGGTGGCGCCACGGCAAGCAGGCGCTCGAGTACCTGTTCTGGTGCGGCCGGCTCTCGGCCCGGCGGCGGGCCAGCTTCGAGCGGATGTACGACCTGACCGAGCGGCTCATCCCGGCGGAGTGGTTCGACGCGCCCGCGCCGAGCAGCCGAGGACGCGCACAAGGAGCTGCTCGTGCGCGCCGCGGACTCGCTCGGCGTCGGCACCGCGCGCGACCTCGCGGACTACTACCGGCTCAACATCACCGTTCTCGCGCCCGCTGGTCGCGGAGCTGGTGGAGGAGGGGCGGCTGCTGCCCGGCGCGGGTCGAGGGCTGGGGCCAGCCCGCGTTCCTGCACCCGGACGCGAAGACGCCCCGCCGGGTCGAAGCCCGGGCGCTGCTCTCACCGTTCGACTCGCTGATCTGGGAGCGTTCCCGGACCGAGCGGGTCTTCGACTTCCGGTACCGGCTCGAGATCTACACGCCGCAGCCGAAGCGGGTCTACGGCTACTACGTCCTGCCGTTCCTGCTGGGCGAGGACATCGTGGCGCGCGTCGACCTCAAGGCCGAGCGCGCCGCCGGGACGTTGCGGGTGCGCGGCGCGTTCGGCGAAGCCGGGCCACGACCCGCTCGAGATCGCCGGTCCGCTGGCCGAGGAGCTCGCGCTGCTCGCGGGCTGGCTCGGCCTCGAGCGGGTCGCAGGTCGACGACCACGGCGACCTCGCCCCCGCCCTCCGCCACCTCACCCCCTAGCCCGCTCGTTTCGGTGCGGCTGGCGTCGCCACGGCGACGGCTCGACGCACTGGAGTCGGTCAGGTGACGGTGCCGACGAGGGTGCCGATCGCGGCGGTGACGACCATCGCGAGCCCACCGCCGATCGTGATCCGGACCGCGGCCCGCGCGGGCGGGGCGCCCCCGAGGCGCGCGCCGACGGTGCCGAGCAGCGCGAGGAGGAGCAGGGTCACGACCGCGATCACCGCGATCCGAAGGTCGACGGGCGCGAGCCGCGGACACGAGCAGCGCGAGCCCGGCGCCGACCGCGAAGCTCGTCGGAGGACACGACCGCGGCCTGCACGGGCCGGGCCATCGTCTCGTCCAGGATCCCGAGCTCGTCGCGCACGTGGCTCCCGATCGGGTCCGCGTCCATGAGCGAGCCGGCGACCTGGCGCGCCAGGTCCCGGTCCAAGCCCCGCTCCTCGTAGATCTGGGTGAGCTCCTCGAGCTCGTGCTCCGGGAAGCGGGCGAGCTCGTGGGTCTCGCGCTCGATGTCGGCGAGCTCGGTGTCGCGCTGGGAGCTGACCGAACCGAACTCGCCGGCCGCCATCGACATCGCTCCGCCGACGAGGGCCGCGGTCCCGGCGACGAGCATCTGGGTGCGGTCACCGTTCGCCGCGACGACCCCGATGAGCAGGCTGGCGGTGGAGACGATGCCGTCCTGGGCGCCGAGGACGCCCGCGCGCAGCCAGCCGACGCGCTCGCGGCGATGGGTCTCGCGGTGGATTCGGATCGGCACGGCACCAGCATGGCGCGCCGGCGGACCCGGGCTCGCGCCACGGGCGAGCCCCGCCGGTGCTCGGCTCCGAGTCAAACGTCCCGTATGGTGGGAACGCGCCCATCGAGAGGAGCAGGTTCATGGGCATTGCGGGATTGATCGTCGTGGTGGTGCTGGTCCTCTTCGTGGTGGTGCTGATCTACAAGTCGGTGCACCTGATCGGGCCGACCGAGGTCGGGCTGGTGAACAAGCGGTTCGCGTTCCGCAAGCTCCCGGCCGACAACCCGATCGCGTTCCATCACGAGGCCGGCTTCCAGTCCGAGCTCCTCATGCCGGGGCTTGCGCATCAAGCTCTGGCCGATCTTCGCGGTGCAGAAGCACCCGTGGGTCCAGGTGCCGGCGGGCGAGATCGGCGTGGTGATCGCGCAGGTCGGCGCCGAGCTGCCGATCGGCGCGAAGAGCGGCGTGTACCAGGACGTGTTCGGCAACTTCTCGGACCTGCGCCAGTTCATCGAGCTCGGTGGCCAGAAGGGCGTGCAGCGTCCGGTGCTCCCGCCGGGGACGCTGATGCCGGTCCACCCCGTCGCGTTCCTCGTGCTCACCCCGCAGGCGGTCTACGGCCTGCCGGTCGCGCCCGACCTCGTGGCCGCGAGCAAGGCGTCCGGCGGCACCCTCAACCCGACGTCGCTCGGGCTCGACCCCGCGCAGCTGCGCGTCGTGATCATTGCGCCGCAGGGCCCGCTCGACATGGTGGGCATCGTCACCGTCCTCGAGGGCGAGCCGCTGGCGTCCGGCGACATCGCGAGCCGGCTCGGTGGCTACGACGACATCGCGGCAGATGGAAGCCGTGACCGAGACCGACGCGGCCGAGACGGACGCGAAGGTGATCGAGGTCCTGCTCGGCTCGAAGAACGTGCTGCACAACAACTACCAGGACTTCCAGGCGTTCCTGGAGCACGGCGGCAAGATCGGTCTGCAGCACGACCCGCTGCTCTACGGCGCGTACCTGCTGAACCCGTTCCTCGTGCAGGTCGAGATGGTGCCGATGCTCGTCGTGAACCAGGGCGAAGTCGCGGTCATCAAGGCGTTCGTCGGGCTGCCGACGCTCGACACGTCCGGCACCGAGTTCAAGTTCGGCTCGATCGTGCGCCCCGGTCACCGCGGCATCTGGCAGGAGCCGCTGCGCACCGGCAAGTACCCGATCAACCCGCGCTGCTACGCGGCGGAGATCGTGCCGACGTCGATCCTCACGCTCAACTGGTCGAAGGAGACGAGCGCGTCGCACAACCTCGACGCCCAGCTCGAGCCGATCGACGCGAAGAGCCGTGAGGGCTTCGTCTTCTCCATCGAGCTCCAGGTGCAGATCCACGTGCCGGACACGAAGGCGCCGAAGGTCATCTCGATGGTCGGCACGATGCTCAACCTGGTCAACGAGGTGCTCCAGTCCGCGGTCGGCAACCACTTCCGCAACACGCTCCAGGACCAGCCGGCGGTCACGTTCATCGAGACCCGGATGCAGGTCCAGGTGTCCGCGCTGCAGCACGTCACCGAGTACCTGCAGCTCTACGAGGTCGAGACGAAGGGCGTCTACATCCAGAACGTGCACTTCCCCCAGGAGCTGGTCGAGGTGCTGACCAAGCGCGAGATCGCGAACCAGGAGAAGGCGACCTACGAGGAGATGCAGCGGGCGCAGACCTCGCGCATCGAGATGGAGAAGGCGAAGGGCACCGCGGACATGCAGGGCCAGCTCGCGTCTGCGCAGGTCAACGTCGAGATCGAGCAGAACCGCGCCAATGCGCGCCAGGCGGAAGCGCAGGGCGAGGCCGCGTACGTGGAGCTGACCGGCAAGGCCGAGGCGACGCGGGTCGAGGCGATCGGGCTCGCGAACGCAGCCGCGACCGAAGCGCTCGGCGTCGCGCGCGCGACTGGATTCGAAGCCCAGAAGGAGGCGTTGGGCGAAACCGCGACCGCGCTCGTCGCGGTGGCGAACGCAGTGTCCGAGGGTCACATCACTGTCGTGCCCGAGGTGCTCGTCACCGGTGGCGGCGGGAGCTTCGAAGGGCTCGCGGCGACGCTCATGCGCTCGTTCGGCGGTGGCAACGGCAAGGCCAGTGGGAACGGCAAGGAAGCGCTCCAGCCTCAGGCCACCGTGGACGCGCCGGCGCCCGGCGAGGAGATCGCGGACACGGAGATCGAGGCCGACGCGATCACGGAGAGCCAGCCGATCCCTCCCGCCGCTCCGTAGCCGGGGTCGATGGCGATGAGTCCGGCGCCAAAGGCTCGGGTCCAGCTCAGCCCGCGTGGGGCGCCGGACCCCGATCCGGGACATGGTGTGGATGGACCTCGATCCGGCCCAGCTCTCACTCGGCTGAGCTCACTGGGCGGCCTGCGCGAGCTGGACGAGCACCTGGTACGCGGTCGGCGTGTCGCGCGAGCGGAGGCCCCGGATGATCAGCTCCTCGCCGTCCACCGTCACGATCCCGAGCCGACCGGTGCGGATGCCCGCCTTGTGGGTGATCCGGGCGAGGTCGCGGATCGGGATGTTGCGGGTTCCGCCTCGGTCGACGATCACGAGCCGGTCCGGGAAGGCCGACACCAGCGCGGCGCGGTTGTTGACCTTCACCGAGTTCAGGATCAGCGCAGCTTCCGCTTCCACGGGCGGCACGGTACCGGACCCCTCGGGCTCGCTTCCGGGTCGCCCTGACGAACCTGACGTGGGTGTCATACGCTCCGGGCATGCGCGCACTGATCTTCGGGGTGGAGCCTGACCCCCAGCCGAAGCCCGACACCGACAACCGGCTCCTCCGGGCGCTGGCCCGGACTCCGGCGAAGCTCATCGAGATGCACGACCCGGGGTTCATCCACCCCGACTGGGTCGTGACCAAGCCCCGGCTCACGGGCATCTGCGGCTCGGAGTCGAAGCAGATCTTCTTCGACTACGCCAGCTTCACGTCGAAGGACCGTGGCGCGGGCGACAACCAGGACAATCCGATGAAGAACTTCGTCTCCTTCCCGCACGTGATGGGCCATGAGGTCGTGGCCGACGTCGTCGCGGTCGGGCCGAAGGCCGAGGGACTCGAGATCGGCGATCGCGTCGTGCTGAACCCGTGGTTGACGTGTGGTCCACGCGGCATCGCGCCGTGGTGCCCTGCCTGCGAGGCGGGTGACCTGAGCCAGTGCTGGTCGTTCGGCAAGGGCGACATCGCCCCGGGGATCCACACCGGAATGTGCAAGGACGTCCCAGGTGGCTTCGGCGAGCTGATGCCTGCGCACGACTCCATGCTCTTCAAGATCCCGGACTCGATCAGCGACGAGCAGGCGGTGTTCGCCGACCCGTTCGCGGTCTCACTCCACGGCATCACGCGGCACCCACCGCAGCCCGGAAGCAAGGTGCTCGTCTACGGCGCCGGCGCGCTCGGCACGTCCGCGGTCGCGATCTTGCGGGCGCTGCACCCGGACGTCGAGGTGATGGTCGTCGCACGGTTCGACGCCCAGCGCAAGCTCGCAGAGTCGTTGGGTGCGCAGACCGTCGGACCGGAGCCGCGCGGGGAGCTCATCGAGATCGCCGCCGCGTGGTCCGGAGGCGTGCTGCAGCCGGCGGACGGACTGCCGATGGCGTTCCCCGGCGGCATCGACGTCGTCTACGACACGATCGGCATGGCCGAGACGCTCGAGGTGGGGGCTCGGTTGCTTCGCGCCCGCGGCACGTTGGTGAAGCTCGGCATGCACGGCCCCGCGCGCTGGGAGGACACCCCGGTGTACTTCAAGGAGATCAACTTCACCGGGTCCAACGCGTTCGGGTTCGAGGACGTCGAGGGGGTGCGCCGGCACGGCATCGCGCACTATCTGGATCTCGTCGGCCGTGGCCGGATCGACCTCACGCCGATGCTGACCCACACGTTCCGGCTCGACGAGTGGCGCGACGCGTTCACCGCGCTCGCCACGCAGGACGACAGCGGAGCGATCAAGGTTGCGATCGACCAGCGCTGACCCCCAAACGGGGGGCGGGGTCAGTCAGTTGACGAGCTTGTCGTGGCCCCGCCAGTAGTCCTGGCGGAGCTTGAATTTCTGGAGCTTCCCGGTCGCGGTGCGGGCGAGCTCGGCGCGGAACTCGACCGACGTCGGGCACTTGTAGTGCGACATGCGCTCGCGGCAGAACTCGATGAGCTCGACCTCGGAGAGGTCGTCGCGGCCGGGACGGAGGACGACGAGCGCCTTCACCGTCTCGCCCCACCGCTCGTCGGGCACCCCGATCACCGCGGCCTCGGCGACGCCGGGGTGTTGGAAGAGGCAGTCCTCGACCTCGATCGAGCTGACGTTCTCCCCGCCCGAGATGATCACGTCCTTCTTGCGGTCGGAGATCACGACGTGCGCGCCGTCGAGCTCTCCACCGTCACCGGTGTGGAACCAGCCGTCGACCAGGGCCTTCGCGCTCTCTTCGGGTTGCTGCCAGTAGCCCTCGAACACGTGGTTCGAGCGCGCGAGGATCTCGCCCTCGTCGTCGACCCGCATGCGCACGCCGAGCGCCGGGACGCCGGCCCGTGACAGCGAGCGTGCTCGTTCGCCGTCGTCGAGCACGTCGTACTCGATGGTCGCCCGATTGATCGTGAGCAGTGGCGATGTCTCGGTCAGCCCGTAGATCTGGTTGAAGGTCCAGCCGAGCTCGGCTTCGACCCGCTCGATCACCCGGGACGGCGGCGGCGCGCCCGCGACGACGATCCGCACGCGGCCCTCGCCCGGAATCACCTCCCCTCGCTCGCGGCGCGCCACGCCCGCGTCGAGCGTCATCGCGACGACTGCAGGGGCGCCCGCGAGGAACGTCACGCCTTCGCGGTCGACGCGCTCCAGGATGTCGTCACCGTCGATCTTGCGGATGACGACATGGCGACCGCCCATGCCAGTGATCGCGAACGGGAGGCCCCAGCCGTTGCAGTGGAACATCGGAAGCGTGTGCAGGTACACGTCGCGGTCCGTCACGCCCATGTGCCACCCGAACGTGACTGCGTTCAGCCAGAGGTTGCGGTGGGTCATCTGGACGCCCTTGGGCCGCGCGGTCGTCCCTGAGGTGTAGTTGATCGTCGCGGTGGCGTGCTCGTCCTCGCTCGCGAGCTTCGGCGTGCCCGTGCGTCCGAACAGCTCGGCATCGGTCTCGGAGCCCAGCACGAAGCGGTGCGTGACCGGGATGTCCGCGACGACATCGGCGAACTCCGGGTCGACCAGCAGAACCGACGCGCCCGAGTGCTCGAGGATGTACGCGAACTCGGCCCGGTTCAGGCGGAAGTTGATCGGGACGAGCACGCGCCCGAACGCGGGGACCCCGAAGAGCGCGATCAGGAACCGCGCCGCGTTCGGAGAGATGATCGCGACCCGCTCACCTCGCCCGACCCCCATGCCGTCGAGCGCGATCGCCAGGCTCCGCGCCTTGGCCGCGAGCTCGCCGTAGGTGAGCCGACCGAGCCCTCCACCCGGCGGGTCGGGCTCGTCGACGATGGCCTCGCGCGTCGCGAACACGGTCTCCGCACGATCCAGGAAGTCCAACACGGTCAACGGCACTTCCACAGCGGTCCCCCTCGAGCTCGACCCGCACGCGCGGCCCGAGCGTAACGGGCCGCCGCGACCGGCTACCGTCCGGGGCGTGCCGGTACGCCATCTCCCGCCGAACGCGACGGTCGACGCCGTCACCCAGGTGCTCGCCGACGACGGGTGCGTGGTCATCGACGATCTGGTCGCCCCGGCCCTCCTCGACCAGCTCGAGTCGGAGCTTGCGCCGTTCACCGCGAAGACGCCGTACGGCGACGAGTTCAGCGGTGTGCTGACCCGTCGCACCGGCGGGCTGGTCGGACGCGCGCCGGCGTCCCACGGCCTCGTGATGCACCCGACGGTGACCGGCGCGGTCGGCAACGTGCTCGGCCACGCGACGACGTTCCAGCTCCACGTCACGCAGCTGATCAGCATCGAGGCCGGCCAACCCGCGCAGTACGTGCACCGGGACCAGTGGGCGTTCGACTTCTTCTCGTTCCCCGCCGGCTACGAGGTCACCTGCAACACGATCTGGGCGATGACCGACTTCACCGAGGCCAACGGCGGGACCCGGGTCATCCCCGGCAGCCACCGCTACGACGACAAGCTCGGCTTCACTGAAGCCGACACCGAGGCCACGGAGATGTCGAAGGGCTCGGTGCTCGTCTACACCGGCGCGCTCTACCACGGCGGTGGCCCGAACCGGGCTGACACCACGCGCCACGGCGTGAACATCACCTACTGCGTCGGGTGGCTGCGCCAGGAGGAGAACCAGTACCTCTCGGTGCCGCCCGAGGTCGCGCGCGAGCTTCCCGACGACCTGCTGCGGATGATGGGGTACGCGCCCGGCGCCTACGCGCTCGGCTACGTGGACGACCTGCGCGACCCGCTCGCGGTGGTGCGCGGTGGTGGGCCGGAGTCGAGCTTCGGTCAAGCCGGCGTCATGCCCCACCCATAGAGCGCCTCGAGCTCAGCTGACGTGACAGTCTGACCGGCATGGCCAAGCTCGGGACTGACACCGTGAACGAGATGCGCGACTGGGGGCTCGTCGCGCCGAGCGAGCTGGAGCGGATCGTCGTGATCTCTCCACACCTCGACGACGCGGTGCTCGGGTGCGGACGGTTGCTCGCCGCCCACCCGGACGCGACCGTCATCACGGTGTACGCCGGCGCGCCGCCTGAGTACCCCGACCCGATGACGCACTGGGACACGATCTCGGGGTTCTCTGCCGGTGACGACGTGCTCGCGATCCGTCGCGAGGAGGACCGCGGCGCGCTCGCGGAGCTGGACGCGACGCCGGTCTGGCTCGATTTCGTCGAGCACCAGTACTTGGAGCGTCCCGACTGGGTCGGCGCCGAAGCGACCGTCGACGAGCTCGAGGCCGCTGTGCGCGCGGCACGGCCCACCGCCGTCCTCGCGCCGTTCGGGATCGCGAACCCCGATCACACCGCGACCCACGACGCGGCCCGCATCGTCCGCGACCGGATGTCCGAGCCCGCGTGGTTCTGCTACGAGGACATGGGCTACAAGCACATCCCCGGCCTCCTCGCCTGGCGGGTCGCGCAGCTCTTTCGCGCCGGGATCTGGCCGACCCCGCAGGCGCCGACCATCGATCAGGGTGAGGAGCGGAAGCGCCGGGCGCTGGCGCACTACTGCTCCCAGCTCAAGGCGCTCAACACGGATTGGGACCTCGACGAGAAGCTCGACGCGCCCGCCCCTGAGCAGCTCTGGCGCCTCGAGCCGCCCCCGGCCGGTTGGGAAGGACTGACGCAGGCCGGCTGACCGCTGGTCCCTGACCCGAGTCGTGCACGCGGGGCCAGATGGTGGAGCGTCGGCGAGGAGCGCGGCCGACGATGCTCGGCACCGTGCTGCTCCCTGCCGTGGCGCCGTCGCTACGAGGCGCGCATCCAGAGCCGCTCGAGCGCATCGGCTGTCTCGGACGCGCGCTCCCACGGCCACCAGTGCGAGCAGTCGTCGAACACGATGAGCTCGCTGCTGATCCGCTGCGCGAGCCGTTCGCCGAACTCGGGACCGACGTACGGGTCGTCCCTTCCCCACAACACGACTGCGGGTCGACGCGGCATCGCGGCTACCGCGTCCTCCCATTCGGCACCCACGGAGACGGCCGACCGGTAGAGCGCGAGGATGCAGCGTCCCATGAGCTCGTCGAGGTGCACAGCCTGCTGTGCCGCGAGCTCCGGTGGCGCGCCAGCCGCCGTCAGGCCCGCGGCGAGCTCGTCGGTCGGCAACGCGAGCATCCCGGCGACGGCCTCCTCGCCGGTGTCGGGCGTCTGCCAGAGCTGGGCCATCGCGTGCCACTCGTAGGTGCGGTCGATCGGCCCGCCGCCGCACGCGAGGGTGCGGATGAGCTCCGGGGCGGTCGAAGCGACCCGCTGGGCGAGGATGGACCCCCAGTCGTGGGCGACGAGGTCCACCGGTTCACCGACGGCTCGGATCCGCGCGGTGACCCAGTCGGCGTATTCCTCCTTCGTCGCGCCGAACCCGTCCGGTACCGGGGTCCCGAAGCCGGGCAGCTCGAGCGCGACCACGTCGACGCGGGAGAGCTGCGCGCGGATCGGTTCCCACATCGCAGCGGTGTCCGGCACCCCGTGGACGAAGACCGCGGGCATGAATGCCTAGGCGAGCGGCGACCAGGTCGAGGTGCGCAGCAGCCGGCTCTCCCAGTCGTCGCGCACGTCCAACGCGTCGTGCATCCAGGTGCCCGGTGCGCGGTGCTCCGCGGGGATCTCGCTCATAAGCAGGCCGGTGATCCCGGCCGGCTTCATGACCCGCTGCCAGAGGATGACCTCACGACGACGCGCGCTCGTGCCCCACGCCGGTGTGAACACCGCCTGGAGCTCGAGCAGTGAGCGACCGCCGTGCCGTCCCTCCGCGAGGCTGGGCGCGTAGTTGTCACGCGCCGCGTGGAGGTAGTCCTCCATCTTGCCTTCGTGTGGCCACGCCGTGTCCTCCATGAACAGGGTGGCATCGTGCTCGTCACCGCCGATCGGAACGTTGGTGAGGTCGACCACCTGGAGAGGTGACCACTCCACCGGCATGAGGACCTTGCTCGTGACGTCGTGGCGCATCGAGTCGATCTTCGTGACCCACTCGTGCAGGTCGCCGGTGCGCAACCGCTCGATGAGTCGCTCCCACGCTGCCCCGCCCGCGACGGCGGTCACCGTGATCATGTTGTAGGCGCGGCCGGTGCCGTGCGCGAGCTTCGCGAAGTAGAGCAACCGGGCGTCGTCGTTCTCGGCGAGCCGACGCATCCAGACGCTGCGGTACTGGTCCTCGAACTCGTCTTCCTGCCGACCCATGACGCGATGGATCTCGTGTACGAAGAACATGACCGGGATCTTGCCAGACTCGGGAATCGCTCGCCCGGGGGCTGGTCGCTAACATCCGGCCGGCGCGGGTGGGATCCACGCGAGAAGCATGGGGCGGGCGGGCAGTCGGACCCCGGGGCAGGAAAGTCGGAGGTAGGGATGCTGCTGGCCGCGCTGCGGGACCTGCAATGGCGGCGACGCCGCTTCATGATCGCGGTGCTGGGCACCGCGTTGGTGTTCTCGATGACGCTCGTACTGGCCGGGCTCTCGGCTGCCTTCGTCAACGAGATCGATCGCACGATCACGACCACGGGAGTCGACGAGTGGGCGATCGCGACGGGCGCGACCGGGCCCTTCAACTCGTCCGCGGTGCTCCCGGCGGGCACGCTCGTTGCAGCGCGCCACCTTCCGGGAGTAGAGGCCGCGGATCCGTTCGTGGCCATCGGCGCCACGATTCCCGGCGAAACCCCGAAGCACGTCACGATGATCGGCGCGGTTCCGGGCGGTGTCGGCAGCCCGAAGGTCGACGACGGGCGCGCACCGCAGCAGCAGGGTGAGATGGCGGTCGGCTCCCGCCTGGGCAAGGACATCGGGGACACGCTCCAGATGGGTGACAAGACGTTCCGCGTCGTGGGGACCGTGAGCGGATCCGGCCTGTACGGCGGGATGCCGAACGTCTTTCTCACGCTCGAGGACGTGCAGGCGCTGACCTTCGGCGGCGCGCCGCTGTTCACTTCGATCGCACTTCGAGGCGACCCGCAGGGCCGGATCAGCAACGCGCGCATCGTGACGATCGCAGAGGCCAAGAAGGACTTGCTGCAGTCGCTCGGCTCGGGTCGTCAGACGATCAACTTCGTCGCGGTGCTGCTCTCGCTCGTCGCCGCGTGCATCGTCGGGTCAGTGATCTACCTCTCCGCCCTCGAGCGGGTCCGTGACTTCGCCGTATTCAAGGCCACTGGGACTGGGACCCCCGCGTTGCTCGCAGGCCTGGCGTTGCAGGCGATGATCGTGTCGCTGGTTGCCGCGTTCATCGGCGCGCTCCTCGCGTTGGTGCTCGCACCGATGTTTCCGATGCCGGCCGAGATCCCGACGGCCGCGTTCGTGGTGTTGCCGATCGTGGCGGTCTTCGTCGGGGCACTGTCGAGCCTGGCCGGGCTCCGGCGAGCAATCACCGTGAGCCCGGCGCTCGCATTCGGTGGTGCGTGATGCCGGTACTCGAGATCAAGGATCTCGTCGTCGAGTACTCGAGCGGCGGTTACGCCGTGCGACCGATCGACGGGTTGTCAGTGCACTGCGACCCCGGCGAGCTCGTGCTGCTTCTAGGCCCGAGCGGCTGCGGCAAGACGACGCTGCTGTCCTGCCTCGGGGGCATCCTCACGCCGACCGAGGGGACGATCACGTTCGGCGACGACACAGTGACGGCGATGGGCGGCGCGCAGCTCACCGAGTACCGGCGCAACACCGTCGGTATCGTCTTCCAGGCATTCAATCTCGTCCCGAGCCTCTCGGCGTTGGAGAACGTCGAGGTGCCGCTGCGCGCGGCCAAGGTGCCAAAGGCGCAACGGCGAGCGCGCGCGACGGCTCTGCTCGACCAGGTCGGCCTGAGTGAGCGGATGAAGCACAAGCCGGGTGACATGTCGGGAGGTCAGCAGCAGCGGGTCGCGATCGCCCGCGCGCTGGCCCTCGACCCTCCGTTGCTGCTCGCCGACGAGCCGACTGCCCACCTCGACTACATCGCGGTCGAGGAGATTCTGCGTCTGCTGCGCGACCTGGCGTCAGAGGAGCGCGTCGTGGTGATCTCGACGCACGACCAGCGGATGCTCCCGCTGGCGGACCGCGTCGTCGAGCTCGTGCCCCAGTTCGGTCAGGCGGAAGCGGGCGAGCCCGAAGTGGTGGAGCTCGCCGCGGGCGAAGAGCTCTTCGCGCAGGGCTCGTTCGGCGAGCTCATCTACATGCTGGAGGCCGGCGAGATCGAGATCCTGCGCCGGCTTGAGAGTGGGAGCTGGGAGTCGCGGGCGACGCTCACGCCCGGGCGGTACTTCGGTGAGATTGGCCCGCTGTTCGGTATGCCGCGCTCTGCGACCGTGCGAGCGAAGACCGCGGCGAGGGTCACCGGGTACTCCGTACGCGACTTCCGCCAGCGCATCGGCCCTCAGGGCATGGGCGATCTCCTCTCCCAAGCCGGCGACGCGGAAGAAAGCAGTGACTAGGCGAGGCGCTCGACGAGCCAGTCGATTGCCCGCGTGACGCGTGGCGACGTCCTCGGGCTCGATCGCCGGGAAGATCCCGATGCGGAGCTGGTTGCGACCGAGCTTCCGGTAGGGCTCGGTGTCGACGATGCCGTTCGCCGCGCAGCGCCTTGGCGAGCGCGGCTGCGTCGACCGCTTCGTCGAAGTCGATCGTCGCGGTCACGTGGCTGCGCTCGTCCGGCTTCTCGACGAACGGCGTCGCGAACGAGCTGGCCTCGGCCCAGCCGTAGAGGCTCTCCGCGCTGCGGTCGCACCGCGACGCGGCCCAGTCCAGCCCACCGTTCTCCAACATCCACTCGACCTGGTGGACCAGCAGGTAGACGGTCGCGAGTGCGGGGGTGTTGTAGGTCTGATCGAGGCGGGACTGCTCCAGCGCGATGCCGAGATCCAGGCTCGGCGGCACCCAGCGGTCGCTCGCCGCGACCCTCTCGATGCCGCGAAATCGCAGCCGGGGAGCAGGCTGCGAGCCAGAGCCCGCCGTCGCTGCCGAAGCACTTCTGTGGCGCGAAGTAGTAGACGTCCGTCTCCACCGCGTCGAAGCGGAGCCCACCCGCACCCGACGTGGCGTCGACGAGCACGAGCTGGTCGGTGGTGGAGCCGTCCGGCCGTCGGACGTCGAGCATCACGCCGGTGGAGGTTTCGTTGTGCGGGAAGCAGTACGCGTCGACTGCCACGCTCGCGTGGGGGAGCGGATGGGTGCCGGGCGGGCTCTCGATCACCTCCGGGTCGTCGAGGTGCGGCGCGTTCCGGGTCACCGAGGCGAACTTCGCGGAGAATTCGCCGCAGACGACGTGCTGGCTGCGCTGTTCGACGAGGCCGAACGCAGCCGAGTCCCAGAAGACCGTGGTCCCCCCGTTGCTCAGGAGCACCTCGTAGCCGTCGGGCAGCGCGAACAGCGCGGCGAGGCCCTCGCGGGCCCGGCGCACGACCGACCGGACACCTTCGCGGCGGTGCGAGGTCCCGAGGTAGTCGGGAGCTGCATCCGCGAGCGCGGCGACCGCCTCGCTGCGGACCTTGGACGGACCTGAGCCGAAGCGCCCGTCGGCGGGGATCAGGTCGGGGGGGAGCACGAGGTCGGCCGGTGTCGTCGTCACCCGACGAGCCTATTCGGTGGGGTTGTCCGGATCCCTGGTCGTTTCCTCGTACCAGAGGGCTCGCTTGGTCCGGGCCCAGCGTGCGCTGATGGTGCCCCGCCACATCGCGCGGAGTGCCTCGGGGTCCGAGAACGCGAACCAGATGTGGCCGATCACCGCGACCCAGATGAAGAACGCGAACCAGTCGTGCACGAATGTGGCCCCGGTGCGCAGGTCGATCGGGAACGGCTCGAACCACTTCATGATCGATCCGGTTGCGACCATCACGAGCGCCGCGCCGACGATGAACGCGGCATTCAGCTTCTGGCCGGCGTTGAACTTGCCGAGGCGGAGCTTCTTGTCCTTGCCGAGGGTGCGGAACCAGCGCTTGTCGTCATCGGTCCAGCGGTTGATGCGGCTGAAGTCCCTGCGCAGCGCGCGGCCCCAGCGCGGGAGGTAGGCGACGAGGAAGACGACCGGGATCGCAAGCCCGCAGTAGACGTGGAGCGTGCGCACGATCTCTCGGTTGCCGAAGAGGACGGACAGCTCGCCGATGTAGAGGATCGACCCGGTGAACATCACGATGCCGAAGAGCGAGGCGTTGACCCAGTGCGCGATCCGCTCAGTCCGGTCGAAGCGCTGGATCGGGGTGTCGGGCGGGAGGTCGCCGGCGCCTGCGTCAGGTGGCTTCGTCGTCGCGGCCATTCGACCTCCCGACCCATCCGTCGACGTCGTACCCGTAGTGCTCCCAGTAGCCCGGGTTCGACCGTGGTCGGTGAGCTCGATCGTGTCGAGCCACTTGCACGACTTGTAGCCGTACATCGGCGCGACGTAGAGGCGGACCGGGACCGCCGTGCTCGGCCGAGATGTCGCCGCCCTCCATCTGGTAGGCGACGATGATGTCCTTCCGGCGAGCCTGGCTCAGCGTGAGGCTCTCGGTGTAAGTGCCGTCGAAGCTCTTGAACCGGATGGCCTCCGCGTCGGGCTTGACGCCCGCGCGGTCGAGCAGGTCGCTCAGGCGCACGCCGACCCACTTCACGTCGTGCACGCGCCACCCGGTGACGCACTGGAAGTCCTTGGTCATCCGCGTCGGCGGCATCGCGAGGAGCTCGTCGTACGTGAGCGTGTACGGCTGGTCGACGAGGCCGTTGACGTTCAGGCGCCACGCGGACTTGCTCTTGTCCGGGAGGTCGCCGGTGACGGTGTAGATCCGGAACCGCCCGATCGGGAGGAACGCGGAGAGCCCGGTGCCGTCCTTCGAGACCAGTGGCGCCACCGTCTGCTCGAGCCAGTCCTGGGCCTTCGCACCCCAGAGCACCCCGACCGCACCGACACCCACGATGCCGAGGAACACTCGACGACCGATCGGCGTACCTTCCATGCCCTTCAGCGTACGACCGGACCCGTCACCTCCGACCGCGCCGACCCATAAACATTCTCGCAACTCTCGAGGTTCGGGGGCCGGGTCAGGGCGCGAGGGCGAGGACTTCGGCGAAGCCTTCGTCGAGACAGCGCAGGAAGGTCTCGGAGTCGGGGACCGCGACCGAGTCGACGTTCACCCCGATGCAGCAGGTCCCGCAGCTCGACAGCAGGGTCACGTTGACGGCCGCGCCCGCCAACGGCGCGAACGCGTACATGCGGTCGAGCCGGGCACCGCCCGAGAAGATCTCGAACGGCGCGCCGGGGACGTTGCTCGTCACGAAGTCCGCGCCCTTCAGCATCGAGCCGAACAGCGCGGTCGTGACCGTCGTCGGCAGCTGGTTGAGGATCCCGGCGAGCGCGTCCGTGAGGTGGACCGCGGGCTCGTCCCGGATCTCGCGGGTCAGCCGGCCGACCGCGACGATCCGGTCCGCGGGATCCTTGATCGTCAGCGGGACGAGGAACCGGGCCGGTGTGAAGTGGTTGCCGCCGAGCGCGGAGCCTTCGGCGCGCAGGTTGATCGGCATGACCATGCGCAGCTCGTGCACGTCGACGCCGTGGAACTCGTGGTACCGACGCATCCCGCCGAGGACGGACGCGACGAACGAGTCGTTCAACGACCCGCCGACCGTCTTCGCGGCCCGCTTCAAGTCGTCGAGCGGGACGTCGAGCGTGCTGAGCTGCCGAGAGAGCGTGCGCGCCTGCATGATCGGCGAGAACGGCACCGTCGCCGGCTTGAGGAACCGGACGATCGACCCCGCAGCCCGGAGCGCATCCTGCACTGTCTGCGCGGGGTCGTTGATCACCGCCCGCGTCAAGCTGATCGACTCGGTGACGCTCCGGCGCGCGATGCCGCGCGCTCGCCGCTGGTTGTGGCCGAGCGCGCTCAGCACGAGGTCCAGCGGGCCGAACGTCGGTACCGCGTCCACCCGGTCGAGCGTGGGCATCGGTTCGGGATCACGGGCGAAGTCGAAGAGCATGAGCAGCAGCTTCATGCCGCCGACACCGTCGGTCATCGAGTGGTGGACCTTCAGGATCATCGCCGAGCGACCGCCCTCGAGCCCCTCGACGAGGGTGTACTCCCACAGCGGTCGGGCCCGGTCGAACCCGGCCATCGCCGCCGTGCGGGCGAGGTCCAGCACCGCGTCGAGCGTCGGCTCGTAGACCTTCACCCGGCGCAGGTGGTACCGCAGGTCGAAGTGCGGGTCACCGGACCACTGCGGCGGACCCATTCGGAGCAACGGCGTCGCGATCCGTTGCCGCATCCGAGGGATGAGCCAGGAGCCGCGCTCGATCTTGTCGACCAGGCGCTTCCAGTCGGGCGACCGGTCGAGCAACAGGACCGTGACGATCGTCGACCGCAGCAGCGGGTCCTTCTCGATGTTCCACATGAGCGCGTCGGAGTCACTCATGCGACTTTCGAACCGCTCGCCCTCGGTCATTGCTGGTCGCGCCCGCGTTCGACGATTGCCGTGCGCCGGCGCTCGATCTCCGCAGGGTCGATGCGCCAGGCGCGGAAGCACTCCTGCTCCTGGTCGATCCCCTGGCCGACGGTCACCTTCGCGTTCGCGTCGTACAGCTTCTTCAAGCTGCGGACCGCGGCCTGATCGTTTCCGGCGATGTCGGCCGCGAGCTTTTGCGCCGAAGGCAGGAGCGCCGCGTGCGCGACGACGTGATTGACGAGTCCTCGCGCGAACGCTTCGTGCGCGCCCATGAAGTTGCCGCTCAGGCTCATCTCCTTTGCCTTGCGTACCCCGACGACCTGCGGGAGGAAGACGCTCATCCCCCCGGCAGGCATGACGCCGACGCGAGCATGCGTGTCGGCGAACGCGGCGCGCTCCGACGCGATCAGGAAGTCACACGCGAGCGCGAGCTCGAAGCCGCCGGTCACGCACGGTCCGTTGATCGCCCCGATCACCGGTTTGCTCATCTTCCAGAGCGCGGCGAACGGGCTGATCGTTGGGTCGTCCGCGCCACCAACGAGGTTCGACGCGTCCTGGCCGAGCTCGCGCAGGTCCAGTCCCGCGCAGAATGCCGGATCGGATCCGGTGAGGATCACGACGTCGACATCAGGATCCACGTCCGCGGCTGCGAGTGCGGCGCCGGCCTCGCGCTGCAGAGCCACGTTCAATGCGTTGCGCGCTTCGGGGCGGTTGAGGGCCACGGTGCGGACCCGGTCGAGCGTGTCGACCAGCACGAGCTCTGCCATACACGACCGTAACGCTCAATCGATTGCGAAGACCACCGTCACGTCCACCGAGAGATCCTGGGTCCCGGCCTCGATCGGGACACCGGAGACGGCCGCGGAGTCGGCGCTGAACTGCTTGGTGAACGGGCTGGTCGAGGTCTGCCGCCGCTCGGTGATCCTCCTGACCGGTCCCAGCCCCACGTGGGCGGCCTTGGCCAGCTGGCCCGCCTGGGCCCGCGCCCGGCTGACGGCGTCGGTCCGGGCCGCGGCGACGAGCTTGCCGGTGTCCTCGATCGACAGCTCGACGCCCTGGACCCGAATGTTGTTGCCCGCCTGGGCCGCGGCCGCGTCCACGACCTTCCCCGCGTTCGCGATGTCGTGGATCTTCGCGGTCACCACGTTGGAGACCGAGTAGCCGGTGATGCCGCCCTGCCGGTTCAGAGTCGGGTTGAGCGAGAGTGCCGCGGTCTGAACGTCCTTGGGTGCGACGCCCGATGCCTTCAGCGCCGCGATGACCCGCGTCGACTGGTCCGCGTTCTGCGCCAGCGCGGTCTGCGCCGTGCTCGCGCCGGTCTGCACGCCAAGCGTCACCGTCAGCGTGTCGGGTGTCCCTTTCACCATCCCCGTCGCGGTTCCGGTGATCGTGCGCACTGCGTCACCCGATGCGGCGGATGCGGTCTGCGCCGTGCACCCGCCGAGCAACAGCGCCACGCCGATGACCCCACCCGACAGCAGCCGTCCGTGCCCCATGACATCTCCCCTCGATGGCTATCAACGGTTCGACGTGTCGGGGCCACTGGTAGGTTCCCGGCCTGTGACGATCCCGCCGGGGGCGCGCGACGGCTACGTGACCACCAACGGCGTCCGCCTCTACTACGTCGACCAGGGCCGCGGTCCGCTCGTGCTCCTGTGTCACGGCTTTCCGGAGCTCTGGTACGCCTGGCGCCACCAGCTGGCGCCGCTCGCCGAGGCGGGATTCCATGTCGTCGCGATCGACCTCCCGGGCTACGGGCGTTCGGACAAGCCCGACGTTCGCTACGACATGGAGTGGGTCAACGCCTGCCTGGCCGGTGTCATCACCGGCCTCGGTCACGAGCGCGCGGTGATGGTCGGCCACGACTGGGGTGGGCTCCTGGTGTGGCCGTTCGCGCGGCGGTACCCGGGGCTCACTGCGGGCGTGATCGGGGTGAACACCCCCGACCTGCCGCGGCCGCCGATCCCGCTGGTCGAGATGTTGCGCCAGATCTTTCCCGACGACCCGCCGTACATCGTGCAGTTCCAGGAACCCGGCGTCGCGGAGTGGGTGCTGAGCTGGGGTCGGGGCGCGGTCGACTTCCTCGAGATGATGCTGCGGGGGCCGGTCACCGTGCATCCCGAGGTCTTCACCGACGAGGTGATCGCGGTGTACGCGGACGCGCTCAGCCCGCCGCGGAGCGTTGACGCCGCCGATCGAGTACTACCGCAACCTCGATCGCTCCTGGCATCTCACCGCGGACCTCGCGGACCAGACGGTCGACGTACCGTGCTTGATGATCATGGCGGACGGCGATCCCGTGCTCTCCCCGGCGATGGCCGAAGGAATGGAGGAGCGCGTCCCCGATCTGGAGAAGGTCCTGATCCAGGACTGTGGGCACTTCACCCAGCAGGAGCAACCGGCCGCGACCAGCGCGGCGATGCTCGGCTACCTGAGCCGGCTCGAGCCCTGGGCCTGAGGCCGCGCGTCCGGCCAGCCGTACCAGCCGACCGGCGTCTCCCACAGCACCGTCGCCGCGTCCGCCCCTGAGAGTCCGTGCTCTTCGGCTTCGTGGAGGAACGAGACGACCGCGTTCGGGTACAAGGCGTCGGGATGCGGGAAGTCCGACGCCCACATGACGCGTTCCGCGCCGATCTCGTGTACCACCCACGCGGCGAGCGGATCGTCCGGGTCGGTGCAGATCGCACACTGCCGTGCGAAGTACTCGGACGGCAGCAGCGTCAGGTCGCCGGTCTCGCTGTCGGTCATCCACTCGGTGTGCGCGTCGAGTCGGGCCAGCCAGTACGGCAGCCAGCCGGTGCCGGACTCGAGGAACGCGACTCGCAGCGCCGGATGCCGCTCGAGCGCGCCGAGCAGCATGAGGCTGCCCATGGCGGCCATCTGCTCCATCGGATGACTGAGCGCATGGCGCAACGCGAACGTCTCGCTCCGGTCGCGTCCGATGGTCGGTCCCATCACGCCGAGGCCCTCGTGCACCGAGAGGGTGAGGTCGTGGGCTTCGAGGACGTCGTACAGCGGGTCGTACTCGCGGTCGCCCAGGTCGCGTCCGTAGAGCCGGTTCGGGCGGACCATCACGGCCGGGAGCCCCAGCGCCGCGGCGTGCTCGGCCTCGCGCGCGGCCAGCGCGATGTCGGCGGTCGGGACGAGGGCGGCACCCGTCATCCGGGTCGGGTCGGTCGCGCAGTACTCCGCCAGCCATTCGTTGTACGCGCGGCACGCGCGCGCGGAGTCGGACGCGGAGAGTGACGGCAGGAACGGCACGAACAAGCCGATCGACGGGTAGAGCACGACCGCGTCGATGCCCTCGCGGTCCATGCAGCGCAGGTACTCGGGCGCCGAGCAACCGGACGCGAGGAACTCGGCGAGGACCTCCGAATCGCCGCAGGGCACCATCGGTGTGGTGGCCGGCAGGTCGATGACCTCGACCCCCGCCGGCGCCGCGTCACCGAACAGCCCGCCCGGCTCGATGACGTGCGCGTCGGCGTCGAGGACTCGCAACCCGTCGTACACGAGGTTCAGCTCCGCCGGGCGGCGAGCCCGCCGTCCAGGGGGATCGTCGTGCCGCTGATGTACGAAGCGTCGTTCGAGGTCAGGAACATGATCGTCTCGATGACGTCCGCTTCGGTGCCGAGACGGCCCATGGGGGTTCGGTCCGCCACCATTCGCTTGATCGCCTCCGGGTCCGGCGGCGCGCGACACCATGTCGAGGAACAGACCGGTCTCGCAGGCACTGGGCGAGACCACGTTGACCCGCACCCCGTCCGGCGCGTGCTCGATCGCGGCCTGCTTGGCCAGGTTCACGAGTGCGCCCTTGGACGCGCAGTACGCCGCGTAGCCGGGCGATCCGATCGCGCCGAGCACCGACCCGAGCAGGACCACGGAGCCCCCGCCGGACCCGACCATCAGCGGCAGGCCGTGCTTCATGCACAGGAACGGTCCCTTGAGGTTCACGTCCAGGACCCGCCGCCACGCCGCGTCGGTGGTGTCGATGATCGACGCTCGCGTCTCGACTGCCGCACTGCACACGAGCACGTCGAGTCGTCCGTGCTGCTCGGTGATCGCCTCGAACATCGCCGCGACCTCGCCCTCGTGCGTCACGTCGACGACCGTCGGCTCGGCGTCACCACCCGCGTCCGCGATCCCGATGGCGACACGGCGCGCATCTTCCTCATCGATGTCCGCGACGACGACGGCCGCGCCTTCCGCCGCGAGCCGCCGTGCCGTCGCGGCGCCCAGTCCCGACGCGGCGCCGGTGACGACCGCGAGCTGACCCTGCATCGGCCTCATCGGAAGGCCGCCAGTCCACCGTCGGCCGGGATGACCGCGCCCGTGGTGTACGAGGAGAGATCCGACGCGAGGAACAGCGCGATGCCGGCGACGTCCTCGGCGGTGCCCAACCGGTGCATCGGGATCGTCTGCTCGAGGTCGGAGAGGAAGTTGACCGGCATCGTCTCGGCGACCTTGCGGAATCGGGGAGTGTCGATCGACCCCGGCGCGATCACGTTCGCGCGCACGGCGGGCCCGTACTCCGTCGCGATCTGGCGCATCAGTGCGACGAGCCCCGCCTTGGCCGGGCCGTAGGCCGCGTAGCCCTCCGAGCCGATGAGGCCGAGCACCGACGCGGTGCTGATGATGCTGGCATTGCCGGTCTCGATGAGGTGCGGGAGCGCGGCCCGGCAGGCCCAGAACACCGCGTCGAGGTTGGTCGCGATCGTGAGGTCCCAGTCCTCCTCGCTCGTGTCGACGAGCCGTCCCGACATCTGCACGGCCGCGTTGTTGTAGAGGACGTCGAGCCGGCCGAAGTGCGAGATCGCGGCGTGCACCATCGCGTCGCAGTCCGCCCGGCGGGAGATGTCCGCGTGCACCGCCATCCCCGCGCTCCCCGCCGCGTCCACCTGGGCGATGGTCTCGCCGGCGCCGTCGTCATCGAGGTCGGCGACGACCACGCGTGCGCCCTGGTAGGCGAAGAGCACCGAAGCCGCCCGCCCCTGGCCCGAGGCTCCCCCGGTGATCAGCGCAACCCGTCCGTCCAGCAGTCCCTCAGACACGCCGCGACAGTAGGCCCTCGTCGAGCATCAGGCCGACCAACTTAGGCTGCTCGCGTGGCGAAGCCCGAGAGCGTGTACGTGCCGGACGGCGACGGATTCGTCGCCACCTCGCTGGCGCGCGGGCCATGGGAGCCGAATGCGCAGCACGGTGGTGCGCCCTCGGCACTCCTGGCGCGGGCCGTCGAGCACCACGAGCCCGACCCGGCGTTGCGGGTGGCGAGGCTCACGATCGAGTTGTTGCGCCCGGTGCCGATCGGACGCATCGACGTGCAGACGCGCACCATCCGGCCCGGAAGGAAGGTCCAGCTCGTCGAGGCGTCCCTCCACGCGGCGGGCGTCGAGGTTGCGCGCGCCGTGGGCCTGCGGATCCGGGAGAAGCCGCTCGAGGTGCCCGGCGCGAGTCGCGCGGGTGACCGACTCGAGATCGGACCGGACGGTGAGCGGGTGACCCTCGCCCGTACCGGCGAGGACGGCTTCGGCTCCGCCATGGAAATCGTCGTCGTCGACGGTGGGATCGACCAGGTCGGGCACGCGACCGTGTGGTTCCGTCTCCGAGTCCCGATGGTTGCGGGCGAGCCGGTCTCGCCCCTCATGCGCGTGGCGGCCGCGGCCGACTTCGGCAACGGGATCAGCTCGGTCGTGGACTGGGACGCCGGATGGCTCTTCATCAATCCGGACCTCACGGTGCACCTGAGCCGGTATCCGGCCGGCGAGTGGGTGGCACTGGATGCCAGCACCTCGCCGTCGGGCGACGGGATCGGCTTTGCGGAGTCCGCGCTCTACGACGAGCAGGGGCGCATCGGCCGGTCGGTCCAGAGCCTGCTCTTCGATCGCCGGCCGTGATTGACCGCAGCTAACTCGGATAGTTAATATCCGGATAATGAAGATCTCGGATGGTGTCGAGTGGGGCCTCCACTGTGGGGTGCTCCTGGCGTTCCTGGAGCCCGGGGCGTCGCTGCCGACCGCGCGGCTCGCCGAGTACCACGGGGTGCCCGGCGCCTACCTGGCGAAGCACCTGCAGGCCATGAGCCGAGCGGGGATCCTCGAGTCGGTGCAGGGTCCGGGTGGGGGGTACCGGCTGGCCCGACCGGCATCCGAGATCTCGGTGCTCGACGTCGTGGAGGCGATCGACGGTCTCGAGTCGGCCTTCGTGTGCTCGGAGATCCGTCGCCGGGGCCCGTCCGCCCGCCCGGCGCGCGAATACCGCGTGCCGTGCGCGATCCATGCGGTGATGAACGACGCCGACGAGGCCTGGCGCGGCTCGTTGCGTCGGGTGTCGATCGCCGATCTGATGGGCCGGATCGTGCGGGACGCGTCGCCCAAGGGTCTCGAGCAGGGTGCCCGCTGGATGCAGGAGGTGTTGGGATGAAGGTGTTCGTCACGGGCGCGACCGGTGTGCTCGGTCGGCCCACCGTCGCGCAACTGATCGCGGCGGGCCACGAGGTCCGTGGCGTCGCCCGGTCCGAGGATGCGGCGCTCGGGTTGAAGGCGGCCGGTGCCGAACCGGCCCACGTCGACCTCTTTGATCCGCCCGCGGTGCGCGAGGCGGTGGTCGGCTGCGACACCATCGCTCACCTCGCGACGAACGTCCCGCCGTACCCGGAGATGCTGAAGGCCGGAGCGTGGGAGACGCACAACCGGCTGCGCACCGACGCGACGCGCAACCTGGTCGACGCGGCCCGCGCGGCTGGAGTCCAACGGTTCATCAAGGAGTCCATCACGATGGTGTACGCAGATGGCGGGCCCGAGTGGCTCGACGAGCAGTCGCCACTCATGGAGGGCGCGGCGCTGAACGGGCCGGCGATCCAGGGCGAGGAGATCGCGCTCGAGCTCGCGGGCGACTCGATTCGCGTGGTCGTGATGCGGTTCGGCTTGTTCTACGGCGGCGAGGGGAATCGGGGCACCGAGGAGATGCTGCGCATGTCCCGCCGGCACCTCTCGATGGTGCCCGGCAAGTCGTCGGCGTTCATGAGCGCGATCCACGTCGACGACGCCGCGACCGCGGTCGTCGCGGCGCTGGCCGCCCCGACCGGGGTCTACAACGTCACCGATGACGAGCCGCTGACGCGCGGCAGCGCCATCGAAGCGTTCTCGCGGGCGTTCCGCACTCCCAAGCTGTTCCGGGTCCCGCACTGGGCGCTGCGCTGGTTCGGTGGCGCGCCGGCCGCTTCGATGACGGCGTCGCAGCGGGTCTCGAACCGGAAGTTCGAGGCGCTGACCGGATGGGCGCCCCGGTACCCGAACCAGATCGCCGGCTGGAGAGCCGAGCACGAGCGCCGGGAGGCCGCACATGCGTGACCCCGTGCTGCGCATCGGCTTGGCGGTGCTGGCCTTCCCGTCGGTGGTGATCGGGATCTGGGCCGGCCTGATGCCCCGTTCTTTCTACGACGACTTCCCCGGTCTGGGGCGGATCTGGGTCGCGCCGGTCGGGCCCTACAGCGAGCACCTGGTGCGCGACGTCGGCGAGCTCAACCTCGCCCTGGCGCTGGTGACGATCGTCGCGGCGGTCACCTTGGCGTCATTGCTCGTGCGGGCGGTGCTCGCGGGTTGGCTCGTCTACTCCGTGCCCCACCTCGTGTACCACCTGCGCCACCTTCAGCCGTTCGGCACCGACGACCAGGTCTCGATCGATCGCGAGCCTCGCGTTCGTCCCGGTGCTGGCGGTGGCGCTGCTCGTCATCGAGGTCCGGGCCACGCCTCCCGCGGGTGAGGTGCCGGCGGCGGCGCGACTGACGCGACGAGGGGCTAGCGGCGACCGACGTTGGGTCGCTTGCCGTGGTTGGCCTTGTTGCGGCGGGCCCGCAGCTTGCGCTTCTTCGTCTTCTTGCTCACGGAAAACTCCTGGTCACGGCGAAGCGGGTCAGCGTAGTCGAGGGTCGTAAGGTTCCTCCCTATGGAACACCTCGGCCTCGTGGGCCTGGCCGACTCGGGGCACGCGCGGCTCTTCGCCGCCCTGACCGGCCTCGATGCCAGCATCTCGTCGGACCGCATGCTCGGCGTGGTCCAGCTCCCGGACGACCGCCTGGACGCCCTGGCAGCGATGTCGGAGTCCAAGCAGATCGTCCCGGCGACGTTCGAGATCATGTTCATCCCGGGCTTGTCGACCGAGCCGGGGAAGGGCCTGGGCAGCCGGCTGCTGGGCTCGCTGCGGGACTGCGACGCGGTCCTGTTCGTCCTGCGGGCGACGGACGGCAACGATCCCGCCTCGGACATGGCGACGCTCGAGTACGAGCTCGTCCTCGCGGACCTCGCCTCGGTCGAGCAGCGCCTGGGCAAGCAGAAGCGGCTGGCCAAGGGTGACAAGACCCTGCAGCCCGAGATCGACGCCCTCGAGCGGGCGATCGAGGTGCTCGGTGACGGCACGCCGGTGTACCGCTCCGAGCTGACGCCGGACGAGCGCCTGCTGCTCGGTCCCGTCTTCCTCCTCACGAACAAGCCGGTGCTGGCGGTCGTCAACATCGGCACCGAGCAGCTCGAGGACGCCGACACGATCGCAAAGGAGCTCGGCGACGACGCGCTCGCGGTCTGCCTGGAGCTCGAAGGCGATCCGGACGTCGTCGCCGCGCAAGGCGCGGAGCGCACCGAGCTGCTCGCGGATCTCGGCGTGCCCGAGAGTGTGGTGCCGCGGCTCGCGCGGGCCGCCTACCAGCTGTTCGGGTTGCGCACGTTCCTCACGACCGGAGACAAGGAGAGCCGCGCGTGGGGGTTCCGGGCGGGGGCGCGAGCACCGGAGTGCGCAGGAGTGATCCATTCCGACCTCGAGCGCGGCTTCATCCGGGCCGAGGTGATCCACTGGGACGAGCTTCTCGAAGCGGGCTCGTGGTCGAACGCGAAGGAGCAGCACAAGCTTCGGGTGGAGGGCAAGGAGTACGTCGTTGCCGATGGCGACGTGCTCGAGATCCGCTTCAACGTGTAGCGGTGTGGATCGTCCGTGACGGCGAAGTGCTCGCGGCGGCCGAGGTGGCCCGCACGCGCCGCGAGCGCAACGCGGGGCCTGCTCGGTCGCGACGGGTTCACGGGTGCGCTCGTGTTCCGCAAGTGCCGCCAGGTGCACACCGTCGGCATGCGGTTCACCATCGACGTGGCGTTCTGCGACCGGGACGGCGTTGTGCTCCGCATCTCGACGCTCCGGCCCTGGCGGCTGTCTGCCCTCGTGTGGCGCTCACGGTTCGTGATCGAGGCGGAGTCCGGCGCGTTCGAACGCTGGGGGCTCCGGGTCGGGAACCGGGTCGAGGTCAAGGAATGACGCGTACATGCCCCTGGTGCTGATCGGCACTCCGATCGGCAACCTCGGCGATCTGTCGCCGCGCGTCGTCGAGGTCCTGCGCGACGCGGACGTCATCGCGTGCGAGGACACCCGGCGCACGCGCAAGCTGTTGTCGCACGCGGGCATCTCTGCCGAAGGGCGCCTCCGCGCGGTGCACGCGCACAACGAGGCGCAGGAAGCCGAACGGATCGTCGAAGAGGTGCGGGCGGGCCGCACTGTGGCGTACGCGACCGACGCCGGCATGCCGGGCGTGAGCGATCCGGGCGCGCGTGTCGTGCTTGCGTGTCGCGCGGCCGGGCTGCCGATCCAGGTCGTGCCGGGGCCGAGCGCGGTGCTCGCCGCGCTCGCGCTCTCGGGGTTCTCCGCCGACCGCTTCGTCTTCGAGGGCTTCCTGCCCCGCAAGGGCAGGGACCGGGCCGAGCGGCTCGACGAGATCGCGACCGAGCCGCGCACCGTGGTGCTGTTCGAGGCGCCGAACCGCGTCGCGGCGACGCTCGACGACCTCGCGGCCGTCTGCGGCGACGATCGGCCGCGTGTGCGTCGCCCGCGAGATCACGAAGCTCCACGAGGAGGTCCTGCACGGGCCGCTGGGGATTGCGGCCGCGGTCGCCCGCGTCGCCGAGCCGCGGGGCGAGCACGTCATCGTCGTGGACGGGCTTCCCGTCGTCGCGGCCGTCGTCACCGAGGCGACCGTCGAAGACGCCGTGCGCGACGCGCTCGATCGGGGGCTGTCGGCTCGCGACACCGCGGCGGAGGTCTCGTCGTCGCTCGGCGTGCCGAAGCGGCGCGCCTACGAGCTGGCGGTCACGCTCCGGAACCGGTGAGCTTCTCGACGCAGGGTTCGCAGACCAGCTTCTCCTCGAACTCGCGCAGCTCCACCGCCGGGCGGCGGTCGCCCGGCAGAACACGCAGCGCAGCGCGACCTTCTCGAGCACGACGCGTCCCTCGTCGTCGACCGCGATGTCCATGAGATCGCCTTCGCGGATCTCGAGCTGCTTGCGCATCTCGGCCGGCAGCACCACCCGGCCGAGCCGATCGACCTTTCGGGAGACGCCGGAGCTCATGGGTGGTGTTCGCCGCCATTTCGGACTGGGGCCGGGGAATCCGGTCGGTATCGTAGGCCGGGTGTCCCCGCCCTTCTTCGTGACGACGCCGATCTACTACACGAACGACGTACCCCACATCGGCTCCGCGTACACGACCGTGGTCGCGGACGTCCTCGCCCGGTGGCGGCGCCTCTGGGGTGACGACGTCGTGTTCCTCACCGGGACCGACGAGCACGGGCTCAAGGTGCAGCGGGCGGCCGAGGAGCGGGGCCTCACGCCCCAGGAGTGGGTGGACCAGACGAGCGAGCGGTTCCGGGAGACCTGGAAGCTGCTCGACATCTCGAACACGGACTTCATCCGCACCACCGAGCCCCGCCACCGGGTCTCCGTGCAGAAGTTCCTGCAGCGGGTCTACGACAACGGCGACATCGAGCTCGACACCTACGAGGGCCTCTACTGCGTGTCCTGCGAGCTCTATTACACCGAGGCCGACCTCGTCGACGGCAACTGCCCGATCCACGGCATCCCGGTGGACCGGGTGGTCGAGGAGAACTACTTCTTCCGGCTCTCCCGCTACGAGGACCGGCTGCTCGAGCACTACACGCAGCACCCGGAGGCCTGCGAGCCCGCGGGGAAGCGCAGCGAGGTGCTCGGGCTCATCAAGCAGGGCCTGCTCGACTTCTCCATCAGCCGGACGTCCATCTCGTGGGGCATCCCGCTGCCGTGGGACCCGAAGCACGTCACGTACGTGTGGTTCGACGCGCTGGTGAACTACTGCACCGCGGTGGGCTACGGAGACGATCCCGAACGCTTCGCCCGCTTCTGGCCGGCGAACTACCACCTCATCGGCAAGGACATCCTGCGCCAGCACGCGGTCTACTGGCCCGCGATGCTGATGGCCGCGGGCGAGGCGCCACCCCGGCACGTGTTCGCGCACGGGTTCCTGCTCGTCGGCGGGGAGAAGATGAGCAAGACGCGCGCGAACCAGATCGCGCCGGCCGAGCTCGTCGCGGACTTCGGCGTCGACGGCTACCGCTACCACTTCGTCGCGGACCAGCGGTTCGGTCCGGACGGCGACTTCAGCTACGAGGCGATGGTCGCGCGGTACAACAGCGATCTCGCGAACAACTTCGGCAACCTCGCGAGCCGCGTGCTGAACATGGCCACCAACTATCGTCGGCGGCACGACACCGGACACGCGTGAGGACGGTCCGTTGGTCGAAGCGTCGGTCGCAGCGTTCACCACATTGCGCGAGAGCATCGACGAGCTCGACTTCTCGGGTGGCTTCGGCGCGGTGTGGCAGCTCATCAAGGATGCGAACGCGTACATCGAGGAACGTCAGCCGTGGGCGTTGCACAAGGCGGGCGACGCGGCGGCGACGGCCGCGGTGCTCGGTGACTGCCTCGAGGCGTTGCGGATCGTCGCGCTGCTCGCGTCGCCGGTGATCCCGCACGCGGCCGCCGAGCTGTGGCGGCGGCTCGGGCTCGAAGGGTCGCCCGAGGACCAGCGCCTGCCCGAAGCGGCGGCTTGGGGCAGTGCCGACACTGCGGGCAACGCGCTCGAGAAGGGCGACTCGCTCTTCCCCCGCATCGATCGGCCCTAGCAAGATGTGGGTCGACAGCCACTGCCACCTGCCCGCGGAGGCCGGGGAAGCGGACGCGGTCCTGGAGCGGGCCCGGGCCGGCGGCGTCGAGTGGATGGTGTGCGTCGGGACGGATCTCGAGACGTCGCGGGCAGCGGTCGCCCTGGCCGAGCGCCATGAGGACGTCCACGCCACGGTCGGTCTGCATCCCCACGACGCGTCGCGGCTCGAGACCGAGTGGCCCGACGCTCGTTGACGCTCGCCGGGAACCCGCGCGTCGTCGGCATCGGCGAGGCGGGCTTCGACCTGCACTACAACCACTCGGAGTTCGACGCGCAGGAAGCTGCCTTCCGCGCGCAGATCCAGCTCGTCGCACACGACCGATCGCGCGTTGGTGATCCATTCGCGCGAAGCATGGGACCACACCTTCCGCGTGCTCGAAGCCGAAGGCGTGCCGCGGCGCACGGTGTTCCATTGCTTCACCGGTGGCGCGCGCGAAGCGCAACGTGCGCTCGACCTCGGTACGCATCTCTCGTTCAGCGGCATCGTCACGTTCAAGAACGCGGACGACGTGCGCGAGGCCTGCCGCGCTCGCGCCACTCGAGCGCGTGCTCGTCGAAACCGACTCGCCGTACCTCGCCCCGGTCCGCATCGCGGGCGCACGAACGAGCCCGCGTTCGTCGCGATGGTCGGCGCGGGAGTTGCCGCCGCGCGCGGACGAATCCGTCGACGAGATCGCGGCCGCGAGCCGCGCGACGGCGGCGGCGA
Organism: uncultured Acidimicrobiia bacterium; assembly: GCA_963848485.1. Lineage (GTDB taxonomy): Bacteria > Actinomycetota > Acidimicrobiia > IMCC26256 > JAENVU01 > Chersky-806. The sequence continues at coordinate 29,697 of CAWKDX010000006.1, forward strand.
TCTTCCTCGCCTGACCGGTTGCTGACCCGGGTCGCGCCGCTGCGCCCCGATGGGAACTCCCTGGTCCGGAGCGGATTCCGGCCTCCGGATTGACCCCTTCACGGAGCCGTCGATACGTTCCGGGCTTCCCCGCGCAACCCGACCTGGGTCGGCGCGGGTGCAAGGCGGAGTACACGCAAGGCGGAGTAACGGGAGGCGGACCCGATCGCCGAGCACGGAGTTCGGAGACCGGCGCGACATGCGCACGGCCATAACCACGATGCACGAGCGCGTCACTACGCGCTCCGATCCGTACGCCCGTCGCCCGCGCGCGCCGAAGCGCCGGAGCCGGACGTCTGGTTCCCCATCCTCAGCATCACCGCGGAGCTCGACGCGCTCGACATCACTGCCGAGCTCGAAGAGCTCGATCTCGAGGTCGGTCGGGCGCACTTCGACGCCGAGCTGGCCGCGCACGAGACCAACGTTCTGGGACACCGCGCCGCGCGGCCTCGAAGCGGCTGTCGCTCGCATTCGTTTCGTCGAGCCCGAGGCGCCGGAGCTGCCGCTCATGCCGGCGCTCATCGAGCTCGTCGACACGCTGGCGGCGGCCTCGGTCGAGCCGGCCGCCGCGGCGCCGGACGCCACGGAGCCCGCCGACGCCGCGGACGCCGCCCAGCCCCGCGCGGAGTCACTGCAGCCTTCGGGCCCGGCTCCGGCTCGCGCTGGCGGGGCACGGACCTCCGGACCCGACTGTTGGGCACGCTGCTCGTCCTCGCTCTGCTGGGCACGCTCGCCACGGTGTTCCCGAGCGTCGTCGGTGCCTCGGTGCCCCAGCGGTACGTGACGATCACGCTGGACGGCACCACCGTCGCCCGCACGGTGCGGCTGGCCACGGTCGGCGACGTCCTGGCCCACGAGAGCATCAAGGTGCACCCCGGCGACCAGGTGATCCCGACTGCGGCGACGGAGCTCCACGAGGGCATGCACATCCGGGTCCTGCGATCGTTCCCCGTCGACGTCGAAGTCGACGGCGCGGTCACGACGCTCCGCACGACGCGGCGCACCCCCGGCGCGTTGCGGCGCGAGCTGGGCATCAGCCCCGTGCTCGTCGCCACGAAGCGCCGCTCGCCTCACGGCCGGGACGACGATCGCGTTCCGGACGCCGCACGCGGTCACCGTCCAGGTGGACGGGAAGACGATCAGCTCGCCGCGCAGCACCGCGCTCGATGTCGCGGGTCTGCTCATCGATCGCGGCATCGAGCTCGGTCCCCGCGACGAAGTGATGCCAGCCGCGAACACGCGGCTCGCGAACGGGATGCACGTCGAGGTGTTCCGGCTCGCCGACAACCAGGTCGCGGAACGCATCACGGTTCCGTTCACCACGGAGATGCGCGACGATCCCAACCTGCCGGTCGGTCAGACGCGCACGATCCAATCCGGTGTGCCGGGACTGCGTCGCGATCTGTACCAGGTCACGACGCGCGACGACGGCACGCGTCGTCGCGCGCAAGCAGATCGGCTCCGAGCTGCTGACGCCGCCGGTCGCGCAGGTCATCGTCAAGGGCACGCAGCCACTGCCGCCGAGCGCGACGGGTTCGGCCACCTGGTACGGCACGGCACCCGGGCGCGGGACGTGCGCGCACCTCTCGCTGAAGTTCGGCACGATCGTCACGCTGACGAACCGCGCCACCGGCGCCACCGCGCAGTGCCGGGTCGCGGACCGGGGCCCCGAGGCGTGGACTGGTCACATCATCGATCTCGCCCCCGACGTGTTCCGGCGGCTGGCCCCGCTGAGCCAGGGCGTCATCTCGGTCGCCCTCTCTACTGACCCCCTCGGCTGAGCGGGTCCGACGAACCGGACCTGCGAGCATGGCGCCCGTGGCTCTGCTGACCCCCGCGTCGATCACCGAGCTGCTCGAGCGCCACGATCTGCGGCCCAGCCGGGCCCTGGGCCAGAACTTCCTGGTGGATCCCAACACCGCCCGGCGGATCGTCCGGCTCGGTGCGGTCGCGGCCGGCGACGACGTCCTCGAGATCGGGCCCGGGGTCGGTTCGCTGACCGTGGCGCTGGCCGAGGCCGGGGCGTCGGTGACCGCACTCGAGCTCGACCGGCACCTGATCCCCGCGCTCGAAGAGGTCGTTGCCGATGTTCCCAACGTGCGTGTCGTGCAGGGCGACGCTCTCACCGCGGACCTCGCGACGTTGGTGCCCGCGCGCGAGCACGGGCTGGAAGCTCGTCGCGAACTTGCCGTACAACCTCGCGACGCCGATGGTCGCGCGTGTCCTGGAGGAGGCGCCGACCGTCATGTCGCTGCTCGTCATGGTGCAACGCGAAGTCGGTGAACGACTCGCGGCATCGGCCGGCGGACGCGACTACGGCGCGATATCGGTGAAGGTCGCGTACTACGGGCAGGCGAAGGTCGTCGGCGCGGTCCCGCGCACTGTCTTCATCCCGACTCCGAACGTCGACTCCGTGTTGATCCGCATCGATCGCCACGCGACACCGCCCGTCGACGTGCCTTCGCCCGACGCGCTGTTCGCGCTCGTGCGCGCCGGCTTCGCGCAGCGCCGCAAGATGCTGCGCCGATCGCTGCAACCGCAGCTCGCGGATCGGACGATCGCGGTGCTCGAGGATGCCGGCATCGATCCGCAGTCACGGGCCGAGGCGCTCGATCTCGACGCGTGGGCGGCACTGGCCCGGGCCGCGGCGTGACGACCGAGCTGGTCGCGCCGGCGAAGCTCACGCTCTCGTTGCGCGTCCTCGGCGTGCGCGATCGACGGGTTCCATGCGCTCGACGCGCTCACCGTGTCCGTCGACGCCCCGTCCGATGCGCTGACGATCGAGCCCGGGGCTCCGGGCATCCGGCTGTCGGTCACGCGGACCCGGCCTCGCAGGGCGTCCCCGACGACGACGACAACCTGGTCGCGCACGCCGCCCGGGCCGTCCTGCCCGAGGACGTGGGGCTCGAGATCGGGCTCCGCAAGGAGATCGCGCCGGGCTCGGGGCTCGGTGGCGGCTCGTCGGACGCCGCGGCGGTGCTGCGGTTCTGCGCCGACCGCTTCGGGCTCGCTCCGGAGATCGCTGGCCGAGGCCGCGGCCGCGGTCGGCTCCGACATCCCGTTCTGCCTCCAGCTGCAGCCGGCGTGGATGCGGGGTCGGGGCGAGATCATCGACCCGGTCGCCATGGCGAGTCCGCTCCACGTCCTCATCGCCGTCCCGCCCTTCTCGATCAGCACGCCGGCGGTCTACCGGGCCTGGGACGAGCTCGGCGGGCCGCGCAGCCGCCGGGCGATCCCGGCGCCGCTGCCGGTGGCCCACCTGCTCGACGAGCTCGCGAACGACCTCGAGCCGGCGGCCGAGCGGGTCGAGCCCGCGCTCGGCGCCGTTCCGGGACGCGCTGGAGGCGGCCGCCGGGGCGCGGGCGCTGCTGGCAGGGAGCGGGTCGGCGTGCTGGATCCCGTTCGCCGACCCCGACGAGGGGCGTCGCGGCGCGACGCCGGGTGCAGCGACGCGCTCGGCATCACCGCGCACCTCGGCTCGACGCTCAGGTCGTGACGGCGGATCGGCGAGCCCGGACGCGTCGGGAGCCGCCCGGAGGCGGCTCCCAGAGTTCGTTGCGGGCGACCGGTATGCGCCTTTCGGCTACCGGCCCTGCTGCCGACGCTGCCAACGCGTCTTCTTCAGAAGCTTCTTGTGCTTCTTCTTGCGCATGCGCTTGCGGCGCTTCTTGATCAGGGAGCCCATGAGGTTGCGGAGGGTACTCGGGGACGCCGTTGCTGTCACATTCAGCGCTCAGCGCCGCGCAAGCGGTCGCGGTAAGGTCGATCGGGTCGGTCGGGGGTGGTGTAACGGCAGCACGGGGTCCTTTGGAGTCCCAAGTCGAGGTTCGAAACCTCGCCCCCGAGCACCGGAGCACCCGGAGACCCGCAGGCCGCCGGACATCCCAGGGATGGTGCGAGATGGAGTCGACGCAGCGATGAGTGGCTACCGGCCGTTGGCCGCCGTGGTCCTCGCCGCGGGTGAGGGAACGCGGATGCGCTCCGAGACGCCCAAGGTGCTGCACCCGCTCTGCGGCCGGCCGATGCTGCTGCACGTGGTGGACGCCCTCGTGGCACTGCCGCTCGAGCGGATCGTGATCGTCGTGGGCCACGGCGCCGAGCGGGTCACCAAGACGCTCCAGGAGCAGATCGCGAGCGAGATGCCGATCGAGTTCGTCGAGCAGCGCGTCCAGCGCGGCACCGGCGACGCGGTCAGCGTTGGGCTGACGGCGTTCTCGGACGACCCGGACCTCGACGGCGACGTCCTCGTGATGCCGGGCGACGCGCCGCTCGTGCGCCCGGAGGTGCTGGCCCGGCTCGCCCGCGACCACCGCGAGGCCGACGCCGCGGCGACGCTGCTGACCGCCGAGCTCGACGACCTCACAAGGACTTCGGCCGGCTGGTCCGCGACGACAAGGGCCGGGCCGACCACATCGTCGAGAAGACCGATGCGACGCCCGAGGAGCTGGAGATCGACGAGGTCAACACCTCGATCTACTGCTTCCGGCGCGGGCTGCTCGCGCCGGCGCTGCGGCGGCTGAGCCCGGAGAACGCGCAGGGCGAGTACTACCTGACCGACGCAGTAGCAGTGCTCCGCTACGCGGGTCACGAGGTGCTCGCCGTCCCCGCGAACGACCGGACCGCGGCGATGCACGTCAACGACCGCGCCCAGCTCGCGGCGGCCGAAGCCGAGCTCCGCTCCCGAATCAACGTGCGGTGGATGCGCGAGGGCGTGTCGATGGTGGACCCGACCTCCACGTACATCGACTCGGCCGTCGAGCTCGAGCCGGACGTCCGCCTCCTCCCGGGCACGATCCTCGAAGGCAGCACCGTGATCAGCGCCGGCGCGATCGTCGGACCCGACACCCAGCTCGTCGACACGATCGTCGGCGAGCGGGCGGTGGTCCGCCAGACCGTGGCGCGCGACGCGGAGATCGGTGACGACTGCACGGTCGGTCCGTACGTCTCGCTGCGTCCGGGAACGCGCCTCGCCGCGGGCGCGCACGTCGGGACGTTCGTCGAGACGAAGAACGCGGAGATCGGCGCAGGTGCGAAGGTGCCGCACCTCTCGTACGTCGGCGACGCCGAGATCGGGCCCCGCGCCAACATCGGCGCGGGCACGATCACCGCGAACTACGACGGTCACAACAAGCACCGCACCGTGATCGGGGCGGACGCCGCGGATCTCCTCGAACACGGTGCTGGTGGCGCCGGTCGAGGTCGGCGAGGGTGCGTACACCGGCGCCGGCGCCGTGGTGAACCGGGACGTCCCGGCGGGTGCGCTCGCCAAGGGCGTGCCGGCGACAGATCGATGAAGGTTGGGCGGAACGTCGCGCCGAGCGTGATGAGGAAGGCGACTGATGGACCTGGTCACGAAGAAGCGACTGCTGCTCTTTGCCGGCTCCGGGAACCCGGAGCTGTCCCAGGAGATCGCCACCAACCTGAAGGTGCCGCTGGGCGACATCAAGTTGTCGCGGTTCGCGAACGGCGAGCTGTACTGCCGCTACGGCGAGAGCGTTCGCGGGTGCGGACGTGTTCCTGCTGCAGAGCTACTGCGATCCGATCAACGACCGGATCATGGAGCAGCTGATCATGATCGACGCGGCGAAGCGCGCGTCGGCGAAGCGCATCACCGTCGTGTGCCCGTTCTACGGGTACGCCCGCCAGGACCGGAAGGCCGAAGGTCGCGAGCCGATCACCGCGCGGCTCGTCGCCGACATGCTGACGGTCGCGGGCGCGGACCGGGTGGTGACGGTCGACCTGCACACCGGTCAGATCCAGGGCTTCTTCGACTTCCCGGTCGACCACCTCACCGCGGTCCCGCTCCTCGCGAACCACATCGCGAAGGACCTCGACAAGGACCACCGGGTGACGGTCGTCTCGCCTGACGCCGGCGGTGGCAAGCTCGCCCGCCGGTTCGCGAACTGCCTCGAGGAGCACTCGATCGACGTCGACCTCGCGTTCATCGACAAGCGCCGTCCGAAGGGCACCCACAACGTCGCGGTGGCCGAGGAGGTCGTCGGTGAGGTAGCGGGTCGCCAGTGCCTGCTCGTCGACGACATCATCGACACTGCGGGTACCGTGACGCAGCGCGGCCGAGCTGCTCACCAAGCGTGGCGCGGACTCCGTCTCGATCATGGCGACCCACGCCCTGCTGTCGGGTCCGGCGGTCGACCGGCTGAAGAACGGCCCGATCCGTGAGGTCGTCGTCACGAACACGCTGCCGATCTCGGACGAGAAGCACTTCGACGCCCTGCGGGTGCTCTCGATCGCGCCGATCGTGGCCGAGGCGATCGACGCCGTCTTCGACGACACCTCCGTCAGCGAGCTCTTCAAGGGCGACAACGTCTAGCGGCGCGAGCGGAGGCGGCAGCGAACGCGAAGTGCGGACGTCGCAGCGACCCGGACCGCAGAAACCCCCCTGTTTGGATCAGCCGGGGTTCAGAGGCCACAATGGTGGGTCCCCACCGTTTTCTCGAAGGACCTCACGCGCCATGGCCGACGTCATCCTCCAAACCGAGCCCCGCACGAACCTGGGCTCTCGCAACGCCGGCCGCATCCGCCGTGAAGGTCTCCTCCCGGCCGTCGTCTACGGGCTGCAGACCGATCCGCTGTCCGTCACGGTCTCCGCACGGGAGCTCGACCACGCGCTCCACAGCGAGTCCGGCGCGAACACCCTGATCACGCTGAAGGTTGCCGGGCGAGGACGACGCGCTGGCCCTGGCCCGCCAGATCCAGCGCCACCCGACCCGCAACGAGCTCGTGCACGTGGACTTCGTGCGCATCAGCCGTGACGTCGCGGTGACGGCCGAGATCCCGCTCGACATCGAGGGTGAGCCGCCGGGCGTCAAGGAAGGCGGCGTGCTCGAGCAGCTCTTCTTCTCGATCACGGTGGAAGCGCTTCCCGGGAAACATCCCGACCTCGATCACCGTCGACGTCTCGCACCTCGCGCTCGGTGACCAGCTGCGCGTCGCGGACCTGCCGATCCCCGGGGGCGTGACGGTGCAGCACGAGCCGGACGAGCTCGTCGTGCAGGTCTCGATTCCCCGTGGTCTCAGCGAAGAGGAAGAGGCGGCCGAAGCCGCACTCGAGGCTGAAGCGGCCGAGGGTGCAGAGGGTGCCGAAGCCGAGGGTGGCGACGCGTCCGACGGCGGCGGCGACTCCGAGGACTAGTCGTGGTGTGCGGCGGTCTCGAGCGACGCCGCGCACCGGTACGCCGGCCGACCTGCTGGTCGTCGGTCTCGGCAACCCGGGCGAGGAGTACGCGCGGCACGCGCCACAACGTCGGCGCGGAGGTCGTGGAGCTGCTCGCAGCTCGCCACGGCGCGAAGCTGAAGAAGGGCAAGGAGCGCGCGCGGGTCGACGAGGTGCGCGTCGCGGGCAAGCGCGTCGCGCTCGCGATCCCGACCACGTACATGAACGACTCCGGAGAGTCCGTCGGGCTGCTCGCGCGCCGGTACGGCGTGGAGCCAGACCAGGTGGTGATCGTCCACGACGAGCTCGACCTTCCGGTGGCCGTGCTCAAGCTGAAGTCCGGGGGCGGGCTCGCGGGCCACAACGGCCTGCGCTCGATCAAGTCCCACCTGCACAGCGACGAGTTCCAACGCGTGCGCATCGGTGTCGGCAAGCCGGTCAGCAAGGAGCGGGGTGCGGACCACGTGCTCAACCGCTTCGGCAAGCGCGAGCGGGCCGACATCGACGTCACCCTCGAGCAGGCCGCCGACGCGGTCGAGATGATCGCGTCCGACGGGATCGACCCCGCCATGAACCGCTACAACACGGCTACCTGACCGCTCGTCGCCTATGCGGTGGCGAGCAGCCAATCGGTGAAGGCGAGGAGATCGTCCCAGGCGGGGACGTCCGGGAGCGCTGCCTCGGTCGCCGCGCCCTTGCCCGGTGCGCACGAGCGCGGGCCGCACCCCGGCGCGCAACGCGGCCTCGACGTCACGGTCGGCGTCCGCGACGAACCACGTCTCGCGCCGGGTCGAACGGCCACGCGGTCCGTGCCTGCTCGATCAGCAGCGTTTGCGGTTTTCTGCATGCACATCCCATTTCGGGGGTATGAGGGCACACATAGAACCCATGGAGCGTGTTCCCGAGGCGGCGGTCGAGCTCGTCGTTGATGGCGTGCAGCGTGTCGAGGTCGAGCAGGCCGCGGCCGACCACCGATTGGTTCGTGACGACGAGCAGTCGGTAGCCCGCCGCGGCCAACGCGCGCGGTGGCTTCGTCCGCTCCGGGGACGACTTCGAGGTCTTCGACCGATTTGACCGAGTCGGTTCGGTCGACGTTGAGCACTCCGTCACGATCGAGGAGAACTACCCGGTTGCTAACCTCAAGCACAGCGCAGCGCCCGTCGAGAGACTCTTCGTGGAATTCCAGCAGGCTATCGACGACCATCAGGCGGTGATGACGGCTCTCGCGGCTCTTGAACCCGACCTGCGACGAGTCGCCGCTCGGATGACCGATTCACTGCGCTCCGGAGGCACGGTGTTCTGGTTCGGCAACGGAGGAAGTGCGACCCAGAGCCAGCACTTCGCGACCGAGCTCGTCGGTCGCTACCTCCTCGACCGGCCCGGACTCGCGTCGATCGCGCTGACCACGGACGGCGCGCTGCTCACCGCGGTGGCCAACGATGCGGCTTTCGACGAGATCTTCTCCCGCCAGCTCGAGGCGCTGTGCCGCCCCGGCGACGTGGCGGTCGGACTCTCGACCTCCGGCAACAGCGCAAATGTGGTCCGCGGGATCGAGACGGCTCGCGGCAAGGATGCGTTCACCGTCGGGATCACCGGCGCCGACGGCGGCAAGGTCGCGACGGTCGCGGAGGTCGCACTGAAGGCCCCGACGAACGCGACCCCTCGGATCCAGGAAGCACACCTGTTCCTGGGCCACGAGCTCTGTCACATGGTGGAAGCAGCGATGGTGGATGAGGAGTCTGATGTTTGACCGCTCGGACCTGGTCCACGCGAGCGTGCGCGGCGGCTTCGCCGGCGTGCGCATGCTCGTCGTCGGTGACCTGATGCTCGACCGCTACCTCGTCGGCGAGGTGGCGCGCATCTCGCCGGAGGCTCCGGTACCGGTCGTGCGGCTCGGTCGTGAGACCGCGTCGGTCGGTGGCGCCGGCAACGTCGCGCTCAACCTCGCGGGGCTCGGCGTTCACGCCGACGTCGCGGGCTGGACCGGTGACGACTCGTCCGGCGCGCGCATCCGCGAGCTGCTCGGCGCGTCCGGTGTCCGCGTGCACGGCGTGGCCGTCGTGCCGGGTCGCACCACCACGACGAAGACCCGCGTGCTCTCCCGGCACCAGCAGCTCGTGCGCATCGACGACGAGGACACGGACTTCCCCGAGAACGGTGAGCGTTCCGGCTGGGACGAGCGCGTGATGTTGATGCTCGACGACGGCTACGAAGCGGTCGTCCTCTCCGACTACGCGAAGGGCGTGCTCGACGAGCAGCTCTGCCGCCGGCTGATCGAACGCTGCAAGGAGCGCGGGGTCCCCGTGCTCGTCGACCCGAAGGGTCTCGGGTACGAGAAGTACGCGGGAGCCACCACGATCACGCCGAACGAGGGCGAGCTGGCGATCGTCAGCGACGCCCCGGAGCACGACCGGGACGCGCTCGACCGCCGCCGCCGGCGAGCTCTGCGACGCGCTCGACCTGGACTTCGTGACCCTGACCCGCGGTGAGGCCGGCATCACGATCGTCGACTCCGAGGGCGTGCACCACGTCCCCGCTCGGGCCCGCGAGGTCTTCGACGTCTCCGGCGCGGGCGACACCGCGATCGCCACTCTGGCCGCGGCCATCGCCGTCGGTCTGGACCGCCACGACGCAGCTGCGCTCGCGAACCTGGCCGCCGGGCATCATCGTCGGCAAGACCGGCACGGTCCCGATCACCCAGGCCGAGCTGCTCGACGCGCTCGGACGTGGGGAGCAGCACGCGATCGTGCCGCTGGGCGAGAAGGTGTCGGAGCTCGAGGCGCTCGAGGAGACCGTCGAGCGCTGGCGCAGCGAGGGCGAGATCGTCGGCTTCACCAACGGCTGCTTCGATCTGCTGCACGCCGGCCACGTCAACTACCTCGACTGGGCGCGTCGGCACTGCGATCGACTCGTCGTCGGCCTGAACACCGACGCGTCCGTGCGCGAGCAGAAGGGTGAGGACCGACCGGTGAACTCGGAGGCTGCGCGCGCCGCGGTGCTCGCGGGCCTCTCGGCCGTCGACGCGATCGTGCTCTTCTCGGACCCCACGCCGATCAAGCTGATCGTCGGGCTGCGCCCGGACGTGCTCGTGAAGGGCTCCGACTACGCCGAGGGTGACATCGTCGGCGCGCCGGAGGTCCGGAGCTGGGGCGGGCGGGTGCTGCGGGCACCGTTGCTCGAGGGCTACAGCACCACGGACATCCTGGGTCGCATCGGCCCGGTTCCCTCCGGCTGACCAGGGCGCGGACGTCATGAGCCAGCCGGCCCAGCTGCAAGCAGATCGCGGGAACGCCCGCCTGAAGTTCCTCGACCGCTACGCGGGCATCCCCGTCATGGCGATGCTCGGCGCGGCCCACCGCGTGCGCGGCGCCCGGCCGGTCCCGGAGGACTGGAAGACGATCGGGCTGGTCAAGACCGTCGGCATCGGCGACACCGTGCTGCTGAGCGCGGTGATCCACGACATCCGCGCCGCAGCGTCCGGACGCGCGCATCGTGCTGTTCGTGAGCGCCAACAACGCGGGCTTCGCCCGGCTGCTCGACGACGTCGACTCGGTCGTGACCCTCCCGGTCCGAGACATCCCGGCCGCGGTGAAGCTGTTGCGGGCGGAGCACTGCGACGTCGTGGTCGACTTCGGTGCGTGGCCGCGGCTCGAGAGCCTGTTCACCGTCATGGCCCACGCGCGCTGCACGATCGGCATGCGGACGCCAGGTCAGCACCGTCACTACGCGTACGACGTCGTCGTGGACCACGGCACCGGCCACGAGATCGACAACTACCGCCGCCTCATCGCCGGCGCGGGCATCGTCTCCACGAGCGATCCGGTCCTGCACGTCGGACCCGGCCGCGCCGCGACCGCTCGCCGCGCCGTACGTGGTGCTGCACCTCTGGCCGGGCGGCGCGAACTTCGACGAGCGCTCCTGGCCGACCGACCGCTGGCGTTCCGTCGCGGCGGCGATGAACGACCGGGGCTTCGAGGTCGTGCTCACCGGCGGCCCCGGCGACGTCGGTCCCACCGAGGCGCTCGTCACCGCGTGGCGGGCCACGGGGATCCGGGCCCGCTCGGCCGCGGGCACGACGCCGGCCGAGACCCTGGTCTGGCTGCGCTACGCCGTCGGGCGTCGTCAGCGTGAACACCGGCGTGATGCACCTGGCCGCGGCGGTCGGGGCCCCGTCGTCGCGCTCAACGGCCCGACGCCGGTCCGGCGGTGGGGTCCGGTCGGCTCCGCGTCCCGGTCGGTCGTGTCGCCCATGATCCCGGACGGCTACCTCAACCTGGGCTGGGAGCACGACGACCGCTACCGGGACGCGATGCGGGCGATCACCGTCGACACCGTCCTCGCCGCGTGGGACGACCTCATGACCGAGGTCGACGACCACCCCCAAGGAAGCCTCCAGCTGAATTTTCGGCCCCGCTCGTGCTCTGCCGCCAGTGGTGGCCCGCACAGCGGTCGCCAGCTGGCGCCAGAAATCTGGGATTGCCGGGTCGCGTACGGGCCATAGTGCGACGGTGACGTCTCCACCGCTCTCCGAGCTGCCCCGGCTCCTGGCCGAGGATCCCGAGCGTCGGCGCGGTCGCGTCGGGTCGCAGCGAGGTCGTCGCGGTCTCCGAGGCGGCCCGCGCGCTCTTCACCGCGGGGATCCACCGGCTCACCGGCGCGGGCTCGATCCTGCTCGCGGTGCCGACGGCGGCCGAGGCGGAGCGGCTCGCGGGCGATCTCGTCCCGATGCTCGGCGCGGACGCGGTCGAGCTCTTCCCCGCGTGGGAGACGCTGCCGTTCGAGCGCGTGTCACCCGCGCTCGAGACGATGGGCCGGCGGCTGCGGATCATGTGGCGGCTGCGCGAGGGTGGTGACCGCGCGCCGGCGGTCGTCGTCGCGCCCGTGCGCGCGCTCGTGCAACGGCTCGGCCCGCACGTCGAGGACATCGACCCGATCGTCTTGCGCAAGGGTGACCAGATCGACCGCGACGAGCTGCTCGAGCGGCTCGTCGCCGCGGGCTACCGGCGCGAGTACCAGGTCGAGGGGCGAGGCGAGATCGCGGTGCGCGGCTCGATCGTCGACGTCTACCCGTCGACCGCGGACCACCCGGTGCGCGTCGATCTCTGGGGCGACGAGATCGACCGGCTCTCGGTGTTCTCGGTGGCGGACCAGCGCAGCAACCAGGAGCTGCGCGACGTCATGGTGTTCCCGAGCCGGGAGCTGCTCCCGACCCCCGAGGTGGCGATCGGGCCCGGAAGCTGATCGACACCGCGCCCTGGGGTCGGGCGCAGTGGGAGCGCCTCGCCGAGGGCCAGATCTTCGACGGCATGGAGTCCTGGCTGCCGTGGCTCACCGAGGAGGAGCACCTCCTGCCCGATCTGCTCCCGCCCGGCGCCCGGGTCCTGCTCGTGGAGCCCCGCCGGATGCGGGACCGGGCCCAGGAGCTCCTCGACGAGGAGGCGAACCTCGCGGAGACGCTCTCGGGCACCTGGGGCGCCGAGGGCCACGACTTCCCCCGGCTGTCGCTGCCGTTCGAGCGGCTGCTCGCGCACACCAAGGCGCGGGCGACGAGCCTGCTCGCCTCGCCGGACTCGCCCGACACCCCCCAGCTCGCCGCCGCGGCGTTCGACCCGGTCGTCGGCGACGTCGAAGCGCTCGCGGGCCGGATCCGCGTCGCTGCGCGACAGCGGGACATCGCGTCGTCATCGCGACCGAGGGCACCGGCTCCGCCTCGCGGCTGCGCGACGTGCTCGCGGGCGAAGGCGTGCAGGTGCCCGATCACCGAGAAGCCGAGCCTCGAGGCCGGGCGCGCTCTCGATCGTCGTCGCGCCGCTCGAGCGCGGCGTGGTCATGCCGGGCGCGGCGCTCGCGCTCATCGCCGAGGCGGACCTCACCGGTCGCCGCCGCGTGCACCGGCGGCCGCGCGAGGCGCGCAAGACGGTCGACTACTACGAGGATCTGAAGCCAGGCGACTTCGTCGTGCACCAGGTGCACGGCGTCGGGCGCTACGAGGGGATGGTCGCCCGCGGCATCGGTGGCGTCGAGCGCGACTACCTGCTGCTCGCGTACCGCGGCGGCGACAAGCTCTACGTGCCGACGGATCAGGTCGGCACGATCCGGCGCTACACCGGCGGCGACTCGCCGTCGCTCAGCAAGATGGGCGGCACCGAGTGGCAGAAGACGCGCAGCAAGGTCCGCAGCGCGGTGCAGGAGGTCGCGGCCGAGCTGGTGATCCTCTACCGCCAGCGCCTCGCCGCGCCCGGGTTCGCGTTCTCGCCCGACACGCCGTGGCAGCGCGAGATGGAGGACTCGTTCCCGTACGAGGAGACGCCCGACCAGCTCCAGGCCATCGCCGAGGTGAAGGCCGACATGGAGCAGCCGGTGCCGATGGACCGGCTCATCTGCGGCGACGTCGGCTACGGCAAGACCGAGGTCGCGATGCGGGCCGACGTTCAAGGCGGTGCAGGACGGCAAGCAGGTCGTGGTGCTCGCGCCGACGACCCTGCTCGCGAACCAGCACGGCCAGACGTTCCGGGAGCGGTTCGCGGGCTACCCGGTGCGGGTCGAGGTGCTGAGCCGGTTCCTCACCCAGAAGGAGCAGAAGGCGATCGTCGCGGAGGTGGCGAGCGGCGCGGTCGACGTGATCATCGGCACCCACCGCCTCCTCTCCGACGACGTGAAGCTGAAGGACCAGGGCCTGCTCGTGATCGACGAGGAGCAGCGCTTCGGGGTCCAGCACAAGGAGAAGATCAAGCGGCTGCGGGCCAACGTCGACGTGCTGACGCTCACCGCCACACCGATCCCGCGCACGCTCGAGATGTCGCTCACCGGGATCCGGGACCTGTCGCTCGTCCAGACACCGCCGGAGGAGCGCCAGCCGATCCTCACCTACGTCGGCGAGTACGACGAGCGCGCGGTGTCCGAGGCGATCCGGCGCGAGCTGCTGCGGGAGGGCCAGGTCTTCTACGTCCACAACCGCGTGCAGGACATCGAGCACGTCGCCGCGCAGGTGGGCGAGCTGGTGCCGGGCGCGCGGGTCGCGATCGCGCACGGCCAGATGGACGAGAGCCGGCTCGAGCGCGTGGTGCTCGACTTCGCGGCGCGCGACTACGACGTCATGGTGTGCACGACGATCATCGAGAGCGGCCTCGACATGCCGACGGTCAACACGATGGTCGTCGACCGCGCGGACCTGCTCGGGCTCGCGCAGCTCTACCAGCTGCGGGGTCGGGTCGGTCGGCGGGGTCAGCGCGCGTACGCGTACCTGCTGCACCCGGCGGACCGGGTGCTGAGCGAAGAGGCGTACGAACGGCTCAAGGCGATCGGCGAGTTCACCGACCTCGGCTCGGGCTTCAAGCTCGCGATGCGCGACCTCGAGATCCGCGGCGCCGGCAACCTGCTCGGTGGCGCGCAGAGCGGGCACATCGCGGCGGTCGGCTTCGACCTCTACTGCGAGCTCGTGACCGAGGCGGTCAGCGAGCTGAAGGGCGAGACGGTCGACGAGCCGTTCGACGTCGTCATCGACGTCCCGTTGGACGCCCATCTCCCACGGCGAGTACGTCCAGCGCGACGACGTGCGGATGGAGGCCTACCGGCGCCTGGCCGCGGTCACCGATCCGACCGACGTCGACGACGTCCGCAACGAGTGGCTCGACCGCTACGGCCCGCTCCCGCCCAGCGCCGAGGCGCTGCTCGCCGTGGCGCGGCTGCGGGCCGAGGCGGTGCGGATCCGGGCGACGAACGTCTCGGTCCAGAAGGGCGTCGCCCGCATCGAGGGGCTCGAGCTGAAGGAGAGCCAGAAGGTACGCCTGCGCCGGCTGGCCCCGAAGGCCACGGCCAAGGAGGACGGCGAGGTCGCGATCCCGCTGTCGGTCCGGTCCGACGAGGTCCCGGACGCCCTGGTCGGCGCTGCTGCGGGAGCTCATTCCCGGTGGGCGCGCCGGAGTCGCCGCGGCCGGGTGATCGCGGGCGCGGGCCGGTAGAGTCCCGATTCCTGTGAAACGTACGTTCTCGCTCCTCGTCGTGGCCCTCGGTCGCGGCCGCGTCGCTCTCCGCCTGCGAGCAGCACGTCCGGTCCGGCCGCGGCCAAGGTCGGATCCACCACGATCAGCCGCACGACCCTCAACGACGACCTGCGGGCGATGACGGACAACAAGGCCGTCGCGGCCTCGCTCTCCAAGTCCCTGTCCGTCAAGGTGAACTCCACCGACGGCGGCGTGAACATCGAAGCTCGGCGACGTTGTGGTTGACGACGCTCGTCAACCAGGCCGCCATCGACCAGTACTTCGACTGCGCACCACCTCGAGGTGACCGACGGCCAACCGGGCTGCGGCGAAGACTGCGACCTACACCACCTTCGTCAACAAGAAGACGTTCGAGGAGCTGCCCGCGCTCGTTCCGGGACGCCGTGCTCGGCGCGCCAGGGCCGGATCCAGGCGGTGCAAGCGACGCTGCCGCCGAGGCCGCCCCCGAGCGACGCGGTCCTGCAGCAGACCCTCGACAGTGGCAAGGCGATCTCTCTGCCCGAGCGGCCAGGTCGTCGCCCACATCCAGGTCAAGACCGAGGACGAGGCGAAGGTGATCGAGGCGCAGCTCGCCGCCGGCGCGAACTTCGGCGAGCTGGCGCAGAAGAGCTCCACGGACACCGGGTCCGGGTCGGTCGGCGGGCTGATCGCCTGCACCGCGTCGGACGGCTACAACCAGCTCCCGGCGTCGTTCCGGGCCGGCTCGGACAAGCCTCACGCTCGGCCAGACCTCCCCGCCGGTCCAGACCGAGTTCGGCTGGCACGTCATCCGGGTCGAGCCGTTCGACCTCGACGAACGCGCGCCTGCTGCTCATCCGGCTGGTGCAGCAGCAGCAGGCCAGCCCGATCACGAAGTTCGTCACCCGGCAGCTGCGGAAGCGCAAGGTGTGGGTCGATCCCCGCTACGGCACGGTCAACCGCACCAAGGCCGCGATCACGATCGTTCCGCCGGTCGCCGCCGAACCCGAAGAGCAATCCGGCGGACCCGACGCCGACCACGACACCGGCGGCGGGCGCGACCGGCCAGTGACGCCGGGGCACGTCGTCGTCGTCGGGCTGGGACCGGCGGGGGTCGACCTGATGCTTCCGAAGGCTCGCTCGAAGGTGTCGTACATGGCGCACCGGTACGTGCGCACCGCACGGCACCCGGCGGTCGACGAGCTCGGGCGCCACGGTCTGGACTTCGAGTCGTTCGACGAGCGGTACGACACCACCGAGTCGTTCGACGACCTCTACCGACGCGATCACGAACGATCTCGTCGCGGCCGCGGCCGAGCACGGTGAGGTTTGCTACGCGCGTGCCCGGCAACCCGGCGGTGGCCGAGCGGACCGTGAGCCTGCTCCGGGCGGCGGAGCGCCGCGGCGAGATCACGCTCGAGATCATCCCCGGCCTGTCGTTCGCGGATCTGGCGTGGTCGCGGCTGGGCGTCGATCCGATGGACGGAGCGCGCCTCGTCGACGGGCAGAGCTTCGCCGTCGATGCGGCGGGGTTGCACGGCCCGTTGCTGATCGGCCACTGCATCAACCGGCTGATCCTCTCGGACATCAAGCTCGTGCTGCTCGAGGCGCTGCCGCCGGAGACGCCGGTCACGGTGCTCCAGCAGCTCGGGATGCCGGGCGAGCGGGTGATCACGATCCCGCTCGAGGCGCTCGACCGCGACATCGAGCCCGACCACCTCACCTCGATCTTCGTGGACGCGGGCCACGACGCGGTCGCGGGTGAGCTCGCCGCGCTCGTCGCCCTGTCCGAGCGCCTGCGCGCGCCGGGTGGATGCCCGTGGGACGCCGAGCAGACCCACCACTCGCTCTCGCGCTACCTCCTCGAGGAGGCCTACGAGACGGTCGAGGCGATCGAAGGGCTCCCCGCGGCTGCACCCGAGGGCGAGGTGGACCCGGACGCCTACGCACGGTTGGAGGACGAGCTCGGCGACCTGCTCTACCAGGTGGTGTTCCACTCGGTGCTCGCACGCGAGGCCGGCGCGTTCACGATTGCGGACGTCGCGCGCGGGATCCACGAGAAGCTCGTGCGCCGCCACCCCCACATCTTCGGGGACGTCGAAGCCGACACCGTGTCGGAGGTGATGACGAACTGGGAGCAGATCAAGAAGCGTGAGAAGGGCTCGGACTCGATCGTCGAGGGGATCAGCCCGGGTCTCGCGTCACTGCTGTACGCGCACAAGCTCTACCGAAAGGCCGCGTCGGTCGGGCTGGAGCCGGGGACGGACGTCGAGGCGCTGGACCGCGCTTCGATCGCGCTCGAGACGCTTCGTGACGCCGACCCTGCGGTGACGGAGGCCGCTCTGGGCGATCTGCTGGCGGCCGCGGTCGTCCTCGCTCGCGCCCGTGGCGTCGATGCCGAGACCTCCTTGCGGGGTTGGTCGGCCCGGTTCCGGGAACGCTTCGTGCACATGGAGCAGCTCGCCGTGGCCCAGGGCGTGGACCTCGCCGCAGCTCCGGCGGACCGGGTCGCCGCGCTCTGGATCGAGGCGGGCGTCCGACCGGTTCGGTCGATGAATGTCCGAAGCGTGCGGGGCGCCGCGCGGAGGTCCCCGCTGCCGGGCGGATCGCACGCCGGGACGGATTGCCCGGATCGTGCGGGTGCAGGCGGCTACATTCGACACTCCGACAACACCAGCACCAAGGCTCGGGGGCCCGTGAGCATCATTGTCGACGTCCTGGCGCGCGAGATCCTGGATTCGCGAGGCAATCCGACCGTCGAGGTCGAGGTCGAGCTCCTCTCGGGCGCCCGCGGCCGGGCCGCGGTGCCCGAGCGGCGCGAGCACCGGCGTGCACGAAGCCGTCGAGCTGCGTGACGGCGGCGACCGTTACCTCGGCAAGAGCGTCCAACGCGCGGTCGCGAACGTCAACGGTGAGATCGCCGAGACGATCGTCGGGCCTCGAGGGGCTCGACCAGCGCCTGCTGGACCAGGCCCTGATCGAGCTCGACGGCACCGACAACAAGTCCCGTCTCGGCGCGAACGCAGTGCTCGGTGTCTCGCTCGCCGACGGCGAAGGCCGGTGCGGACGAGTGCGACCTTCCGCTCTACCGCTACGTCGGTGGTGCGAACGCGCACACGTTGCCGTTGCCGTGCATGAACGTGCTCAACGGTGGCGCGCACGCCGACTCGAACGTGGACCTCCAGGAGTTCATGGTCGCGCCCGTCGGCGCGGCCTCGTTCACCGAGGCCCTGCGCATGGGGACCGAGACGTACCACGCACTGAAGAAGATGCTGCACGACCGCGGCCTGTCGACCGCGGTCGGCGACGAAGGTGGGTTCGCCCCGAACCTGCCGTCGAACGAAGAGGCGGTGAAGCTCCTGGTCGCGGCGATCGATGCCGCCGGGTACACGCCGGGTGAGGACATCGCGATCGCGCTCGACCCGGCGTCGAGCGAGCTCTACGAGGAGGGTCGCTACAACCTCGCCGGTGAGGGCCGGATCCTCAGCTCGGCGGAGCTCGCTGGATACTTCGCCGACCTCTGCGCCCGCTACCCGATCGTGTCGATCGAGGACGGCATGGCCGAGGACGACTGGGACGGTTGGGCTGCGCTCACCCGCGAGATCGGTGACCGGGTCCAGCTCGTCGGTGACGACGTCTTCGTGACCAACCCCGAGCGGCTGCAGCGAGGGCATCGACCTCGGCGTGGCGAACTCGATCCTGATCAAGGTGAACCAGATCGGGACGCTCACCGAGACGCTCGACACGATGGCGCTGGCGTCCCGGCACGGGTACACGTCGATGATGTCGCACCGCAGCGGCGAGACCGAGGACGTCACGATCGCGGACCTCGCCGTCGCGACGGGATGCGGGCAGATCAAGTCCGGCGCGCCCGCCCGCTCGGACCGGGTCGCGAAGTACAACCAGCTGCTGCGCATCGAAGAGGGACTGGGCGAAGCGGCGACGTTCCTCGGGGGCGGCGCGCTGGCCCGGCGTGGAGCGGCGTCGTGAGCGACGAGACGACGGACGAGGCCGAGCCGGCGGACCGAGTCGCACTGGAGTCGCGCCGCGATCCTGCGACTCGCGCATCGCGACGCTCGTGCTCGATCGGCGCGCTCGTTCCTGTTCGTGTTCCCGACGAGCGCGGTGCTGCACCAGCGGGGCCAGCTCAGCGACGCCGAGCAGCGGCTCTCGGTGCTCAAGCAGCAGAACGCCGCGGCTCGCGTCGGAGTCCAAGCGGGTGCTGAGCGACGCCGAGATCGAGCGCCTGGCCCGCGACCGCTTCAACATGGTCCGGCCGGGCGAGCAGGCCTGGGCCGTCGTCCCCGGTGCGGCCACGACCACCACGACGACGACCACGACCGCCACCGCGCCACCGGCAACGATCCCCGACGCCGGCTGACCCGACCCCAACGAACTCGGCACGCTGAATCCGCGCCAGGGGCGGTCGAACGTGCCGAGAACGGTGGTCGGGCCCGCCTACGCTCGCCCGGTGTCCGCTTCTGCTGCCGACGTCGAGCGGGTGACGCAGCTCCTCGGCCGTGAGCCCCGAGCCGAGTTCGAGGTCGTCGTGCGCTCCGACGACGGCGAGCCCGCGGTGATCCGCAACGCGCCCCTGCTCGCGGACGGCACGCCGATGCCGACCCGGTACTGGCTGGTCGCCCCGGGCCTGGTCCGCTCCGTCTCGCGGCTCGAGGCCGACGGCGGGGTCCGGGCCGCGACCGCGGCGATCGATCCCGAGGCCCTCGCCGCGGCGCACGCCGAGTACGCGGCGCGAGCGGGCGCGGGCGCTGCCTCCGGGACTGGTCCGGACCGCGCCGTTCGGTGGTGTCGGCGGGCACCCGCCAGGGGGTCAAGTGCCTGCACGCGCACTACGCCTGGTACCTCGCCGGCGGTGCGGACCCGGTCGGGCGCTGGGTCGACGAGCGCATCGATCTCGAGCCCGGGCCGGAGCGCGCCGAGTGAGGGTCGCCGCGATCGACATCGGCACCAACTCGACCCGGCTGCTCGTCGGTGAGATCACCGAGCCGCCGCGGCGAGCTCGTACAGCTCGACCGGCGGATGACCATCACCCGACTGGGTCAAGGCGTCGACGCGACCCGCCGACTCGCTCCGGAGGCGATCGAACGCACGCTGGCCGCGCTGCGCGGGTACCGGAAGGTGATGGACGAGCTCGGCGGGGTCGAAGCGCTGCGCGCGACTGCGACGAGCGCGGCGCGCGACGCGACGAACCGCGACGACTTCTTCGCGCCCGCCGCGGAGATCCTCGGCGCCGAGCTCGAGCTGCTCTCGGGCGACGAGGAGGCCGCGCTCTCGTTTCTCGGCGCGACGACGGGACTCGGACCGCGCGGGCGACGTTCCGGCGCCGTACCTCGTCGTCGACATCGGCGGCGGCTCGACCGAGTTCGTCGTCGGCACCGAGGCGCCCGAAGGGAAGATGTCGGTGGACATCGGGTGCGTGCGCCTCACCGAGGCCTGGCTGCACTCGGACCCACCGGAGCCCGAGGAGCTGAGCCAGGCGGTGCACGTCGCGCGTGAGCACGTCGTCGACGTGATCCGCGAGGTGCCGGCGGTCAAGGAGGCGAAGACGCTCATCGGCCTGGCGGGAACGGTGACGACCGTGGCCGCGATCGAGATGGGCCTCGCGCGAGTACGACGCCGGCGCGGATCCACCACTCGCGCCTGACCAGGGCCGCGGTCGAGGAGGTGTTCCGCACGCTCGCCACGGAGTCGCGTCGAGGAGCGGCGGCACAATCCCGGGCTCGAGCCCGGGCGGGTGGACGTGATCGTCGGCGGGGTGATCGTCCTGGTCACGATCCTGCGCACGATGGGCTTCGACGAGCTCCTCGTCTCGGAGGCCGACATCCTGGATGGGCTGGTCAGGAGCCTGGCTGCCGGCCCGGAACCTGAGATTTTCCTCAGTCCCTCCGCCGGTCGCGCCGTTACCTCTCTCGTGCATCTGGAAGGGTTCGTCGCCGCGCTGCAGCGCCTCACGGTGACGACATCCGCGCGATCGCGATCTGCCATCGACGAGCACCACCAGACCGTCGCCGACGAGGTCGCGGCCTGGGAAGCGGTGATGTGCATCGACGACGCGCTGCGCGAGCAGGGCCGGTCCCGCGGTCGCCGCCCGGGCGGCGCACGACGCCGTGCAGGCGGTGCGGACGCGCGGCCGAGGCGTCGGACATCGACATCCCGGACGCCGTCGTCATCCGCGTCGCCCGCGAGGCGGCGCTGCTCGCCCGGGCGCTCGTGGCCGGCAACGCCGCGGATCCCGCGGTCGCGCACCTGACGCGCATCTGGGGCAACGTCTCGTCCGTCGCCGGCCTGAGCCGTCGGCGTCGGCGGCGGCGGCCGTCCTACGATGCGCCGATGCCACTGACCGACCGATTGTTGCTCGGCCCCGGGCCGTCCAATCCGTATCCCGAAGTCGCCGCCGCGTTTCGCGCAGCCGTTGCTCGGCCACCTCGATCCCGGACTTCCTCGCGATCCTCGACGAGACCTGCGATCGCCTGCGCACGGTGTTCCAGACCACGAACGCGTTGACGCTGCCGATCTCGGGGACGGGCTCGGCCGGCATGGAAGCGTGCTTCGTCAACCTGCTCGAGCCGGGCGACACGGCGATCATCGGCGTCAACGGCGTCTTCGGCGAGCGCATGTGCGAGGTCGCACGACGGTGTGGTGCCGAGGTCGTGCGCGTCGACGCGCCGTGGGGTGCCGCGCTCGATCCCGCAGCGGCTGCTCGAGGCGCAACGGAGCCAGCCGGGCGCGCGGCTGCTCGCGGTCGTCCACGCGGAGACGTCGACCGGCGTCGAGAACGACGTCGCGCCGCTTGCGCGCACTCCAGGACAC
Source organism: uncultured Acidimicrobiia bacterium (assembly GCA_963848485.1). Taxonomy (GTDB): domain Bacteria; phylum Actinomycetota; class Acidimicrobiia; order IMCC26256; family JAENVU01; genus Chersky-806. Next base: position 51,702 of record CAWKDX010000006.1, read on the forward strand.
CGACACGTTGCTGCTGGTCGACACCGTCACGTCGCTCGGCGGGATCCCCGTCGAGGTCGACGGCTGGGGGATCGACGCGTCGCTACTCGGGCACCCAGAAGTGCCTCGGCGTGCCGCCCGGGCTCTCGCCGCTGACCTTCTCGCCCCGGGCGGTGGAGCGGGTGCGGACCCGGTCCACGCCGCCGCAGTCCTGGTACCTGGATCTCGGCCTCATCGGCGACTACGTGGGCGGGGCGCGCAAGTACCACCACACCGCGCCGACCGCGATGATCGTCGCCCTGCACGCCGGGCTCGGCGCGGTGCTCGACGAGGGACTCGAGCAGTCGTGGGCCCGCCACCGGGCCGTCGGGGACCGGCTCCAGGCCGGCCTCGTGGAGCTCGGGCTGGTCGCTGATCGCCGAGGACGGCCACCGGCTCCCACAGCTGACCTCGGTCCGGCTGCCCGGACGGGACTCGACGAAGGCGTGCTGCGCAAGGCGCTGCTCACCGGGTACGGCATCGAGGTCGGCGGCGGGCTGGGCGAGTTCGCCGGAGTCGCCTGGCGGATCGGGCTGATGGGGCATTCCGCCCGGGAACGCTCGGTCACCACGCTGCTCGGCGCACTCCGGGAGCAGATCTGACGCGCGATCGCCGGCCTTTCGGGCCTCCAGGGTGCCCAGTGAGCGTGTCGACACCCTGAACGTGAGCACTCTCGCCGAGCGCGGCTTCCACCCGCTGCAGCGGCTCGTGCGCCGCCTGGCCGCGGATCTCGCCGCACCGCCAGGTCCAGCTGCTGTGCGCGATCTCGGTCGCGATCGGTGGCGGTCATGGTCGCGGCGGTGCTCGGCTCGCTGGCGCCGACGCACGCGCTCGTTGCGGGACTCGAGCGACAGCCTGGTCCCGGCCGTCGAGCGGCTCGACGTCGCCCGGTACGAAGCTACAGTCGCGGCGACGAGCGCGCTCCAGGGATCGGCGAGCGTCGATCCGGCGGTGCGCGCCGCCGCGGCATCAGCGAGCTCACGGCGCTGAACTCGGCCGGCGAGGTCGGCGTGGAAGGCGTACCGGCGGATCGTCGGTCGCACCTTCCGGGCGAGCGCGACGCTGCAGCGCAGCTTCGCTCGCGATCGCAAGGCGGCGTTCGACGCCGGAGTCGTGGTCTGGTGAGCCAGCCCGCGCCCGCCAGCGAAGCGCTGCGCCAGCGTCGACCGGACGCGCACCAGCGCTCTTCGGACCGACCTCGAACCACATCAAGGAGCTCTACGAGACGAAGGTCCAGCGCTCGCTGACGCGACGCGAGCGACAAGTGGCTCGACGCGACCGAGCGCACGATCGTGCTCGATCTCCGGGGTCGGCGTTGCTCGTTCTGCTGCTCGCGTTCGGCGTCGCCGCCGCTCGGCACGGTCGCGCGAGGAGCGGCTCGAAGCCCTCGACCGACGCTGCACGAGGACGCGGAGCGCAACGAGCTCGAGGCCCGCCTGCAGCGTTCACTCGAGATGGCGCGCACCGAGGCGGCGGCCTACGCGCTGGTCGGGCGGGCGCTGTCCGTCACGCGTGCCGGGCGTTCCGGCCGAGCTGCTCGTGGCGGACTCGAGCCGTGCCCACTTCCGCCAGGCACCGTCGACCGACGAGCACGGCGGTCCCGGGTGCCCGGTGATGTCGCCGACCGACTGCCCCGCGGCGACCTGGGGCCAGACCCAGATCTGGCCCAGCAGCACGCGCTCGACGCGTGCCCGTACCTGCAGGATCGCCCGGGCGGCGAGTGCTCCGCGGTCTGCGTGCCGGTCAGCATCGGCGGCAACACGGTCGGGGTCGTGCACGCGATCGGCCCCGACGGCGAGCCGCCCGACGAGCCACGGTCGTCGCAAGGTCGAGCTGATCGCCCGCAAGGTCGGTGAGCGCGTCGGGATGCTGCGCGCGTTCAAGCGCTCCGAGACCCAGGCGCACACCGATCCGCTGACCGGGCTGATGAACCGGCGCAGCCTCGAGGAGAAGGTGCGCGGGCTCACCGAGAACGGCTCGACCTACGTCGCGGTCGTACGCGCGATCTCGACCACTTCAAGCAGCTCAACGACGTCCACGGCCACGACGCCGGCGACCAGGCGCTGCGGCTCTTCGCCCGGGTGCTGCGCGACACGCGTCCGGCCCGCACGACCTCACCGCCCGCTACGGCGGCGAGGAGTTCGTCGTCGTGCTCCCGGACTGCGAGGTCTCCGACGCCTACGCCGGTCATCAACCGGCTTCGCGAGCAGCTCGCAGTCGCCCAGGCCGGCGCGGGCACGCCGCCGTTCACCGTGAGCTTCGGGATCACCGCCGCCCGGCCCGAGGACACGTTCAGCGAGACGCTCGAGCTCGCCGACGCGGCGCTGCTCAAGGCGAAGGCGACCGGTCGCGACCGGATCGTGATCAGCGGCACCGACGAGCCGCCGACCGACCCCGAGCTCGCCGCGACCCGCACGGCGACGTCCCCGTCTCCGGTGCTACCGGCCATGGCGCGACCGGAGCCGGGCGGGGCGGGTCAGGTCTTGGGGGGCTTCTTGTTGCGGGTGCGGCCGCGGATGGACTGCTCGAGCACGACCTTGCGCAGGCGCACGCTCTCGGGCGTCACCTCGACGCACTCGTCGTCGGCGATGAACTCGAGCGCCTGCTCGAGTGACATCGGCCGCGGCGGGGTCAGCCGCACGGTGTCGTCGGAGCTCGACGTCCGCTGGTTGGTGAGCTTCTTCTCCTTCGTCGGGTTGACGTCCATCTCGTCGGAGCGCGCGTTCTCGCCGACGATCATCCCCTCGTACACCTCGACGCCCGGGCCGAGGAGCATCTGGCCGCGCTCCTGGAGGTTGAAGAGCGCGAACGAGTTGGTGACGCCGCGCCGGTCCGAGACGAGCGAGCCGGTCGGGCGGTTGCGCAGGTCGCCGAACCAGCGCTCGTAGCCGTCGAACACGTGGTGCAGGATGCCGGTGCCGCGTGTCTCGGTGAGGAACTCGGTGCGGAACCCGATGAGCCCACGGGCGGGCACGATGTACTCCATGCGCACCCAGCCGGTGCCGTGGTTCACCATCTGCTCGAGCCGGCCCTTGCGGAGCGCGACGAGCTGGGTGACGACGCCGAGGTAGTCGTCGGGCACGTCGATCGCGACCCGCTCGACCGGCTCGTGCAGCTTGCCGTCGATCTCGCGCGTGACGACCTGCGGCTTGCCGACCGTGAGCTCGAAGCCCTTCGCGGCGCATCGTCTCGACGAGCACCGCGAGCTGGAGCTCACCGCGACCCTGGACCTCCCAGGCGTCGGGGCGCTCGGTCGGGAGCACCCGGATCGACACGTTGCCGACGAGCTCGGCGTCGAGGCGGCTGCAGCACCTGGCGGGCCGTGAGCTTGGAGCCCTCCTGGCCCGCGAGCGGCGACGTGTTGATGCCGATCGTCATGGACAGGCTGGGCTCGTCGACGGTGATCGCCGGGCAGCGCGACCGGGTTGTCCGCGTCGGCGAGCGTCTCGCCGATCGTGACCTCGGCGAGCCCGGCGATCGCGCAGATCTCGCCCGGTCCGGCTTCGGCCGCGTCGACCCGGTCGAGCGACTCGGCGACGTAGAGCTCGGTGATGCGCACCTTCTCGATCGAGCCGTCGAGCTTGCACCACGCGACCGTCTGACCCTTGGCGATCGTGCCGTGCTGCACGCGGCACAGCGCGAGGCGGCCGAGGTACGGGCGACGCGTCGAGGTTCGTGACGAGCGCCTGGAGCGGGTGGCCCTCTTCGTAGGTCGGCGCGGGGATGTGGTCGAGCAGCAGCTCGAAGAGCGGCTTGAGGTCGCTGCCCTCCGCGTCGGGGTCGAGCGACGCCCAGCCCGCACGCGCGTTCGCGTAGATGATCGGGAAGTCGATCTGCGTCTCGTCCGCGTCGAGGTCCAGGAAGAGCTCGTACACCTCGTCGACGACCTCTTGGATGCGCGCGTCGGGGCGGTCCACCTTGTTCACGACGAGGATGACGGGCAGGCGCGACTCGAGCGCCTTGCGCAGCACGAACCGGGTCTGGGGGAGCGGGCCCTCGCTCGCGTCGACGAGCAGGAGCACGCCGTCGACCATCGTGAGGCCGCGCTCGACCTCGCCGCCGAAGTCCGCGTGGCCGGGGGTGTCGATGATGTTGATCTTCACCCCGCCGTAGCGGACCGCGATGTTCTTCGCGAGGATCGTGATGCCCTTCTCGCGCTCGAGGTCGTTCGAGTCCAGGACCCGGTCGTTGACCTCCTGGTTGTCCCGGAACGCGCCCGTCTGCCAGAGCATGGCGTCGACCAACGTGGTCTTGCCGTGGTCGACGTGGGCAACAATTGCCACATTTCGGAGATCATCTCGCTGGGCGCGCGCGGACATGAGCCTTCTCTCGAACTTCGGGCCGTTTCAGCCCTGCGCCGCCGGGGTGCAGCGCGAGCCAAAGATTCTAGCCGCCTGCGGGGCTTTCCCGGTCCTCGGCCGGAGTCGTGCCGTCGTCCGCCGGGGCGGGCGGCGCCGGCTCCGGGGGCAGGAGCATGTTGGCCCGGTAGAACCGGAGCTCCTCGATGGACTCCCGGATGTCGTCGAGCGCGCGGTGGCTCTCCTGCTTGTCCGGCCGCTTCTTGTACACGGACGGGTACCAGCGCCGGCACAGCTCCTTGAACGAGCTCACGTCCACGCTGCGGTAGTGGAGGTACTGGTCGACCTCCGGGCAGGTACCGGTCGAGGAAGCGCCGGTCGACGCCGATCGAGTTGCCGCACAGCGGGGTCGTCCCCGGACCGGGCAGCACCGAGCCCGAGGTACTCGAGCACCTGGGTGCTCGCGTCCTCGAGGGAGAGCGTCGACGCCTCGATCGCCGGGAGCAGGCCCGACTTCGTGTGCATCTTGGTGACGAAGTCGTCCATCTCCGCGAGCGCTTCGGGCGACGCGTGCACGATCAGGTCGATGCCGTCGTCGACGAGCTCGAGCTCGGAGTCGGTGATGAGCACCGCGATCTCGACGACGGTGTGGCGGACGGTGTCGAGCCCGGTCATCTCCAGGTCGATCCACGCCAGACGATCGGACATCTCGGGACGAGGCACGCGAGCACCCTAATGGGTGGACCGGCGCATAACCTCCGGTTCGTGGCAGAGATCGTGTGGCGGCCCACCCCCGAGTCGGCGGCGGCGAGCAACGTCGGGCGCTTCATGGCCGAGCACGGGTTCACCGACTTCGCCGAGCTGCGCGCCCGGTCGATCGCGGACCCCGAGTGGTTCTGGGACGCGTTCGTACGGTTCGTCGGGATCGAGTGGTCGACGCCGTACACGCAGGTGCTCGACACCTCGGCCGGGCATCGAGTGGGCGACCTGGTTCACAGGCGGCCAGCTGAACGTCGCGCACGACTGCGTCGACAAGTGGGCCGACCGCGACGGACTGGCGCGATCGACCGGCCGTCATCTGGGAGGGCGAGGAGGGCACGACGCGCACGCTCACCTACGCCGAGCTGCGCGTGCTCACCGACCGCATCGCGCACGGGCTCGCGGCGCGGGGCGTCGGGCGAGGGCGACGCGGTCGGCGTGTTCCTCCCGATGATCCCCGAGACGGTCGCCGCGGTCATGGCCGTCGCGAAGCTCGGCGCGATCTTCCTGCCCGTCTTCTCCGGCTACGGCGCCGACGCGGTCGCGGTGCGACTCGAGGACTGCAACGCGAAGGCGCTCATCACCGCGGACGGCACGCTGCGGCGCGGCAAGCTCGTCCCGATGAAGGAGACCGCGGACGCGGCGGTCGCCGCGGTTCCGTCGGTCGAGACGGTCGTCGTCGTGCCGCGCATCGGGTCGCGACGACGTGCCGATGACCGCCGGGCGCGACCTGACGCTGGCCGAGCTCACCGACCTCGCGCCCGACGAGCCGTTCCCGACCCGGCCGGTGGACGCCGAGCACCCGCTGTTCGTCGCGTACACGAGTGGCACGACCGGTCGGCCCAAGGGCGCGGTGCACGTCCACGGCGGGCTTCCTCGCGAAGATCGCCGAGGAGGTCGGGTTCCAGGCGGACTGCGGGCCGGACGACATCCTCTTCTGGCTCACCGACCTCGGTTGGATCATGGGCCCGTGGCAGATCTTCGGGACGCTCGCGTGGGGCGCGACGATGTTCTGCTTCGACGGCGCGCCCGACTTCCCGGAGCCCGACCGGCTCTGGTCGATGGTCGAGCGCCACCGGCTCACGATCCTCGGCGTGTCCCCGACGCTCATCCGCGCGCTGATGGCGAAGGGTGACGACTCACGTCGACCGTCACGACCTCTCCTCGCTGCGCGTGCTCGCGTCGACGGGCGAGCCGTGGAACGAAGGACCGTGGCGCTGGTACTTCGAACGGGTCGGTGGGAGTCGCTGCTCGGTGATCAACGTGAGCGGTGGGACCGAGGTCGGGTGCTTCCTCGCGCCGCACGTCGTCGAGGAGATCTCGCCGATGTCGCTCGGCGGTCCCGCGCTCGGCTGTGACGTGGACGTGGTGGACGACGACTGCCAACCGATCCGGGGCGCGGTCGGTGAGCTGATCTGCCGGCAGCCGTGGCCCGCGATGACCCGTGGCGTCTGGAAGGACCCGCAGCGCTACCTGGACACCTACTGGTCGCGCTGGCCGGGCGTGTGGTGGCACGGCGACTGGGCGTCGATCGACGGCGACGGGCAGTGGTACCTGCACGGACGCTCGGACGACACGATCAAGCTCGCGGGCAAGCGGCTGGGTCCGGCCGAGGTGGAGACCGTGCTCGTGGAGCACCCGGCCGTGGTCGAAGCCGCGGCGGTCGGGCTGCCCGACGAGCTGAAGGGCGAGTCGCTCGCCTGCTACGTCGTGCTCGCCGCCGGGGTCGAGCCGAGCGAGGCGCCTGCGCGCCGAGCTGCGGGCGTACGTCGCCGACCGGCTCGGCAAGTCGTTCCGGCCGAGCGCGGTCCGGTTCACGACCACGCTGCCCAAGACCCGCAGCAACAAGGTGATGCGTCGTACGATCCGCGCCGTGGCCCTCGGACAGCCGCCGGGCGACCTGTCGGGTCTCGAAGACCCGGCCTCACTCGATGCGATCATGGACGCGGTATGAGAACCCAACGCGATGCTCCGTGCCTCGAAGGTCCCCGCGTGCTGCTGCGGCCGTTGCGCGCCGCGGACTTCAACTCGTGGCACGAGGTCCGGGGCCGCAGCCGCGACTGGCTCGAGACCTGGGAGCCGCTGCCCGAGCCCGGGAGCCCCGACCCCGCGACCGACGTCGACGCGTTCCGGGCCCGGTGCGGCGCGTGGGACCGGCAACGCCAGTTCGACGCCGCCTACGGCTTCGGGGTGTTCCTGCGCGACGGCGAGCGCTTCGCCGGTGAGGTGAGCCTCGGCAACGTGCAGCGCGGGCCGTTCCAGTCCGCGTACGTCGGCTACTGGATCGACGAGGCCGCGGCGGGCCACGGCTACATCCCCGAGGGCGTCGTGCTGATGCTGCGGTACGCGTTCGACGAGCTGCGGCTGCACCGGATCGAAGCGGCGATCGTGCCCCGCAACGCGCCGAGCCGCCGGGTGGCCGACAAGCTCGGGCTGCGCGACGAAGGCGTCGCGCGCCGGCTGCTCCAGATCCGCGGCGTCTACGAGGACCACGTCCGCTACGCGATCACCGCCGAGGAGTGGGCGGAGCGGCGCAACGAGCTCACCGCCGCGTTCCTGACCTGACCCGGCGGCCTAGTACGGGCCGAGGATCGAGAAGCTCTTCGACAGGCGCTGGAACGGCTTGGGATCCGAGCCCTTCACCTTGGCCTGGATCGTGTACAGGCGGTCCTGGGTCAGGATCAGCGTGCTGCGGTAGTACTCGTTGCCCTTGCGGAACACGATGTCCTTCACCGCGACCTTGCCGTACGGGCGTCGGCGTCGACTGCGTCACGATCTCGCCGCCGACCTGTTGCGCGAGCGAGCCGGCCGCGGTGTTGAGCGTCTCGGTGAAGCTCTCGAGCGCGGTGGCGGGCTGCGGACTCGCGGGTGACCGAGAACTGGTAGCCCGGGCCGGGGGTGCTGACGACGATCACGGTCCGGCCGCCGGCTTCGGCGCGCTCGGTCCGGTGCGGGGTGGTCGGGAGCTCGACCTTGAACTGGTCGCGGAGCGACTCGTAGAGCTGGACGTGCTTGCCGGACGCGTAGCGCTCGACGACGGAGCCGCCGTCGGAGCCGATCAGCTGGCTCGACACGAACCAGATCGCGCAGACCGCGACGACTGCGACGCCGATCCAGGCGAGCACGAGCCCGATCGTGCGCGCGGGCCCGGAGTCACCGACGGGGATCGCGTCCAGCGCTTCGTCGCCCGTCGGGTCGATGACCTGGTTCACAGGGCGGGAGCGTAGGCGGCGCGGGCCGCGGCGTGGGGACGCGGGGTGCACGTCGCGATCCGGGCGGCGCCGTCAGCGCTCGCGCGGTGCGTTCATGCGGTCCGTGAACTCGGGTTGGCGGAACGACCAGACCTGGTGCTCGAGCTCGAAGCGGAGCGCGTCGTCGTAGCTCGCGTGCCACGGCGCGTGACGGAGCGTGGCCTTGACCCGGGCTGCGAGCTCCCGCGGCGCGTCGGCCGCGCGGCCGGCGAGCGCGATGGCCCGGTCGAGGAGCTCGCCGTCGGCGACGCACTCCCAGGCGAGCCCGGTGGCGGCGGCCCGCTCACCGTCGAGCCGCTCGCCGAAGAGGTTCATCGCGGCGGCGGCCTGCGGACCGACCGCGCGGTCGAGCAGCCAGGTGTGGCCGCCACCGGGATGGATCGCCGATGCGCAGGAACCGCGCGTCGAAGCGCGCGCTGGTGCCGGCGATTCGCACGTCGCACGCGAGTGCGAGGTTGAACCCGGCTCCGACCGCGGGGCCGTTCACCGCCGCGATCGTGGGCATCGGGCACTCGAGGATCGCGCAGGAACCCGGCGTAGATGTCGCGCACGTCGTGGGGATTCTCGCCTTCGGCGCTGAGCCGTCGTGAGCGCGGTGACGTCCGCGCCGGAGCAGAACGCGGGCGGCGCACCGGTGACCACGAGCGCGCCGATGCGGGCGTCGGCTTCGAGCTCGTCGACCGCGGCGATGATCTCGTCGACCATCGTCTGGCTGAGCGCGTTGCGGCGCTCCGGGTCGTCGAGGGTCAGCACGCCGACCCCGTCGAACCGTTCGACGCGCAGCGGCCATCAGGCGTGCACTCAGCTGTCGCCGCGCTGGACCGCGGGCGAGTGCCGGAAGAACGTCTCGACGTCGCGCTCGAACTTGTACTCGGGGTTCTTGTCGCCGACCGTGCGCTCGAGCCGCAGGCTGCGGGCGAACGAGTCGACGGTGCCCGCGGTGCTGTACTGGTAGCGGAAGCCGGTGCGCTTGAACGGGCTGTTGTCGACGCCTCGGCCGTAGCGCAGCAGGCTGAGCACCTCGGGCGGGAGATCGACGACGCGCAGCATGCGCAGCGGCTCCGCGGCCCACGCGGTGAGCACGGGCGGCAGCGCGATGCGGCGCTTCCCGACGATCGTGCAGACCTCGCTCCACGGCATCGCACCGTCTCCGGCGATGTTGTAGATGCCCGGGCACGTCCTTGAGCGTCGCGTGCAGCAGCGCGCCGGTGACGTCGTCCTCGTGGGTGAACTGGAGGCGGGGGTCGAAGCCGAAGATCTCGGGGACGACGGGCAGGCGCAGCGCGTTCGAGAACGTGGTGGAGATGTCGTCGCCGAGGACGTTCGAGAACCGCAGCTTCGTGACGGTCATGTGCGGGTTGTCGATCGCGAAGTCGCGGACGAACGCTGCCGCGTCGAGCAGCGACCGCTCGACCCGGGTCCGCGGCGGGCGCGTGCGCGGCATCGTCTCGCGGAAGAAGTACGGGTCCTTGTAGTTCGCGCCGTACATCAGCGTCGAGCTCTTCACGATGACCTTGCGCACCGGGCTGCCGGCCGCGCCGGCCGCGGCGAGGAGGTTCATCGTGCCGATGACGTTGATCTCGTGGAGCGCGCGGCCGGAGATCTCGGTGGAGTCGACGATCAGGTGCGTGTGCAGGATCGTGTCGACCTTGGTCGCGCGCACGATCCGGTCGAGGATCGAGTAGTTCGAGTCGGCCCGGACGAACTCGGTGCGCTCGAGCGGGAGGCGGGGCTCGTCGCTGTCGAGGCCGACGATCGTCTCGATGCCGTCGATCTGCTCGAGCTGCTGCGCGAGCCGGCTGCCCCAGAAGGTGCCGAGCCCGGTGACGAGGATGCGCATGCCCGGCATCGACTCAGCCGAACCAGACGCTGCGGCGGGTGCGCAGCATGTCGTAGAGGGCTTCCTGGACGCTCTCGCGGATCTTCTCCGCCTCTTCCATCACCAGCGCGCGCGGGTAGCGCTCCTGGTCCGGGTGCACGTCGAAGTGCACCGGGGGCAGGACCCGCAGCCGGAACTTCGCGGGGAGGTAGATCCCGATGCCGGCCGGACCGAACGCGAGCATGTTCGCGGTGATGGGAAAGTAGGGGAGGTTGAGCAGCGCGGCGAGCCGGCGGCTCTTGAACAGGATCGGCATCGACTCTTCCGCGCCGACGACCGCGATCGGGACGATCGGCACGCCGGAGCGCATCGCGATCTCGACGAAGCCGCCGCGCCCGAAGCGGTGGAGCTTGTACCGGTCGCGGAAGTGCTTGCCCGGTGCCCTTCGCCCCTTCGGGGAAGACGAGCGCGAGCTGCTTGTCGTCGTGCAGGAGCCGGTACGCGTTGTCGGGGTGCGCGGGCACGCCGCCGGAGCGGGCCCAGAGCGTCCCCACGACGGGCAGCGCGCGGAAGAGGTACTCGGCGAGCCCGTAGACCGGGCGCTGCAGCTCGGTCTCGATGCCGTGCATGATCACCGGCGCGTCCGACGGGATCGCGGCGGCGTGGTTCGCGATCAGCAGCGCGCCACCTTCGCGGGGAACGTGCTCGAGGCCTTCCCACTCGGCCCGGAACCAGTGCTTGTAGATCGGGTCGTAGAGCTTGCGGGCGATCGCGCGGAGGTTCTCGCTGCGACCCCAGGCGTCGACGTCGCCGCGGCGGATGCGCTGGTCCTCCGGTTCGAGGTCGAGCCGCTCCGGGCGGGGCGCCGGGACGAGGGAGAGGCCGGGCGCCGTCGGGTCGAGCGCGTCGACGTCGAGGCCGCGCTCGATGGGTCCGGGCTCGGGCGGCCGGGCCGCTGCGTCGGGCATGGCGCCGGGTCCCGTTGCGGGAGGAACTGGACGTCACCGTCGCCGGGCAGGTCGGTCACCGTCAGAGGAAACCGCGTCCCGCGCTCCACCGCAAGCCAAAGCCTGTTCGCGCAGACACCACTGTCGCTCGGGTGTCGCGGATCAGCCGCGGACCGCGCCGGTCACGAGCCAGCGGTCGGTCGTGAAGCGCGCGCCCATCCCGACCAGGCGGGCCACCACCCAGAGTGAGAAGGCGGCCCACAGCATGAGGAGCCCACCGTTCGTAGCGACGACGAGCCCGACGGCCGGGAGGTAGAGCAAGGTCGCGCCGGCCATGGCCAGGGCGAGGTAGCGGGAGTCACCGGCGCCGATGAGGATGCCGTCGAGGACGAAGACGGCCCCGGCCACCGGTTGCAGCGCCGCGACGAACCAGAGCACCTGCTCGGCGAGCAGTGTCGACCGCCTGGCTGTCGGTGAAGAGGGGGACCAGCACGGTGCGCAGCAGCGCGGTGAGGACACCGAGGACGAGGCCGGCGCCGATGCCGAGCTCGAGCATCCGACGGGATGCGGCCCGGGCGCCGGCTTCGTCGTTCGCGCCCGAGGAGCTTGCCGACGAGCGCCTGCCCGGCGATCGCGATCGCGTCGAGGGCGAGCGCGAGGAACGTCCAGATCTGGAACGCGATCTGGTGCGCGGCGACCGGCGACGTCCGAGATGCGGGCCGCGACCGCGGTCGTCAGCAGCAGCGCGAGCAGCAGCGATCCGGTCCGCACGATCAGGTGGCTGCCGACGACCGCGGTTGCCTTCACGCCTTCGCCGCGGGGCCGGATCTGCGCGCCCGCGCGCCGGGCCGAACGGCGGACGATCACGAGGAAGGCGAGTGCCGCGAGGACCTGCGCGGCGACGGTGCCCCAGGCCGAGCCCGCGATGCCGCGATCGAGGCCGTAGACGAGGAAGAGCTCGAGCGCGAGGTTGACGGTGTTCGCGGCGAGCGCGATCACGAGCGTCGTCTTCGTGTCCTGCATGCCGCGCAGGTAGCCCGCGCCGGCGAGCGCGACGAGGACGAAGGGCGCGCCGAGCAGGCTGATGCGGAGGTAGGTGAGTGCGAACGGTCGCACCGATGCGGACGCGCCCATCACGTCGACGATCACCGGCGCGAGCAGGATCCCGGCGACGGTGAGGACGATCCCGAGCCCCGCGGCGAGCCAGATGCCGTCGATGCCCTGCTCCGCGGCGGCCCGGGTGTTGCCGGCCCCGAGCTGGCGGGCGACCGCGCCGGTCGTCGAATAGGCGAGGAAGTTGAAGATCCCGAACACCGCGGTGAGGACGATCCCGGCGACCGCCAGGCCGCCGAGCGGGCGGACGCCCAGGTTGCCGACGATGGCGGTGTCGGCGAGCAGGTAGAGCGGCTCCGCGATGAGTGCGCCGAAGGCCGGAACCGCCAGCCGGACGATGTCGCGGTCGTGCTCGCTGCGACGGGCGGGCAGGCGGGGGCGCATCGAGCCGGACGCTACCGCGGGCCGAGCGGCCGGCTCGTACTTCGTGCCTCCCGACTGCTCGGCGTAGGTGTCCCAGCCTCATGAGATGTTCGAAGGGTGGAAGGTGTCCCCGCGCTTCGCTTCGCAACGGCAGCACGCCGCTTGGGCGCGGCCGCGCGGGCCTCCGGGATGATCGTCCCTGCGTTCCGGAGCCCGCCGCGGGTGCAGGGCGCGCGCCGGACCCTGAAGCGCTACCCCGGCGGGGCGGTGGTCTCCGTCCGCCTCCGCGAGCGGACGTACGCCGATGTGGTGGACGACATGATCGACGGCGTGCTCGCGACGAACCGCGTGAGTGCGGAGTCCCGCCCCCGGCTGCGCCAGGCGTTCCAGCTCGCGCTGGGCGAGGTCGACATCGACCTGACCCGGCTCGAGCGGGAGGAGCAGGCGCAGCCGCCTACCCTGGCGCCCCAGGCCCGGGTGGCGGAACGGCAGACGCAGGCGGCTTAAACCCGCCGGTCCCCTCGGGGGCGTACAGGTTCGAATCCTGTTCCGGGCACCGGAAACACTGGGTTTGCTCACCGGTACGAATCGCGTAGCTCCGCTCCTGGCCCGATTTGGGCACCGACGACCTCTACGCCGAAGCCGGCTACACCGCCCTCTCCCGCAGCCGATACGAGAACCGCCTGGCGCAGTGTCCGGGCGCGCTGCACAGAGTCGTTCGTCAAGTCATGCCGCGGTCACGATTTGTGGCGACCGCGAAGGACAGGCACGTCTGGAGTGATCCGTCGCGTCGTTTGGTGGAGCGCGGTTAGGAGTTGTTGTTGCGCGGGATGACGGGGATCTCCAAGCTCGACGGGCGGTCGGGGGTCCAGAGGATGGTGGCCTTGCCCTTGCTGCTCGGTTCGTAGTGCGTCGGGAAGTGACCGAAGAGCGGGTTGCGGGGTTCCAGGTATCGGCCGGCGACCATGAGGCGCAGGCTGTCACCCGGATGGAACAGGGTGGCGGAGGAGCTGAGCGGGATGAGTACCTCGAGCTGCTCGTTGTCCTGGACGGTTTGCAGGGTTCGGAAGCTGTGTTCGGGCTGGTGGGGCGAGCTGCGCTCGGGGTCGAGTTCGCGCAGGGCGAGGCGGAGCCGGCCTTGGGCGACGCGGTCGCGTCCGTAGCCGAAGGTGCCGTTGAACGGGACGGGTGCGTCGTGGGACCGCTTCTCGACGCCGACGAACAACCTGGGGTCGTCAGTACCTGTGACCGCGACCTGGAGCCGCAACGTCATGGGGCCGCTGAGCTCGGTGTCCTGGTCGAACCAGTACTCGAACGCGGCTGCGTCGCGCCGCAGGTCGAAAGTGACGCGGCCGTCGCCGTGCGGGTGCTCGCTCAGGCCGCCGTCGTCGTCCAGGTACAGCTGGCGCCACTCGGTGCGGGCCAAGGGCCATTCCTGCTCGTCTCGGACCTCGACGACGTGGTCGGCCCGGTCGCGGATCTCGAGGCGCATCGTCGGCAGTACAGGGACGTCTCGTTCTCGCAGGTGCCGGTCGAAGAACGCGAGTTGCACTTGTCGGGCCGGCTCGCCGTAGAAGGTGGCCCACTTGGGACCCCGGTGGGCGTAGGCGTGGCGTTCGACCGATCCTGACTGCTGGAAGGCGCGCATCGACCCGACACTGTGCAAGTTGTTGTCGGAGAAACTTGTGCATTCCAGCATCGGGACGCGGATGCTGGACAGGTCGGGGGTGAGTGCTTCCCACCAGTCGTCGCGCAGGGGATGCTTGCGGCGTTCGTCGGCCACGTTCGTGTTGAGACGTGCGACTTTGTTGGTCACGAAGAGCCAGATGCGGGCGAAGCCGTTTTCGACGATGCCGCCTGGGGTGAAGAAGTCGCGGTAGGCGTCGGTGAACCCCTCCCAGGGGCAGATCGCCTTCAGGGCCGGCGGGTTGAGACTGGCGACCTTGTACTGCGACAGCGCGAGGTAGGACACGCCGAGCATCCCGACGCGTCCGTTCGACCAGGGTTGGTCGGCGGTCCAGGCGATGACCTGGGCGATGTCGTCGGCTTCCTGGTCGGACAGCAGATCACCGCGGCCATCGGAGTGGCCACCGCCACGCGTGTCGAGGTTGACGACTGCGTAGCCCTGCTGCGCCCACCAGACGGGATCGGGCGCCTCCCAGCTGGTCTGGTCGGAGATCCGCAGCGGTTCGGGCTGATTCATGATGCGGAACTGCTTGTTCAGCTTCCACCCACCGCGCTTCTTCGTGGGAACCCTGTCCTTGCCATAGGGATGGGCCGACAAGATCACCGGGAACGGTCCGTCCCCCGCGGGACGCCACAAGTTCAGGCGCAGGGTCACGCCGTCGCGCATCTTTACCGCGACGTCCTCGTCTTTGGTCATGTCGGCCGGCATTGGGTACACGGTGACCGGCGGGTGCAGCGCCGCCCGTCGCCGCGCGCGGGCATACGCGAGGGCTCCGGGTCGGTGCCACGGCTGGTCGAGGGCGCGGTGCTGCATGACTTCATCCTTGGGGTCGTCCGAGGGTCGCGTCGCATCGGGCGGACCCTGTGGTCCCACTGGTGCTCGATCCACTCGAGAGCAAACTCCGCGGTACGAGGCTTCGCGGTATGGGTCTTGGTGGCGGCGTCGAGCCGGGCGTTGCTCCTCGGTCAGTTCGGTTGTCAGCAGTGCAGCGTCTCATGTCCGATTGGCGGGATCGGGGAGGAAGGTGAGCTGTCGTTTGACCCAGGTAAAGCCTGGAAGTGGTGTCACGCGAAGTTCCTGCTCAGGCGGTCGCGGTGGATTCCAGTACGCGCCGTCGGACGCTCAAGCTTCGGCTTAACCCGCCGGTCCCCTCGGGGCGTACAGGTTCGAACCGGGGCCAGTGCGTCAGCTCGGCGGGGCGAAGAACTCGAGCGCGATGTTGTCGGGGTCGCGAAACGAAAGGCCGGAGCCGTAGCCGGCGTCGACGATGCCGCCGTTCGCGATTCCGAGCTCACCGAGCTTCGTCTCCCACTCCTCGAGCTCGGCGCGACTCGCGCACACGAACGCGACGTGGTCGAGACCCACACGGCGTTCGTCGAACCTCTCGGCGCGTCCGTCGGGAAACTCGTGGAGGCCGATCAACGTTTGGCCGATCGACCACACGACGTGACGGAACGGCCCCGTGTCCTCGTCGAGGACGGGCGCGGCTCCCAGGAGCTGCTCGTACCACGGCACGCTTTGGTCGAGATCACTGACTGTGAGCGCAACGTGGGTGATGGTCGGGAACGGTGGCATCCGAAGTCTCCTGTCGTCGAGGCTGTGAACCGCGGCGCGATCCGCACCGACTACGGATGTTCAGCGATGGGGGATTCAGCGCGAAGGCAGAAGTGACCAACGTCGCTCCTCGTCGTCCAGCGGATCGCGCCGCGGGCGAGTGCGAATCGTCTCTCGCGCCGCGGCCGGTCCCCTTCCGGGGCGTGGCTCGGTCAGCGAGGTCGCGTCCCTACGTCGTGAGCAGGATCAGCGCCGAGAGCACGAGCGCTCCGACCGAGGCGACGATGGCGAATGATCGTGGCCAGGTTGCCGGGGCGGCCTCGTCTTCGAGCTTTTGGCGGAGAAGCTCGGCGACTTCGGAGTGTTGCCGGAAGCCGACCAGGACAACGGTTGCACCGCAGAGGACGATGAGTACGCCGACACCGCTGTAGAGGGCGGTCGCCGAGAGCGCACGGGTCCCCGGGTCGACGATCAGGGCCACCTTGGACACGACGAAGCCCAAGCCGAACAGGGCGATGCCAGTGCGGAGCCAGGCCAAGAACGTGCGGTCGTTCGCAAGTCGGTCGTTCATGAGCGCGGCATCATCCGTCGTCCGGGCATCTTGACGCGCAGATCGGCGCGTCAGGCCTTGTCGGGCTCGGCGACGTCGGTGAACAGCGCGCCCTGTCCGGCGCCAGAGCCGGCCTCTCCACCACCGCGGCCGCGCAGCACGAAGCCGAAAGCGGCTGCGGCGACGGCGCCGGCGAGGGGGCCGGCGACGTACACCCAGTACGAGGAGAAGTCGGCTCCCACGAGATCAGGTCCGAAGGTCCGGGCCGGGTTCATGGAGGTCCCGGAGATCGGGCTTCCCCACAGGCCGGCCAGAGCGATGTAGCCGCCGACGCCGAACGCACCGATGATGCCGATGTTCTGCGCACCCGAGGCGGTCCCGAGGATCACACTGACGAGTCCGAGGGTCAGGATGAACTCCATCCAGAACGCAGCCGCGTTCGAGTAGCCGGCCGCGGGGTAGTTCGAGCCGTAGATGGCCGACACATTGACGACGGACTGCAGGAAGAGACACGCGAGCGTCGCACCGAGGAGTTGGACCACGACGTAGCCCGGCACGCGCCACCAGGGGAAGTCGCGCCGCAGCGCGAACGCGATGCTGACCGCGGGGTTCAGGTGCGCACCCGAGACCTTGCCCATGAACAGGATGATCGCCATCACCATGAGACCTGGTGCGACCACGGCCGCCTGGCGGCTGATGGTGTCGGGGAATGCCTTCATCATCATCCCGCCGCCGGCGGCGACCAGCACGAGGAAGAAGGTTCCCAGTGCCTCCGAGAACAGGCGGCGCCACTCTTGGCTCGGGTTGTCGAAGTCGTTCATCGGTTCGAGGACACTGGTCTCGAACCACTCGGCGATCTTCGAGCGATCGGTGTGAACGTCGGTCATTGATCCGTCCCCGGTATCGAACTCAGGTGAGGTCCCAGCGGTGCAGCTGGGTCTGGGTGGTGCCGTTGTTGCCGAGGTGGAAGATGGCGATACCGGCCGGCTGGAACGCGAAGGGGTCGAAGCCCGCCGGGTGCGACCGAGCCGCATGAACACGAGGCTACGAGCCTTGCATCAAGTCATCATCACCCCGATGGGGTGAATCTCGATGTGCGGGCTTCGCCCAAGGCCCGTGTCGTTCGTTCCATCGGAGTGAAGCGGTTCTTGCGGAGCGGCTCATGCTCGAGAACCACGTCGATCGCGCTCGTCGGCGCGCTATCGCCGCTTCACCGCGAACAAATCGCAGTTGTGCACTGGTCCCGGCGGCCGAGGCTTCCACGGGCCGTGCATGATCCCCTCAATTTCGGCGACGATCTCGAAGTCTCGATGGAGGAGCTCGCGGATCAACTCCACGTCATAACCCATCGCCAGGTCGCGCTCGTCGGGGAACCGCGTGTACACGCCGCCACCGATGGCCGTGAAAGGACGCCCGGCGTATGTCAGCTCGCCTTCGTCGTCCCAGATCACCACGAACGTGAGCACCGCGCTGCCACCTGGTCGGAGGACGCGTGCGATCTCCTCGAGGTAGTTCTTCACGCCGGCAAGTGGGACGTGCATGAACACCTCGAAGGCGCACACCACATCGAACTCGTGGTCGGAATAGGGGAACCGGGCCTCCGCGGGAGTGACGGCACCTGAGGGCCGGTACCGCGCGTTCGATACGTCGACGAGGTCGAACTGGAAGCCCGGCAGCCTCGGGGCGTAGTGCTCGGTGAGCCAGGCGACGGCCTCAGGCGCAACGTCGAAACCGGTGTAGCGCCCGTCGGCATGGAGGTACGACGCCAGCTCGTACGCGAGGCGACCTAGACCGCACCCCACCTCGAGCACTGCCGATGAGGGCTGCAGCCCGAAGTGCTCGAGCAGGGCCAACTGCTTTGGTCCTCGCGTGCCTCCGTCGTCACCGCCAACACGGTGGAGTGCCGGATCGGCGATCGGAAGTTCGCCGCGTGCGCACCGCACGTCGGTCATCAGCAGAGCCGCGCCCGAGACTCGGTTCGGTTGAAAGGCAAGCGACAATGGTACCAAAGCGGGCATGTTTCGGCCAGCGCCGGTTGTGTCGTCTCGTGGTCGAGTCGGGTTCCCGCGAGCGCGGTGGCGTGCACCTCGAACCCGGCGCGTTCCAGGCGACCGGACACGTCGCCGAGGCGGTGCCGATAGCTGGTCAGTGAAAGGCCCGTCCCATGAGCATCGGTCCGATGCACGGGCTCACGACCTCCGGCTTGGAAGGCCACCAGCAGGTATCCGCCGGGGCGCAGCACCCGCTTCAGCTCGGCGAAGGCGTCATCGAGACGCCCGGGGGCGTGGAGATGATCGAGGTACCAACCCACGACACCGCCGAGCGTCCCCTCCTCGATGGGAAGGTCGTCGAGCTGCCCTTCCTCGAACCCGAGACCTGGATGGGCGATCCGCGCCGCCGCGACCATCGCCGCCGACACGTCCACCCCGGCGACGTCGAGGTCGTGCGTCGCGAAGAAGGCCGCCACGCGGCCCGGTCCGCATCCGACGTCGGCGACGCGCGTGGACAGGTCCGGCGGCAACGAGTTCGACGAACGCGGTGAGCAGAGAATGGTCGACCGGGGCCTCCGTCGCGGCGCTGAGCTCAGTGCCGACGGACTCGATGTAGGTGTCGGCCGACGCGTCGTAGACAGCTCGCGCCGCGGCAACGTGGTCTCCCTCAGGCACGTACGCGTCACCGTTCGGCGAACGCGACCGCACGCCGCGTGATCGTTGACGATCGGCGGAGTCGGTACCCGATCGCCCGTCGCCAGACGCCCGGTCGAGCTCGCCGTGCCGCCGAGCGCTCGACGGCCCCGCCATCGGATGCTCGCGACGGCACGATCGTCGACTGAGAAGAGATCGTCGATCGAGATCTCCAGTCGCTCGTACGCGGCGACGTTCCCTGAGAACGACCTGCGCGAAACCTTCGACACCTCTCATCGGCCCAGATCCAGTCCAGACGCGGCTCGGGTCTCGGCAAGCAGATCATGGATGGAACGCTTCGCGCAGCATGGGCCCGTCGGTGCCAAGACTCAGTCCCGGCGTTCAAGAACAACGCGCCAATCCGGTCATGAGACGACCGGTTTTCGGAGGAAGCTGATGTCGACCGATTCCTGAACGTGGAGCTGACGATGTACGGACCAACACAACACGACGAGATCACCGGACTGGTGCGGTATCTGGACCAGCAGCTCGAGGCCATCCGTGCGGCGGCGATCGGCCTCACCGACGAACAGGCTCGCGAGCAGCCCTGCCGCAGCGCCCTGTCCATCGGAGGACTGATCAAGCACGCCACCTACGGCATGCGCGGCGCCACGGCGCGGCTGACGCAGCCGGATCGGCCGATCAGACCGAGATCGACGAAGCAGCGTTCGCGGCGTATGCGGCGAGCTTCGCCCTCACGAGCGATGAAACCGCAGCCGGTGCCATCGCCGAGTTCGACGCGGTTCGTGCCGAGTACCTCGCTGCAGTCGCCGCGACCGACCCCGCGGCGCCGACCGTCGAACCGCCGGCGCCGTGGCACGGCATCGACGACGCCCGCCCGGCGTTGGCGCGCTACTTCCTCGTGCACCAGATCGAGGAGTTCGCACGCCACGCCGGCCACGCCGACATCATCCGTGAGCAGATCGACGGGGTGGCCGTGCCGGCGATCGTGCTCAGCGAATCCAGCATTCAGGTCAGCGACTTCTTCCAGCCGTACGTCGCGGCGCCGGGCACACTCGGGCAGGCCTGAGCGATCGGCGCACATCGGTCCGTTCCTGCGAGCACGTTGGACCGACCCCGAGCGCTTCGACCTGATCGCCGTTCGCCGACGATCCCAGCCAGCGCCCGCAGCGGGGAGAGGCCGGGCGCGACTGCGCCGACCTCTCCCCGCGTCACTCGCCCTGGTTCAGTCGCCGCTCTGGATGGCGCGCAGCACGTCGAGGCGTGCCGCCCGTCGTGCGGGGAGCGCGGCAGCCATGACGGCGGCACCGGTGGCGGCGACGATGATCACCGCCAGCTCCCGCACGGGGACCGACAGCTGGGCCAGCTGGGTGCCACTGGCCGCCCGGATGAGCGCCCAGCCCAGCCCCAGACCGAGTGCGGTGCCGAGCACCGTGCCGACCATCGCGATCAGCGCCGACTCCCACCGGACGGTGCGCCGCGGACCTGCGCTCGCGCCATCCCGACGGCCCGGAGCAGCCCGAGCTCCCGAGTGCGCTCGAAGACCGACAGCGCCAGCGTGTTGGCGATGCCGAAGAGCGCGATCACCAGCGCCATCGCCAGGAGCACGTACACCAGGTTCAGCACCTTGTTGATCTGGTTGGCGACGTCGCCCTTGAACTCGTCCCGAGTCAGCAGCGTTGCATTGGGGGAGTCCTCGAGCACCTTCTCGATCGCCTTCCGGGCCTGCGCCTCCGAGACGCCGTCGGCGGTGTCGACGAGTGCGTGGTTGTCCACGTGGTTCGCGACGTTGGCGTCGAAGGCCTGCGAGGCCGAGCGTGTACGGGCCCATCGGCTCCTTGGTGCCGTAGATCGCGACGACCCGCAGCTGCTGCGTGCCGGTCTCGGCGAAGGTCATCGCCACCGAGTCACCGACGTGCAGGTGGCGGGCCTTCGCCTCGTCGGCCTGCACGGCCGACGGTGTCGCGTCCGAGCGTCGCGACCGACCCCGACCGCAGGTCGAAGTCGATCGTCCGCGCGGCCGTGGTCGGGTCGACCGCCGAGGTGTTCTTCACCTTGCCGTCAACCGTGGTGTTCAGGTACCGCAGTGCCGTGACCGCGCCGGTCTCGGGCAGGGCGTCGATCCGCCTCGTCACGTCGGGGCTCATCCCGCCCATGCCGAACTGGGTCTCGACGATCCAGTCGGCCTTCATCGCCTGGTCGATCGACGTGGCGATGCTGGCCTTGGCCGATGCCGCGAACACCGTCATGAACGCGACGAGGGCGACGCCGATCATCAGTGCGGACGCGGCCGAAGCCGTGCGCCGCGGGTTTCGCGACGCGTTCTCCCGGGCCAGCGTTCCCGGCATGCCCCGGAAGCGGGGGAGCAGGACGCCCAGACCTCGTGACAGTGGACCGGGCGATGACCGGGCCGAGCACGACCAGCGCCGCGAACACGCCGAGCGCACCCATGCCGACGGTCGCCATCTGGTGGGCGCCGAGCCCGGAGGCGATCGCGTACCCGCCGCCCGCGGCGAGCAGCGTACCGATCACGGCCCGCCGCTTCGAGGTGGCCGACCGGTCGATGGCCGTGTCACGCAGCGCCTCGATCGGTGCGACCTTGGCCGCCTTGCGGGCCGGCACGTAGGCCGCCACGACGTGACCACCACACCGATCACGGCGGAGATGACCAGGCTCGCCGGTGCGACCACCGAGCCCGACGCCGGGGAGCTCGAGCCCGAAGGCGCCGAGCACGGCCCGCAGTCCCTGCGCTGCGCCGAGGCCGGCGACGATACCGACGGCCGAGGCGAAGATCCCCGTGAGCGAGCGCCTCGATCATGACCGCTCGTGTCACTTGCCTGCGCGTCGCACCGATCGCCCGCAGCAGCGCGGTCTCCTTGGTGCGTTGGGCGACGGTGATCGAGAAGGTGTTGTAGATCACGAACGACCCGACGACGAGCGCAACGACGGCGAAGGTCAGCAGGAACATGTTCATGAACTGCAGCGACTTGCCGGCGGCCTTCTCGGCGTCCTTCGCGGCCTCGGCGCCGGTGAGCACCTCGACGTCACGGTCGGGGACGGCGCCGGCGCAGACGCCGCGGCGAGCTCGGCCTGCTGCACGCCGGGCTCGGCGACGACCTCGATCGCGGTGTAGCGGCCCGGCGTGCCGAGCACCGTGGCCGCGGTCTCCGGGGCGAAGGCCACGACCTGGGCGCCCGCAGCGCTGTCCTGCGCGCCGTAGGTCGCGACTCCGGCGAGCCGGTACGGCTGGGTGCCGGCCTGGCTGATGACCTGGACGGTCTCACCCACGCGGAAGCGACCCGGTGCGCTGCGAGGCGCGGTCGATCACGATCTCGTCCGGCGCACGCGGTGCGTGGCCGGAGACGAGCTCCAGGGGGTTGAGCGCCGGCGATGGACTGCCACGCCATGGCGATCGGGATCGGCCCGCTCGCGGTTGGCGTCGAGGAGATCGCCGTCGTGACCGACGACGATCGCGATGCCGAGCTGCTGGGGCTCGGCGGTCTTGACGCCGGGCACCGACCGGACCCGGTCCAGCGTCGCCGCCGAGACGGTGCCGCGGTCGTCACCCTGGTCGCCGGCGTCGATGTGGCGGCCGGAGCGCACCACCGCGTCTGCAGACTTGTACACGTTGGCGGCGACGTCGTCGTAGGACTTCTTGATGGTGTCGGTCAGGACGAGCGTGCCGGTCATGAAGGCGACGCCGAGCATGACGGCGACGCCGGTGAGGAAGAACCGGGTCTTGTTGGCCCGGATGGAGTTGAGGACGAGTGCGAACATGATCAGCCTCCCAGGGACTTCATGCGGTCGAACACGGAATCGGACGTGGGGTCGGCGACTTCGTCGACGATGCGACCGTCGGCGAGGAACACCGCGCGGTCGGCGTACGACGCGGCGACCGGGTCGTGCGTCACCATCACGATCGTCTGGCCGAGCTCGCGCACGGCCGAACGCATGAAGGCGAGGATCTCGGCGCCCGTGCGGGAGTCGAGGTTGCCGGTGGGCTCGTCGGCCAGGATGATCTGCGGCCGGCTCGCGAGCGCCCGGGCGACGGCGACGCGCTGCTGCTGACCACCCGAGAGCTCCGAGGGGCGGTGGCCGAGCCGGTGCCCGAGACCGACGGTGTCGACGACGTTGTCGACCCAGGCGGCGTCGGGCTTGCGGCCCGGCCAGCTTCATCGGGAGCACGATGTTCTCGGCCGCGGTGAGCGTCGGGATGAGGTTGAACGACTGGAAGATGAAGCCGATGCGGTCGCGCCGCAGCTGCGTGAGCTTCTTCTCGGAGAGCGAGCCGAGCTCGGTGTCGCCGATCCAGACGTTGCCGTCGGTGAGCGTGTCGAGGCCGGCGACCGCGTGCATGAGCGTGGACTTGCCCGAGCCCGAGGGGCCCATGATCGCGGTGAAGCAACCGGTGGCGAAGTCGACGGTCACGCCGTCGAGCGCGCGGACCTCGGCCTCGCCCTTGCCGTACACCTTGACGGCGTCGACGGCCCGGGCGGCCACGTGGGGATCGGGTGCGGGGTTCTCCTGCGCTCGGCTCCGGGTCAGGGTGAAGGTCATCGTCGGGTTCCTTTCGGCTGCGGCCCGCCGTTCGAGCCGTCCCCGTCACGATGCGCTTCGGCCGCGCCGATTTCGTCGGCCCGGCGATGGTTCGGGCTCTGCAACTCCAGGCGCGGCCGCGGGATCGCGGCGCGAGCGCGGCGCGTACATCCCGGGGTGTACGCGCCGGTCATCCCGGGGGCCGATGCGCCCCGGGAGGGCGCGTCGTTAGGGTGAGGTCATGGACACGGGGACCCGACTCGCGCAGCTCTCGCAGCGCTTCCGCGACCTCAACCCGTGGGTCCTCGACGCGTTCATCGGGACCGCGTTCACGGTGTTCGGGCTCGTCGGTCTGTTCAGCGACGAGCCGGCTCGAAGCCGGGCTATCACTCGGCCGACGCGTTCGGCGTGGTGCTGTCGCTCTTGTGCAGCCTGCCCTACTTCGTCCGACGGCGCGCACCCGTCCCCGTGCTGCTCGCCAACGTCGTTGCGCTGTGCACGCTGGCCATCATCGGCTATCCCTCCAACGTCCAGTCCCAGATGCTGCTCGTGGGGATCTACACGGTCGGGTCGCACGCCGACGGCCGCGGCCGGTTGGTCAGCGTCCTCGCGGTGGCGATCGGGCTCACGTCGGTCGCGGTCGCCGGCATCCCGGACGCGACGACGACCGGTCTCGCGCTGAGTGGCGCCGTCTACGCCGGCGCGTACCTCTTCGGGTCGACGATGCGGAACCGGCGCCTGTACCTGGGTGAGCTCGAGGCCCGGGCGATCGAGCTCGAGCGTGAGCGCGACGAGGAGGCGAAGCGTGCGGTGGCCGAGGAGCGGCTGCGGATCGCCCAGGAGCTGCACGACGTCGTCGCGCACTCGATGGGCGTCATCGCGGTGCAGGCCGGCGTCGGCGCGCACGTGATCGACCAGGACCCCGCGGAGGCCAAGCGCTCCCTCGACGCGATCTCGGCGACGAGCCGCTCGACGCTCACCGAGATCCGTCGTCTGCTCGGCGTGCTGCGCGACGACGGCGCCGCCGCGTACCAGCCCGCGCCCGGGCTGGCCGACCTCGACCGGCTGGTCGCCGATCTCGGCGACGCGGGCCTGCCGGTGTCGGTCTGCGTCGAGGGCTCCTCGCCGACGTCCCGCCCGGAGTCGACCTCACCGCGTACCGGATCGTGCAGGAGGCGCTCACCAACGTGCTCAAGCACGCCGGGCCGGCGCGGGCGGCGGTGACGGTCACCTACGAGCCCGACGCGGTGCGGCTCCGGATCACCGACGACGGTCGCGGGGTGAACGGCACCGTCGACCGACGGCGGCCACGGGCTGCTCGGCATGCGCGAGCGGGTCGGCGTGTACGGCGGCTCGCTGTCGGCGGGACCCCAGACCGGCGGCGGGTTCACGGTCGTGGCCGAGCTGCCGTACGGGGAGGCCGAAGTGATCCGCGTCGCGGTCGCCGACGACCAGGCGCTCGTCCGCAGCGGCTTCACCGTGCTGCTGCGGTCCGCCGACGACATCGAGGTGGTCGGCGAGGCGGGCGACGGGCGCGAGGCCGTCGATCTCGTCGCGGCGGAGTGTCCCGACGTGATCCTGATGGACATCCGCATGCCGGAGATGGACGGCCTCGAGGCCACCCGCCGGATCGCGGCGAGCGGCGTGCGACACCCGCGTCCTCGTCCTCACGACCTTCGACCTCGACGAGTACGTCTTCGGTGCGCTGCGAGCCGGCGCGAGCGGCTTCCTGCTGAAGGACACCCTGCCCGACGACCTGCTCGCCGCGGTCCGGGTGGTCGCGGCGGGCGAGGCGTTGCTGGCGCCGAGCGTCACCCGCCGCCTGATCGAGCAGTTCGCCGAGCGACGCGGAGCCGGCGGCACCGAGCTGCGCCACCGCCGGGGTTCGACACCCTGACCGAGCGCGAGGTCGAGGTGCTCGCCGCGGTGGCCCGCGGCCTGTCGAACGCCGAGATCGCCGACGAGCTCTTCATGGCGCACGCGACCGCGAAGACCCACGTGAGCCGGCTGCTCACCAAGCTCGCCTGCCGTGACCGCGCGCAGCTCGTGATGATCGCCTACGAGGTCGGGATCGCGGTGCCCGGTGCAGACGACTCGACCCCCGAGGACGAGTGAGCTCACGCCCGGATCGGAGTCGGACAGCTCATGACAATCTCACCTTGGACGCGATCGAACGTGAATCGTTGTGCGACCTCATGAACGAGCTCGGTCCGGACGGCCCCGACGCTGCTCGGGCCGTGGACGACGCGCGACCTCGCCGCGCACCTCGTCATTCGCGAGCACGACATCCGCGCGGCACCGGGGCTCGTGGTGCCCGGTGCGTGGGGTCGCTTCGCCGAGCGACGCAGGACGGCACTGACCCGGACGGAGTACGCCACCCTGCTCACGACGATTCGATCGGGACCGCCCGCGGGTTCTTCCGCATCGGGTGGGTGCGCCGAGGTCCGAACCTCAACGAGTTCTTCGTCCACCACGAGGATGTCCGCCGAGCCAACGGGCTTCGATCCACGGACGAACACCGGCGCCCTGGACGAAGCGCTGTGGCGCAACGTCGGCTTCGCGCCGTGGTTCCTCGCCCGGCGACTCCGCGGCGTCGGGCTCGAGCTCGAGTGGGCGGGGACGACCCAGGTCGTGCGAGCCCGTCGAGGAACGCCCACTGCGCGCCTCACCGGACTGCCGGGCGAGCTGTTGCTCTACCTCTTCGGGCGTCGGGACGCGGCCCACGTCGAAGTCAGCGGCCCGAGGGAGGCGGTCGACACGCTCGGGCGAGTGCGATTCGGCATCTGAGCTCGCGCATGGCTGACAGTGCCGTCAATGCGAGCGCGGACAGGTCGAGTGCGGCGACCCGTTCGGCGTCGGCGAGCACATCGATCTCGACGATCGACACCGCCGCGCACGGTGAAGCCCATGACCGTCACCGGTCGGCCGTCCACGAGCACGACGACGCCTGCGGCGCCGTTCACGAGCACCGGGCGGAGCTCGGCCCCGGGCTCGGAGAACATGATCGCTCTCGACGCGACGGTCTTGGCGCCGCGGTCGACGCCAGTCGCCTCGGGCCGGCTCGCGCCGCCGTCGGATCGCACGACCACGTCCGGGTCGAGCACCGCGACCAGCCGCTCGAGGTCGCCGCCGCGCGCCGCGGCGAAGAACGCGTCGACCACCTCGCGGTGGCGCGACCGGTCGGCGTCCGGGACCGGCGCGCCCTGGACGCGCCGCCGGCCGCGGCTCGCAAGCTGGCGGGTCGCGGTCGGGCGAGCGATCGAGGATCGGCGCGATCTCGTCGAACGGCACGGCGAACAGGTCGTGCAGGACGAACGCGAGCCGCTCGGCGGGCGGGAGCGTCTCGATCACGACGTGAAGTGCGAGACCGACCGCGTCCGCGAGCACGGCCGCCTGCTCGGGATCGTCCGAGTCCTCACGCGTGATCACAGGATCGGGGACGTGCATGCCCACCGGGTCCTCCGGATGGGTCGCGCGCGAGCGCAGCCGGTTCAGGCAGACGCGACGCCGTGACTGTCGTCAGCCAGCCGGCGAAGTTCTGGATCGCATCGGTATCGGAACGGTCGAGCCGGATCCACACGTCCTGGACCGCATCCTCGGCCTCGCGGCGCGAGCCGAGCATCCGGTACGCGACCCCTTCGAGCCGGAGCCGCTGCTCCTCGAACCGGGTGGTCAGGAAATTCTGGTCGCTCATCGGTCACATCCCGTCGTCGCGCCGTGTCATACCGGTTGACCCCCGCCAGCGGGCGGATGTGACCGACCAGGAGGTACGACGATGACGACGCTCGCGACGGATCTGAAGCCGAGGATGCAGCATCCCGCCATGATCCTCGCCGACGCCATGGCCGCGCTCCAGGCCGTGGGCGCCGCGGTGGGCCAGGGCGACGTTCCCGACGGCACCATCGAGCTGGTGAACATGCGGGCGAGCCAGATCAACGGCTGCGGCGTGTGCCTCGTCGGCCACGTCCGGGCGCGAAGAAGCGGGGCGAGACCGACGACCGCCTCGCGGCCGTGGCCGGCTGGCGCGAGGCACCGTTCTTCACCGAGGCCGAGCGCGCGGCGTTGGCCCTCACCGAGGCGGTGACCCGCCTGAGCGACCGGTCCGATCCGGTGCCGGACGCGGTATGGGACGAGGCGGCCCGTTGCTACGACGAGGGTCAGCTGGCCACCCTGGTGCTGGCGATCGCCAACATCAACGTCTGGAACCGGTTGAACGTGGCCACCCGCCAGGTCGCGGGCGGCTGGGAGGCGTGACGCCGAGCACGCGGCACGAACCGCGCGCTACTCGGCTTCGGGCTGGTGGGGGTCGTCGAGGGTCAGTCCGAGCTCGTCGAGCTCCTTCGGATCCAACTCGAGCTTGTCCTCGGCATCCTGTTCGTCCTCGTCGAGGTCGGTCAGCGGGATGGCCTCGGTCTCGGGGAAAGGTCGCTCAGGTCGTCGTCGTGCCGGGCTCGGTCGGTGTCCATGCGCGTGATCTCCAATGCAGGGAACACCCATCTTGCCCGGTCGCCCGCGGTGCGGGTTGAGACCCTCGAGGGGTGCGAAGTCGCACCGGAAGCCGTTGTCATGGCGAGAGGTGGCGGGTTGCCGTCCGGCCAGCTGCTCTGCAAGATGCGGGTCCCGACGACGCGACTCGAGGAGTGCTCGTGGAACCGATCAAGATCGGCTGGCTGGGTTCGGCGCTCGACGGGCCGGGCGGCGGCTACGACAAGATCCACCGGCTCGCGTTCGACGAGGCCGAGGAGCACGGGCCTGCTGGATCGCCCGGTCGAGTTCGTCTTCCACGCCGAGAACGGTCTGCCTCAGGGCTCCGCGAAGAACGCGACCGACGGCTTCCGCTACCTCGTCGACGAGGGTTGCATCGGGGTTGCCGGCGCGTACAGCTCCGACAACGCGATCACCGTCGGTCCGCTGGCGAACGAGCTGCAGATTCCGCTGATCAGCTGGTGCGGGACCGAGCGGCTCCAGGGTGACTACTGCTTCCGGCTCGGCAACGGCGATTGCGGCGGTGACGCGACGCTCGTCGTCGCTTGGCTGAAGCGCAACGGTCACGATCGCGTCGCGGTGCTCAGCGAGATCTCGCCGAACGGCGAGGAGTACTTCCGCTACTTCCGCCAGGAGTGCCGGCGCCGCGGCATCAGCATCGCCGCGGTCGAGTCCGTGAGCCAGAGCCCCGATGAACCTCGCCGCGAACCTCGACAGCCTGCGCCAGGTGAACGCGGACGCCCTCGTCTACATGGGCTACGGGATGCTCGCGGCGAAGGGTCTGCTGCGCGACGCGCTCGACCAGCTGGGCTGGGATCCGCCGCGGATCATGGGCACCTCGTTCATGTTCTACCTGATGGGCTTCGACAAGTTCGAGGGATGGGTGGGCATCGACCAGCTCGATCCGAGCAACCCGCTGACCGAGGCGTTCCACGCAACGATTCGTCGCGCGCTACGGCGAGAACCCGCCGTTGTGGCCGAACGCGATCCCGGTGCTCGCGTACGACACCGCCCGCGTGCTCGTCGAAGGGCTGTTCCGCGCGCCGATCCTCTCGGGGCCGGGGCTGAAGGCCGGGCTCGAGTCGATCCGCTTCATGCCGAGCACCACCGGCTGGCCGCCAGACCCACATCGCGTGCTCCGCGTACGAGCACGGGATGTTCCGCGGCGACTGGCTGCTCTACGGCCGGGTCACGAACGGGAAGCTCGAGTTCGAAGGGCTCTTCGAGCCCTGGGAGGACTGAGCCTCAGGCCTCAGCTGCTTCTGCAACGGCGTCGGGAATCGAGGCTTCACCCGCACCGCGCCGAGGCGCTGCGCCAGCTCCGCGGCGGCATCACCGATCGACGTCGTCGTCTCGCGTCCGACGTCCTCGAGCAGCTCGAACACCACCTCGCCGTCGGCACGCTGCGCCCAACCGCCGACGATGCGTCCGTCCGCCCAGACCGTCGGGCCCGCGTTGCCGTTGCGGTCGAAGAGCTTGGCGGTGTGCGCGCCGAGGTACCAGGTCGCGCTGCCTTCCAACCCATCGTGGTGGAGTCGAGGGCGGGCAGCAGCGCGACCCACGGCTTCGGCGTGCGGGTCGTATCGAGGTCGTCTGGCAAGCACCCAGGCCGGACCGTCAGCGGTCTCCACTCGACGGCATCGACCGCGGCGAGCGCGGTCCGTGGTCTGGCCCAACGGCCAGCCCGGTCCACCACTTCACGTCCTCGGTCGTGGCGGGCCCGTACCTCGCCAACCAGCGGCGCACGAGCTCGGCGCGTGCCACGGGTGCGGAAATCGACGGGATGCCGTCCGGGAACCACTCGTCCATCGGTGACCACCGGTGCTGGCTGCTCGTCCACTGACCCTTCGGGCGGCCGCGCACGGCGCGTTGCTCGAGCGACAGGAGGAACAGGACGCGGGTCGAGACCCCGACGGACTGCCGCCCACTTCGTGCCCTCGCCGGCAGACAGCTGGAGTCGCAGCCGAGGCACCATCTTCGCCAAGCTCGGTCGCCGTTGCTTCGCCGAGCTCGTCGAGCGCGGCGACCGTCTCGTTCTCGACCTGCTCGAGCCACCGGCGGCCGTCGCTGTGCGATGCCCGCCGCTTCGATCATGTCGACGACCCGCTTGCGTTGCGCGGGCACCGAGCGCGTCGGTGCACGCGGCCTGGACGACGGGAACGAGATCGAGCGGCACGACGAACATCGTGCGGCGCATGCAGAGCGTCCGCACGAGCGCGTGGTCCTCGTACAGCGCGCGCTCGAGCGACCGGACGGCCGCGCGGCCGGAGTCTTCAGCCGTGCCGCGGTCGACAGGTACACGGTCGCCGGATCCGTGCCGTGCACACCGACGAGGTCGCCCGCGACCGTGCAGACGTCGGTGACGTGCCGCGGGCCGCGAGGTGATGACGGACGGCCAATCGTGCCCGCCGCTCGTCGTCGCTGAAGTGCATCACGCCAGGAAGTGCATCACGCCGATGCCGCGGCCGGACGATAGCAGTTTATCATCTGAGAAGATCATCATATTGTCGAGTGTGAGGGTGATGACCGGATGCCGGGACGAGAGATGCCCATCGCGGTGAGCCGTCCGATCTCGGAGATCAAGGCCGAGCTGTTCAAGGCGCTGGCGCATCCGGCGCGGATCCGGGTGCTCGAGCTCCTCGCCGACGGGGAGCGGTCCGTCGGCGAGATCCAGCCGCTGATCGGGATCGAGCTCGTCGCACCTCTCCCAGCAGCTCGGGGTGCTGCGCCGGGCCGGGTTCGTGACGACGCGCAAGGAGGGTCCGTCGGTGATCTATGCGATCCGCGATCCGCAGCTTTCGGAGCTGCTCGCGGTCGCCAAGCGCATCTTGATCACGTCGCTCTCCGAGACCGAGGACCTGCTCGCGGACCTGCGGTCGGAGGTCGAGTGATCACGCGACTCCTGCCCCGGAGCTCCGACTACGCGGGGTTGCGCCGTTCGTGGCGAGGCGACGTGGTGGCCGGCATCACGGTGGGCGTCGTCGCGCTTCCCCTGGCCCTGGCGTTCGGGATCACGAGCGGTCTCGGTGCAACCGCGGGGTTGATGACCGCGATCGTCGCCGGGATCGTCGCTGGGGTGTTCGGTGGCTCGAACGTCCAGGTCTCGGGTCCAACCGGCGCGATGGCGGTGGTGCTGGTACCGATCGTCGCTCGCTACGGCGCCGACACCGTCTTCCTCGTCGGCATGATGGCCGGGGTG
Source organism: uncultured Acidimicrobiia bacterium (assembly GCA_963848485.1). Classification (GTDB taxonomy): domain Bacteria; phylum Actinomycetota; class Acidimicrobiia; order IMCC26256; family JAENVU01; genus Chersky-806. Next base: position 82,926 of record CAWKDX010000006.1, read on the forward strand.
CTGATCGTCGGTGCGGCCGTGTTTCGGCTCGGTCGGTACCTCGCGTTCATCCCGTGGCCGGTGGTCGAGGGATTCACCATGGGGATCGCGGTGATCATCTTCTTGCAGCAGGTTCCCGCTGCACTGGGAGTGACGAAGCCGGCCGGCGAGAACACCGCGGTGATCGCCGCGCGCGCGCTCGTCGACAGCTTCAGCAACGGCAGCGTCCAGGCAATCGCCCTGGTCGTGCTCGTCGGCGCGATCATGCTGATCGCGCCCGAAGCTCCACCGGGCGCTCCCTGCATCCTTGCTCGCGGTCGTCGTCGCGAGCGTCGTGGCCGCACTGGCGGGATGGGACGTGGCCGAGATCGGGGCGCTTCCGAGCTCGCTACCGCTGCCGTCGCTCCCCGGGATCTCGACCGGCCAGGTCGGGGACTTGCTCGGTGCAGCCTTCGCGGTGGCCGCGCTCGCGGCGATCGAGAGCCTTGCTGTCGGCCAAGGTCGCCGACGGGATGGCCGACACCGTCCGGCACGACCCCGACCGCGAGCTCTTCGGCCAGGGGCTCGCCAACCTCGTGGCGCCACTGTTCGGCGGCATGCCGGCCACGGGTGCGATCGCCCGCACCGCCGTCAACGTGCGGGCCGGGGCGCGCACTCGGGTCTCGGCCGTCGTGCACAGCTTGTTTCTCGTGCTGGTGGTGCTGTTCGCGGGGCCGCTGGTCGCCCGCATCCCGCTGGCGGTGCTGGCCGGCGTGCTGATGGTGACCGCAGTGCGCATGGTCGAGGTGCACAACGTGCGGGCTGTCCTGCGCTCGACCCGCTCCGATGCCCTCGTGCTCGTGCTGACAGCAACGGCGACGGTCGCGTTCGATCTCATCCGAGCGATCGAGATCGGCGTCGCGGTCGCCGCGGTGCTCGCGCTGCGCGCGGTCTCGCGGTGCCGCTTCTGCCGCCGAGGAGCCGCTGACCGTCGTCGAGGTCGATGCGACGATCGAGGCGGAGCTCCTTCACGATCACATCGTCACCTATCGGCTCGACGGCGCTCTCTTCTTCGGAGTGGCGCAGCGATTCCTGACCGAGCTCACGGCGATCGGCGATGTCCGGGTGGTGATCCTGCGGCTCCCACAGCTCCAGGTGCTCGACGCGACAGGCGCCCAGGCGCTCGGGGAGATCGTGGCGGAGCTCGAGGGCCGCGGCATCACGGTGCTCCTCAAGGGCCCGACGACCGGAGCACCTGCGCGTGCTGAGCGTGGTCGGGGCGCTCGATCGGCTCGCACACGAGAACCACGTCTTCGACCACCTCGATGCGGCGATCGCGCATGCCCGCGTGCATCTCGCGCGGCCCCCGTCCGTGCATCCGGTGGCTCCGGCGTGAGCTGACCGGCGGCTCGAATGTCGGTGGACGCTGCGGGCGTCGACTGGTAGCAACTTCGACGTGCTCATCCGCGACCAGGACCGCGACGACGACCCGCAACGGTGGCGCGCCTTCCTTGCCGCGCAGGGCTTCGGTCACTTTGTCGCGGCGGGCTCGGGCCGGCCGGTGCCGGTGGTGGTGCCGACGCAGTTCGTGCTGAGCGATGCCGAGATCATCTTCCATCTCGCGACGACGAACCCGGTGTTCGACGCGCTCGCGGAGAACCCACGTGCGGTGTTGAGCGTGGCCGGCGACTGGGCGTTCATCCCGGGCGCGTGGAAGGCGATCGGCGATGAAGACCCCGCTGTGGGGATTCCGACGACGTACTACGCGGCGGTGCAGGTCGACGGGGAGTGCCGGATAGAGACGGAGGCCGACGGTGTCGCCGCCGTGCTCTCGACGCAGATCGCGGTCATCGACCCCGACGGTGAGTACGTCGCACCGACCGAGCACCGGGCGCGGCTGCAGCAGATCCACGGCATCCGCCTCAGGATCGAGCACGTGCGCGCGAAGTACAAGTACGGCGGGAACGTGGACCAGACCCACCGGGACGCGGTGGCGCAGCGACTCGTTGCTCGCGACGGCCCGGGCGACCGCGCCGCGCTCCAGCAGCTCCGCCGTACTCGATAGGAGCCGCACCCGCCCGGCCGTTGCGCCATTCTTCGGCACCGTCCGGTATCCGTCGATCCCCGGTGTGACCGCGCCCGCCGCCCATGCGGGGGTGTTGGACGAGCACCCGATTCCTTAGGCTGTCGTCGCGGTCGATCTTCGGCCACGACGCGACGGGAGGAATCGAAGATGGCGGACGTGTGCACGCACCTCGACACCGTTGCCGACGTCACCCCGTCGAGCACCGGTTGCGAGGATTGCCTGAAGATCGGCGGCCGGTGGGTCCACCTGCGCATGTGCATGGCCTGCGGCCACGTCGGGTGCTGCGACAACTCGCCCAACCGTCACGCGACCGCGCACTACCACGCGATCGAGCACCCGCTCATCCGCTCCTACGAGCCGGGCGAGGACTGGTGGTGGTGCTATCCCGACGAGCTGTTCTTCGAGCTCGACGGCGCGCCGCCTGCGCCCTCACACCCCTGACGAGGAGCCCCGCTACTGGCGGTAACGCTCGACGATCGACGGGTCGCGCTCGGAGGCGCCATCGGGGTCGAGGCCGGCGTTGCGCCGGGCCCGCCGCTGCCGCAGCAGGTCCCACAGCTGGTCGAGGTGCACCTCGAGCGCGCGCAGCCGCGCCTTCTCCTCGTCCGAGAGCGGTTCCGAGTCGCCGGCGTGGCGTTGCTCGAGCGCGTGCTCCTCGTCGACGAGCTGGTCGATGGTGCTGATGATGTCCTGGTCGTCGGTCATCGTTCCCCTTCTGTGCGCGAGGTGGTCGAGTCGGTCAGCCGGGCCGGTGTGGCGAGCGTGGGACCGCTCGTCAGGCGGTCGCCCAGATGACGACTTCGGCGCCGTCCGGTCCGACGGTCAGCTGCCGCGTGCCCGCTTCGGTGAGGCGGGCCGCATCACCCGTCGCGAGCGCCTCGGTGCCGTCGAGGGACGCGTCGCCCGAAGCGACGAACACGTGCACGTGGCCCACGTCCGGGATGGTCAAGGTGGAGCTCGGGTGGGCCCGCGCGATCCAGAGGTCCGCGTTCGCCTGGTGCAGGTGGAGCGCGGCGTCACCGTGGCCGCCCGCCACCTTCACCAGCGCCCCGGTCGCGAGCTCCTGCTGCACGTCCTCTTCCTGATAGCCCGGAACCGCGTCCTCGACGTCCGGCAGCACCCACATCTGGAGGAAGTGCACGGCCTCGTGCTTGCTCGCGTTGAACTCGGAGTGGGTGATCCCGCTGCCCGCGCTCATGCGCTGCGCGAGGCCGGGGTAGATGACCGCGTCGCTGCCCTGCGAGTCCTGGTGGCGCAGCTCACCCTCGAGCACCCAGGTGACGATCTCCATGTCGCGGTGCGCGTGCCGGCCGAACCCGCTTCCTGCGGTCACCCGGTCGTCGTTGTGCACCAGCAGCAGACCATGGCTCACGTTCTTCGGCTCGTAGTGGTTGCCGAAGCTGAACGAGTGCCAGGAGTCGAGCCAGTCGATCTGGGTGTGGAACCGGTCGGCGGCCCTGCGGATGTCGATCGTCGTGCCCATGGTTGTGCCCCGCTTGACGGTGAGGCCGACGACGGAACGCGCCGGACCGATGCTGCAACCCCATGCTGCCACCGCATGTTCCAGCGCGGGCAGGCTCGGTAGCCTCGGGTTTGTGCCGGCACCCGAGCGCGACGAACCGACCGCGGTCACCGCGGAGCAAGCAGGGGCGGTCGTCCCGACGCTCGCGGCCCGGCTGCTCGGTCCGTTGCCGCGACCGGTCCGCATCGGATTGGTCGCCGTCCTCGTCCCCCTCCTCGTGCTGGCGCCACTCGCGTTCGTGATCTGGTCGCTCGGGCGCTGAGCGTGCGAACGGGCACGTAGGCTCGCCAACATGGCGAAACCGAAGAAGAAGGGCGACAGCAACACTCCTGCGGGGAGTCCGGAGGGTCCGGCCGGCAAGAAGCAGCGCAGCCGGGCCCGCAAGAACAGCGGCAAGCGCAAGTAGACGCGTCGAGGCCCCAACTCCGGGCAGGGTGGAGTCGGGGCCTCAAAGACGCGGCGTCGCCCCTCGCCCGAGGGCCCAGGACGACCGGCCGAGGACCACCGTACCGCCCCGACCTGAGAGCCGCCTGAAGACGCAGCGGCTCAGTCGTGCTCGGGTCGCGCCTGGGCCAGGTAGAGCGGCAGCGAGCACGGTCGACCGTTCGCGTCGGGCACCGGACAGAGTCGCGGGACGTACGGCTCGTCGTTGTTGGCGGCCTCGATGACGCCGTGTTGACGGCACCGCCACTCGAGCGGTCCCTGCTGCGGGCGTTTGATCGTCACGACCCGACGCTACCGCCCGGCCCGGCGCCCGGTAGCCCCGCCGCTTCGTCGCCTGACGCCCGGCCAACCGGTGAGCTTCCGGGATGCCTGAAGACTCCGCGAACGGGCTACACGCGGCGGAGGATCTGGTCGCTCATCGCCTCGGAGACGAAGAGCGGCTGCTCGCAACGGACTTCCGCTCGGGTGACCGGGCACCGTTCGGATTGATCCGCGGCTCGCACATTGGCGGGAAGATCCTGGATCCGGCCGTGCAACGGGCACCGCAACTCGTAGTGAGGGACCATCAGATGCCTCCTGCTGACATATCTGAGGGTCTCGAAGCGGGGTCTGGACGCCGTGACCTGGAATCAACGAACACCCTAACGCGAAAGCGACCTATTCGCGAATATCGCGCGCCCGCCGACAAGTTCCAGAGCGTCCTCGCATCTGCTTGCTTTTCTCCAAATTTTTCTCGTATGTGCGGTCAAGAAGCCGATACATTCGGGGCATGCCGTCGTTTCGTCCGAACCAAGCTGCAGAGCTGCTCGGCGTCAGCGTCGACACCGTGCGCCGGTGGGCGGACGAGGGCCGGCTCGAGACCACGAAGACGGAGGGTGGGCACCGGCTCATCGACGGCAAGGACCTCGCGCGGTTCCTGACCGAGCACGCGAAGCCCTCCGAGTCCGACGTGGTGGTCCAGTCGGCCCGGAACCGGTTCGTCGGGGTCGTGACGCGCATCGAGCGGGACAAGCTCACGGCCGTCGTCGAGGTGCAGGCCGGGCCGCACCGCGTCGTCTCCCTCATCACGCGCGAGGGCGCCGACGATCTCGAGATCCAGGTGGGCGACCTCGCGGTCGCCGTGGTGAAGGCGACCAACGTGATCATCGAGGTTCCGCCGGTCAGCTGACCGCGGCGGGAAGGAAGGCAACCCGTGCGCACGTCCACAAGGCTCCGGCTGCTCGGCGTCGTGATCGTGGGGCTCGTCGCGGCCGGATGCAGCAGCGGCTCGAAGCCCGGCGCTGACAAGACGACGTCGACCAATGCGCTTGCCTCGAAGGTCTCCGGAACCATCACGGTCTCCGCGGCCGCGTCGTTGACCGAGGCGTTCACGAAGCTGGGCACCGACTTCGAGTCGGCCAACCCGAAGGCGGGAGCGACGTTCAACTTCGGTTCCTCGGGCACGCTCGAGATCCAGATCCAACAGAGCTCCGGCGCCGGCGTCGACACCTTCGCGTCCGCGGACGAAGACACCATGAACAAGCTCGTCACGGCCGGTCTGATCGAGGGGACACGGACGGTCTTCGCCACGAACAAGCTCGAGATCGTGACCAAGCCGGGGAACCCGAAGCACATCAGGACCCTGGCCGACCTCACCAAGGCCGACGTCGTCTCGCTGTGCGGGTTGACGGTTCCGTGCGGAAGGTACGCGGCCCAGATCCTGCGGACTGCAGGCGTGACCATTCCGGAGAACCGGGTCACGCGGGGCGCGGACGTCAAGGGGACGCTCGCGGCCGTGGCCACGGGCGACGCCGACGCGGCGATCGTGTACGTGACCGACGCCAAGAGCGCAGGCGGCTCGGTCCAGCAGGTCACGATCCCGGACGCGCAGAACGCGATTGCCTCCTACCCGATCGCGACCGTCAAGGGGAGCGCGAACCCGGCGACCTCGCAGGCGTGGATCGACTACGTGATGTCGTCGAGGGCGCAGGCGACGCTTGAGTCGTTCGGCTTCCTCCCACCGTCGTGAGCCGGCGGGGGCGGCGGGTGCCATGGATTGCGGTGCTGGTCGCCCTCGTCGGGTTCGCGTTCATCGTGCTCCCGCTCATCGGGCTGATCCAACAGGTTCCGTGGGGTCACCTCCGGAGCGACCTCACTGATCCCGAAGCCACTTCCGCGCTGAAGCTCTCCGTGATCTGCTCGCTCTGGGCGACCGCGCTCTCGGTCATCTTCGGCGTTCCGCTCGCGTACGTGCTCGCCCGGGTCGAGTTCCCGGGGCGCGCGCTCGTCCGGGCGCTGGTGCTCATCCCGTTGGTCGTGCCGCCGGTCGTCGGTGGTGTCGGGCTGTTCTCCGCGTTCGGTCGCGATGGACTCGTCGGCCAGTACCTGTACGACTGGTTCAACGTGCAGCTGACGTTCTCGACCGCGGGCGTCGTCATGGCCGAGACGTTCGTGGCAATGCCGTTCCTGGTCATCACCGTCGAGGCGGCGCTCCGTACGATGGACCAGCGCTACGAAGACGCTGCGGCGACCCTCGGCGCCCGGCGTCTGACGGTGGCCCGCCGCGTCACGCTCCCGCTCATCCTCCCCGGACTGCTGGCCGGCGCCGCACTCGCGTGGGCGCGAGCGCTCGGCGAGTTCGGCGCGACCATCACGTTCGCCGGCAACATCCAGGGCCGCACTCGCACGACGCCCCTCGCGGTCTACCTCCTGCTCGAATCCAAGCCGGAGGTGGCCGTCGCCTTGAGCGTCGTCCTGCTCGCCGTCTGTGTGGCGGTGCTCGCGTTGCTGCGCGACCGCTGGCTCGGGGTCGGATGAGCCTCGACGCGCGTGTCTCCATCAAGCTCGGCACACTCGCGCTCGACGCGGCGTTGCGAGCAACCGAGGGCGAGACCGTCGCGATCCTCGGCCCGAACGGCGCGGGCAAGACAACGTTGCTCCGTGCCCTCGCCGGTCTGATCCCGGTCGGCGGGGGCCGGATCGAGCTCGACGACGTGGTGCTCGACGACGGAGCGACGATCTTCGTGCCGCCCGAGCGCCGGCCCGTCGGCGTCGTGTTCCAGGACTACCTGCTCTTCCCACACCTCTCGGTGGTCGAGAACGTCGCGTTCGGGCTGCGGAGCCGCGGCGTGAACCGGCGCGCCGCGCGTCACGCTGCGGTGGCATCTCTGGAGCGGCTCGGGCTCGCCGGTCTCGGCCCGAGCAAGCCTCGCGAGCTCTCGGGCGGTCAGGCGCAGCGGGTCGCACTGGCGCGCGCGCTCGCCCCGGAGCCGCGGCTGGTTCTGCTGGATGAGCCGTTGGCCGCGCTCGACCAGGGTGCGCGAGGGGTCGTGCGCCGGGAGCTCCGGGCGCAGCTCGCGTCGTTCCCCGGCGTCCGACTGCTGGTCACCCATGACCCGCTCGACGCGGCCGCGCTGGCCGATCGACTGGTGATCCTGGAGGCGGGTCAGGTCGTGCAGACCGGAACCTTCAACGACGTCTCGGCTCGGCCGCGATCCAGCTACGTCGCCGAGCTCGTCGGCGTGAACCTGCTGCGCGGCACCGGTGCCGGCGACCACGTCGACCTGCCGACGGGCGGCACCGTCGTCGTACCCGGCGCGGGGACCGGATCGGTGCTCGCGGTCATCCACCCGCGCGCGGTGTCGCTGCATCGCGAGCGCCCCGCCGGAAGCCCGCGCAACGTCTCACGTGGCACCGTCGAGAACGTGGAGCTCCTCGGGGATCGCGCCGCGTGCGGATCGGCGGACCGGTGCCGCTGATCGCCGAGATCACGCCCGACGCATTGCGCGAGCTCGGCATCGGTGAAGGAATGGAGATCTGGACCGCGGTCAAGGCCACCGAGATCACGGTCTACGCGACGTGACCGGCGGAGTCGTGATCGGCGCCGCACGTCGCCGCGCCGGCGGCCAACGCGAGAAGCTCGCGGCCGGTGATCGGAATTTCTGGCGCGGCTACCCTCACCGTGACGACTGGCCGGAAGAGCCACCGAGACCTGATTCGCGGCGTGCTCTGAGGGAACGAACACGAGGTGCTGGCGATGATGGACTACGACCGGCTCTACATCGACGGCGGCTGGGTCGTGCCGAGCGGCACCGACACGATTGAGGTCGTCTCACCCTCGACTGAGGAGCGGGTGGGACGGGTCCCCGAAGGAAGGACGGCGGACGTCGACCGCGCGGTTGCCGCGGCCCGGCAGGCGTTCGACCTCGGTCCATGGCCGAAGATGACCCCCGCCGAGCGGGCCGAGATCATGGCCCGGCTCTCCGCGCTCATCCAGGAACGCCACGAGACCTTCGCCCGCACGATCACCGAGGAGATGGGCACGCCGATCTCGTGGTCGACGATGGGCCAGGTCTTCTCGTCCACGATGATCCTCGATTACTACACCGGCCTCGCGCGCGACTTCGTCGCCGAGGAGTACCGCCAGGGGCTCATGGGCCCGGCGCTCGTGCGCCGGGAGCCGATCGGCGTCGTGGGCGCGATCGTGCCGTGGAACGTTCCGCTGTTCGTGACGCTGATCAAGCTCGGCCCTGCATTCGCGGCGGGCTGCACCGTGGTGCTGAAGCCCGCGCCCGAGACGCCGCTGGACGCGATGCTCCTCGCCGACGCCGCGCACGAAGCGGGTGTGCCGGCGGGCGTGCTCAACATCGTGCCCGCGGGCCGGGAAGTCGGCGAGCACCTCGTCACGCACGCCGGCGTCGACAAGATCGCGTTCACCGGGAGCAGCGTTGCGGGGAAGCGCATCGCGGCGCTTTGTGGTGAGCAGCTGAAGCGCGTCACTCTGGAGCTCGGCGGGAAGTCGGCCGCGATCATCTGCGAGGACGCGGACCTGGACGAGACGATCCCGGGTCTCATCATGGCGTCGATGCTGAACAACGGTCAGGCGTGTGTTGCGCAGACGCGAATCCTCGCGCCGCGCGGCCGTCAGGACGAGGTGACCGACCGTCTGGTTGCCGCGGTTGAGGCGTTGAAGGTCGGCGACCCGTTGGACCCCGCGACCGAGATCGGGCCACTCGTCGCGCAGCGCCAGCGCGACCGGGTCGAGGGCTACCTGAAGCTCGGTCAGGAAGAGGGCGCGAAGATCGCGACCGGCGGCGGACGGCCCGGCTTCGATCGGGGCTGGTTCGTGCAGCCGACCGTCTTCGTCGGCGTCGACAACAGCATGCGGATCATGCAGGAGGAGATCTTCGGGCCGGTGATCGGTGTGCTTCCGTACGAGGACGAGGCCGACGCGCTGCGGATTGCGAACGACTCGCACTACGGCCTCTCCGGCACGGTCTGGACCGCCGATGTGGACCACGGCATCGACATCGCGCGGGAGGTGCGCACCGGCACGTACACCGTCAACGGGTTCATGATCGAGTTCGGCTGCCCGTTCGGCGGCTACAAGGAGTCCGGTCTCGGCCGGGAGCTCGGCCCCGAAGGGCTCGACGCGTACCTCCAGAGCAAGTCGATCAGCCTGCCCGCCACGTACCAGGTACCGACCGCGTAGTAGGCCTGGTCGGTCGGCAGATGGCGATCGGCGAACCGGGAGGCTTCCGATGGACGAGTCCGCAGCCCGTGCCCTGCTCGAGGCATTCGGGCAGGCTTGGAACGATCACGACCTCGAACGTGCGATGGGGATGACGACGCCGGACTGCGTGTTCGAGAGCACCGGACCGGCCCCCGACGGTCGGCGTTCGGCCGGGCAGGAGGCGGTGCGCGCCGCCTGGGCGCCGATCTTCGAGGATGCGGCTGCGCACTTCGAGGTCGAAGAGCTGGTCGTCCAGGGTGATCGGGCGTCCCAACGCTGGACGTACCGCTGGGCCGACGGCCACGTCCGCGGGATCGATCTCTTCGCGATCCGTGACGGCCTGGTCGCCGAGAAGCTCTCCTACGTCAAGGGTTGAGCCGAGCCCGAAGCATCACGAAGGGAGCGTGAACGCGGCGGCGGGATCGACGTAGGTCTTCAGCTCGATCACGTTGCCGCTCGGGTCGACGATCTTGGCCTTCGTCTGCTCCTGGGCCGTCCCGGGGTCGTCCGTGTGGACGCGGCTCAGCCACTCGACGTCGCGCGCCTCGAGTCGGGCGAGCAGCACGGTCAGCTCGTCGCCGTCGAGCGTGACGCCGAAGTGCCGCACGCCCTGCAGCTCGGGGGTCAACACCTGGTCGGGATGCTCGTGCAGCGTGAGCTGCAGCCCGTAGAACCAGACGTCGATGAACCGCTCGCGTTCCCGCGCGAGCGGGCAGCCCAACGTGTCGACGTAGAACGCCCGGCTGGAATCGAGGTCCGTGACCGGCAACGAGAGGTGCAAGATCGGTTGCATCGCTCCATCTCACCCGAAGCGGGCTCTCCCCGACGTGGGTTTTCCGGCGTGACCGCGGTGGCCGAGCACCAGGAGTCCACCCGTCAGCGATGCGAGCGCCGCTCGCGCAGGAACGCCGCGATGCCGTCACACACGTACGCGACGTCGTCGTCCGACAATCCGTGGCCCATCGGCACCAACATGCCCCGCTCCATGACCGCGTCCGCGTTGGGCAGGCCCGCGTCCGGCTGGCGGCTCGGCACGCCGCGCATCATCGGTTGCCGGGTCGCGTTGCCGGTCCACACCGTGCGCGTGTCGATGCCGCGCGGCTCGAGGAACTGCTGGAGGTCGCTTCGGGCAAATCCTGCGTCCGGCTGGATCAGGAAGACGTAGGACAGCCACGCCGTGTCGAGGCCCGGCGAGCTGGCGCGGCGCGAGGAACGCGTCGCGATGTGCGCGAGGAAATCGTTGTAGAGCATGAAGTTCCGCTGTCGGCGGGCGTAGTTGGTCGGAAGCTTGTCGAGCTGTCGGAGCCCGAATGCGGCGCCGATCTCGGACGGCTCGAAGTTCCACGCGACGTCGTCGAAGATGAAGAGGCTGTCGTAGCGGAGACCGTCGAGGTCTTCCCAGAAGTTGCGCTCACCGCGGCGCGAGCCGAAGAGCTGCGGCTCGGAACGGCGACCCCAGCGCCGCAGCGAAAGGCAACGATCGCGCTGAGCCTCGTCGTCGAGCAGCACCATGCCGCCGTTGCCGGCGCACGTGATGATGTGCGAGAGGGCGAAGCTGGTCACCGAGATGTCGGAGCGGGCGCCCGTCGGTGTGCCTCGGAGCCGCGCGCCGAGCGCGTCGCACGAGTCCTCGATCACGGCCAGCCCATGCCGGTCCGCTATCGCGCGGATGCCATCCCAGTCCGGCGTGTTCCCGGCCAGGTTGGGCATCAGGATCGCCTTCGTCTCCGGCCCGATCATCGCCTCGATCGCGTCGACGTCGACGTTGAAGGTGTCCGGCTCGACGTCGACGAACACCGGGACGAGCCCGGCGCGGATCAGCGGCGCGAGATCGGTGGAGAACGTCAGCGGCGAGGTGATGACCTCGGAGCCCGCCGGAAGGTCCAGGAGCTCGACCGCGAGGTACAGGGCGGATGACCCGGAATTGCACATCACGCCCCAGGCCTTGCCGAACAGCCCGGCGACCCGCCGCTCCATCTCGGCCACGTTCCGGCCGATGCGGAGCGTGCCCGCCCCGTCGTTCAGGACGCCGAGGACGGCCTCGATCTCCTCGTGGTCGTACACCGCGGTGGCGTACAGCACCCGTCGATCCGTCATCCGACCTCCGATCTCAGGAACTTCTTGCGCGAGATGGCCGTTCGACTGAGCGTATCCGCGCTTGACTGGATGGCCATGCCCGAGACCCTCCCACAGCTTCCCCGCGCCGCCGCGCCTCGCCGGCGCCCGCGCATCCGGCGCGCCTGGCGACCGCTCGCCGCGCTGAGCGTGCTCGCCATCGTGCTCGCCGCCTGCGGCTCGGACTCTCCGGCTGCGGTCACGGTGGGGTCCAACCGTCGTCAGCGAGTCGACGGTGAAAGCGCAGCTCGCGGCGATCGCGAAGAACAAGGTCATCAAGGCCCAGGCGGTCAAGAACGGCAAGCTCGACCCGTCCGTCACCGCGTCGTGGCTCACGGCGCTCGTCGAGACGGAGGTCGCGCAGCAGGCCGTGGAGAAGGCGGGCACGAAGATCACGAAGGCGGACAAGGCCGAGGCGAAGAACTGGGCGGACGGGGTTCTTCGGCACCGCTGATGCGTTCGCGGCGTTCCCGAAGTCGTTCCGGACGAGGCGCTCGCACCGCTACGCGAACGTCCCCGCGTACGTGCGCACGCACACGAAGCCGCCGACCGACGCCGACGGTGCGCACGGCTTACGACGAATCGCTCAGTCCGCAACTGCCCGTCGCGTCACTACGTCTCGCACATCCTCGTGACGAGCGAAGCCTCCGCGCAGGCTGCGGAAGCCGAGCTCGCCGCGCGGAACGGACTTCGGGCAGGTTGCGCGCCAAGGACTCCACCGACACGCAGTCCGCACAACGCGGCGGCGCGCTCGGATGCATCGACGGGCAGCAGATCGACGCGACGTTCGCGGCCGCGGCGGCGGCGACGCCCGTCGGTACGGTCTCCGCCCCGGTGCAGACGCAGTACGGATGGCACATCATCAAGGTCGCAGGACGTCGGCGAGGCGTTGCCGTTCGACTCGGTGAAGTCCGAGATTCGCACCGACCTCATCGAGCAGGGACCGGCGGGCCGCAAGGCGCTGGTCAAGCTGATGGCGGCGGCAAAGGTCACGGTGGCGCCGCCAGTTCGGACGATGGCAGGTCAAGGACGGTCAGGGGTCGGTTCAGCCGCCGACGACCACGACCACGACGACCAAGCCGACGACGTCGACGACCCTGGCTCCGACAACCACGACGACGAAGCCCTAGCTGCAACCGGTCGACCCGCGCTACCGCTCGTTCGGCGACAGTCGCGAGGTCGAGCCGATCGATCGCGTCCACCCACGCGGCGGTGAGGTCGCGTCGTCGCGCCTCGCTCGGGTTCGAGGTTGCGTCGCGGCTCCAACGTCCGAGCACCGCGGCCGCGCCACGGGAGCCGGAGAAGCGCAGGTCGGCGCGCGCGGCGCGGATCGATGTAGATCGCGATGGTCACGGCGCGCAGCCTCGACTTGTCGAGGCTGACGCGCTGGTCGCACGCCGCGCGACGCGAGGAACGACGCGAGCACCCGCAGGTCGTTGAGACCCCGGCGCACCGTCCGGGTCGTCCGGGTCGTCGCAGCGACGGCCGCGGCCGCGAGCGCGGCGGCGCCCATCGACGTCGCGGTGCTCATCGCCGCACCACCCGAGCTCGCGGCTGCGGCGGTGCCGGCGCCGGTCTCGGCCATCGCCGCCGGAAACGCCGCGATGCCGGCGGCGGCCCGCGCCGCCCGGGAACGGCTCGCCGACCTTCGCCACCTGCGCCGTGATGCGCACCAGGGCCTGGCCCTCGAGGTACCGCGCCAGGGCGCCGGTCGGCGGGCGCGCTCACCGGAGAGCAACCGGAGCGCGGTGTCGCGTCCGGGACATCGAACGGCTCGTCGAAGATCCGGTCGAGGCTCCATTCGAGGCCGTCGACGCCCCGGCTGCGGGCGCCGTGCGCCCAGCTTGCGGGCCCGGGCCTGTCCGCCCCGGAGCGCCGCGGTCGGTCCGAACCGGCTCCAGGCGTCCCTCGCCTGACGGATCCTTCGCCATGCCCCATCGTCGCACGCCGGCCCGAACGACCCGCGCCGCGCGGGCCCGGCCGGAGCCGCACCGGCGGATCGTGCGACCACGTTCGACAAGAAGCTGGCCACACCGGCATGGCGGTGAACGACGACGTGACGGTTCGCGACAGTCACTGCTCAGTGCACGCACGACGACTCGGCGACGGACACGACGTCGACAACCAACCACGGCCGCGATACCACCGGCGACCGGGTTCGCCGCTACGGCCGGGCCGCGTGGCCTGACGCTTCACACCCGCTAACCTGCGCGGCTGATGGACATCACGACTGCGATGCTCGCCGATTTCGCCCAGGTCCGCGAGGGCTTGCTCTTCGTCGCCTCGGGCGGGGTGACCCGCTGCTATCGGGATCAGCTCCCGGCGCCGCTCGGCGTGTACCTCGCGACGGTGCTCGAGCTCGATCGCCTCGAGGCCGAGCAGATCCACCAGCTCCAGGTCGTCGTCGTCGACGAGGACGGTCAGCAGCTCGCCGAGATCGCCGGTGAGATCCAGCTCGGCGCGACGCAGCTGATGATCAACGAGAACCTGAACGTCCCGATCACCTTCGACCTGCGCAACGTGCCGGTCGAGAAGTTCGGGTCGGTCGAGATCCGGCTGTACGTCGCGAACGAGCACCGCCGCACCCTGCCGATCTGGGTGCTGCAGTCCATCCCGGCCGAGGGTTAGCCCCGTCCCGGCCGACTCCTCGTCGGACTACTCGGCGTCGGGAACGGGCTGGGGCGGCGGGGGGCCGACGTAGCGAGCGCTCGGGCGGATCAGCCGGTTGTCGGCCGCTTGCTCGAGGATGTGGGCGCACCAACCGATCACCCGGCTCGACGCGAACGTCGGCGTGAACATCTCGCGGGGCAGCCCGGCTCGGTCCATCACGATGCCGGCGTAGAACTCGACGTTCGTGTAGAGCTTCCGGCCCGGCTTCAGCTCGGCGAGCACCTCGATCGCTTTGGCCTCGATCTGCTTGGCCAGCTCGATCTTGTCGCCTCCGAGCTGCTCGGCGACCCCCCGCAACATGACCGAGCGCGGGTCGTCGGTCTTGTAGACCCGGTGGCCGAAGCCCATCAGCCGGTCACCCCGCTCGACTGCGTCGCGCAGCCACGGCTCCGCGTTGTCGATCGTGCCGATCGCGTCGAGCATGTCGAGCGCGCGGCTCGGCGCGCCGCCGTGCAGCGGCCCGGACAGCGCGCCGATCGCGCCGGTCACCGCGGCCGCGAGGTCGGCACCCGTCGACGTGATCACGCGTGCGGTGAACGTCGATGCGTTGAAGCCGTGGTCGATCGTCGAGATCAGATATTGCTCGACGGCCCGTGCGTGCTCAGGCGGTGGCACGGTTCCACTGAGCATGTACAGGTAGTTGGCGGCGTACGCGAGCTCGGGGTCCGGGTCGATCGGCTCGAGGTCGTGTTGGAGCCGGTAGATCGAGGTGAGCAGGCTCGGGACGACCGCGCAGATTTGCAGCGCCTGGGTCCGCAGCTCCGCGCCGGCGATGTCGAGCGACGGCTTGAAGCCGAGGTTCGCGCCGAGCAGCGACACGGTGCTGCGGAGCATGTCGAGCGGCGGCGCGTCCCGCCCGAGCCGTGCCACCTCGGGAAGCGCGCGCTTGACCTCCGCGGGGACCTCCCGCAGCGGCGCGACGCGCAGCCGGAACGCCTCGGCCTGCGCCTTCGTGGGCAGCTCGCCCTCGAACATCAGGTGCCAGACATCCTCGAGCGATCGCCGCTGCGCGAGGTCGACGGCGCTGTACTGGCGGTAGTGGTAGAAGCCCTCGAGGCCGCGGACGTCGCCGATCTCCGTGTCCGCGACGACGACGCCCTCGAGCCCGCGCGGGATCTCGTGCGCGAGGTTCTCGGCCGGCTGGATCTGCGCGATCTTCATGAGGTCACGCATGGACACGATGCCGACGACCTGGTCCCGGTCGACGACAGGGATGTGCCGGTAGCCGTGCTGGGAGAGGCTGGCGAACGCCTCCGTGGCGTCGAGCTCGGGGGCGACGGAGTCCGGGTTCCCGGTCATCCAGTCGCGCACGGTCACGGTGCCGGTGTCCGCCCCTGCCGCGGCGATCCGTACGAGGTCGCGCTCGGTCAGGATGCCGACCGGGCGGCCGTTGTCGACGACGACAACGGAGCCGACGCGTTGCTCGCGCATCGTGGACGCGGCCTCTGCGACCTTGTCGTCGGGGCTCGCGACGATGACCGGGGTGCTCATGATGTCGCCGACGGTTCGGGACTTGCCGGTGTCAGCCGGGGGCATGGACGTCTCCTCGCCGGGGGAAGCGCGATCTGTGGGGGGAAGTGCAGCCGCAAGTCTAGGAGCGACCAGCGCCGTGGCGTCCCTCCCCGGCGACGAAGCGGCCGACCGCCTGGTCGGGGGCGCGCATCGA
This sequence comes from uncultured Acidimicrobiia bacterium, assembly GCA_963848485.1. Classification (GTDB taxonomy): domain Bacteria; phylum Actinomycetota; class Acidimicrobiia; order IMCC26256; family JAENVU01; genus Chersky-806. The sequence continues at coordinate 98,878 of CAWKDX010000006.1, forward strand.
GATTCGGCCCCGGGCGAGCTCGTTGTCGATCGCGGCATCGAGCGGCAGATCCCACTGCTCGTACGAGGACCGGCGGTCCATGCGCATGCAGGTCTGCGGGAGCACGGCGAGCTCGTGGGCGAGGGCGACCGCCTCGGCCCAGCGCCTCGCCCGGCTCGGTAAGGCGGTTCGCCAGGCCCATGCGGAGCGCTTCCTCGCCCTCCACGCCCCGCCCCGTGAGGATGAGGTCCAGCGCGTGGGAGTGACCGATCAGCCGGGGCAGCCGGACCGTTCCACCGTCGATGAGCGGCACTCCCCAGCGCCGACAGAAGACACCGAACACTGCGTCGCGCGCCGCGATGCGCAGGTCGCACCAGATCGCGAGCTCCAGCCCGCCGGCGACCGCGAACCCCTCGACCGCGGCGAGCACCGGCTTCGAGAGCATCATCCGGCTCGGGCCCATGGGACCGTCGCCGTCGTCGTCGACCGAGTTGGCGCGCTCGGTGCCGAAGGACTTGAGGTCCGCGCCCGCGCAGAACGTCCCGCCCGCCCCGGTGAGCACCCCGACCGAGAGGCGGTCGTCGGCATCGAAGTCGCGGAAGGCGTTGGCCAGCGCGGCGGCCGTCGGTCCGTCGACCGCATTGCGGGCCTCTGGCCGGTTGATGGTGATGATCCGCACGGGCCCGTCGGAGCTGACGTCGACGTTCATGCGATGGCCTCCCGGGTCGCGTACAAGTGCGCGGTCTCGTTCAGGGACGCGAGCGATCGCTCGCCACTCCGTGCCGCGCGCACGCGGCTCACGGAGGTGTACCCGGGGTCGAACCAGAGATGTTGTGCGAGCCCGAGGAGCGCAGCGAGGTGGACATTGATCACTCCGCCGTGACACACCACCACGACGGTCTCGCCTGGATGAGCATCGATCACCGCGTCGAGCACGGGGATGATCCTCGAGCGGAACTGCTCGGGGCGCTCGCCGCCGTAGTCCTCCCACCGGCCCTCGACCATCGCCCGCCACTGGTCGTCCTTCGACTCGCGCAGCTCCTCCATCGGGATGTAGTGGTCCGCGTCCGCGTCCCATTCGACCAACCCGTCGATGATCTCGATGCCGAGCCCGACCGCGGTGGCGAGAGGCGTCGCGGTCTCCACCGCGCGGCGCTTCGGGCTGCTGACGATGTGGTGGACCGGCTCGATCGCCAGCCAGCGCGCGAGCCGCTCGGCCTGCGCACGGCCCTGGGCGGTCAGCTCCGGATCCGCAGGCGCACCGCCGGACTCGCCCGGCGCGATCCGCACCGGCTCCGCGTGGCGTACGAGCACGAGCTCCATCAGGCGCCGTCGAGCGGGAAGCCGAGGACGGCGGTCAGCTCCGTGAGCGCGGTCGTCGGGTCGCTCACCTTGATCGTGGTCATCCCGAGGGCGCGGGCGGGCTTGAGGTTGACGCCGAGATCGTCGAGGAACACCGCTTCGTCCGGTGCGATCTCGAGCCGCGCGCACGCCAGCTCGTAGATGCGCGGATCGGGCTTTCGTAGCCCTTCCACCGCCGACTCGACCACGACGTCGAACTTGCCCATGTGACCGAGCGCGTTGGGTGTGGCACCCCGGTCTTCGCTGCTCGCGGCCCAGTTGTTCGTGAGCGCGCCAACCTTGAGACCGCGGTCCCGGATCGCGGTGATCGCCTGGACCATCGCGGGTCGCGGCTCGAAGCCCTGGCCGATCGCGCGCATGAGGTCCGCCGCGTCGACTGCGCCTCCCGCATGCGCGCACTCCTCGCTGAACTCGACCGCGAACTCGTCGAAGGTCAGCTCGCTGCGCTCGAGACGGGCCCACGCGCCGTGGTCGGCGCTCGCCGCGACGACGCCACGGATGAACCGGTCCGGGAGGTCGTGGTCGCGCTCGTAGGCCGCGAAGGCGTCGAACGGCGAGGGGAACACCACGCCCCCGAGGTCGAAGATCACCGCGCGCAAGGTCATACGGGCGGCGACGGTACCCCAGGGCACCCGGGCTGGATGCAGGGCGGCCTCGCGAAGGTCTACCTTGCCCGGCGTGGATGGCGCCGAAGAGATCCGGTCGCTCATCCACTCGTACGCGGAGCTTCTGGACGCCGGCGATCTCGACGGGGTCGCCGCATTGTTCGAACACGCCACGTGGCGAACCTCGGCTCGGGCCGAGGTGTTGCGCGGCTCGGAGCAGGTGCGCGAGGCCTACCGGGGGGTCATCCTCTACGACGGAGTGCCCCGGACGCGCCATGTCATCTCGAACGTCACCGTGGTCTGTGCCGACGCGCCGGTCGCGACCGGCGCGCTGCTACTTCACCGTGCTGCAGGCGGTGCCCGGCCTCCCGCTGCAACCCATCCTCGCCGGCCAGTACCACGACGAGTTCGAACAGGTCGACGGTGACTGGCGGTTCACCGACCGCTTGATCCTGCCCGACCTGCTCGGCGACCTCAGCCGTCACATGCGCCGCCCGGATGACTGATGATCCGCGAGGATGGACTGGTCGATCCGACGCGGTTGGTGAGAGAGGCGGTCCCCGATGCCGGTAGCCAGTGACGACGAGGCGCACGTCGATCGGCTCGAGGAGGTCTGGTCGTCCACTGCCGCGCTGGGCGACTCCTTGACGGAGGTGGAGTGGAAGGCACCCACCGAGTGTCCGGGTTGGAACGTGCAGGACAACCTCGCGCACATCATCGGGATCGAGTCGGTGATCCTGGGGCGCCCGGAGCCGGAGGTGACTCCGCCCGAGGGCGAGCACGTCAAGAACGACATCGGACGATCGAACGAAGTATGGGTCGAGGCGTACCGCGACCGCCCGGGCGACGCGGTGCTCGAAGAGTTCCGCACCGTGACCGGTGCGCGTCTGGCTGCGCTGCGTGCTCCCGACATGGACTTCGGCGCCGAATCCTGGACGCCAGTCGGTCCGGGTGAGGTGCGCGACCTGCTGGGCTTCCGGATCTTCGACTCGTGGATGCACGAGCAGGACATGCGCCGGGCGGTCGGCAAGCCGGGCGGCTGGAACGGAGCAGTCGCGCGGGCATCGCTCGAGCGCATGGCCGTGGTCATGCCGATGATCGTGGGCAAACGGGTCAAGCCCGCCGATGGGACGACCGTCGTGTTCGAGATCGTGGGTCCCGCCGGCCGTGACATCGCGCTCGGGATGGACGGCGGCCGCGCCCGGATGCTCGACGCGGCTCCGGGCGCGCCGACGGTCCGGATCCGGTTGAGTGGTGAAGCCTTCGTGCGACTCGGCGCCGGGCGCGGTGACGTCGAGGAGATCCTCGGTTCCGGCGCCGTCGAGATCAGTGGCGACGCTGCGCTCGGCTTCACGATCACACGCGCCATGAACTTCATGTTCTGACCGCCCGTCTAGGTACCGCCCTCTCGGCGAGGTACCTCGCCGCGCTGGTGCTTGATCAACCAGTCGCGCCCGGGATGGTTCAGCTCCTCGAGCGCGGTGATGACCGCGATGTGGTCGTATCCGACCCGCGCGTGTTGGATCGTGTGGCCGCAATCGTCGGCTTCCACGATCACATAGGACGCGCGGAGATCGGGCGGCAGCGGGTTGCTGACGCTGCCGAGGTTGACCGCCCGCATCGACCCGGCGATCCGGTCGACCGGCCAGTGGGTGTGACCCCCGAACACCACATCCGCGTCGGCGTCGGCCAGGCGCCCGAGCAGCTCGCCGTCGGTGTCGATCGGGTTGATCCCGGGCCCGTCGTCGCAGCCCGGCGACGCGTGAACCCCGAGGAGGCGCGTGCCGTCCGGCAGCGTCATGCGGACCTCGGTCGGCCGTGCCGCGAGCCACGGCATCCAACCCGCGGCGTGCACGTTGCCCGCGGTCCATGCGAACGTCGCCGCGACCTCCGCGATCACGGGGACGAGCCCCGGGTCCTCCGCCGCGGCGTCGAGCGAAGGCGGCGGCCGCTCGCCGGTGACGACGTAGCGATCGGTGTTGCCGCTGATCACGGTGACGCCGCGTAGCTCGGTGATTCGTTCGAGGACGCCGATCGGGTCGGGCCCGAGTGCCACGAGATCGCCGAGGACCCAGTGGTGGTCGGCCCCGCCCCGTCGGTGGATGTCGGCCAGGACGGCGTCGAGCGCGACGGCGTTGCCGTGCAGATCCGAGATCAGTGCGAGGCGCATGGGCGCGTCGTTACAGGACGAGCTCGGCCATCACCCGGAGCGCCTCGGGCTGCTGGGCACCCACGATGAGCGTGGTGATCCCGCTCTCCTTCCACGCCTCGAGCCGGTCGGCGATCCGTTCCTTCGGGCCGATGAGCGAGATCTCGTCCACCAGGTCGTCCGGTACCGCCGCGATCGCGTCGCGCTTGTTGCCCTCGAGGTAGAGATCCTGGATCTTCTTCGCCGCGTCATCGAAGCCGTAGCGGCACGCGAGGTCGTTGTAGAAGTTCTTGCCGCGCGCGCCCATGCCGCCGATGTAGAGCGCGGCCATTGGCTTGGCGAAGCCGCGCAGGGTGTCGAGGTCGTCGCCGACGATGACGGTGACCGTCGGCGCGACGTCGAAGTCGGCGAGCGACTTGTCGGCCCCGGCCTTCGCGAACCCCGCGTCGATGGCTGCGCCGTACGTGTCCCGGAAGCGCGTCGGCGAGAAGAAGATGGGGAGCCAGCCGTTCGCGATCTCCGCGCACAGCTCGACGTTCTTCGGCCCGATGGCCGCAAGGTAGATCGGGATGTCAGCTCGGCGCGGGTGCACGATGATCTTGAGCGGCTTGCCGAGCCCGGTCGCGTCCGGTCCGTCGTACGGGATGTCGTAGTGAGTGCCGTGGTGCTCGAGCGGTGCCTCCCGCTCGAGGATCGTGCGCACGATGTCCACATACTCACGCGTCTTGCCGAGCGGCTTGCCGTAGGGCTGACCGTGCCAGCCCTCGACCACCTGTGGGCCGGAGAGCCCGAGACCGAGCAGGAACCGCCCGCCGCTCATCAGGTCGAGCGTGGCCGCGGTCATCGCGGTCATCGCCGGCGTGCGGGCAGGCATCTGCATGATTGCCGAGCCGAAGTTCAGGGTCTCCGTGTGGGCCATGAGCCACGTCAGCGGCGTGATCGCATCGGTGCCGTAGGCCTCGGCGGTCCACACGGAGTGGTAGCCGAGCCGTTCGGCCTCCTTCGCCGTCTGCACCGCGCTCGCGACGCCGGTGCCCCAGTCCTGGTAGCCGAAGTTGATCCCAAGTCGCATGGCCCGGAGCGTAGGCCGGAGCGACACGAGGGGCGGAGGCCGGAGCGAACCGGGAAGGTGGTCGGACGTACGCTTTGGTTCATGACCTCTCTCGTGACGAACGTGGTGCGCGGCGACGCCGCCGAGCGCCTCCTGCTGCTGGTCCACGGCTACGGCGCTGACGAGCGCGACCTCGGCGGGCTGCTCCCGCACCTCGATCCCGAGGGCAGGCTCTGTGCGGTCATGCCCCGTGGTCCGGAGGCCGCGGCGGGCACGCCCGGCTTCGCCTGGTACTCGTGGAGTCCGCAGGGTGAGTTCGACCCGGCCGCGTTCGCTTCCTCGCTCGACGCGCTGGACGACTTGCTCGACGAGGCCTGTGAGGCGCAGGGGTTCGAGCGCTCCCAGGCGCTGGTGGCGGGGTTCTCGCAGGGTGCCGGGATGATGATCGCCCTTGCGCTCCGGGCCAGCGACCGGCCCCGGCCGATCGGCGTGCTCGCGATGAGCCCGGCGCTGCCCGGGCTGGACGTGTTCGAGGTCGACTGGGACGCTGCCGCGGACATCCCGGTGCTGATCCAGCACGGCGACCAGGACCCGCTCGTGCCCGTCGCCCGGGTACGTCAGCTCGCTCGCGTGCTCGAGGCCAACGGGGTGCCGACCGTCTACTCGGAGTACCCGATGGGCCACCAGGTCGCGTTGGAGAGCATCCGCCACGCCCGTTCCTGGATCGAGGGGGTCATCGCGGGCAAGAAGCCCACGGGTCCGGTGCCCGACGACCCGCCCGAGGGGCCGGTCAAGGCCGTGACCACCGCGACGTTCCCGACCGAGGTGCTGCAGAGCCCGCTGCCGGTGATCGTCGACTTCTGGGCGCCGTGGTGTGGACCATGCCGGCAGGTGGGCCCGATCGTCGAGCAGATCGCCCAGATGCGCGACGGCGCCTACAAGGTCGTGAAGATCAACATCGACGAGGAGCCCGCGCTGGCGAAGGAGTACGAGGTGCAGAGCATCCCGCTCATCGCCCTGTTCCGGAACGGGCGGCTCGAGCGGTCCTCGCTCGGGGCCAAGCCCCGGCCCCAGCTCGAAGCCGAGCTGGGGATGCTCGTCATCCCGTAGCTTCGGGCTCTGCCGCGTCGAGCTCGGGTCGCTTGCGGCTGCCCCACCAGAGGGCGAGGCCACCCATCGCCAGTGAAGCCAGGCCGGCGGCGAGGATCATCGGGGTGCCGCTGCCGGTGAAGGGGAGCTCGGGGCCGGTGCTCGCGGCCGTGGCCTGAGTCGAGCGACTGCTGCGGCGGGCTCGAGTCGACGGGGCCGGGGGATCGACCGAGAGCGGCGTCGGGGCATCGATCGTGAGCGCCGATCCGATCTCGACGGGTCCTGCGGTCGTCGGCGGCGTCGTGGGCACCGTGGTGGACGTCGTCGACGTGGAGGTGGAGGTGGAGCTCGTGGTCGAGGTGCTCGACGTGGTCGAGGTGCTCGACGTGGTGGAGGTGGCGGTCGGACGGATGCCGGTGGCCGGCGGGCCCGGGTCCATCGGCGGGGCGGTGGCGGCGGAGGCCGACCCGACGCCGAGGGCGAGCACGACCAGCGAGCCGCCGAGCAGCGTCACCGCAACGGTCGCGGGGTGCCGGAGCGAGTGCCGATCGACCATTGGAGATCCCCCTGGGTTTGGATCGACGCAGGAGCGCCGAACCCTGGCCCGTCTCGCAAACGGAGACGACCGTAACCCTGGATCTCCCGGAAGTGGGGGACCTTTGGAGCTGAGCCGGCGCTAGGCGACCCGTCCGTAGCCGCTGGCCGAGCCGTAGCGGACCCCGGCCACCTTCACGCCTTCGGCCGGGTTGGAGGCCGAGACGACCATGCCGCCACCGATGTAGATCTCGACGTGGTTCGACCCGCCAGGACCGTAGAAGACCAGGTCACCCGGTTGGAGGTCGCCCGGGCCGATGCGGATCGTCTGCTGGTACTGCGCGCCGGAGTAGTGGGCGAGTCCGACGCCGGCCGCCTGCCAAGCCGCGGCGGTGAGCCCGGAGCAGTCGAACGTGTCCGGGCCCGAGGTGGCGTAGACGTAGCGCTTGCCGACCTGGGCCTTGGCGAAGGCGACCGCGGTTGCGGCGCGTCCGTTGGGGGCCGGGGCGTTGGGGAAGTTGACCGGGACCGAGCTGCGGCCGCTGCTCTGGCGCCCGCCACCGCCGGTCGCGAGCTGGCGGGCCCGGGCCTGGGCCGCAACCCGAGTGGCGTTGGCGCGGCGGGCGGCCTCCTGCTCGACCAAGGTCTTGAGCTGTCCCTTCACCTGGCTCAGCAGTGCCTGGCGTTGGCTCGTCACTGCGGCGAGCTGGCTCTTCGCCCGGTCGGCGGCGTCGCGCTCGGCCGTCGCGGCAGCCTTCTGGGTCTCGAGCTGTCCCTTCTGGACCGCGAGGATCTCGCGGGCCTGGACCAGCTTGTTCAGCAGGGAGTCGTCATGGTCCGCGGCGGCCGACGCGTACTTGGACCGGGCGGCCATGTCGGTGACGCTGTTGACGTCGACCGCGTCGAGCGGGTTGCTCGTGCCGGCACCCTTGTAGATCTCGGCGGCGCGGGCGTTGAGCTGGTCGTGGATCTTGTCGGTCGCGGCCTGCGCGGCGGCGGTCCGGGCCTCGGCGTCCGCGATGGCAGCCTGGGCCTTGTCGAGCCTGATCTTGGCGCCGTTGAGCTCCTCCGAGAGCGCGTCCATCTTGGACTGGCTGCCTGAGATCTGAGCCTCGAGCTGGGCCGCCTGCGCCTGCTTGTCGGTGACCGGCGAACCCTGTGCGACCGCGGCCGGCAGGACGCCGGCGGCGATCAACGCAACAACGAAAACTCCCGAGACCTTGGTCCGGAGGTTCATACGGGGACTCCCTTTGGCGCAACGTGCCGCCGTCGGTCCTTGCTGAACACGGTCCGCTGAGACACGGAGTTGCCATGTCTGGCACTTCAATCAACACACGCGCCGCTACAACTCACTGCGACGGGCGGTTCACGGAACCCTACGCGCCGGGACCTCCCGAAAGCATTTTTGGCACCGGAAATCTCGCTGACCTGCGGTGACGCAGAGTGTCTGAGAAGTCCCTGACCAGCCAATTCGTGGCGGGTCAGACCTGCCAGCCACCACTCGGAGTGGGAATCGGTTCACCGGGAGGGGCCACGTCCGGCATCGACCACGCCATCGCCTTGGCCACCGCGCGGGCCACGTCCTGCCACTCGGCCGGGTCCCAACCTTCGGTCGCGGCGCCCACGGTCGTGTCCTGGCGCAGGAAGACGAACGCGGGCAGGTGCTCGAGGCCGAGCGACTTCACCAACGTCCGGTCCGGATCGACGAACGTCGCCTGCCGGGTCTCCTCGTCGCCGAGGATCCGCTGCGCGATCGACGCCGTGCCGGTGACGACGTAGGCCGTCCGGCAGTCGCTGTCACCGAGGACGTCGAAGATCCTTCTCGCGACCGGGATCCACGCCGATGCCTCGGGACGGTCGGGCAGGATCACCAGACACATCTGGAACATGGTGGACCAGTCGTCGAGCGTCCGGCTCACGCCTTTGCTCGTGACGAGCTCGAGGGTCGGGTCGGGGTTCTTGGCCACGGCGGGAGACGGTATCGCGACGTCCCGTCCACCTCCGACTTCATGGCACGACGCGATCAGATCACGATGACCCCCGAGAGACGCGGCCTTCTCGAGGCGGGCCGGACCTCCAGATTGCGTCGCTCAACGCCGACGGGACCCGCATCTGGTGACCACGTGGTACGTCGTCGTCGACGGTGACATCTGCTTCTGGACGTACGGGAAGAGCCAGAAGGTGGTGAACCTCCGACGGGACCCGCGCCTCACGGTGCTCGTCGCGACCGGTGAGGTGTACGAGGAGCTGCGGGGTGTCGATCGCCGGGCTCACGGAGCTCCTCCCGGCCGATCGTTTCGGCGGGGATCCCGTTCGGTGCGACTTAGTACGCCCTGGACCAAGTCGCACGAGAAGGTCGCGGCTCGGCGGATGGGTGTCCCAGGGCACTCGTAGCGTGCGGCCATGATCGACCGGCGCATGGAAGCGCTTGCCGCGACACAGCACGGACTGATCGCCCGCGGCAGGCAGCGCTCGGCCTGACCCCGAAGGCGATCCAGCATCGGCGGAGAACTGGACGATGGCATCTCGTCGCGCGTGGCATGTACCGACTCGCGGGAGCCATTGAGTCACCGCGTCAGCGGGCGCTCACGGCCGTCTTCATCGGCGGCGAAGGAACGGTGCTCTCGCACGCCGCCGCGGCGGCTCTCCAGCTCGTTCCCGGCTTTTCGATCGAGCCGTTGACCGTTTCGGTGGCCCGGTGTCGCCGCCGCGTGCACACGGGGATTCGAGTCGAACAATCATTGCTGCTGCCGGCCCACCACGTGACGACCGTCGACGGGATTCCGTGCACGACGGTCGCGCGAACGTTGTTCGATCTCTGCGGCGATGTGCATGCAGGACGCGCAGAGCGGGCGATGGACACGGCGCTCTCGCGCAAGCTCGTCAGTCGAGCGTCGATGGGTCGGGTACTGGACGACCTCGCCGAGCACGGACGTTCCGGCACGGTCCTGTTCAGGACGCTGCTCGAAGAACGGCCGGAGGAGTACGTCGCACCCGAGAGCGAGCTCGAAGCCCGCTTCATCGAGCTCACCCGCAGACATGGCCTCCGCGAGCCGGAGCGACAGGTCGACCTTGGTGACGCAGACGGTTGGATCGGCCGCGTCGACTTCCTCTTCCGTGGTGCGCGGCTCGTTGTCGAGGTCGACGGCGCCGAGTACCACGACGGTCTGGTCGATCGCCGCGTCGACGCGCATGCGTGACGAGCGCCTGTCGGATGCCGGATGGACGGTGCTCCGTTTCCGCTGGGACGACGTGGTGAGCCGATCGGCTGCCGTCGCCCAATCGATCAGGTTTCAGTGCGAGTTGGAACCCTCCCAGGGGTACCAAGTCGCACCGGAACGCTTCTGGGGTGGGGTCAGTGGGTGAGGCCGATGAGCTTGAGCATGGTGGGGGGCATGTCGCGGTCGCCGGCGCGCACCATCGCGGCCTTCTCGATGTTGATCGCGTCACCCTCCGCGCGGCCGGTCCAGCCGTCCCACGGTCCCGGAGGGATCGAGCCCTCGACGCAGGCGCGGAGGTAGGTCTGCAGGTCGCGCACGTCGCTCGCGCTCCCGACCCGACCGTGGCCGGGGACGATGACGTCCGCGAGATCCGCGACCGCGTCGAGCACATCGGCCCACGTGGCCGGGTCGCCCTGGAACGCGAGTGGCGTCACGCCGAAGGAGCAGAGGTCGCCCGCGAACAGCAGATCGGCGTCGGCGACGAGTGCCATCACGTCACCGGAGGTGTGGCCCGAGGCGGGCAGCAGCTCGATGCGCGGTGTGAGCTGCGCGGCGCCGTCGACGATGTGGCTGACCGGGCGCGTCCCGAGCTCGGCCAGGTCGTCGAACTCGTCGGCGAACGCCGCCATGTAGTTCTTGTACGCCTCGACCGGCATCGGCTGGTCGAGCAGGTCGCTGGTCGCCGGCGAGCCGAGCACCATCGCGTTGCGGAAGGCCTGGGTGCCGCCGACGTGATCGATGTCCGCGTGCGTGAGCAGGACGCGCTTCACGGGCCGGTCGAGCTCGGCGACCGCGGCCGCGAACGGCTCCCACTGCGAACGGACCATCAGGGTGTCGATGACGGTGAGACCGTCCCAGTCGACGACGACGCCGGCGTTGCTCACGCCGACCTCGCCATCCGGTTGGATCCAGGCGTAGACGCCGTCGGCGAGCTCCTCGAGCGTGGTCACGCGAGCGCCTTGGTCACCGGCGCGGGATCCAGGTACTCGTCGACCCGAGTGATCAGCCCGTCGCCGACCCGGATCACGAGGCACGCCGGCACCGAGAACGTCGAGCCCGAACGCGTCGTCGCGTGGAGCACGTGCTGCTGCAGGACGCCGCCGTCGATCTCGATGCGCCGGACGATCTCGTAGCGCCGCTCGGTCGTGACGCCGAGCAACCATTCGAGGACGCCCAACGAAGCATCCACGTCTCGGGCCCGGTCGTCGAAGCCCGCCCAGACGACGACGTCCGGGGCGTACACGGAGCGCACGGCGGCGAGGTCACCGGATTCGATCCCGCGGATCAGGCGGTCGACGAGGTCAAGGGGCGCGGCGGCTGCGGTCATCGGCTCATTGTCGCGGCTCCGGGCGCTCTCCAGTCGGGTTGGGACCGCCCGAGCGACCTGTCGTAGCCTTCGCGCCATGTCTCAACGCACGAAGAACCTGCCTCGCCGTTCGTGTCTCTCGGTCCCCGGGTCGAGCGAGAAGATGCTCGGAAAGGGCCCCGCACTCGGCGCCGACATGGTCTTCATCGACCTCGAGGACTCCGTCTCCCCGCTGGAGAAGGAAGCGGCACGCGGCAAGGCGGTCACCGCCATCCGCGACCAGGACTGGGGTGAGACGGTCCTCTGCGTCCGGGTCAACGCGTGGGACACCCCCTGGACCGCGTACGACGTCCTCGAGGTCGTCGGCCACGCGGGCGAGCGCCTCGAAGAGATCATGCTCCCGAAGGTGCAGACGGCCGCCGAGGTCGTCGCGATGGACCTCCTCCTCACCCAGGTCGAGCAGAAGGCCGGCCTTCCCGCCGGTCACGTCGGCATCGAGGCGCAGATCGAGACGGCCCAGGGCCTGATCAACGTCAACGAGATCTGCGCCGCGAGCCCCCGGCTCGAGACGATCATCCTCGGCCCGGTCGACATGTCGGCGTCGATGGAGATGCCGGGCCTGCGCGGCGGGCTCGAGATCCCCGAGTACCCGGGCGACTACTTCCACTACGTGTTCGTCAAGATCCTCATGGCCGGTCGTGCGAACGGGCTGCAGGTCATCGACGGCCCGTACGTGAAGGTGCGCGACACCGACAGCTTCCGGGAGTTCGCGACCCGCGCGCAGATCCTCGGCTACGACGGCAAGTGGGCGCTGCACCCCGACCAGGTGCAGATCCTCAACGAGCTCTTCTCACCGACCCAGGAGCAGTTCGACAAGGCCTGGGACATCCTCGAGACCTACGAGAAGGCGACGACCGAGGGCGACCGCAGGGGCGCGGTGATGCTCGGCGACGAGATGATCGACGAAGCGAGTCGCAAGGTCGCGGTGAAGCTCGTCAGCCGAGGTGAGCGCGCCGGCATGCAGCGCAGCAAGAGCTAGCGGAGAGAGATCACCGGCTCGTCGTCCGCGACCTCCGCCGTGGCCACGTCGAGCTCGGACGCGATCGTCTCGACGGACTCGATCGGGGTTGTGCTGCTGCGGTTCGTCCACCACACGTAGACGAACACCGACCCGACCGACGCCATCGTGAGCCAGAGCTGGTTCCGGCTCACCCAGTCGAGGGCGTCCAGCAGCGGTCCCGCGAACAGGTTGGCGACCGTGCGGATGAGCACCAGCCGCACGCCGGTCGCGAGCATCGCGACGAAGAGGAACCCGGCGAAAGACATCTGGTCCGCGCCGCCGAGCATCGCCACGAGCGTCCCCGGGAACGCGATGACGATCGCGTAGCGGCCCCGGTGGAACTGCCGCTCGATCCAGCGGACCGGCCGCATCGATCGGCCCGCGCGGTCCTCGACCCAGCGCAAGGCGGCGTCACCGTAGCGGCGGCCGAAGAAGTAGTAGAGCGTCAGCACCGCGCCCGCGCGCACGAACGGGATCCCGTAGAACGCGAGTGCATGCAGGCTCGGCGACGTGAGGAGGAGCCAGCGCGTCTTGGGCGCGAGCGCGAGCAGGAGCGCAGGCTGTTCGGTGAGCAACGTGGGCGCGAGTGCGTTTCCGACGTTCGCCGCGACGGCCAGCACGACCATCGGCACCGCGAAGAGCGCCAGCTCTCGGCGGCGGATCACCGGCTTCGGTCGTACGGGTTCCACGACCCCTAGCCTGACAGGGTGCGCAGGCTGGACGCGGTCGTGGTGGGCGGCGGGATCATGGGCTCCGCGACCGCGTGGTGGCTGGCCCGTCGGGGCCGGGACACCACGATGCTCGAGCAGTACGGGCCGGCGCACACCCGCGGGAGCTCGCACGGCGGTTCCCGGATCTACCGCCTCGCCTACGCGGACCCGTTCTACATCGACCTGGCCCGTGCGGCGCGTGAGGAGTGGCGAGAGCTCGAGGCGGAGACCGGCGCCGAGCTGCTGGTCAAGACCGGCTCGCTCGATCACGGCGATCCCGAGTCGGTCGACGCGATGGCTTCCGCGCTCGACGTCCGCCACGTTCGTCACGAGATCCTCACTCCCCGCGATGCCACGACGCGCTGGCCCGGGATGCGCTTCGACGGGTCGGTGCTGCACCAGCCGGACGGCGGCCGGATCGTCGCAGATCGCGCCTGGGCGGTCCTCACCGGGCGGTTCGAGGAGCTCGGCGGAACCCTGCGGTGGGAGACACCGGCGCGCGCGATCGAGATCGTCGGCGGTCGAGCCCGCGTCGTGACGGACGACGAGACCTACGACGCAGAGGTGGTCGTCGTCGCCGCGGGTGGGTGGCTCGAACCGCTCCTTGGGCCACACCTCGCGCTGCCCGAGCTCGTCGTCACACAGGAGTCCTCATTCCACTTCGCGCCACGCGACGAGCAGCAGTCCTGGGCGAGCTTCATCCACCACGGCCCGGTCGCGCAGTACGGGCTCGAGACTCCGGGCGAGGGCGTGAAGGTGGCCGAGCACCACTCGGGCCCGCGGGTCACGGCCGCGACCCGTGACGGGCTTGTCGATCCCGTGGCGCGCACTCGAGTGGTCGAGTTCGTCAAGGAGTGGCTGCCCGGCCTGGTGCCGGAGCCCGTCTCCGAGGTGACCTGCCTCTACACCAACACTGCGACCGAAGACTTCGTCCTGGACCGGGTGGGACCCATCGTCATCGTCTCACCCTGCTCGGGACACGGATTTAAGTTCGCGCCCGCGATCGGGCGCATGGCGTCCAACCTTGCGGCCGGTGGTGCACCCGTCGGCCGCTTCGCCCTCCCGGCCTGAGCCCGATTCGCGGGGGCTACTCGCTGAGCGCCTGCTCGGTCAGCCGGCGAGCGATCACGCGCAGGCACAGCGTCTCGTCGGCGCCTTCGAAGATCGAGAGCACCCGCGCGTCGACGAAGTAGCGCGAAACCGGGAACTCCTCGGCGTAGCCCATCCCGCCGTGCAGCTGCATGGACTCACGCGTGACCCACTCCGCGGCGCGACACACGTAGGCCTTCACCATGCTGGCTTCGAGCGTGCCTTCACCGCGCGCCATCTTGCGGGCGACGTCGTACGAGAACTGACGACCTGCGCAGATCAGTGCCGCCATGCGCGCCAGCTTCGCCTTGGACAGCTGGTAGTCGAAGACCGGCTTCCCGAACACCTTTCGATCCTGGGCGTACTCGAGCCCGGCCTCGAACGCCGCCTGCATCACACCGACCGCGCGTGCCGCGGTCTGGAGCCGCCCGTTCTCGAAGCCCTCCATCTGCAGGTAGAAGCCCTTGCCCAACCCGCCTTCGAGCCCGACGAGGTTCTCCGCCGGTACGAACCAGCTGTCGAATGCGACCTCGTAGGAGTGCATGCCGCGGTAGCCGAGCGTGTCGATCGCCCGGCCTTCCATCTTCCCGTCCCGACCGTCGTCGAACGCGAAGTGGTGGCCCGGCGCCGGCGGTTTGTCGACCACGAACACGGACAGGCCCCGGTGCCCCAGGCTGCGGTCGGGGTTGGTCCGGGCGAGGACCATCAGCGTGTCGGCCCGACCCGCGAACGTGCACCAGGTCTTCACGCCGTTCAGCAGGTAGCCGCCGTCCGTCGGGGTCGCGGTGACCTTGACGCCCGCGACGTCGGAGCCGAAGTCGGGCTCGGTGACCATCACGCCGACCACACGCTCACCGGTTGCGATCTGCGGGAGCCACGCGTGCTTCTGCTCCTCGGTCCCGCCCTTGACGACGGCCCGGGTGAGGATCTCGGGTCGCGTGATCAGCGCGCCACCAGCGCCGAGCGAACCCCACGACAGCTCCTCGGTCGCGACGCACATCGCGAGGTAGTCGGACTCGCCCCCGGCCGCGAACCCGCCGTACTCCTCGGGGACCGACAGACCGAAGCCGCCGATCTCCGCCATGCCCTCGATGATGTCCTCCGGGATGTCGTCGTTGTGGCGGTGGATGCGCTCGGCGACGGGCCGGATCTTGTCGGCCGCGAACCGGTGGAACGTCTCGCGCACGAGGTCGAAGTCGTCGTCGAGGTGCGCGGGTCCGGTGCCGTGCTCCCCGAGCGAATCGGCTACCGACTCGAGGAACTCCGGGTCGCGGTACCGGGCGACGAACGGCTGCGCCGGCGCGAGCCCGCCCAGCTCGACGCCCCAGACCGCCTCACGCCCGGCGATGCGCGCGCCCACGTCGGCGATCGCATCGGCGATGTAGGTGAAGGCGAGCGACGCCTCGAGGTCGCCGTGCTTCGCGTAGTCGAGCATGACCCGGCATCCGGCGACCGCGCTCGCGGCGTGCGCGAGGTCATAGGCGACGACCTGGTGCTCGTCGAGGGCCGACACCGAGATGCGGCCGTCGACCGTGGACCGCTCGGCCAGGCTCCGTGCGGCGGCGTTCACCAGCGCTTCGGTGGTCTCGACCGCGGCCACTGCCGCCGGTAGGGATTCTCCGCTCATCACTCCCGCTCTCCGCCCTGCGGGCAGGCTGCTCGTGCGGCGGGAGCCTACCGACGAGAGGCCGAGATCTACGTGCTGGAAGTTGTGGTTGTGGTTGCAGTCGTCGTCGACGCGCGTGCGGGGCTGGTCGACGGCGGCGGCGGGGCCTGGACGAGCGGGGCTGTGGCCGGGGTGGTGGCGATCGTGGCGCTCGGATCCGCTCCCACTCGACCCGCTGCTGCTGGATCAGCTCCGACTCGAGCTGCCGGATCCGTTGGAGCTGGAGCCCGAAGAGCTCGAGCCCGACGAGGAGCTGCTGCTCCCTGCGACCTGCGTCGAGCCCTTGGTGACGAGGACCCGTTTGGGCTGGCCGGGCACGGCCTGCTCGAGCAGCTTCCAGTCCTTGTCGATCTTGTCGAAGATGACCTGGGCCAGGTGGTCGCCACCGGCGCCGGTGAGGTGGATGCCGTCCCCCGCACGCATCAGCACCTTCTTGCCGGTCGCGTCGGGCAGCGACGCCTGGTACGCGCCCGTCTCGTCCGCGAACAGCGTGTGCGCGTCGATGAACGTGACGCCGTCGACTTTGGCTGCGGTCTCGCGTTGGATCTCGTTGACCTTGAGTACGTCCGACTCGAGGCGCTCGTCGCGCATCACCGGCGCGTTGACCCAGTAGACCTCTCGACCTGAGCCAACCAGGATCCGCATCATCTGCTCGGTCTTCATCGCGTACTCCGCGGCGAGCGAGTCGTCGTAGACGTTCGCGTCGTTCGTGCCGATGATGAAGACGACGACCTCGGGCTTGAGCAGGTCGAGCTGCTGCTGTGCGTGCTGGGGCCAGTCGACGTCGCCGGTGATGAGCCCGCTGCCGACTCGGGAGTCGTACTGCGGGTTGCACGACGCCCGTTGCCGCGGTCATCGCACCGAGTGACGGCCCGAGCGCGCCGTCGAGTGAGTCGCCGCCGATCCAGAGCCGCATCGGCTCCAGCGGGTTGACCGCCCGGTGCTCGGCCTTCGTCGCACCGGCCGGGTTCGCGGAGCTCGCTGCCGTGCGTCTTGATGCTTTCCGCACCATTCGCGAGCGACGGCCCGTCGGTCGGGATCCGGAGCGTGTCGCTGAACCACAGCGCACCGACAACGACGAAGGTCAGGATGACCAGCCCGCTCAGGATCCGGCTCCGCACCTGGCGTCGATTGCGCTGACGTTGCGCGGCTCGACCCCGTGACGCGGGTTGGACGGAGTCGGAATCAGCCATGGGCAAGGAGAACGTGCCGCCGCGGGAAGGGGTTCCCGATGTTACCGGGCCCGATGCCCGGGACGCCGGTCAGGCGGACTCGAGCGCATCCGGCGCGGGGGTCTCGGAGAGCTGGTCCACCTGCGTGCGGTACAGGTCGGCGTAGAGGCCGCCGCGGCGCATGAGGTCGTTGTGCTTGCCCTGGTCGACGATCCGACCGTCGTCGATGACGACGATCCGATCCGCGTTCACGATGGTCGAGAGGCGGTGCGCGATCACGAGCGCGGTGCGGTCGGCGAGCGCCGCGGTCAGTGCCTGCTGGATCGCGTGCTCGGACTCAGTGTCAAGGTGCGAAGTCGCCTCGTCGAGAATGACGATCGCCGGGCGCCTTCAGCAGCACGCGGGCGATCGCGACCCGCTGCTTCTCGCCGCCCGAGAGTCGGTAGCCCCGTTCACCCACGACGGTGTTGTACCCGTCGGGGAGCGAGGCGATGAGGTCGTGGATCCGCGCGCCGCCTTGCACGCAGTGACGAGCTCGTCGTTCGTCGCTTCGGGCCGCGCGTAGCGCAGGTTTTCGGCGATGGTGTCGTGGAACAGGTGCGGGTCCTGCATCACGAACCCGACGGCTTGGCGAATCGACGACAGGGTCAGGTCCCGGACGTCCTGCCCGTCGATCCGCACCGCGCCCTCGTTGGCGTCCGCGATTCGCGGCACGAGCATCGCGGTTGTGGTCTTGCCCGCGCCGGACGGCCCGACGATCGCCACGAGCTCGCCCGGTTCGATGGTGAGGCTCACGTCGCTGAGGATCCACGCACCCGGCTCGACGTCGTCGGCTCCGGGCAGGCCCTCCTCGAGGGACTTCAGCGACGCGATCGTCGCCGGCCGGGTGCCGGAACCACACGTGGTCGAGCTCGATCTTGCCCTCCGGGTCGACGAGATCGACCGCGCCGGGCTTCTCGGTCACCAGCGCCGGGAAGTCCAGCACTTCGAAGACCCGCTCGAAGCTGACCAGGGCGGTGAGCACACCGACCCGGGCATTGGTGAGCTGCGTGAGCGGCGAGTAGATCTGCCCGACGTAGATCACGAAGGCGGCGACGGTGCCGATCGAGATCGCGCCGTCGATCGCCAGGCGCCCACCCACGTAGTAGACGACCGCGGTGCCGACGGCGGCGACGAGCCCGAGCGCAACGAACAGCGCGCTCGAGTACACCGCCGAGGTCACGCCGATGTCGCGGACGCGGGCGGCGCGCTCGGCGAAGTGGTCGCGCTCGCGGTCGTGGCTCCCGAAGAGCTTCACGACGAGCGCGCCCGAGACGTTGAACCGTTCGGCGATCGTGTTGTTCATGGACGCGTCGAGCTGGAAGCCCTCGCGGGTCACGCTCTGCAGCCGCCGGCCGATGCGTCGCGCCGGGATGATGAAGGCGGGCAGCACGGCGAGGGTGAGGATGGTCAGCCGCCACTCGAGGCCCAGCATCACGGTGAGCGTGATGACGAGCGTGATGACGTTCTGCACGACGGTGCCGATGGTGGACGTGACTGCCTGCTGCGCGCCGATCACGTCGTTGTTCATCCGGCTCATCAGCGACCCGGTCTGCGTGCGGCTGAAGAACGAGATGGGCAGGCGCTGCACGTGGTCGAACAGCGCGACGCGCATGTCGTAGATGAGGCCCTCGCCCACGCGGGCGGAGTACCAGCGTTGCACCAGGCTGAGCGCTGCGCTCGCCAACGCGACGGCGACGGCGCCGGCAGCGAGGACCAGGACCAGGGTCGTGTTCTTGTCCGGTACCGCGGTGTCGATCAGCGAGCGGAACAGGAGGGCGGGGATGACGCCGATCACGGCGGCGGCGATGACGCTGACGAGGAAGCCGACCAGCGCGCCCTTGTAGGGACTGGTCATCTTGAGCACGCGCCGGAGCAGATCCCGCTCGAGGTGCTTTCCCTTCACGGCGGACGGATCGCGCCGGAAGCTCATCATCGTCTGGTGCATCATCAGGCGGGCCAACGTACCGGGTCCCTCGCATGTTCCTTCGCATCCCTTTCGGCGCCCGAACCGTCCGCTTCTCGTACCCTCGCGGGCATGACTGCCACGATTGACCAAGAGGTCCGGGACGAGCTGCGAGCCGGGGTGCGGCGCTGGGTGGAGCGAGAGGTGCTGCCCGGTCGCGAGCGACTTCGAGCACGCCGACGAGTACCCGGCCGACATCGTCGAGCAGATGAAGGCGATGGGCCTGTTCGGGATCACGATCCCCGAGCATCTCGGTGGTCTGGGCCTGGACCTGCTGGCGTACATCGCGGTCGTCGAGGAGCTCGCGGCGGGGTGGATGTCGCTCTCCGGCATCGTCAACACGCACACGATCGCGGCGAGCGTCATCATGCGCAACGGCACCCGGGAGCAGCAGGAGCGCTGGCTGCCGCGGCTGGCGACGCGGCGAGCTGCGCGGCTGCCTGTCACTTTCCGAGTCCGACGCCGGGAGCGATACGCGCAACATCGCGTGCCGGGCGGTGCGTGACGGCGACGAGTACGTGATCACCGGAACGAAGATGTGGGTGACGAACGGTGAGCGCGCTGGGCATCGTTGCGCTCGCGGCGCGTACCGATGAGGGCATCACGTGCTTCATCGTCGAGAAGGAGCCCGGCCCGAGCTTCGAGGGCATCACGGTGTCGAAGAACATCGGGAAGCTCGGCTACAAGGGCATCGAGACCGTCGAGATGGTCTACGACGGCCACCGGGTCGGCGCCGACTGCGTGCTCGGCGGCGAGGAAGGGCTCGGGCACGGGCTCGGCTGGATCCTCGGCGCGCTCGAGGTCGGCCGGATCAACATCGCCGCGCGGGCGTGCGGCGTGGCCCGGGCGGCGTTCGAGGCGGCGATCCGCTACGCCCAGGAACGGCGCACGTTCGGCCAGCCCATCGCGGAGCACCAGGCGATCCAGCAGAAGCTCGCCGACATGGCGACCAAGCTCCAGGCCGCGCGACTCCTCACCGAGCACGCCGCGGTGCTGAAGCAGAACGGCGACCGGGCCGATGTCGAGGCCGGGATGGCGAAGCTGTTCGCGAGCGAGGCCGCGTTCGAGATTGCGTCCGAGAGCCTGCGGATCCACGGTGGCGTCGGCTACACGACCGAGCTCCCGATCGAGCGCTACTACCGCGACGCGCCGCTGATGATCATCGGTGAGGGGACCAACGAGATCCAGCGGCTCGTCATCGCCCGCGGTCTCCTGAAGCGCTACGCGATCGACTGACCCGTTGTGGCGCTACGGGACGTAGGCGTGGAAGAACGCGAGCAGCGCGTAGACGGTCATCGCCGAGCCTGAGAGCACGAGCACCGCGCGCTCGACGCGGCGGTCCTTGGTGAGCGCCGCGACGACCAGGACGAGCGGGAACGCCGCGAGCGCGTACCGCTCGAACGAGTCGAGGTTCGACGAGACGACCGCTGAGAGGATCGAGACCGCGGCGAACACGCTGTAGCTCGCAGGCCAGGTCCGGAAGCAGATCACGACGAGGACGACGACGAGCACCAGCCAGGGCACGTGCAGGCCGGTGCCGACCGCATTCCCGTTGAAGAGCCCGCGCAGCGCGTGCTGGATCGTGTCGATCGGATTCGTGAACGAGCCCCGCCGGCCGGACTCGGTCTGGATCGAATACGGCAGCCACATGTCGCCGAACCGGTGCCCCACCCAGAGGAGGTAGAGGAGCGTGCCCACGCCCGGCCCGATGACGGCCGCGGCGCGCGGGAACCACGCCCTGAGCGGAAGTCCCTTGAGCCCTCTGGCCGCCTCGATGAGCGCCGGGATCGCTAGGAGGAAGCCCGAGGGCCGGGTCAGCCCGGCAAGCATCCCGACGGCCGCGGCGGTCCACCAGCGCTGCGAGCGCAGGGCCAGGAACATCCCGATCGCGAGCGCGATGGTCGTGCCTTCCGTGTAGCCCATCACGAGCACGAATGCGGCGGGCGCGAGCGCGAGGAACCATGCGGCGCGCGTTGCCAAGGCGCTGTCCCGGCCTTCGCGCCGGGCCAACACGTAGATGAGGACGCCGGCGGCGAGCGCGGACACGTTGCTCACGATCAGCACCGCGGCCTTCGCGGGGACCCCGACCCAGACGAACGGCTTCGCCAGCATGGGCACGAGTGGGAAGAACCGCAGCGCGTCCCGTGACATCGATCCGTAGCCGTGGGCCGCGATGTTGATGTAGTAGGCCGCGTCCCACGAACCGAGGCCCGCGTGCGCGGTGGTGCGCACGATGGCGTCGTGCACGTGGAGCTGGTTCAGCAGGTAGTGCGAGAGGGCAAGGGCTCCGAGCACCAAGACCCGCGCGACGATCCAGCCGGGCAGGCTCTGGCTCAGCGGCGCCCGGAGCTTCGCCCGGACTCCTGGCGTCGGTTCGCTTGGGGCCACGGACCAGGACTCTAGGTAGCCTCCCGGTCATGACGGTTCATGAGCGACCCTTCGGGCGGTACTTCGAGGACTTCGAGCCGGGCGACCTCTACAAGCACTGGCCCGGCAAGACCATCACCGAGTACGACGACCACCTCTTCTGCATGATCACGATGAACCACCATCCGTTGCACACGGATGCCTGGTACGCGGAGACGCAGACGCAGTTCGGCAAGAACGTCGTGGTCGGGAACCTCGTCTACTCCCTCGTGCTCGGGATGAGCGTTCCGGACGTGAGCGGGCTCGCGATCGCGAACCTCGAGGTCGAGACGCTGCAGCACAAGCGGCCGACGTTCCACGGCGACACGATCTATGCGGAGACCCGGGTGCTGGAGAAGAAGGAGTCCTCGAGCAAGCCGGACCGTGGGATCGTCACCGTCGAGACTTTCGGCTACAACCAGCGCGGTGAAGAGGTCTGCTACTTCAAGCGCAAGGTGATGGTGCCGAAGCAGAGCGCGGCCAAGCCGCGGGAGCGGCCGTACACGAGCCCCGAGTGATCTCGGATCCCAGCTGTCTGTTCTGCCGGATCATCGCGGGGGATGAGCCGACCCACTGGGTCATCCCTGAAGGTCCGGTCCGCGCGTTCCTCGATGAGCGCCCGCTCTTCCCGGGCCACACGCTCGTCGTTCCCGAAGACCACATCGAGCACCTGAACGTCGCGCCCGACGACTTGATGGGCCCGCTCTGGAACGCAGTGCGCGCGCTGTCGCGGGCGATGGTCGACGTGCTGGGCGCGGCGGGCAGCTTCACCGCCACGAACACCGTCGTCAGCCAGAGCGTCCCGCACCTCCACGTCCACGTGGCGCCCCGCCGGCGCAAGGACGGGTTGAAGGGCTTCTTCTGGCCCCGCTCCCGGTACGCCTCCGACGACGAGGCGGCCGCGGTCGCCGAGCAGCTCCGCAATGGTGTAATCTTGTAAGTAACAGGCACCAGGATCGACGGAGGTCTCGGCGATGGAAGCAGCGAGCAGCAAGACGGTCGGTTGGTTCGCCGGGCGGATCCCCGACGCTTGGTTCAAGAGCCCCCCCGTCGTCACCTACGACCGCGACGAGGTCCTGGTCCTCGGAACGATCCCGGTCCCGGACCTCGGTGCCGATGCGGACGAGGACGCCCGTTTCGCGGCCGTCCAGTCTCGGATCGAGGCGTTCCGGGAGGACACCCGGGCCCAGCGGATGGCGATCGCGGACGCCGCGGAGGCGCGGTTCGACCGCAAGGTCGCGTGGGGCGTCGAGTGTGATGGCAGGCGCATCGTGTTCACGAGCTTGAGCGTGCCGGTGATGACGCGGTTGCGGATGCAGGAGCGCGGCGTGCTCGACACGTTGGTGGATGCATCCGTCGCGCGGTCGCGCTCCGATGCGCTCGCTTGGTGCGTTCGCCTGGTCGGCGAGCATCAGGACGAGTGGATCTCGAAGCTGCGCTCCGCGCTGGTCGAGGTGAACAAGGTGCGTTCTGAGGGCCCAACCTCCTAGACCGCCCAACCTTCTCGAGCCATCCCGCGACTCTCGTAGCCTGCGCGCACAGGAGGTCGTGCGTGCCGGTGGTTGTGCGAGGAGAGGGAGCTGTCGTGGGGGAGCGGTTGAGCGGCAAGGTGGGGTTGGTCACGGGCGGGGCTTCCGGGATCGGGCTCGCGACCGTGCGACGGTTCGTCGCCGAAGGGGCGAGGGTGGTGGTCGGCGATCGCAACGCCGATCTGCTCGCCGAGATCGGGGCGGAGCTCGGCGACGCCGCCGCGACCGAGGTGGTCGACGTCACCGTGGAGGCGGACATCGAGCGGCTGGTCGGGCGGGCCGGGGCCTTCGGCGGGCTCGACCTGGCCGTGAACTGCGCGGGGCTTGGCACCTTCTCGCCGATCGCGGATCATCCGGCCGACGAGTGGCGGACCGTCATCGACGTCTGCCTGACGGGGGTGTTCCTGTCGCTGAAGCACGAGGCACAGGCGATGCGGGCCGGCGGCGGGGGCGGGGTGATCGTCAACATCGCGTCGATCAACGCGAAGGTGCCCGCGGTCGGTCTCGGTGCCTACTGCTGCGCGAAGGCGGGCGTCGAGATGCTCACCCGCTGCTCGGGCATGGAGCTCGGCCCCGAGGGGATTCGGGTCGCAGGCATCGGGCCGGGATACGTGGAGACGCCGCTCACCGCGTTCGCCCAGCAGATCCCGGCGCTGCACGACGCGTACGTCGAGTCGATCCCGCTCGGCCGGGCCGGCGCGGCCGACGACATCGCGAGCGCCGCGCTGTTCCTCGTCAGCGACGACGCGTCCTGGGTGACCGGCGAGACGCTGTACGTCGACGGTGCCGAGTCGACGAAGGGCTACCCGGACTTCACGAAGCTGGCGGGATGATCCCGCCGACGGAAGGATCGGTGTCGTAGCGCGCGACAGAGCGTCGTCGAGCTGGGTCAAATCATCGAGATACGTCGTTGCGCCCGGAAGCTCGGACTTGGCCTGGGTCGTCAGTACCGCGCGAAGACGGTCATCCCGGCCGCAGCGTCCGGAGGCGACGCCAGCCGGCGCGTCTTCGAGGACGACGCAGCCTTCGGGCGCGGTGCCCAAGCGACGAGCTCCGAGGAGGTAGGGCTCCGGGTCAGGTTTGCCCCGTGTCCACTGCTCCGGCGTCAGAAGGACCTCGGGCTCCGGCAACCCGGCCGCGAAGGACCGACGCTTTGGAATCGATGAGCGTGCCGTCGAGATCCGAAAGGATCGCGAGGTTGCTCACCCGTCGACGGACGGGCTGAGCGACGCGAGCGGCGGCACGATGGTCTTGAGGTCGTGTTGGGTCCGCCACTGGTTCATCTCACTGATCTCACCGCGCTGCCCGTCGTCCATCGCCGCGGCGAGCGCGCGAGTCGACTGCTTCTCCGCGTGGGTCGCGGCATAGGCCGCCATGTGGATGCCGCCCGCGTGGTGGTTGATCATCAGGTCGGTGAAGAGGTTGTCGAGCTCGAAGCCGCGGGCCGCGGCGAGCTGCGCCATCTGCGCCTTCGTCGCGAGCCCCGGCATCTCGTTGCGGGGCAGCGCCGGCTGCATCCAACCCATTGCCAACCTCGGCGCGTCACCCACGTGGCCCCACTGGGTCAGCCACGTGTTCATCGCGCCGATCTCGGAGCTCTGGTACGTGACGATCTCCTTTGCCATCTGCAGCAGGCGTGGGTCGTCGCCGTGTCGGATGTAGTCCAGGGCCATCGTGAGCGCCTGCTGGTGGTGCGCAGTCATGTCGTACATGAACCCGACGTCGACGGAGGACCGGCCCGGCGTGGACGGGCTCGAGTCGCCGATGCGCCACCCGATGAGCCCGGCCAGCAGACAGACCGCGACGCCGAGCACGACGACCTGCCAGAGCGCCGGTCCGTGGCTCCGACCGTCGCCGGCGGTGCCGGAGCCCGTCTCGGGCGGTGCGTCGGGACTGGTCGCTCCGGTCACGTCGGTCACAACGTCGCTGCGCGCTGGTGGGTTCCGGTGTCGTGGTCATCGTCACCGCAGGTGTGGCACTCGAGCTCGAGCGTCGCGTGCTCGATGCCGAACCGCGTGACCAGCTCGGCCTTGAGCTCATCGCCGCGGGTCTGGGCATCGTGCAGCGTCAGCTCGCCGGCGAGCACGACGTGCGCGGAGAGGGCCGGGGTCTCCGAGCCAATGGACCAGATGTGGAGGTGGTGGACGGCCTCGACGCCGTCCGCCGTGCCGAGCGCCTGCTCGACCGCGGCGACGTCGAGTCCCTTGGGCGCGCCTTCGAGCAGCACCCGGGTCGCGTCCCGGAGCAGCTGCCACGCCGCGATCAGCACGAGCACGGAGATGAGGATCGACACCAGCGGGTCGACCCATTCCGCGCCGGTCACGATGACGACGAACCCGGCGACGATCACCCCGACCGAGCCGGCGGCGTCCGACGCCAGGTGGAGGAACGCGCCGCGCAGGTTGAGGCTGTCACCACTCGACCGGGCGATGATCCACGCGCTGCCGGCGTTCACGCCGAGGCCCAGCACACCGACGACGACCACGCCGAGACCGTCGATCGGCTCGGGGTTCGAAAAGCGCTGGATCGCCTCGTAGATCACCCATCCTGAGACGAGCAGGAGCACTGCCGCGTTCACCTGCGCGGCGAGCACCTCGGCCCGCTGCATCCCATAGGTGTTGCGGGTCGACGCCGGGCGCAGGATCAGCCGTTGGGCGAGGAGGGCCAGGGCGAGGGCGACGACGTCCGACGCCATGTGCGCGGAGTCCGCGATGAGCGCGAGCGACCCGAACACGATTCCGGCGGCGAGCTGGACCGCGAAGAACACCCCGTTCGCGCCGAGCGCGATCTGGAGCGCGCGGACCCGGGTCCGGTGCAGCTCGGGGGTTCCGTCGGAGGACGCGGTGTGCGCGTGGTTGTGCGCCACGTCCCAACGGTAATGCTCGACTTGCTCGGCTCGTGACGTGGACCCGCTGGCGGCCGCCCGACCAATCCGGTTCGCGTCAGTCGGCCGCCGGAGACCTCGAGAGGAAGCCCAGGATGTGACGGTTGACGGCTTCGGGCTGGTCGAGGTGGAGGAAGTGGCCGCTCGCGGGGACGATCTCGAGGTCGAGCCCCGCGGGGAACAGGGGCTGGAGCTCGGCTTCGACGATGAGCTCGGCGCCCATGCAGCCGTCGTCCACGCCGTGGAGGTACAGCGTCGGAACCGGCGTGGGTTCGTTGCCCGCGTTCTGGACGCGGTCGAGATCCGGGTTGCCGGGCTTCGTGCCGAGCATGGACTGGTAGTAGCTGATCGCCGCGGCGGTGGAGCCCGGCGCGCCGAGCGTCTCCTTGAGGCCTCGCATGAACGCGGCATCCGGGATGAGCCCCGGCGACCAGTCGTGCCAGAGCATGTCGATGACCGCGAAGTCGTCGTTCGGCACGACGAACTCGGCGAGCGGCGTCTGGAAGAAGAAGATGTACCAGGAGCGCTTGAGCTGCGCCGGGGTGGAAAGGAAACGCGTCATCAACGCGGCTTGGTGCGGCACCGCGAGCGTGACGAGCTTCGAGAACCGCTCCGGCCGGTGGCCGACTGCGGTGTACGCGGCGATCGCGCCCCAGTCGTGACCGATGAGGACCGAGTCATGGTCTCCTGCGAGCTCGTCGGCGAGCGCGAGCACGTCGAGAGCCAGTGTGGCGACCTGGTAGTTGTCGTCCGGCGCGAGTCCCGTCGGTGCGTAGCCCCGGAGCCACGGGGCCACGACGTGGTAGCCCGCCGCCGCGAGCTCCGGCATGAGGTGCTCCCAGGTCGGCGCGTGATCGGGGAAGCCGTGGAGGCACAGCGCGAGCGGGCCGTCGCTCGGGCCCGCCTCCAGGTAGGCGAAGTCCACTCCGTTGGCCGTGACGCGCTGAGGTTCGGTCATGGGCGGGAGCGTAGGCAGAACGATCGCCCCGGGCCCGCCGAAAGATCGTTTGCCAACAAATAGTTAGGTGACTAATAATATGTCACCTATGGAGCCTCCCCTCGGACGAAGACTCTGGCTCGGCCATCGGGCCCTGCACGACACGCTCGACGAGCGCATGGGCGAGCACGGGGCGAGCATCTGGCACTGGATCCTGCTCAAGCACGCGGCGGAGCACGAAGGGTCGAGCCAGCGTGAGCTCGCTGAGCGCATGCACATCGAGCCGCCGACGCTCGTGCGCCACCTCGACAAGCTCGCCCACGAACGGCTGGTCGAGCGCCGGCGCGACGAGCGCGACCGCCGCGTCGCCCGCGTCTACCTCAGCGACGCGGGCCGCCGACGACTCAAGGAGCTCGACCGGGTCCAGTCGGAAGTCGACTGCGAGCTGCGCGCGCTGTTGACCGAGCGCGAGATCGCCGTGCTCGGCAGGACGCTCATGAGGATCCATGAGCACTTCGATCACCACGAGGACCACCACGAGGAGGAACGCGGTGCCAACCAGCGTTGAACAGCCACCCGCGGCAGTCGACCACGAGCGTCGACGAGGTGATCCGCACGGAGAAGCTCACGAAGGTCTACCCCGGTGACATCAAGGCGGTGGACCAGCTCGACCTCTCGGTGCGACGGGGCGAGATCTTCGGCCTGCTCGGCCCGAACGGGGCGGGCAAGACGACGACCGCGGGCATGCTCACGACACGCGTGATCCCCACGGGTGGGCGTGCGTTCGTCGGCGGCGTCGACGTCGTGGCCCATCCCACCGCCGCGAAGCAGGTGATCGGCGTGGTGCCCCAGACCAACACGCTCGACCGCTCGCTGAGCGTGTGGGAGAACCTCTACTTCCACGGTCGCTTCTTCGGCATGACCGCGAAGAGCTCCAAGACCGAGGCAACCCGCCTGCTCGAGCAGTTCCGGCTCTCGGAGCGGGCCGAGGCTCCGGTGCTGGCACTGTCCGGTGGCATGGCCCAGCGGCTCATGGTGGCCCGGGCGATCATGCACAAGCCGGCCATCCTCTTCCTCGACGAGCCGACCGCCGGGTTGGATCCGCAGAGTCGCATCGCCCTCTGGGACATCCTCGGCGAGCTGCACGCCGCGGGTCAGACGATCCTCCTCACCACGCACTACATGGAGGAGGCCGACGAGCTCTGCAACCGGCTCGCCATCATCGACCGGGGCTCGCTGCTCGCGCTCGGCACGCCGACGGAGCTGAAGCAGTCCGTCGGGATCGACGCGATGGTCACGGTCACTGCGGACGGGGACCTCGACCAGCTCGCGAACGTGCTGCGCGCCGAGATCCCGAACGCAACAACGGTGGAGCACGCCGATGGTGTCGTGCGCATGGGCGTGCGTCAGATCCAGGGCGTCCTCCCCAAGGTCGTCGATGCGGCCGAACGGCACGGGTTCAGCGTGTCGGACCTCTCGTCCACCGAGCCCACCCTCGAGACGGTGTTCATCGACCTCACCGGGAAGGACCTACGCGAATGACGACCATCACAACCGTCTCCACGATCCCCGGAGTGAAGGAGCTCGAACGGTCCGCCCGGAAGTCGACCCGCACCGCGTTCCGGGCCTTGTTCCTCCGGGACCTCACCGTGCTGCGCAAGTCTCTGAAGGAGTTCCTGCCGCGCACGTTGCTGCAGCCGTTCCTGCTCGTGTTCGTGTTCACGTACGTCTTCCCGAAGATCGGGCAAGGTGTCGGTGGCTCGGGCGCCGCGGCCGCGGAGTTCTCCACCCGTCTCGTGGCCGGGGTGATCGGTTTGTCGATCATGTTCCAGGGCATCCAGTCCGTCGCGCTCCCGATGGTCCAGGAGTTCGGGTACACGCGTGAGATCGAGGACCGGGTGCTCGCGCCGATGCCAGTGGCGCTCGTGGCGATCGAGAAGGTGATCTCGGGTGCGTTCAACGGCTTGTTCGCCGCCCTGCTCGTCTTCCCGATCGCGGCGATCGTCCCGGCGACGCCGGTGCACCTCGACGTCAACTGGCTGGAGCTGCTCACCCTCGCACCGCTCGCCTGCTACATGTGCGGCGCGCTCGGCTTGACCTTCGGGACCCGGTTCGACCCCCGGACGGTGCCGATGCTCTTCGGGATCATCGTGCTCCCGCTGACGTTCCTCGGCGCCATCTACTACTCGTGGTCATCCTTGGCCCCGATCGCGTGGCTCAAGGTCTTCGTGCTGCTGAACCCACTCGTCTACATGTGCGAGGGATTCCGGGCCGCCCTGACCACCAGCGAGCACATGAGCCTCTGGGCCGTCTATCCCGTGATGATCGCCTTCTCGGCCCTCTTCACCTGGCTCGGGATCGCGGGGTTCAAGAAGCGGGTTCTTTCCTGAACCTTCAGCACGGCGACGAACCGGTCGAGACCCGTGGGTGTTTTTCCGCGGCGATTGTGGGTATCCTCCCCGTCCAATGTCGGGGGGCATGAAAGTCACCTTCCACGGCGTGCGTGGCTCGACGCCATGCGACGGTCCACAGCTGGCCCGCTACGGCGGGAACACCTCTTGTGTCGCCGTCGAGGTCGAGGGCCAGGCACCGATCGTCTTCGACCTGGGTACCGGCCTGCGCAATTTCGGGCTCTCGTTGCTCCAGGACACGACCTTCGACGACCTCGACTTTCGCGGCACCGTGTTGTTGAGCCACCTGCACTGGGACCACGTGCAGGGCCTCCCGTTCTTCGTGCCGCTGCACCGGCCGGGCAACACGCTCGACGTGTACGGACCCGAACAGGCGGAGGGACCGATCGGTGACGTGTTCACCGGGATGATGCAGCCGCCGTACTTCCCGATCACCCCGGCGCAGCTCGAGGGGACCGTGAAGTTCCACGACGTCGGCAACGACGATTTCCCGCTCTCGACCGATGCAAAGGTCCGCTCCCGCTGGATCCGCCACGTCGGCCCGACGCTCGGCTACCGGCTCGAGTGGCAGGGCGTCTCGATCGCCTACCTCTCCGACCACGGTCAGGGCTGTGCCGGCATCCAGTCGAAGGCGGGCCTCACCGAGGCACGCGCCGACAGCTACGTGCCCGACGACGTCCTCGACCTGTGCGACGGTGTGGACTTGCTGATCCACGACGCGCAGCACACGAAGGCCGAGTTCGAGCACAAGCGTCACTGGGGCCACTGCACCGTGGACTACGCGGTGCACGTGGCGAAGGAAGCCGGGGTCGCGCAGCTCGCGCTCTTCCACCACGACCCCGCGCACACGGACGACCAGATCGACTTTCTCGTGGAAGCGGCCCGGGAGACCGCGGCGCGGATCGGCGGCGGCGAGGTGCTCGCGGCGTCCGAGGGGCTGGCGCTCGAACTTGCACCGAGGCATTCACGCGGGCTCCACTAGCCGGCGTGGCCGAAGAACCAGTCTCACAGGGTGCCGACACCGAGATCGTCACGCCGGAAGGTGCGTCGTTCCGATCGGTGCTCGGACACTTCGCCACCGGTATCACGGTCATCACCGCGCTGGATCAGGGCGAGCCGGTCGGCATCGCCGCAAACTCCTTCACCTCGGTGTCGCTCGACCCGCCGCTCGTGCTCTTCTGCGCGGCGAAGACATCGTCGACCTGGCCACGCATCCAGCGCGCCGGCCACTTCTGCGTGAACGTGCTCGACGAGCACCAGGAGCACATCTCGAAGCTGTTCGCGACCAAGGGCGCCGACCGGTTCGGCCAGATCGAGTGGCACGCCGGGGAGCGGGGCCCGATCCTGCACGACGTGCACGCATACCTCGACTGCACGATCGACGCCGAGCACGACGCGGGCGACCACGTCATCGTCGTCGGGCGGGTACACGAGATCGGCCTGACCGCGGACGCCGGCCCGCTGCTCTTCTACCAGGGCCAGTACGGCCGCCTGCTCGGCAGCGAGTAGCGCGCCTCCGAAGATCTCGGGCGAGCCCTATCGGCCTGAGCCGGGTCGGTGACCCGAGCCACCGCGACGGCGTGGCTTGGTCTGGCGGTCGAGCTCTGCACCGAGAACGAACAGACCGGTTGCGCAGGCCGCGCTGACTCCCGCGACCAGGATCGCGAGCACCGTCGCGAGCGTGCCGAGGCCCGCGAGCACACACAAGGTGGCGACGACCAGCGCGCCGAAGACGATGAGCGCCTGGAACCGGGCTCCCGCGGCGGTGTCCCAGGCCCGGGCGGGCCCGAGCCGTGGACGCGAACATCACCCGCCAGCACGTCGGCGTGGGCCCGGACCGGCCGAGCGCGGCATCGAGCGCCGGCAGCACCGCGGCAACCGGGATCAGCCACGCGATCGAGAAGACGAACCCGCCCAGCAGCACCACGGTGACCACACCCTGCTGCAGCCGCAGGACCCGGGCGTCGACATCAGGCACCGTCGGACCCTACCCCTGGCCCTCCCGCCCCCACCGGGCGCGCGAACAGCATCTTCAGTGTCACTCTCGGTGGGTCGATACGGTGGGAGCCCGAGGCCGTACCAGGGACGAAGAGGACATGCGACCGATCTCGATGCGCAAGGCGGTGTAGCGGTCGATGGACGTCAGGATGCTCGGCTCGGCCGAGGTGCTGCGGGGCGCCGTCGGGGACGTGGCCCGTCAACGTGAGGCCCACCGCCGCCGCCGGGTGCTCAAGGTCAGCCTCGTGCTCGGCGCGATCGCGCTGTTCCTCTACTGGCGCCTGATCGGTGGGAACCCGGTTCGGTTCGGGTGGCCGGACCTGACGATCCCGTCCGGCCTCCAGGACTACCTGCCCGGCTTCATCCTCATCGTCGTGCTCGGCGGCGTGCTCATCGTCCCGCTTGCGACCGCGGGCCGGTCGCCGCACACCCTCTACCGGCCGAGCGAGATCCCCGTGACGTTCGACGACGTCGTCGGTCTCGGCATCGTGCGCGACGAGGTCATCAAGACCCTGAACCTCTTCCTCGCGTTCAAGACGTTCCGCGACTCGATGGGCGGCACGCCGCGCCGGGCGATCCTCTTCGAGGGTCCGCCCGGGACCGGCAAGACGTACATGGCGAAGGCGATGGCGCGTGAGGCTGCGGTGCCATTCCTCTTCGTCTCCGCGAGCGCGTTCCAGTCGATGTACTACGGGCAGACGAACCGGAAGATCCGTTCGTACTTCAAGGAGCTGCGCAAGACCGCCCGGCGCGAGGGTGGCGCGATCGGCTTCATCGAGGAGATCGACGCGATCGCCGGCGCGCGGTCGGGCATGAGCCGTTCGACGCCGACCGACGACGGGATCGGGCACGGCGTGTCGCGCGCGGCGGGCGAGGGCATCAGCGGGGTGGTGAACGAGTTGCTCGTCCAGATGCAGTCCTTCGACGAATCGACGATCGGAGGCCGGTTCCGGGGCTGGTTCATCGACCGGGCGAACCGCTTCCTGCCGCCGGACCACCAGATCCTGAAGAAGCCGCCGACCGGATCGAACATCCTCGTGATCGGTGCGACGAACCGCGCCTCCGACCTCGACCCCGCGCTCCTCCGTCCGGGTCGCTTCGACCGCTCGATCTACTTCGGTCTTCCCGGTCGCGGCGGCCGGCGCGAGATCATCGACTACTACCTGAACAAGAAGGCGCACGTCCCCGAGCTCGACAAGGACGAACGGCGCGACCAGCTCGCGGCGATGACGTTCCAGTACTCGCCGGTGATGATCGAGCACCTCTTCGACGAAGCACTGGTCTGGTGCCTGCGCGACGGGCGCGACGCCATGGACTGGGCCGACGTGCAGCAGGCGAAGCTCACGGAGGAGATCGGCCTCGCGCAACCGGTCGAGTACACGGTCGAGGAGAAGAGCTTCATCGCGACCCACGAAGCCGGTCACGCGGTCGTCGCGTACCTCGTGGGGGTCGGGCGCAAGCTCGAGGTGCTGAGCATCGTCAAGCGGCGCGACGCGCTCGGGCTGCTCGCGCACTCCGACACCGAGGAGCGGTACACGCACACACGCACCGAGCTGATCTCCAGCATCCAGATCAGCTTCGGCGGCATGACGGCGGAGGAGCTCTTCTTCGGCGAGTCCGGTACCGGGCCGGGCGGCGACCTCATGGGCGCGACGACGCTCGCGGCGCAGATGGTCGGTTCCTACGGCATGGCCGGGACGCTCCTCAGCTTCGACGCGATCCAAACCGGTTACAACCACGGGATCGTCGCCAAGGTGCTGAACGACGACGAGGCCCGCCGATCGGTGGAGCGCATCCTCGAGCAGGCGAAGTCCGACGTGCGCAACTTGCTCGACGCGCACCGGCACCTCGTCGTCGCGCTCCGGGACTCCCTGCTCGAGAACGAGGAGCTCGTCGGTGACGAGATCCTCGACGTGCTGCATGATGCCGAGGTCGAGCGCGCCGCGGGATCCGACGTTCCTTCCTGAAGCGCGGAGAGCCGATGGGGGCTGTTGCGTGATCGAGCGGGTGGAAGTCGAAGGCGTCGTCCTGATCGTCGGCGCCGACGCGACGGAGGTCGGGGCGGCCGTGCGTGCGGCCACCACCCGAGGCGAGCGGGTCGGCGCCTTCATCGGGTCGGCGGAGGACCCGGCCTTTGCAGTCGCGCTCGACGAGATGCGGGCCGAGCTCTACGGCAGCGCACCCGAATCCTGAGCGGCCCGCCGAGGGGTCGCTGGTAGCCTCGCTTGCCGCCCCGAACGCACCTCGCGTCGGGGACGCGAGGGGTGAGTAGACGCGTGAGCGTGGACGCAGCGAAGGGGCCGGCGGAACCCGGGTCGGCCGAGCGGGAGGCCCGGCGCGCGGGGTGGCGCCTGATGGCGAGCGCGATCAGCCCGCAGCGCTGGTGGGTCGCCGGGGGCATCGGCGCGGGACTCATCTGGACGCTGGCCAAGCTCACGATCCCGCTCCTCGCCGCGGCGGCCATCGACGACGGGATGCGCAAGGGTGACACCGGGAAGGTGCTCGGGCTCACGCTGGCGATCCTCGGGGTCGGCGCGGTGCAGGCGGTGGCGACGGGCCTGCGCCGCTACGCCGCGTTCCGGATCGCGCTCCGCACCGAGACCGACCTCCGCCAGCGGTTGTTCGCGCACCTGCAGCGGCTGCACTTCTCGTTCCACGACCAATCCCAGACGGGTCAGCTCATGGCTCGCGCGAACACCGACATCCAGCAGGTCGAGACCGCCGTCATCCTGATCCCACTCACCGCGGCGAGCTGCCTCACGATGATCGGCGTCGTGGTGATCATGGTGATCGCGAGTCCCGTGCTCGCGTTGCTCGCGCTCGGCGCGCTGCCGTTCCTCAACTTCGCCGCGACCCGGTTCAGCAACCGCATCGCGCCGGTGAACCTTGCGTTGCAAGAGGAGCTGGCCGATCTCTCGGGCGTCGTCGAGGAGAGCCTCTCGGGAGTGCGGGTCGTCAAGGGCTTCGGCGCGGAGCGCATGCAGATGAAGCGGCTGCAGGCCGAGGCGCAGAGCGTCCTGGACCAGGGGCTCGCCGCGGCGAGGCTGCGCGCCGGCTTCATCCCCCTCATCGACTTCCTGCCCACGATCTCGATGGTCGCGATCCTCTGGTACGGCGGCCACCAGGTGCTCGACGGGAACCTCCAGCTCGGCGACATCCTCGCCTTCAACCTCTACATCCTGATGTTGATCTGGCCGCTCCGGATGGTCGGCATGCTCATCGCGCAGGCATCGCGCGCGTCGGCCGGCGCCGGGCGCGTCCACGAGATCCTGATCACGGACCCGGAGATCATCGACCACGCGGAGTCGATTGCGCTGCCGGACGGGCCGGGCACGGTCACGTTCGAAGGGGTCCACTTCGGGTACGGACCCGGGCGCCCGGTGTTGAACGGCCTCGACCTGACGATCCGCGGTGGCGAAGCGGTCGCCCTCGTCGGTGCGACCGGCAGCGGGAAGACGACTGTCGCACGCCTGCTGCCGCGGTTCTACGACGTGGAGGCAGGTCGGGTGCTCCTCGACGGGGTCGACGTGCGCGACATCGGCGTCCAGGAGCTCCGCAAGTCGATCGGGATCGTGTTCGAGGACACCTTCCTCTTCACGGACTCCGTGCGCGAGAACATCGCGTTCGCAGATCCGGAGGCCTCGCAGGACGCGGTCCGGCGCGCGGCGCGGCTCTCGGGCGCGGAGGGGTTCATCGACGCACTGCCCGAGGGCTACGAGACGCTCATCGGTGAGCACGGCTTCTCGCTCTCGGGCGGGCAACGCCAGCGCATCGCGATCGCTCGTGCGGTGCTGGCCGATCCGAGGGTGCTCATTCTCGACGACGCCACGTCGTCGGTGGACCCGACCAAGGAGCACGAGATCCGCGCCGCGCTCGGCGAGGTGATGGCGGGGCGAACGACGATCATCATCGCCCACCGGCCCGCGACGATCGCGCTCGCCGACCGGGTGATGCTGCTCGCCGACGGAGTCGTCATCGCCGAGGGAACCCACGAGGAGCTGCTCGCGACGTCGGCGCGGTACCGGACGGTGCTCGCCGCGGCCGATGCCCCCGGACCGACCGCGGTCGAAGGGGCACGGTCATGAGGGGCGGCTGGGTCGACGGTGGGCCGGTCGACGAGGACTCGAAGCTCGATCGCGCCCAGGCGCACCAGGTCATGCGCCGGCTGTGGCAGATGCTGCGGCCGTACCGCCGCGAGAT
This sequence comes from uncultured Acidimicrobiia bacterium, assembly GCA_963848485.1. Lineage (GTDB taxonomy): Bacteria > Actinomycetota > Acidimicrobiia > IMCC26256 > JAENVU01 > Chersky-806. The sequence continues at coordinate 134,241 of CAWKDX010000006.1, forward strand.
CGCGCTCGCGTGCATCGTGCTCTTCATCCAGACGTCGTGCCTGCTCGCCGGGCCTGCGCTCGTGCGTTACGGCGTGGACTCCGGCCTGACCGGGAACGACCCCCACGCGCTCGACATGGCGGCGCTCGTCTTCCTCCTCGTCGCGATCATCGGTTTCACCACCGGTCGCTCGGTGATCTGGCTCGTGAGCCGGACCGGCGAACGCTTCCTGGCCGCATTGCGGGAGCGGGTCTTCCGCCACCTCATGGGCCTCTCGATGGACTTCTACGAGCGGGAGAAGACCGGCCGGCTCGTCTCGCGCATGACCTCGGACATCGACGCCCTCCAGGAGCTCATCTCGCAGGGGCTCGTGATGTTCATCCAGAACATCCTGATCTTCTTCGGCGCGCTGATCGTCATCTTCATCATGAGCTGGCAGCTCGCGCTCTGCACGCTCGTCATCGTGCCGCCGGTGATGTGGGCAAGCCGGTGGTTCCGGCGGGAGTCGAATCGTGCGTACCTCGAGGTTCGGGAGCGGATCGGCCAGAACCTGGCGACGCTGCAGGAAGGGCTCGAAGGGGTGCGGGTCGTCCAGGCGTTCGGTCGCGAGCGGGGCTGGATCCGGCGCTTCCACGAGACGAACGAGGCGCAGTACGACGCGAACCTCGAGACGGTTCGCATCTCGGCCAGGTACTTCCCGTTCGTGGAGTTCGCCGGCGTCGCCGGCATCGCGATCGTCGTCGGCGTGGGCGGGTTCTTCGTCGACCAGGGGATCATCACGGTCGGCACCGTCCTCGCCTTCGTGCTGTACCTGAACAGCCTGTTCGAGCCGATCCAGCAGCTCAGCCAGCTCTACAACACCGTCCAGTCGGCAGGCGCAGCGCTGCACAAGGTGTTCGCCCTGCTCGACACCGAAGGCACCGTCGGCGAGAAGCCCGGCGCGGTCGACCTGCCGGACCGCGGTGCGATCGAGGTCGACAACGTCGCGTTCGCCTACGGCGGCGGGCCGCCGGACACCGCGGGTGAGTCGCATCCGGTCGGTCCGCTGGTGCTGCGCGACGTGTCGCTGACCGTGCACCCGGGCGAGCGGGTCGCGCTCGTCGGCCCGACCGGCGCGGGCAAGTCGACGCTCGCCAAGCTGATGGTGCGCTTCTACGACCCGGGCGAAGGCGTCGTGCGCTTCGACGGCGTGGACCTGCGCGAGGCGACGATGAGCAGCCTGCGCAAGCGCATCGTCGTCGTGCCGCAGGAGGGCTTCCTGTTCGCGGGCACCGTGCGCGACAACATCCGGATCGGTCGGGCGGAGGCGACGGACGCGGAGGTCGAGGCGGCCGTCGCGGCGATCGGGCTGGCGGACATCTTCGGCGCGTTCCCCGACGGGCTCGACACCGAGGTGCGCGAGCGCGGCTCCCGCCTCTCGGCGGGGGAGAAGCAGCTCGTGTCACTCGCGCGCGCCGCGCTCGCGGACCCGGCGCTGCTCGTGCTCGACGAAGCGACGTCCAACCTGGACCCCGGCACCGAGCGACTCGTGGAGCGTTCGCTCGAGACGCTGACCGAGGGCCGGACCGTGGTCGTCGTCGCGCACCGCCTCTCGACCGCGGCGCGCTGCGACCGGATCGCCGTCGTCGACGACGGCCGCCTGATGGAGGTCGGCACCCACGACGAGCTCCTCGAGCGCCGCGGCCGCTACTCGCGCCTGTTCGCCGCCTGGGACTCCGGCCAGCCCATGGGCCGCTCCGCCTGACCCCGCCCATTCTCGGAGGGTCAGGGTATCGGGTCAGACGGGCGTCGGGTCGGGGGGCGAGAGGTTCGAGCTCGACGACGGGGTCGAGGCGGTGGGCGAAGCGGCGGAACGTGCGCATCAGCACGACGCCGGTCAGCAGGATCAGGACCGCGTTCGTGAGCGCGGAGGCGGCGTCCCACGCGAGCGACGTCGCGACGTAGAACGACCAGTAGTGGTGCAGGGTCTGCGGCGAGGCTGAGCGCCGGGCCCCAGGAGAGCGGTCCGCCGTCGCGCTGGAACGGCCAGAACCACAGGTTCATGATCGCCCCGTAGACGAACCCCCAGACCCAGCCCGTACGCGCGCAAGCACGACCACCTCGACGCGCGGCGCCATGCGCTGCGGTCGCGAGCCCGATCAGCCCGGCCCCGCCGCCCATCCACGCGAGCGCCAGCATCTGGAACGGGAGCCACGGACCGATCCCGCCGGTGACGATCGCGGACACCGCCATCGCGCAGAGGCCGAGCAGGAGGCCGAAGCGCGGACCGAACGCCGCGCCGGCGAGCACGATGAGGAAGAAGATGCCGTTGCCGCCGCCGGGGAGCCCGAGCAGGCGCAGGAGTCCCGCACTCGCGGCGAGCACGCCGAGGATGGCGACGGTCGCGCCCGTCATCGTGCCCCGGCGCACCTCCATCGCGATTGCGGCGACGACGAGCCCGCCGACCGACCGCGGCGACGAGCGGCGCGTCGCCCGCGTGCGCGGCGTTCGGGAGCGCGGTGCTCGGCAGCCAGAACGGATAGAGGAACGCACCGGCGCCGACGAAGACCGCGAGCACGTAGACGAGCACCGGTCGGGTGCGCCGAGCCGCAGTTGACGCGAACGCGATCGCGGTCACGTCCGCTCCATCGCGCCGGCGACCTCTTCGACGGTGAGGAACGGCGGCAGGACCCGGACGACCTGGGGCGCGAACAGGGAGCCGGCGAGCACGTCGCGGGCGGTCCCGGCGCGCGACGACCTCGCCGTCGCCGAGCACGATCGCCTGCGTGGCGCACCGGGCCGCGAGCTCGACGTCGTGCGTCGCGAGCACCACCGCGCCACCGTCGCGCGTGTGCTGCGCGATGGCGCGCTCGAGTGCGTGACGGGAGTCGGCATCCATGCCGCGGGTCGGCTCGTCGAGCAGCAGCAGGTCGGCGCCGCCGACCGCGACCGCGGCGATCGCGACCCGTTGTCGCTGCCCGCCGGAGAGGCTCCGCGGGTGGTGGTCGGCGAGGTCCTCGAGGCCCAGCGCCTCGAGCCAGTGGTCGACGGAGCCGTCGTCGTGCCGGCCGAGCAGGCGCAGGGTCTCGGCGACCTCGGCGCGCACGGTCGCGGCGAACAGCATCGCGTTCGGGTCCTGGGGCACGTACGCGGTGGTCGGCCGCGGCTCGACCCGGCCGGCGTCGGGCGCGAGCATCCCGCCGAGGATCCGGAGCAGGGTGCTCTTGCCCGCACCGTTGCGGCCGAGCAGCGCGACGACCTCGCCCCGGTGGATCTCGACGTCGATCCCGTGCAGCACCGGTCGGCGGTCGAGCGCGACGCCGATGCCCTGCGCCCGCAGCAGCAGCTCACCCGGGCGCGGCGGCTGACGGGTCCGTCGGCGAGCGGCTCGGGCCGGTGCTCCATCGCGACCGCGAGGCTGCGCGCGGTGCGGACCGTCAGCGGCGGCGGGTCCCAGCCGAGCAGACGACCGAGCCGGGTGACGCTCGGCGCGCCCGGGATAGTCGGCGAGGACCGCGCCGGTCGGCCGCGGGTGCGGCGACGATCCGGCCGCCGTCCATCCGCACCGCGCGGTCGGCGAGCGGGGCGGCCCGTTCGAGCCGGTGCTCCGCGAGCAGGACCGTGGTGCCGAGATCCGCGTTGAGTCGCCCGACGCGCAGCGAACACGTCCTCCGCGCCCTGCGGGTCGAGCTGCGACGTCGGCTCGTCGAGCACGAGCGCGTCGGGCGCCGGCCGCGAGCGCACCCGCGATCGCGGCGCGCTGGCGTTCACCGCCGGAGAGGGTCGTCGGGTTGCGGTCGCGCAGGTGCGCGATGCCGAGCGCGTCGAGCACCTCCTCGACCCGCCGGCGCATCGCTTCGTCGGGCAGCCCGAGGTTCTCGAGCACGAACGCGACATCGGCCTCGACCCGGTCGACGACGAACTGGGCCTCCGGGTCCTGGTGCACGAAGCCGACGACGTCCGCGAGCTCGCGTGGCTTGTGCGTGCGCGTCGACCGTCCGAACGCGACGACGTCGCCGGAGAAGCGGCCACCGGTCGAGTGAGGCACCAGCCCGTTCGCGGCGCGCAGCAACGTGCTCTTGCCCGAGCCCGACGAGCCGACGACGAGCAGGATCTCGCCCGCCGCCACGTCGAGGTCGACCTGCTCGAGCGCGAGCGGGCCGTCCGGGTAGCCGAACGAAACGCCCGAGTAGGAGATCGCGCTCATGCGCCGCCCGCCACCGGCTCGGGGAGCAGCTCCGGCTCGCGGATCGTCGATGCCGGCCCGGCGCGCCTCGGAGGGCGGGCCGGGGCACGCGGGTCAGCGGGAAGAGCAACGGCACGAGCGCCAGCGCGACGAGTGGTTGGAACGTCGGCCAGTGCACCGGGCTGGTGACGCCAGACGAGCGAGTCCTCGCCGGCGAAGCCGACGATGCCGATGAGGAGCGGGGTGACCAGCGAGCCGGCGACCATCGCCCAGTCGCCCGGCGCCATGCGGCGGTGGCGGTAGCGGCGGCGGTCCCGGGTGCGGCCCGACGGCGAGCCACGCGGCCGCGACCAGGAAGCCGATGCCGGCGAGCCCGAGCCCGATCGCGGCGGGTTGCGCGCGGCCGACGAGCGCGACGAACGCGCCCGCGAGCGCGAGCAGCGCGCCGAGCCCGCACCAACCGGCGGCCTGGTCGCCGCGGGTGCTCGCCTCGAAGCCGAAGCCCCGCGCGTCCATGGACTCCGAGAGCGCGACCGCGCGCTCCATGCCGCGTTCGAGCACCGGCACGATGCTGCGCAGGATGCGGCCGCGCCGGATGGACCGGCCGCCGGTGCGGGCCCGGTCGGCTTCGCGGACCGCGCTGACCGACTCGATCGTCGACGGGACGAACGCGAGCGCGACCGTGGTGACCACGCCGAGCTCGTGGAACGCCCGCGGCGAGGACTGCACGAGCTCGTAGTGCGAGGCGATCGCGTTGAACGCGCCGAAGACCGCCATCATCCCGACGATCGCGAAGCCCTGCGGCAACGACTGGAGGACCACGCCGGCCTCGACGGTGCCGCCGAGGGTGAAGCCGCCGAGCAGGCGGGGCACCGTGACCTCGGGCAGGGTCATCGATCACGTCGATCCCGGAGTGCGCAGTGAGGGCGGAGATCACGACCCGGAACAGCGCGAACACGACCCCGAGCACGAGCAGCACGGGGAACGCCCGCCGGTAGGGACCGTCCGGGGCGTGGACCTCGACGACGAGCCAGGCGATCCCGATGATGAGCGCCACGTAGACCGGGCTCGGGCGCAAGCTGGACGGTCGCCGCGCCCGCCAGCGCCCACACGAGCCAGGCCACGGAATGCCACGGCCGGGTGGTTGCTGTTGCGGATCGCATTCCTCTAGGGTGCGCGCTCGACAGCGGTCGCGCAAACCCCGGATGGTCTGCGCGGTCTCGGAACCGGGCAGATCCCGGGGCCGAGGCGGGGGAAGCCGGTGCAAGACCGGCGCTGACCCGCAACTGTGAACGGCCCGACCGGCGCGCCTCACCGGATCGGATCGTGAGCCAGGACCACCGCCGCAGTCCACCGGTTCGCCGGTGCTCGCCGTACGAGCCGCTCCGGGCGGTGGACATCGAGGCCCTCGTGGAACGGGGCCGGCGGAGGCTCACATGTTCGGTCCCCGATCACCCCGCGCGGTGCTCGTCGCGTTGACGCTCGGCCTCGCGGCGTCCGCGTTCGGCGGGCGGGCCGCGCACGCCCGTCGGTCGCGTCGGCGGCGTCACCGCACCAGGCCGCGGTCATCGTCGACACCGGCGCCACGGTGCACCGGGTCGTCATCACGTTCAGCGAGGACTCGATCTCCGGGCATCGACGCCCTGCAGCGCGCCGGGGCCGAACCCGGTGATCTACGCGATGGGACCGGGCGGTGCGGTGTGCCGCCTCTACGGCGTCGGGCGCGACGCCGGGCCCGAACTGCCTCGGCGGCCAGGACGGCGACAACCGCTACTGGGCGTACTTCCGCGCGCCGGCCGGCACGTCGACGTTCACCTACTCCTCGGTCGGTGCCGGGGCCGCCCGGGTGCACGACGGCGACGTCGAGGGCTGGAAGTTCGGAACGGGGATCGCACCCGGCGTTCGTATCGCTGGCGTCGCTGGCGCCGCCCCCGCCGCCGCCGTCCCAACCCCCGGCCACGGCCGCGCCCCGCGCCGGTCGGGAGCTCGGCTCCCGTGGGTGACGGCGGCGTCGCGCCCGCGTCAGGCTCGGAGGCAGTCGCCGTTCCATCGTCTGCACCGGCGCCGACCACGACGTCGACGGCGCCGGCGGCCGGTCCCGCGACCACGCCCGACGCCAAGGACTCGACGAAGTCCACGAAACGCTCGAGCGGGGCTGTCGACCACGAGACCGACGCAAACGGCAAGCCCATCAGCACGAAGCTCGCGAGTGTCGGACAACGCGGGCAGCGGTGGTGGCTCCGGCTGGTCGCTGATCGTCTTCGCGGCCCTGATCGTCGCGATCGCCGTTGCGATCGTCGTCGTGCGCCGCGTCCGCCGCCGCACCGCCACCATCTGACCGTCGCCGAGCTCTTCGGGGTCGGCGCCACAAGTGCAGGGGCTGCGCCCGTCCATCGAAAGCGCTCTGCCATGGCCCGGACGGCGCCTTGGCGCACAGTTCCAGTCGCCGAACGGGTGTTCGCTGATCGGGCGGGCCACGGGCCAGATGCCAAGGTACCTGGAGGTGCGATGTGGCACGCCGGCGCCGTCAACGTCAACCTCGAATTTTGGGGTGCGGTCGGCGGGAGAGCCACGACGCGACGCCGTTCTACGAGCGGTTCAGCCCGCCTGACGCTCTCCGACGACGCAGTGAACCCGTGCCGTCACGGTCGGGATCCGATCATCTGCGGCGACGCACGCGGACATGGCGGACGTGGATGGATCTGTCGCGCTCGTCGTGACGTCGCCGCCGTACTTCGCGGGCAAGGAGTACGAGGAGGAACTGGGCGAGAGGTATCCCGGCGACCTACCTCGAGTACCTCGAGATGCTGCGCGACGTGTTCGCCGAGTGCGTGCGGATGCTCGAGCCCGGCGGCCGCATCGCGGTGAACGTCGCGAACCTCGGTCGCAGGCCGTACCGCAGGCTGGCCGCTGACGTCATCGATGATCTTGCAGGACGAGCTCGGGCTGCTGCTGCGGGGCGAGATCATCTGGAACAAGGCCGAGGGCGCAAGCGGCTCGACGGCCTGGGGATCGTTCCGGAGCGCCGCCAACCCGGTGCTGCGAGACATCAGCGAGCGCATCGTGGTCGCGAGCAAGGGTCGCTTCGACCGCGCGCGTACCGTCGAAGCAGCGCAGGAGCGCTCGGCCTGCCGTTCGAGAGCACGACTGATGACCGAAGACTTCATGGCGCGGACGCTCGACGTCTGGGACGATTCCGCCCGAGAGCGCCCGCCGCGTCGGGCATCCTGCGCCGTTCCCGGTCGAGATGCCCGAGCAGCTGCATCGGGCTGTTCACGTTCCGGGACGACGTGGTGCTCGACCCGTTCATGGGCAGCGGCTCGCACTCGTCGCTGCGGCGACGCTCGACCGCCGCTACGTGGGCTACGACCTCGACCCGGCGTACGTCGAAATGGCCGAGAAGCGGGTCCGAGGCGCGTCCAGCGATCAGAAAGCCTGAAGCGCCCGACGACACGAAGCAGAAGAGGATCGATCGATCGCGAAGAGCTCGCGGAGGAAGACTTTCAAAGCCGAGCGACGAGTGAGGGGAAAGCGGCACAGAAGCTCGCCGAGGAGGTTCTTATCGAGGCAGGCTTCAAGATCGTCGGGCCGCAACCAGAAAATTAGCAAGACAGGGGTGACGGTGAATTTCGTTGCTCGACGATCGCAAAGATTCGACATGGTTCTTCGACGTGTCTGGCAGCGTTTACGAGTCATCGAGGTGGTTTACATTCGAACGGACACCGTTTGGAAGTCCCTCGGTCGGGCAAGCGCCTTGCGTGGTCAGGGTCCGAGTGAATACCCGATCGTATTCCTGACGACCCATCTACCGAGTCGCCCAGAGCGAAGGCGACAGGGCGTTACGGGCTGCAGGGCCAAACGCGTTCTACGACGCCATCGAGATGCTCTCAGACGAAGGGCGAGATCGACTAGTGCAGAACGGCTAGTGGTGATCACACGGACGATCCACTACCTGGCTTTTGGACGGACGCAGACCTTGCTCGACGCGATGCGTGATGCCGAGGTCTAGTAGCGTGCGCCGTCGTTCGAGACGATCCGCCGCAAGTTTTCATCGCTGAGGATCAAGACACACTGAACTGGGTGCTCGCTCTCGTGCTTATCTCGCGAACGCACGGGACACGAGCTCAAGCGAGGGGCTTCGGGATCGACTCCGCTAAGCCTTACGAAACGAGCAGTGGGGCGAGGCAGTGGAACTCTGGATGCAGAACAGGTCAGAGGTTGACGTCTACTCATCGTTTGAGCTGTACACGGCGAATGATGTGGAGCTGGCGGCGCACGAGCTCGAGTTCACGCCTCTCTTTGAGGACTAGATGAGCGCCGAGCTGACGAAGTTGACTGAGATCGTCACTGCGCTGGGCACCCTCTCACCCGACCTGGCGTCTGCTCTGCGCATCCCGCCGGGAGAGCTCCTGAACGTTCCCGACGCGGTCTGGGCCCAACTTGGCGCGTTGCACCGCGCCGGCAGAACACGCAGTGTCCTTTGAAACGGCGTTTGGCAATGGCCGAGCTTCTACTCAATGCAGTGGACGGGCTTCGAGGACGTCGGCCACGAATTGTCGAGTGGAAGGGTCCGCATCGGCCGCCGGGTGATGACGTCATCCCGGCCGACTTTTCGCGTCGACCACGTGTACCTCGTGAGCTGTAAGTACCTCTCTAAGGTTCTTCTGAATCCCGGTCCTGCCCGACTCTTCGATCGGCTGCTCGTCGGAGAGGATCGCGATCAGCTCGAGTTGGTTCGGCGAAGACCGCACACCGCTTCAGAGGTTCTACGACGCGGCACGGCGATATAGCGGAGTCCCCGGGCTACCGCTCGATGTCATGGAGTTGGAACCGGACCAAGGACAGACAGATCCGAGCGGCGCTGGCAGCACGGACCTTGCCGTCGGAGCTTCAGCCCTCGTGGAGAGACCTTTGCGTCCAGGTGTCGAACGCCTCGGCTCGGCGATGGCAAACGGCGCTGAGCTCGAAGAGGGCGAAGTTGCGATTGCTGTGGCGGCTTCTCCGCATCAGCAACTCGACCTACTTCGTGCTGGGTACGGACAACGCCGAGCACCTCCGGCTCAGGGTTGCATCCAGCTGGGACTGGAACCAAGCATTCGAACTGAGGTCGTTCGTCGTCACCCCACCACGTGGCGGGACAGCCGGAGGTGGGATGGAAGGCCGTAGTCGACGATCGAACGACTGGCGACACAGCCGAGATCGTCGGTCACGTCGAGATCCGGTGGAGCCACGGCCGCTTCGTCGGATCTCCCGAGGCAAAGGTCTACGTGGACATCCCGCTGGCCAAGGTCCCGGGCTACTACCGCCTCGCCTAGCCACCCGAAGGGGAGCCGGGGCCGACCTCGCCGTAACCTCTCGGCGTGATCTTCGGTGCGATCACCAGCTCGAACATCTCCATCCTCGTGGCGTTCGGCGGTGGGATCATCTCGATCCTGTCGCCCTGCGTCCTTCCGATGATTCCCGGGTATCTGAGCCTCGTGACCGGCCTGACCGTGACCGAGCTCCAGGGCGGGGAGCACCGTCACCTGGTGCGCATCGCCACGATGACCGGGTTCTTCGCGCTCGGCTTCACCGCGGTCTTCACCCTCCTCGGGCTCGCGGCCACCACGGTCGGCCAGGCCACGTTCCGGAATCAGGAGACGCTGACCCGGATCTCCGGCCTGATCGTGTTCCTCATGGCGCTGTACCTGGCGGGCTCCCAGGTGCTGCGCACGCCGCGGCTCTACCCGGAGGCGCGCTTCCAGGTGAGTGACCGCTTCGGGATGTTCACCGCGCCGCTGGCGGGTGCGGCATTCGCCTTCGGCTGGTCGCCGTGCCTCGGCCCGGTCATCGCCGCGGTCTTCGGCGTCGCCGCGACCCAGACCGGAGTGCGCGCCTTCTCGCTGCTCATCGCGTACTCGCTCGGGATGGGCGTCTCGTTCCTGCTCGTCGGCCTCGCGTTCGGGCGGTGGGCGACCCCGCTGAATTTCGTCAAGCGGCACATGAAGACGCTGACGCTCGCGTCGGCCGCGCTCCTCGCGGTCTTCGGCCTGCTGCTCATGTTCAACCGGCTGTGGTGGCTCAGCGCTCAGCTCACCAACTTCCTCGACTGGCTCGGTCTCGACAGCCTGGTCCAGCTCGGGTAGCCGCGGGCGCCCCGGTCGAAGCGGTCAGCCGGGAGGGGTGGCGTCTGTCAGAATCGGTCGCCCGCCGACAATGGAGCCCCACATGACCGACTCGGCGACCCGGATCGTCGATACCCCCGAGTGGCGCGGCGCTCCAGGCGCACTTCGAAGCCACTCGCGACGTCCACCTCCGCACCCTCTTTGCCGATCAGCCCGACCGGGGCGACACGCTCTGCCTCGAGGTCGGCGACCTCTACCTCGACTACTCGAAGAACCGGCTCACCGCCGAGACGATGTCGCTCCTGGTCGCGCTGGCCCGGGCTGCGCGGGCGTCGAACGGCTGCGCGACGAGATGTTCGCGGGCGAGAAGATCAACATCACCGAGGAGCGCGCGGTCCTGCACGTCGCGCTGCGGGCGCCGATGGACCAGAAGATCTTCGTCGACGGGGTCGACGTCGTCGCCGAGGTGCACACCGTCCTGAACAAGATGTCAGTCTTCGCCAACCGGATCCGCACCGGGGCCTGGACCGGCCACACCGGCAAGCGGATCCGGAACGTCGATCAACGTCGGCATCGGCGGTAGCGACCTCGGGCCGCGGATGGCCACGACCGCACTGGCGGATTTCAGCGACCGGTCGATGACGTTCCGCTTCGTGTCGAACGTCGACGGCACCGACTTCTACGAGGCGACGCGCGACCTCGACCCGGAAGAGACGCTCTTCATCATCGCGTCGAAGACGTTCACGACTCTCGAGACGATGACCAACGCGCACAGCGCGCGCGAATGGTCGCTCGCGAAGCTCGGCGACGAGGCCGCGGTAGCGAAGCACTTCGTCGCGGTGTCGACGAACGCGCGAAGCCGTCGCGGCCTTCGGCATCGACACGGCCAACATGTTCGAGTTCTGGGACTGGGTCGGCGGTCGGTACTCGTTCGACTCCGCGATCGGCCTCTCGCTCATGGTCGCGATCGGTCCCGACGCGTTCCGGGACATGCTCGCCGGGTTCCACGCGATGGACGAGCACTTCCGCACCGCGCCCATCGAGGCGAACCTGCCCATGCTCCTCGGGCTGATCGGCATCTGGTACAACAACTTCTTCGGCGCCGAGACCGTCGCGATCCTGCCGTACAGCCAGTACCTGGCCCACCTGCCGGCGTACTTCCAGCAGCTGGAGATGGAGAGCAACGGGAAGTCCGTCGACCGCGACGGCAACCGGGTCGAGTGGCAGACCGGTGCGATCGTGTGGGGCCAGCCGGGCACGAACGGACAGCACGCCTACTACCAGCTGATCCACCAGGGCACGAAGCTCATCCCGTGCGACTTCATCGGGTTCGCCCAGGCCAACGAGATCGTCGGCGACCACCAGGACCTGCTCACCGCGAACCTGCTCGCGCAGCCCGAGGCGCTCGCGTTCGGCAAGACCCGCGAAGAGGTCGAGGCCGAAGGCGTTCCCGCGCACCAGGTGCCACACCGGGTCTTCGAGGGCAACCACCCGACCAACACGATCATGGCGCCGAAGCTCACGCCCCACGTCCTCGGCCAGCTGATCGCACTGTACGAGCACAAGGTCTTCACCCAGGGTGCGATCTGGAACATCAACTCGTTCGACCAGTGGGGCGTCGAGCTGGGCAAGAAGCTCGCGGAGAACATCGTGCCGGAGCTGAGCGCGGATCCCGAGCCGCCGCTCGCGCACGACTCGTCGACGAACAACCTCATTCGCCGCTACCGGCGTCTGCGTTCGACCTGATCGCAACGTCGAAAAGGAGCACGACAATGCAGCTCGGCATGGTGGGTCTCGGTCGGATGGGCGCGAACCTCGTTCGTCGCCTCATGCGCGACGGTCACGAGTGCGTCGTCTACGACGTGAACAAGGACGCGATCAAGGAGCTCGAGGGCGAAGGCGCGCAGGGTGGCGACACGCTCGACGAATTCCTCGCCAAGCTGAGCAAGCCGCGCGCGGTGTGGGTGATGGTGCCCGCGGCGTTCACCGGCGACACGGTGATGGAGATCGCCCGGAAGATGGATCCGGGCGACATCATCATCGACGGCGGCAACTCCTACTACCGCGACGACATCGACCGGGCGAAGGAGCTCGCGAAGATGGACGTCCACTACGTCGACTGCGGCACCAGCGGCGGAGTGTTCGGGCTCGAGCGTGGGTTCTGCCTGATGATCGGCGGCGAGGACGACGTCGTCACCCACCTCGACCCGATCTTCAAGACGATCGCGCCAGGCGTGGACTCCGCGCCGCGCACCCCGGGCCTGACGCGGCGAGCCGTCGACCGCGGAGAACGGCTACCTCCACTGCGGGCCGAACGGCGCCGGCCACTTCGTGAAGATGGTCCACAACGGCATCGAGTACGGGATGATGGCCGCGTACGCCGAAGGTCTGAACGTCCTCAAGCACGCGAACGCCGGCAAGGTGAAGCGGGACGAGGACGCCGAGACCACGCCGCTGCGGAACCCCGAGTACTACCAGTACGACCTCGACCTCCCGGCGGTCGCCGAGGTGTGGCGCCGGGGCAGCGTCGTCGCGTCGTGGCTCCTCGACCTCGCGGCGCACGCGTTCTCGCAGTCTCCGCAGCTCGACGACTTCGCCGGACGGGTGTCGGACTCGGGTGAGGGTCGCTGGACGAACCTCGCCGCGATCGACGAAGGCGTACCCGTGCACGTGCTCAGCGCCGCGCTGTTCGACCGCTTCGAGTCCCGGGGCGCGTCCGACTTCGCCGACAAGATCCTCTCCGCGATGCGCAAGGAATTCGGCGGCCACGACGAGAAGGCGAAGTAATGGCCGACGGACAAGGCGGACGCGCTGTGCTGGTTCGGTTGCTCCGGCGACCTCGGCCACAAGATGACGTTCCCCGCGCTCTACGCGATGGCGAAGCGCGGCCACCTGAAGGTCCCGATCATCGGCGTCGCGTACTCGAACTGGACGCTCGACGACCTCAAGGCCCGCGGCGCTCGACAGCATCAACACGTACGGCGGTGGCGTCACGGACCAGAAGGCGTGGGACCACCTGATGAGGTCGCTGCACTACGTGGACGGTGACTACGCGGACCCGACGACGTTCCAGGAGCTGAAGGTCCAGCTCGACAAGGTCGGCGCGAAGGCGCCGGCGCACTATCTCGCGATCCCGCCGAGCCTGTTCGGCAAGGTGATCGAGTCGCTGGGCAAGTCGCGGCGCGGCGGAGAACGCCCGGGTGATCGTCGAGAAGCCGTTCGGCCGCGACCTCGCGAGCGCGATCGAGCTCAACCAGATCATCCACACCGTGTTCCCGGAGTCGTCCGTCTACCGGATCGACCACTTCCTCGGGAAGGAAGAGGTCCAGAACATCCTCTACTTCCGGTTCGCCAACTCGTTCCTCGAGCCGATCTGGAACCGCAACTACATCTCGAACATCCAGATCACGATGGCCGAGGACTTCGGCGTGCAGGGTCGCGGCGCGTTCTACGACGAGGTCGGCTGCCTGCGCGACGTCGTGCAGAACCACCTCTTCCAGGTGGTCGCGCTGCTCGCGATGGAGCCGCCCCAGGGCATGGGCGACAAGGCGCTGCGCGACGCGAAGGAGCGGGTGTTCGCCGCGGTCAACAAGCTCGAGCCGTCGGACGTCGTCCGGGGCCAGTTCGAGGGCTACCGCAACGAGCCCGGGCGTCGCGCCGGACTCGGACGTCGAGACGTTCGCGGCGCTGCGCCTGCACATCGACTCGTGGCGCTGGGCCGGCGTTCCGTGGTTCCTGCGCGCGGGCAAGGAGCTGCCCGAGCACGTGACCGAGGTGCTCGTCGAGCTCAAGCCGCCGCCGCAGCGGGTGTTCGAGGACTCCGAGCCCGAGGTCGGCCGCTGCAACTACATGCGGTTCCGGTTCAACCCGATGATCGAGATCGGGCTCGGCGCGCGGGCGAAGATCCCGGGCGAGGCGAACATCGGCGAGCAACGCGAGCTCTTCCTCTCGAACGAGTACCCGGACGAGATGAGCCCGTACGAGCGTCTGCTCGGCGACGCGATCAACGGCGAGGGCCTGCTGTTCGCGCGCCAGGACGGCGTCGAAGAGGCATGGCGGGTCGTCGACAAGATCCTGACCCACCACCACATCGCACACCCGTACCCCCGCGGCAGCTGGGGCCCCAAGGAGGCAAACCGCATGATCGACGCGTTTGGTGGCTGGCACGACCCGATCGTGACCAAGCCATGACCGACCGCGACGATCTCAAGCAGGCCGCGGGCGAGCGGGCCGTCGACTTCGTCAGCTCCGGGATGGTGATCGGTCTGGGCACCGGGAGCACGACGCTGTTCGCGATCCGCCGCATCGGTGTGCTGGTGGCGTCGGGGGACCTGCAGAACGTGCTCGGCATCCCGACGTCGAACGCGAGCGCCGAGCTGGCCCGGGAAGTGGGCATCCCGCTCACGACGCTCGCCGAGCACCCGGTCGTCGACATCACGATCGACGGCGCCGACGAGGTCGATCCGGACTTCAACCTGATCAAGGGCGCCGGCGGAGCTCTGCTCCACGAGAAGATCGTCGCCCAGGCGAGCCTGCGCGAGGTGATCATCGTCGACGACGCGAAGCTCTCGCCGCAGCTCGGGAGCCAGCGCGCGTTGCCCGTCGAGGTCGTGCAGTTCGCGTGGCGGGTCGAAGAGGAGTACCTCACCGACCTCGGCGCGGAGGTGGACGTTCGCCGCGGCGGCGACAACGACGTGTTCGTCACCGACGAGGGCAACTGGATCCTCGACTGCACGTTCCCGCCGATCGCCGGATCCGGCGCGGCTCGTCGGCGCAGCTCTCGCGCCGCGCGGGCGTCGTCGAGCACGGTCTGTTCCTGGGCCTGGCCACCGACCTGGTGGTCGCGAGCGCCGAGGGCGTGGAGCACCGCACCCTGCCGTGAGCCCGTTGCCCGACATCTGGTTGGTCCGCCACGGCGCGACCGAGTGGAGCGAGAGCCTCCGCCACACCGGCCTCACCGATCTTCCGCTCACCGCGGAAGGTCAGCGGCAGGCCGCGTCCCTGTTCCGCGCGCTCGACCGCCAGCGGTTCGACCTCGTCCTCACCAGCTCGTTGCGGAGGGCACGCGAGACCGCGCGCCTCGCCGGGTTCGCGGACGCGATCGTCGACGACGACCTCCTCGAGTGGCACTACGGCGAGTACGAGGGGCTCACGAGCGAGGAGATCCACGAGACGAACCCGGACTGGACGATCTTCACCGGCGTGACGCCCGGCGGCGAGACCCCCGAGCAGGTCGGCGCGCGGGCGCAGCAGGTGCTCGACCGGGTCGCGGGCGCGCAGGGCCCGGTGCTGCTGTTCGCCCACGGCCACTTCCTGCGGGTGCTGGCCGCGACCGCGCTGGAGCTCGGGTCCGCAGGCCGGGGCCCGGTTCAGCCTCGACCCGGCGACGATCAACGTCATCGGGTCGGAACGGGACATCCGGACCGTCGTCCGCTGGAACGAGCACCCCACCCTGATGTGAGGACCGGCGCCGGCGGCGGAATCTGCGATCTTCGTCACCACTGGCGCCGCTCGCTCTGCTACACAAGGGCGGAGTTCCTTGGGGCCAAGGCGGCGCAATGACCACGATTCTCGATGACGCAATCGAGCGGGTGCCGATCGGCGGGCACGACGGGCGATCCGGCGCGTCAGTGGAACGCATCCGGCTCGGCGACGGCCGTCGGCTCGTCGTCAAGCGGATGCATCCGGCTCGACGGACCTCACGATGCGACTCACCGGCGACGCAGTCGGGCGCGAGTACATGCTGTGGCGCGAGGGGATGTTCGACGCGCTGCCGCCCGGCATCGGTCACGCGATCGTCGACGGGTGGGTGGAGGACGGCGAGACGGTGCTCGTCATGCGCGACCTCGGCACGAGCGCGCGCGGTTGGAACGACCTGGTGTCGTGGTCGGAGAACGACCGGCTCATGCGCGCGCTGGTATCGATGCACGAAGCGCTGCGCGGGTTCCAGAGCGCGGCGCTGTGCCCGCTCGTCGACCGGGTCGCGCTGCTGAGCCCGGTGACGATGCGCGCGATCACGGACACGACCGACAACCCGCTGCCGATGCTCATCGTGCGCGGGTGGGAGCGGTTCCCGGATCTCGTCCCGCCCGACGTCGCCGCGGCGGTGCGGGCGGTGCACGAGGTGCCGGCCGCGTTCGCGGCGCGCTTCGGTGCGCAGCCGTGCACGGTCGTGCACTCCGACGTGGCGCACGTGAACATCGGGTTCGAGGAGCGCCAGGTCACGTTGCTCGACTGGGCGCTCGCGACGTGGGGTCCGCCGGCGCTCGAGCTGGTGCCGTACCTCACCGCCTCGGCGGCGTCGGTCGACGTGACCCGCGAGGAGATCCTCGCGAGCTACCGGGTCGCGGCCGGCGCCGGCTACGACGACGACGCCGTGCACCTCGCGCTCTTCCTCGGGTTGGTCGAGCTCGGGTGGAACAAGGCGCTCGACATCACCGAGAACGAGGACCGGCTGGTGCGCGAGCGCGAGCGGGCCGACCTCGACTGGTGGGTCACCGAGGCCCGTCGCACGATCGAGCTCGGCCTCCTCGACGGCGTCGTCGTCTAGTTCTCGGAGCTCGAGGCCGGTAGCGTGGTGGGCATGGCGGCGAGGAAGACCCGGCGGGATGTCGTTGCTCGAGTTCGCGCTGACGCTCCCGGGCGCGCACGAGGACCATCCGTGGGGCGAGACCGTGGTCAAGGTGCGCAAGAAGATCTTCGTGTTCCTGGGTGAGGACGGCTCGCCGGAGCCGAGGTTCGCGGTGAAGCTGGACGAGTCGCTCGAGGCGGCGCTCGGCCTCGACGGTGCGGAGCCGTCCGGGTACGGGCTGGGCAAGGCCGGGCTGGGTCAACGTGCCGCTGAAGGGCCGGTCGCCGTCGATCGGGGTGCTGCAGGACTGGGTCGAGGAGTCCTACCGGCGGGTCGCGCCGAAGACGCTGGTGCGCGAGCTCGACGGCGACAGCCTGACGGCACATCCGACCGGCCGGCGTCGGTACTGTCTGCGCCGTGCCCGCGATCAGGACCGAAGACGACGGCGCGGTGCGGCACCTCGTGCTGTGCCGGCCCGACGAGTACAACACGATCACGCCGGAGCTGCGCGACGACCTCGTCGCCACGCTCGACGCGGCCGACGACGATCGCTCGGTGCGCGTCGTCCTCCTGCGCGCCGAGGGGCCGGCGTTCTGCACCGGCTACGGGCTTGGACTGGTCGACCGCCGCGCAGGCGACGGAGGAAGGTCGCGAGCGGGCCTGGGACTCGATGGCCGACCTGCGGATGATCGGCCGCTTCGCCGAGGCGTTCGCCAAGCTGCACACGATCAGCAAGCCGACGGTCGCGGCGGTGCACGGCTGGTGCATCGCCGGTGGGACGGATCTCGTGCTGAACGCGGACCTGATCGTCGCGGGGGAGTCGGCGCGCTTCGGGTACCCGCCGGCGCGGGTCTGGGGGATCCCGGAGGCGCCCTGGCTCTGGGTCGCGCGGCTCGGTCTCGAGCAGGCGAAGCGGTACCTGCTCACGGGCGACGAGATCGACGCGACGACCGCCGCCGAGCTCGGACTGGTGCTCGAGTGCGTGCCGGACGCCGAGCTGGTCGACCACGCGAGCGAGCTCGCGCAACGGATGGCGCTGCTGCCGCTCAACCAGCTGCAGATGCTCAAGCTCGTCTGCAACGACGTCGGCCGCGCAGATGTACCGGCCGGACACGTCGCGGATGCTCGGCTCGCTGTTCGACGGCGTCGCGCGCCACACCCAGGAGGGTCTGGACTTCGTGGCTCGCGCGCAGGACGTCGGGTTCCGCCAGGCCGTGCGCGAGCGCGACGATCCGTTCGGCGACTACGGCAGCCGGCCGAAGGCGCAGTGAAGGAGTCGACGAGTTGAGCGAGGTCACGAAGTACGAGACGGGCGTCCCGTGCTGGGTCGACGCCCAGAGCTCGGATCTCCCGACAACCGTCGACTTCTACTGCGCGCTGTTCGGTTGGGACGACGAGGACCAGGGCGAGGAGGCCGGCCACTACACGATGTTCCGCAAGCGCGGCCTCGAGGTCGCGGCGATCTTCCCGCTGATGGCCGAGGGGACGCAGCCGCACTGGACGACGTACCTCGCGACCGACGACCTGGACGACACCGCGGCGAAGGTGCAGGCGGCGGGGGGCGTCGTCTTCCAGGGCCCGATCGACATCTTCGACTCCGGGCGCATGGCGATCGTCGCGGATCCGACGGGGACCGTGTTCGGAGTGTGGGAGGCCAAGGAGCACATCGGCGCACGCCTGGTGAACGAGCCGGGCACGATCGCGTGGAACGAGCTCAACGTTCGCGACATCGACGCCGCGCTGGCCTTCTACACATCCGTCTTCGGGCTGACGGTGCACGAGATCAACCTCGGCAGCGAGGAGGCGCCGTTGCTCTACCGCGAGCTGCAGGTCGGCGGGCGGACGGTCGCGGGGGTGACGGAGATGACCGACGACTGGCCCGCGGAGATCCCGTCGCACTGGACGGTCGTGTTCGCGGTAGCCGACGCCGATGCCGCGGCCGCGCTCGGCGAGGAGATGGGCGGCATCGTGCACGTACCACCGACCGACATCGCGCCGGGCCGCTACTCGGTGCTGACCGATCCGGTCGGCGCGGCGTTCTCGATCATCCAGCTCAAGTGATCGAGTCGTGCAACCGGTCGATCACCGGCCGGAGGATCATCGTGTAGGTGTCGGCCATCGCCGGCTCGCGGTGGCCGCGGTGCGCCTTCATCCGCTCCGGGTCGAAGACGACCGCCATGAACGCGGCCTTGCTCGGGAACGCGTTGAATCGGGCCTGGTCCCACGTCGCGGCCGTCGCCGATGATCGTGCCTTCGACGCCGAACCAGCCCGCGAGCCGCACGCCGTGAGGGACCGCGACCAGGCTGGCCGCATCCTGGTAGCTGTCCATGTCGGGGATGCCGCCCTCGACGAACTTGATGACGTGGATGACCATGACCGGACCGTCTTCCGCCATCGGCGGGTGCGGGACGTCGGCCCAGTCCGGAGGGTCGGGGATCACGGGCGTGACCATCGGCTGGCAGCCGAGGATGATCGACTGCTCCATCCCGGCTTCCTTGTGCTCGTGCAGCTCGACGTAGTCCGGCCGCGACTGCATGTCGACGAACGAACGGCGGGTCGGGTACTTCACGACGGCGACGCGGTCCCACTTCGGCTCGTCGCCGAGCAGCTGGTCCTCGACCTCGGCGAAGAAGACGACCTCGGCGCCGACCGCGGCCAGCTGCTCGAGCGGCGCGTAGGCATCGTCGGCCTCCCGGCCGGTGAGCGTGGTGGCACGCCCGTCGATGTAGTCCGCCACCTCGCCGTACTTCATGAGGTTGACCATCCAGACCGGGCCGTCCTCCTCGGGCGGGGTCGTGGCGAGCCGCTCGAAGTAGTGCGGGTCGATCTGGCCGTACCGGACGCTCGGAGTCTCCATGCCGCGGACCCTAACCAGCACAAGAACTTGTGACAACCGCTGCGCCACAAGTTTCAGGTGGCCCGAAAGGCCGCTGATCGAGCGCCGCGTCGACGGAGCCCGAGCCCGTCGCCTAGAGTGCCTTCCACGCCGCGGGGTGGAGCAGTCTGGTAGCTCGTCGGGCTCATAACCCGAAGGTCGTAGGTTCAAATCCTACCCCCGCCACCATT
>CAWKDX010000007.1:0-21132 GCA_963848485.1 uncultured Acidimicrobiia bacterium
TCGGCAACTCCCTCTGCGTCTACAAGCCGTGGGAGATGGGCGAGGAGTTCTTCGCCAAGGACAAGGAAGGGAACCCCACGCAGTGGGACCCGGCCGACATCGGGCGCATCCTCGGCCGCTACCACTTCCGGACGATGAACCCCGGCATCGACGCCCAGCGTCGCGCCTGACGGGAAGCCAATGACCGGCCGAGTAGCAATCGTGGGTGCCGCGCTGTCCGATTGCGGGCGGTGTCGACACCAAGTCCCCGTTCGAGCTGCACTACCAGGGCGCGAAGCGCGCCCTCGACGACGCGGGGCTGACCAAGGCCGACGTCGACGGGTTCGGCTCCAACGGCATGGGCCTGCTCGCTCCGGTCGAGATCGCCGAGTACCTCGGGCTGCGACCGACCTGGATCGACGGTACGGGCGTCGGCGGCGCGACCTGGGTGGTGATGGCCGAGCACGCGGTCGAAGCGATCCTGGCCGGTCACGCCGAGACCGTCGTGCTCGTCCTACGGCTCGACGACGCGCGCCGACCTCAAGGCGAAGCGCCGCCGGGCCAACCTCGCGTTCGGCACCCGCGGCCCGATCCAGTTCGACGCGCCGTACGGCCACGCGCTGATCGCCAAGTACGCGATGGCGACCCGTCGCCACATGTACGAGTACGGCACCACGATCGAGCAGCTCGCCGAGATCGCGGTCTCGAGCCGCTTCAACGCGGGGCTCAACCCCGACGCGTACTACCGCGACCCGATCACGATCGACGACGTGCAGTCCTCGCCGATGATCGCCGACCCGCTCACGAAGCTGCACTGCTGCATCCGCTCGGACGGCGGCGGCGCGATCGTGCTCACCTCCGAGGAGCGGGCCGAAGGACCTCAAGCGCGAGCCGGTCTGGGTGCTCGGCTCCGGCGAGACCCGAGCCACACGACGATGAGCGAGTGGGAGGACTTCACCGAGTCCCCCGCCGTCCGCTCGGGCAAGCTCGCGTTCGAGCGGGCGGGCATCACGCCCGCGGACGTCGACACCTGCCAGATCTACGACGCGTTCACGTCGATGGTGCTGCTCTCACTCGAGGCGCTCGGCTTCTGCGGCAAGGGCGAAGGCGGCGCGTTCGTCGAGGACGGCCGGCTGCGGGTCGGCGGGGCGCTGCCCACCAACACCGACGGCGGCGGGCTCTCGGCCTGCCACCCCGGGATGCGCGGGCATGTTCCTCATGGTCGAAGCGGTGAAGCAGCTCCGGGGCGAGGCCGGAGGCCGCCAGGTCCCCGACGCGCGGATCGCGTGCGTCAACGGCACCGGCGGCTGGTTCTCCTCGACCGCGACCCTGCTCCTCGGCCTCGACTGACCGCTTGACGATGCGCGGTCAGGCCGCGGTCGGCGCCGAAGAAGCCGCGGTGGATCAGCCGGGTCAGCGAGGTCGAGCATCTCGTCGTCGTCGAAGCCGAGGTCGCGGGACGAGACCGCGTAGCTGAACCGTTCGAGCAGCGCCATGAGCGCGGCGACCGAGGCGGTCGAGTCGCCGGCCGACGCGACGCCGCTCTCCTCCATGCGCTGGCCGAACGCGCTCGCGATGTGCGTGAACGCCCGCACGCCGAGCCGGTCCACCTCGCGGTCGCTGACCTGGTCCTCCATCCACGCCCGGATCACCACGCCGTAGCGCCGGTACGTCGTCACGAAGCGGCCGAGGAACGTCGCGGAGCCGCTCGAAGCCCTCGTCGCCCGGGTCGATCGGCTCGAGCTCGCTCGGCGAGCGCCTCCATCTCCTGCGCGCAGTCGACCGCGAGCGCCCGCAGCAGGTCTTCCTTGTTCGCGAAGTACAGGTAGAAGGTCCCGTGCGACGTGCGCGGCGGCGCGCACGATGTCGTCGACGCGGCTCTGGTGGTAGCCCCGCTCGGCGAACACGCGCATGCCCGCGTCGGAGAGCCGGCGCATCGTCTTGCGGCCCTGCGCGCGCAGCTCCCGCTGGCGCGCCGGCGTTCCTGCCGCTCGGGCGCGCTTCGGTGCTGCGGAGTTGTGCGATCCTGAGCCCATGCTCCCTCAGACGACGCGCGAGGCGGCCCGCCGGTTCGGCGATGCTACTGCCTACATCACCGAGCAGGGCCGGGCGATCTCGTACACGGAGGTCGACCGGGCCTCGGACGAAGTGGCCGCGGGACTCGCCCGCCACGGCGTCGGCGCCGGTGACGTCGTCGCGCTCGATCCTCCCGCCCGGCCCCGAGTACCTCTTCGCGTACCTCGCGGCCGCCAAGCTCGGCGCGATCACGACCGGCGTCAACGACCGCCTGTCGCCCGCCGAGCGCGACGTCGTGCTGGACCGGGCCGCGCCCCGCGCTCGTCCTGGCCGCGCCCGGCGTCGAGCCCGAGCCGAGCGACGCCGAGGTCGTCACCGTCGCGGTCGGCCAGGACGGACCCCGATGCGCCGGTGCTCGCGAACCTCCGCGGCGCCGACGACCGTGCCGTCGCTGCCCGACGACCCCGACCGGCCGGTCGCGATCATCTTCACGTCGGGCACGACCGGCGCGCCCAAGGGCGCGCTGTACACGAACCGCCAGCTCGCGTTCATCACGCAGACCGACGTCGGCGACTCCTGGGGCGGCGGCACCCGCAGCTTCACCGGTACCTCGTTCGCGCACCTCGGGTTCATGACCAAGCTGCCCGGCAACCTCAAGCGCGGCGGCACGAGCTTCATCATGTCCCGGTGGCGCGCCGAGACCGCGCTGCGCCTGCGTCGAGCGTGAGCGGATGGCCGTCATGGCCGGGGTGCCGACCCAGCTCGCGCTCATGCTGGCCCGGCCCGACTTCGACGAGTTCGATCTCGAGAGCGTGCGGTACCTCATCGTCGGCGGCGGTCCGGTGACCCCCGGGCTGGCCGAGGAAGCGCGTGCGCGCTTCGGCGCCGCGCTCGCCACCCGGTACTCGTGCACCGAGGCCGGGATCGGGCTCGGCACCGCGTTCGACGACCCCGAGGAGGACGCGGTGCTGAGCGTCGGGCGACCGCACGCCGCGGTCGACCTCGCGGTGCTCGACGAGTCCGACGTCGCGGTGACGCCCGGTGACGTCGGACGGGTGTGCCTCCGCTCCCCGGCCGCGATGGCGGGCTACTGGCGCGATCCGGAAGGCACCCGCGACGCGTTCACCGCCGACGGCTTCGTGCGCACCGGCGACCTCGGCTGGGTCGACGACCGGGGCCGGTTGCGGCTCGTCGGCCGGAGCAAGGAGATGTACGTGCGCGGCGGCTACAACGTCTACCCGGTCGAGGTCGAGGCGGTGCTCTCCGGCCATCCGGGCGTCGCGGCGGTCGCGGTCGTGCCCCGCCCGGATCCGGTGATGGGCGAGCTCGGCGTCGCCGCGGTCGTGCCCCGCGATCCGGCGAGCCCGCCGACGCTCGACGAGCTCCGCGACTTCGCCCGCGCCCGGCTCGCCGCCTACAAGCTCCCCGAGGCCCTGGCGATCGTCGAGGCGCTCCCCCTCACCCCGATGGAGAAGGTCGACCGCCGGGCGCTCACCCGCCTCGTCGGGCCGTAGCGCCGCGGTCGCGGCCGCCGGAGATCCTCGGAGCCGCCGGCGGCCGCCCCGTTCCTCCCTGACGTCCACGTCAGGTAACGTGCGCCCGGCATGGAGCTGGACTTCACCGCCGATCAGGAAGAGCTGCAGGCCACGGTGCGCACCGTGCTCGCGCAGGAGTGCTCGCCCGCCGTCGGTGCGCGAGATCGTCGAGTCCCGCACCGCCGGGCAAGCCGGCGAACGCCGACGGGCTCTGGGGCCACATGGTCGAGCTGGGCTGGCCCGCGCTGACGGTGCCCGAAGCGGCGGGCGGGCTCGGGCTCGGCGCGGTCGAGCTGGCCGTCGTGGTCGAGGAGCTGGGCCGGGCGCTCGCGCCCGGACCGCTGCTGCCGACGATCAGCCAGTTCGTCCCCGCGCTGCGGGCGCTCGGTACCGCCGGAGCAGCAGGTCCGCTTCCTCGAGCCCGTCGCCGCCGATGGCGTCGGCCGGGACGATCGCGATCGCCGAGGCGACCGGGAGCTTCGACCCCGACCGCGTCACCGCAACCGCGACCCCGTCCGGCGAACGGGAGCTACCGCCTCGCCGGCGTGAAGCACGGGGTGTTCGAAGCACCGACCGCCGCCGAGATCGTGGTCGTCGCCCGGGCGCCCGGCAGCGCCGGTGACGACGGGATCGGCGCGTTCGTCGTCGCCGCCGACGCGACGGACATCGCGCCGATCGCGTCGCTGGACGAGAGCCGGGTGCTCGCGACCGTCGGCCTGACCGACGTCGAGGTGCCGGCCGACCGGGTGCTCGGATCCACCGGGACCGGCGACCGCCGACGGCGCTAGCGCATCGTGGTGCAGGAAGCGACGATGGCGCTCGCGCTCGAGTCCGTCGGCACCGCGCAGCAGGCCTTCGACATCTCGGTCGAGTACGCCAAGCAGCGCGAGCAGTTCGGCGTTCCCATCGGCTCGTTCCAGGCGACGAAGCACAAGCTCGCGGACCTGCTGATCCTGCTCGAGCGGGCCCGCGCGCTCGGCTACTTCGCCGCGCTCGACGATCGCCGAAGCCGACGAGCGAGCCGCGATCTCCACGTCGATGGCCAAGGCCGCCGCGGGTGACGCCGCGCAGCGGATCGCCAAGGAAGGCATCCAGATCCACGGTGGCATCGGCTACACGTGGGAGCACGACATGCACCTCTACGCGCGCCGGCTGCAGTCGAGCACCGCCCTGTTCGGCGGACCCGGCCACCACCGCCAGCTCGTCGCCGACGGGTTGGGTCTCTAGGCCCGGTGGAGTGGCCTCGAGCTAGCGGGCGAGCACCAGCGAGAACAGGAACAGCCAGACCACCGCGAGCACGAAGCCGGTGATCAACGCGTTCTTGTGGGTGTCGAAGATGACGTTCGTCCCACCCGGCTTCGTCCCACCGATCACGCCGATGGCACTGAGCTCGAGCACGATCCAGATGACCAGCGTGATGCCCCAGTAGATGGCCCGCTTGCTGCCCTCGGGCGGCAGGATCTGGTTGTACGGGAAGTGCGCGGTGCCGACCATGAAGACGAGGAGCGGCAGCGAGAAGATCGTGTTCATCCGGGAGGCCATGCAGCGCCTTGCGGCCCGCAGCCGGCCGCGGCCGGGTCGGCCTCGCCGCCGGCCTGCACGTTCCGGGCGTTGGCGATGACGATCTTCTGGTTGCGCCAGATGATGCCCCACACGTTCACGAACATCGTCAGGCCGAGCAGGATGCCGGTGGCGATGCTGATGCCGGGCAGGGACTTGAAGTAGTCCATGCTCGTGAGCTGCGAGCTCGCCGTCGCCCGTGCGCTGCAACCCGAGGAGCAGCAGGCCGGTGACGACGGTCGCGACCGCCGCCCACCGGAACCACCAGAGCGCCCGCGACGCGAGCTTGTCGACCGCGTTGTTGCGGGCCGCGGCCTCCATCTCGGCGAACGCGGGCACCTGGACGAAGTTGAAGTAGTACAGCAACCCGATCCAGCAGATGCCGACCACGACGTGGAGGTACCGCGTGAGGAAGGCGTATCCACTGCGCGAGAAGATGTCGAGCACCGCGGCAACCATGCGTATCCACCCCCGTGGGACCGTGTCCCACCTGCTACTGACCTGACGGCGCGGAACGTAGCACCGCGTCAGCGAGACGTCAGGGACTCTTGGTCCACACCTCGTCGGCGGAGCTGGTCCCGGGTCGGCCCGCGGCCTCCCACTCGGCGTAGAAGTCGAAGAACGGAGCACCGAACGGGTCCTCGCCGCGCAGCGGCAGCGACCCGCGCCGGATCGTCCAGTCCATCGGCGCCAGCTCGTACGGCCGTGGCGAAGTGGCGCTCGGCCGCTTCGGCGTTCCCCTCGCGCGCGCGAGATGCGCGCCGACCCGGCGCTCGAGCCGGGCCAGCTGCTCGCGTTTCGGTCGGTTCGTGCAGCAGCTCCCGCACGCCCGCGTCGTCCTCGGGCACCTCCCCGTCGCGGACCCAGCGCCGGAGCTGGTCGTGGTGCACGGTCGAGTCGATGTTGGTGAAGTCCTTGAACTGGTCGTCGCCCGGCGCGATCACCGGCGCCCGCACGATGTGGTCGTCCTCGTCGATCCAGACGACCGACGGCACGTTGGTGATGCCGTAGAGCTCGCCCAGCAGGTGCTCGCGGTCGTAGAGCACCGGGAACGTCGGCTGGGGTCCGCGGCGTCGACCCACTCCTTGGCGGCCGCCGCGCTGTCGTCCATCGCGACGGAGACGATGTCGAGGCCCTCGCGGCCCGAGCTCCTCGGAGAGCCTCTGCCATGCGGGGAGGTCGTAGCGGCACCCGCACCACGACGCCCAGGTGACGACGAGCTTCTTGCGCTTGCCGAGCGACGAGTACCGGAACGGCTGGTCCTCGACGTCGGGCAGCTCGAAGTCCGGCGCCTCGAGCGACTCCATCGCGGCGACCCGCTCGGACGCCGGCGACCCCGATCGCGACGACACCGAGCGCCGCGTCCACCACGATCGGGCGGCGCAGCGCGGCGGCGAACGCGGCGACATCGATCGCGCCGTCGACCACGAGCGCGTCCCGGTCCCGCACCGGCACGCAGACCGGGCCCCGGCACAGCCCCTCCGGCTTGAGCACCCAGCCGGTCTCGGCCTCGAGCGCCTCCGGGGCGACGAGCACCCGGTCACCCATCGATCGCGGGCCGGCACCTCGTGGGCGCCGCGCTCGGCGTCGATCAACGTGGCCGTCGGAGAAGTCATCCGCGAGAATCTAGATCTCCGGTCGCTCCGGCCTCGACGCCCGGCTGCTGCCGATCGCGTGCCGGCCTACGCTCCTGCCCTATGACTGACGCCGAGAAGGTTGCCGAGCTCACCGACGCAGCTGATCCGGGACCACGACCCGGCGAACCGGCTCGAGTTCCGCGGCGCGCAGTACGACCTCGGGCTCGCCTGGGTGCACTTCCCCGTCGGCTTCGGCGGGCTCGGGGTCGATCCCGGGCTGCAGCGCACCGTCGAAAGCCGGCTGCGCGAGGAGAAGATCGAGTTCCCCGAGACCGGCTGGAACGGCTTCGGCCTCTACCTCGCGGCACCGACGATCGTGAAGCACGCCGACGAGGAGACCCGGTCGCGGCTGCTCCGCCCGCTCTTCACCGGTGAAGAGGTCTGGTGCCAGCTGTTCAGCGAGCCCGGCGCGGGGTCGGACCTCGCGTCGCTCGCGACCCGAGCCGTGCGCGACGGCGACGAGTGGGTCGTGAACGGGCAGAAGGTCTGGAACACGCTCGCGCACATGGCCGACCGCGGGATGCTCGTCGCCCGCACCGACCCGGACGTCCCGAAGCACAAGGGCCTCACCTACTTCGCGCTCGACATGCACGCGCCGGGCGTCGAGGTCCGGCCGCTCGTGCAGATCACCGGCGAGGCGGAGTTCAACGAGGTCTACATGACCGACGTGCACGTGCCCGACACCGATCGCATCGGCGACGTCGGCGACGGCTGGCGGGTCTCGATGACCACGCTGATGAACGAGCGCGTCACGATCGGCGGCGCGGTCGCGCGAGCGCGAGTCCGGACCGATCGGCGACCTCATGCGGCTCTGGCGCTCGCTTCCCGAGGAACGACGCGCCGACCCGGTGTCGCGCGACAAGGTCACCGCGATGTGGACCGACGCGGAGGTGCTGCGGCTCACCAACCTGCGGGCGACCCAGAACCGCAAGGCCGGGATCGCCGGGCCCGAGGGCAGCGTGAGCAAGCTCGCGTTCGCCGAGGTGAACAAGCGGATCTACGAGCTCGCGGTGAACCTCATGGGCCCCGACGGCGTGCTGATCGACACCTACGAGTTCGTGCGGCCCGAAGCCGCGCAGCTCACCGGCGGCGGCGATCCCCGCAAGATGTTCCTGCGGTCGCGCGCGCGAACTCGATCGAGGGCGGCACGTCCGAGATCCTGCGCAACATCATGGGCGAGCGGGTGCTCGGGCTTCCGGGCGAGCCCCGCGACGGACAAGGCGTTGCCGTGGAAGGACGTCCCGCGAGTCCTGAACGCTGCGATTCAGGCCGAGACGCGGACGTAGTCGACGAGCATCTGCGACGGCAGCGTGACCGGGCCGGACACCGTCGAGGACAGGCCGAGGTTCAGCACGACGAACATCGGCGCCGACGGTGATCCCCTGGGTGATGCGGCCGACCTGCACGCCGTCGTAGAAGTACGTGACGACGCCGGCGCGCCAGTCCGCGGCGTAGGTGTGCCAGCCGGCGGGGTTCGCCGCGGTCGCGCAGCCGCCGGGCGCCCCGGCGGGAGCGAGTGGAAGTGGAAGCACGCCCGACCCGCGATGCCCTCGACCACATCCATCTCGCCGGTCTTCGGATGGACTCCGGTGCCGTCGGTCCAGAACGCAGGCCAGTTCTGGATCGCGCCCGCGCCCGGCGGCATCCAGATCCGCGCCTCGACCCGACCGTAGGTGAACGTGAAGTGGTCCTTCGTCTGCACCAGACCGGACGCGTACGGGTACGTCACACCGTTCGTCGCGCGTGCACGAGCGCGCGACCGCGTTGAGGCGCAGGTAGCCGCCGGACACCGACACCTGCCGCGGGTCGTAGCAGCCCTGCTCGGCGGTGTTGACCGGCTTCGAGATCGCGGCGTCGGTCGTGCCGACCCAGTTCGGCCGCCACTTGCTCAGATCGAGCGACGGTGCCGGTGAACTCGTCGCTGAACAGCAGCGTCGGCGGCGAGCTCGGGATCTCGAACGTCGACGCGCCGCCCGGACCCCGGTGAACGTCACCTTCTTCATGCCCGCCTTGGCTGAGCACGGCGCGACGGCCGAGGGCGTCGCTCACGATGCGCGACCGAGGCCGTGCCGCCGGCGTAGGAACCGGTGATCAGCGGACGACGGACGCGGCGTACGCCTTCGCGACCCGCGGCGAGGTGGAGCTCGCCCCGCCGGACCACGTGCACGTACGTCGGGTTGACCTTCCCGCCCGTGGCCGTCCACTTGATCGTCGCCGTGACCCGCGGGAGCGCGGCCGTCGCGCAGCTCAGCGTCGCGGCGGAGCTCGTGGCGACGAGGCGGCCGCGTCTTGACGGTCACGTTCGCGTCGCCCGTGTTCCCGGTCGTGCACGTGAGCTTCGCCTTGAGCACCTGGACGACGCCGGCAGTCGCCGACGCTGGTCAACCCCGGGCTTGCTCGCCTGCGGCGCCGGACATCGTGCAGCGCACGCGACCCGTAGGCGTTGAAGGCGGCGGTCGCGCCCGAGGGTGCAGTGCCGAGCCCGAGCCCGGCAGCGCCGCGCCGTGGCCAGCACGGTCGCCAGCGCGAGCCACCGACGAATCGAAGATCGGCGCATCGTCGTCCCGTTACTTCCGTGTCAATGGGATCTCGGTCGCGCCCGACCCACGCGACTGATGGAGGTGGCGGCGGGAATCGAACCCGCGTACGGGGCTTTGCAGGCCCTTGCCTGAACCACTCGGCTACGCCACCGGGGAGCCGCGAGGTTACCCGGCAGCCCTCGAGTGGTCCGGAGTGTCCGAAATCGCCACTAATCTCGTGACGCGTGGGCGACCCTGTGATCGAGCTCGTCGGCGTGACCCGGCGGTTCGGTGACGTGGTCGCGCTCGACGGCCTCTCGCTGACCGTCAGCCCGGGCGAGGTCACGGTCCTGCTCGGCCCCAACGGCGCGGGCAAGACCACCGCGGTGCGGGTCGTGACCGGCGTCATCGCGGCCGAGCTCGGGACGGTCCGGGTGTTCGGCGAGGATCCGGCCGGGCCCGAGGGCCAGCGGATCCGGGCCCGATGCGGCGTCGTGCCGGCCCGGCCCGCGCTCTACGACCGGCTCGACGGCTACGAGAACCTCCGCTACGCGGCCGAGCTCTACGGGGTGTCCGACGTCGCCGGCCGGATCGACGCGCGCGGCCACCCGGTTCGGGATCGTCGACGCGCTCGGCCAGCGGGTCGGCGGCTACTCGACCGGCATGCGGGCCCGGCTCGCGCTCTCCCGCGCGGTCCTGCACGACCCCGATCTCCTGCTCCTCGACGAGCCGACCGCCGGCCTCGACCCCGAGTCGGCCCGGGTGGTGCTCGGCCTCATCGACGAGATGGCCGAGCAGGGCAAGGCCGTCGTGATGTGCACCCACCTGCTGCTCGAGGCGGAGGGCCTCGCGGACCAGGTCGTGGTGATGGACCAGGGCCGGACGCTCGTCGCCGGCACCGCGCGCGACCTCACCCACGAGCTCTGGCCGTCGATCACCGTGCTCGTCGACGCCGAGGACCCGGAGATGCTCGACCGCTGCGCGGCGTTCCCGTTCGTCCGCTCCTACGAGCGCAACGGCTCGGCGATGATCGAGCTCGACGACCGCGAGCACGTCGCGGACCTCGTCGACACGCTTCGTCGCCGACGGCGTCCGGCTGCTGCGCGTCGAGCCGCGCACCCCGACGCTCGAAGAGCTCTACTTCACCGTGCGGAAGCGCCGGTGAACCGCGGCCGCGTCGATCGCGGTCGCGCGCGCCGATCTGCGCCAGCTCCGCGCGAGCAAGGACTTCTGGGTTCCGCTCGCGGTCATCGCGCTCGTTCATGTTCGTGGTCGTGCCCGCGGTGATGCTCTACGTGATCTCGACCGTGCAGGACCCGCGACTGCTCGTCGAAGCTCGTCGACGTGGTCGGCCGGCTTCCGGCGCCGCTGCGCGCGCGGCTGCACGGCACGGCCCCCGAGATCCAGGCGTCGTACACGCTGGCCGATCTACTTCTTCGCGCCGCTCGTCACGCTGGTGCCGCTCACGATCTCGTCGTCCATCAGCGCGAACACGTTCGTCGGCGAGCGCGAGCGCGGCAGCGGCGAGTTCCTCGCCCACTCCCCCGCGTCGACCTCGGACATCTACCTCGGCAAGCTCATCGCCGCGCTCATCCCCGGGTACATCACGGCCGATCGGCGGGCTGGTCGTCTACTCCGCGGTCGTGAACCTGATCGTCTCGACCCGCACCGACGGCGTGCTGTTCCCCGCCGGGAACTGGTGGGTGTTCGTGCTCTGGGTCATGCCGCCGCTCATCGCGATGGCGATCGCGTTCATCGTGTCGATCTCGTCCCGGGTCACGAGCGGTGCCGCCGCCCAGCAGGCGTCGTCGCTGATCGCGCTGCCCGATCGTGATCCTCGCCTACGGGGTCTCCGAGGCGTCGCTGTTCGGCTCGGCCACACCGGCCTGGATCGTCGGCGCGGTCGCCTGGGTCGGCGCGGGGTTCGCGATCTGGCGCGGCGCGACGTCGCTGCCGCGCGAACGGCTTCTCGGCATCGGGAGCTGAGACCTCACTACGCTCCTGCCCCGTGAAGGGGGGAGCGCGGGGGGCGCTCGGTTTCGCGCTGGTCGTCGGCTGCGTCGCGGCCGCAGGCGGCTCGGCGGCGCACGCGAGCCTGCGGCGACCGCGCGCGCCGGCTGCGAGCGTCGCGTGCGACTGGCCGATGTGGGGCTACTCCCCGGCGCGCCTGTTCGCGACCGCATGCGCCAGCGCGATCACGCCGACGACCGTCAAGCAGCTCCGGCTGCGCTGGTTCTTCAACACGCGCGACGTCGTGACCGCGACCCCGGCCGTCGTGGACGGCACGCTCTACGTCGGCGACTGGTCCGGGCGCGTCTACGCGCTGCGCAGCGTCCGACGGGAAGCCGCGCTGGACGTTCACCGCGAAGCCCCAACGACTCGTCTACAGCGGCCAGATCGTCGCGTCGGCCGCCGTCGTCGACGTGCACGGGGTCCGCACCGTGTTCGTCGCCGTCGGGCAAGACCATGTACGCGCTGCGCGCCTCCGACGGCCACGAGCTGTGGCACCACACGCTCGGCCACCCGGGCGACGCCGAACGACCCGACGCGAGATCGAGTCGTCGCCCGTCGTCGCCGCCGGCAAGGTCATCTTCGGCTGGGACGTCCACAACTCGGACAGCGGCTACCCGGCCGGGCTCATCGCGCTCGACGCCCGCACCGGTCGCGAGCGCTGGAAGCTCGTCACCGCGCCGTCGTCCGACGCCGGCGCCGCGACATCCGCTGCCCGACCGGCGCCGGCTGCGGCGACGTCTGGGGCTCGCCGGCCGTCGACCGCACCCTCGGCCTCGTGATCGCCGGCACCGGGAACTGCACCCAGGCGTCGCAGCTGGGGCCGCTTCAGCGACGCGATGTTCGCGGTCGACCTGCGAGACCGGCGCGCTGCGCTGGACCTACCAGCCGCACCCGTCGAACCGCGACGACCTCGACTTCGCCGGGCGCGCCGAACCTCATCGACAACGACGGTCGCGCGCTCGCCGGGCTGGGCAACAAGGACGGGACCTACTACCTCGTCGATCGCGCGACCGGCGCGCCCGTCTCCGCCGTGGTCGCGACCACGCCCGGGCCTCACCCGGCCGGGCGGCAACTTCTCGACCGGAGGGTTCATCGGGCCCGCGGCGTACAGCAACGGGATCGTCGTCGGCGGGACCGCGGTCGGTCCCCCGCCGTACCTGCACGGCATCGACGTCGCGACCGGGACGGTCGCGTGGCACAACCAGGAGCCGAGCGCGACGTACGCAGCGACGGGCATCGCCGGCAACGTCGCGATCGTCGGCGGGACCGACTTCACGCTGCGTGCGGTCGCGGTCGACACCGGCTCGGTGCTCTGGTCGCACCCGATGAAGGGCGCCGGTCTCGGGCGGCGCGGTGATGACCCGCGACGACGTCTACGCCGTCGCCGGCATCCGGGAGCCCGGCCTGAAGAAGCGCAGCCGCTCGAGCGGCGTCTACCGGTTCTCGCTCCACGGCAAGCGGGCGCACGTCCACATCCGCCCGCCCGACGCCGTCGTCGACCACGCCATCGTCGGCGCCGCAGGAGTGCGTCGGCTCACCGTGCGCGCTCTCGTTCGACCTGAAGCAGCCGCCCGGCCGGGCTGACACCCCGACGCGACCCTCGAGATCACCGAGCGGCCCTTCGAGCTCCACCTCCGCGCGTCGCGGGCTCGGTCCCCCGGCCGGCTGGCTGCGAGCGGGCACCCCGGCCGCAACGGCGGGCGCGACCAAGTACGCGGTGTTCCTGTCCGAGAGCGACGACAACCCGACCGGCGGTCTCGTCTGCGTGCTGGACGCGTCCTTCGACTGCACCGGCGACCACATCCCGCGCCGGGGCGCGACCTACAACCGCGCCAGCGTCGTCGCGGTGAAGGACGCGCAGCACCACGCCGACGCTCGCCGACGGGTTCGAGCGCCTCGTCACCACCGTCTCCTTCGACCCACCACTCCAACCCCAGGCCAAGTGAGGACTGCCATGCGCACGCGCCGAGCCATCCTGATCCTGATCGTCGTCAGCGTCGCCGCGGTCCTCGCCGGGTCGCCCGGTCGGCGCCGCGGTCCCGACCCGCACCAGTCCGAAGCGCGCGATCGTCTTCAGCGCCGAGGGCAACAACCTCAACGCGTACGACAGCGTGCCGCCGTTCAAACGGCAACGCGTCATCACCACGATCGCCGACGACCCGCACGGCCTCGACATCAACGCGCAGATCTGCTTCTTCCCCGGCACCAAGCCGGGCGGCACCCACTGGTTCATCGCGGGTGAGGACACCGGCCAGCCGAACCCGCCGCAGGGCTGGGGGATCTTCTCGCTGCGCGGGCCACCAGATCGGCAAGCTGCACGCCAAGGAGATCGGCAAGCTGACCCCGACGTACCAGGGCTCGTCCGACAACGCGGAGAACTACGGCTGCGGCTTCCTCGCGGACGGTCGCGTGCTCACGACCGACGTCGGCAACCAGGCGACCGGCAACGGCGACGGGCAGCTGATCGTCTGGTTCCCGCCGTTCAACCGCCGGACGGTGAAGTACTGCAAGATCGACGTCGGGATCGGCACCGCCGGCGGGATCCTCGTGCAGCACGACCAGGTCTACGTCGCGTCCGCCCGCGGCGACGAGCGCCGGGGTGTGGCGGTACACCGGGCCGTTCCCGACGTCGAACACCGCCGCCGGCGGCTGCGGCAAGACCGATGGCACCGGCGCGCCGCTCGCCACGACGGTGCACAAGCAGCTCTTCATCCCGACCGGTGGTTCGGTCCCGACGCCGAACGCGATCGCGCCGGCGCCCCGCGGCGGGTACTACGTCTCGAGCGTCATCAGCGGCGTGATCGCCGAGTTCGACCACCACGGCACCTTCCTGCGCAACGTGCTCGCACCCGCCGCCGGCGACACGCTCGGGGCCAAGCCCTACAAGACCGGCACGCCGCTCGGCATCGGGGTGGACCGCGCCGGCGACCTCTTCTACGCGGACATCGGCATGGTGGTCACCCCGGAGAGCGTCGGCCCGGGCGATCGACACCGGCACCCTCCGGCGGATCCACTTCGTGCACGGGAAGCCCCAGCCGCCCCAGATCATGAACCGGCACCTGGCCTTCCCCGACGGCATCGGGGTGCTCGAACCGGGCCGCTAGCCGACCACCGGGCCTGGGTCGCTCGACCCATGTTTGCCACCGCTCCGCGACGTGGCAATCTCCAGGACGTGTGGGGGGAACGGGGGGAATTCGACGCGTCAGCCCGCGCTCGACGGCTTGCGGGGCGTGGCCGTCGCCGGCGTGCTGCTGTTCCACGCGGGCTTCGGCTGGGCGGGCGGCGGGTTCCTCGGCGTCAGCATCTTCTTCACGCTCTCGGGGTTCCTCATCACGTCGCTGCTCCTCCAGGAGCGTGATGCGACCGGTCGGATCTCGCTCGGCCACTTCTGGTCCCGCCGGGCCCGGCGCATCCTCCCGGCCGCGCTCCTCGCGCTCGCCGGGATCGCGCTCTACGGCCTGACCGTCGCCGACGCCCACCAGGCCGCGCGCCTGCCCGGCGACGGGCTCAGCGCGCTCGGCGAAGTCGCGAACTGGCGGTTCGTGCTCGGCGACCAGTCCTACGCCGCGCTGTTCTCCGCGCCGTCGCCGGTGCAGCACTTCTGGTCGCTCGCGATCGAAGAGCAGTTCTACCTCGTGTTCCCGCTGCTGCTCGTCGGCATGACGCTGTGGACACGCCGGTCGCGCCGCGGCCTGCCATGATCCTCGTGGCGTCCTCGCGGTCGGGTCCGCGGTGCTCGCCGCGGTGCTCTTCTCCCCCGGCCACGACCCGTCGCGGGTCTACTACGGCACCGACACGCGCGCGGTCGAGCTCCTCGTCGGCGCACTGCTCGCGATCGCGCTGACCGGTCGGCGGCGGCTCGACGGGCCGAAGGTGCGCGTCGCGGTCGCGACCGGCGGCGTGCTCGCACTCGGCGTGCTCGTCGCCGCCTGGGTCGTCGTGAAGCAGAGCGACGACCTCCTCTACCGCGGCGGGCTCCCGCTCCACGCACTCCTCGTCGCGCTGGTGATCGCCGCCGTCGCTCGTCCCCGGCCCGGTCCGGCGCGCGCTGGCGCCGCGAGCCGCTGGCGCGCGCTCGGGCTCATCAGCTACGGCGTGTACCTGTACCACTGGCCGATCTTCCTCTGGCTGAGCCCGGCACGCGCACCGGGCTCGACGGGGCCGCGCTCTTCGGCGAGCGGATGGCGTTGACGCTGGCCATCGCGGCCGGGTCCTACTTCTGGATCGAGCAGCCGATCCGCCACGGTCGTCGCATCACCGGTTGGCGCCCGGCGATCGTCGTGCCGGCCGTCGCCGCGGGCGTCGCGGTGCTGTTCGTCAGCGTGCCGAGCGCGACGAGCACGCCGAAGCTCGTGTTCAGCGCGGTCCGGTCCCCGGCGCGAGCCGTCGCGGCTGCGCCGAATGCCGCCGCGACGACGAAGTCATGCGGCACGCCAGCATCGCCGCGGCGCCAGCCCACGCTGCCGGTGACCGGTCCGGGCGCCGCCCCCGTCGCCCGCCACCCGTCATGCGGTATCCGGGGGCACCGGTGCACCGCATCCTGCTGCGTCGGCGACTCGGTCGCGCAGACGCTCGGGCGCGGCCTCGAGCGCTGGGGACCGGCGCACGGCGATCCAGGTCGTCAACGCCGCGCACTTCTACTGCGGCATCGCCCGCGGTGGCCGCCTGGCGATGGCGTTCGGCCACGACCAGAGCACGTGCGGCGACTGGTCCCGCCAGTGGCCGCCCCTCCTCGACCGCTTCCACCCGGATCTCGTCGTGGTGCTCTCGACGATCTGGGATGTCGGAGGCCGCCAACGCGACGAATGGGGACCCGGGATACGTCGAGCAGGGCGACCCGCGGTTCGACCAGTTCATCGAGGGCGAGTGGCGCCAGGCGGAGACGCTCCTCGCGTCGCGGGGCGCACGGGTCGTGTGGCTGACCGATCCCGTGCGCCGTCGAACCCGGCGCTGACCGGCCCGACTGTACGCAGGCGAACGACACGTACCTCCCCGCGCTGCGCCGCACCACCGGCGTGGTCACGGTGGACCTCGACGCGCACGTGTGCCCGGGCGGGAAGTTCTCGAACCAGCTCGGGACCGGTCGCGGACGCCCGCCCCGACGGCTGCACTTCTCCGATCCGGGCGCGGACTGGGTCGCGCAGTGGCTCGGTCCGGCGCTGACCGACCGGGCGCTGATCAGCCCCGTCGCGGCGCCGACGGACGTCGATCTCGCCCTGAGAGCCGGCCGATCACTGACGCTAGAGTCAGGTTGGTGAGCCAACCTGTGCGCATCCTCTCGGTCGGCGCCGCCGCGCCGAGCCTCCGACTCTCCGCCCGAGGACGCCGGCGCGGCCTGGGGCCGCGCCGGCGGCAAGGGCCAGGCCGCGCGTCTGCGCGCCCGACGAGGACGGGCTGACCCTCGCGGTCGAGGCCGGCCTCCGTGCGCTCAGCCGCGGCGGGCGTCGCCGCCGGGCGGCGTCGACGGCCTGTGGTGGGGCACCACCCGCCCGCCGTTCGCCGAAGGGCCCGAGCCACGCGGTGCTCGCGTCGGCGCTCGGCCTCTCGCACCAGTCCGGCGGGCGCGCTCGCCGCCGGCTCTCCCCACTCCGGGATGGACGCACTGCTCGGCGCGGCCGACGCGATCGCGGCCGGTCGGCCCGCGTCGCGCTGGTCATCACCTCCGACGCGCTGGTCCCCGGGCTCGGCTCCGAGCTTCGAAGCCCGCTGCGGCGCCGGCGCCGCGGCGATCGTGCTCGCGGCGGAGGGCGGCAACCGCGGCCATCACCGCGCGCGTCACGCGCACCCAGCCGCTGCTCGACCGGTACCGAGGTGACAACGAATCCGCGACGCGCGACCTGTACGACCCGCGCCTCTTCCGCGAAGAGATGTTCCTGCCCGTCGTCCGCGAGGTCGGCGAGCACCTCGCCGCGTTCGACGTGCGCGCGTGGTCGCTGCCCGACCCGGACGGTCGCCTCGGCGCGAGCGTCGCCAAGTCGCTCGGTGCCACCACGCGTCTCGTCCCCCGCGGTCTATGCCGAGGTCGGCGACACGGCCGCCGCCGCTCCGCTGCTCGGGGGCATCGGCGCGCTCGACGCCGCGGGTGCCGTCGCGATCGTCGGCACGGTGGCGGCCGCACGACCGGGGTCATCATCACCGCCGACGCGCCGGTGCCGGGTGCGTCGACCGTCGCCGACTCGCTCTCCGGCGGCCGGGCCGGCCACGCTACGCCGAGGTGCTGCGGGCCCGCGGCCAGCTCACCCCCGCCGGCGAGATGATCCCGATGGGCGTGCCGCCCGAGAGCGCGATGTTCGCTCGCGGGCGCCGAGGAGATGCTCCAGATGCTCGGCGGCCGGTGCACCGACTGCGGGACGATCAACACCCCGCCGTCGATCCATCCCGCCTGCATCGCGTGCGGCGGCACGAAGCTCGAGCCGGTCCCGCTCGCACGGCGCGGCGTCGTGCACACGTTCATCATCAACCAGACGATGCCGGCGCCGTTCGTCGCCCCGCTGCCGATCGCGGTCATCGACCTCGAAGACGGCGCCCGCATCATGTTGCAGGTCGTCGGCGACGGTCAGGGACTCGAGATCGGCACCGACGTCGAGCTGGTCCTGCGCCGGTACGCCCACGAGCGCGGCGTCCCGGTCTACGGCTGGAAGGCCCGGGCCCTGCCCGGGGCGAGCACCACGGAGGAAGCGCTGTGAGCTGGAACCGGGTAGCGGTCGTCGGGGCCGGGCTGATCAAGTTCGGTGAGCTCTTCGACCAGTCGTACGAGCAGATGGCGGCGGGCGCGTTCCGCGCCGCGTGCGACGCGGTCGACAAGGGCTTCGACCCCTCCGCCATCGACGCCGCGTTCGTCGCCACCCAGCGCGGGACGCTCTGGGGCCAGGAGGGCATCGCCGGCAACACCGTGCCCACCGCGCTCGGGCTCGCCGGGCATCGCGTGCACGCGGATCGAGAACGCGTGCCCGTCGGGCTCGGACGCGTTCCGGGTCGGCGCGATGGCCGTGGCGAGCGGCGTCCACGA
The DNA here is from genome assembly GCA_963848485.1 of uncultured Acidimicrobiia bacterium. Taxonomy (GTDB): domain Bacteria; phylum Actinomycetota; class Acidimicrobiia; order IMCC26256; family JAENVU01; genus Chersky-806. Next base: position 18,269 of record CAWKDX010000007.1, read on the forward strand.
CGTCGTCCTCGTCATCGGGGTCGAGAAGATGCGCGACAAGTCGGCCGAGGAGGGCCTGCTCTCCCGCGCCGCGGCCGGTCACCCGATCCTGACCCGGGGCGAGACCGCGCCGGTGCTCTTCGCCCCGTTCGCCACCCGTCACATGCACGAGTTCGGCACGACCCGCGAGATGCTCGCGTCCGTCGCGGTGAAGAACCACCACAACGGCGCGCTCGATCCCTACGCGCACTTCCAGAACGAGATCACCGTGGACCAGGCGCTCGCCGCGCCGGCCGTCTGCTCGCCGCTGCACCTGCTCGACTGCTGCCCGCAGACCGACGGCGCCGCGGCCACGCTGCTGGTGTCTGCCGAGCGGGCCGCACGAGTTCACCGACAACCCGGTCTACGTCGCCGGCTTCGGCGTTGCGACCGATCACCCGTACCTGCACGAGAAGACGAGCTTCGTCGGCATGGACGCCACGGTCCTCGCGTCGCAGCGCGCGTACGCGATGGCCGGCGTCGGCCCGTCGGACATCGACATCGCCGAGGTGCACGACTGCTTCACGATCACCGAGATCCTGGACATCGAGGACCTGGGCTTCGTCGACAAGGGCAAAGGCGGGATCGCCTCGCTCGAGGGCGAGACCTCGCTGACCGGCCGGATCCCGGTGAACACCTCGGGCGGGCTGCTCGCCAAGGGTCACCCGATCGGCGCCACCGGCATCGCGCAGATGACCGAGTGCTGGTGGCAGCTCCGGGGCGAAGCCGAGGATCGGCAGGTGGAGATCCGCAACGGGTACGCGCTGCAGCACAACGTCGGAGGGCGCGGCTCCGGCGTGAGCGTCGTGAACATCCTGACCAACCGGGCCTGAGCGACGCGTCGTGACCGTCAACGTCGAGACCACGAGTGCCGGGGTGTGCGTCATCACGCTCGACCGGCCCGAGGCGAAGCACGCGCTGACGGTCGAGATGCGCGACCTGATCACGGACGCGCTGCGGGCCGGACGTGCGGACCCGGCGGTCCGGTCGTTCCTGATCACGTCCACCGGCGACGCGTTCTGCGCCGGCATGGACCTCGGCGCGTCGACGGTCGTCGCAGGCCGGCCGGCCGGGCTTCGATCCGCGCACGACCGCGGAGGCGTTGCGGGTCGGCGTGCAGGCGTTCATCCATGAGCTCTGGGAGATGGACAAGCCGACTGTCGCCGCCGTCAACGGCGCCGCGGTCGGGCCCGGCGCCCACCTCGCGCTCGCGTGCGACTTCGTGCTCGTCCAACCGCGGTCACGGTTCCTCTGGTCGTTCCACAAGTGGGGACTCGTCGTCGACGCCGGCGGCGCGTACCTGCTGCCGCGCCTGGTCGGGCTGCCGAAGGCGAAAGCGATGATCCTGCTCGGCGAGGGTGCGACCGGGAGCCGAAGCGGTGGAGCTCGGCCTCGCGTACCGGTGCGTCGAGACCCCGGAGCAGCTCGCCGCCGACGCGATGGCACTGGCCACCCGGCTCGCCGCGGGCCCGACCCGCGCGCTCGGCCTGTCCAAGCGCCTGCTCAACGCGAGCTTCGAGACCGACCTCTCGTCGCTGCTCGAGCTCGAGGGGGCGTACCAGTCGCTCGCCACCGCTTCGAGCGATCTCGTCGAGGGCATGGCCGCGTTCCGCGAGAAGCGCGACGCGAGGTTCACCGGCACCTGACCGCATGGCTTCGGCTTGGGGAGGGTCACGTCGCCAAGGGGGAAGGCGGCGGAGCGCGCCCGTGCGGATGGTCGGGGCTGCTGGTGGCGATGCCGTTGACGGTCGCGGGACTCGCCGGGCACACGTTGCCCGGCGACTACGACGCGAGGTTGAATCCGAGAGCGGAGCCTCCGTAGGGAATGCGAGGTAGTTCCGCACCGTCCCACCGGGATCCGGCAGGAACGCCGGCGCGGGTTCAAGGCCGCCATCAGGACCGATCAGCGACATCGAGTAGCCGGCGACCTTCGGCAATTCGAGCATCTCGGCGAACCGGTCGGCGCGCACCCGTTTCGTTTCGGCATCGAGCGGAGCCCCAGTCGACACCAGCAAGTTGGGAAGCACCTCGAGGGTCACGAACGGGCGGCGGCTCTCGAGCGTCTCGTGGAACCCGCGCAGCACCTCGAGCTGGGCCCCTCGACGTCGATCTTGATCAGGCCGACGTCGCCGACATTGAGCGCGGCCAGCATCTCGTCACCCGTGACGATCGGGATGACGGTCTTCCTCGTGAGCAGGTCGCGAGGTCGAAACTCTGCCACCAGGCTCGCGCGAGCATCGTTGGCGCGTTCGTAGTTCAGCACCGCGAGGCCGGTCCGATCGGACAGACCGCAGGTGACGACGTCGCAACTGGCGAGATCGTTGATCCGGATGAACCGCTGCAGGTCAGCGCTGCACGAGCTCTGCGGCTCGATGCCGACATACCGACGGGACGGGTCGATGCTCAACACATTCAGGAGCGTCTGGCCGATGTTCGCCCCGACGTCGATGAACGCTCCCTGGCGCTGCGACAAGATCCGACGAAACAACACGGTCATGCCGTGCTCGTAACCGCCGGTCCGGGTTGACACGGCGGCGAGCACGTCGAGGTGGAGCGTTCTCGCGCGAAAGCCCTTCCTGCCGATCGTGACCTTCCGTGTGACTGCGATGCCGGCCAACCGCGCCGCCCGGACGACGTTGCGTGGCTTCATGAGTCGCACGGGCATTTCCTCCAGTCTCGAACTCCCACCGCTGTCGCGCCACGCCGCCGGAAGGGTAACGGCTGTCTGAGGAACGGCCAAGCACGAGTGGTCGACCACGAGGTTTCTGAGCGCGGCTCGCTCGGAGGCTCGAGGCAGGTGTGGACCAGCGAACCCTCAGCCGGGTCCATGTTGGACGCGGCGAGCT
>CAWKDX010000008.1:0-688612 GCA_963848485.1 uncultured Acidimicrobiia bacterium
AGCGCGCGGTCGAGCCGGCCGCGAATGGCGAACCAGGCGCCGGGAATGTGGCCGCTGTGGTAGACGGGGCTCGGCGACAGATCGACCACGTTGACGTTGTCGATTTCGGCGATGGTGTCGATGGACGGCGTCATCGTCGTGCGGCGTGCCGAGCACGGGACCGCGCGCATTGCCTTTCTCGGTGAAGTGCTCGGCGTCGGCGTCGAGCACGAAGACATCCTGCCAGCCCATCTGCCGCAGCCACGACGCCCACATCAAGGCGCGCACCTGCTTGTCGTCGGCAACGACAATGCGCGCGCCGAGCGTGCCGGCTAAAGATCGGTCGCCTGCACCAGTTGGCCGCCGGGGGCGGAGACCGCGCCCGGCAAATGGCCGGCTGCGAATTCGGACGGCTCGCGGACGTCGAACAGATAAGTCGTGCGGGTGTTGTCGGCGCGAAATTTGGCGAGCGTGTCGAGGTCGATGCGCTTGACGCCGAACTTGTCGGCGACCTCTTGCGCCTGCGGCCGCGCCCAGCCGAGACCGTCTTCGCTGACGTCGGGAAAGCGGTCGCTTTCGCCCTTGGCGACTTTCAGTCCGGCGAGATGCCAGCCCATGGTGCCGTTGCGCAGCGCGACGACCTTGTTCGGCACGCCGGCATTGATCAGCGATTGCGCGCCGATGATGCTGCGGGTGCGGCCGGCGCAATTGACCACGATGGTGGTGTCGGGCGACGGCACCATGTCGCGCACGCGCAACACCAGTTCGGCGCCGGGCACGTTGATGCCGGTCGGGATCGAGATGCGGGAATATTCGTCGAACGGCCGCGAATCGAGCACGACCATGTCGGTGCCCGATTGCATCATGGCGTTGAGTTCGTCGGCGCTGACATTGGGCGTGCCGGAGTCGTGCTCGACGAATTCGCCGAAGGCCTTGCTCGGCACATGCATGCCGGAAAACAGAATGAGGCCGGCTTTGTCCCAGGCCGCCATGCCGCCGTCGAGATAGGAGATGTCGCTGTAGCCGCCGCGCGTCAGAATATCGGCGGCGCGTTGGGCCAGGCCGTCATTGTCGTCGATCAGCACGATGCGGGTATCTTTGCGCGGCACCAGTTGCGCGAAGCGCAATTCGATCCGGCTCAGCGGCACCGAGCGCGCCCACAGCAGATGATTCTGCGAATAGATCAGTTCCTCGCGCACGTCGATCAGCGCGAGTTCGCGCCGTCGTCGAGCATGGCGCGGAGTGGCGGGGGAGAAGGTTTTGAGTTCGACATGATTTCGCCGTCATGGCGAGCGGCGCATCCACTCTCCTTACAAGCAAGCGGGATAGGCCGGAACATCCGGCCATGACGGTCGTGGTTGAAGGTCTACGTCGCCTGCTGCGGCGTCATCTGGTGCACCTCGCCCGATTTCAGGTCGATGCGGATGCGGTCGATCTTGTCGAGATTGGTGCCGGTGACGCGCACGAAGCGGGCGTAGTCGGGATAGTCGATCGAGTGGATGTCGCCGTCCTGATAGATGCCGGCCTTGCCGGGCGTCAGCTTGTATTTCGTCACCGTTCAGCTTGGCGTGTTTGGGATCGCTGCCGTCGTCCTCGCGCTCCCATTCGGTCATCTCGGTGAATTTGGTGGCCTGGCCATAGATCGCCCAGGACGCGCCGTGATCGTGCGGCGGCGACACCCGCGCCTTGTCGTTGATGTGGGCGAGCACCTGGAAGCAGTTCGGGGTCTTCGTAGAGAACCTTCAGGCCGCGCGGCTGGTCGTCGCCGCAATAGGCTGCGATGAAGTCCGGGTTGGACAGCAGCTTTTCGAGATTGCTGCGCACTTGCTCGCGGCCGGCGGGGCCGGGATCGCGGGCAAGGTTGGTGCGGCAATCGGCGATGAACTGGTCGAGATTGTAAGACATGGATGTCCTCCCTTGGGACACTGCGGCTTTTGCCCATTGTCGCGCAAGTCCGCAGCGGATGCCAGCGCGGGCTGTGCTATAGGCTGCGCCGCCATGACGACTTGCCCCGATCCGCAGCGACCGCAGCGCTCGCCGGCATCGCCTTGATGCTGGCCGGGATCTTTTTCTTCGCGCTCAACGACGCGATGGGCAAATGGCTGATCGCGACCTTTTCGGTCGGGCAGGTGCTGCTGGTGCGCAGCGCGGCGGCGCTGGTGATTTTGGCGCCCTTCATCAAGCGCGAGGGCTGCGCGCTTCGCGCAGGCGCCGCGCCCGCTGATGCATGGTGCGCGCGGTATTCGCGACCTTCGAGGTCGCCTGCTTCTATTGGGCGCTGGCCGACATGTCGCTCGCCGACGTGATGACGTTTTATCTCGCCGGGCCGATTTATGTGACGGCGGTGTCGCCGTTGCTGCTGGGCGAACATGTCGGCTGGCGGCGCTGGGTGGCGGTATGCTGGGGCTTTGTCGGCGTGATGATCGCGCTGCGCCCGACCGGCGGCGCCTTCAGTCCGGCGGCTTTGGTCGCGATTGCCGGCAGCCTGTCGTTTTCGATTTTCATGGTCTACACCCGGCTGGTGCGCGGCACCTCCGACATCGTGCTGGTGACGACGCAGACTGTCGCCGCGTTGGTGTTCGGGCTGATCGCCGCGCCGTTGACCTGGGTGGCGTTCGGCTGGCGGACAGGCGTGCTGGTGCTGCTCGGCGTGGTCGCGATGATCGCCTATGTCTGCATCAACCGCGCGCTCGGCTCGCGCCGGCCTCGGTGGTCGTGCCCTATCAATACACGACCATCGTCTGGGCGATTTTGTTCGGCTATATTTTCTTCGGCGATATCCCGGGCGCGCCGATGCTGACGGGCGCCGGCATCATCATCGCCGCCGGCATCTATATTTTCGTCCGCGAGCAGACATTGGCCAAGCCGGTGACCTTCGCCGAGCCGCCGTGAACTACGGTACGATGGCGTCGGCTTCGATCTCGATCAGCCAGGCGGGGTCGATCGCCTGCACGATCTGAATCATGGTCGAGGCCGGCCGGATGTCTTTGAAGAACTCGCCATGCGCGCGTCCGGCTCCTGCCAGCTGTTCATGTCCTTGAGAAACATCCGCGTGCGGATGACATGTTCGCGTTTGCCGCCGGCATCGTTGATCGCTTTTTCGATGATCTCGAGACAACGCAGGTCTGGCCGTAGAGATCGCCGGGGCAGGCGGTGCCGCCGCCCGGCGCGATCGGCGCCGTACCGGAGACGGCAATATGCGGTCCGACCCGCACCGCGCGCGAGAAGCCGATCTGGGGCTCGAAGATCGAGCCAGACGAAATGAGTTTGCGTTCCATCACGACACCTGCTTGCCGCGCTCGGCGACCACACCCGCCATGCCTCTGCATCGCCGCCAAGACCGCGCAGCCCTCGACGACGCCGGCCTGATCGACCGCCGGCCGGTTCTGGCTGACTTTCCATTTGCCTTCGATGCGCGCGATCGGGATTTCGAGCCCGACGATGCCCTTGATCTGCGCGGCGATGAAAGTTTCCGGTGCATCGGAAACCTTCCAGGCGAAGGCCGGCGTTCTTCATTATGCGTCGTCAGATCGTCGATCTGCCGGCGCAGCCAGCCGCGTCGTCGATCACCTGCGGCCGGCCCCAGGCATGCACCGTGATGTAGTTCCACGTCGGCACGACTTTGCCGGTCTCGCGTTTGGTCGGATAGAGCGACGGGCTGATGTAGTGCTGCGGCCCCTGGAACACGACCAGACATTCCTCGACCGCCGCCAGCTCGCGCAGTTGCGGATTGGCGCGTGCCAGATGGGCGCGCAGCGTTCCACGTTCCGAACCTTCCGCGTCGATCAGGAACGGAACGTGGTTTGCCTGCAGCCCATCCGACCCGGCGGTGACCAGCAGGCCGAGCGCATGCGCGCGCAATGAGCGCGTGCTGAACGTCAAGCCGGTCCTCGCGGAAGTGCGGCGGTTGGTACATGGCCTCAACTCCCGTCGCGTGATTTTACGATACCCGCTTCATCGGCGCCCAGGCCTTGATCGCCGACCAGATGCCGCGTTCGAGCCGGAAGCGGTCGACCGGCGCCGAGGAATTGATCGAGTTGATGCGATAGAGGCCGACGCCGGTCCACTGGAAGCCGCACTTCTCCAGCACCCGGCGCGAGATCGGGTTGGTGACGCGCGCGCCGGCGTGCACGGCCTCGTGCGCCAGGTCGGTGAAGGCGTAGTCGATCGAAGGCGTGCAGCGCCTCGGTGGCGTAGCCCTTGCCCCAATGTTCGACGCCGAGCCAGTAGCCGAGCTCCGGCACGTCGTCCTGCGTCATGATCCCGCAAGCGCCGATCACGGTCTTGTCGTGCCAGGTGATCAGAAAGACGCATTCGCCGCCGGCCCGGTTGGCGCCGGTAATGAAATCTCTCGGCATCCGAGATTTTATACGGATGCGGAATGCGCGCAGTGTTTTCGGCAATACGACGATCGTTTGCGAGCATCGCTACCGTTTTAGCGTCCGCGAGACGCGGCGCGCGCAAGGTCAGCCGCTCGGTCTCGAGGACGGGGATACTCGCTTCGTGGAACGTTTCGCTGGGTATTTCTTCCAGCAAGCGTCATGGCGCGGGCTCCAGGTTTGCCCCCCGGATTGGGAGGCGAAAATGAAAGAGGGGGAGCCGGTTTCACCCGTCTCCCCCTCTAAGAGCCCTTTGAGCCCTGCCGGTTTGACTGGATGTCCGGCAGACCTCGATTTTTGGTCTACCTATTTACTCGGCTGCTTTTTCCATCATCGGTACGACGGAAATGTAGGTGCGGCCTTTAGCTTTGGTTGCGAACTGAACTTTGCCGTCGACGAGCGCGAACAGAGTATGGTCTTTGCCCATGCCGACATTGCGGCCGGGATGCCACACGGTGCCGCGCTGACGCGCGATGATGTTGCCGGCGATGGCCAATTGGCCACCCGACTTCTTCAAGCCGAGGCTCCGACCTTCGGAGTTGCGGCCGTTGCGTGATGAACCGCCTGCTTTTTTATGTGCCATAGCGCGTGCTCTCTCGAATTCAGGAACTTACTACACCCGCGAGGATCGTCTTGAGCTTCCTGCTCGTCGACGCCCTCCGGTAGGTACGGGCTTCGTCTTCCGGGTCGACTTCCTCGACATTGCTCATGCCGATGATCCGGACGTAGCCACCCTGGGGGATCGCCTTGATGCCGTACTCGGTCTCGCCCTTGCGGAACGACCAGATGCGCGGCCCGAACCCGACGAAGAACTCCGTGACCTTCATGCCCGAGCGCTTGGCCATGACCATGTGGCCGGCCTCGTGCAGCATGATCGTGAGGACCAGCCCGATGACGATCGAGATGGTCACCCAGGCGGACGGCCGGGCCAGGACGAGCAGCGCGATGCCGACCAGGACGACCACGATGCCCGTGACGGCCTTCTTGGTCTCGACCGGGGGTGCGTCGTCGAGCGGATCTTTCACAGGGACCTCATGCGGCAGTTCGGCGGGCGATGGACTTCCGGGCGTGCTCACGCGCGACCCGGTCCGTCTCCAGAACGTCGGAGACGTCATCGACGTTCCCGGTCCCGGCCTGGAGCACGTCGTCGACGGTTTCGGCGATCCCGAGCCACGGGATCTCGCCGGCCAGGAACGCCTCCACCGCGACCTCGTTGGCCCCGCTGAGCGTCGCCGGAGCGCCGCCACCAGCACGTCCCGCGGCGTAGGCGAGGCGCAGGCCCGGGAAGGCCTCGAGATCGGGCAGCTCGAAGGTCAGCGAGCTCAGGGTGGTCCAGTCGATCGCGCCGAACGCCTGGTCGAGCCGGTGCGGGGCGCCGAGCGCGAGGCCGATCGGGAGCTTCATGTCGGGCATCGAGAGCTGGGCGATCGTCGCGCCGTCGCGGAACTCGACCATCCCGTGCACGACGGACTGGGGGTGGACGACAACCTGGATCTGGTCGAAGCCCACGCCGAAGAGCTCGTGGGCCTCGATGACCTCGAGGCCCTTGTTGATCAGCGTCGACGAGTCGACCGTGATCTTCGGACCCATCGCCCACGTCGGGTGCTGCAGCGCGTCGGCGACCGAGACTGGGCGAGCTCGCCCGCGTCTTGCCCCGGAACGGTCCCCCGCTCGCGGTGAGGATGACCTTCGCGACCTCGTCCGAGGTCCCGGAGCGCAGGGCCTGGTAGATCGCGGAGTGCTCGGAGTCGACCGGCACGATGTGACCACCGCCGGCGACGCGTGCCTTGGCCACGACGGGCCCGCCCGCGATCAGGCTCTCCTTGTTCGCGAGCGCGAGCCGCTTGCCCTGCGTCCAGCGCGGCGAGGGTGGCGGGCAGACCGGCGAAACCCGACGACCGCGTTGAGCACGACGTCGGCTTCGGGGAGCGCCGCGAGCTCGGACAGGACCTCGGGCGAGTCGCCGGCGAGCAGGGCCCGGTCGGCGGGCACGCCGAGCGCGGCGGCCTGCGCGGCCAGCGCCTCACGGTTGGTGCCCGCGGCGAGCGCAACGACGCGGTAGTCCTCGCGGATGGTCGCGGATGACCTCGATCGCCTGCGTGCCGACCGACCCCGTCGACCCGAGAAGGACGACGTTGATGGGCGCGGCCATCAGCCGATGGTCAGGGCGCGGGCGAGGTAGTAGACCGCGGGCAGGCAGAACAGGATCGCGTCGAACCGGTCCAGGATGCCGCCGTGCCCGGGCAGGAGCGTGCCGAAGTCCTTGACGCCCAGGTCCCGCTTGAGCATCGACTCACAGAGGTCGCCGAGCGGCGCCATGATCGCCACCGGTGATGCCGAGGGCCAGGGCGTCGGTGATGTTGTTCCACGGCGTGATGCGGTTCACGATGAGCACGGCGACGACGACCGACGCCGCCATCCCGCCGACGAGGCCCTCGACGGTCTTGTTCGGCGAGATCGCCGGCGCGAGCCGGGTCTTGCCGAACTGCGAGCCGACGAGGTAGCCCGACGATGTCGTAGCCGACGACGCAGAGCACGACGCCGAGGATGAGGCCGACGCCGTTCTGGTAGCTGAGCAGCAGGCCGGCGAAGCCACCGAGGATGCCGACGTAGACGAAGCCCATCACGGTGACCGCGACGTTGACCGTCGGGCGGGTCTTCACGACCTCGAACAGGTACCAGAGCAGCGTGAAGATCATCACGATCGCGAGCGTGAACGGGAACGCGAACTCGCCCCGCTTGAACGCGATCGGCACGATCGCGATCGAGGCGAGCACCGCGAGGATCGTCGCGGGGCGGAAGCCCCGCTTCTGGAGGCCCTGGAACAGCTCCAGCGACGCGAGCCCGACGATCGCGGTGGCGAGGACCGTGGTGGCGTCCCGGCCGAGCTTCAGGCAGATGAGCGCGAGGACCGCGATGCCGACGCCGGTGATCACCCGGGTGGTGAGGTCGGGCTCCTTGCCCGCGCCGGCGGGTCGTCCTCCGGCGGGCGGGGCGTGCGACGGGGTGCGGTACCGACCCGGGCGGCGCCGGCGCGGCCGCGGCGGCGGGCTCGGCCCGGCTGCGGATCTTGCGCCGCGCCGCGACCTCGCGGTCGAACGCGGTGTCGTCGTCCTCGGGGGCGCTGGCCAGCGCGCCGACGTTGGTGTCGTCGTCGCCGAGCGCCTCGATCGACTCGTACTCCTCGCCGGCCCAGTCCCCCACGCCGGTGAGGAAGCGGGGGCCGCCGGCGGTGCTCGCCGCCGCGGTGTAGGCGTCGAGGCTCTCCTCGCCGGTGAGGTCGACGGGCTCGGCTTCGGGCAGCAGCAGCGGCATCTCGCCGGTGGGTGGCTCGCTCCAGTGCGGCAGGGTCGGCGACGCGGCTGCGTCGCCGTCGGTCAGCTCGACGAGGACCTTTCGACCGAGTCGTCGTCCTCGCCGTCGAGGTCGAGCCCCGATCGCGACGCCTCGTCGATCTCCTCGACCTCCTCGTCGCCGCCGTCGTCGGCATCGGCGAGGTCGTCGATCCGCACCACGACCGCTGGTCGAGTTCGGGTCCATCGGCTCGTCGCGCATCGCGGTCGGTCGGGACTCCTCGTCGGCCGGCGCCGGGGTCGTCGAGCAGCGAGATCCCGCGCTCGAACTCGTCGTCGACCCTCGTCGTCGGTGTCGTCGCCGACGCTGGCGCGGGGCACGACGTCCGGGTCCGGCTGGTCCGCCGGCGCGCGGGAACCGGACCGTGGGCCGGATGGCAGGATCGGGTCGGGCGGGGACGTCGCCGTAGCGGGTGTCCTGGTCCCCGAGCCGGCGGCCCACGGTGCCCGCGTCCATCGCCGCCTGGGCCTCCTCGGCGCCGAGGATCCGGACGCCTTCGGGCGACGTGCGCGCAGGCGCGACCGGGCTCTCGGTCTGTCCTTCGTCCAATTCATCGTCGCGACGGTCAGTCACGGCATCCCTCCGGGTGGCCCGCGGTCAAGGCTAGACCTCGAGCAGCTCGCGCTCCTTGTGGGTGACCATCTCGTCGATCTCGGCGATGACCTCGGCGGTGCCTTCTCCAGGTCTTTCTCCACCCGGTCCAGCTCGTCCCGGGAGATGTCGCCGGCCTTCTCGATGGCCTCGAGCTCCTTACGGGCATCCCTGCGCACGTTCCGTACCGAAACCCGGCCATCCTCGGCCCGGTTCTTGACGACCTTCACGAGATCCTTGCGCCGTTCCTCGGTCAGCTGGGGGAACGTCAGCCGGATGACCTGGCCGTCGTTGCCCGGGTTGATCCCGAGGTCGCTCTGCTGGATCGCCTTCTCGATGGCCTTCATCGCGCCCTTGTCGTAGGGCTGGACGACGAGCACCCGGGCCTCGGGCACGCTGAAGCCCGCGAGCTGCTGGAGCGGGGTCTGGGCGCCGTAGTAGTCGACCATGATCTTCTCGACCTGGGCCGAGCTCGCCCGCCCGGTGCGGATGCCGCCGAACTCCTCGCGGAGGTGGCTCACGGCTTTCTTCATCCGTTCCTTGGTCTCCGCGGTGATCTCTTTCGCCGTCGCCACTGCTTAAGCCTCCCTCGTGCTGACGAGCGTTCCGATCGCCTCGCCGAGCAGCGCCCGGCGGATGTTCCCGGGCGCAGTCACGTCGAAGACGATGATGGGCAGCTCGTTGTCCATGCAGAACGTGATCGCGGTGGAGTCCATGACCTTCAGGCCGCGGTTGAGCACCTCGAAGTGGCTGATCTCGGTGAGCTTGACCGCGGTCGGGTCGAGTCGGGGGTCCGCGCTGTAGACGCCGTCCACCCCGGAGTGCGTGCCCTTCAGGATCGCCTCGGCGCCGATCTCGGCGCCGCGCAGCGCGGCGGTCGTGTCGGTCGTGAAGTACGGGTTCCCGGTCCCGGCGGCGAACACCACGATCCGGCCCTTCTCGAGGTGCCGGGTCGCCCGCAGCGGGATGTAGGGCTCGGCGATCTGGGCCATCGTGATGGCGGTCTGCACCCGGGTGGGCTGGCCGACGCCCTCGAGCGCGTCCTGGAGCGCCAGCGCGTTGATGACGGTGGCCAGCATCCCCATGTAGTCGGCACGGGCCCGGTCCATGCCCCGGGTCGCGCCGACCATGCCGCGGAAGATGTTGCCGCCGCCGACGACGATCGCGATCTCGACGCCGAGCTCGGCGCGCGCCTCGGCCACCTCTTCGGCGATCCGCTGGACCACGGCCGCGTCGATGCCGAACGAGATGCTCGTGTCGGCAAAGGCCTCGCCCGAGAGCTTCAGCACCACTCGGCGGAACCGGCTCTCGGTCATTGGCACTCCCGGATTCGCGTCAGGACCGACCCTATTCCTCGCCGACCTTGACGCGGGTGAACCGGCGAACCTCGGCCTTCGGGGCCAGCTCCTCGATGAGCTTGCCGACCGTGACCTTCGGGTCCCGCACGAAGCCCTGCTCGAGGAGGACGTAGTCCTTGTAGAAGCCGTTCAGCCGGCCCTCGACGATCTTGCCGATCGCGGCTTCGGGCTTGCCCTCGTTGCGCGTGAGCTCGGTGAGGATCTCGCGCTCCTTCTCGATCGCGTCGGGCGACACGTCCTCGCGCCGGACGTAGCGCGGCGCAGCGCTGGCGATGTGCAGCGCCAGGTCGTGCGCGAGCTCCCGGGCCTTCGGGTCCGAGCGGTCGACGCCGCCGACCTCGACCAGGACGCCGATCGTGCCCCGCTCGTTCTGGATGTGCTTGTAGCCGTCGAGCAGGCCGTCGTCGGTCTCGTAGCGGACGACCCGGCCGAGCTCGATCTTCTCGCCGAGCGTGGCCATGAGCAGGCCCACGGTCTCCCCCACCGTCGAGCCCTCGAACGGCCGGTCGGAGAGGCCCTCCTCGCCCGTGTCGGCGACGAGCTGGGCGAGCTTGCGCCACGGTGGCGACGAAGTCGGCGCCCTTGGCGACGAAGTCCGTCTCGCACGTGAGCTCGACGAGCGCGGCGACGTCGTCGTTGAGGACGACGTCCACCGTGCCTTGCTCCGCGGTGCGGCCGGATCGCTTCGACGCACCGAGGCCCTGCTTGCGCAGCAGGTCGACCGCGGCCTCCTGGTCGCCGTCCACCTCGATCAGCGCCTTCTTGCAGTCCATCATCCCGGCGCCGGTGACCTTGCGCAGCGCGGCGACGTCCTTCGCCGCGACCTCAGCCACGGTCGCTCTCCTGCACCTCGGTGCGAGCTGCCTCCGCGTCGATGGTCGGGTCCTCGACCCTCGGCGGGATGATCTTCTCCTGCTTCTTGGACTCGGCCAGGCGCGCCTCGCGGGCGGCCTGGTCCGCCGCGGCCTGGTTGCGGGCCGCGGCCTGCTCCTCGGCGCGCTTGCGCTGCTCCTCGGGGCTGAGCGCCTTCGGCGCGACGATCTCGGCCTTCGTGCCGGGGCGGGCACCGCGCTTCTGCGCGAGGTGACGACCCTCCTCGACGGCGTCGGCGATCACGCGGCACATCAGGTTCGACGCGCGGATCGCGTCGTCGTTGCCGGGGATCACGAAGTCGATGATGTCGGGGTCGCAGTTGGTGTCGACGACGGCCACGACGGGGATGCCGAGCCGGTTCGCCTCGGTCACCGCGATGTGCTCCTTCTTCGTGTCGATGACGAACACGATGCTCGGGAGCTTCTCGAGGTTCCGGATCCCGCCCAGGTTGCGGTTGAGCTTGACCAGGTCGCGCTTGACCTTCAGCCCTTCCTTCTTGATCATCTGGTCGACCTCACCGGTCTGCGACCAGACGCTCGAGCTCGCGCATCTTCGCGACGCGGGCATGCACGGTCTGGAAGTTGGTGAGCATGCCGCCGAGCCAGCGGAAGTTCACGTACGGCATCCCGCTGCGCAGGGCCTGGCTCTCGACCGGCTCCTGGGCCTGCTTCTTCGTGCCGACGAACATCACCGTGCCGCCGTCGGCGACGGTGCTGCGGACGAACCGGTACGCGGTGTCGATCCGTTCCAGCGTCTGCTGCAGGTCGATGATGTAGATGCCGTTGCGCTCTCCGAAGATGAACCGCTTCATCTTCGGGTTCCAACGGCGCGTCTGGTGACCGAAGTGGACTCCGGCCTCCAGCAGCTGCTTCATGGTGACGACAGCCACGCGGAGATTCCTTCCCTCGGGTTCGAGTGACCTTCCGCCCGAGCAGCACCTCCGGGGTTCAACGAACCGAAGAGGCGACCTTTGGATGCCGGGCGTGCAAAATCCCAAGCCGAATGCTCGGGGTTGGGGGCACTGTAGTCGAGAGCCTCACCGGCGGCTCCGGGCCGGAGCGGCGAGCCGGTCGGCCGCGAACGCCTGCAGTGCGTGCAGGTCCACGAGCCGTTGCAGCGACCACCACGACGCCGCCGGCCCGGGCCAGGCCCACCGGCAACCCGGCCGGCCGCCGCCTCGCCCTGATCGTGCCGGTCGTCCGGTCCAGCGTCACCACCTCACCGGCTTCGTTCCAGATCAGGACGGCGTCTCCGACCTGAGTCGGCCGCACGTACACCTCGAGTGCCTTGGTGTCGGTGGCCCAGCGCCGGCTGCCGTCCGCCAGGTCGCAGGCGGACGACGTCGCCCAGCTGGTCCACGACGTAGAGGTCGTCGCCATCCACCAGCGGCACGAGATCCTCCTGGAACGGCGCCCCGATCGGCGCTCGCCACCGCGGGCGAGCCGTCGGCCAGCGCGAAGGCCCGCACCTCGTTGCCGTGGCGCCCGGCCCCTGCGCCACCACGACGATCCCGCTCGCGCGACGACCGGCGAGCCCGACATGAACGCGATCGGCTGCTCCCAGCGCAGCGTCCCGGTGGCGCCGTCGATCACCCGCAGCTGGGTCTCGGGCCCGTCGCCCTGCCACACGGTCGAGATCGTCCCGGACGCTGCGTCAACCGCCGGGGTGCCCTTGATCCGGCCGGCGAAGCGCACCGACCACCGGACGTGGCCGGTCCCGACGTCCAGCCCGACCAGGCCGCCCTCCTCGGTGGAGACCACCGCGATCGGCCGACGCGCCGCTCGGGCCGACCAACGCGACGCGGCCCGGGCTCTCCGGCGTGTCCAGCTGCCACCGGATCTTCCCGGTGGCCCGGTCGAGCGCGACGAACGCGTGGTCGGTCGCCGAGCAGCACGGTGTCGTCGCGCAGCGCACCGAGCGGCTGCACGTTCGCGAGCGGGACCTCCCAGCCGCCTCGTACCCGTCGTGAGCACGACGGCGGTCACCCAGCCGTCGCCGACGACGATCCCGACGCGCCCGTCGTCGAGAATGGTTCCGCGCCCAGCTCCGCAACGTCCGGGACCAGACCGGCGGCACGACGGTTGGAGGGATCGCGCCGCGTGCGGCGACGGTCACCGGCGGCGCGCCGGTCGCACGGGCTGCGGCCTTCGCGTTCGTGCTCGTCACCGGCCCGGAAACCACGGAGACGACGACCGTCGCGACCACGGCCGCGGCGATCACGATCACCCCTCGGCGCTTCCAGCTGGACCGGTCGCGCCCGGGCCTCGGTCGTCTCGGGACACGGGACCGTGGTGCCGCGGACGGTGCGTCCTGCCAGAAGGTCATGGGGTTCCTCCGATGTCGAGCGGTGCGTCCGAGCCGCGCCCGGCCGCCGCGCTGATCGCGCCGGCGGTGTGCTCGGCCCGGCTGATGAGCACCGGCTCGATCGCGCCGCGGATCCCGGTCGCCGATGCCGACGCAGGGCAACGGGCGCTCCTCCAGCGCGAGCCGGGCCGCGTCGAGTGCCGCCGGGTCCCGGACGATCGAGCTGTGATCCGAGATGCCGGCCGGATCGACGGTCACCGAGCGGGCCCCGGCGAGCGCCGGTGTGGTCGGCCGGGACGATGACGTCGTCCGACGCCACCGATCGACGGTGAGATCGATCTGCTCGGGCAGCGGCCGCGCGGTCAGGCCGCGGATGAACGACGAGCCCTCGGCGAGCTGGCGGGTCGAGGTCGCCCGACGTGGGCGGGATCGCGCCGTCCGCCGAGCTGATCGACCGCCGTCGAGCGACCGCGCGACCGCGTCGCGGTCGCGCGGACCCGCTTGACCGCGGTCGCGGCCGGCGCGCCCTGCAGCGGCGACGACAAGCGTGACCACCGAGCCGAGGGGCGGGTAGCCCGGATCGGCCGCGTCGTAGACGTGCGCGAGGAAGTCGGCGACGACCACCCCGCCCTGGGAGTGCGCGATGAGGTCCACCTCGCGGCCGGGCGCGCTCCGTTGCAGCGCGCGGAGCTGACGGCCGAGCCCGCGCGCCGCGATGCGCAGGTCCGACCACGTCTGCTCGCGGGTGTACGGCGCCACCGTCCGGCGCGTACGAGAACGAGCGCACCTCGCCCGTCGCGGTACCCGAGCCGCTTCGGTGTCGAGCGGCAACGCGGTGCCGGTGGCCGGGTCGGTCGCGCTGTTGATGCCGGCGACGGTCATCGCGAGGTGGCCCGGAACCGCCACCGCTCGGCGGCTGCTGCGTGTCCGACGGTGCAGTCCTGGCGCGATCGGGCCCACGCGACGCAGCCGCTCCGCCATCGCGGTCGCGTCCGCGACGATCGGGCGCGGCGAGCGAGCTCCGCCACAGCCAGCCGGCACTGCGACCCGAGCGCCTCCAGCGGGCCACGCGACGGGTGCGGTGAGCGCTCGCGGCGCGCTCGACGTCGGCCAGGCGTCACCGATCGCGTCGAACGGACTCGAGGTGTCGGCCTGGCCGACCTCGAGGACCCCTGGGGCAGGTGCAGCGACGTCCGCGAGCGATCGGCGCTCGACCGCCGGCGGATCGAAGCCCGGACTGCTCGGGCTCGTCGACCGGGACGAGCCGGATCAGCCGGGTGAGGTCCGTCGGCGCGAACAGCACCATCGGGTCGACGTAGCGGTCGCCGACCCGGAGCCCGAAGTGCAGGACCCCGGCGTGCTCCCCCGTCCCGCCGCCGGCGGTGCCGAGGACGTCGCCGCGGGCGACCCGCTGCCCCCGACGCACCGCGATGGTCGCGAGGAACGAGTACGACGTGCGCAGCCCACCCGGGTGCGCGACCACGACGTGCAGCGAACCGGCGACGCTCCCCGCGAACGTGACCTCCCCGGCGTTCGCGGCGCGCACCGGCGTGCCCGGTCGCGGCGACGAAGTCCACGCCGCGGTGCCCGGCGCCGTAGCGCGAGCGCGGCGCG
The DNA here is from genome assembly GCA_963848485.1 of uncultured Acidimicrobiia bacterium. Taxonomy (GTDB): domain Bacteria; phylum Actinomycetota; class Acidimicrobiia; order IMCC26256; family JAENVU01; genus Chersky-806. The sequence continues at coordinate 14,453 of CAWKDX010000008.1, forward strand.
ACGAACGGGCGCGGCGACCGCGCCGGGGACGGGATGCATCCAGGCCGCCGGGCGCAGTCGAGTCGGCGGCCGCGGTCGGCCGGCGCTGCAGACGACGACGAACCCGATGGCGATGCGTGCCCGCGAGCGCGACGACACCAAGCGGAAGGGGAACGGAGCCCCATCGGCGACTCCCGTCAGAGAGAAGCGCGGGAGGGGGAAGCCGAGAAGGAGGAAGTGCGCCGCCGGAGACGACTCGGCGAGCGGAACCTAGTGCAGGGGTGGGACGCGCACCAGGGTCAGCCCGCGGCGTCGGTCTCAGGGCAGGCGTTCGGACGCCGGCTCGACGAGACGCGAGCGCAGCTGCAGGATCGCCTTGGTGTGGATCTGGCACACCCGGCTCTCGGTGACGCCGAGCACCTCGCCGATCTCCGCGAGCGTGAGACCCTCGTAGTAGTAGAGCGTCAGCACGAGGCGTTCGCGATCGGGCATGCGGTTGATCGCGTCGGCGAGGACGTGCTTCATCTCGTCGACCTCGAACGCGGCCACCGGGTCGTTCACGCGGTCGGCGACCGTGTCACCGACCGTGGTGCCGCCGCCGCGGTCGCCCGCGCTCAGGAGCTCGTCGAGCGCGACGAGGCCGACGAAGCTGATCTGCGAGAGCGTCTGCGCGAGCTCGGGCTCGGTCACGCCGAGCTCGGCCGCGACCTCGGACTCCTGAGGCGTGCGCAACAGCTCGTTCTCGAGCTTCGAGTACGCGCGCTCGATCGAGCGGGCCTTCGAACGCACCGACCGGGGCACCCAGTCGATCGAGCGGAGCTCGTCGATGATCGCGCCCTTGATCCGCGAGATCGCGTAGGTCTCGAACTTGAAGCCGCGGGCCGGGATCGAACTTGTCGATCGCGTCGATGAGCCCGAAGATCCCGTAGCTCACGAGGTCGGCCTGCTCGATGTTCTGGGGCAGACCCGGCGCGACACGACCGGCGACGAACTTCACCAGCGGCGAGTAGTGGAGGATCAGGCGCTCGCGCGCGTCGCGTCCGCCATCGCCTTCCTTGTAGTCGCGCCAGAGCCCGGCGACGACCTCGGCGGCGTCGGCTTGGGCGGAGACGGTGGTCGTGTCGTCAGGCACGGGGATGGGTTGCCTCGTAGACCGCCCGAAGGCGCTCGCGGGTGAGATGGGTGTAGATCTGGGTGGTGGCGAGGTCGGCGTGGCCGAGCAGCTCCTGCACGGCACGCAGATCGGCTCCACCTTCGAGCAAGTGCGTAGCGTAGGCGTGCCGGAGGACGTGTGGGTGCAAGGTGTGCCCATCGGGCATCGGGATGACGGTCCACGATGCGCCGGGCGTCCCGTCGGGGACAGGCGCTGGCCCCGCTGGTTGAGGAAGACCGCGTCGGGTGGGCTGTCGGGCCCGGCGACCACCGGACGGCCGATCTCGAGCCAGTCCCGGAGGGCGTCCTGGGCCGGTTTTCCGAGGGGAACCCGGCGCACCTTGGCCCCCTTGCCGAGCACCGTGAGCGATCCGTCCGGCCAGGTCGCAGTCCCGCGGGGTCAGCCCGCAGCACTCGGAGACCCGCAGCCCGGTGCCGTAGAGCACCTCGAGGATCGCGAGTCCTGGAGCGCCAGCGCCCGGGCCACCGGATCCTCGGCCCGGGTCGACGTGTCGCCGCCCGGTCGAGCAGCGCGCCCGCCTCGTCGGAGCTGGGCACCCGGGGCAGCCGGGCCGGGCCCTTCGGCGCCCGCAGCGATCGTCCGGAGTCGGTGACGAGCACGCCCCGGCGCTTCAGGTAGCGCAGGAACGACCGCAGCGCCGCGGCCTTGCGGGCGATCGTGCGCTTCGCGAGCCGCTGCGTGCCCAGGTACGCGAGGTAGCGGCGCAGCGTCGGCGTGATCGAGGTCCTCGGGGTCGACGCACCCGCCGCGCTCGGCCCAGTCGACGAACTGGCGCGCGTCGCGCTCGTACGCCTCGCGCGTGTGCGGGCTGGCCGCCGTGAGGGAGGCGACGTACCCGTCGACATCCCAGGGCATCCCGCCCAGATTACCGCCCGACTCCCCGGAGCTCGACTGGACCTCGCGCCGGCCCGTCGGCCTGCTGTCCCACCCCCCGGCTAGGTTGCGTCCGATACCGTCGAGGTGCCGCGGTTCACCGGCCCTCCCATTCCGTTCATCGGTTCCGGGAGGTCCACGTGCTCGCCTCGATCCCCAGCGCGACGCTGCTCGGCGTCGACGGCCAACCCGTCTGGGTCGAGGTCCACGTCAGCGACGGGCTGCCCGGGTACCACGTCGTCGGGTTGCCCGACGCGGCCGGGCGCGAGTCGCGCGAGCGGGTGCGCGCCGCGCTCCTCTCGTCGGGCATGGACTTCCCGCTCAAGCGGATCACGGTCAACCTCGCGCCGGGCAACGTGCGCAAGACCGGTGCCGGCCTCGAGCTCGCCATCGCGCTCGCGTTGATGGTCGCCCAGTCGTACCTGCCCGAGGGCTGCCTCGACGGCGTCGGCGTGCTCGGCGAGCTCGGCCTCGACGGCTCGGTACGGCCGGTGCCCGGCACGCTGGTGCTCGCCGACGCGCTCCGGCGCACCGGCGTCGAGTCCATCGTCGTGCCGATGCACAACGCGCACGAAGCCGGCCTGCTCTCGGACCTGAAGGTCCGCAGCGCGCGCACGCTTGGCCGAGCTGCGCGAGTGCTTCAAGGGCGAGCTTCCGTGGCCCGACCCCGATCCCCCGCCGTCGGACCCGGACGAAGACGCCTTCGACCGCGACCCGCTGGATCTCGTCGACGTGCGCGGGCTCGCGACCGCGCGGGTCGCGCTCGAGGTCGCGGCCGCGGGATCGCACCACCTCATCTACGCGGGCCCGCCCGGCACCGGCAAGACGATGCTCGCCCGCCGCCTCTCCACGATCCTGCCCCCGCTCGACCCGGACGAGTCGTTCGAGGTCACGCGCATCGCATCGGCCGCCGGCGGCGAGCCACCCCGGCGGCTGGCCACGGACCGACCGTTCCGCGCCCCGCACCACACCGCGTCGACCGCGGCGCTCGTCGGCGGAGGATCGGCCCGCCCGCGCCCGGGCGAGGTCACGCATGGCGCACCGCGGCGTGCTCTTCCTGGACGAGCTCGGGGAGTTCCCGCCGGCCGCGCTCGACGCGCTCCGCCAACCGCTCGAGGAACGGGTCGTCCGCATCTCCCGGCAGGCCCAGAGCCTCGAGCTGCCCGCGGAGTTCCTGCTGATCGCGTGCACGAACCCGTGCCCGTGCGGGCTCGAGGCCGCGGCGTGCCGGTGCAGCGACTCCCAACGGGCGCGCTACCGCCGCCGCCTCTCGGCACCACTGCTCGATCGCTTCGACCTGCGGCTTGCGGGTCGCCGGGCCGCAGCCCGGCGACGGGCCCGGGCGAGTCGTCCGAGGTCGTCGCCGCCCGCGTGCTCGCCGCGGTCGACGCGCCAACGGGTCCGGCTCCGGGGCACGCCGTGGCGCCGCAACGCGCACGTGCCCGGCGGGTGCGCTCGGCCGGTACGTCGCGCTCGCGCGACGACGCCGCCGAGATGTGGCGGATCGTGGTCGAGGAGCACGACGTTGACCGGGCGGGGTGCGGCCCGGGTGCGGCGCGTCGCCCGCACGCTGGCCGATCTCGCCGACGCGCCCGACATCTCCGCCGAGCACATCGTCCTGGCGGCGTCACTTGCGAGGAGAGGTGCCGTGAGCCCGACCCGACGAGACGTCCGACCAGCTCGCGGCGGCGACGCTCGCCGCGCTCCCCCGCACCACCCCGGTGCGCCTGCTCCGCACGCTGACCCACTGGCCGACGCCGGCGGCCGCGCTCGCCGCGGTGCGCGCGGGCGGAGCCGCGGCCGCGCTCGGCGCCGACGAGCCGCCGCAGCCGCGAGGTCGCGCGCGCCTGGGCGGCCGCAGCCGACGCATGCACTCACCGCGATCGCGCCGGTGCTCGACGCGCCGCGGCACGCAGCGTGCTCTACGTCGGTGGTCCGGGCTACCCGATCGACGAGGGCATCGACGACCGACCCGCGGTGCTGTTCACCGAAGGCACGCGCGCCGACGTCTTCGAACGACCACGGGTCGCGGTGGTCGGCACCCGCGCGGCGACGCCGCACGGGTTGGCCGACGCCCGTGAGCTCGGCGCCGCGCTCGCCCGTGCGGGCATCGTCGTCGTGAGCGGGCTCGCGATCGGCATCGACGGCGCCGCGCACGAGGGCGCGCTCGATGCCGGCGGCTGCGTCATCGGGGTCCAGGCCACCGGACTCGACGTCGTGTACCCGCGCCGGCACGGCGCGCTCTACGATCGGGTGAAGGCGCACGGGATGCTCGTGAGCGAGCAGCCGTTCGGCGATCGGCCCGCATCCGGCCCGGTTCCCGGTGCGGAACCGGATCATCGCGGCGCTCGCGGACGTGACGATCGTCGTGGAAGCGACCGAGCGCGGCGGCGCCCGGATCACCGCGCGCCACGCGTTGGACTACGGGCGCGCGGTGCTCGCGATCCCGGGTTCGCGACGGAACCCGTCCGCGCGGGGTTGCAACGAGCTGCTGGCCGAGGGCGCGCAGCCACTGCTCGACCCGGCCGACGTCGCGGTCGCGCTCGAGCTGAGTCCGGGCAGCCGGCGGCATCCGGCGCGCGGCGCCGCCGGACTCGCGGGCGCGACCGGCGAGGAGCGGGCGGTCTTCCGCGCGCTCGGCGGCGAACCGGCGACGGCCGACGAGCTGGTGGGGCGCACCGGCCTGAGCCCGGGCGGCGTGGCCGTCGCGGTCGCCGGCCTGGTCCGGGCGGCGCGGGCGTCCCGGGCCCACGGCCTGATCTGGCCGCAGTGAGCGCCCGCGCAGCGCGGAATCCCGGGGTTTGGCAGCCGAGAGCACGCGCGTCGGGAAGTAGTCGCACGAGGAGGTCAAGTATTTCGACGGTCCGGCCGAAACATCGAACGTGAACCTGCACCGTTGCCCATACGACGGAACTCCGATCGAAGCCGAGGCCTACTCGGGCGGATCGTTCCTCCTCTCGTGCACCTCGTGCGGCGCCGAGTGGGAAGCCCACAACTCTCTCGTCCTGCGGGTCACCGCGCCCGACTGGGACGCGGTCCGGCGCGCCAAGGCCGAAGGGCCGGTCCGCATGCACCAGCGATCAGCACGCGTCGCGGCTAGCGCCCGGTGAAGGTCGGCGGGCGCTTCTCGACGAACGCGGCGATCGCCTCGGCGGTGTCGGCCGACTGGAAGTTCATGACCTGAGCGACGTCCTCGAACTCGAGCGCCTCGGCCATCGACACCGACAGGCTCTGGTTCAGCAGGCGCTTGCTCACCGACAGCTGCACCGGCGGCATCGCGGCGATGCGGTGCGCGAGCTCTCGGGTCGCGTCGGCGAGCTCGTCGTGCGGGCACGACCCGGTTGACCAGGCCGATGCGCTCGGCCTCGGTCGCGTCGATGACCTCGGCGAGGAACACCAGCTCCTTCGCCCGGTGCAGCCCGATCAGCCGGGGCAGGATCCACGAGCCGCCGAAGTCCACGCTGAGCCCGCGCTTCGAGAAGATCTCGGAGAACCGCGCCCGGTCCGACGCGACCACCAGGTCGCAGCCGAGCGCGAGGTTGCACCCCGCGCCGGCCGCCACCCCGTTGACCGCGGCGATCGTCGGGACGTGGAGCTCGTGCAGCCGCAGCGCGCACCGGCCGACGATCCGCATCGATCCGCAGCGAGCCACCCGGTGCCCTCCGACAGTGGTCCCGGCGTTCCCGGCGTCGGTGAGGTCGGCCCCGGAGCAGAACCCGTCGCCGGCGCCGGTGAGCACGAGCACGCGGGTCTCGCGGCGACTCCTCGATCTCGTCGAAGACCTCGATCAGCTCCCGCCACATCCGCCCGTTCATCGCGTTCTTCTTCTCGGGCCGGTTCGAGCGTGACGGTCATGACACCGTCGTCGCGCTCGACGAGCAGGGTCTCCACGGTCACTCCTCGTAGGGACGCATCAGGGCGCCGCTACGGTAGCCCGTGGGTTTCAATCCGTTCCGGGAGCAGGTCAAGCACCGCAGCGACATCTTCCTCGTCGCGGCCGCGTTCGTCGTCGTGATCGTGCTGGTGCTCTGGGCCCTGTTCGGATGAGCCCGATGACCGGTCCGAGCCGGACGGGCCGGTCGAGGTCCGCCACGTGCAGCCGTACCAAGCGGTGAAGCCGTACCGCTGCCCCGGCTGTGACCACGAGATCGCGGTCGGGCTCGGCCACGAGGTGGTCGTGCCGACGCTCGAGCCGGAGCTGCGCCGGCACTGGCACACCGGCTGCTGGTTCCGCGAGCAGAAGCGCCGCGAGCGCGGCCGAGCGCGCTAGAACGCGCCTTCGAGCACCTCGATCACCGGATCGGTGCCCCGCTCGACCATCACCGACGCGACGTCGAAGCGCAGGTCCCGGCCGCCGAGCGGTGCTCTCGCCGAGCCACCGCGCCGGCGAGCACCCGGATGCGACGCTGCTTCGACCCGGGTGATCGCCTCGACCGGCGCGCCGAAGCGGTTGCTCGAGCGGGTCTTGACCTCGCAGAAGACGATCGACCGACCCCGGCCGGAGGACGAGGTCGAGCTCACCCTCCCGCCGGCGCCAGTTCCGGTCGAGGATCTCGTAGCCGGCCTGCTCGTACCAGTCCGCGACCAGCGCCTCGCCCCGCTGGCCGAGCGCCCGGCGTGGGTTCGGCGCCGCGGGTTCGCGCGGCGCCGGGCTCACAGGTCCTTGCCGGCGAGCTCCTCGATGTTGACGTCCTTGAACGTCACGACGCGGACGTTGGCGACGAAGCGCGCCGGGCGGTACATGTCCCAGACCCAGGCGTCCTGCAGCTCGAGCTCGAAGTAGACCCGGCCCTGCTCGTTGCGGACTTCCATCTTCACGCCGTTGGTGAGGTAGAAGCGTCGTTCGGTCTCGACGACGTACGCGAACATCGGCAGGACGTCGCGGTACTCCTTGTACAGCTGGAGCTCGATCTCGGTCTCATATCGCTCGAGATCTTCAGCGCTCACCCGCAACCCCCGTCGGTTCCGACTGGTTGCAGTCTAGGCCGCGGCGAACCCGCGATCAGACTCGCTTCTCCTTGATCTTCGCGGCCTTCCCGATGCGGTCGCGCTGGTAGTACAGCTTCGCCCGGCGCACGTCGCCGACGGTCTGGACCTCGATCTTGGCGATGATCGGCGAGTGGACCGGAAACGTCCGCTCGACCCCGACGCCGAAGCTCACCTTGCGCACGGTGAAGGTCTCCCGCAGGCCCGAGCCCTGGCGCCGGATGACGGCGCCCTGGAACACCTGCACCCGCTCGCGGTTGCCTTCCACCACCCGCACGTGCACCTTCACGGTGTCCCCGGGCGCGAACGCCGGGATGTCGTCACGAAGTGATGCGCGGTCGACCAGATCGGTGGGGTTCATGGCGCGAGCGTTCCTCGGATCGAGTGAATCGGGCGCAGATCGGAGAGCGACCTGGCGCAGGTGGGCCCTTGATGTTAGCGAGCCGGGGCGTCCGGCGGGAACTCGTCGAGCAGCGCCCGGTCCGCCGGGCTGATCGCTGCGCCGCCGTCCAGCAGGTCGGGGCGCCGCTCCAGCGTGCGCCGCAACGCCGCGGCCCGGCGCCACCGGGCCACCCGGGCGTGGTCGCCGGACCGCAGGACCTCGGGCACCGCCCAGCCCCGGAACTCGGCCGGCCGGCTGTACTGCGGGTACTCGAGGAGCCCGGCCGTGAACGACTCCTCGGCGACCGACTCCTCGTTGCCCAGCACCCCGGGGACGAGCCGGCTGACCGCCTCGATCACCACGAGCGCGGCGGCTTCGCCGCCCGCGAGGACGAAGTCGCCGACGCTGACCTCGCCGTCGCACAGGTGATCGGCGACCCGCTGGTCGACGCCCTTCGTAGCGACCACAGATGAGCGAGAAGCCCGGGCCGGCCGCGAGCTCGGCCGCCATCGCCTGGTCGAAGCGCCGCCCGCTCGGCCGACAGCAGCAGGAGCGGCCGCGGCACGTCGGCGGCCTCGACCGTCGCGAACAGCGGCTCCGGCGTCATGACCATGCCGGCGCCACCGCCGAACGGCGTGTCGTCGACGCTGCGGTGCCGATCGGTCGCGTGCTCACGGGGATCGTGGAACCGCACGTCCAGCAGCCCGAGCTCGCGGGCCCGACCGAGCAGCGACAGCCCGAGCGCGGCCTCGAGGTACTCGGGGAAGATCGTGACGACGTCGATGCGCATCGTTGGTCAGTCCCGCCGGTTGACGTCGAGCAGGCCCTCGGGCGGATCGACGACGACGAAGCCCGGACCCCGTTCGACGACGAACGTGATCGGCACCAGCACGTCACCGTCGAGCACGAGCAGGTCGCTCGCCGGGTTCGCCTCGACCGACGAGCACCGACCCCGAGGTCGCGGCCCGGAGCGGTCACGGACCGCCGCGCCGATGAGCTCGTGGATCCAGAGCTCGTCGTCCTCGCTCGGCAGCGCCTCGCCGGTGAGCACGAGGCCGAGCAGCTGCTCGGCCTCGGTGCGGTCGTCGATGCCCTCGAAGCACACCAGCCACCGCCCCGAGTGCGGGCGCGCGCTTCGCACCACGAGCGCGGCGGCCGTCGGCCTCAGCACGGAGCCCGCGGCCAGTCGCTCGAGCCGGTCCGAGCTCAGCGTGACGCTGACCTCACCCCGCAGCCCGTGCGCCCGACCGATGCGGCCGACCTCGAGCCGCGAGGTACCGGACACCGGATCGCTACTCGATGATGTCGACGGAGACCTTGATGCCTTCGGCGGCACCCGCGGCGCGCGTCACCTGGCGGAGCGCCTGTACCACCCGACCCCGCTTGCCGATCAGCCGGCCCATGTCGCTCGGGTCGGCGTGCACCAGCAGCGCGACTTCGTCGCGGCGCTCGACGAGCTCCACCTCGACCGCGTCGGGCGTCTCCGCGATGGCGCGCGTCACGTGCTCGACGACGGCCTTCGCGTTGCCACCGACGATGCGGTTGCCTTCGCCCGCGACCTCGTCCTCGAAGTCGTCGTCGTCGTGCTCGCTCGTCGTCGCTCACTCGGACGCCTCGTCGCGGCGTCGTCGTCCGGCGCATCGGCGGCGTCTGCCGCGGCCTCAGCTTCCTTCGCCGCGGCGGCCTCGGCCGCGGCCTGCGTCGGCGGCGGCCTTCGCCTCGGCGTCGGCCGCGGCCTTGGCGGCCGCGTCGCGCTCGGACTTCGCGGCCGCGGCGCCCTTCGCCTTGCGCGGCGGCGGTGCGCACGGCGCGGGACTGCTGCTTGCGGTCGGTCTCGTACTGGTCCCAGATCCCGGCGTTCACGAGCAGCCGGTGGACCTGGTCCGTGGGCTGCGCGCCCTGGCGCAGCCAGCCGAGGACCTTCTCGTCGTCCACGGTGAAGTGCGACGGCTCTTCACGGGGCCGGTACTGGCCGAGGATCTCGATGTAGCGACCATCTCGGGGGGAGCGGCCGTCGGCGACGACGACGCGATACGTGGGCTGCTTCTTCTTGCCCATGCGCATGAGGCGGATCTTTACGGACACCGGTGGATTTCCTCTCGGTACTCGGGGAGCGCTCCAGGGTAGCGGGAGCGGGCGGCTCGGGCGCCTACAGGCTCTTCTGCAGACCTTCGAGCCCGCCCGCGGGCAGGCGCATTGCGCTTGCCCACGGTCATCGACCTCATCATCTGCTGGACCTGCTTGAACTGCTTGAGCATGGCGTTCACCTCTTGGGTGCTGGTGCCACTGCCCTTGGCGATCCGCACCCGCCGGGAGCCGTTGATGAGCGACGGGTCGCGCCGCTCGGCCGGCGTCATCGAGCAGATGATCGCCTCGACCCGGCCCAGCTCGCCTTCGTCGATCTCGGCCTTCCGGAGCTCTTTGGGCATCCCGGGCATCATCTTCATGAGGTTGCCGATCGGGCCCATCTTGCGCACCTGGCGCATCTGGTCCAGGAAGTCCTCGAGCGTGAACTGGCCCTTGCGGAGCTTCTCCTCCGCGACCGCGGCCTCGCCCTGGTCGAACGCGGCCTCGGCCTTCTCGATCAGCGTGAGCACGTCGCCCATGCCGAGGATGCGGCTCGCCATGCGGTCGGGGTGGAACGCCTCGAAGTCCTCGAGCTTCTCGCCGGTGCCGACGAACAGGATCGGCTTGCCGACGACGTCCTTCACCGACAGCGCCGCGCCACCACGGGCGTCACCGTCGATCTTGGTGAGGATCACGCCGTCGAGCCCGACCGCCTCGTCGAACGCGGTCGCGACGTTGACGGCTTCCTGACCGGTCATCGCGTCGACGACGAGCAGCGTGTCGGTGGGGTTCACCGCGTCGCGCACGTGGCGCAGCTCGGTCCATGAGGTCGGTGTCGACCTGGAGCCGACCGGCGGTGTCGACGATCACCAGGTTCTTGCCCAGCCGCGCCGCTTCGTCGAGCGACGTGCGCGCGACCTCGACCGGATCGGTTTGACCGCTCGGGCGCGGTCCACACCGGGAGGTCGAGCTGGCGGCCGAGCACGCGCAGCTGCTCGACCGCGGCCGGGCGCTGGAGGTCGGCGGCGACGAGCAGCACGCCGAGCCCCTGGCTCTTCAGCATGCGCGCGAGCTTCCCCGCGGCGGTCGTCTTGCCGGAGCCCTGGAGCCCGGCGAGCATCACGACCGTCGGTGGCTTCGAGCTCATCTCGAGCTTGCCGGTGACGCCGCCGAGGGTGTTCACCAGCTCCTCGTGCACGATCTTGATGACCTGCTGCGCGGGGCTCAGGCTCTTCTGGACGTCCGCGCCGTTCGCCCGCTCCTTGACCCGGGCGATGAACTGCTTGACGACCTTGACGTTGACGTCGGCCTCGAGCAGCGCCAGCCGGATCTCCCGGGCGATCTCGTCGACGTCCTTCTCGTTCAGCCGGCCCCGGCTGCGCAGGCGCGTGAAGATGCCGTCGAAACGGTCGGAAAGGGCGTCGAACATCGGAGTGACGAGTGTGGCGACGCCAGGATCCCGTCGGCCGGTCCGGTCGGTCCGACCGACGGCGTCAGTCGAACAACGCGTCGACGAACTCGGTGGGGTCGAAGACGACCAGGTCATCAGCCCCTTCGCCGATGCCGACGACCTTCACCGGCAGCCCGATCTCGGACTGGATCGCGAGCACGATGCCCCCCTTCGCCGTGCCGTCGAGCTTGGTGAGCACGACTCCGGTCACCTCGACCGCCTCGGCGAACTGTCGGGCCTGGGCCAGGCCGTTCTGGCCGGTGGTCGCGTCGACGACGAGCAGCACCTCCTTCAGCGCACCCGGCGTGCGATCCACGATGCGGCGGAGCTTCTTCAGCTCCTCCATGAGGTTGACCTTCGTGTGCAGCCGCCCGGCGGTGTCGACGAGGACGAGATCCGCGCCCCGGGTCGTGGCCGCGCTCATCGCGTCGAACACCACCGAGCCCGGGTCCGCGCCATCCTGGCCCCGCACGAGGTCGGCCCCGGCCCGCTCGGCCCACAGCCCGAGCTGGTCGGCCGCGGCGGCGCGGAACGTGTCGGCCGCGGCAAGCACGACGTTGTGACCCTCGTCGACCTCGCGCTGCGCGAGCTTCGCGATCGTCGTGGTCTTCCCGACCCCGTTCACACCGACGAACATCCACACGTTCAGCTCGCCCGGAGCCACCTCGAGGCTGCGGTCCCCCGGCTCGAGCAGCAGACGCGAGCTCCGCTTTCAGCAGCGAGAGCACTGCGTCGCAGTCCGAGGCCTTCTCCTCCGCGACGCCGCGCCTTCACGTCCTCGAGGATGCGCTGGGTCGTCGGCATCCCGACGTCCGCGAGCAGCAGCGCCTCTTCGAGCTCGTCCCAGGTCTCGGGATCGATCTTGCCCCGCCGGGTGACCGCGCCGGCGAACGCGGCGCGGGTCTTGCCGAGGCGGTCCCGCAACCGGGGCCGCTCCCGGACCGGCGCCGCCACCTCGACGTCCGGCTCCGGCGCCTCGACCGCGGGCTCGACGACCTCGGGCTCGGTGGGTTGCGGCGGGGCCTCGGGAGGCCGGGGCGTCGGCGCGGCGGGCGGAGCGACGGGAGGCGCCTCGGTGCGGGCGCTCCGGCGGCTGAGGAAGAGACCACCCGCGATCAGCACGACCGCGAGCACGAGGATCAGCAGGAAGACGAGGAGCTCGGACATCGGGCGCCGATGCTAACGGTCGGGCGCCGGCGTACCGCCCTCCACGGTGTAGGTGATCGGCGGCGGGGACACCGGGGCGATGCCGGCGGCGTCGAGCGCCGCCTTGAGCCGCTCGCGCAAGGCGCGGGCGACCCGCCACTGCTCCAAGGGCAGGGTCTTGACCGCGAGTCGGATCATCACCCGCTCGGCCTCGACCGCTTCGACCCCCCAGAGCTCCGGCTCGTCAGTGATCGCGCCCCCGTACTCGGGATCGGTCGCCATGGCCTCGGCGACGTCCCGGATCACCCGGCTCGCCCGGGCCACATCGGCGTTGTAAGCGACCGCGACGTCGAGGATCACCCGCGACCACTGCTGGCTCTTGTTCCCCACCCGCCGGATCTCGCCGTTCGGGACATGCCACACGGTGCCCTCCGCGTCACGCAGGCGCGTCGTGCGCAGACTCACCCCTTCGACCGTCCCCGTGGCCTCGCCGGTGTCGATGACGTCGCCGACGCCGTACTGGTCCTCGATGAGCATGAAGATGCCCGAGAGGAAGTCGCGCACGAGCGCCTGCGAACCGAACCCGATCGCGACACCGATGATCGACGCGCCGATGCCGATCGCGGCGAGGTTCACGCCGAGGTCTTCGAGGATCATCAGCGCGGCCGTCGCCCAGATGAGCACGCTCGACGATGCTGCGCAGCACCGCGCCAATCGTCTCGGCCCGCAGCGCGCGCCGCACGGTGGGAACCGGCGACGTATCGAGCAGGGAGAGGCCGGTCCGGTGCTTGATCTTGGAGATGCGCTCACCGGTTCGCTCGCGTTGCAGGTTGCGCACGACCCGGCGCACGATGACGCGCGTGATGCGCACCAGGACGTACGCGATCAGCACGATCACGAGCACGCGCAGCAGCGGCGCCAAGTCGTCGCCCACCTCCGCGGCGCGCTGGGACTTCGTCAGGTCGTAGACGGTCGAACAGAGCCACGCCTGCTTGCCCGGCGGACCGCACGCGGTGACCTTCTCCAGCTGCTCGGCCGCCGTAGCAGCCACCAGGCTCAAGTCAGGACGACCTCGCCCCGCATCCTCTGGCTCACCACGCGGCTGGACGCTCCGGGGGCCATCGACACGCCGTAGAGGCAGTCTCCGGCCTCCATGGTGCGCTTCTGGTGCGAGACGATCAGCAGCTGAGCCTCGTTGCGGAACTCGTGCACGAGGTCGAGGAAGCGGTGGAGGTTCACGTCGTCGAGCGCGGCCTCGACCTCGTCGAGAAGGTAGAACGGCGAAGGCCGGGCCCGGAAGACCGCGAACAGGAACGCCATCGCGGTGAGCGAGCGCTCACCACCGGAGAGCAGCGACAGCCTGCGGGTGTTCTTGCCGGACGGGCGCGCCTCCATCTCGATGCCCGTGTTCAGCAGGTCCTCCGGGTCAGTCAGGAAGATCCGCCCCGACCCACCCGGGAACAGCGTGGTGAACAGCGTCGCGAAGTTCTCCTGGACGTCCGCGAACGCGGTCTCGAAGACCGTGACGATCTCCTTGTCGACCGCCTTGATCACCCGCTGCAGCTCGCGACGGCTGTTCTTGACGTCCTCGAGCTGTTGCTGCAAGAAGTCGTGGCGCTCCAGCAGCGCGTCGTACTCCTCGAGCGCCAGAGGGTTGATCGGCCCCATCAGCCGGAGCTCGCGATCAAGGTCTCTCGCGCGCGCCGCCATCGTCGTGCCTTCGATCGGCTCCGGCGCGGGCGCGTCGAGCGCGACGGCCGGCTCGCAGTCGAAGTCGGTGCGAATCTTCTCGACCACTGCCTCGAGCCGCATCCGGTTCTCGGCTTCCTCCACGTCGCGCCGCTGCTGGCGTTCGCGGGTGCCGGCCAGCTCTCGTTCGAGCCCGGACCGCTCGCGGCGCAGCGTGTCGAGCTGACCGCCCGCGAGGCTCGCCCGCTCGGCCTGGCGGCGTCGCTCGGCGCGCAGGCGCTCGAGCACCTCGTCGATCCGGCCGTTCTGCTCGTCGAGGCGCCCCGCGACCGCGCCGTAGGACTGCTCCTTGGCCACGAGGGCGCTGCGGTACCGCTCGGCCGCCGCCTTGGCCTCCGGATCCCGAGCGAGTCGGTCCTCGATGCCGGCGAGCCGCCGGGTCAGGACGTCGCGGCGCTCGTCGAGGGTCGCGGCCCGCATCTCGAGCTCGCGCCGCACGCTCTGCGCGGCGGCAGCCTGCCGGCGCTCCTCCTCCACCGCGAGCCGGGCCGCCGCCACTGCGGCCTCCGCCGCGGTGCGCGCCTCGGCCGCGAGCACAGCGTGGTCCTCGGCCTCCTGGAGCGCGGCACGCGTGATGCCAGAGACCTGCTCCCCGCCGAGCCGCCAGAGACCACGACCACCGAACCGATCACCCGACTGCGTCATGACGGTGAGATCGGGATGCTCGATCGCGATCTCGACCGCCGCCCGCCAGTCGCCGTCGGCAAGGACGACTCCGGCCAGCAGCCGGGTCAAGGTCGCCTGCAGGCCGGGCAGCGGTGCCCGCACACAGGCGGCCAGCGCCTTCGCGCCTTCGGGGGCGATCGTTGCTCCCATCGTGACCGCGGTGTCGCGCGAATCGAGCACGAGCAAGAGCGCCTCCGCGTCGCCACCGGCGATCCGCTGGACCGCCTCACGGGCTGCGTCGTCGCCCTTGACCACGATCGCGTGCATCGCCTCGCCCAGCGCGGCGGCGACCGCCGCTTCGGCGCCGGCGTCGATCTCCAGGTGGTCGACGAGGCTGCCGGCGATCCCCTCGATGCCGTCGAGCACGGCGATGTCGACCGCAGAACGCACGGAGTCCAGCGCCTGAGCAAGGGCTTCGGCGCGCGCGTTCCAGCGACCCGCTTCGTTCTCACACTCACGCCATTGCCCCTCGGCCGCGGCAAGCGCCGCTTCGGCGTCGGCGACCGCGGTCGGGCTCGTCGGTGATCCCTGGGCCTCGACGTCACGCCGGCGGTCGCCGAGCGCCGCGCCATCCTGCTCGACCGCATGGAGCTCGGCGCGCAGCGCCCCGGCGTCCGCGACCAGCGTCTCCACCACGCCCTCGTCGGCCGCGGCCGCGAGCTCGCGCTCGAGTCCGCGCCGCTTCTCGGCGAGCAGCGCCTGCAAGCCGCGGGCTCGCTCACGCATCGACTCGACCCGCACCAGCGCATCGGCCACATCTCCGTGGCCGGCATCGGTCAGCGCGCGCTCGGCGTCCAGCACCGCGATGTCCAGCTCTCGGAGTCGGGCCTGGACGACCGCTTCGCTGCGGGAGAGCTCGCTGGCCTGGTCCCGGAGGCGCTCGGTCTTCGCCTGCAACCCCGCGAGCTCGTGACCGACGAGGTGGAGCCGGATCGAACGCAGCTCGTCCACGAGGCCATCGTGGCGCCGGGCCGCGTCGGCCTGCTTCTGGAGCGGCACCAGTCCCCGGCGCACCTCGCGCAGCAGGTCGTTCAGCCGCAGCAGGTTGCCTTCGGTCGACTCGAGCCGGCGCTCGGCCCGCTCGCGACGCTTGCGGTACTTCAGGACACCGGCGGCTTCTTCGATCACCGCACGCCGGTCCTCGGGGCGTGAGTTCAGCACCGCGTCGAGCTGGCCCTGACCGACGATGACGTGCTGCTGGCGACCGATCCCGGTGTCCGAGAGGAGCTCCTGGATGTCCAGCAGACGGCACGGCGAGCTGTTGATCGCGTACTCCGAGTCGCCGTTGCGGAACAGCGTGCGCGTGATCGTCACCTCGGAGAACTCGATCGGCAGCATCCCCGAGGAGTTGTCGATCGTCAGCGAAACCTCGGCGCGGCCGAGCGCAGGACGGTCGGGAGTCCCGGCGAAGATGACGTCGTCCATCTTCCCGCCGCGCAGCGTGCGCGGTCCCTCCGCGCCGAGCACCCACGCGACGGCGTCGACGAGGTTCGACTTGCCGGACCCGTTCGGGCCCACGACGACCATGACGCCGGGCTCGAACTCGAGGACGGTCTTGTCGGCGAACGACTTGAACCCACGTAGGGTCAATGCCTTCAGGAACACGCGGTGCACCCTCCTTGGTCAGACCCGTCGAGCGTAGCGACGGAGGGCTTGGGTGAAGTGGATCTGTGGAATGCGCGCCTCCACCCTGGGTCGCTCCACCGTCCGCACGCCGTGCCCGCTTCCGACTGCGCTCCTAGACCTGACACGCGGAGCAGTAGAAGGTGCTGCGCCCGCCGGTCTTCTCGCGCACGATCACGTGGCGGCAGCGCTTACAAGGCTCACCCTCCCGGGCGTAGACCTTGTGGTGGTGCTGGTACTCCCCCTTGTTGCCGAAGAGGTCGACGTACTGCTCGTCGGCGAGCGAGGAGCCCCGGTACTTCACCGCGTCCTGGAGCGTCTCGATCAGGGCGCGGTAGAGCCGGCGCACCTCCTCCGGGGAGAGCGCGTCGCTCATCCGGTCCCAGCGCAGACCGGCGTTGTGGAGGATCTCGTCGGAGTAGATGTTGCCGATCCCGGCGAGGAACTTCTGGTCCATCAGCATCGGCTTCAGCTTGGCGTGGCGCTGCGCGACCAGCTCACCGAAGTAGTCCCAGCTCATCGCGGACTCGAGCGGGTCGATCCCCAGGTGCGCGAGCTCCTCGACATCCTCGTCCAGACCGTCGTAGGGGCTCACGAACATCTCCCCGAACGTGCGCGGGTCGACGAAGCGCAGCTGCCCGCCCTGGGTGAACGTGATGGTCACGTGGGTGTGCTTCGCGACCGGCTCGCCGCGGACTTGGTCCGCAGGAGCTGGCCCGACATGCCGAGGTGGATGACGAGCGCATTGCCGTCGTCCAGCTTGAGGATCAGGTACTTGCCCCGCCGCGTGACCGCGGTGATCTTGCGGCCGTCGAGCTCGCTCGTGAAGAGCTTGCGCTGCCGGTAGCGACGAATGCTCCGCATCCCGTCGACGTCCACCGACTTGATCTTCTTGCCGACGACCTCTTTTTCGAGGTCGCGTCGCACGACCTCGACTTCAGGTAGCTCCGGCATTGCTGCCCCCCATCGCCGATCCTGCCGTGGTGCCGTCCGTCGGTGCTCCCTCGCCCGGGCCCGGCTCCTCCTCGGCTGCCCCTTCGCCCTGCGTGCTGAGCCAACGCCATGCGGCGCGCGCTGCAGCCTGCTCGGCCTGCTTCTTCGACCCGCCCTCGCCGGACCCATGGGGCTCGCCCCCGAGCAGCACCGTCGCGAAGAACCGCTTCGCGTGGTCCGGGCCTTCGTCGTGCACCTGGTACCGCGGCAGCTTGTCGAACCGCTGCGCGGCCAGCTCCTGGAGCCTGGTCTTGTAGTCGTCCCCACCGGGCCCGCTCGCAGCTTCGGCGATGCGCTCGCCGAACAATCCCATGACGACGTCGCGCGCCGCGTCGGGGCCACCGTCGAGGTAGACGGCCGCGATGATCGCCTCCATCGCGTCGGCGAGGATCGAGGTCTTCGCCCGACCACCCGGACGCGTCCTCGCCCTTGCCGAGCCGCAGGCAGGGCCCGAGCTCGATCCCCGCGGCGACGTCGGCGAGCACCTCGGCGTTCACCACCGAAGCCCGCACCTTCGCGAGCTGACCTTCCTGCAGTGACGGGTAGGTCCGGAAGACGAAGTCCGTGACGATGATGCCGAGCACCGCGTCGCCGAGGAACTCGAGCCGCTCGTTGGACGGTTCGTCCGGGTGCTCCGCGCACCACGACCGGTGCGCCAGCGCCTGCGCCAAGCCCGGCTCGTCGCGGAACGTCCAGCCCAGACGCTCTTCGAAACGGGCTCGCGCCTCCGGCGGCATCATCGGCGCGGCCCTCAGGCCGCAGCCCCTCCCAGCCTCAGCACGACGTAGTCGACCGCGTCACGCACCGTGGCGAGATCACCGAGGTCCTCGTCGTCGACGGAGAACCCGACCGTACGCTCGCCGAGCTCCTCCTCGAGCGCCTCGACCAGCTCGATCAGGGCGAGCGAGTCGGCATCCAGGTCGTCGGCGAATTTCGAGTCCAGCGTGACCCTGGCGTCGTCGATCTCGAGGATCTCGGCCAGGTTGGACCGGACCATGGCGAACACCTCGTCCTTGGTGATCGGGTCGTGCGTCGAATGGGTTTCAGCGGGCATCCTCTGCCTCTCTTTCCGCGACGGCCTGCTTCACGCGATCGACGACCCCGCCCTTCACGCAGTCGACCGCCAGGCCGATCGCGTTCACCATCGCACGCGCGGACGACGAACCGTGGGAGATCACGCAGACGCCGTCGACACCGAGCAGCGCCGCACCACCCACCGTGTCCGGATCCAGGTAGTCGGTCACTCCCTGCAGCAACATCGGCGCCACGACCTGGCCCGCCTCCTTGGCCTCCGGGGTGGAGTCGAGGATGGTGAAGACCAGCCCGGCCGCCGCCCGCAGCGCGCCTTCGATGGTCTTGAGCGCCACATTTCCGGTGAAGCCGTCGGTCACGATCACGTCCGGGCGGCCGCTCATGAGCTCCCGGCCCTCGACGTTGCCGATGAACCAGGGGGTGCCGTCCAGGAGCGCGAACGTCTGCTTGCGCAGCTCGTCACCCTTGCTCGACTCTTCGCCGTTCGAGAGCAGGCCCACTGTCGGTTCGGCGACTCCCCGAACCTGGGCGAAGGTGCGCGCCATGAACGCGAACTGGCTCAGCCACTCGGGCTTGCAGTCAGTGGTGGCACCACCGTCGACGAGAAGCTGCGGCGTTCCGAACGGCACCGGGATCGGCACCGCGACGGCGGGTCGGGCCACACCGCGGATGCGACCGAAGCGCAAGAGCGCGCTCGCCATGGTTGCGCCCGTGTTGCCGGCGCCGACCATCGCATCGGCCCGACCGTCGCGCACCGACTCGGCGGCGCGCACCACCGACGCATCCTTCTTCGAGCGCACGGAGACGCCGGGCTCGTCCTTCATCTCGATGACCTGCGAGCAGGCCACGAGCTCCACGCCGGACGGCACCGTGCCGCCGGGCAACTCGGCCCGCACGGAGTCCTCGATCCCGAACAGCAGGACCTCGACGCCGAGCTGGTCCACCGCGTCCAGCGCACCGGCGACGATCTCGCCCGGTGCCCGGTCTCCTCCCATCGCGTCGATCGCGATCCTCATCGTGAGGCTCCGCTCCGGCCGGAGCTCAGTCGACGTCGAGCATCTGTCGGCCGCGGTACCAGCCGCAGTTGCCACAGACCGTGTGCGGGAGCTTGACCGCCGCGCAGTTCGGGCAGACCGAGCGCGCCGGGCGCGTCGAGCCGCCAGCTCGACGCACGACGCATTCGAGTCTTGGACCGCGGGGTCTTGCGCTTGGGGACTGCCATCGGAGCTCCTGGTCAGGTGTCGAAGGTGAGCTCGCGGAAAGCGTCCCACCGCGGATCGGGAATGGTCATGTCGCACTCGCAGCTGGACTGGTTCCGGTCGATGCCACACGAGGGGCAGAGACCGGCGCAGTCCGCGCGGCACAAGGGGGCGGCGGGAAGGTCGAGCAGCAGCGCGTCGCGCACCGGGAGCTCGAGATCGATCTCCTCACCTTCGAGCGGGTAGGTCTGGCCCTCGATCGGCTCCACCTCGAACAGCTCGCGGACCGCCGTGACCACCTCGCGGTGCACCGGGCGCAGGCAGCGGCTGCACTGCGCGGCGTAGAAGCCACGAATCGTGCCTTGGACCACCACTCCGTCCGGCACGCGCTCCAGCACTGCCTCGAGGAACAGCGGCTGGTCGTCGAGGCGTGCACCTCCGACGCCACCAAGCTCGCTGGCATCGGTCTCGAAATGCACTGGACGACGGGCAGCCGGGTGGTGCAGCAGGTCCGCGACGTTGCAGCGGAGGGCGCTCATGGCGGTTTCAACCCGGTCGAGTGATTGGAATCGGCCCCGCATGGGGCGCGACCAGCAAATATAGCAGGGAGGCCGTTTTCCAGGTCTTGCCAGCGACGCCGGGTCAGGCGTCGTCCTGGTCGAAGAACCCGCCCTCGTCCTCCTCCGGGACCACCTCGGCCTCGGGCAGGTCGACCACCACCTGGAGCCGCTCGCGGCCCCGTTGGACCGCCTGCATCGTGCGGTCGAGCACCACCTCGAAGGAGGCGAGCTTCTGGTCGATGTAGTCCTCGGCCTCGTGCTTCAGGTTCCGGGCCGTCGCCTCGGCATCGTCCACCACCTGCTGGGCGCGGCCGCCGGGCCTCGCGGACGACCTCGGTCCGCTCGACCATCCGCTCGGCCTGGGACCGGCCGGCATCGATGATGTCCTCCGCCTCACGGCGGGCCTTCGCCAGGAACTCCTCGCGCTCCTTGAGGAGCCAGCGGGCCTGGCGCAGCTCCTCGGGCAGGCCGGCGATCGCGTCGTCGACGAGGACGAGCAGGTCGTCACGGTTGACCATGACGGACGCAGACATCGGGACCGAGCGCGCGGTCTCCAGCTGGTCCCGCGCCCGCAGGAGCAGCTCTTCGGTGTCCGGAGTGTCGTAGGGCTCGCTGGACGTCGGTCACGTGCGATCCTTCGGTTCGCCGAACCGCTCGTCCAGCCGCTTGGCCACGAGCGGCGGAACCATGCTCGACACGTCGCCGCCGAACTTGGCGACCTCCCGCACGAGGCTGGAGGAAAGGAACGAGTGCTGCGGGCTGGTGGAGATGAAGAACGTGTCGATCCCGGAGAGCCGCTGGTTCATCTGCGCCATCTGGAGCTCGTAGTCGAAGTCCGAGATGGCCCGGAGGCCCTTCACGATGGCCGCGGCGCCATGGTCGTTGGCGAAGTCGACCAGCAGGCCCATGAAGAACTCGATGCGGATGTTCCCCAAGTGCGAGGTGACCTCGCCCAGCATCTCCTGGCGCTCCTGGAGCGTGAACAGCGACTCGGCCTTCTGCGGGTTGCGGATCACCGCAACGATCACGTCGTCGAAGTGCCGGGCGGTCCGTTCGATGATGTCGAGGTGACCGAGGGTCACCGGATCGAACGATCCCGGGCAGATTGCGGTGGCCACGCGGGGTTGCTCCTGGTTGCAATCAGTGATCGGTCGCGGGGGCGACGAGCACGACGAGCGTATCGCCGTACACCCGTGACCAGGTGACTCCCCACCCCGGGGCGAGCAACGGCGGCCCCGCTGACCCGGCCCGCTCGACCACGACCGTCCCGTCCGACGCGACCCAACCGGGCTCGGCGAGCGCCGCGAGGACGCCCGCCAGCTTTCCCGCGGGCTGGTCGTAGGGCGGATCGCAGAAGACCAGGTCGAACGGTGCCCCCGACGGCGGGGCGCCCCGGACGACCGTGCCGACGCCCCGATGCTGCACCTGAGCGCGGTCGCGAAGCTTCGTGCTGCTGAGGTTCCGACGGATGGCATCGACCGCCAACGGGTCCCGGTCCACGAGGAGCGCGCTCGCCGCGCCCCGGGACAGCGCCTCGATGGCCAGCGCACCAGAGCCCGCGTAGAGATCGAGGACCGCGGCCCCCAGAAGGCGATCGGGACCGAGCGCACCGAAGAGTGACTCCTTGACCCGATCAGCGGTCGGACGGGTCCGGGTCCCCTTCGGCGCGCTCAGGCGGAGCCCACCGACCTCGCCGGCGATGACCCGCGGCCCTCGACCACTGCCTCCCGCCGTCGACCTGCTCACCCCGCGATCGTTGCACGGGGTCGCGTACGGTCTCCGGATCGACTTCCTTCACGTTCTCGACGAGCTGGCGGCAATCGCCCGCACCGGGCTCGAGTACTCGACCAACCCGTACGACCGCGAGCGCTACGAACGGTTGCTGACGATCGCGGTCGACGGGTACTCGGAAGCGCTCGCGCTCCCTCCGGCAGAGATCCGGGCCCGGCTCGCCGGGGACCTCGGCTACGTGACTGCGAAGGTCGGCGCGGAGGCGGCGATCTTCGACGACGAGGACCGCATCCTGCTGATCCGGCGCTCCGACGACGGCTGCTGGGGACTGATCAGTGGGTACGTGGACGCGGGTGAGTCACCGGCGGGCACCATCGTGCGGGAAGTGCGCGAGGAGGTCGGGCTCGACGCGACGATCGAGGCGTTGGTCGACGTCTTCGGCCGGCCTGCATCCGCGGCAAACGGACCGCACGGGACGGTCGGCGTCCTCTACCTGTGCACCGTCGCGCCCGGCGAGCCGACCCTCTCGCACGAGACCCTGGACGCCCGCTACTGGCCCATCGACGCCGTCGACAACTGGCACAAGAACCACGAGGACTACGCGCGCGCCGCGCTCGCGTTCAGAGCTCGCTGATCAGAGGTGGCGTGGCAGGGTGCCGCCGTGGATTGCGACGAGACCCGGGCCCGGCTCGCGCAGGTGGCGACGCGGACTCCGGCGCGCCTCCCTCCGGACTCGGTGCCGGAGCACTTCCGGCGGGCGGCGGTGCTCCTGCTCGTCGGGTGCCACGGCGGCGAGGCGTGCATCGTGCTGAGCGAGCGGTCGGCGCGGATGCGCGCGCACTCGGGGGAGATCGCGCTCCCCGGGGGACGCATCGAGCCGGGCGAGACGCCGGAGGGCGCGGCCGTCCGCGAAGCCGCCGAGGAGGTCGGCGTCGACCCGCACGCGGTCGAGGTGTTCGGACGGCTCGACGAGGCGTGGAGCAAGGCGAAGAACCACGTCGTCCCGGTGGTCGGCTGGCACGACGCGGATCTCGGTCACCTCGCGCCGGCGAGCGAAGAGGTGGCCCAGGTCTTCCTGACGCCGCTGGGACGCATCGCACGTGCCGAAGCCCACCGGGTCGACGTCGCGGAGATCGACGGCCACACTTACGAGAACGATGTACTCGACGCGGACGGCTTCGACATCTACGGGCTGACCGCCGACATCATCATGGACCTCCTCGCATGGCTCGCCGGCACCGAGCGCGATCGCATCCCCGGTCGCCTCGCGGACCTCGAACGGTCCCTCGGGCGCGGCTCGACGCGCGAAATCACTCGACGTCCGGCGCAACCGGCCAACAGACTTGCGTCCATGGCTGACGAAGCGCGCGCGGTCGTGCGCCACGGGTACGACGAGATCGCCGACGCCTACCTGGCCGCGCGCACCGTCGACGGCGGCGACCTACGTGCGTTGGACGCGCTCGTCGGCCGGCTGGTCCCGGGCGCCCACGTACTGGACGCCGGATGCGGCGCCGGACTCCCGGTCACCCGGACGCTCATCGACGCCGGGTTCACGACGATCGGATTGGACTGCTCGATCGCGCAGCTCGGCCTCGCGCATCGCCTGGTGCCCGAGACCGAGCTCGTGCAGGGCGATCTGGCGAGCTTCCCCTTCGCCGCCGCGAGCTTCGATGCAGTCGTCTCGTGCTACGCGATCATCCACGTCCCGCGCCATGACCACGCCGCCGTCTTCGCGGAGGTGCGCCGGGTCCTGCGGCCGGGTGGTTGGGCACTTCTCTGCCTCGGTCAGAGCGACAATCCCGAGCATCACGACCCCGAGAGCTGGCTCGGCGCGCCGATGTACTGGAGCCACTTCGACGCGGCAACGAGCCTCGAGATCTTGCGCGCCGCCGACCTCGAAGTCGTCGAGCACGAGAGCGTCCCCGACCCGATGGACCACGGCGGGCACCTGTTCGCGCTCGTCCGCCGATCCCGGGACTGACTGACCGGATGCGCGGGTCAGGAGGCGCGACGGCACTGAGCGACGAGCGCGGTCGTCTCGTCGCGGGCTTCGTCCTGCTCCGCGCGGGTGAAGCTGGAGGCGCGATCGATGTTGTCGGCGAAGATCGGTACCTTCACCAGGCGGCGGCTGACGCACTCGCTCAACGGCAGCGGCGCGCCCTGATCGAGCAACGTCGCCAGCAGGCTGTTGCGCCCGGCGAGGAGCCGAACTGCGCCTTCGAGCTTCGCCGCGTCGGGCGCGCTGATCGCGTCGGTGGCACACGACGTGAGCATCGAGCGCTTGCGCGCGTCCTCGGCCGACACCTTCGCGTCCGGCATCTTCGCCGCCCACATCGAGAGTGCATCCGAGAGCCGGCGCGCACCATCGGTCGTCGTGCTCGCGATCGTGCTCTTGACGCAGACCCGGCCCTGGTCCTTGTACGTCACGAAGTGGTCGCCGGCCCAGGTGTCCGACGCATCGAGCGCGACCTGGCGGTCGAGTCGACCCGCCAGCACGGTATAGAGGTCGAAGGGGCCGAGCTCGTCAGGTTGGCCGACCTGATGCGCACCGTGCGGGAGGGCCGGCGCCGGTACCCGGACCGACGACGAGTTCCGCAGTGCCGCAGCCGGGTCGAGGAAGATCTCGTCGGTCGGGGCGCGACGCTGGAGCGCCGAGTTGACCGCGTCATTGCCACCATGCGCGGTGAGCACCTTCAACACGTCGGGTCCGAAGATGTACGGCGACTCGAGGTCGATCTGCACGACCTGGGCGGCAACCGCGTCGGCCCGGTCGGCCGAGTCGCCGGTCTTCGCCTGGGCCGCGTCGTACGCGTCTCGATCCGCAACTGGGAGACCCTTGAGGTACGCGAGCTTGATGCGCTCGGCGTCTCCCTCGATCAACGCCGTGAGCGCTCCGCTCGACGCGGTGTCCGAGTCGGACGCAGCACCACGGAGCTTCCGGATGTCGAAGTGCTGGTCTTGGAGCACGTGGGTCAGCTCGTGCGCGAGTGTGGCCTTCCGCTCGATGTCGAGTGGGCCGCGGCCGCGGATCACGATCTCTTGGGATGCCGGGTCGTAGAACGCGAGGACGCCCGCCTGGCTCACGGTGTCGAAGGACTTCGCGAGATCCGCGTCGGGGTCGACCAATCCGAACGCGCGCAGCGTTCCCTTCAGGTTTTCGATCCGGCGCTTCGCCGCGGGCGTGAGCTTCGAGGGGTCCACCCGCACTCGCTGCTTGAACGCCGCATCGTCGAGGTACCTCACCGGCACCGGGTGCTCGAACGACAACCCGCGGAGCCGGGCGACCTTGGCCGCGATCGGCGCGACCTGCGGGTCCCAGGCCTTGGGGTAGCTCGTCGTCGGACGGCTGAGGATGTACCCGGCAACGCCGACGAGCACGACGACGAGCACGGCCGCGGCGGCGATCCAGCGCCCGGGACCGCGCGGGCGCGCCTCCGCCGCGGCGTCGGCGTCCGGTGCACCCGCGGGCGGCATCGAGACGTGCTCGGTCCAGGTCCTCCCGGTCCAGTAGCGGTGCCGGCGCCGGGGCGCGTGTGGATCCGGGTCCAGATACCAGCCCGGTGGTTGTCCGATCGGTTCCACTCGTCTCCTGCCCGTTCGGGGTCGGCCCAGGGATCGGGATGCTGCGGTCAGCTCTTGAACAGGAACTCGACGCTGTCGCCGAGCAGGTCCTCGACTTCCTCGGCGAGCGCCCGGTGGGCCTTGAGATCCGGATCGTCGTCCAGGATCTGCACCGCGACCTCGCGGGCCTTGAGCACGTACGGGACGTCGCGGGGCAGGCGGCCCAGCTTGAGGTCGCCGATGCCCGCCTGACGTTCGCCCAGCACCTGGCCGGAGCCGCGGATCTCGAGGTCGCGCTCGGCGAGCAGGAACCCGTCCGTGGACTCCGCCATGGCTTCCATCCGCGCTTCGCCGTCCGGCGTCGACGGATCCGCGAAGAGGAAGCACCACGCCGCTCCCCCACCACGCCCGACCCGTCCTCGGAGCTGATGCAGCTGCGAGAGACCGAACCGGTCCGCGTCCTCGACGATCATCACCGTCGCGTTCGGGACGTCGACGCCCACCTCGATGACGGTCGTCGCGACGAGCGCGTCGATCTCACCGGCGCGGAACGCGTGCATCGCCGCTTCCTTCTCGGGTCCCGGCATCTGGCCGTGGAGCAACCCGACGCGCAGACCGACCAGCTCCTCAGCCGCGAGCCGCTCGGCCTCCTCGCTCGCGGCCTTCGCCTCGATCTTCGCCGAGCCCTCCACGAGGGGGCAGACGACGAACGCCTGATGACCGGCGGCGACCTCCGCGCGGAGCCGCTCGTATGCTCGCGCGCGCTCCTCCGGGCTCGGGCCGATCACGACGGTCTCAACCGGGTTGCGCCCTCGCGGCATCTCGCGCAGCTCGGTCTGGTCGAGGTCGCCGTAGACGAGCATCGCCGCGGTTCGCGGAATCGGTGTCGCGGTCATCACAAGGACGTCGGGCTCGTTGCCCAGGCCCTTCAACACCGCACGCTGCTCGACGCCGAACCGGTGCTGCTCGTCGATGACGACGAGTCCGAGACTGGTGAACGGCGCGTCGCCGTACAGCAGCGCGTGCGTGCCGACGATGATGTCGATCTCACCGTTGGTGAGTCCGGCCGCGATGCGGCGTCGCTCCGCGACCTTGGTGCGATTCGTCAGCAGCGCGATGCCCACCGGACGCTCGTCGAGCAACGACGCGGGACTCGGCACGAGCACTCCGCGGAGCAGGTCACGCGCGACGCTTGCGAGCTGCTCGGCGAGCACCTCTGTCGGGGCCATCAGCGCACCCTGGTAGCCACCCTGCACGGCGATCAGCAGCGCCGCGACCGCAACCACGGTCTTGCCTGATCCGACCTCGCCCTGCAGAAGTCGGTGCATCGGCACCGGGCTCGCGAGGTCGTGCTGGATCACGTCGAGCGCCGCGTGCTGGTCCGCGGTCAGCTCGTAGGGCAGCGAGCCCAAGAACCGCGGGAGGAGCTCGCCGTCGACCCGGTGCTCGATGCCACTCCGTTCGGCCTCGATCTTGCGCTTCCTCAGCACGAGTGGGATCTGGATCCGGAGGAACTCGTCGAAGCGGAGCCGTCGCTGTGCCTCCTTGTAGTCCTTCGCGACCTCGGGCTGATGCACGTTGCGGTACGACCACGTCCGCGGCGGCAGGTGCTTCAGCTCTTCGCGCGTGCCGGCGTCGAGCGGGTCGGCGAGGTCGCCGGCGAAGTCGAGCGCGGCAGCGACGCAGCGCTGAATCTCCCACGTCGACACGTCGGCCTTCCCGGATTGCGGGTAGATCGGCATGATCACGCCGGTCTTCGTCTCCCCCGCCCGACCGAGCACGTCGACGATCGGGTTCGCGAGCTGCCGCTTGCCCCTGAAGATGTCGAGCTTTCCGTAGAGCGCGACCTCGGTGCCGACGGCGAGCTGGCGTTCGCGCCACGGCTGGTTGAAGAACACGAGGTTCAGGAGCCCGGTCTCGTCCTCGACCACCGCCTCGACCATCTTCTTGCGCTGACGCGTCTGTCGCGACGACACCCGCTTGACCTCCGCGACGATCGTCGCCTCCTCGCCCGCGACGAGCTCCGCGATCTCGGCCTTGCGGGTGCGGTCGTGGTAGCGGCGCGGGTAGTGCTGGAGCAGGTCGAGCACCGACTCGATCGGCGGCTTCATGAGCGCGAGCCGCTCGAGCAGCTTCGGGGCGATCTCGCCCACCTCTCCAAGGGGCGTCGCGTCGAGCTCGCGCAGGGTACGGCGTGCCGTGGCTACTCCACCCCGATCAGGTACGGGTAGAGCGGCTGACCACCCTCGTGCACCTCGACCTCCACGTGCGGATGCGCCAGCGCGACCTGCGCCCGCACACGTTCGGTCTCCACCCCTCGTGCATCCGCCCCGGCGAGGACCGTCACGATCTCGCTGTCCTCGGTCACGAGCACCGCAGCGAGGGCCAGCGCCGCGTCGACCGGGTTCGTTGCCGCTTCGCAGATCCCGTCGCGGCTGATCGCGATCCAGTCGCCCGTCGTGATCGGACCGCACTCGGCGACGCTGTCACGCACCGCCTGGGTGACTTCTCCCGCCGCGACACTGCGCCGCGGCTTCTTCCATCGCTGCCTGGTTGTCCGCGAGCTCGGCCTGCGGGTCGTACGCGACGAGCGCGGCGAGCGCCTCCACCACCGATGTCGTCGGTATGACCTCGACCTTACGGTCCGTCAGCGCATCGACCTGCTGCGCGACGGGGACGATGTTCTTGTTGTTGGGCAGCACGACGACCGACTGCGACGGGCACCGCTCGACCGCTTCGAGGATCTGCGCGGTCGACGGGTTCATCGACTGCCCACCGGCTACGACCTCGTTCACACCCATGCTCGTCAGCAGCCGCTTCACCCCTTCGCCGACCCCGACGGCCACCACCGCAGTGGTCACCGGAGGGCCGGGCGGCGCGACCGGGACTTCTGGCGGCGTGGACTCCTGGTCCCGCACCCACTGCTCCTCTTCGACCTGCTCGAGCAGGTCCGTCACGCGCACTTGCCGCGGCCGCCCGGCTTCGATGCCCGCTTCGATCGCGCCGCCGATGTCGTCGGTGTGCACGTGGCAGTTCCAGAGGCCGTCGCCGCCCACGACCACGATCGAGTCGCCCAGCGCAGCCCACGTCTCCTTGAACGCCGTGATGGTGGAGTCCTCGGCTTCGAGCAGGTACATCACCTCGTAGCGGAGCGACGCGACGTCGTCTCCGGCGAGGTGCGCCTCGACGGAGACCGGCGTGAAGACGATGTCCGGGTCCGGGATGGGCCTGCCCGCGACCACCTCGAGCAGTGCGTCGAGCAGCAGCGTGAACCCGCGACCGCCGGCATCGACGACCCCCGCCTCGCGCAGGACCGGGAGGAGGTCGGGGGTGTGCTCGACCGCGTCGCGGGCCGCCGTGGAGGCGGAGTCGAGGATGCCGACCAGCGCCTGCTCACCGGCATCGCGCGCCGCTTCGGCGGCATCCGCCGCGGCGCGGACCACGGTGAGGATCGTGCCCTCAACCGGGCGCATCACGGCCTCGTACGCGGCGTCCGACGCCTGGCGGAGTCCGGTGACGAGGTCCGCGGCGCCGGCGAAGTCGAGCGGGCGGAACGTGTCGGACAGACCCCGCAGGATCTGCGAGAGGATGACCCCGGAGTTGCCCCGGGCCCCCATCAGCGACCCGTGGGCGACGGCCTGGCAGACCTCCGACATGTCCTCGGCGGTGCCCAGCTCGTGGACGACGGACTCGAGGGTCAGGGTCATGTTCGTGCCGGTGTCGCCGTCCGGGACCGGGTACACGTTGAGCCGGTTGAGCTCGTCCTGGTGGGCCCGAAGGGCATCCCGGAATCGGGTGACCGACTGCCGCAGATCGAGAGCGGTCAGCCGCTCGAGAGTCGCCATCGGCGCGCATCGTACCGGCCGAGCCTTTGCGAAAGACGGCCCGCTGCTATCCTTTCCCGGTTCCACCCCTGGTCCCGAGCGAGGTCACGTCATGGCATCCGTTTGCGAAGTCTGCGGCAAGAGCCCGGTCTTCGGCATGAAACTGAGCCACTCGCACCGCCGCACCAAGCGTCGTTGGAATCCCAACGTGCAGAAGGTGCGTGCCATCGTCAACGGCTCCCCCCGGCGCCTGCACGTCTGCACTGCCTGCCTGAAGGCCGGCAAGGTGCAGAAGCCCTGACGACGGGATCCCGACGTGCAGGGCGTGATCCGCACCTACGACCCGGACACCGGCGAAGGCATCGTGGTGCGCGACACCGACCGGGCGGAGATCGTCCTGGCCTCGGACGCGCTCGAGGGCTCTCTGTTCCGGATGCTGCGCCAGGGCCAGCGCGTCGTGTTCGAGCTCGACCCCCGGGACCGGGCGATCCGGGTGCGCATCGGCTCCGAGGTCGACATGGGGCTCCCGCCCGACGTCCAGGTCTAGAGCGAGCGAACTTCCGGAATGGGAGTTTTGGGGGAACCGGGGGAACGGCGGTGACGGGCGGGCGGGGCGGGTGATCACCGGTTTCGGCGCCGGCGAAGGCCATCACTACACTTTCAGGACCCCGCCAAAGGAGCCGTGACGTGTCGCCGACCGTGAACGCACCAACCCGCCACGAGGGCCTGCTCCGGTGGGTGGACGAGATCGCGCAGCTCTGCGAGCCCGACGCGATCCACTGGTTCGATGGTTCCGACGAGGAGGCCGACCACCTCTGCCAGCAGCTCGTCGAGGCGGGGACGTTCATCCCTCTGAATGACGCGAAGCGGCCGAATTCGTACTGGGCCGCCACCGACCCCTCGGACGTCGCCCGGGTCGAGGACCGCACCTTCATCTGCTCCGAGCGCGAAGAGGACGCCGGTCCGACGAACAACTGGAAGGACCCGGCCGAGATGCGCGGGATCCTCGACGGGCTGTTCCGCGGCTGCATGCACGGTCGCACGATGTACGTGGTGCCGTTCAGCATGGGGCCGCTCGGCTCCCCCCTCTCGTACATCGGCGTGGAGATCACCGATTCCCCGTACGTGGCGGTCAGCATGCGCACCATGACCCGCGCCGGTCAGGCCGCGCTCGACGTGCTCGGCGACGACGGCGAGTTCGTTCCCTGCGTGCACTCGCTCGGTGCGCCGCTCGCAGCCGGCGAGACCGACTCGACGTGGCCGTGCAACGCAGACGAGAAGTACATCGTCCACCTGCCCGAGACCCGAGAGATCTGGTCCTACGGCTCGGGCTACGGCGGCAACGCGCTCCTCGGCAAGAAGTGCTTCGCGCTGCGGATCGCATCGGTGATCGCGCGTGACGAAGGATGGCTCGCCGAGCACATGCTCATCCTCAAGCTCACGTCGCCCGCGGGCAAGGTGCACTACATCACCGCCGCGTTCCCGTCGTCGTGCGGCAAGACGAACCTCGCGATGCTCATCCCGTCGATCCCGGGCTGGAAAGCCGAGACGGTCGGTGACGACATCGCGTGGATGAAGATCGGTGAAGACGGTCGCCTGCGGGCGATCAACCCCGAGTTCGGGTTGTTCGGCGTCGCACCCGGCACCAACTTCGAGACGAACCCGAACGCGATGCGCACCCTGACCCGCAACACCGTCTTCACCAATGTCGGGCTCACCGACGACGGCGACGTCTGGTGGGAGGGCATGGACGGCGAGCCGCCCGCACACCTCACCGACTGGAAGCGCCAGGACTGGACGCCGGAGTCCGAGACCCCGGCCGCCCACCCCAACTCCCGGTTCTGCGCCCCGGCGTCGCAATGCCCGGTGATCGCCGACGAGTGGGAGGACCCGAAGGGCGTCCCGATCTCGGCCGTGCTCTTCGGAGGTCGTCGCGCGACGACGGTTCCGCTGGTCTACGAGTCGCGCGACTGGGCGCACGGCGTGTTCATCGGCGCCACGATGGGCTCCGAGAAGACCGCCGCGGCGTTCGGTGGCATCGGCGATCTGCGTCACGACCCGTTCGCGATGCTGCCGTTCTGCGGCTACAACATGGGCGACTACTTCGCGCACTGGCTCTCGATGCCGGAGCGCACCGACGAGGCTGCGCTGCCGCACGTCTACGGCGTCAACTGGTTCCGCAAGGACGAGGACGGCAAGTTCCTCTGGCCGGGCTACGGCGAGAACTCCCGGGTGCTGGCGTGGATCGTCGGCCGGCTCGAGGGCACGGCTGACGGCCAGGAGACGGCGATCGGCACGGTGCCGCGCCCGGAGGACCTGGAGCTCGAGGGCCTGGACGCGACACCCGAGCAGATCGCGCTCGGCGCTCGCGGTCGAGACGACGCAGTGGCAGGCCGAGGCCAAGGGCGTCGGCTCCTACTTCGAGGAGTTCGGCAGCCACCTGCCTCCAGTCCTCATCGAGGAGCTCGACGCACTCGAGCGTCGCCTCGGCGCGTGAGCGCTCCGCCGGCCCCTAACCTCGGTCCGGTCACCCGCGTTCGGCTTCGCCGTTCGCCGCACCCAGCTCGGGGAGACCGCATGGCCGTGACCGCGTACCTGCTCATCCAGACCGAGGTCGGCAAGGCGGACCTCGTCGTCGACTCATCCGGGGCATCGACGGCGTCGTCTCCGCGGACGACGTCACCGGTCCCTACGACGTCATCGTCAAGACGGAGGCCGACACCCTCGACGACCTGGGCAAGATGGTGGTGTCCAAGATCCAGGCGGTCGAAGGCATCACCCGGACGGTCACCTGCCCGGTCGTGCGCCTCTAGTCAGGTTCGGGTGCGCCCGGTGCGCTCGGCGCGCTCGGTGCGGCGGGCGTGGCGCTCGATCGCGAGCGTCGATGAGCCGGTCGAGCAGCTCCGGGTACGCCAGGCCCGTCGCGGCCCAGAGCTTCGGGTACATCGAGATCGGCGTGAAACCCGGGATCGTGTTCACCTCGTTCACCAGGAAGCCGCGGCCCGACTCCTCGAAGAAGAAGTCGACCCGGGCCATCGCGTCGCATCGGCACGCCGCGAACGCTCGCACGGCCAGCGCGCGCACCTCGTCGGTGCGGACATCGTCGAGTGGGGCCGGGATGCGCAGCTCCGCGGCGCCGTCCTCGTACTTGTCCTCGTAGGTGTAGAACTCGGCTCCCGGCACGATCTCACCCGGCACGGAGGCCTCGGGAGGCGCGTCACCGAGGACCGCCACCTCGATCTCGCGACCCTCGACCGCTTCCTCGGCGAGGATCCACTCGTCGAAGTCGAGCGCCAGATCGATCGCGGCGCCGAGGGCCGCCTCGTCCTGCGCCTTGCTCACGCCGACCGACGAACCCATGTTGGCCGGCTTCACGAAGCACGGCAGCCCGAGCTCGGCCACCACCCGCGCCGCGAACACCGGCGCGGTCCTCGCCGTCGCGGAACGCGAGGTAGTCGGCCTGGGGCATCCCGCACACGGCGAACGCTCGCTTCATCATCACCTTGTCCATGCCGACCGCAGACCCGAGCACTCCGGATCCCACGTACGGCAGGTCGGCGAGGTCGAGCAGCCCCTGGACCGTCCCGTCCTCGCCGTAGGGACCATGGAGCAGAGGGAACACCACGTCGACGTCGAGACCCCCGCTCCCGGGCCGGGCCACCACTCGCCCGAGCTGGTCGAGCTGCGATCCCTCGACCTCGAGCGCGGAAGGCAACGCGGCTGGGTCGTTCGCGATCAGCTCACGCGCCGCGTCTGCTCGGAGCCAGCGGCCATCACGCGTGATCGCGACCGGCACCACCTCATAGCGCTCCGGGTCGAGCGCGCGCGCGACGGCGACCGCGGTCGCGCGGGAGACGTCGTGCTCGGGGAGCGGCCCCCGAACACGATCATCACCGCGTGCGTCGTTCGGCGGCGCTCACGACACCACCTGCAGCACCGCGCGGATGCCGAGGCCCATGATGAAGAGCCCGCCCAGCCCGTAGAGCAGCTCCTGGCGACCCTTCATCTGGTGCCGGTACTGGTAGAGCAGCCCGATCGTGATGAAGATCAGGAAGCCGTAGAACAGGTGCAGGCGCGGAACCGCCTTGCGGTAGGTCTCGTCCCCCGCGACCAGGATCGTGCCGAGGAACACCTGGATGAGGATCGCGCTCTCGGCCACGATCGTCGCGATCCACACCGGCCGGCCCCGCAGCCGACTTCCAACGCCACGCAGCGAGCATGAAGAGGCCGGCGATCGCGTTGAGCACGATCGCGACGTAGCCGAACACCCGGTGGATGTGGAAGAGGGTGGTCACTACAGCGCGGAGTCGTCCGAGCCGGACGGGGTGAACGCCGAGGACGAGCCGTCGCCGCGCAGCACGCTCTTCAGGATCTTGCCCGCAGGGTTCCGCGGCAGCGGCTCGAGCCGCAGCTCGACGTACTCCGGCACCTTGAACCCGGCGAGCCGTTCGGCGCAGTAGGCGCGGACGGCTCCTCATTCGTGGTGGAGCCCGGCGCGCACCTGGACCACGGCCTTCACCTCTTCGCCGAGCTGCTTGTGCGGAACGCCGACGACGGCCGCGTCGAGGATGTCCGGGTGCTCGGCGAGCACGTGCTCGATCTCGACGCAATACACGTTCTCGCCCGCCCGGATGATCATGTCCTTCGCCCGATCGACGAGGTAGAGGTAGCCGTCGGCGTCGAGATAGCCGATGTCGCCGCTGCGGAACCAGCCACCGGGGAGCGTCGCGGCTGCGGTCGCGTCGGGCCGGTTCCAGTAGCCGCGGCTCATGATCGTCGGTCCCCGCAGCACGATCTCGCCGTTCTCCCCGAGCGGCACGGGCGCACCTTCGCTGTCGACGATCTCGATCTCGACGGTGGGCGCGGCCCGGCCGACCGAGCTCGGGTGCGACAGGTACCCGGCGCCGGCATTCGAGGTGGCGACCGACGCGGTCTCGGTCAGACCGTACGCGGTCGAGAGCGTGTCCTTGACCTGCGGGAACGCGTCCCGGATCCGTTCGACGAGCTCCGGGTGCCGCGGGCGCGCCGCCGTACCCGATCCGGCTCACCGACGAGAGGTCGTAGCGTTCGAACGACTCCGCCTCGACGATGCGCCACATCACCGTGGGCACGCCACCGATGTTCGTCACCCGCTCCCGCTCGATCGACGCGCATCGCCTCGTCGGCATCAAACTTGCCGGGCGGCATGAGCACGAGCTTCCCGCCCGACGCGTATCCCGGCACCATCGTCGCGAGCGCGCCGGTGACGTGGAAGAGCGGTACCACGAGCAGGTACGCGGTCTGCAAGTCGGAGCGAGGCGTGACCGCACCCTGGGCCGCGGCGATCCCGCCCAGGCACGCGAGGTTCTGGAGGTTCGCGATCGCTTGGCGATGAGTGATGGTCGCGCCCTTCGGCTTGCCGGTGGTGCCCGAGGTGTAGAGGATCGCGAGCAGCTCGTCCTCGTGGACTTCGTCACCGGGCAGCTCCCCCGGATCGTCGGGCGCGAGCAGCTCGACGCCCGGCCGGGCCGAGCCGTCGGGTGCGTCGAGGTCCATGACGAAGATGTGCTCGAGCGCGTGCAACGACCCCACGACGTCGCGCACGACCGCCCACCGCTTCCGATCACAGAACAACACGCGTGCACCGGCGTCGGCGAGCGCGTACTCCAGCTCCTCAGCCTTCCACCACGCGTTCAGCGGGACGCACGCGGCACCGATCACCGCGCAGGCCCAGAACATGACGACCCACTCGACATTGTTCGCCGAGAGCACCGCGACCCGGTCGCCCGGGCCGACCCCGAGGTCGAGCAACGCCACCGCGACCTTGCGGACCAGCGCGTTGTGCTCGGCGTACGTCAGGCGGCGATCACCCTGGACGACCCAGTCGACGTCGCCGCGCGCGGCCGCGCCCTCGACCAG
Source organism: uncultured Acidimicrobiia bacterium (assembly GCA_963848485.1). Taxonomy (GTDB): domain Bacteria; phylum Actinomycetota; class Acidimicrobiia; order IMCC26256; family JAENVU01; genus Chersky-806. Next base: position 49,346 of record CAWKDX010000008.1, read on the forward strand.
GTCCCGCATCGAGCTGAGCCGACGGCGGTACACCTGGAGCGGGACGCCGAGCACGTCCTCGATGACGATCTCGAACGGGCCACCCGGACCCGTCAGCGTGGCGAGGGCATCGGTCACCGGCACACCCTACGAGTCTGCGGCGGTCCGTTCGTGCTGGGCGACGTCGAAGCTCCACAGCTCGGCGTGCGTGCTCACCGGGCCTTGGCTGTTGTGCGCCTTGTGGCCCTCACCGAACGCCGCGCTCTTGGCCCACGCCTGGAAGTCCTCCTCGGACCGCCACCGGGTGTACACGAGGAACTGGTTGCGGTCGTCGTTCGGCTTCAGCAGCTCGAACGCCTCGAATCCCTCGGACCCACCGACGGCGCCGGCCCGGGCCGCGAACCGGGCGACGAGCTCCTCGGCTCTTCTCCGGCTCCACCGTGATCGCGTTGATCTTCACGACACTCACACTCGTCTCCTTGCTTGTTTCCGGGGAGTTCATGACCGCAGGCTCAGCGCTCGTCGCGCAGGAACCGCTCGATCTCGCGGGCAAGGTCCTCGCCCGACACGACTTGGTCGGGCGGGGCCTCCGACTCGAGCTGGAGCACCATATCGGCGACATCCGGCCGCTCGCTCAGGCCCTCTTCGACCCGCTCGAGGTACGCGTCGCTCTGCTCGTCGAGCGCGTGGAGGTCCACGGTGAGGCCGGCAACCTCGCGGAGTCGTTCGAGCATGGCCCGGATCGCGGGCGGCGACGGCGTGGCCGCGACGTAGTGCGGGACCTGGGCCCAGAACCCGACCGAACGGATCCCCGCCTCGCCCAGCGCGACCTGCAGCACCGTCTGCGCACCAGTGGGCCCGAAGTAGTCGGAGCGCAACGCACCGACCTCCTGCGCGACCGACCGACTCGACGCAGTTGCGAGCACGTTCACCGGCCGGCGGTGCGATACCGGCGCCGGCATGCCGCCCAGGGTGACCGCGAGCTTGACGTCCAGGTGGGTCGCGACCTCCACCAGATCGGCGGTGACATCACGCCAGCGCACCGACGGCTCGGGGCCGGCGACGATCACGACGTCCCGACCCGCGCGGCCGGCGACGAGCTCGATCGACGGCCACTCGATCCGGCGGGTGACACCGTCGATCAGTGAGACGGTTGGGCGGGTCTGCTGCAGGTCGAGCAGGTCCGCGAGGTCCACCGACGCGAACTTGCGCGGTGACTCCAGCGCCTCGGCGACCGCGGCCAGCGTGCCGGTTCCGGCAAGGCCACCGTCGACCCAACCCGTGAGCGCGACCAGCATCACCGGGTCGCGCAACGTCGGCCACTGTTCGACATCGAGCACGCTCCCCACTGTAGGGGAGGTCGTCGCACCGCTCCGGGTCGCCACGGGTTCGCTAGGGTCCGCGCGATGAAGTTCGGCGTGCACACGGGCCTGCAGAACACGAGCATCCCGGAGCTGCAATCGCTGTGGGTGCACATCGAGGATCTCGGCTTCGACTGGATCTCGATCTGGGACCACTTCTACGCCGCGGACGGCACCGGGAACCCGCACTCCCTCGAAGCCGTGGCGAGCCACGCGGCGCTCGCGGCAACCACATCGCGCGTGCGCTGCGGCAGCCTCGTCTACTCCGTCGGGTACCGGCATCCCGCGGTGCTCGCCAACGTGATGGCGACGCTCGACCAGCTCTCCGGCGGACGGATCACCCTCGGGGTTGGGCGGCGGCTGGCTCGCCGCCGAATACCGCGCGTACGGCATCGACTTCCCGCCCGTCGGCGTGCGACTCCGCCAGGTCGAGGAAGCGATCCAGTGCGTGCGCGGGCTGCTCACCCAGGACGTCACGAGCTTCGACGGTGAGTACTTCACGCTCACCGACGCGCGGTGCGAACCGAAGCCGGTGCAGGCGCGACTGCCGCTGTGGATCGGCGGCGGCGGCGAGAAGGTCACGCTGCGGACCGCCGCGCGCTACGCCGACGGCTGGAACGTGCCGTTCATCTCCCCCGAGGACTACGCGCACAAGATCCGGGTGCTCGAACGGCACGGTGAGGCCGCCGATCGCGACCCGGCCGAGATCACTCGGTCGGTGAACGTAGGGATCGCGTTCAGCGAGGAAGCGCTCCACGAGCAGTTCGGCAGGATCGCCGAAGCGGTCCGTCCGGGTGTCGCTCACCGGCAGCGTCAACGAGATGGTCGACCGGGTCGGCGAGTACCGCGACGCCGGTGCGGAGTGGCTGATCCTCGCGATCCGCGCCCCGTTCGACGTCGAAGGACTCGACCGCTTCGCCGCCGAGGTGCTCCCGCAGCTCACGTGAGCGAGCTGCGCTTCGATCCCCTGACCCGCGAGTGGGTGGCGATCGTCGCGGACCGCCAGGCCCGCCCGAACCTCGCTCCGGACCCCGCCGGGTCGGCACCGTGCCCGTTCTGCGTGGGCGGGATCGAAGCACCGGAGCCGTATACCGTTCGGGCGTTCGAGAACCGTTGGCCACCGTTCGCGCCCGGCGATCCGATCGACGTCGAAGGCGCGCTCGCCGGTGCAGGCCTCGGGCTTCGTCTCGCTGCCCGGCCGCGGCGCGGCCGAGGTCGTCCTCTACTCCCCTGATCACACGGGGTCACTCGCGACGATCGGGGTCGAAGGCGCACGACGGGTCGTCGATCTCTGGGCCGAGCGGACCGAGGCGCTGCTCGCCCGGCCGGAGATCGAATACGTGCTCGTCTTCGAGAACCGGGGCGCAATCGTCGGCGCGACCGATCCCGCATCCCCACGGGCAGATCTACGGCTTCCCATTCGTTCCCCCGGTGCCTCGGGCCGAGGCGGAAGTCGCTGGGGAGCACGGTTGCCCGGTGTGTGCGGCGACACGCGACGAGGTCGCGGCCGGTACGCGCATCGTGCACGACGAGCGGTGGTTGGATCACGTACGTGCCGTTCGCATCGGCGTATCCGTACGGCGTCCTGCTGGCCCCGCACGAGCACATCGACGGTCTGCCCGGACTCGACGACAGGTCACGCGACGGGCTCGCCGCCGCGCTCGTCGACATCGTCGGGCGCTACGACCGGCTCTTCGACGGCGAGATGCCGTACCTCATGTGGGTGCACCACGGCTGGCACGTCCACGTGCACTTCGCGCCGCCGATGCGTTCCGCGACCGCCCCGCGCTACGTCGCCTCGGGCGAGGTCGGCAGCGGGACGTTCGGCAACCCGGTCGCGCCGGAGGCCGCCGCGGTGGCCCTGCGCGACGCGTGATCGCCCTAGTTCGGGGACGGGCTGGCGAAGCCGCCGGTGGAGGTCGACCCACCACCGAAGCCGGTGCCGATGCTCTTGCGCTTGCCGAACGCGTGCTCGAGGTCCGTAGTGCCGAACGCCGGCGGCACGTGGCCGTCGACCGCGTAGCGGTACAGCGCGGTGCGGTAGATCCCGCTCAGCGCCGAGACGATCGATGCGGCGACTGCGAGCAGCACCGCACCGACGCCGACCAGCGGGACGGTGACGAGCACGTCGCCCGCCGCGATGCCGAGCGCGATCACGATCGCACCGGGAATGAACGCGATGAGACCGATGAGCCCGAGACCGATCTGCGCCATCAGGTTCTCGCCCCAGGTCTGCTTGAGCAGGTGCGCGGAGCGCTTCAGCGCGGCGAACGGTCCGAGGTCCTCGAACACGATGATCGGGACGGTGAGGAACGTCACGACGTTCCATGCGGCGCCGATCAGGCTGCCGATGATCCGGCCGAGGATCCCGAAGCGCTCTTCGATGGCCTGGATGATGACCGACAGAGTGGCGGAGAGCACGGCCCACGGCAGGATCCGGTGCAGGCGCGACTGCGCCACGCGCGAGCGCCTGACCCAGGTTCGTGTCCCGGCCTTCGAGCTTCTCGTTCGCACCCGAGCAGAGCGCGGCGAGGAAGTACGTCTGCACGAGCGCGACCCCGATGTAGGTGCAGAAGCCGAGGACGTACGTGACGACGTTGGCGGAGTACTCGGTGTCACCGTTGAGCCCGGTGTCCTTGCCGAGCGTGGCCCACACCGCGAGGGCAAAGATCCCGACGACGATCGCCGAGAAGATGAACGACAGCACCGGGAGCCAGAGGAGGCCCTTCTCCGACTTCAGGACGGCCCAGCTGGCTTTCGCCAGGGCCCAGGAGCGTTGCATGCGAGTCATGCGGGCATTATCGACCACCGAGCGCCCGACTTGATGTCAGGCGCCGGCTATCCCTCGGCTCCCCGTAGAGTCCCCGCGGTGATCGGGCTGCGGGCTCCCGGCCGGGTGAACCTCATCGGCGACCATACGGACTACAACGACGGGTTCTGCCTTCCGCTCGCCATCGACCGCGAGTGCGTGGTCACGGGTTCCGCCCGCTCCGAGCGCCGGGTCACGATCCGCTCCCGGGAGCGGACGCACGCAGTCGATGTCGCGGCGGACGGAAGCGACGATCCCGGCCAGCGTCGAACCGGCATGGGGCCGGTTCGTCGCCGGCGTCCTGCGAGCCCTCCGTGACCTCGGGCGTGAGCCCGTCGGCTTCGACGGCGACTCTCACTCTCCACTGTTCCAGAGGGCTCAGGACTCTCGTCGAGCTCCGCGCTCTCGGTCGCCCTCACGCTGACGCTCGCCGAGGTCGGGCGGACTCGAGCTTCCCGACCGTCGTGAGATCGCTCGCGCCGCGCTGGCCGCGGAGGTGCTCGCGACCGGCGTGCCGGGCGGACTCATGGACCAGATGGCATCGCTCTTCGGCGTGGACGACCACGCGCTCGCTCCTCGACTGCCGCACACTCGAGGTCGCGCCGGTCGCGCTCGCCTCGGTCCCACGCGGTGCTCGTCGTCCACTCCGGCGTGGCCCGCACCCTCGTCGGGAGTGCCTACGGGTCGCGCCGCGACGCCTGCGAGCGCACCGCCAAACGGCTCGGGCTCGCGGCACTGCGCGACGCAACGCTGGAACAGGTCCACGACGATCCCTTCGCGCGTCACGTCGTCACCGAGAACCAGCGCGTGCTCGACTTCGCGCGGGCGCTCGAGGACGACGACGTCAACGCGCTCGGCCCGCTCCTGCTCGCGAGCCACGCGAGCCTGCGCGACGACTACGCAGTCTCGACGCCGGAGCTCGACCTGCTCGTCGAGCTCCTCGTCGAGCACGGCGCGATCGGGGCCCGGCTCACCGGCGCCGGCTTCGGTGGTTGCGTCGTCGCGATGGTGCAGCGGAACCACGCCGACGACTGCGCGGCCAAGACCGTGGCCGCGTACGACGAGCACACGGGTCTGCAGGCTCATGCGTTCGTCGTCCGCGCCGTCGACGGCGCAGGCCCGGTCGCCCCACCCCCGCCGGGAGCATCATGAAGCTGCGGTCGGCGGAGCGGCTCCGGCCCGGACCGGCGCCGGTGGCCGAGACGTCGGAGTTCGCGCCCGTCGCCGCCGCGGTCGGGCATCGACTGGGGCGAGCACGCGGGTGAACCGTCACCGCCCCCGGGTGGCGGCGGGATCGTCATCGACCTCGGTGGTCGCTGGGAGCGGCGCGCCGACGAGGGTGAGTGGCACAAGGTCGTCGTGCCCGACAACTTCGGCTACGACAACGAGTTCTCCGCGTTCTTCGGACCCATGTGGTACCGCCGCACGTTCGCCGACCCTCGGGTCGACGCCCCGGAAGGGAACCCGCATCACGCCCGACTCTGCTTCGCCGCAGTCGACTACCTCGCCGACGTCTGGCTGAACGACGAGCTGCTCGGTCATCACGAAGGCTGCTTCGCGCCGTTCGGCTTCGAGGTGACCGACCGGCTCCGGAAGAACAACGAGGTGCTCGTACGGGTGCAGGACCCGCTCGAGGCGCTCGACCCGGATGCGTTCTTCCTCACGCACAAGAAGCACGTCATCAAGGGCACGCTGAAGTACCACGACAGCCGCCCCGGCGGGCTGCCCGGGCGCATGGGTCACGCGCTCGAGGGCGAGAGCTCCGCGGCGGTCTGGACCCCGGAGTGGGGTCAGTCGATGACGACCGCGGGCATCGTCGGACCCGTCTCCCTGGCCCGCACCGGCGACGTCGCGATCAGCTCGCTCTTCGTCACCCCCACGGACCACGCGACCGGCAACGGTGCAGATCGCGGTCGTGCTGGTGAACCGCACCGACACGCCGCGGGAAGCAACCATCTACCTCAGAGTCGAAGGTGAGCGCGCCGCGTTCGACGTCACGGTCGCGCCCGGGCCCGCGCGCGTCGACCTCGTCACGGATCTGCCGAACCTCGGGCGCTGGTCGCCGGTGCACTCTCCTCACGGCGCACCCGATCTCCACGAGCTGACCGCGGTCGCAGTCGTCGGCGACCGGGTGACTGACCGGCGGACCATCAGCTTCGGGATCCGCACCGCGCGGGTCGTGACCGGTGGCGACGGCCGCGCGCGCCATCTCGAGGTGAACGGCCAACCAGTCTTCGTGAAGGCGGTCAACTACATTCCCTGGCAGCACTTCGCGGAGGTCGGCCGGACGTTCTATGACCGCGACATGCGCCTGATCGCCGAAGCCCACGGGAACTCCATCGGGGTGCACGCGCACATCCAGTCCCCGCACGCCTACGACGCGGCCGATGCCGCCGGAATCCTGACCTTCCAGGACTTCCCGCTCCAGTGGTTCTACGACTGCGGCACCGAGACGAACCCGGGCTTCGTCGAAGAAGCGCAGCGCCAGATCGCGGACATGGCATACCTCCTGCACTCGCATCCGAGCGTCGTCTACTACGCGTGCCACAACGAGCCCCTGCGCATGTTCGTCCCGACTGCGCCCGAAGACGACACGCCCGAGCGCGACGTCGGCGAACGGCATCTCGACGCCGCGCTCTTCGCGACGCTGCAATCGATCGACGACTCGCGCCACGTCCACGAGGCGTCCGGCATCGGTGACGACGTCCACTCCTACTCGGGCTCTCTCACCGGCCGGAACCTCTACCGCGTCTCCGAGCTCCCTGCGTGGTTCGTGAGCGAATACGGGTTCTGGACCGTTGGCCCGCAGGCCGAGAAGTACGGCGACCGCGGCTGGCCACCGAGCACCGCGCAGATGCGCGAGTGGGTGAGCCGACTCTCGTTCATCGGCTCGACGGTCGGGTTTGCGGGTATGCCGGATCGCTACGACTCCCTGCGCGACTGGGCCGAGGCGACCGAGGCCTACGGTGCCGCCCTCGCGAAGCATCAGACCGAGTGGTTCCGCGTCCATCGGGGCGAGCCGTTCATGGGGTACCGGTGGCACTTCTGGGCGGATTGGTGGGGCTACGCGGGCGGCGGTCTCGTCGACATCGACCGTGCGCCGAAGCGGACGTACTCGGCGTGGAAGGACGCGTCGCGCCCGGTGCTCGCGACCGTGCGCACCGACCGGTCCGTCTACCAACCGGGCGAGGTGACGCTTCCCGTCTTCCTGATCAACGATGCCGAGCAGCCGTGGCACGGCCTCGTGCAATGGGAGATCCGGACGGCGACGTCCGCGGTCATCGCTCCCGATCCGAGGGGCTTTCGCATCGGGCTCGCGTTCCCGGACGACGGCGTGGTCGTGGCGATCCCCGACCGTCGGGGCGACATCGTCGAGTCCGGCACCTTCGAGGTCCGCGCCGCCGCCCACGAGTCGACGCCGATCGGCAAGATCACCGTTTCGCTCGGGCCCGGCACGGCCAGGACGGTCGAGCTCCGCTGGGGCGACGAGACCAACTTCGTGCACCTGCACTGCCCCGCCGAAGGCGCGTCGTACCCACCCGGCCTGAGTCGGCCGCGATGAGCCGCACCCTCGGGAACGGCTCGATCGAGCTCGAGCTCGGATCCGGCGAGTGGACCGCCCGGTGGTCGGAGTGCGGGATCACCCTCGGTCCGTGCCACATGGACGTCGAAGCCGGCGCGTGGCGTGCCGATCACGGCCGGGGCGCCTGGCACGTCGAGACGACGCGGACCGGCGCCCGGGTCCGCTGGACCCGAACCGACGCCACGGCGTGGTTCGAGCTCCGCCTCCCCGCGGACGGCGACGTCCTCGAGGTGCAGGCGGGGTACCGGCCCGAACGTGACGACCAGGTCGGTCGCGTCATCTCGCTGTTCGGCGAAGTGACGCCCGCGCTCGATCGGCAGCTGGTCAACGGGTACGACTCGTGGTCGTACGCCGGCGTGCGCGGCGGACTCGGCCGGGACTGACTCGTACTGGGGCTCCACGTTCACCACGGCCACCGGTGGGCTCGGGATCCAGGCGCTGACATCCGACCGGCTGGTGACCCGCATCAGCCGGCTCGGGCCCGTGGTCTCCGTCGCCTCCGAACCGGCACCGACCCAGCACAAGCTCGACCACAGCTGGGGCCACGAGAACCACGTGACGACAGCCCGCGTCGCGGTTGCGGCCGGAGACGAGATCGTCTCGGAGCCGGTGGCGATCGCCGCGGGCTTCGACCCGCTCCTCGTCACCGAGCAGCTGGCGGCGCGGGTCGCGCGCCGGACCTGGAGCGGTCCCCCGGCGCTCGGCTGGGAGTCCTGGTACTACTACGCGACCCGCATCAGCCGGGGCCGACTGATGGAGAACGCCGAGCTGTTGCACGAGCGCTTCGGCACCCGGCGGGGCTTCGACCTGGTCCAGATCGACGACGGCTGGCAGGAGAACAACGGTGCGTGGTGGCCGCGTGAGCGGTTCCCGGCCGACTTCGGCGAGATGGTCGACCAGATCCACCGCCTCGGGCAGCGCTGCGGGCTCTGGCTGGCCCCGTTCATGGTCGAACCCGGCGCGGTCGGCCTGGGGACCGAGCACGAAGGCTGGTGCGTCATCGACGAATCGACGGGTGAGCGACTGCGCGACCGTCACGGACGTTGGGCGCTCGACGCGTCGAACCCCGCCGTCGTCGAGTACCTGCGAGACCTGGGCTCGACGGTGTCCGGGTGGGGTGTCGACATGGTGAAGCTCGACTTCTTGTACCTCGGCGCGCAGGAAGGGGGGCGCCACGATCCGGGCGTCACCGGCACCCAGGCGCTGCAGCGCGGCCTCCGGGCCTTCGTCGGTCCGCTCGGCGACGATGTCTACGTGCTCGGGTGCGGCGCGCCGATGCTCCCGATGGTCGGCATCTGCCACGCGAACCGCATCGGGCACGACCTTGCGGTCCCGGTGCTCGGGCGCGTGTACGGCCAACCCCTCGATCACGAATGGACGGGCTGGAAGGGCATCAAGGCGCAGGCCCGCCAGGCGGCCAGCCGTTGGGCGCTGCACGGTCGATGGTTCCACAACGATCCCGAGATCGTGATGGCGTGGGGCAGCGACGGCCGGGGCGGGCCCGACGGCTACTCACTCGAGGAATCGCACACGCAGGCCGTCGTCGCCGCACTCACCGGTGGGCCGTTCCTGCTCGCCGACCAGCTCTCGACGCTGCTTCCCGAGGAGCGCGCGGTCCTCGAGGATCCGGAGGTCCTCGAGCTCACGTGGGACGAGCGCGGGTTCCGGCCACTCGACCTCTTCGACCACGTCGACGGCGGCCGTCAGCACGCGTACGCGCTTGCAGACGACCTCGCGTCGATCTGGGTCGCCGAACGCGACGGTGGATCCGTGGTCGCGCTCTTCAATTGGACCGACAGAGCCGCCGATCGCACGGCACCCGACGGCACCACGCTGCCGATCCCCGCGCACGGCGCGCGGCTCGTGCGCCTCTAGCCCGCCGCGGCGTCGATGTCCCGGAGGTGGTGACGGCACTCGTGGATGGTGTGCCGGCCGAGCCACACCATGGAACGCTCGCTCGCGGTAGGCCAGTTGTAGATGCCGCTGCGCTCCCACTGCTCATCGCTAAGCCCTGAGAACTCGGTGCCGATCGCGGTCGCGGCGGCCTCGAGCTGGTCGGCGACGATCAAAGGATCCTGATCGTTGTAGTGATGACGGGTCACCCGCTCGTCGCGCCCCATCGGTATGAAGGTCGGACGATCCTCCTCCAATGCGAGGAGCAGACGGCCCCGTTGCACCTCGAGAACATCGCGCACGTGGCACGCGTACTCGAGGGCCGACCAGACCTCCGGGCTCGGGCGGGCGCGGAGCTTTGACGGGTCCCCGCCGAGCCGAGCCCGGTAGATCGGGCCGAATGCTTCGAGCTCATTCGGGATATTGGCGAGCGGAATTGATGCATAGACGAGCCCGCACTCGTCGCAATCAACCACGCGTGCACCGCCTGGTTCAGGCGGAACCGCGCGTGATGCCGGCGGCCTTCAGATCCTCGGGCGGAACCCCCGCTTCACGCCAGGCGCCGTAGCTGATGCCCTTGCGCTTCGCGTACGGCTTCGCGTGCTTCACGAAGTCCCGACGGAGATCCGAGAGGTCGACCTTCACCGCGAAATTCTCCAGCTCCGCGGCCAGATCGATCCGGCGCTGCGCGAGCTCCAGCTTCTTCAAGCCGGTCGCCGGGCCGATCTGCGCCGAAACCTCGTCGAGCTGCTTTTGCACGGTTTCCTTGGTGCGCTTGCGGCCTCGCTTGGGCTTGTTCGCCTGCAGCGCCTCGAGGTACGCACGCACGTGGCGGGAAGCCTCGCGACCCTCGGCGAGCGCCTGCTTGTGTGATGCAGTCATCTTCGCGGGACCGCGCTTTTTCGCACCCGGCACCGAGGCGCGCTTCGCGGTGGGTTTCTTTGCGGGAGGCATGTGGAGGTGTTCTCCTTGGGGCTGACAGTCGGGGAATGGCCCTGCCTCGCGGTGCAGCATAGCGATGATTGCCGGGCCAACCTCACATCGGGATTGCTGGGTCGAATGCAACTCGGTTCGGAAGCGAGCTCAGCAGACCTTTACGTTCGTGGGCTTTCTTCACCCGGTGCCGAACATCGCCGATTCCACGCCCTGTGTGGCCTCGTGCGCGTCGTTCCGCTTGGCCTGGGGCGCGCCTGACCGACCCCGAACGTCGCCGTCACCTGGCTCCTGTCGCATCCGGCTTCGGGATCGCGTCGCCCATCGAGGCGATCGACCACTCACCATCAGACGCCGAGCGACCTGCCGATGATCTCCTTCATGATCTCGGTGGTTCCGCCGTAGATCGTGGTGATTCGGGCATCCGCATACGCGCGCGCAATGGGGTACTCGGTCATGTATCCGTAGCCGCCGTGGAGCTGGAGACAGGTGTCGATCACCCGCTTCTGGAGCTCGGTGCACCACCACTTCGCCATCGCGGCCTCTTCTGCGCTGAGCTGGCCCTCGTTGACCGCGAGCACGGCTCGATCGACGTAGGTCTGGGCGATCTCGATCTCGGTGGCCATCTCGGCGAGGCGGAACCGACTGTTCTGGAACGTTCCGATCGGTTTGCCGAACGCGGTGCGCTGCTTCGCGTACTCCAGCGTGATGTCGAGCGCCTGGCTTGCTGCGGCCACCCCGGTGACCGCGATCGACAGCCGCTCCTGAGGGAGCTTGTCGACGAGCGAGAGGAAGCCACTGCCCTCCTCGCCGAGACGGTTCCCGACCGGTACCGGCACGTCGTTGAAGAAGAGCTCGGCGGTGTCCTGGGCGTGCATGCCGATCTTGTCGAGGTTGCGGCCCCGTTCGAACCCCGGCATCCCCCGTTCGAGGATCAGGAGGCTCATGCCCGTGTGGCGCTGCGACGGATCGGTCTTCACCGCCGTGACGACGAGATCGGCGTTGATGCCGTTCGTGATGAACGTCTTGGAGCCGTTCACGACGTAGTGGTCACCGTCGCGGACCGCGCTCGTGGCCATCGAGGCGAGGTCCGAACCGATGCCCGGCTCGGTCATGGCGATCGCCGTGATCAGCTCGCCGGAGCAGATGCCGGGCAACCAGCGCGCCTTCTGCTCATCCGTGCAGAGGGTGAGGAAGTACGGCAGGCAGATGTCGTTGTGCAGCGTCCACCCGAGACCCGCGGCGTTCACGCCCGCCGCGCTGGATCTCCTCCGCGATCACGACGTTGTACCGGAAGTCGGCCACTCCCCCGCCGCCGTACTCCTCGGGCACGGCCATGCCGAGGAAGCCTTGGGCGCCCGCCTTGGCAAAGACCTCGCGGTCCACGATGCCGGCGTGCTCCCATTCCTCGGCGTGCGGCGCGTACTCCTTGGCGATGAACGCTCGCACGGAGTCGCGGAACAACTCGTGATCTGAGTCGAAGAGGGTGCGCTGCATGCCGCGAAGGTACTGCCCGCTACCAGTCCATGGCGGAGAGGCGCGCGAGCGCGTCCGGAGTGCGTATGCCCCACCAGAACAAGTCCCGTCCGTCGACGAGGGCGACTCGGGCGGTCGGGAACGCGGCGGCGACCTCGGCCACGTGACGTTGGGCGAACGGGTACGGCTCGTCCGGCAGCAGCACCAGCTCGGGTGCGAACCCCGCCATCTGCTCGAGGCTCCCCGTCGGGTAGCGGTCCTCGAGGCCCGACACCGCGTTCCTCCATCCGAGCTGCGACAGGAGCGACGAGCCGTAGGTGCGGCCGTTCATCGTCATCCACGGCCGGCGCCAGATCAGCACGACGACCCGCCCCTGGACGCCGGCGGTCGACTGGTGGACGGTTCGCATCCAGTCCGATCCGACAAACGATGCCGGCACCGGGGCCGCGACTCGTTCGGCCAGCTGCGCGACCGCCGGGCCGACATCGCTGACCGACCGGGGTGACATCGGGTGCACATCGAGCCCGGCCGCGCGCAGCGCGGTGAAGTCCTCGACCCGGTTCTCCTCGTCGTTGACCACGACCAGGTCCGGGGCGAGCGCCACGATCTCGTCGACGTGCGGGTCCTTGGTGCCGCCCACCGTCTCGATGCCGTCCTGCTCGCAGAAGCGGGTGCACGCGATCGGTACGACGCCGAGCGCGATCAGCGTCTCCGTGGCCGAGGGAACCAGGGAGACGACTCTCACATCCGCTCGAGCAGCTCGGCCTTCTTCGCCTCGTACTCCGCGTCCGTGATGTGGCCCTGGTCGCGGAGTGCCGCGAGCTTCGTGATCTGGTCCGCAATGTCGGGCGAGTCGTTCACGGGGATCGCGGTCGGGGCGTGCAACCCGGCGGCCGCGGCCGCCTCGCCCGACCACGAGGCCTGTCGGCGCGCGTTGGCCTCCATCTGCCGGTACACCTCTTGCTGGACCATGTCGGGGTGGCGGACGTTGTCGAAGTGGCTCTGGCCGTCCTTGCCCGCGGACTCGATGTCGAGGTCGCCCACGCCGATGACCCGCAGGAAGATGTTCTGGTGGAAGTCAATGTTGTTGATCCGCTCCAGCGGGATCTCGGTGCCGCGCTTCGAGACGATGCCCGAGCGCGAGATCACCCGGCGGTCGGTGAGCACGAAGTGCGTGTAGGTCCAGACGAGATACTTCTCGACGACGAAGCCGACGAAGACGAGCAGGCCGATCCCGAGCGGCCACCCGAGGATCGTGGACCCGTCGGCCGGGCCGATGTAGATGATGAACACGACGAGGAACGCGATCCCCACCAGGATGTGCTTCCAGAAGAAGAACCAGTGCGGCTTCAGGTCGAGGACGACGTTCTCACCTTCATTGATGAGCTTCCTCGGATACGGGGGCATGGGCCCAGCCTATGGCACGCCCAGCACCCGATCCGCGAACGCGCTGCGAAATCGTCCGTCCGGATCGAGGCGCCGGCGGACGGCGCGGAAGCGCGCCCATTCCGGATACCGCGGCGCCAGCGAGGTCGCGGTCTGGAAGTGCATCTTGCCCCAGTGCGGACGTCCTCCGAGGCCGTTCATGATCGCCTCGACCCCATGGAAGTACCGCTCGTACGGGGTGCCCGTCGACATGTGGACCGCGAGGTGGCAGGTCGCGCGCCCGAGCCCATGCTGAGCGGGATGTCGTCCGCTCCGATGCCGCGGATCTCGACGGGAAAGTCCACGAGCAGGCCTTCGCGTTCGATCAGCTCGCGGATCACGCGCAGCCCGTTCGCCATCTCGGCGCGTGGGATCGCGTACTCCATCTCGACGAAGCGCACGAGCCGCTTGGTGCAGAACACGTGGTAGCTCACATCGACGCGCTCGGTCCGGTGCATGCCCGCGACGACGTTGCGCGCGAGCTCCGGGATCTTCTCGGGACGCCGCCGTCCCAACGCCGCGTTCGCGCCGTGACGAAAATTTCCGTAGTAGATCTCGCTCTTCCACTTCTTGTAGCCGCGCCGGGTCCAGATCGGGTCCTCCGTGCGGTTGCTGGTCTTCACCGTGCACGTGTCCGTGTGCGGGAACCAGTAGCTGTCGACATGATCGTTGGTCTCGAGGATCCCGTCCCACTCCGCGAGGAAGTCGTCCCACGGCAGCGGCTCCTCGACGGCGCGCAGCTTGAACGACGGCTCGCATTGCAGGGTCAGCTGGGTGACCACGCCGAGCACACCCAGCCCGACCCGCGCGCAGGCGAAGATCTCCGGCTCCTCAGTCGCGGAGCACCGCAGGACCTCGCCGCTCGCGGTCACCAGCTCCAGGCCGACGATCGACGCCGCGATCGACCCGTACCGCAGGCCGGTGCCGTGCGTACCGGTCGACGTGGCACCTGCGATCGTCTGGCGGTCGATGTCGCCCAGGTTGGAGAGCGCGAGACCGCGCTTGGCCAGCTCGTCGTTGAGCACCCAGAGCGGGATGCCGGCTTCGACGGTCGCGGTCATCGCGTCCCGGTCGATCGCGACGACGCGGTCCAGCGCGCCGAGCCGCAGCATGCGGCCCGTCGTCACGGCGATGTCAGAGAACGAATGACCCGACGCGACGACCTTGACCGTCTGGCCCGCCGACGCCGCGGTCTCGACGGACTCCACCACCTCGAGCAGGCTGCGCGGCTCGTCGATCGCGGCCGGTGTGCTCTGCTGGTTGTGGCCCCAGTTGCGCCACCGGTCCCTCGTCCGGAACACCCGGGCTACGCCCAGCCCAGCTCGCGCAACCGCTGGTCGGACAGGCCGAAATAGTGGCCGACCTCGTGCAGGACCGTGACGCGCACCTGCCGGGCGAGATCCAACTCGTCGCGCGCTCGCGCGCACAGTGGACCGCGAAAGATCGTGATCCGGTCCGGCATGACCCCGCTGTACCCGAGCGGGGAACGACGAGGCAGGTCGATGCCTTCGTAGAGCCCGAGCAGCGTCCCGCGCCGGCCGCCGAGCTGCGCCTCGGTCGGCCAGTCCTGCACCATCACCGCGACGTTCTCGAACTTCGACGCGAGCTCCTCGGGGATCTCGTCGAGCGCGTCCGCGACCATCGCCTCGAACCGCTCCTCCGAGATCACCACCTGCGTCACCGTTCGCGAAGGTACCCGACACAAGAAACTCCCTTGACGGTCCGGTGTCCTCTCCGTACCATGCAAGTCCGGTCGGAACGAGGTTCGGTACCTGGAGTCGGAAGCGAGGGTGGCCCGCAAGGGTGGCCCGAGCGGAGGGCCCCCGGAAGACGAGCCCCGGGAAGGCCGGTGCATCACTCCCGAATCCGGAGCGGTGGTCGGGCCCTCGGGCCGGGCACCCGGGCCGGTGGGCGACGGTGGAGCTGCGGTAGCGGCGAAAGGGTTTCGGCCTTGGCGCTGGCGAAGCGGTGTCGAAGCCGGAGCCGACGGTGTGTGCAGGGCGACGCCCCGAGGAGTTGGAGCGCTCCGGCGCCGAGACTACTCGGGGCTCGCTCGCGTCAGGAGCGGAGCGCGGGAGCGGGCACGAAGTGCGGACGCCGGAGCGACCCGGAGTGCAGTCGGGGTCCCCCTCCTACCGTCCCGAGACCCTGTCCCAGCCCCCCGGTAGGTTGACCCCGTGCGCGCCGAAGAGCTCCTCCTGGACCTCGATGCGACCCAACGGGCCGCGGTCACCGAACCCGTCGTCCCGCTCGCGATCCTCGCGCCGGCGGGGTCCGGCAAGACGCGCGCGCTGACCCGGCGGATCGCCTGGCAGGCTGCCGAGGGCAACCTGGATCCGAACCACGTGCTCGCGGTGACGTTCACGCGCAAGGCCGCCGGCGAGCTGCGGGGCCGGCTGTCGCGGCTCGGCGTGCGGGGCTCGGTGACTGCCGGGACGTTCCACGCCGTCGCGCTGGCCCAGCTCCGACGCCGTCACGCCGACGCCGGCACCGCGATGCCCGCACTGCTCGATCGCAAGGCCCGGCTCCTCGGCCCACTGCTCGAAGGGAGTGCACGGGGTGCCGAGCTGGCCGTCTCGATCAACGAGGTCGCATCCGAGATCGAATGGGCCAAGGCCCGCCGGATCCGGCCCGACGTGTACGCGCGCGCGGGTCCAGCGGGCCGAGCGGGAGACGCCCCGCCCCCCCGGCGAGATCGCCACGATCTACACGGCGTACGAGCGCGAGAAGCGCAAGAAGGGGCTGCTCGACTTCGACGACCTCATCGCTGCGTGCACCGACGCGTTGGAGACCGACCCCGCCTTCGCAGCGACCCAGCGGTGGCGGTTCCGCCATCTCTTCGTCGACGAGTTCCAGGACGTCACCCGCGCCCAGCTCGGGCTGCTGCGCGCCTGGCTCGGACCGGGCACCGACCTCTGCGTGGTCGGCGATCCCGATCAGGCCATCTACGCGTTCGCGGGCGCGGATGCCGGGCTCCTCACCCGCTTCGGCGAATGGTTCGAAGGGGCAACGAGCGTTCGCCTGGCTGCGAACTACCGGTCGTCGCCGCAGATCGTGACCGCCGCCCGCGCGGTCCTGCCCGAGAGCGAGCGGGCCGAGGTGCGCGCCGCGGGCGTCGAAGGGCCCGAGCCGACGATCACCGCGTACCCCACCGATGCGGCGGAGGCGCGGGGGGTGGCCGAGGCGCTGTACCGGGCGCACGACCCGCGGCGGCCGTGGTCGTCGATGGCGATCCTCTCCAGGGTCAACGCGCAGTCGGCGGCGTTCGAGGAGGCACTGACCCGGCTCGGCGTCCCGTACCGGGTGCGCGGTGCCGCCGCGTTCCTGGACCGGCCGGAGGTGAAGACCGTGATCGAAGCGTTGCGCAAGGGCGCGAAGACCGCGCCCGGGCGCACGTTCGCCGAGCACCTGACCGACCTGGTCGCCGACGCCAACGCGCTGTCGGAGGACCGGCGTGAGCATGTGGACGCGGTCGCCGCGCTCGGCCGCGAGTATCTCGCGGCCGAAGGCAGCACCGGCTCGGTCAAGGGCTTCCTCGACTACCTGCGCGCGTCGTTGCGCGGTGGTGACGACGGCGGGCTCGCCGACGATGCGGTGGACCTGCTCACGTTCCACCGCGCCAAGGGCCTCGAATGGGACACGGTCTTCGTCGTCGGGCTCGAGCGCGGGCTCGTACCGATCTCGCACGCGAGCGGGAAGCCCGACGCGCTGGACGAGGAACGGCGGCTGCTCTACGTCGCGCTCAGTCGCGCCGAGCGGTACCTGCACCTCTCGTGGGCGAAGGAACGCGCACGGGGCACGCGCACCTCTCAGCGAACCAAGAGCCCGTACCTCAACGAGATCGCCAGGGTCGTCGACGACTCCCCGGCGGTGGGCGCGCCAACCCCGAACGCGGCGCGAACGGCGCGGCCGCTGCGCGCCAACGACTCGCCGCGCTTGAGCACGGAGAGATTCCGATGTCGGACCGGCCGCTCTACGACGCGCTCGGTGAGCTGGCGCCGAGAGCTCGCCCGCGCCGCGGCCGTCCCGCCGTACGTCATCCTGGACAACAAGACGCTGAGAAAGGTCGCGACCAGTCGGCCGCGCTCATCGGATGCGCTCCTGGCTCTCCCCGGCATGGGCCCGGTGAAGCTCGAGCGCTACGGGGCCGCACTCCTGGAAGTCGTCGGCCACCACAGCGGTTGACGCCCGCCCCATCAGGGCGCACGATGAGGAGGCGGACGGGCTGAAGAACTCCAGGAGCAGCCATGGATCTGCAATCGATGTCTCCGCCTCTCTCCACGGACGACGGTTGGCCCTATCCGGATGCCGAAGGCGCAGCCGAGGCCGAGCTGGCCCGGCAGGGCCTCGTCGTGGACGAGGGCATCGATCTCGACGCGTTGCAGCTCGTCGCCAACGTGCACGCGTTCGACGGACTGACGGCCCTGGAACGCGATGCGCTCGACCGGCGGTTCTGGAAGAGCGAGTCGATGAAGGACATGGCCCGTCATCTCGGGTGCACCCACGCCGAGGCGGCCGCGGTGCTGGATCACGCAGTGGACAAGGTGCGCGTCCGGCTCGCCTCGGACGTCTGACACCTGGCTGCACCGGCTCGGGTCGCGGGTCGCACCTCGTACGCTCGCGCCATGCACAAATACGACGCGGGGACCGACGAGATCGCGCAGCTGTGCTTCGACTACTCGATCGCGCGCCTGCGGATGGACCCGGTCCCGCTCGACGGACCGCTGACGCTCCCGGAGCTCGAGACGCTCGCGGGCGCGACGATCACCCCGAAGGGCCGGCCAGCCGAGGAGGTGATGGCGCTCTTCGCCGAAGTGCTCGCGCCGGCGTGCGTCTCGAACGACAGCCCGAAGTTCCTCGCGTTCATCCCTGGCGCGCCGACGAAGGCCTCGCAGCTCTTCGACGTCGTGGTGTCCGCGTCGGCGATCTACGGCGGCTCGTGGTTGGAGGGCAGCGGCGCGGTCTTCGCCGAGAACCAGGCGTTGCGCTGGGTCGCCGACCTCGCCGGCCTGCCCGCGGGCGCGGGGGGCTGCTTCGTCTCCGGCGGCTCGGCTGCCAACCTCTCCGCGCTCGTCGCGGCGCGCGAGACGGCCGCGGCGCGGCGCGGCGGGGACCGGCCGGCCCGGTGGCGTGTCGCGCTCGGCGATCAGGCGCACTCGTCACTCGAGAGCACGATCCGGATCATGGATGCCGTCCCCCTCGTGGTGCCCACCGGCCACGACGATCGGCTCGACGGCGCCGACGTGCGCGCCGCACTCGACGCGGATCCAGATCCCGATTCTGTGTTCGCGGTCGTCGGGACCGGCGGGACGACGAACACGGGTCAGATCGACGACCTCGACGGCATCGCGACCGTGGCGCGCGAGCGGGACCTCTGGTTCCACGTCGACGGGGCCTACGGCCTCGCCGCGCTCGCCGCGCCGAGCGTGCGCGACCGGTTCCGCGGCATCGAGCACGCCGACTCGCTCGTCGTGGACCCGCACAAGTGGCTCTTCGCGCCGTTCGACTGCGCAGCGCTCGTCTACCGGGACCCAGAGCTCGCTCGGCTCGCGCACACGCAACACGCGGCGTACCTCGACGCCATCGAGTCCCGTGACGAGTGGAACCCCTCGGACTACGCGTACCACCTGACCCGCCGGGCTCGCGGCCTCCCGTTCTGGTTCTCGCTCGCGGTGCATGGCACCGATGCGTACTCCAACGCGATCGAACGGACGTTGGCGATCGCGCGCGATGCCGCGCAGCGCATCGACGCCGCCCCACACGTGGAGCTCGTCCGTCGGCCCGAGCTGGGTGTCGTCTTGTGGCGCCGTCACGGCTGGACCGCGGCGGACTACACGACGTGGTCGCGCCGGCTCCTGACCGAGCAGCGGGCTTTCGTCGTGCCGACCACGTGGCGGGACGAGACGGTGGCGCGGGCGGTCTTCCTCAATCCCGAGTGCCCGCCCGAGATCATCGAGGACATCCTCGAGTCGATGCGCTGAGCCACTCCCCTCACTCGGCCCGTCCCGCGAGCGATACTGGGAACATGAGCGAAGCGACGACACCGCCCGCCGGCGGCCGAACGCGTAGCGGAGCGGGGCCGGAGCGGCCCGGTCCGCAGGACCGAGAGCGGGCACGATGAGCGAACGGAATGTGCTCGGCGGCGATCTCGAACCGTGTGGCACCGACCCGGTGACCGGGTTCTTCCGCGACGGATGCTGCAACACCGCCCCGGAGGACATCGGCAGCCACACGGTGTGCGCAGTGGTCAGCTCGGAGTTCCTCGAGCACCAACGCCGCATCGGCAACGACCTGAGCACCCCGATGCCGCAGTACCGGTTCCCGGGCCTCGTGCCCGGCGACCGGTGGTGCGTCACGGCACGAAACTGGTTGCAGGCCCACGTCGACGGCGCGGCGGCGCCGGTCGTGCTCGCCTCGACCCACGAGCGCGCGCTGGAGGTCGTCCCGCTCGAGGTCCTGCAGCAGCACGCGGTCGACGTCCCCTCGGATCCCGGCGCGATCACCGGCTGAGATCTGGTTCGTCAGGTCGCCGACCGGCGACGCGCGCGGGGCTCGCTGATCGCCTTGCGATGCGCCGCGGCCGGCGCGATTCACGTCGTCGAGCATTTCCCTCGCCCTCGACGGTCGCGTCGTCGGCGAACAGCGCGAAGTACTGCTCCCGGTCCGGGTTGATCGCCATCGCGAAGTAGCGCGCGATGATGGCGGGAACGTTCGTCGGTGCGGCCATGTCTCGCTCCGGTCTCAGGCGGTGGGTGCGATCAACGCGTCGACCAGCTCGACGATTCCTGCGAGTGGACCCGCGAGCTCGCCCGGGATGTCGTAGCGCGCCGCGAGCGGCGCGGATCCAGGTAGCTGACCTTCGTCTGCCCCGCGTCGTCCCACACCAGGATCTTGAGCGGCAGGTCGAGCGCCGCGGTCGGGACCGCCTCCATCACCGGCGTTCCGCCCTTTGGGTTCCCGAAGATCACCACGGTGGTGTCCCGCAGGGTCAGCCCCACCGATTCCGCCGCGGCACGGTGATCCACGACCGCGAACCGGGTGATCCCGCGCACGTCGAGCAGCTGGAGGAAGCGGTCCACCGTCTCGGGGACGGTGCCACGACTCGGCCGGGTCACCAGATCGGACATCGCTTCCGTCTTAGCACCGCTTGCATCAGCACGCGCCCCACAGGCCTTTGCCGGCACGCTTCGCCGCCAGCTCTTCGGCAAGCATCGTGCGCGCGTGGGAGCCGTTCGGTGGGATCACCAGCAGGCGCGCGTACCCCTGCTGGAGGAGCACGTCGTTGAAGCGGCGACCGTTGACGTAGATGTACGCCAGCCGCCGGCCGTAGACGTCGCGCGGCTCGACGTCGTCCTCGAGCTGGATCCGGCGTCCCTCGAGGTGCGCCTTCGTGTACGCCGCGGCTTCCGGTCCGTAGCACTGCACCGGCTTGGTCGGGTGGTGCGTCTCTGGCGTGTCGACCCCGAGCAAGCGGATGATGTCGGTGTGGTCGCCGATCTGCACGTCGACGGTGTCGCCGTCCACGGCGCGGGTGACGTATGCGGTTTGGGTTGAGGTGCCGCGATCGGCGTGGCCCAACCACCACCCCCCGAGCGAGGCGGCGGCGAGGATCGCCACGACCACGGCCCGGGTGCGGACCATCGGAGGGACCGTAGCCGTCGGGTGGGACAACGCCCCTGAACCGGGAGGTCGACTCTCGAGGTGACGCCGCAGTGCCGCGCGCTCACGAGCTCGCACGGCCAGCAGCACCAAGCCACCCACCTTTGCCATTCCTTCCGTCGCCCGCCCGCCTGTCCGAAATGGGCAGCGGTGTCGGCGCGCACGGCGCGTCGTGCGACCGCCCCGGCCGGGCGAACGGTCACAGAATGCGCGGGCCCCTCTCGATAGGGTGACGTGTCGTCATGGGCCGCTGGATCCGCTGGACCGTGCTCGCGCTCGTCGTGGTCATCGTGACCGGAACCGTGATCCTCGTGGTCACCGTCCGGCCGGGCCTCCAGGACGATGCTCAGGAGGTTCGGCGCACGTGGAAGCCGCTCCTCCAACCTCTCGCGGCCCGGTACACCGCGCTGAACGCGGTGGAGGCGGCTCTCGTCGCGGCCGGCAACGGCGACCGGGACCAGACCAAGGAGCTCAAGCGGGCGCTCAGCGACTGGTCGCTGCTCGTTGCGACGACCGACGACGCGGCGCAGTCCCGCACCGCCAACCAGCTCGAAGGGCTCGCATCCCGGATCCGCGCCACCGCGGCGGGCTCGCCCCGGCTCTCGACCGACGCGGCGCTCACCCAGGCGATCGGCGGGTTCGACGCGGCCAAGGTGCCCCCGAACCTCGTGACCGCCTACAACGACTCCGTGCTTCGCTACGAGCGGAACCGTGATGGCGCGCTGCGCAGCATCGTCGCGAACCTCGACGGCTACGACCCGCATCCCACGCTCCAGCTCGCCACCCCCTGAGGACCTGATGGACCGGTACACGCCGCCGCTCGTCGCCGTGCTCGGCGGAGGTCAGCTCGGCCGCATGCTGGGACTCGCGGGGATCCCGCTCGGGCTCGGCTTCCGGTTCCTCGACCCCTCTTCCGCTGCGCCGGCGCAGTCGCTCGGCCTGCTGGTGGTCGGCGCGCTCGACGACGAGCCTTCGCTGCTCAAGACGGTCGAGCACGCAGTGGTCGTCACCTACGAATGGGAAGGCGTCCCCGCCGACGCGGCCCGACTGATCGAGACGCACGGCCACACCGTCCACCCGTCGACCCGTGCGCTCGAGATCTCCCAGGACCGCCTGGCCGAGAAGTCTGCGTTCCGCGCCCTCGGGATCCCGGTCGCGGAGTTCGCGAACGTCGAGCGGCTCGAGGACCTACGGCGCCGCGGCCGACACGACCGGCCTCCCCGGCGTCCTCAAGACGCGCCGGGGCGGCTACGACGGCAAGGGACAGGTCGTGGTGCACGACGCGAGTGAGCTGGAATCCGGCTTCGCCACGTTGCACGAAGGCCGTCCGCTGGTCCTCGAGGCGATGGTTCCGTTCGGGCGCGAGCTCTCGGTCCTCGCGGTGCGCGGGCGCGACGGCGAGCTGCGGTGCTGGCCGCTGGTGGAGAACCACCACGAGGACGGCATCCTCCGAACGTCGCGCGCACCGGCACCGAACCTCGACCCCCAGCTGCAACGCACAGCCGAGGGCTACGCGCGCGCGTTGCTCGAGGAGCTCGACTACGTCGGCGTGCTCGCCGTCGAGCTCTTCCAGGTCGGCGACAGGCTGCTCGCCAACGAGATGGCACCCCGCGTGCACAACTCCGGGCACTGGACCATCGAAGGTGCGGTCACCAGCCAGTTCGAGAACCACCTGCGCGCGATCCTCGGCTGGCCGCTCGGATCAACCGAGCCCCGCGGCGTCAGCGTGATGGTGAACCTCATCGGCGAGCTCCCCGACCCGGCCGCGGTGCTCACGGTCCCGGGCGCGCACCTGCACCGCTACGGCAAGGCGCCGCGCCCGGGGCGCAAGGTCGGCCACATCACCATCACCGCGGCTGGTCCCGCCGAGCTCGAGGCCCGTCTCACCGAGCTCGACGCCACCCTCACGACCCCCGCCTGACCACCCTGGTTGCGGCGGAGGGCGGGCTACTTGATCGCGCCGGACTCGCGGAGGGTGGCGATCTTGTCGGCCGCGAATCCCCAGTCGGCGAGCACCTCGTCGGTGTGCTGACCGGGCCACGCGGGCGGACGGGAGATCGCGCCCGGCGTGCGGCTGAACCGCGGTGCCGGGCGCGGGCTGCAGGAGGCCGTTGTCCTCGACGATCGTGGCGCGAGCCTTGAGGTGCGGGTGCGCCGCGGCCTCGGGCATCGTCAGCACCGGCGCGTAGCACGCGTCGGTCATCTCCAGGATCGCGTCCCAATCGTCACGAGTCTTGGTCTTGAACAGCGCCGTGAGCTTCTCGCGCAGCTCGGGCCACGACGACTGGTCCATCTGTCCGGCCGGGTCCACATCATCGGTCAGCCCGGTGCGCGCGAGCAGCTCGGCGTAGAACTGCGGCTCGAGCGAACCGAGGGAGATGAACTTGCCATCGGACGTCTCGTAGGTGTCGTAGAAGGGCGCGCCGGTATCGAGCACGTTGGTGCCGAACTCCCCCCAGATGCCGAGCGCCTCGAAGCCCCACATCATCGTCATGAGCGTCGCGGCGCCGTCCACCATCGCCGCGTCGATCACCTGGCCCTGGCCCGAACGGCCGGACTCGACGAGCGCGCACGCGACGCCGAACGCGAGCAGCATCCCACCGCCCCCGAAGTCGCCGACGACGTTGATCGGCGGCGTTGGCTTCGTGCCCGCGCGGCCGAAGTGCGCCAACGCGCCGCCGAGCGCGATGTAGTTGATGTCGTGGCCCGCGGCCTGCGCGTAGGGACCTTCCTGGCCCCAACCCGTCATGCGGCCGTAGACCAGCTTCGGGTTCCGGGCCAAGCAGACGTCCGGGCCGATGCCGAGTCGCTCGGTCACCCCGGGCCGGAAGCCCTCGATCAGCGCGTCGGCCTGCTCGACGAGCGTGAGCAGGGTCTCGACCCCGTCGGGCGCCTTGAGGTCGACGCCGATCGAGCGCCGGCCGCGGTTGAGGATCTCGAGGTTCGGCTTCGACGGGTCACCGCCGACGGAGCCGGCGCGATCGACCCGGATCACCTCGGCTCCCATGTCCGACAACATCATCGCGGCGAACGGGCCGGGCCCGATCCCGGCGATCTCGATGACCTTCACGCCCGACAACGGTCCCGGCACGGAACTCCCCCACGACGCTCGACGACGGCTTCCCGGGACGATACGCCGTACCTGACGCTTACGTCAGACTCAGAACGCGAGCGCGAGTCCCGGGCGGGGCCACCCCAGCGCGAACAGCCTGCCGGTCGCCGAACCGGTGACGAAGGCGGTGGAAAGATCGGCACCGCCGAAGCACACGTTCGTGATCATCACGTCCGGCAGCGGGATGTGCTCGATCGCGTCGCCCTCGGGTGCGATGACGGTGAGGCCACCATTGACGAGCGTCCCGACCACGACGTTGCCCGCGGAGTCGACGCCCAACGAGTCGAGGAGCGCCAGGCCGGGCAGACCGGCGAGCAGCAGGCCGCCGTGGCCCGCGGGGCTGGGCCTGCCGACGACGCCCGGACTCTCCACCGGCCACCAGTAGACCCGACCGGTATGGGTCTCGGCCACGTACAGCCGATCACCGTCCGGCGAGAGACCGATGCCGTTCGGCGACTCGAGCGGGTAGATCACCTCACTGATCGACGACCCGTCGGGAGCCGCGTAGTAGACGCCGCCGTGGTCCCGTTCCCGCTCGCGCACCTTGCCGTGGTCCGTGAACCACATGCCGCCGCTTGCGTCGAACACGAGGTCGTTCGGTCCCATCAACGAGTGGCCGTCGCATTCGGTGTAGAGCACGGTCACGTCTCCCGCATCGAGATCGACGCGCTCGATGCGACCACCCGAGTAGTCGTCGGGCTGCACCAGCTCGGTGATCGTCAGGCCGAACACCTCGTGGAAGGCAAAGCCGCCGCTGTTACAGACGTAACCCGCGCCGTCCGGGCCGATCGCGAGCCCGTTCGGGCTGCCCCCGGGCTCCGCGATCACCTCGACCGTGCCGTCCGGGTGGACGCGGTCGACGGTCCGCCGCTTGAGCTCGACGCACAGCACCGTGCCGTCGGGCATCCACACCGGGCCTTCGGGGAACTGCAGTCCGGTGGCGATCTCGGTGACGACGGGCTCGGTCATGCTGCACTCCCCGCTTCCACAACACCGACGGCGGCGCAACGTAGCCCCTCATCCGCGGTTTGACCATCAGAGGTCCGTCGAGTCGAATGCCGACCATGAAGCTTCGCCTGGAACCGTCCGACGAGTCTCTGCACCCGCTGGAGTCTGCGTCCAACTTCAACGAGAGCATGTACTTCAACGTGTACGACCCGCACGAGCGCGTCGGCGGGTTCTTCCGGCTCGGCAATCGCGCCAACGAGGGCTACGCGGAGATGACGACGTGCATCTACCTGCCCGACGGCCGAATCGGCTTCATGTTCGCCCGGCCGGAGATCTCGGACAACGACGCGTTCGACGCGGGAGGCATGCGCTTCGAGGTCGTCGAACCTTTCGAAGAGCTGCGCGTGTCGTACACGGGCAAGGTCGTGCTGCTCGACGAGCCGCTGCAGATGGCGAACCCACGCCAAGCGTTCACCGAGAACCCGTGGGTCGACTGCGCCGCGGACATCGGGTACCGCGGACTCGTCCCGGCGTTCGGTGGGGAGCCGGTGAACGACGACGGCACGCCACTCACCGAGGATCTCTCCGGCGGCTTCGCACGCGGTCACTACGAGCAGCACGTCGGCGCGCGCGGCGTGATCCGCGTCGGCGACCTGGAGTGGGAGGTCGACGGCTACGGCCTGCGCGACCACTCGTGGGGCCCACGGTTCTGGCAAGCGCCCTGGTACTACCGCTGGCTCACGATGAACTTCGGCGACGACGCCGGCTTCGTCGTCTCTGTGATCACCGCGCGCGACGGCTCTGAGCGGGTCGGCGGCGTCGCGTTCGAGGACGGCAAGTACCGCCACCTCGACCAGGCGACGATCGAGACCGACTGGGTCGGCGACGACAAGTACCACGAGCAGATGCGCATCGTCGCGAGGTCCGGCGACCGCACCTACAAGATCACCGGGAGCGTGCTCAGCATGATCCCGTTGCGCAACCGGCGGGCCACGCCCGAGGGCGAGCAGCTCGTCACCCGCATCTCCGAGGGCATGACCGAGTGGACCTGGGACGGACGCTCCGGGTACGGCCTCTCCGAGTACCTCGACCAGATCGTGGACGGCGCTCCCGTGGGCGCAACCACCTGAACCAGGTGGCGACGCGGGGTGTCGACGTCGAGCACATCCGAACGGTCAGCGCGCGGCACTTCGGCGACTCGGTGACGATCGACGGCCTGCGCCGACTCTCCGGTGGCGCGTCGCGCGAGAGCTGGTCGTTCGACGCGGTCGTCGACGGCCGGCACCACGCTCTCGTGCTGCGGCGCGACCCCGGCTCGAACCTCGGCGGGTCCGAGCGTTCGACCGAGTTCCGGCTCCTCCAAGCCGCCGCAGCCGCGGGGGTTCCCGTCCCGACCGTCCGCTTCCTGCTCGAACCCACCGACGACCTCGGCGACGGGTTCGTGATGGACCGCATCGACGGCGAGACGATCCCCCGCCGCATCTTGCGCGACGACGAGTACGCCGACGCGCGCCCGCGGCTGGCGGCGCAGTGTGGAGCCATCGCCGCGCAGATCCACGCGGTCGACGTCGCATCACTGCCGAAGCTCAGTGTCCAGGGTCCGCAGGTCCAGATCGACCAGTACCGCGGGATCCTCGACATGCTCGGCGAGCCGCACCCCGCGTTCGAGCTCGGGCTGCGCTGGCTCGAGGACCATCTCCCGGGGAGCGACGACCGACTCCGCGCCCCGGCTCGTGCACGGGGACTTCCGCAACGGCAACTTCATCGTCGGCCCCGAGGGCATCCGCTCGGTGCTCGACTGGGAGCTGTCCCACCTCGGCGACCCGGTCGAGGACCTGGGGTGGCTCTGCGTGAAGTCCTGGCGCTTCGGGCACGTCGACCAGCCGGTCGGTGGGTTCGGCCCGGTCGACGTGCTCCTCGCCGCCTACGAGCACGCGGGGGGTGGAACCGTCGACCCCGAGCACCTCCATTACTGGGAGACGTTCGGCACGCTGAAGTGGGGCGTCATCTGCGAGATGCAGAGCTTCAGCCACCTGCACGGGTTGGTGCGCTCGGTCGAGCTCGCCGCGCTCGGACGCCGGATCGCGGAGATGGAGTGGGACCTCCTGGAGCTGATCGGATGACCCTCCACGACCGTCCGACCGCTTCGGAGCTCGTCGCCGCGGTGCGCGAGTACCTCGAGCGCGACGTGATGGCCACGACGGAAGGGCGCGTCGCGTTCCACGCACGCGTCGCGGTGAACGTGCTGGGCATGGTCGAGCGCGAGCTCGAGCTCGGAGCCGCGCAGGACGCCGCGGAGCACGAGCGGCTCGTCGCCCTGCTCGGGCGCCCGGGAACCGTGCGCGAGCTGACGGAGGCCCTGGCGCGCGGCATTCGCGACGACGTCGCTCGAAGTCCCCTGGTCGGAGCTGGTCGAGGTCGTCCGCGGTACCGTCCGGGCCAAGCTCGAAGTGGCCAACCCCGGGTACCTGGATCGTTGAGGAGTGGTGTGCGGATCGCGACGTGGAACGTCAACTCGCTGAAGGCCCGGCTGCCGAGGGTCGAGGAGTGGCTGGAGTACGCCAAGCCCGACGTGCTGGCGCTCCAGGAGACGAAGCTCGCGGACAAGAACTTCCCGAGCATGGCGTTCTCCGGCCTCGGCTACGACAGCGCGCCGCACGGCAACAACCAGTGGAACGGCGTGGCGCTCCTGTCGAAGGTCGGGATCGAGAACGTGACCTCGGCTTCGATGACGAGTCGGTCGACCCGTACGAAGGCGACGCCCGCGTCGTCGCGGCGGCGTGCGGTGGCGTGAACGTGGTGTGCGTGTACGTGCCCAACGGCCGAGAGGTCGGGACCGAATTCTACAATCGCAAGCTGGCGTGGTTCGAGGTGATGCACGACTGGATCGCGAAGACGTACTCCCCCACCGATCCCCTGATCGTCCTCGGCGACTTCAACGTCGCCCCCGAGGATCGCGACGTGTACAGCGTGAAGGCGTTCGAGGGCGCGACCCACGTGACCGAGCCCGAGCGCGCCGCGGTGCGCAAGCTCGAGGACTGGGGACTGGTCGACGCGTTCCGCCACCAATACCCTGACACCGACAAGCTCTACAGCTACTGGGACTACCGCGCGGGGCGACTTCCACCAGCACCGCGGGATGCGCATCGACCTCGTGCTGGTCACGCAGCAGCTGGCCGAGAAGATCACGTGGGCGACGATCGACCGCAACGCACGCAAGGGCAAGCAGCCGTCGGACCACACCCCGGTGGTCATCGACTTCGACGTCTGAAGGGTGGGTTTCATGGTGTCGCCAGCATCCCACGGGCGCGCGACTGTCAGGGAGGCCGTTTTGCGGGCAGTATTGCGGGCCATGTGGGCAGAGAGTCCGCTTTTGTGCGGCGTGATGTGACGGACCAGCTCGTCAAGCCGAACCCGGAGATCTCGAGCTCCGAGACTGCGGGTGGCCTCGACCAGCTCTCGGCGGACCTCGAGTACCGCCCGTATCTGGACGGCCTGCGCGCGGTCGCGGTGTATCTCGTCGTGCTGTTCCACGCCGGGCTCGCGACCTTCGCCGGTGGTTACGTCGGGGTCGACGTGTTCTTCGTGCTCTCGGGTTTCCTGGTGACCCAGCTGCTGGTTCGCGACCTGTCGGTGGGCCGGACGATCCGCTTCGGGCGGTTCTACGCACGCCGGTACCGACGGTTGCTGCCAGGCGCCTTCCTCACCCTGATCGTGACCGCGCTCGTGTTCGCGGCGGTGAGTCCGTCCAAGGCGCTCGCCGCGTCGAATCGTTCAGGGCCGCGTTCCTGTACGTCGCGAACTGGTACTTCATCCGGCAGTCGACCGAGTACTTCGCGGGTGACATCACCACGAACCCGGTCCTGCAGTTCTGGTCGCTGGCGATCGAGGAGCAGTTCTACCTGCTGTGGCCGTTGGTGCTCGCCGGGATCTTCCGGCTGGCGGGCCGGCTGCCCAATCGCCAGGTGCTGTTCGTACGCGTCACGGTGGCGGTCGGAGCGGTCGCCTCGCTGGCGTGGGCGCTCTACCTCCGGACCGACAATCTGGACCGAGCGTACTTCGGCACCGATGCCCGCGCGTACCAGCTCCTGCTCGGCGCGTCGATCGCGCTGGTGCCCGGCTTCATCAGCCGGCTGGGCCGGTTCCGGCGCACGTCGCGCGTCGCGGTAGCGGTCACTTTGGCTGCGTTGCTCGTGCTGGCCAGCTCGCTGACCGGGCTCGACGCGGTCGTGCGCGGTGCCGCGGTCGCGGCAGTGGCGGCGCTCATGATCGTCGCGCTCGAGTGCTCGGGCGAGGGTTTCGCGAAGCGCGTGCTGTCGAGCGGCCCGATGGTCTACCTGGGCAAGGTCTCCTACGGCACCTATCTGTGGCACTGGCCGCTGATCGTCCTCGCCACGGAGACGCTGGAGCTCAGCCCGGGTGTGATGGCGTGGTCCGCCTGCCTCATCGCAACAGCACTCGCGTCGTTGAGCTTTCAGCTGCTGGAGCACCCGGTACGGAAGTCTCGGCTGATCGACCGTCACCGGTTCGTCGTCATCGGGACGGGCCTGGCCATCAGCGTCGTGTCGGCTCTCGTGCTGGTCCCGGCCATCATCGACTCCGGCTCGTCCTCAGGCGCGGCGCCGCGAGCATCGACGACTGAGGGGTTCACACCTGTCCCGTCGTCAATCGACCCCAAAGCGATCTATCTGGAGGGCTTCGGTCTTCCAATCAAGCTGTACGGCAAACCCACAGAACCACCCGACTGCGTCAATGCCCAGCCCGAGCAGTGCACGGTCGTCCATGGCACCGGTCGCCACTTCCTGCTGATGGGCGACAGCAATGCAGAAATGATGATCCCCGCGTTCACGAAGATCGCACGAGAGAACAACCTGACGCTGTCACTCTCGGTCAAGCCCGGCTGCCCCTGGCAGCGTGACGTCTACGTCAACACCAAGGAGATCCAGGATCGTTGTCGCGCAGCCAAAGAGGATGCCTACAAGCGGGTGATCCCGGCATTGAAGCCGGACGTCATGATCTTGGTCACAGCCGGCGGGTGGGCCGGCAAGAACCCTCCGGTCACGGCCATCGACAAGGCGAGGACCCGCTCGCTCCTGGACGCAACCCGGAAGTCCCTCGATGCGCTGGCGGAGGGAGATCGCGACCTCGTGATCATGGAACCGAATCCGGAACCGGTGACGGAGATCAATCCGCGGTGTGTCTCGAGACCGCGAAGTGGCTCGAGGACTGCCGTTACATCGCGGGCAGACGACACCTCGCCCGTACGAGGTGCTCACGCGCCAGCTCGCCAAGGCCAATGACCACGTCTGGTCAGCCAACTTCGACAAGATCATCTGCCCGTACTTCCCGATCTGTGACCCCGTCATCGACGGCGTCGCGGTGAAGTGGGACTCCCAACACCTCACGACCAGGTTCTCCAAGGCGATGGCGGCTCCGATCACGGCCTACCTGCGCGAGAACGGCCTGCTCGGCGGCTGACGCGGCCACCTCATCGATGCCGCCCCCGCCATCACCAGCCGGGCCGCGCCCGCTGGGATGAAGACGTCGGGACCTGATGCGACCAGCGCAAGCATCGGCTGGCCGCGGTGTGCCTCAGGCGAACTCGGGGGCCCAGGCCGGGGACGCCGGACTCGAGGAAGACCCCGGAGATCCTCGGGGCTGATCTCTACTTCTTCGCCTTGAGGGCCTCGATGAGCTTCGGGACGACCTTCTTCACGTCGCCGACGATGCCGAGGTCCGCCACCGAGAAGATGGGCGCCTCGGCGTCCTTGTTCACGGCGATGATGTTGTCCGACCCCTTCATGCCCACCATGTGCTGGGTGGCGCCGGAGATGCCGAGCGCGATGTAGACCTTCGGCTTCACGGTCTTGCCGGTCTGGCCGACCTGCTTCGAATACGGCACCCAACCGGCGTCGACGATCGCCCTGGACGCACCCGACGCGCCGCCGAGCAGCTTGGCGAGCTGCTCCACCAGCGGGTCGTAGTTCTCGGCCTCGCCCAGGCCGCGGCCGCCGGAGACGACGACCGTCGCCTCTTCCAGCTTCGGCCCCTCGCGCTCCTCGACGTGACGCTCGATCAGCTTCGCCTCGGCGCCCCGACCGGCGTTGAAGTCCGCGACCTTGACCACTTCGGCCGCAGCCGCGCCGCCCGGTTCGGCTGCGAACGACTTCGGCCGCACCGCACCGAGGAACGGCTTCGGGCCGTCGAACTCGGCGTCGACCAAGGTGTTGCCACCGAAGATCGTGTTGCGGGCCTTGAGCGTGTCGCCGTCCACCGAGAGCCCGGTGACGTTGGTGAGCACGGTCCGGTTCAGCTTGACTGACAGCCGGCCCAGCGCGTCACGGCCGTCGTAGCTCTGCACGAACAGGATGGCGTCGGGGGCCTCGGCCTCAACGATGCCGGCGATCACCGCGGCACCGACCACGCCACTCAGGGAGTCGCCCTGGTCGGCCGTGAAGACCTTCCCCGCCCCGTACTCGCCGAGCGCGGGCGCGATCGCGTCCGGTTCCTTGCCCACGTACACCGCCTCGACGACGTCGCCGATCTCGCGCGCCTTCGTCAGCAGCTCGAGCGTCGCCGTGGTCGGCTTGTCGCCTTCGGACTCTGCGAACACCCAGATCTTCACGTCAATCTCCTCAGATGACCTTGAGCTGCTCGAGGAACTGCACGACGCGCTCGTACGCCTCGCCGTCGTCCTCGATCTTCTCGCCCGCCTCACGAGCCGGCGCAGCTTCCACGTTCACGATCTTCTGGTGCGGGGCGATGTCGTCGGCGCTCAAGCCGAGGTCCGCGGCCGTCACCTGGTCGACCGGCTTGCTCTTGGCCGCCATGATCCCCTTGAACGACGGGTAGCGGGGTTCGACCACGCCGGCGGTCACGCTCACGACCGCGGGCAGCGATGCCTCGACCTCGTCGTAGCCGGCCTCGGTCTGGCGCTGCACCTTCGCCTTGCCGTCGGCGATCTCGATCTCCTTGGTGAAGGTGAGCGAGGGCCAGTCGAGGAGCTCGCCGATCTGTGCCGGCACCGTGCCGGTGTAGCCGTCGGTCGCTTCGGTCGCGGTGATGACGAGGTCGACCTCGCCCGCACGCTCGACGCACTTGGCGAGCACCTTGGCGGTGGTCAGCGCGTCGGCGCCGTGGAGGGCGTCGTCGGAGACGAGGATCGCCTTCGCGGCGCCCATGGCGAGCGCGGTCCGGAGCCCGGACACCTCGCCGTTCGGGGCCATCGAGACGAGGATCACATCTCCACCACCGGCCTTGTCCGCGAGCTGGAGCGCCATCTCGACGCCGTAGCTGTCGGACTCGTCCAGGATGAGCTTGCCCTCACGCTTGAGCGTGTGGTCCGGGTTCAGCTCGCCCGGTACCGCAGGGTCGGGAATCTGCTTGACGGTGACGACGATGTTCATCGGTCTCCGAGGGGTCGGGGCGCGCCGAGAAAGCGACGCAC
Organism: uncultured Acidimicrobiia bacterium; assembly: GCA_963848485.1. Classification (GTDB taxonomy): domain Bacteria; phylum Actinomycetota; class Acidimicrobiia; order IMCC26256; family JAENVU01; genus Chersky-806. Next base: position 81,971 of record CAWKDX010000008.1, read on the forward strand.
CGCAGGTGACGGGCGAGATTGTGGCGCGCGGGACCCCCGAGTGTCGAAGCGGAGCCGAGCCCCGCCTCCGGTGCAGCGATGTGACGGGGAATCAGGTCACATCCCGGCGCCGGAACGCCGCCAGCGCCGCGCCCCCGATGAGCACGACGTAGAGGGCGAGTCGCACGGTTCCGGAGCTCGCGGACACGGATCGCCCGTTCTCGGCCACACGGTCCCAGCTGTAGAACGCACCGCCGACCGACGTGAGCATCCAGGGGATGAGGTTCTTCGCCTGGACCCGGAGGATCGCCTCGATGACCACCAGGTATCCGAACCAGACGCCCATCGCCGCCGCCGTGTTGCGCCCCAGGGTCGCGAGCGCGGCGCTGATCGCGGCGATCACGCCCGCGAGCACGGTCCCGCGGAGCACGACGAGCAGAAGGGTGCGCCAGAAGTCCGAGGTCGCCCCCGCAGTCGACCCGTTCAGGGCCGCCCCGAGCACCCACCCACCGATGAACACCGCGTGCACGACCACGAACAGCAGCATCCCGACGATCACGGCCGCACCGATCCGGGCCAGAAGCAGGCGGGTGCGCCGCGGCTCCCAGGTCAGGATCGTCGTCACCGTTCCCGCGCGGTACTCGGCGCCCACCGCGCTCGCGCCCAACAGGACGACGAGCAGGTAGCTCAGCACCGAGATCGTCGCGATCAGGCTCTGGCTCGACTGCCCGAGGTGCCGCGGCCGCGCGGTCGCTGAGCCAGAGGTCGGTGATCCGCATGACCTGACTCTGGTCCAACGCGTTGGAGTCGCTGCGCAGCGCGTTGACCACGACGATCAGCGCGACGAAGAGGAGGCTGACCAGGATCAGCCAGAAGAACATCCGGCGGCCGGTGAGCCGGCGCACCTCACTGCGAAGGAGCCTCACTCGCCACCGCCTGATGCCGGCGGGTCCGTCGTCGGCGCGGCTCCCTGTCGGCCGGGACCGCGGCCTTCAGTCAGCTCGAGGAACACGGTCTCGAGGTCCACCGCTTCGGTGCGCAGCTCGCTGAGGTAGATGCCGTCGCGCGGCGAGCACCTCCGTGACTCGGGCGCCGGCCTCGGCAGGCAGGTCCACGTGCAGCAGGTCCGTCGTCGGGTCGTACGCGCTGGCCACGATCCCGGCGTGCCCGAGCACCGCGGCTGCGAGGCCCGGGTCCGCAACGCGCACGAGCAGCTTCGCCCGGTGACCGAGCGAGAGAACCTCCGCGACGGAGCCCTGGGTCACGAGCTTCCCGCGGGCGATGATCGCGACGCGGTCGCACATCTGCTGCACCTCGCCCAGCAGGTGGCTCGAGACGAACACCGTGCGACCTTCGGCACCCAGCGACCGGATGAGGTCCCGGAACTCCTTGATGCCGGCCGGGTCGAGTCCGTTCGACGGCTCGTCGAGGATCAGCAGCGCCGGGTCTTTCAGCAGCGCTGCCGCGAGCCCGAGCCGCTGGCGCATCCCGAGCGAGTACGTGCGGGCGAGCTCGTCCTCGCGCCCGCCCAGCCCCACCCGTTCGAGCATCGACGAAACGGTGCGCGCTCCGATGCCCTCGAGCCGGCCCAGCAGCTCGAGGTTGCGGCGGGCTGTGAACGACGGGAACAGGGTCGGCGTCTCGACGATCGAGCCGACCTGGCGCTTCACGCGGGCGAGGTGGCGTGGCACTTCGGCCCCGAGCATCGCGGCCCGGCCCCCGGTCGGGCGCACGAGCCCGAGGACGCAGCGGATCGTGGTGGTCTTGCCCGACCCGTTCGGGCCGAGGAAGCCGAACACCCCGCCTTCCGGAACCTCGAGATCCAGCCCGGCAATCGCGGTCGTCCGACCCCGCCGGTACTGCTTGCGGAGCCCGACCAGCTCGATCACCGGCATCGGGCGGCACGCTAGTCCGGGATACGTTCGCGCCGATGGAGGCCCCCGAGCAGCACCCGGCGCAGGCAGAGACCCGAGGTGGTCCGGGAAAGCTGGTGGTGCGGCTGCTCGACGAGCTCGCGGGTCGCGCGACCGCGCCGGCAGTCGTTCGTCCCGTCGACGGCTGGCGGTTGCGTTCCACACCGGACGCACCGTTCCGGCGCGCGAACTCTGTGCTTCCGAACGGCGAGCTCACCGAGACGGACCTCGACGAAGCGATCCAAGTCGTCGAAGAGTTCTACGCAGCCCGTGCCCGGCCCGCGCGGTTTCACATCTCCGCGGCCGCGCAGCCAGCCGACCTCGACGCGGTGCTCGAGTCGCGCGGCTATGTGATCGAAGCGCCGGTCGTCGTGATGGCCGCGGGGGCAACGATCGTGTTGGGCCGCACCCAGGGCGAAGGGCGGATCACCGCCGAGCGCGGCAAGCGTCAATGGGAGCGCGCGAACGCCGCGTTGCACGGCGACGTGCAGGACGCGCGCGAGCGGGTCCTCGCGTACGGCCGCGCGATCCATTCACTCAAGGGTCCCGCGACCGCCGTGGTCGCGCCGCCCGAACCGGGCGCGCCGTGGCGATCGGGTTCGCGGTGATCGATCACGGCTGGACCGGCATCTTCGGCATGGGTACCCGCCCCGAAGCGCGACGCCGTGGGGCCGCCACGGCGGTGCTGCACACGTTGGCGCAGTGGGCCGTCGACCGCGGCGCACCCCGCCTCTACCTCCAGGTCGAGGAGAGCAACACCTCAGCGCGCACGCTCTACACGGACGCGGGCTTCGTCGAGACCTACCGCTACCACTACCGCACCCTCTTCGCGCCGCCTGACCTCTCGGCGGGTGGGTGGTTCAGATGGGGTGGGATGGGTTCAGATGGGTGGGGGGTTCAGATGGGTGGGTGGTCAGATGGGTGGGTGGTTCAGATGTCGGTGAGGTCGGACGGGGCGCCGGGCTCGACAAGGATCTTGATCTGCTCCTCGGGGTTCGCCGAGCGCGTCGAACGCGGCCGGCACCCCGTCGACGCCGACGACTCCGGTCATCATCGGCGTGACGTCCAGCTCGCCCTCGGCGATGGCGCGCAACGTCTCCCCGAACTCGATCGGGTCGTAATAGAAGGTGAACTGCAGGTTCAGCTCCTTGACGATCCCGACCAGCGGCAGCATGTGATCAGTCTCCATGCACACGCCGACGATCACGATGCGGCTGAGCGGCGGTGCGTCACGCATCGCCTGGTCGATGATCCCGGGGATCCCGATCGCCTCGAAGAGCACGACCGGGCGTGGTGCGCCGACCCGGTTCCACGCGTCGATCGCGGACTCCTCGTTCGGGCTCACCACCTCGTGTGCACCCATCGCCGTCGCGATCGCGCGGTCGGCGGGGCGAGAAGTCCGCCGCGACGATCGGTTCGATGCCCTTCGACTTGAGCGCGGCGATCAGCGCGAGCCCGACCGGGCCACAGCCGAGCACGAGGGCACCTTCACCCGGTTTGATCCCCGACTTGTTCACCGCGTGCAGGCCGACCGTCATCGGCTCCGTGAGCGCGGCGCGGCGGGCGTCGAGTCCGTTGGGCACCTTCAGGCACATCCCCGCGGTCAGCCGCATGCGGTCTGCGTACGCGCCGTTGTAGGTGTTCGAGAACCCGATCGGTTCCAACCCTGCACCCACGAGCGCGAAGGGCATCGACACGACGAGGTCCCCCACCGCCACCGGCGAGCCATCGGTCTCGGGCCCGAGCTCGAGCACCTCGCCCGAGTACTCGTGGCCCATGACGAAGTCCGCGTTCGGATCGAACTCGCTCTCGCCACCGCTGAGCTCCGCCGACCGCGAGCAGGCTGTCGGCGTGATGGAGCGTGTGCAGATCCGAGCCGCAGATCCCGCACGCGTGCACCCCGATCAACGCATCACCCGGCCCGGGGATCGGCTCCGGCACATCTTCGACGACCATTCGCCCGCGTCGGGCTATCGCTGCACGCATGCCGTCATCCTGGGTCCGCTTGACCACGCGGTCAAGCGGACGGGACACTCGCCGCAGTGACCTGGGAGCCCGAGCTCGAAGATCTGAAGCGACGGACCTCGTTCGCGCACGAGATGGGCGGCGACGAGAAGGTCAAGCGCCACCGGGACCTGGGCAAGCTCACCGTCCGTGATCGCATCGACCTCCTGCTCGACCCCGGCTCGTTCCACGAGATCGGCGCGCTCACCGGGCGCGCCACCTACGACGAGAGCGGCGAGCTCACCGCGCTGACCCCCGCGAACTTCGTCATGGGCCGAGGCCGGGTCGAAGGCCGCACGATCGTCGTCGGCGGCGACGACTTCACCGTGCGCGGCGGCTCGGCCGACGCGTCCATCTTCCAGAAGCAGGTGCACGCGGAGCGCATGGCCCACGACCTCGGCCTGCCGATCGTGCGCCTCGTCGACGGTTCGGGCGGCGGCGGCTCGGTCAAGACGCTCGAGACGGAGCGGCGGGCGTTCGTGCCGTTCAACCCGGGTTGGGAGTGGGTGGTCGCCAACCTGAGCCGGGTACCGGTCGTCAGCCTCTGCCTCGGATCGGTTGCCGGGCTCGGCGCCGCCCGCGGTCGTGACCAGCCACTACTCGCTGATGGTGAAGGAGACGAGCCACCTGTTCGTGGCCGGACCGGTCATCGTGAACCAGCTCGGCGTGGAGACGGTCGACAAGGAGTCGCTCGGAGGCAGCGGCATCCACACCCGCAACGGCACCGTTGACGACGAGGTCGACGACTGAGCAGGAGGCGTTCGCTCGCGCCCGGCGGTTCCTCTCCTACCTGCCCAGCTCGGTCGAGGAGCTGCCGCCTCGCGCGACGGTCGACGACGATCCGGAGCGCCGCGAGCCCACGCTCATCGACGCGATCCCCCGCGAGCGTCGGCGGGTCTACAAGGTGCGCACGATCATCGACGCGGTCGTGGATCAGGGCTCGTTCCTCGAGGTCGGCCGACGCTGGGGCCGCTCCGCGGTGACCGGCCTCGCCCGACTCGACGGCTGGCCCGTCGCGGTCCTGGCCAACGACCCGTACCACTACGCCGGCGGGTGGACCGCCGACGCGGCGCGCAAGGTCGAGCGGTTCGTGGACCTCGCCGAGACGTTCCGGCTGCCCGTCGTCCACCTGGTGGACAACCCCGGCTTCCTGATCGGCACCGCGGCCGAGCATGACCGGCGCGATCCGCCACGGTGCCCGCGCCCTGGCCGACGATCTACCAGGCGACCGTGCCGTGGTGCTCGGTGCTCCTGCGCAAGGTCTACGGAGTCGCCGGCGCGGCGCACCAGAACGCGTCGCGCTTCTCGTATCGATTCGCGTGGCCGTCGGGTGAGTGGGGGTCGCTGCCCCTCGAAGGCGGGATCGAGGCCGCGTACCGCGCGCAGCTCGAAGCGGCGGAGGATCCCGTCGCGCTCCGGGCCGAGATCGAGGCCCGCCTGGCCCGTGCCCGCAACCCGTTCAAGACCGCGGAAGCGTTCATGATCGAGGAGATCGTCGACCCCCGCGACACGCGGCCACTTGCTGTGCGAGTTCGCGAACCTCGCCGCCCCCCGCCGCGCCCGCAGCGAAGCGCACGCGTACCCGCACCACCCCGCACCACCGCCCGTAGCCCGCGTTCGATCCAGCCGGGTCCGCCGAACTGGTGGCTGTTCGCGCTCGAGTCGTCGAGCGGTCATGGTTCGGGGTGGTGGTCGTCGGGGTGGGGACGAGTCGGCGGTTGGTACCGGTGCCTTCGACGCGGAGGTCGTGGATCGTCTTGTCGTCGTGGTGGAAGTGGCAGAGCGGCGCGAGGTTCTCGAGCTCGGTGCGCCCGCCTTCGCACACCGGGGTGTTGTGGTCGAGCTCGAGGTGCCGGTCGACGTGACAGCCGGCGATCACGCACTCCGGGTACAGCGCGCCGATCGCGGTGCGGAGCCGGGCCGGGATGGTGCGACCGAGATGACTGACCGAGCGGATGTCGGTCCCGTCGGTGATCAGCGCCTTGAGGATCGCGTCGGATGCCAGCTTGCGCACCACGAACACCGGCACCGGTCCGATGCCCACGATCTCGCAGGTCTCGCCGGGTTCGGTCCAGCCCCGGGTGAACGCCTCGTGGTCGACATGGGCCACGACCGTCGCGGGCGCCCGGTTCCCGTTCGACCGCTGCCGACGGCGGCGGACTCGTCGGCCATCTGCGCGAGGGCGTCGAACGCCAAGCACTCGGGGTGCTCCCGGCGACCCGACGATCGGGCCTGCTCGAACCGCTCCGCTTCGTGCGGGCGCGAGCGCGGCCATGACCCGCGCGGTCACATCGAGCGGTCCCCGCATCTCCACCACGCCTTCGACGTCGGAGATCCGCCGGTGCCGCAAGCTGCGCCGCGCCCGGCACGCCTCGTACCGCTCGGCTTGATCGGTCGAGGCCGCGGCCTCGACCGCCGCGCACGCCGACCGCAACCCGCGCACCCCATCGGTCGACGCGTGCTCCAACAACGACCCCTCCGCCGAGGGGTCAGCCGATGCGGCCGTCGCGATCGCATCGACCTGCACACCGGACAACGCCCCCGACCGGAACACCGCGGCCGTCTCGACCAGGGAACCCAGCCGTTGCGCGGTCTCGATCGTCGCCCGGGCCTGCCCCACCGTCGTGCCCGTCACCGAAGCCATCCACGACGCCGACATCGCGATGCGACCCGTCCACCGTCCACGCGCCGGTCTGCGCCAACCGACCCGCCGCCAACGTCTTGCCCGCGCCCGCCAACCGCTCCAGCGCCGAGAAGTCCTCGACCAGCTGCTTGGCCTGCGCACCCGACACCACCGAAGGATCCAACGTCGCCACCAACTGGCGCAGCGACGCGATCGACTCCGACACCACCTCGAACACCACGCGCTCCCAACCGAACACCAAGACACAGGACCGGGGAAAGCGACCGGAGAAGGTTCCGACACCCTACACGAACATACGTTCGAGAGCAAGCACGCAAAGGTCAGTGCGGTGGCGACCAGACCCAGACGAAGCTGCTACCACGCCCGCCCGAGATGCCGACGACTCGCCCCTGCGCCACCGGTGAGGCCGACCGAGCTCCCGCTGGACTCCGCCCCTGCAGGCGCCTCGGCATCTCATACCAATGGCGGAGGTCGGGCGACGTCCACATCGAGGCGCGGCGGAGACCGTCGGCGGTTCCGGTGTTGCCACTGAGGACCCACCAGCGGCCGAGCCGCACCAGGCGGTCGGGATTCGCGACGGGAAGCTGGTGATGGAACGACGTGATCTCCGTCCAGGTCGACGCGTTGCTCTCGACCAGAGTCGGCCGCCGAACGAGTACCGAGGTTCGTAGATCTCGACTGGATCCCCAACAGCTGCGTCCGAGCGGCGTTGTTCGCAAGGATGTTGCCGAAGCGGTCGGGCACGTTCGCCATCGCGACGGCCGCTCCAGTGCACGACCATCAGGTGAAGAGAACGCGGCACGTGCGTCCGAGTGGCTCAGCGGGCGATCGGGCTGATCAGCGGACCAGGCCCGGCGAGGCGTGCGGCAGGGAAGAGGCCGAAGCCCAGCGGTGGCGCGCCCGTCGCATGCAACCGAGGACCAGGTGGACCGTCAGCGAGGTCCAGACCGGCGCCGAGGACGGGCGGGGGCTTACCGCCGAGGCCGGCGCCGAGCCGAGCGCGATGAACGTGCTGCGGTGTCGGTGAGGTATGACGCCGTCAAGTGCGGGTGCGCCAGGAAGGGACGCGCGCCGCCAGGTCTTCGCATCGCTGCGAGTACCAGAGCTGGTTCGTGGCCTCCAGTTGACGCCACCAGCTCATCGTGGCCGCGCCGCGACGCTCCCGAAACCCGGAGAACTGACGACCGGAAGGGAAGCGTGCATCTGCACTGCGTCCCAGCGCACACCATCGGTGGAAGTCCAGACTGCCCGGCCGGAAGTCCCGTCTCGAGCTGCGGCTCGCGCGGACCCGACCGCGACGAAGCCCGGTCCGCTGGCGACGATCTGGACCGCTCCGGCGTCGTGAGCCGAACGCCGTTCGTGCAGGCCAGTCCGCGTCCAGCTCCCACCCGCCGCCGGAGCCGGTCTGCGATCGCGCTCGAAAGCGATCAAGGTCAGGACGCCGGTGACCAGCAGCATCGAGCAGGACCCGACCAGTGCACCACGACGGTGCGATCGCGAGCACGCGTGCTTGCCCGAACCGCCGAGAGAGCCGTAACGGGTTCAGCCAAGCCATCGAAGCGCTCGCGCAGATCGGCACCCGCCCGACGGCCAGCGTCGTCGACGTTCATGCGCCGTCCTCCTCGACCCCGAGCGACTTCGCCAGCGCCTGCCGAGCACGATGAAGGTGCACTCGAACCGTCGACGGCGTGATTCCCAACACGTCAGCAATGGCCGCCGCATCGAGGTCGTCGACGTAGTGCAGCACGACGCAGCGCGGCGAGCTTCGGCGGCAAGGCCCGCACCGCCCGCCAGAAACCTTCCGACTCCTCGTAGCTCGCCTCGGCGGAATCGGGCTTGCGGCCGCGACCCGCGCCAGAGCGGTCAACTCGCGACCTCGCCGACGGAATCGCGAACGGCGACCGGTTCACGACGACCCGTCGCACCCATGCACCCGGGCGCGTCGTAACGACCGATGCGATCCCAGTCGCGATGGGCGGCCATGAACGCCGTCCTGCGCAGCGTCCTCGGCCGCGCCCCGATCGCCGGTCAGTGCGTACGCAAGCGCGACGACCCGTCCGTACTCACGCGCGTAGAAGTCGTCGAACTCCACCGCCTCGGTACTGCCCCTGTCCGTCACCGCCACGAGCATCGCATTGAGCCCTCCAAGGAGACACTCTCCGGAAGGGCTCCGTGCGTTTCAGTCCGCGCCGGCACCGGGGGATTTCCAGACGGAAGTAGGCGTCGCGGCCGAACCGGCCGTCCTCGTAGTGGGTCAGCGTGAAGCCGAACGCCTCGTAGAGGCCGACGGCGTCGGTCCACGTCGCCGTCGTCTCCAAGACGAGTGCGCGTCCAGCCCCGACTCCGACCGATGCGCGACCAGCTCGCGCAGCAGCGCGGTCGCAAGCACCGGTCCGGCGCTGGTCGCGGGCGACCGCCATCCGCTTCACCTCGCCCTCGTCGGCGCCTGCCGGGACCACCGCAGCCGCGCCGACGATCGCGGCCGTCGCGGCCGTGCGACCAGCACGGTCCCGTTCTGATAGCTCCGGGCGAGGTCGTCGAGATCCGGGTTGAGTCCTTCGTCGAGCTCACCCCAGTGATCCTCGAGCCCGTCGAGGATCAGCTGTCGCAGCGGCGTCCTGATCCACCGGCCGGAACGGCGCGATGTCGACCGGCGATACGCGGCTGCAGCAGCTCGAAGTGCGTCACGACGAGGCCCGGCACGACCTCCTCCTCGCCCACCGCATGCGAACCCGAGCTTCCGGTACAGCGCGACGGCGGGTGCGTTCACCGAACCGGTCGAGACGATCGTCTTCGGTCGCGGCACGAGGTCCAGGATCTCGCGCACCAGGCGCTCCCCCAGCCCCTGACGGAACGCCCGGGGCGCCACGACGAGCTTCGAGATGTCGAGGACCTCCGGCGTCGCGAGAAACGCCAGCGCCGCGACGAGCTCCACGTCCGTGCGGATCCCGATCCACTGATCGGACGCTCGCCGGAGATCGCCGAGCGTCTCGTGCAGCGCGGGGATCGCGTCCGAGCCGATCAGCTGCGCCTCGACCGCGTACGCCGGCGCGCTGCAACGCGAGCACAGACACGAGCGTGATGTCGTCGAGCTCGAGCCGGATCGGAGCGCGAGCTCACTCGTTGATCCAGACCCGCAGCGGACCGATCGAACGGAACCCGGCGCGCCGGGCGAGCCTGGAGCGCGGCACCGGACTCGTACCCGACGATCGCGAGACCGGGAGAGCGAGTGGTGATCTCGGCGAGCAACCCGGACCACGCGGCGACGGGATCGCCATGCTCGAGGAAGAAGTTCGACACCCCGACGACCGACCTCGCTGTCGTTCACGATCGCGCCCGCGACGATCACGCCGTCCAGATCCCCGCGCAGCACGACCAGCTCGTCGAGCAGCCGGCGCGAAGGTGCCGGCGTCGTGATCGTCTCCACGCCGGACTGACCACTCGCGTAGCCCGGCTGCATCGTCGACCCGTGACCACACCAACGCAGACGAGGACCGGCCCGCGCCACGCGGCGCGCACAGGATCCACTCGGCCGAGAACAGGACCCGGAAGGACGCCGACGTGAGATCCATCACCGCGAAGCTGTCCTTCACCGACGCGCCTGCCGACGGGTCGATGCGCCCCAGCACGCTCAGCCGCCTCACGCACCCGGGTCGAGCGTCACCGCGTCGGGGTAGCGCGGCGGCGTACGCCGGGAGCACGTCCACGCGTCGGCCCCGAACTCGCCGACGACGCCGTGCCCGCGACCGACCAGATCGCACAGCTCGGCGTTGTTGTGCGCCGCGGCGCGCACCCACCTGGCATCGTCATCGGCCCCTGACTTCACCGGCACACTCTTCCGCAAACGACCAATGTCCGGTCGGACGCTCAGGGGCAGGGCAGAATGCGCGTGGACGCAGGCGGGAGACGGAGGGCGACGTGCTGAGCCAGGCCATCGGAGATCTGCTTCCCGTCGCGGTCGGTGTGGCGCTCAGCCCCATCCCGATCATCGCGGTGATCCTCATGCTGGGCACGCCGAAGGCGCGGGTGAACGGACCTGCGTTCGTGATCGGCTGGGTCCTCGGGCTCGTCGTCGTCTCCGTGATCGTGCTGGTCGTCCTGGGCGGTTCGGACAACCCGAACAGCAGCTCCGCCGACACCTCGAACGGCCTGAAGGTCGCGCTCGGCGTCGCCTTCCTCTTCATGGCTCTGCGGCAGTGGCGCGGGCGCCCGAAGCACGGCGAGACGCCGAAGATGCCGAAGTGGATGGAAGCGATCGACAAGTTCACGCCCGGCCGGTCGTTCGTGTTCGGTGCCCTGCTGTCCGGCGTGAACCCGAAGAACCTCGCGCTCACGCTGGCCGCGGCCGCGTCGATCGCGCAGGCGGGCCTCAGCAACGGTGACAGCGCGATCGCAGTTGCCGTGTTCGTCGTGATCGGATCGCTCACCGTCGCCGGCCCGGTGGTCGTCTTCCTGTTCGGGGGCGATCGGGCGACCCAGCCCCTCGCGTCCATCAAGGAGTTCATGGGCGAGCACAACGCAGTCATCATGATGGTCGTGCTCCTCGTGCTCGGCGCCAAGCTGATCGGCAGTGGCTGGCCCGGACTCACCTCCTGAGCCCGGAAGCGAAGGATGAGTCACCGGCTCCAGTGGGCCGAGGTGCCACGCGCGGTGCGCGAGGAGATCGCCGGCGTGTGCGGGAGCCCGGTCGTCGCGGCGGTCGGCCAGGCCGGCGGCTACGGACCCGGCCTCGCGGCGCGCGCTGGGCTCGCCGACGGGCGCCGGGTCTTCCTCAAGGCCGCGTCGCCGGCGCAGAACCCCGAGACACCGGCCATGATCCGCCGCGAGGTCGACGTGATCGCCACGCTCCCCCGCGACGCACCGGCACCCGAGCTCCTCCACGTGATTGATGACGGCAACTGGATCGTGCTCGTCTTCGAACAGGTCGACGGCGAGCTGCCCACGACTCCGTGGGATCACCACCAGCTCGAGCTGGTGACGCGCGGCGACGATCGCGCTCTCCGACGTCGAGCTCCGAGCACCACTCCCCACCGCCGAGGAGCAGTTCGGCCCGTTGTTCGACGGATGGCGGGTCTTGATCGACGAGCCGCCCGATGCCATCGACGACCAGTGGTGCCGGGTGCACGTCGAAGAGCTCGCGGCGCTCGAAGCGGGTTGGGTGGACGTGGCCACCGGGGACCGACTCGTGCACGGCGACGTCCGCAGCGACAACGTGTTGATCACCGCCGCCGGCGACGTCGTGTTCGTCGACTGGACGAGCTCGTGCGTCGGCGCCGCGTGGTTCGACCTCGTCTGCATGCTGCCGTCAATCGAGCTGGAAGGCGGTGGCCCACCCGAGTCCGTGCTCGACCTCGCCGGCCTCGGCGGCGTGACCGCGGCCGAGCTGCTCCCCGTCGTCGTCGCGCTCGCGGGCTACTTCACCGACCGAGGGCGATTGCCCGACCCACCCGGGCTCCCGACGCTGCGCGAGTTCCAACGGGCGCAGGGACGCGTGGCCGTCGCGTGGTTGCAACGCCTCTGGTCGCGCGCGCACCGAGGCGTCTGAGCCCGCACGGGCAGGCGTCCCGGGCCTGGTGCGACCGAATCAGGAGGGTCGTCCCTAGACTGGAACGCATGGCCTCCTCCCCCGTCGACGCCGCGAAGCCGTTCTGGCCCAACCAGGAGCACTGGTCGGTCGAGATCCCGCTCGACACCCCGCATCATCGCCTGGACGTCATGCGCGAGCACGGGGTCGTGCAGCTCCGCGATCTTGGGGCGCCGATCCCGCCCCACGAGTACCTCGACCTCGAGTACCTGGACTGGAAGAGCGGCGGCGACACCAACTTCGCGCCGATCGCGACCGCCGACGGCAAGCTCGACTGCCGCGGGTTCTGGAACCAGGGAAACGAGCGCTCAGATAAGAACGCGATCTTCACGACGAACGCGGAGCACTGCCCGACGATCAAGCAGTACGTCGAGAGCGTCGGCGCGAACTTCGGCAGAGTCCGCACCATCAAGCTCGAGCCTCAGGATCATGCGACCGCGATCCGCAGCTTCCATCGCGACGACAACAATCGGTTCAACCCGGACGTCGAGGGTTGGGTCGTGCGGTCGTGGCTGGAGCTCACCGACAACCCGGACAGCTACATGCTGCTGATGGAGTCGGGGTCCGACGGCCTGCCCGACCCCGCGACCGAGATCCGCGTGCCACTGCGGCAGGGCTCACAGTTCGTCGTCGACACCCAACGCCTGTGGCACGTGGTGGTGCACAACGGCACCGAGCCGCGCTACGCGCTGATCAGCTCGTTCGAGAGCGGTCCGGCGCTCGATCGCTGGGTGCACTCGCAGCTCCCGTAGTCGCGGTCACGGCTGCAGTGGCGCGAGCTCCTCGCCGACGAGCCGCACGACCAGGTCGTCGAGTGACAGCACCGAGTAGTCCTTCACGTGGGTCGTCGTCGCGTCACCCGGCTCCGGCGCACCGGCGGCGCCGTAGGTCAGGAAGCTGAAGCGCCCGCCCGTCAGCTCTGCAACCTGGCGGAAGATGTACTCGCCCTGGTCGTCGAGCCCGCTCGAGGCGATCGGCTCGATCTTGATGCCGCGTTGCGCGGCCGCGACGACCGACGTCGTGTAGTCGGGATCATCTTGATAGTCGAGGTGCGGCGCCGCGTCGCCGATGAGGAACGCAAGGCTCACGGTGTCGCCGCCGCGCCAAGCCGGCTTGTGGACCGCGTCGTACAGTGCCGCGTTCACTGACTCCGGGGTGTCGCCACCCCCGTCGGCCTCCACCACGCGCAGCGCGACCTGGAACGCCTTGATGTCGGAGGTGAAGTCGAAGGTCCGGGTGACGAACGCGTCGCCACGGTCGCGGAACACCGTCATCGCGAACCGGACATCGGGCTTCGCCGGGAGCTGCTCGAGCCGGTCAGAGATCGATGCGAGGTTCGCCTTGAGCTGCTCGATCTCGTCGCCCATGCTGCCGGTCGCGTCGATCACGAACATGACGTCGAGCGCGACTGGCGCGCGTGCCGTGTCCGCGTCGAGCGTGACCGCGACGTCGGGACTGCCATTCACCGGCACCTCCGCCCGCGCGCCGCCGTGGTCGACGACCGCGGTGAACTCGGGGGTGGACCGCTCCTGATCCCCCGCGAGCCCGGTCACCGGCGGGAAGAGGAACACCCGTCCGTCCGCGTGCGTCGTCGCCTCCGCGACCACCCGACGGTCGGTCAGCAGCCGGACGCGTGCGCCGAGCACCGGATGCCCGGCCCGGTCCCGCACGGTGACGATGCGGCGACCGCTCACGTCGACGTCGTGCACCGGAGTCCCGGCGCGCAGGAAGTCCTGGCGGTAGAGCAGGTAGTCGTCCCACCGCTCGTTGTCATCGACGCTGCCCGCGCGCAGCACCGCGGACCGGGGTGGCACGCTCGTCGGAGTGCCGGGCGGTTCCGCGACCCCAGGATCGATCACCGCGGTCGACGAGCCGGTTCCGCCGTCGGCCGGCGCAAAGTCCTTTCCGCGCTCCGCCTTCGACGACCGGGAGGGCGCACCGTCGATCCACCCTCGGCCGCGTGCGGTCGCGGATCCACCGCCACCACATCCGGCGGCCAGCACCGCGCCGACGACGACGATCGCCAACCCCGCCACTCCACTGCGAGCCGTACGTCCCTCGTGCATCCGAGTCCCCTTCGATCACCACCGTCGAAGGTTCGGACGAACGCCGGGTGGCCTCAGGTTCCCGGCGATCCCACGGGTTCGGGGATGCGGTCGACGGCGGGCCGGCGCGCCGTCGACCCACTGCCCTCGGACCGGCGGGGCGGCTCGGGCCGGCTGTGAGCAACGCGCCGGAAGACCAGCCCGGCGACGGCCACGGAGGAGATGACGATCCCGAGGACCGCGAAGGGGTTCCCGGCGTCGGTCCCGGCCATGACGAAGTGCACCGTGGCGCACAGGAACAGGGGCAGCGACAGGGTGTGGATGCGCCGCCAGACCCGGGTGGGCAGGTAGCGCCGAGTCAACGACGTGAGCTCCACTGCGAGCATCAGGTACATCGACACGATGCCCCAGGCGACCCAAAGTGGATGCCACGACGCCTCGAATGGCACCAGAAGGTCGGCGAGACCGAAGTGGACGTAGGAATCGGCAACGATCCCCGCGACATGCACGCCGACGAAGATCACCGCGAGGCCGCCGAGGAACCGGTGGAGGTCGAGCGTCCAAGCGGGACGCACCCCGCCGGGACGAAGACGGGTCGAGAGGAGCAGGCCCCACACGACGCTCGCCGCGAGCAGCGCCCACGCCACGATCCCTCCGGCGCGGGCCGTGTACCACCAGAGCTGACTGCTCATGACTGCGCTTCCAAGGCGGCGCCGTCCGTGAGCGCGGCCCACGTCGTCGTGGTGAGCATGCCGTCGGGGACCACGACGAGCGCGGCAGCTCCCAGCTGATCGATGAGCTCGAGTCCGCGGCCCGCGTCGAGGAACGCGGCTTTGGAGAGCACCTCGGCCTTCCAACCTTCCGCGGCCACCGCGGTCGCGGCGAGCACCGGCGAGTGCGAGCTGATCCCCGTCGCGGGATCGACGAGGTGATGCTGCGGGACACCGTCGTCGCGCACCCACCGTCGGCGCAGCCGCGAGCTCGTCGCGACCGCGCCATCCTGGAGGCGGAGCTGTGCCAACGGCGCCTCGTCCGACCAGGGTGAGTCCACCGCGACCCGCCACGCCTCACCGTCCGGCGGTGCGCCGAGGACGCGGAGATCGCCTCCGACGTTCACGCACACCCCGTCGGCGCCGAGCTTGATGAGCTCCTCGGCGACGAGATCGGCGGCGAGGCCCTTGCCGATCCCACCGGGATCGAACCCGACGCCGACGGGGATGCGCACCGTTCCGGCCGACTCGTCGACCTCGATGCGGCGCGCACCGGTGACGTAGGTGGAAGCGAAGCGGCGGGGCCGGTGCCCGAGCTGGTCGAAGGACTCGGCGTAGCCGGCCCGCAGGACCGCGCCGAGCAGCGTCGGGTCGAACCGACCACCCGTCACCTCGTGCCCTTCGAGCGCCCGCCGCACGAGCAACCGCGTCTCGGCCGACACCCGCAACGAAAGCCCTTCGGCCCGGTTGAGCCGACTCACCTCACTCGTGGGGATGAACCGGCTCCACCGGCGCTCGAGATCCATGAGCCGACCTCGGGCGGCATCGAGCAAGGCACTCGGGCCGCCGACGATCGTGACGTCGGCATTCGTGCCCATGACCGCGACCGACGCGTCAGCTCGCATGGCTGGACGTGTCTGCGGCGGGCGTCGAGCTCGACGCCGAGGTGGATGAAGAGGATGCCTTGGACGACGGTGCCGTGGCCGAGGTCGCGGCCCAGTCGCTCGAGTCCGACGTCGCGGCCGTCGTGGTCGTGGTGGCGGTGCTGTTCGTCTTCGTCGTCGTGGCGCGGGCGACCTTCACGGTCGTGGCCGTGCTGGTGGTCGCCTGCATCGCCATCGTGGCGCCGAGACCGAGCAGGGCGACGACGCTCGCGCCGGCCACCGTCTTGCGGGCTCGTCGGGCCGGGTGCGGACGCTTCCTTCGGTTCGCGGGGGGCATCTCACGACTCCTTCGTCGGGGGAGATGGATCGGGGTGAGGACCCTCTCGATGTCGAGGACCATCGTCGGGCCCCGGGGTAAGAGTCCACGAAGAGCCGCCGCGAAAGGCCGGTAAGAAAACTCCCGCGGGGGTCTTACTTCCCTCTCGCGTGGGCCCCGTAGGGTTCGTGGCCATGACGACGAATGAGCCGGGCTCTCGGGTGCTCATCGCAGAGGACGACCGCAGCGTGCGGGACTCCCTCGTCCTCGCCCTCGGCGTCGAGGGCTACGACGTCGAGGCAGTCAACGACGGCGCGGCCGCGCTCGAGTCGATCGCGCGGCGCGAGCCGGATGTGATCGTCCTCGACATCATGATGCCGGTGTTGGACGGACTCACCGTCTGCCGGCGCTTGCGCGCCGGCAAGTGCCGCACACCCATCCTGATGCTCACCGCCCGCCACGAGATCTCCGACCGTGTCTCGGGCCTGGACGCCGGGGCCGACGACTACCTGGCGAAGCCGTTCTCGCTCGACGAGCTGCTCGCGCGCCTGCGCGCGTTGCTCCGGCGCACCAGCGTCTCGGGGAGCGAGGACCTGCTGCGGGTCGCGGACCTCACCCTCGACCCGCTGCGTCGTCGGGCCGAACGCAGCAACCGGGTCCTCGAGCTCACCAAGACCGAGTTCGACCTGCTCGAGCTGCTCATGCTCAACGCCGGCATCGTGCTCGGGCGCGACACGATCTACGACCGGATCTGGGGCTTCGACTTCGAGACCGGCTCACGCTCGCTCGACGTGTACATCGGCTATCTCCGGCGCAAGACCGAGGCAGAGGGAGAGCCCCGTCTGCTCCACACCGTCCGCGGCGTCGGGTACGTGGTGCGCGAACCATGAGCTTGCGGTGGCGCATCGCGCTCGGTCTCGCGCTCATCGCCGCGCTCGTGAGCGCCATCGGCGCGACCGGCGCCTACCTCACCACCTCGCGCCAGCTCTACACCAGCATCGACGACTCCCTGCTCGCACGGGCCCAGTCCTTCGACGGCCAGAACGGTGGCGAACGCAACCCGGACCCCGGCTTCGGCACCCGGTTCAGCCAGCTGCAGGGCTGCCCGCCCCCGGGCGCCGTGCAGCCGGCCGCCGCCGCGCAGGTGATCAGCGCGGACGGCACGGTCCACGTGTGCATCGTCGGCGGGGCGAAGCTGCCGGTCAGGTCGGCAGACCTCTCGGTCGCCTCGTCCGGCAGCCATCCCGAGCTGCACACGGTCACCGTGCACGGGACGAAGTACCGCGTGTTGACCACACCCTGGCAGAACGGCAGCGCGCTGCAGACCGCGCGATCACTGGACGAGACCGAGAACGTCCTCTCCTCCCTGCGGCTCCAGCTCCTTGCCGTGAGCCTCGTCGGCATTGCCGCGGCGGCCGTACTCGGGTGGGCGTTCGCGCGCCGCCTGGTCCGCCCGATCGAGCGACTGCGCGACACCGCGGAGCAGATCGCCCGGACCCAGGACCTCGAAGCTCCCATTCCGGAGACGGGAGGCGGCGAGGTGGGCAGTCTCGCCACGAGCTTCTCGACCATGGTCGACGCGCTCTCGGTCTCGAAGCGCCAGCAACAGCAGCTCGTCACCGACGCGAGCCACGAGCTGCGCACCCCGCTCACCAGTCTGCGGACGAACGCAGAGCTGCTCGACCGGCCCGACGCGCTCAACGCCGAGCAGCAGCGCGGCGCGGTGCAGGGCATTCGCCTGGAGGTCAACGAGCTCACCGATCTCGTGTCCGAGCTCGTCGAGCTCGCCACTGATCGCGCCGACGACGAGACGCCCGAACCCGTGCCGCTGCGCGAGCTCGCCGACGACATTGCCGACCGGGCCCGCCGCCGCACCGGCCGGGAGATCACGGTGACCGTCGAGGGTGCGCCGACCTCGGTGCTCGTCGGCCCGCACATGGCCGAGCGCGCGCTCGCGAACCTCGTCGACAACGCGGTGAAGTACAGCTCGGGCGCGATCTCGATCGTCATCAACGGTGGCCGGGTGGAGGTGCGCGACGACGGCCCGGGCATCGACCCCAGGGACCAGCCCCACGTGTTCGACCGCTTCTACCGATCGGCCGCGGCGCGCACGGAGCCCGGGTCCGGACTGGGGCTCGCGATCGTGAAGCAGATCGTCGAGCGCCATGACGGCACGGTGTGGGCGACGAATCGCCTCGGCGGCGGCGCGGCGGTCGGTTTCGAGCTCCCGGCCGCCGCGGCCAGCACCACACCCAGCGCCCCGTTTTGACCGAGCGGTCAAGCGGAGGTCGAATGGGCCCATGGACTTCGGCATCTTCATGGCCCCGTTCCACCCGGTGGGACAGAACCCGACGCTCGCGCTCGAGCGTGATCTCGAGCTGATCCAGCACCTGGACCGCCTCGGCTTCGACGAGGCATGGGTGGGCGAGCACCACTCGGCCGGCTACGAGATCATCGCCTCCCCCGAGGTGTTCATCGGGATCGCGGCCGAGCGCACGAAGCACATCAAGCTCGGCACCGGAGTGAGCTCGCTGCCGTACCACCACCCGCTCATGCTCGCCGACCGCATGGTGATGCTGGACCATCTCACCCGCGGTCGCACCATGCTCGGGTGCGGGCCGGGTCAGCTGACGTCGGACGCGCACATGCTCGGCATCCCCGCCGACTCGCAGCGGCCGCGCATGGAGGATTCGCTCGACGCGATCATGGCGTTGCTACGCGGCGAGACGGTCACGATGGAGACCGAAGGTTTCATCCTTCGTGATGCGCGCCTGCAGCTCAAGCCCTACAGCGACCCGTGCTTCGACATCGCGGTCGCGGCGTCGTTCTCCCCCACCGGCGCGCGCGCCGCGGGCAAGCACGGCATCGGCATGCTCTCGGTCGCGGCAACTGCGAAGCAGGGCATGGACCTCCTCGGCCACCACTGGAACCTGTGGGAGGAGATCGCGCTCGAGCACGGGCACATCGCGGACCGCTCGAAGTGGCGGCTCGTCGGCCCGATGCACCTCGCGGAGACGCGGGAGCAGGCGGAGCAGGAGGTCGAGTACGGCATCGCGCAGTTCTCGCGCTACTTCACGCACATCCTCCCGGCGGGCCCGGTGCAAGGGGACACGCCGAAGGAGATCATCGAGAACAACAAGGCGGCCGGGTTCGCGGTCATCGGCACGCCCGAGGACGCGATCGCCAAGATCGACGAGCTCGTCGAGTCCAGCAACGGTGGGTTCGGCGGCTTCATGCTCTTCGGCCACGACTGGGCGAACCCGGCCGCGACCCTGCGCTCCACCGAGCTGTTCGCCCAGTACGTGATGCCGAAATTCCAGGGTCAGCTCGACGCGACGGCCGCGTCGTGCGACTGGGTCACCGGCAGCGGCGGCGAGTTCGTCGGCCAGGCGGCGAACGCGATCGCCAAGGCCATCGAGGACCACGCGAAGGAGCGCTCCGAGTAGCTCCGGCTACTCGGAGTCGGGCTCCGCCTCGCCGGCGACCGGCGAGCCGTGGTGCAGCACCATGCGCCAGCGGTCGCCGTCGAGCACGAAGACGTTCACCGCGGCGACCCGACCACCCTGGAGCTCGGCAAGGTCTTCGCCACCTTCGCGGGAGCTGCCCGACTGCAGGATGTTCTCGTCACACGTGACCCACGCCGTGTCACCCGCGACTTGGACCACCTCGTCGGTGAGGACGAACTGGATGAACGCGGTGTTCGCGAAGATGGCGTCCCACGAACCGGCGACGCGCGCCCACCCGTGCAGCGTCGGCCAGCCCGGATGGGTCACCGTCGCCCGGTCGGTGCGCTCCCACACCTGCGCCATCTGGTCCAGGTCGCGGGACTCGAACGCCGCGTAGTAGGCGGAGTTCGCCGCGGCGACGGCTGCTTCGCGCTCGGACACGAATGCCATGATGGCGCACCGTGACCGCCGACGCGCCGATCTCCCATCGCTTCGCCGCACCCTCCGGTCTCTCGCTCGCGGTGCACGACTGGGGCGGCAACGGTGACCCGGTGCTGCTTGCGCACCCCACCGGCTTCCACGGCCGTGCGTGGGCGCCCGTCGCCACCCGCCTCGTCGCCGCCGGGCACAAGGTGTGGTCGTTCGACTTCCGCGGTCACGGTGACAGCGATCCCTCCCCGGGGTCGACGTACGCCTGGGAGGAGTTCGCCGCCGACGCGCTCGCCGTCACGCACCACCTGGAGCTCGCCGGGGTGCGCGAGCTCCTCGCGGTCGGCCACTCGAAGGGTGGCGCGTCGCTGCTCTGGGGTGCGGTGCGCGAACCGGACACCTACGCGCGGATCTGGTGCTTCGAGCCGATCATCGTCCCGATCGAGAGCCCGGTGCTCGCCGGCTCCGACAACCCGCTCTCGGCCGGGGCGCGGCGCCGGCGCGACGTGTGGCCCTCGCGTGCCGACGCGCTCGCTTCCTACTCGTCGAAGCCTCCGCTGAACGTCCTGACCCCGGCGGCGCTCGAGGCCTACGTGGGGCACGGGTTACGGGACCGGCCCGACGGCTCCGTCGAGCTGAAGTGCCGTCCCGAGGACGAAGCCACGATCTACACGATGGGTGCGAGCCTCGGCCTCTACCCCGACCTCGTCCGGGTCGACGTGCCGGTCCTCGTCGCGTGCGGCGAGACCACCACCTCGATCACCCCGGCCTTCGCGCAGGCGCTCGTCGACCAGCTCCCCCACGCGACGTTGGAGGTCTGGAGCGACCGCGGCCACTTCGGGCCGCTCGAGGACCCCGAGCAGGCGGTCGCGTCGATGCTCCGCTTCGCCGCGTCAACCACCGACTGACGGATCACCCATCAGGTAGCGCGGGCCCGCACCGCGCGCCCCAGCCTGGTCGTCGGGGTTGTAGAGCGCGCAGACCTTGAGGGTGAGGCAACCGCATCCGATGCACCCGTCGAGCTCATCGCGCAGCCGTTCCAGCATCGCGATCTGCGCGTCGAGCCGCGGCCGCCACGAGTTCGAGAGCCGTTCCCAGTCCCGCGGGTTGGGGGTCCGGCGATCCGGCAACGACGCGAGCGCGTCGCGGATCTCGTTGAGGCTGAGACCGACTTGCTGTGCGACCCGGATGAACGAGACCCGCCGGAGCGCATCGCGCGCGAAGCGCCGTTGGTTGCCGTCCGATCGCGTCGAGTGCAGCAACCCTTCGGCTTCGTAGAACCGCAGCGCGGACGTCGCGACACCGGTCCGCTCGCTCAGGGCTCCGATCGTCAGCTCGTTGCCGAGATCCACACCGGCAACGCTACCGGCCAGAGCTCAAGCGGGCTTGAGGTCTGGCGGGGTCCACCTCGGTGGCTCACGTCCCGGTGTGGAAGCCGGCCAAGATCCGGCTCCACCGCTCCGGGTCGGACTGGTACGGCGCGTAGAAGGAGATCCGGTCGAGCAGGTCCCCGTAGCGTGCGAGCATCAGCTTCGGGATGTCCTCCGGCTCCCCGATGACCGCGAAGGCGTCGAGCACGTCGTCGGTGATGAGCTCGCCCATCGCCTCCCACTCACCCTGCTTCGACAGCCGGTTGAGGTCCGTCTGCAAATCACCCCAGCCGTGCAGCTCGAGCACGCCGCGGTACGCGGGCGTCGAGCCGTAGAACGCAACCTGGCGCTTCGTACCCACGCGCGCAGCGTCCATCTCCTCTTGCGTCGTCCCGGTGACGATGAACATCGGACCGGTCACTTCGAACTGGTCGCGCGCCTTGCCTGCGGCGGTCCAGCCACGCTCGAGGGCGGGCATCGACACCTCGCGCACGTATCGCTCCGTCGTGAAGCCGTGCAGCAGGATGCCGTCCGCGACCTCACCCGCGACCTCGGTCATCTTCTCGCCCACGGCGGCGAGGAAGACCTTCGGGCTGCCGTATGGGTTCGGTCCCGGGTTGAAGAACGGCGTCATGAGCGTGTGGCGGTAGAAGTCGCCGTGGAAGTCGAGCTTCTCGCCGTCGTTCCACGCGGCCCAGATCGCGCGCATCGCCAGGATGAACTCGCGCATGCGCGGCGCCGGGTGGGACCACGGCATCGAGAACCGCTTCTCGATGTGCGCCTTGATCTGGCTGCCCAGACCGAGGATGCAACGACCCTTCGAGTACGCCTGCAGGTCGTAGCCGATGTTCGCCATGATCATCGGGTTGCGTGCGAACGCCACCGCGATGCCGGTGCCGAGCTCGAGTCGCTTCGTGTGCTCGGCGCCGATGAGCACCGGGAAGAACGGATCATGCGCGGTCTCGGCCGAGAACGCGCCGTCGTACCCGACGTCCTCGAGCTCTTTCGCTGTGCGCCCGACGTCCGCGAGCGAACGGCTGTCCAGTCCCCCGTCGACCTTCATGGCCGCGACGCTACCCGGGCGGCCCGCTACCGCTGCCAGACCCGGGCGTAGTCGATCTCCATCGTCCCGGGGAGGTCGGCGACGAGGTTCCCGTTGCGGTAGGTCCCACCGGACTCGCGGCCGCTGTAGCCCTCGTCCTGCGGACCGGCACCACCCAACGCCAGGTTCAAGATGATGGAGTGGGAGTAGGACAACCCGCGGATGTCGGCCGCGTTCAGGGCGTTGTACGTGCGGACCTTGACCCCGTCGATGTACCAATCCAGGCGACCGGCGGTCCAGTCGATCCCGTAGGTGTGCCACGCCTGGGTCCCGCCGGCGACGAACGCGTTCGGCGGGTTGATGTTGATCCCGGTGCTGGTCGCGCCGAGCCGGTTGACGTTGCCCACCCCGGCACCGATGTCACCCCCGCTCTTGTGGAAGTTGCTCTCGCTGACGTCGGGATGGGATCCGTAGATCTCGGAGACGTCGATCTCGCCGTACGCGGGCCAGCCCGGCGCCGAGCCGTCGCCCGGGGCCACCAACCAGAACGCGGGCCAGTAGATGTTGCCCCGGGGCACGCGCATGCGCACCTCGGCGTAGCCCTGCTTGAACTTCATCTTCAACCCGCCGAACTGCGCGCGCGTCGTGACGAGACCCGAGGTGAAGTAGTACGCGTTGCCACCACCCGGGTTCGGCCCACAGCTCATGACGGTCTGTCGCTTGCCGGTCAGGCGGAGCGTGCCGCCGGCCTCGGTGACGTTCGCCGTCTTGTAGCACTCGTCCTCGTCGTTGCTGGATCCGAAGTTCGAGTTGCTCCCGATGTTCCACTTCGCCGCGTCGACTCTCGTACCTGTGAACTCGTCGGCCCAGATCTCCCGCCAGGTCGCGCCGCCCGTGACGCTGGTGGGCGGCTGACCTGTGGCCCGCTGGCGCGTGACCGGCGTGCCCTGGATCGTGCACCTGAAGTTGCGCAGGTAGAGCTGCTCGCTCGTGGGTGGCACCGTCTTCAGCTCGCAGCCGTCCACCGAGACGATCTGGAGCGTGTCGCCTCTGTACATCCTCTCGACCCGCGCGGCCGGCGGCATCGAGGGGGGCACGCCCGGAGTCCTCGTGTACCCGCAGGTGAAGCTCCGAAGGTGCTGATGGTTGGTCGCGGGCGGGGCGGTTCTGATCTTGCACCCGTCCCCCGAGCGGATCGAGATCGTCGATCCGTTCTCCATGAGCCGCTGGCGCGCCGCGGCGAACGCGTGGGGCGGGACCAGCGCCGCAAGGACGATCACGACCACGATGACGAGCGTGACTCGGACACCGGTGCCACGGCGCCACTCAGCTCGCGCGGTCTGGCGCTGACGACGGATCGGCATGTGCGGGACTCCATTCCCCTTGCAGTTGGGACTCCGTTCCCCGATGAGGCGCGCGAGACGCCAGCAGTACGTGAAGCGGGATCGGGAGGCACAATGCCTCCTTCACGCACATAGTGCACGACGTTCACCAAGTCGTTCGTAGATCAATCGCCCAAAAGGTTGCGACGGAGTGAAACATTCATCAGAGGGCCGCGTTGTGAGGTGGGTCGGTCACGCTCTGCTGTTTCCGGTGTGGCTCGTCGTGCTGGGGCTGCTGACCGTCGTCGTCGCGCACGTCACCGCGTACGACCAGGACCATCTCTTCTTCCTCGCGAACTCGTACACCCTGTGGCTCTTCCTCCCCGCGTATCCGATCGCGGTAGCCGCACTCTGCTTCCGCGCCTGGCCCCTCGCGCTCACGGCTCTCGTCATCGTGATCGCGCACCTCGTGTGGGTCGTCCCGCCGACGTTCCGGACCGTTGCGGTCACGCCGGCGGTGATGCACGGGCCGAAGGTGCGGATCGCGAGCGCCAACGTGCGGTACGACAACCTCGATCACGGGCCGCTGCTCGCCGAGATGCGGCACACGCACGCCGACGTCATCGTGATGGAAGAGATCACGCCCGCATGGTGGAAGGCGATTGCGGCGAGCGGGCTGCTCCGGACGCATCCCTTCTTCGTGAAGTCGGTGCGCCAGGATCCGGGCGGGATGGTGATGTTGTCGCGCCACCCGCTCACCCACGTCGTCGTGCATCACGCAGGCGGTTGGCCGATCATCACGGCAACCGTCGAGCTCGGGGGCGCGCCGTCCACCTCGCGGGCGTGCACCTCGTCGCGCCCCTCGAGACCTTCGAGCGCAACCGACGGGCCCAACGCTCGATCACCGGGATCGCCCGCCGGCTCCCCCGCCCGCGACTCGTCGTCGGGGACTTCAACGCCAGCCCCTACAACCGCTGGTTCCACCAGCTGCTCGACCTCGGCCTGCGCGACGCGCACGAGTCGGTCGGCCGCCCCCTCGCCACAACCTGGCCGAACGGTCGGCACCTGGTCCCGCCCCTTGCGCTCGACCACCTCTTCGCCGATCCACCGCTCGTCGCCCTCCACGTCCGCGAGGGACGGGGCAAGGGCTCGGACCACCGCCCGATCGTCGTGGACCTGGCCGTCACGGGCTGAGGCCTCCGCGTCGGTGTCCCACCCCGTGAGTACCCTCGGGACATGGGAGTAGGACTGCCGCGAGGGCTGTCGCCGAGCTCGTTCAGCGCATTCAAGAGCTGCCCCCTCGCGTTCAAGTTCTCATACCTGGACCGGCTCCCCCAGCCTCCCTCGGCCCCGGCGAGCAAGGGAACCCTCGTGCACCGCGCCCTGGAGCTCCTCATGCTGCGCAACCCGGGTGACCGGACGATCGACGCCGCGCTCGAGGATCTCGGCCGCGCCCGAGCCGATCTCGCCGCCGACCCCGACTTCACCGAGCTCGAGCTGACGGAGGCCGAGTGGGACGTCTTCCACGCCGAGGCCGAGACGCTCGTGCACCGCTACTTCGAGCTGGAGGACCCGACCACCGTCCGGCCGATCGGCCTCGAACTCCGGCTCGCCGCGACCGTGGGTTCGGTCGAGCTGCGCGGGATCATCGACCGGCTCGAGCTGGTGGAGGACGACGAGCTCGTCATCACCGACTACAAGACCGGTGCGGTGCCGGGCGAGCGCTACGAGCTGCAACGGCTCGCCGGCGTGCACATGTACGCGCTCATGGTCGAGCAGATGCTCGGCAAGCGACCGGTGCGCGTTCAGCTCCTCTACCTCTCGAAGCCCGAAGCGATCATCGCGGTGCCGTCGGAGCAGTCGGTCACCGGCGTCACCCGCAAGACCCAGGCACTGTGGACCGCGATCCAGTCCTCCTGCGCGCGGGACGACTTCCGGCCCCGCACCGGACCGCTGTGCAACTCCTGCACCTATCAGGCCTACTGCCCCGCCTTCGGTGGTGACCCCGCCCTCGCCGCGGAGCTGATGGGGCCGGGAACGGTGCTGGCGCCGCCTCTCCCTTTGGCCTCCACCCCCGCCTGACCGCGTACCCTCCTCCGATGGCCCCGGCCGTCCAGCTTCCGAGTCCCGATGAGTACCCATCGGTGCAGGCGTTCGATCGCGCGGTGGACCGCGTCGCTCGAGAGGATCCGCCACCCGGTGCTCGACCGGGCGATGTACACGCTGTCGAGCGCGGCCGACCACAGCCTCCTCTGGTTCGGCATCGCCGGACTGCGCTCGCTCAAGCGCGGCGACCTCCCGTTCGCGCTGAAGTTCGCGGCCACGATGGGGCTCGAGTCGGTGCTCACCAACGGGGCGATCAAGTCCCTGTTCCGCCGGGTCCGGCCCGAGCACGAGATCGCCGAGGGACCGCTGCCCTACGGCATGCGCCGCCCGATCACGTCGTCGTTCCCCTCGGGGCACGCGACCGCGGCGTTCACCGCCGCCACCATCCTGGCCCGGACCGGTGGCGCAGACCCGCTCTGGTACGCGCTCGCGACGGTCGTCGCCGGGAGCCGGGTCTACGTGAAGATGCACCACTCCTCGGATGTCGTCGCCGGCGCACTCGTCGGGCTCGCGCTCGGCCGCGCGGTTCGGGGCTTCTATCGGGCGCGCTGACCGCGACCGTTGCGCCGGAATGTGATCCACCAAAGCGGAGTTATCCTCCAGTACGAAGGTCTCCCCCGGTTGAACACCAGCCACGGGTCCAGCCGGGGGCAGGCCACAGGCCGCTTCACCGGAGGATTGCCGTGCCCCGTCAGATCGCCGCAACGTTCGACTACCGCTGCCCGTTCGCCCGCAATGGCCACGAGGCGCTGATCAACGCCCTGCACGACGGAGCGGATCTCGATGTGCACTTCCAGGCGTTCTCCCTCGACCAGATCCACGTCGAGGAAGGTGGCACGCCGATCTGGGAGCGCGACCCGAGCGAGTGGGGCACCGGCACGACCGCGCTGCTCTACGGCATCGCGGTACGGGACAACTTCCCCGACAAGTTCCTCGAGGCCCACGTCGAGCTGTTCGCGCAGCGCCACGACCACGGTCTGCAGCTTGGCAAGGAGGAGGTCGTGCAGGCCGCCATCGAGCGGGTAGGCCTCGACGTGGACGCGGTGAGTGACGAGGTGTGGAGCGGTCGCCCGCTCAAGACCCTGGCCGCGGAGCACACCGAGGCCGTCGAGCGCTGGGCCGTGTTCGGGGTTCCGACCTACATCGAGGGCGAAGAGGCAGTGTTCATCCGGTTCATGGAGCGAGGCCGCGCCGACGACCTGCTCCGGGCGCTCGACCTGTTGGCGTGGACCCGCCTCAACGAGTTCAAGCGCACCAAGATCGCCCGCTGAGCGCGGTTTCGAGCCGGGCGACCGGCTTTCATCGGTACCATCCTCACCGCAGGCTTCCCTCGAGCTGAGGCGCGGAGGTATCCCACGTGAGCGATTCGGGGAGCGACTGGTGACCGACCGGATGTCGCCCAGCGAGGCGATCATGTGGGCCGCGGAGAAGGATCCGAGCCTGCGGTCCGACTTCTTGAACCTCACCCTGCTGGACCAGGTGCCGGACGCGACCCGGCTCCGGAGCAAGATCGAGCAGGCGCTCGTGTCGCTCCCACGCCTCGCCGAGCGCGTCGTCAGCCCTCCGATGCGCCTCGCACCCCCCGAGTGGCGGACGGATCCGACCCTCGACCTCGACTACCACCTTCGTCGGGTTGCGCTCCCGGGCTCCGGCTCGTTGCGCGAGCTGCTGGATCTCGCCGCGACGCTCTCCTCCACCCCGCTCGACCGGTCCCGGCCGCTCTGGGAGTTCACGGTGATCGAGGGGCTCGAGGACGGGCACGCCGCGTTGCTCCAACGCGTGCACCACACCGTCACGGACGGAGTCGGCGGGCTGAAGCTCTCGCTCAGTCTCGTCGACTTCGAACGAGACCCGGTCCCCAACGTGCACGACACGGTCCGCGAGCTCGCCGACGAAGAGCACGCGCGCCAGCTGCACGACCTGATCGACGACCCCCTCGAGCGCGCCTCACCGATGACGGTGCTGCGCGACGCGCTCGGCTTCGCCTGGACCCGGAACCTGAGCATCGCGCGCGAAGGGCGTCACAACCGGCGCCGACATCGCGCTCCACCCGATGGCGGTGCCGGGGCGCGCGCACGACGTGATCGGGATGGCGGCGTCGCTGCGCCGCCAGGTGCTGATCGCGGGGCGGGCGAAGTCACGACTGCTCGCGACGCGGTCACTGGGTCGCCGGTACGACGTCGTTACGGTGGGACTCGAGGACACGAGGGCCGCGGCACACGCGCTCGGCGGGAGCATCAACGACGTGTTCGTGACCGGGGTTGCCGGCGCGCTCGGCCTGTACCACGACCGGCTCGGGCTCCCCGTCGACGAGCTACGGATGGCGATGGCGATCAGCACGCGCGTGGATCATGACAACCACGCGGGGAACCAGTTCGTACCGACCCGCGTCGTCGTGCCGGTCATCCCGAAGGAACCGGCGCAGCGCTTCTCCCGGGTCAAGGACAGCATCACCAACGTCCGCCACGAGCCCGCGCTCGCGGCGGCGGACAGCTTCGCCGCGCTCGCGGCGGGGTTGCCGACCTCCGTGATCGTGGGATTGCTGCGCAACCAGACGAAGTCCGTCGACTTCGCGACCTCCAACCTGCGCGGCAGCCCGATCGACCTCTACCTCGGCGGCGCACGGATCACCGCGAGCTACCCGATGGGACCGCGCAGCGGTTGCGCCGTGAACGTGACCGCGCTCTCGTACTGCGGCCACCTCTGCCTCGGGATCCACTCCGACCCCGCGGCGCTCACCGATCCCGAGGCGTTCGTCGAGTGCCTGCGCGAGTCGTTCGACGCACTCCTGGCGACCGGCGTCTGATCCGGCGCTCCGACGGCCCCGAGCAGCCCGGCGCGGTTGTCGGCCTGAGGTGAGACTCCATATCATCTGAGACGATGACTCATCTTGCCGCCGAGGGCCTCCGGGACCGGAAGCGACAGGCGACCCGTCAACGCATCGCCTCCGAGGCAGCACGCCTGGTGCTCCACCAGGGCGTGGCCGGGACGACCGTCGACGAGATCGCGGCGGCCGCGGACGTCGGGCGGGCGTCGTTCTTCCGGTACTTCGGCACCAAAGAAGGCGCGGTGGCCGAAGGGTTCGCCGGCGTCTGGCTCCGTTGCATCACCGACGAGCTCGAGCGCCAGCCTCCGCACCTCGAACCACTCGACGCCGTGCGCGCCGCGTTCGCACAGCTCGCACTCGGCTACGGGGAGCTGCGGGACCTGATCCTCGTGCAGGCGGAGCTCTCGCGCTCGTCCGCGGTGCTGAGCGCGTGGACCCTGCAGGTCTACCTGGGTTACGAGGACGCGAATCGCGCGGATCGTTGCGCCGCGCTTCGGCGATCTCGCAACCGACGATCCTCGGCCCCGGCTCCTTGGCGCGCTCGGTCATGGCCGCGATCCGCCTCGCGCTCGACGACTGGGTCGCCGCCGACGGCTCGACCGACCTGCCCTCGCTCATCGACCACATCCTGGGATCCGTGACGATCACCCCGGCACCCGTGCCGGTCGCACCCGCGGCGCGCTCACGTCGGAGAAAGGACTCGTCATGACGTTCGTCGAAGGCGCGCCGCGCACGATCGCGGGCTGGGAGCTCGTGCGCCGGATGCTCGACGACCTGACGCTGTCGATCGAGACGCAGGCGGAGACCGAGCTGGAGCTCCTGGAAGGACTGCGCGTGCTCGGTCGCGCGACCGCGCTGTGCTCGGAGCTGTCGCTCGACGTCGATGCCGAGTGGCCCTGGTTCTTCAACATGAACAGCCCGGTACGCCTTATCGGCGGCCCGAACCCGGACGGCGAGTACTCCCTCGCCATGATCGACGGCCATCACCGCTACCGCGTGCACGGGGCACGCGGAACATCCGCGTACCTCGGGTTCCAGGTGCTCGCCGGCGCCGGGCTCACGCCCCGGCACATGGCCGCCTACGTGTCGGACTACGACCTGCAGCTCACGCCCGACGGCGCGTTCGCGTTCGTGCTCGCCCCGGAGCGTCCGTCGGACGCGGAGCTCGCCGGCGATCCGTGGGTCGCGATGCCGGTCGACGCGTCGGCCCTCGTCGTGCGCGAGTACATCGGGGATCGCCGGGCCGAGGTGCCTGCGTCGCTCGGCATCGAGCCGCTGGATCCCGTAGGTCGGCCCCCACTCCCGACCGACACCCTGGTCGGCGAACAGATGACGGGCATGGCCTGGACCATCGCCAAGCTGACCACCCTGCACCAGACGATCAAGCCGGAGCTCCTCGACCAGCCGAACGAGCTCGTCACCGCGCAGGCCGCGGAGCTCGGTGCCGCAGATTCCACACCGGACAACCTCTACATGATCGGCACGTTCCGCCTGGCGCCGGACCAGGCGCTGGTCATCGAGCTCGAGCCACCGGACACCCGCTACTGGAGCGTCACGCTCGAGAACATCTGGCACGAGTGCATCGACCCCCGGCGGCGCCGCAGCTCGATCACGAGCTCGGGAGCGGTGCCCGACGCCGACGGCCGGGTGCGCGTCGTGGCGGCCGCCGAGGATCCCCACGTCGCCAACTGGATCGACACCGGTGGGCGGCACCGTGGGTTCGTGATCTTGCGCTGGCTGGACAACCCGGACCCACCCCCGGTGACGACGCGAGTCGTCACCATCGACGATCTGGAGCAGCAGTGACCACTGACCGGTTCGACCGCGCCGCCCTGGTCGACCAAGCCATCGAGCTCGCCGGTGAGGACGACTTCGGTGAGCCGACCTGGGCAGAAGGGCTCGACACGCTGCTCGACTCGCTGGTCAACGAGGCCAGGCTGAACGACATCGGCGTCGAGATCGCCCTGGGTGACGTGAACGGCTACCTCGGCAACCGGCTCGCGATCAATGCGTGGCGTCGCGATCACCCAGAGGTCGCGGACGGCACCATCGACAAGCCCCTGGTCATCGTCGGCCAGCCCCGGACCGGGACGACGATCCTCCACGACCTGCTCGCGCAGGACCCGCTGCTGCGCGCCCCGCTGACCTGGGAAGTCGACCGCCCGGTGCCCGCGCCGCAGACCGCGACCTACGAGACGGACCCGCGCATCGGCGAAGTGCAGGCGAACCTCGACCTGGTCGACATGGTCCTGCCCGGCTTCACCGACTTCCACCCGATGGGCGCGCAGCTCGCGCAGGAATGCGTCCGGATCACCGCCGGCGACTTCCGCAGCATGATCTTCCCGACGCAGTACCGCGTGCCGTCGTACAACCGGTGGCTGCTCGACCACGCCGACCTCGCTTCGGCCTACCGCTGGCACCGCCGGTTCCTCCAGCACCTCCAGTCCGGACATCCGGCCGGGCAGTGGCTGCTCAAGTCGCCGGCGCACCTCTGGAGCCTGGACGCACTCGCCGCGGAGTACCCGGACGCGATCGTGGTGCAGACCCATCGCGATCCACTCAAGGTCGTCGCGTCCGTGAGCGCGCTCGTCACGCACCTGCGCGGCATGGCCAGCGACGAGACGTCGATCGAGGAAGTCGCGGCCGACTACGCGGACGACATCTTCCTGGGGCTGGATCGCGGGATGGAAGCCCGCGATCGGGATGTCCTCCCACCCGAGCAGATCGTCGACGTGTACTTCGAGACCTTCGTCGCGGACCCGCTCGACATGATCGGCGATCTCTACGACCGGCTCGGCCGCGAGCTGACCACCGAGACCGAAGCACGCATGCGACGCTTCATCACCGAACATCCCGGTGACGGAGGTGGTGGAGGCACACGGTACCGCTGGGCGGACACCGGCCTGGACGCGAACGAGCTGCGCGAGCGGGCGGCTCCCTACCAGGCCCGCTTCGGGGTGTCGTCCGAGCCCGTCCGATGACACCGCCCGTCGCGCGGCTCAGGGGCGGCGAAATGCGGGCCCGGCCGGCGAGACCGCCTCGAGCCATTCCTCGTGCCCCGGGTCGCGCCACGCCCGATGGTCACAATCGCCGCGTCCGTCGACCACGTACAAGTGCAACGTCGGCGCGTCGTCGGCCAGTGCGAGCAGGTCGTTCGCGCGGTGGTGCGGCGGCGCCGCGTCCAGAAGGTCGGCGAGTGCGACCACGGCGAGCACGCGGCTCCGGCAGTCCGGGCAGGCCGACACCGTCGCAGCCTCGAACCCGCCGGTGATCTCGAGCAGGCTCGCGGCGTCGTCCGGGTCGAGGTCGACCCGCTCACCGTCGTCGTCGACGAACGCGAGCTCCGCCATCGCCGCAACCTACCGGAGCGCACGTCGGAGCGGCACGAAGCGCGGGGACCGGAGCGACCAGATGTGGAGGTAGCGTCGCCGCCATGCGAGCGGTGGTGTTTCCCGGCGACGGCGTGATCGAGGTCGTGGAACGTCCCACACCGGAGCCGGGGCCGGGCGAGGTGCTCGTGGCGGTCGCCGGCGCCGGTCTGAACCGTGCCGACCTGATGCAGCGAGCCGGGCACTATCCGGCACCGCGGGGCGTGCCCGCGGACATCCCCGGCATGGAGTTTTCCGGCACGGTGGCCGCGCTCGGCCCGGACGTCCGCACGCGCGCAGTCGGCGACCGAGTCTTCGGGATCGTGGGCGGCGGCGCACAGGCCGAGGCACTCGTGGTGCACGAGACCAACTGCGCTCGAGTGCCCGAGCCCGTCGACCTCGTCGAGGCGGGCGGCATCCCCGAGGTGTTCGTCACGGCCCATGACGCGCTCCGGACCCGCGGCGGGATGCGCCAGGGCGAGCACGTGCTCGTGCATGCGGTGGGATCGGGCGTGGGTACCGCGGTCGTCCAGCTCGCGAAGGCATTCGGCGGCACGGTCACTGGGACGGCGCGCACCGAGACGAAGCTCGACCGGGCCCGTGCGCTCGGGCTCGACCACGCCGTGCTCGCGCCGTCGCCGCTCGATCCGGGCGCGCTGGCCGAAGCCATCACCGCCGGTGGCGGCGCGGTCGACGTGACCATCGAGCTCGTCGGCGGCGGCTACGTCCTCGCCGACATCATGGCCGCCGCCAAGCAGGGTCGCATCGTGATCGTCGGAACGTTGGCCGGCGCGGTCGTCGACATCCCCTTGTTCTCACTCATGGCGAAGCGGCTCGCGGTGCACGGCACAGTGCTGCGGGCGCGGACGATCGCGGACAAGGCCGCGGCCGTCGCCGGGTTCGTCGACGAGGTCGGGCCGCTCATCGACGACGGTCGCGTGCGCCCGATCGTGGACCGCATCCTGCCGATCGACGATGCGCTCGAGGCCTACGACCTGCTCACGAGCGATGTCACGTTCGGCAAGGTGATCCTGCGCGCAAGCTGAGGCTCAACTCCCCGCGCTCACGGTGATCGTCACCTTCCCGGGCCCGGCATCGACCTCGATCGGGTGCGTGCCGTCGAGCCCGATGATCCACCCGACCACGGCCTCGAACGAGTCGTAGAGCGCGAGGCCCCGGACGACGTGTGTCCCCGTCGGCGCGATGACGTGGGGGCCGGAGTAGGTGAGCGGGGCGTTCGGCGCGTTCACGTCCACGATCCACGCGGGGTGGAAGCGGACTCGCAGGTAGGCCGTCCCCGGAGGCTTGACCGGGGTGCCGGCCGTGTTCATGAACGGACCGTCGGCGTAGTCGATGACGTAGCTCGGCGCCGGCGCGGTACTCGGCCGGAACCTGAACGTGACCCGGTCGGTGCACGCGTCGCTCGTCGTGTCGACGGCCGTGAGGAACTGGTTCTCGGTGGTGAGGCCGTTGCGCTGCTCGGAGGTTGCCCCCACGAAGTGGCAGGCCGGATCGCGCGTGGTCACGGTCGTACCGGAGCCGGCACCACCCGGGGCTCCGTCCGCCGTCGTCGACGAGGTCTTCGCGGGCTTGGTCGAGGTGCTCCCCGACGTGGTCGCGCCCTTCGACCCGCCGCCGCCGCACCCGACCGACACGACGATGAGCGTCATCGCGGTTGCAACGATCAGGCGACGCATACGACCTCCGGAGGTACCGAGTGGGGCCATCACTGTGCCCGAAGGACGTCGGTCGCGGAGCGGTACCATCGCCGACGCCGGTCCGGCGGCTCGATCACCCCCAATTCGCCCAGCACCCTGGAGGACCCGTGGCCCCGCTCGCAGACACCGATGTCGTCATCATCGAGGCAGTCCGCACGCCGCTCGGCCGCCGCAACGGCGGGCTCAAGTCGGTCCATCCCGCCGACCTCCTCGGCAAGGTACAGGGAGCCGCCATCGACCGTTCCGGCCTCGATCCCCACGAGGTCGGCCAGGTCGTGGGCGGGTGCGTGAGCCAGGTCGGCGAGCAGACGTTCAACATCGCGCGCACCGCGTGGCTGGCGGCCGGGATGCCGCTCGAAGTCGCGGCCACGACAGTCGACGCCCAATGCGGCTCCTCGCAACAGGCCACCAACCTCGCGACCACGTTGGTGAAGGCCGGCGTCGTCGACGTCGCGCTCGAGCTGCGGGGTCGAGAGCATGAGCCGGGTGCCACTCGGGGCCGCGGTACGGGGCGACTTCGGACGCCCGACGCCGAAGTCGTACTTCGCGCGGTACGAGGTGACGTCGCAATTCGAGGGCGCGGAGCGCATCGCCGAGAAGTGGGGCGTGACTCGCGAGGACTGCGACCGCTTCGGGCTCGAGTCGCAGACGCGGGCGCAGCGAGCGTGGGCGGAGGGTCGGTTCGAGCGCGAGGTCACGCCGGTCGAAGCGCCCGACGTCGACGAGGAGGGCAAGCCCACCGACAGCACGCACACCGTCACCCGCGATGAAGGGCTGCGCGAGACGTCGCTCGAGGCGTTGGCCAAGCTCAAGCCGGTCGGCCGCGAGAATGGCGTGCACACGGCGGGCTCGTCCTCCCAGATCACCGACGGCGCGGCGGCCGTGCTGCTCATGACCGCGGCGAAGGCGAAGGACCTCGGGCTGTCGCCGCGCGCCCGGATCGTCGACCAGTGCCTCGTCGGGGTGGACCCGGTGCTGATGCTGACCGGCCCGATCGACGCCACTCGGCTCCTGCTCGGGCGGACGGGGATCACGATGGCGGACTTCGACACCGTCGAGATCAACGAGGCGTTCGCTTCGGTCGTCCTGGCGTGGGAGCGCGAGGTGAAGGCCGACATGGAGAAGGTGAACCCGAACGGTGGCGCGATCGCGCTCGGGCACCCGGTCGGTGCCACCGGTGCACGGCTCGTCACGACGGCCCTGCACGAGCTGGAGCGGACCGACGGCACGCTGGGCCTCATCACGATGTGCTGCGGTGGCGGCCTCGGGACGGGCACGATCATCGAGCGCGTGTAACCAGGATGCGAACGTGAGCGCGGACGACGTCCTCAACCAGCCTCCACCGCTCGAGGACTACGACGTCTTCGGCTCGGACACCGCGCTCATCGAGGCTCTCCCTCGTCATGGCGCGGGCTGGGCGGCCGCGGAGCTGCACGAGCTCGGGACGCGCGCCGGGTCCGCGGAGTGCATCGAGTGGGGTTTCACTGCGAACGAGAACCCACCCCGGCTTCGCACGCACGACCGCTTCGGGCACCGCATCGACGCGGTCGACTACCACCCCGCCTACCACGATCTGATGCGCGTGGCGATCGGCAACGAGCTCCATGGCGGCCCCTGGCGCAACCCACGAGACGGCGCGCACGTGGCCCGCGCCGCCGCCTTCATGGTCTGGAGCCAGGTCGATGCCGGCCACGGCTGCCCGGTGTCGATGACGTACGCCATCGTCCCCGCCCTGCGGACCTCCCCTGCGCTCGCGGCGCAATGGGAGCCGCGGCTCACGAGCCCGATCTACGACCCACGTCCGCTCCCGGCCGCGGACAAGGACGGGGCGATCGCGGGCATGGCGATGACCGAGAAGCAAGGCGGATCGGACGTCCGGGCGAACACGACGCGAGCCGTCTCGGTCAACGGTGGCGGCTCGGGCGCGGTGTACCGGCTCACCGGACACAAGTGGTTCTGCTCGGCCCCGATGAGCGACGCGTTCCTGATGCTCGCGCAGGCGCCTGGTGGGTTGTCCTGCTTCTTCGTCCCCCGCCGGCGCGACGACGCCTCGCGCAACGGGATCGAGATCCAGCGACTGAAGGACAAGCTCGGGAACCGCTCCAACGCGTCGAGTGAGATCGAGCTGGACGATGCGGAGGGCTGGCTCGTGGGCGATGAGGGTCGGGGGGTCCCGACGATCATCCAGATGGTGAACCACACGCGGCTCGACTGCGTGCTCGGCGCCGCGTCGGGGATGCGCCAAGCGATCGCACAGGCGACGCATCACACGGCGCACCGCCAGGCGTTCGGTCGCGACCTCATCGACCAGCCGTTGATGCGCAACGTGCTCGCCGACCTCGCGGTCGAGAGCGAGGCCGCAACGACGCTCGCCATCCGGCTCGCCGCGGCGTACGACGCGACGGACCGACCCGACGCCGATCCGCACGAGGTCGCGTTCGCTCGGCTGGCCACGGCCGTCGGCAAGTTCTGGGTGTGCAAGCGCCAGCCCGGCCTCGTGGTCGAGGCGCTCGAGTGCCTCGGTGGCAACGGGTACGTCGAGGAGTCGATCATGGCGCGGCTGTTCCGGGAGTCACCGCTCAACGGGATCTGGGAGGGGTCGGGAAACGTCATCTGCCTCGACGTGCTGCGCGCGATGAGTCGCTCGCCGGCGTCGGTCGACGCGTTCCGAGAGGAGATCCTCGCCGCGTCCGGCGCCGATGCGCGCTTCGACGCACACTGTGTCCGCCTCGACGCCGCGCTCTCGGACGGGGACGACCTCGAGGGGCGGGCCCGGCGGATCGTCGAGATGATGGCGCTCGCACTCCAGGCTTCGCTGCTGATCCGGGCCGGATCGTCCGCCACGGCCGACGCGTTCTGCGCGTCGCGCCTCGACCCCGACGCGGCGTCGCTCGTGTACGGGACCCTGCGGTCCGGCGTCGACGTGGCCGCGATCATCGAGCGTTGCCGACCGGTGCCGTGTTGATCGCGGCGGTGAGCTCCGGTCGGCGCGCGTCCGGCGGCCGGTAGCCTGCTGGCCGTGACGACCCTCGCCGAACGACTCGGACACGCCCCGGACGCCAAGCTGCTCATCATCAACTGCGACGACCTCGGCTCGTCCCGGTCGGCGAACGTCGCGGTGTACGCCGCGCTGCGCCAAGGGCTCGCGACGAGCGCGACGCTCATGGTCCCGTGCCCGTGGGCCCGTGACGCCGCGGCGCAGTACCGCGGCGAGGACGTCGGCGTGCACCTCACGCTGAACGCCGAGTGGGAGACGTACCGCTGGGGCCCGATCACCCACTCGCCAAGCTTGCTCGACGGCGACGGCGGGTTCCCGCGGACGCTGGACGACATCTGGGACCACGCCGACCTCGACGAGGTGCGCAAGGAGTGCCGAGCCCAGATCGAGCGGGCGATCTTCTGGGGCTTCGACGTGAGCCACCTCGACAGCCACATGGGGACGCTGCAGCTGCGCCCCGAGTTCTTCGACGTCTACCTCGAGCTCGCCGTGGACTTCCAGCTGCCGTTGCGCATGGCGGGCGCGAGCAGCGAGGCGCGGGTCGGCTTCCCGTTCCGACGGCTGGCCGCGGCGGAGGGCGTCGTCTCCCCCGACCACTTCGTGTACACCCACGTCGGGTCACGCCGGGCGATCGAGCGGGCATTGATGGACCTGCGAGCGGGTGTCACGGAGATCTACTTCCACCCCGCAGTCGACACCGACGAGCTGCGCGCGTCCCACCCCGACTGGCCGGGGCGGGTCGAGGACCACGCGGCGCTGTGCTCGGACCCGTCGCTCGTGGATCTGATCGAGCGCGCCGGCGCGACCCGCATCGGCTACCGAGCGCTCCGCGACCTCCAACGCACCGCCTACCCCTAGCCCCCCGCAGCCCCTCCCAGCCCTCGACGATCTCGGCGTCCGGCGTCCGGCGTCATGCGAAGCACCACCCATCCGTCGAGCTGGAGCAGCCGATCACGACGGCGGTCCGCGTCGAACGAGCGCCGGGAGCTGTGGGCCTCCCAACCGTCGTACTCGAGCGCCACCTTGGCGTCCGGGTAGGCAAGGTCGAGCCGGTAGCGCTGGCCGCCGACTCGCACCCAGTGCTGCTGCACCGGCGTCGGAAGTCCACCGTCCCTCAGGACTCGGAACACCCTGAGCTCCGGTCTGCTCTCGCCGAGCTTGGTCTCACCTCCCCGTTCGCCGATCAGCGTCCAGAGCTTCGACGGGTGCCGGCCGGGTCCCTGGCCGAGCGCTGACAACGAGCGCTCCACCGACCAGAGCGTCACGTCGTGGCGAAGCAGACCCGCATCGAGCGCACGAGCGACCTGACCGAGCGACAGCCGACCGGTGCAATCAACCAACGTCCGGGCAAAGGACGTCGTCGGAAGACCCGCGACGACTCTGATGTCGTGGTCCGGCAATGAAGTCGGCCGGTGGACCCTGGCGCCGGGAACCTTCGGGTGCGAGCCCGGACGCGCGCTGACCTCGGGAACGTCCCCGAGCGGCGTCCGGGAATCGGTGGAGCACCGCGGCACTGAGATGTGAGGCGACGGCCCCGTCCCCGGCTCTCAGGATCACCGCCAGGAGCGCTTGATGCCAGGTGTCCGGCGTGCCGGCCAGCGCGAACACGCCGCGCCGCGCTCGACGCCACCTCCCGGTGCGCACGCGCCGGTCGATCTGGTCCTGCGAGAGACCCGCGTCGACCGCTTGGCCGACGGTGATCAGCCCGTGCTGTCCCGCTGCGACGCGTCCCGCGATGACATCCGCGTCCACGACGCACCTCCATTCCAGCCCCCTTCCGTTTGTGCCCAAACCCGTCGCCACGACGGCTGACGGCACAAACGGAGGGACGCGAGCGGGGAAAGGCTGGGAAAGCGGGAGGAGTCAGTAGGTGGTCAGGGCGCGGACCTGGCCCTGGAGGGCCTTGTACTCGGGCGAGGCGGTGAGGGGCAGGAGCGTCATGAACTTCGTCATGTCGCCCGCGACCTTCATCCGTCCCTGCATGAACGCCGAGTTCGCGTCGAGCTCCCCCTGCTGCACCTTCACGGAGTCCGCATAGCTGATCGACAGCGTCAGGTCGGCGGCCGGCGCGTCACCGAGCGCGCTCTCGAGCAGCTTGCCGTCCTGGAGGATCCAGTAGTACCTGATGTCGCCGTCGGGTCCGCCGCTGACCACGTACTGCATCTGCGCCGATGCACCGGGACGCTCGGGCTGACCTGCGGCCAGCGCGCGGGTCTCGTCGAGCCACTCCTGGCTCAGGTACTGCGCCATCAGGTACGAGCCGGAGCGCGCAGCCCCGCGAAGAGGTCGTCTTCGGTGTCACCTTCGGCCACACCGGTGTCGACGAGCGATCGCGCCAACACGAACTCCTCCCACGGGAAGACCTCGCGCACGACACCGTCCGGCAGCCGCATCCAGAACCCGGTGGGGTCGACCTGGGTGCGGTGCGCGAGCAGCGCCTCCCGCCGGATGTGCAGGAAGTCGCCCACCTCGACGAACGTCGTGAACCGGTCGTCATGCTCGTCGAACCCTTCGCGCTCGAACCACTGCGCGTACGGGCTCTCCTCACCGCGGGCGATGAACGCGTCGTGCAGCGCGCGGATCCGGCGGGCCGACCATCCCGTGTAGTACAGCTTCTGCGGCTGCCACGGCTCGCCCGAATCGGGGAAGGCCGAGGCGTCGCCAGCTGCGTCGAACGCCGGACCCGAGATCTCGTGCACCCGGACGTGATCCGGATGTGGGTAGAACTTGCTGTCGTCGCCGTAGGTGATGATCACCTGCGGACGCTCGGACCGAATGATCCGCACCAGACGCTCGACAGCCTCGTCCAGCGGTGCATTTGCGAAGTTCTCCGGCCGCGCGTTCGCCTCGGAGTCCTTCATGCCGGAGTCGCGGTATCCGAGCATGAACAGCTTCTCGTAGCCGATCGCGTCGACGCTGTTCTGGAGCTCCTGCATCCGGATCTCGTGGAGGTTCGCGCGGGTCTCCGGCGTGTCGGCCGCGGGATTGAGGATCTCGCCCTCTTCCCCGCCGGTGCAGCACACGAGCACGCCGCCGATCCCCTCGGCGGCGTACTTCGCGACCGTCGACGCGCCCTTCGACGCTTCGTCGTCGGGGTGGGCGTGGACGGAGAGGAGGCGGAGGGGCGTCGTGACGTCGCTCATGTGGCCCCAACGCTACCGCGCGACCTCAGGGGCACCGGCTCGCAGCGGCCACGTCCCGACCCGGCCGATGTCACGAATCTTGCGGTCCCGGGATCGACCCCAGGAAAACGACGCGTCTGCCTCGATCGCGTCGTGGAGGTCCTCCGAGGCGAGCACCGTCCCCGGGTAGGCGAGCTCGACGAGCCGGTGGGCGAGGTTGACGATGGAGCCGTAGTAGTCACCCTCGCGCGCGATGACCGACCCGTAGGCCAGGCCGCCCCGGGCGTCGGGCAGCGCGCTGTCGCCACCGGTGCGCTCCGTGAGCCGGAGCGCGATGTGCGCGGTGATCGCAGGCGACTCCGAGACGAACATCACCTCGTCGCCGATGGTCTTCACCAGGCGACCACCGAGCTCCGCGATCGTGTCGTGGGTCAACGCCTCGAACCGGGTGACGAGCGCCCCCAGCTCGTCGTCCTCGAGGATCTGGCTGAACGCGGTGTACCCGACGAGATCGAGGAACCCGACAGCAAGCATCGGGCGCGTCGAGAGGGTCTCTTCGATCGCGAGCTTGCGCCAGACCGCGTCGCGCATCTGGAGCCGAAGCACGTAGTCGAAGAGCCCTGAGAGCGAGTCCCACTCGAGGGTGTCGAGATACGCCTGGGCGATCATTGCGTCGTCGAGGCCCGTCTCGCGGGCTGCCTCCACCGAGTCGACGATGTTGTCGCTCAACACCTCGGCGACGCGCGCAAAGCCCCCGCTGAGCGCGCGCACCTGCTGGACCAACGCCTCGACCGCGTCCTCGGTCGAGTCGCGCCGCTGGAACCACGCGTCGACCCGCTGCTGCAACGTCCGCAGGACCGCGACCGACTCCTCGCTGAACACCGACGCGCCGTCCGGCACGTCGGGGAAGCCGAGCGCGCGCCACAAGCGCGACGAAATCTCGGGATCGACGCCCGAGTGCTCCGAGACCTCCGCCCGCGAGTACTTGGCCTCGTCCTTGAACAGTGACCGGTCGATCGTGAGGAGCGTGAGCCAGCCTTCGGTCTCGGCCCGACGGAGCTCGTCGGGGGTCGCGCCGCGATCGATCAGGTACTGCTCGAGAGTCGGGTCCACGATTCAGATGCTGGCACTCCCGCTAGCCGGAGCGGGGTACCTCGCTCCACGGCAGCTCCCGGGAGTTGTCCGGGTCCTTCGGGAGACCGAGCACACGCTCGCCGAGGATGTTGCGCATGATGTCCGAGGTCCCGCCCTCGATCGTGTTCGCCTGAGCCCGCAGGAACCCGAACGCGACGGTCGCGTGCTCGTCGACCTGGATCGAACGACCCGAGCGCGTGGTCTTCGAGAGGTTCTCGCCTTCCCACGCGACGCCACCCGCGCCTTCGAGGTCGAGCGCCAGCTTCTGCAGGCGTTGGTTGAACTCCGCCTGCTGCAGCTTGGTGATCGACCCCTCCGGCCCGGCCTCCGCACCGGTCTTGCGCTTGTCCCCGGCGCGCTGGTTGTTCAGGCGGATCAGCCGGCTCTCGATATACGCGCTCGCCAACCGCTGACGGGCCCGCGGGTCGGTGATGCCCCGGTGCCGATCGAGGAGCCGATCGATCGCGCTCCCTCCGACCGCATCGCCACCGATCGACCCCGCGCCGGACAACGAGACCCGCTCGTTCATGAGCGTCGTGATCGCGACCTTCCAGCCGTCGCCCTCGCGGCCGAGCATCCAGTCGTTGCGCACCCGGGCGTCGTTGAAGAACACCTCGTTGAACTCGGCGTCGCCGGTGATCTGCACCAGGGGGCGGACTTCAACGCCGGGCTGCTCCATGTCCACGACGAAGTACGAAAGCCCCGCGTGCTTCGGCACGTCCGGGTTCGTGCGGCAGAGCAGCATCCCCCACTTCGAGAGATGGGCCACCGTCGTCCAGACCTTCTGACCGTTGACGACCCACTCGTCGCCGTCGCGCACCGCGCGCGTCGCGAGCCCGGCGACGTCCGATCCCGCGCCCGGCTCGCTGAAGAGCTGGCACCAGATCTCCTGGTTGCAAGCGAGCGGGCGCAGCAGCCGGTGCTTCATCTCCTCGGTCCCCCACGCCATCACCGTGGGGCCACCCATGCCGATGCCGATGATGTTGTACGGGCGCGGCACCTTGTACCGGTTGAGCACTTCGTTCACGAATCGGGCGTCGCCGGGTGAGAGCGAGAGCCCCGCGCCGTACTCGGCCGGCCAGGTCGGGGTCGCGTAGCCGGCTTGGCCGAAATCGATGCACCACGCGGCGTAGTCGAGGCCACCTCGCAGCGTCGCGTACGTGTCCGTGTCGCCCACGTCGACGGCTTGCATCCATCCGGCCGGCAGGTGCTCCGCCAGCCACTGGCGCGTCATGTCGCGCAGGTCTTCGGCACTCCGTTGCGGGCTCTCGACGGCC
The DNA here is from genome assembly GCA_963848485.1 of uncultured Acidimicrobiia bacterium. Taxonomy (GTDB): domain Bacteria; phylum Actinomycetota; class Acidimicrobiia; order IMCC26256; family JAENVU01; genus Chersky-806. Next base: position 124,209 of record CAWKDX010000008.1, read on the forward strand.
ATCCGGCACCTCCTGGGCGGGTCGAGCCGGAGCGTACCCGGACCGGTCGCAGCGACCAGTTTCGCCTGACCGGAAGAAGTGTGCCCTCACCAGGTAATTTATCGCCCCTTGACCGTCGAGAGCCCTCCTTCCGCGGCGCGCCCGGGCTCGGCGCTGCCGCCCCTCGAAGCTCCCGGTCGCGACGCGCTCAAGCGCGCCTGGAACAACCAGCGGCTCATGCTGATCGTGCTCGTCATCGGCGGCGTGATCCTCCTCGTCGTCGCGGTGGCGCTCACTGAGCGCATCACCGAGAGCGGCCACGTGCTGCGCGGCGTCGAGATCGGTGACATCAATGTGAGCCGGATGTCCGAGCAGGAAGCGCTCGCCGCGATCGAACAGCGCGCCGCGCAGCTCGACAGCACACCCATCAAGGTCCGCGCCGGCGACACCGAGCTCGAGGTGGACCCGACCGCGCTGAACCTGCACGTCAACGCCGCCGCGAGCGTCCGGGCCGCTCGTGAAGCCGGCCGAAGCCACAACCCCGTCAACCAGCTCACCGGAACCGTGTTGCGGCGGTTCCGCTCCGACCACATCCCGTTCGTGGTCGACGTCGACCCCGGCCGCTTCGACGCGGTCCTCGACGCCTGGGTCGCGCAGACCGGGAAGGGACTCGTCGACGGCGGGTTGCAGTTCCAGGGCACGCAAGTGATCAAGATCGCGCCGAAGTCGGGCATCGGCATCCAGCGGGCCCAGGTCAGGCAGCAGGTGCTCGACGCACTCGGTCAGGGCAAGAGCGACGCCGGCGAGCTCACGATCGGCCCCACGACGCCGGCCGTCGATGCCAAGGACGTCGACCGCGCCGCGCGCCTGGCCCGCGGCATCCTCGCCGCCCCCATCCGCGTCACGGTCAACAGTGCGCCGTTGCTGCTCTCCCCCGAGCAGGTCGCGCCCTCGTTGCAGACCGAGATCGTGAAGTCCCGGCTCGTGCTGAAGACGGATCCGTTGAAGCTGCGCGCCGCGTTCGGCCAACAGCTCGTCTCACTCGAGACACCGCCGAAGGACGCCGGGTTCGCGATCAACGGCACCGCGGTGTCCGTCGTCCCGGCGGTCACCGGCAAGCTCGTTGACATCGACTCCATTGGCAAACAGATCGCGAGCGGCAAGCACGTGGTCGTCGCGAGCGTCATCGACGTGCAGCCTGCCCGCACCACCGAATGGGCGCAGAAGCTGAACATCACCGAGCTCGTGTCGAGCTTCACGACCCACTACACGCCGGGCCAGCCGCGGGTGACGAACATCCATCGCGCGGCCGACACGATCAACGGCACGATCGTCCCACCCGGCGACACCTTCTCGTTGAACGCCGCGCTGGGCCAACGCACCGCGGCCAAGGGCTATGTTCCGGCACCCCAGATCGGTGCCGACCTCGAGGACGAGGACGCGATCGGCGGCGGTGTGAGCCAGGTGTCGACGACCGTCTTCAACGCGACGTTCTTCGGGTGCTACCAGGATGTGACGCACTCCGTGCACTCGCTGTACCTGTCCCGCTACCCGATGGGACGCGAAGCGACGTTGCAGTACCCGTCCATCGACAACCAGTGGAAGAACGATTCCGCCTCGGGCGTCCTGATCCGCGCCTACTACAGCTCCAGCTCGATCACAGTCGCGTACTTCGGCAACAAGGCCGGTCGCAGCTGTACGGCCGAAGGTCCGCACATCTTGCAGACGATCCCACCCGAGACCCAGTACATCGACGATCCCTCGCTGCCCGCCGGCCAGACCAAGGTCATCGAGCACGGCCAGAACGGCTACGTCGTCGAGAACTTCCGAACCATCCACGTGCCCGGCCAGCCCGACAAGCGCGAGCGCTACGCCGAGCACTACTCGATGACCAAGACCAAGATCGCCCGCGGGACCGGCGGCGCCACACCGGCACCGACGACGCCCGCGACTGGCGCCGCCTCACCACCGGGCTGATCTTCGAGCGGCGCGTCGGGCACACCGGGCGGCCGTAGGCTCCTCATCGATGATCGAGGCCTACCGATACACCGAGGGCGTCTCCGAACGTGAGCGGATCGATCCGGAGCACCTCGCCGACGGCCGACGGGGTCCGGGGACGCTGCTCGTCGTCGAGGTCGTCGACTTCAACGACGAGGAGCTGACGCGGCTCGCCAAGTCACTTCCGATCCATCCCCTCGCGTTGGAGGACCTCCGGACCTCCAACCAGCGCACCAAGCTCGAGCGCTACGGCGACCACTGGCACGTCGCGGTGCACTCGGCGATGGTCAACGGACGACGACCTCGTCATCAAGGAAGTCGACGTGGTGTTCGGCGAGGACTGGTACCTCGTGGTACGGCAACCGGTCGAGGGCGATGAGCCCATGAGCTTCGACGACGTCGAGCGTCGATTCGAGCGGGGTCGGATCGAGTGCAACAACGACGACCTCGGTTGCGCGTTGTGGGCGATCCTCGACGTCATCGTGGACGGGTACTTCCACGTGACGGACCTGGTCGACGAGCGTCTCGACGACATCGAGGAGATCGTCTTCGGGATCGTGCGCAACGACGCGATCCCCCAGGAGGTGTTCACGCTTCGGCGCAGCCTCGTGCAGTTCCGTCGCGCCGCCGCACCACTACGCGAGGTGATCGCGACGCTGTTGCGGCGCGAGGTCGACTGGATCGGCCCCGAGTCGATCGTGCTGATGCAGGACGTCTACGACCACTCCCTGCGGATCGCGGACCTCATCGAGTCCCAGCGCGACCTCTTGACCGGTCTGCTCGAGGCTCACCTGGCGGTGGTCTCGAACCGGATGAACGACGTGATGAAGAAGACTTCGAGCTACGGCGCGATCCTGCTGGTCTCGACGCTCATCGCCGGCATCTACGGCATGAACTTCCGTTTCATGCCCGAGCTGCACTGGCACTACGGCTACTTCATCGCGCTCGCCACCATGGGCATCGCGACGTTGCTGCTCTACGCCCAGTTCAAGAAGAAGGGCTGGCTGTAGCCAGGTCCTGCTGCATCGGGATCCAGCGCTTCACCGCGCGGATGCCGAGCTCGAGCGCGGTGCAACCGCCGGTCGCGATCGCCAGACCGATCGCGACCGTCTCCTGGGAAGGCAGGCTCAGCGCGTAGAAGTCGCGGACGAACGGGATGGCCAACGCGCCGATGAAGAGCCCGATCATCGCGACCAGGAGCACCGTCCGGTACCGCGTGAGCGGCCGGGCCAGCATCGCGAGTACGTAGAGACCGAGCACCATGAGGACGACGGTCGCCATCGTGCGCGACTCACGAGTCCCGATCTCCTCGCTGCGCGCCAACGCGTACGTGATCGAGACGGAGGCGAAGATGATCACACCCGCCGGAATCGCGAAGCGCAGCACCCGTCGGACGAAGCCAGGGACGTAACGCTCCTTGCTCGGCGCGAACGCGAGGAAGAACGCGGGGATGCCGATCGTGAGAGCACTCACGATCGTCAGATGGCGGGGCAGGAACGGGTATGGCCAGCCGATGATCACGGTCACGATCGCGAGCAGCGCCGCGTAGGTCGTCTTGGTGAGGAACAGGTTCGAGACCCGCTCGATGTTCGCGATCACCCGCCGACCCTCCGCCACCACGCCGGGCAGGGTCGAGAAGCTGCTGTCGAGCAGCACCAGCTGGGCGACTGCACGGGTCGCGGCGGCTCCCGAGCCCATCGCGACGCCGATGTCCGCGTCCTTCAGCGCGAGTGCGTCGTTCACGCCGTCGCCGGTCATCGCGACCACGTGACCGCGCGACTGCAGTGCCTTCACCATCGCCCGTTTCTGCTGTGGCGTGACCCGCCCGAAGACCGCGTGACCCTCGAGGACGTCCGCCAGCTCGTCGATGTCCTGCGGAAGATCGCGCGCGTCGACCGGCTCCCCCGCGAGTGGGAGCCCCACCCGCTGCGCGACCGCTCCGACGGTGCGCGGGTTGTCGCCCGAGATCACCTTGAGCGCCACGCCCTGCTCGTGGAAGTAGGCGAGCGTCTCCGCCGCGTCGGGACGCACCTTCTCCTGGAGCAGGACCAGGGCGATGGGCCGCAGCCCGGTCGGGAGCTCCTCGCCCGCGAGGGCGTCGCCCCGGGCGAGGAGCAGCACCCGATTCCCGGTCGAAGCGAGCCCGTCGGCCCGCTGCCGGGCCGAGCCGGCCGCGTCGAGCCACACCATCTCGGGCGCCCCGAGCACCCACACCCCGTTGCTCCCGTACGCCGCCGCGCTCCACTTCCGGGCCGACGAGAACGGCACGATCCCGGCCCGCTCCCAACCGGATGGCGCGGGGAACGCACCGGCGATCGCGTCCTGGGTGGCATTGCCCCCCTCGTCGTGGTTCAACGCGCCCAGCGCCGCTCGCACGACCGCTTCGTCGGTCCCGGCGTCGAGGATCTCGATCCGCTCGAACTCGACGATGCCTTCGGTGAGCGTGCCCGTCTTGTCGAGGCAGACGACGTCGACGCGCGCGAGCCCCTCGACCGCGGGGAGCTCCTGTACCAGCACCTTGCGCCGGGCCAGGGTGACCGCGGCGAGCCCGAAGGCGATGCTGGTCAGGAGCACGAGGCCCTCGGGCACCATGCCCACAACCCCCGCGACGGCACCGCTGATCGCGTTCGACAGGCTCTGATCCTGGAGCTGGCGGAAGAACAGCAACGGACCGACGACCACGAGCACCCAGGTGACGTACTTCAGGATGGTGTTGATGCCCGCGACGAGCTCGGAGTGCGTGACCGTGAACCGGCGCGCCTCGGTCGCGAGCTTCCGGGCGTACGCGTCTTCGCCGACTGCGGTGGCCTGGAAGCGGCCGTGGCCCGCGACCACGATCGCGCCCGACAGCATCTGGTCGCCGGGGACCTTGAGGATCGGGTCCGACTCCCCCGTCAGCAGCGACTCGTCGAGCTCGAGACCGTCCGATGAGCGCACGACGCCGTCGGCCGGCACCTGGTCCCCCGAGCGGACGTCGAGCAGGTCGTCGAGCACCGCCTGTTCGACCGGGATCTCCGTCGACACGCCGTCACGCACGACCCGCGCGATCGGTGCGCTGAGGACCGCGAGCCGATCCAGCGTCCGCTTCGCGCGGTACTCCTGGACAATCCCGATCAGCGCGTTCACCACCAGCACGATGCCGAACAAGCCGTCCGCCGGTGAGCCGAACACGAGGATCAGTGCGAGCATCGTGCCGAGGATCGCGTTGAACCGGGTGAAGACGTTGGCCCGCACGATCTCGGTCAGCGTCCGGCTCGTCCGGACGCCGCTGTCGTTCGTCTGGCCCTTCGCGGTGCGGTCCGCGACCTCCGCCACGGTCAGCCCCTGCGGCGGCGTCTCCGGCCGGGTTGCCAGCTCAGGCGGCGTTTCTGCCGCGGGAGAGGGCGTGAGAGCCACGGAGTGACGCTACCCTCGGCCGCGGTGGACCAGCACTACCCCGCCGTTTGGGAATCCGACGTCGTCCTCACGGACGGCGGCACGGTCCATCTTCGGCCGATCCGTCCCACTGACGATGCCGGCCTCCTCGGTCTGTTCGCACGGCTGTCGAAGGAGTCGGTCTACTACCGCTTCTTCTCGCCGGTCTCGGCGCCGACGGAGCGACAGCTCAATCACTTCACGCACGTCGACTACGAAGAACGCATGGCGCTCGTCGCCGAGCTCGGCGACGACATCGTCGCGGTCGCTCGGTACGACCGGTCGCCCGCCGCGCCGGAAGCCGAAGTCGCGTTCACCGTGCAGGACGATCAGCAAGGACGCGGGCTCGCCACGATCCTGCTCGAGCACCTCGCCGCGGTGGCGCGTACCCATGGCATCCGCCGGTTCACGGCCGAAACGTTGCCCGACAACCGGCGCATGCTCGGCGTGTTCCGCGACGCGGGCTTCCAGGTCGTGCGGGAGTTCGCCGACGGTGTCGTTCATGTGACGTTTCCGATCGATCCGACGGACGCGTCGCAGGCCATGCAGGAGGAACGCGAGCAGATCTCCGAGGCCCGCTCCGTCCGCCGCCTGCTCGCACCGCGGTCCGTCGCCGTGATCGGCGCGGGCCGTCAGCCCGGGACCATCGGCCACGAGGTGTTCCGGAACCTGCTGGCCGGCGAGTTCACGGGAGCCGTGTACCCGGTGAACCCGAACGCGACGGCGGTCGCGAGCATCCGGGCCTACCCCAGCGTGCTCGACATCCCCGACGAGGTGGACCTCGCCGTCATCACGGTCCCGGCGACGTCGGTGGCCGACGTCGTGCGCGAATCTGCGGAGAAGGGCGTGCACGGTCTCGTGGTCATCAGCGCCGGCTTCGCCGAGCGGGGCGGTGCCGCGGTCGAGCAGGAGCTCGTCGAGCTGGCCCGACTGCACGGGATGCGCCTGGTCGGGCCGAACGGGATGGGTGTGGTCAACACCGATCCCGAGATCTCGATGAACGCCACGTTCGCACCCTTCCGGCCCGTGCGGGGGAAGATCGGCTTCGCCTCCCAGTCCGGCGCGCTCGGCATCGAGCTGCTCGGCCAGGCGGCCAGCCTCGGCCTCGGTGTCTCGAGCTTCGTCTCCATGGGCAACAAGGCCGACGTGAGCAGCAACGACCTCCTGCAATTCTGGGACCACGACCCGGAGACGAAGGTCATCCTCCTGTACCTCGAATCGTTCGGAAACCCGCGCAAGTTCGCGCGCCTCGCCCGCCGGGTCGGCCGCAACAAGCCGATCCTCGCGGTGAAGAGCGGACGCAGCCACGCGGGCACGCGCGCCGCGGCGTCGCACACCGCGGCGCTGGCGTCATCAGACGTCGCGACCGACGCGCTCTTCCGTCAGGCCGGCGTGGTGCGCGTGGACACGCTCGCGGAGCTGCTCGATGCCGCGCAGGTGCTCGTGCACCAGCCGTTGCCGGCCGGCCGCCGGGTCGCGATCGTTTCGAATGGTGGCGGCCCGGGCATCCTCGCGTCCGACGCGTGTGACGGAGCGGGGCTCGAGGTGCCCGTCCTCTCGGACGCGACCCAGGCCGAGCTCGCCTCCTTCGTCTCCGACGACGCGTCGACCGCGAACCCCGTGGACCTGATCGCCTCCGCGACTGCCGGCACCTACGAGCGCGCGCTCCGCACCGTGCTCGCCGACCCGGCCATCGACGCCGTGCTGGTGATCTTCGTCCCACCGCTCGTCACCGACTCCGATGACGTCGCGCGGGCGATCGTGTCCGCTGCGACCACGGCCGGGGACAAGCCGATCGTGGCGTGCTTCCTCACCCGGGCCAACGCACCGGAGATCCTCCAATCGGCCGACGAGGACCGACGGTCGATCCCCTCGTTCACGTTCCCGGAGGCGGCCGCGGTCGCGTTGGGCCGCGCCGCGAGCCACGCCGAATGGCGGCGCCAACCCGAAGGCGTGGTCCCGGCTCTCGCCGGGATCGACCGAGGCCGGGCGCACGCGCTGGTGACGACGGCGCTGGAACACGTCGAGGACGTCTGGCTCGCGCCCGAGGTCGCGACCGACCTGTGCCGCTCGTTCGGGATCGCGGTCGCGCCGCTCCGCCACGCCGACACGGCGGACGAGGCGGCCGCCGCAGCTCGAGCGCTCGGATTTCCGGTCGCGCTCAAGGCCGGCGCCGGCGCGATCGTGCACAAGACCGACGTGGGCGGCGTGGTGCTCGGTCTCGCCGATGCTGAGGCGGTTCGAACCGCGTTCGGGGCGATGTCGACCGCGCTGGGTGCCGATCTCGGTGGGGTCGTTGTGCAACCGATGGTCGAATCAGGCATCGAGACGATCGTGGGCGTCACCGAGGACCCGAGCTTCGGCCCGCTCGTGCTCTTCGGCATGGGAGGCGTCGGTGCGGAGCTCGTGCGCGACACCGCGTTGCGGCTCGTGCCGCTCACGGATGTGGATGCCGCGGAGCTCGTCCGCTCCCTGCACTCGTCACCGTTGCTCTTTGGCTACCGGGGCGCGCCACCGGCGGATGTCGCCGCGCTCGAGGACCTGCTGCTGCGGGTCGGCATGCTCGCGGACGAGGTGCCCGAGCTGCGCGAGCTCGACTGCAACCCGGTCGTCGTCCGCCCCGACGGCGTGCTCGCGATCGACATCAAGATCCACCTCGCCCGCATCGCCGAGCACCCCAGCGCCGAGGTCCGCCGCCTCCGCTCCCCGACCTGACCGGATCCCGTGTCGCGCACCTGGACGTTCCGGCGGGTGTTCGCGCTCGCGATGATCGTCGTGCTCGTGCTCATCAGCATCTTCGTGGTTGTGAAGATCGCGAGGGACGGCTCGGCCAAGACGCCGCCCCACGCAGCACCCGTCACCGGATCCGGCGTGACACGCGTGCACGGATTGACCATGCGCGCCGAGCCGGCGACCGCGTGGACCGGTGACCGGCTCTTCGTCTTCGGCGGCACGGCGGGCGAGCACCGCGGCGCGTTGGTCAATGACGGAGCGCTCATCGACGTGATGACCGGTGACAGCTTCACGCTCCCGTCATCACCATTCGCCGCGCCGCCCTATCACCCGGTCGCGGCGCGGAGCCGAGACACCGTGCTCGTACTGGGCATCGAGTGCCCGAGCTACCAGCTCGACGACGAGAGCGGCGACGGCGCCCTCTGCGCCGCCGTCGGCACCCGATTCACCGCGACCACCTACGACGTCCGGACCGGCGGCTGGACGGCTGTCGCGGCGCCGCCCGGGCTTCCAGCCGCGGCAAAGCGGGACACGGTGAAGACGAAGCTCGCCCGGATTGCATGGGTACCGTCGGTCGTCGGCGGCTCCGAGCGCGGCGACATCATCGTCAACCTGGGTCAGACCGGGCCCTCCCTCAGCTACTGGGCATTCACGCCGGCGACAGCGCGGTGGCGACACATCGGCGAACCACTGCTCACTGGGAGCGCGTGCACACGCGGCGACCAGCTCGTCGCGCTCACGACCAAGTTCGACTTCGACGACGGGCGGGAGATCGTCGACGACGATCCGTTCCTCGATCCGAAGCCGGACGGTCTCAGCCTCGGCCCGAACGCCGGATCGGTCGAGCCGAAACTGCGCTTCCTCGACCTCGCGGCACCCGACGCTGGTTGGCAGCTGAGCCCCACGCTCACCGGCGTCACATATTCGTACGCGATGGAGCCAGGCATCGTCTGCATGGGTGCCCGGGTCATGGTCATCGGAGCGACGCGCGAACCCAACGGTCGGTTGAAGGTCTACGACACCGAGTCGCGGACGTGGTCGACGCCGTCAGCTCCCCCGTCGCCGCCCGCCGGACAGATCGACGCCACCGTCCTGAGCCGACACGTCTGGACCGGGACCGAGCTCCTCTTCCTCAACCCCGCACCGGAGCGGGCGGACGGCACGTCGACGCCGTTGTCGAAGCCTCTCCCCGGGGTCGCGTACAGCCCGGCGACCAACAGGTGGCGCCGGATCCCCAGCTTCGGGGTCCCGCCGAGCCAACCGCAGTGGACCGGCAGGTCCGTCGTCGACTTCAACGCACCGTTCGTCGTCCACACCACGCTGCGCTGAAGCCGGGCCCCGGAACCAGCTTCGGCGCCGCACTCGTGCCGGGGGGAGGCACGCGGACGGCGCCGAAGCGGGTCTGGGGGAGATCTCGAGCGGGGTCAGGCGGGCTTGAACGTGATGAGGAAGACCATCTCGCCGTGGTCCTCGACCTCGGCGGGACCGAAGCTCGGTGCCGGGATGCCGTAGTCGTCGAACTTCACCGGGATGGTCCCGTTGGTCTCGATCGTGTTGCCGTTGCGACGGGCGACGATGTCGAACGTGACGGACTGGGTCTTGCCCCGCAACGTCAGGTCACCGGTGGCCTTCACCGTGATCTGCTGCAGGTTCGCGGGGATGGTCCCGAGATCGATCGGCGCGGTCAGCTTGAAGGTCGCGTTCGGGAAGTTCGCCGTGTCCATGATCCGGCCCTGGAAATTCCGATCACGGCCAGTCTGGTCACTCGACACCTTCGTGAGGTCGGCGCTGAAGGTCGCTGAGCTCACGGTTGTGGCGGAGATGTCCATGGAGCCGGTGACCGCGGTCGTCTTGCCGACGGCTGTCGTGCTCTGGCCGAACAGCACCTCACCCACGCGGTACTGCACGGCGCTCCCGGACGACACCTTCCACTCACCGTCGATCGACGCGGCGGTCGCGGTGGTCGACGAGCTGGTGCCGTTCGCCTTCGAGCTGTCAACGGTCGACAGCTCGAGCTTCGCCGGCGGGTCGCCCTCGATGAAGTGGATGTAGACGAACGGCCCCGCCACCGCCAGCACGACCAGCACGACGGGGATGCCGATGAACCAGGTCTTCTTGTTGCGCAGCACGGCGCCGAGGGACATGAGGGCATCCTGAGGAGGGGATCTGGGAACCCGCTGGGGGCACTGCAAGAACGGTGCAAGAGGCCGCAGGGATTGCCGGCTCAGCGGAAGTCTCGCGAACGCAGCGCGTCGGCGAGGGTGAGCGGCAGGGCCTCGAGCCGGTGGGCGAGCAGGTTGATCACCCCCTGGTGGCGCTCCAGCAGGCCCCGCACCCGCAACGCCGGCGCGACCCGGGCCACCTTCCGGTACCGCTTCCACACCCCGGCCGGACAGATCACGTTGATCAGACCGGTCTCGTCCTCCAGGTTGATGAAGATGGTTCCGTTCGCGGTTTCGGGTTGCTGACGGTGGGTGACCACCCCGGCAACCTCGACGACGCGGCGGGCCTCGATGTCGCGCAGCTCCGACGCGGTGACCACGCCGCGCGCGGTGAGCTCCGCGCGCACGAACTCGGTGGGGTGCCGGCCCGGGGCCATGCCTGTCGCCCAGAGGTCGGCCGCGGTCTCCTCCACCTCGCTCATCCCCGGCAGCGTCGGCGCCTCGATGCCCGTCACCACGCCCGGCAGCGTCGTCGGCTTCGCGTCGCGCAACGCGCCGGCAGCCCACAGCCCCGCCCGCCGGTCGACGCCGAAGCACGCGAACGCACCTGCGGTCGCGAGCGACTCCAACGCGTCGACCGGCGCGGCGGTCCGGCGGGTGAAGTCCTCGAGATCGCGGAACGGCTCCATCTCCCGTTCGGTGTCGATGCGGTCGAGCAGCGCGCTCGACAACCCACGCACGTACCGCAGCCCGGTACGCACCGCATGGATCGACGGGTCCGCGTGCCAACCCGACCGCGGATGACCGACCGGGCCGGCCTCCGCGCTGCGCGCTTCGAGCGTGCAGTCACGGCGCGACCGCTCGATGCACGGCCCGAGGATCTCCACCCCGTGACGGCGCGCGTCGCGCACGAGCGTGTGCGGTGAGTAGAAGCCCATCGGCTGCGCGTTGAGCAGCCCGCCCACGAACTCCGCCGGGTAGTGCAGCTTGATCCACGCGCTCGAGTACACGAGGTAGGCGAAGCTCACGGAGTGGCTCTCGGGGAAGCCGAAGCTCGCGAACGCCTCGAGCTTCTTCGCGATGTCCTCGGCCGTCACGCCGGTGATCCCCCGCTCGGCCATCCCTTCCATGAGCCGGTCGCGCATGCGGGCCATGCGTGCCTTCGACCGCTTGGAGCCCATCGCCTGACGGAGCTGGTCCGCCTCCCCCGGCGTGAAGCCCGCGGCGTCGATCGCCATCTGCATGAGCTGCTCCTGGAACAGCGGCACCCCCATCGTCTTGCGCAGGCAGTCCTCAAGGACCGGGTGCGGGTACGTGACCTCCTCCTCCCCGTTGCGCCGGCGCAGGTAGGGGTGCACGGAACCGCCCTGGATCGGGCCCGGCCGGATGAGCGCGACCTCCACCACCAGGTCGTAGAACGTCTCGGGCCGGAGCCGGGGCAGCGTGGCCATCTGCGCGCGGCTCTCCACCTGGAACACCCCGATCGTGTCGGCCGCGCTCAACAGGGCGTAGACGGAGTCCTCCTGGGGGATGGTGGCGAGATCGACCTCGATCTGCTCGTGCTCGCGGATCAGGTCCACGGCGAGGTGCAGCATCGTGAGCATCCCCAGCCCGAGCAGATCGAACTTCACCAGCCCCGCCGCGGCGCAGTCGTCCTTGTCCCACTGGAGCACCGACCGGCCCTCCATGCGGGCCCATTCGATCGGACAGCACTCCACCAGTGGTCGGTCGGCCATCACCATCCCGCCGGAGTGGATGCCGAGGTGCCGGGGGAAGTCCTGCACCTGCTCCGCGAGCTCGAGCACCATCTCGGGCACCGGCGGCGCGTCCTCGCTGTCGCGGAAGTCCGTGAACGCACCGTCCTTCGACCGCCACCGGTCGATCCAACGGGTGATCGCGTCGGCGTGCCCGGGCGACAGGCCCGCGACCTTCGCCATCTCGCGCAACGCGGAGCGCGGCCGGTACGTGATGACGTTCGCGACCTGCGCGGCGCGGTCCCGGCCGTAGCGCTCGTAGACGTACTGGATCACCTCTTCCCGGCGTTGGTGCTCGATGTCGAGGTCGATGTCGGGAGGGCCGTCGCGCTCGGTGGAGAGGAACCGCTCGAACAACAGGTCCAGTGAGACCGCGTCGGCCTTGGTGACTCCGAGCGCGTAACAGACCGCGCTGTTCGCCGCGCTGCCGCGACCCTGGCAGTAGATGTCGTTCGCGTGGCAGAACTCGACGATGTCGTGGAGGAGGAGGAAGTAGCCGGGGAAGCCGAGCTGCTCGATCACGCCGAGCTCGTAGGAGATCTGGCGCATCGCCTTCGTGTGCAGCGGATGCGTCGACGGGTAGGAGACGGCCGCGCCGCGCGCCGTGAGCTCGCGCAGCCAGCTCATGTCCGTGTGACCCTCCGGCACCGGGTAGTCGGGCAGGTTCGGCACCGCGATCCGCAGGTCGAACGCGCAGGCGGCGGCCACCTCCGCAGCGCGCTCGACCGCACCGGGGTACCGGGCGAAGCGTCGGAGCTGCTCGGCCGGGCTGCGCAGGTGCGCGAAGGGCGCGGCGGGCAACCAGCCGTCGAGCTCGTCCAGGCTGCGCCGGCTGCGGATCGCCGACAGCGCGGTCGCGAGGCGACGCCGGTCGGGGGTCGCGTAGTGGACGTTGTTCGTGGCCACCACCTCCGTCCCGGCGCGTGACGCGATGCGGGCCAGTGCGTCGTTGCGCGGCCGGTCCATCGGGTCGCCGTGATCCCACAGCTCCACCAGCACGCGGTCCCGGCCGAACGCGTCGGTCAGCCGCCCGAGCGCGTGCTCCGCCGCGGCCGGCCCGTCGCGCACGAGCGCGGCCGGGACCGCGCCCTTCCGGCACCCGGTGAGCACCCACCAGCTCGCCCGCCCTTCCCGGGGTGCGGCGGCGAGGTGCTCGAGCGTGAGCCGCGGCGCGCCCTTCTCCCCCCGCATCTGCGCCTCGCTGATCGCGCGGGCGAGCCCGGCGTAGCCCGCGGGCCCCTCGCCGATGACCACGAGGTGCTCCCCCGGCGGGTCGGCCATCCCGTTCGGGGGCGTGCGCCGCGCCCAGGGTCAGCTCGGCCCCGAAGACGGTGGGGAACCCGAGCGGACGCGCCGCGACCGCGAAGCGCACCACCCCGTACAGCCCGTCGTGGTCGGTGACCGCGAGACCCGAGAGGCCCAGCCGGTAGGCCTCCTCGACCAGCTCCTCGGGGTGGCTCGCGCCGTCCAGGAACGAGAAATTGGTGTGGCAGTGCAGCTCCGCGTACTCCGCCATCCCGGCACCTTATCGAACACCTGTTCGCATCGTCCAGGGTGCGGGTGAAGTAGCCGGGGAGGGCCAGAATCACGGCATGACGATCGAGCTGATCCCACTGTGCACCGCCACGGTCACCCTCACCGACCCGATCCTGATCCCGGACACCCCGGCCGGGATGCGGGTCATCGCCGAGGTCGAGTCATGGGACGTCAAGGGTGAGCGCCTCAATGCGCGCCTCCGCGGCGCCGCCGCGGCGGACTGGATGACCGTGAACGCCGCCATGATCGGCACGATCGACGCGCGCGGCCTGCTCGAGACCGACGACGGCGCGCTGATCTACACCTGGTACCACGGTCGACTCGACCTCTCGCAGGGACCGGGCGCGTCCCCTGCGTACTCCGCCCCGCTGTACGAGACCGGCGACGAACGCTATGCGTGGCTCAACGCCGTCCAGGCCGTCGCGAAGGGCGTCCTCTCCCCCGACGGCAAGCAGCTCGTCTACGAGATCTGCGAAGTCCGCTAGGAGACGCGGTCGAGGAACCCCTCGACCCGATCCGTCCACGCAACCACGTCGGCCAGCTGGCCGGCGACCTCGAGCTCGGCCTGCGGGATGAGCTCGACCAGCTCCTCCGCGGTCGACAACGGATGGCCGGGGTCGGTGTCCCACGCGAGCACGAGCGTCGGGGCGGTGATCGCGCGCACCAGCTCACGAGCCGGCAGGTCGCTGCTGCCCGCGCCGCGCAACGCGGCGGGCAACAGCTCGTCGGCGATCTTCGGCGGGGAGTGGTACACGTCCGCGATCGGGGCGAGGATCTCGGGCACGGGTTCCTCGCTCTGGCGCTGCACGTACGCCTGAACCCCTCGTGCCTCCACCAGGTCGGCCCCGAGGGTGTACTCGTCCGCCTGGGCGGCCCGCGTCTCGTACGCGGTCGGCGGGAGCACGAGCACGAGGCCCGTGACCCGATCCGGCGCGTCGACCGCCGCATGCAGCGCGGTTGCGGCACCCATGGAGACGCCGCCGGCGACGAAGGATCCGATGCCGAGCGCGTCGGTCAGCGCAAGGAGATCGTGGCCGAGGTTGTCCCAGCGGTAGTCGGCCGGGTCGTCGGTACCGCCCGACTCCCCGTGGCCGCGGGCGTCCCAGCGCACCACCTGGTGGTGCTGCGCGAGGCGGTCCCAGTCGAGCATGAAGCTCGACTCCTGTTCCACGCTGCTCGCAAATCCGTGGCCCCACGTGAACGCCGGGCCGGCACCCGATGCGGTCACCGCGATGTCGATTCCCCGGACCAGTGTCATGGGTCGTGATGGTAGGGGCCGTCGCTGCCGGCCGGGGCCGGACGACGGGACGAAGAAGGGCCGGGGCCCGGCGGACCACGGCGACGAGCTCGAGATCCCGATGCGCTGCTTCTGCTGGCGCGCCGTCCGCCTCACGTAGGCCGCATGTCGCTGCACGACGTCGACGACCTCCCGGCGACGGTCTCCGAGATCTCCCGGTTGCTCCGTCCGGGTGGTCAGTCGTAGAGGGCGTCGAGGGTGGTGTGGCCGCGCTCGACGCGCACGAGGCAGGCCACCTCGCCCACCACCACCTGCCAGTGCACGCGCCGGGTCCGGCCGAGCCGATCCCACCACCGGACGTCCTGGGCCCACGGTCCCGCCCACGCGGTGATCGCGCCGCCGCGGCGCGGCAGTGCGTCGCCGCGCAAGGTTGCGGGGGCACCCGATGCTTCGCCGCGGCTGGTGACCGTGATGGGCCGTCCGGTGCCGTCCAGGAGCTCGACCGGCGGCGGGGGCTCGAGCACCCGGGCCGGCGCGGGACCGGGCACCGCGCCCGGCCAGGCCGGCACCTCCCCCGCGCTCAGATCGATGGGACGCGCCGGCTCCGGTTCGCGGGGCTCACCCCACGGCACCCAGGCCACACGCTCGGCGGGCGAGCGGCCACCCTGGGGCACGGGGGTCACCACGTGCTCCGGGCCGAGCATCCCCTGGACCCGGGCGAAGACGCGCGCGGCCCGATCGACTGCGGCGGCATCGCCACCCCAGAAGCCGAGCTGACGACCACGCGCGGGGATCACCTGCTCGGGCGTGAGCCGCAACCGGGTGAGCCCGCCGGTGAGGCTCCCGCCCGCGGCCGCGCGCTCGCCCAGCCCACCGGTGATCCATCCGTCGAGCTGCCAACGGACGCGCTCGGTCAAGGCCGCCGGGGTGAGCGCGCCTTCGTGGCGCCACGATCGGGACACGTGCTCACCGTGCTCGGTCTCGGCCTCGACGACGACCTGGGTGCACGCGAGCCCTCGTGCCTCCAACCGGCCCAGGAGCCGGTCGGCCAGGCCCTTCGCCGCGAACGCGGCCTCGTCGACCCGCTCGGCCGGAGGGTCGATCTCGCAGACCTCGACCAGGTCCGGTGGTGGCACGGTGAGCGCGGGTGGATGCTCCTCCTCCCCGCGCGCCAGCCGGTGCGCGCCGATGCCGCCGGGGCCGAAGCGGGCGAGGACCGCGGGCGCCGGGAGCTCGGCGAACGCGCCGAGCGTGCGCAGACCCAAGCGGTACAGGACCCCGGCGAGCCCTTCGTCGCCAAGGACCCCCACCGCCCACGGCGCGAGGAAGGTCGGGGTCTCCCCCGGTGGGACGACGGTCCCGCGCCGGGCCGCGAGCCGGGCCGCGAAGCTGCCATCGGCGATCCCGACGCGCGCGTCGGGCTCGCCTTCGGGCACCAGTGCTTCGAGCACCCGGGTGACCAGCCCGTCGTCACCCCCGAAGTAGCGCGACGGCCCGCGGGTCGGGAAGGCCAGGACCCCGGGCCGGTCGATCACCAGCCGAGGGGTGAGCTGCTCGACCGCCCGCGCGATCGGTTCGAACGTGCGGGCGTCGGCGGTGGGGTCGAGCTCCACGACCGTGATCCCGGGACAGCGCGCTTCGGCCTCGCGCCGGCGCAGTCCTGCCCCGACCGCTTCGGCCCGAGCCTCCTGGGACGCGGCCAGCACCCGGCCGTGCTCGAGCACCGCAACCGGAGCGCCGTCGGGGGCCTCACCCCGGCGCCGGGCCGCGACCACCGGCCAGTCCGGGCACCACAGGCTCAACGTGCGGGTGCTCAACGTCCGGGTTCATCCGGTGCGTGCATGCTCAACGGTCGATCGGCCGGTGGTCAGCCGGTCAGGGCGAGGGGGTCGACGGTCCGTACGCCGGACGGCATCCCACGGCCAACGGCTCGCAACCGCAGCGCGGCGTGGTGCGAGCACGCCATGGCCCAGCTCCAACCCGGACCATGCCCCGCCCTCGGCCTGCAGCCGCAACGCCGCGTCGGCGGGCCAGGCGCGCGCCGAGGTGCTCACCATCACGAGCACCGTGCTGCGCTCCCGGGCGCGCGCGACCAGCCGGCGCGCGTCGGCGGTGCG
This sequence comes from uncultured Acidimicrobiia bacterium, assembly GCA_963848485.1. GTDB lineage: Bacteria > Actinomycetota > Acidimicrobiia > IMCC26256 > JAENVU01 > Chersky-806. Next base: position 141,139 of record CAWKDX010000008.1, read on the forward strand.
CAGGTTGCGCGGGATGTCGGCCATGACCAGGCTGACGCCGTCGAGCAGCGCGGCGACCACCGTTGCCCAGCGATCGTCCGGCACCCCGCGCACGACCGCGAAGCGGGAGAGCTCGACACCGGCCTCGCTCGCCGCGAGGCCACCGAGAGTGCCGGTGAGGTCCACGGCCGCAGCCCACTCTCCCGCAGCCGTCGCCGCCGCGGCGAGACCCAACGCCAGGGAGGTCACCCCCGCGCCCGGTTCGCCGCTGACGGTGGCCACCGTGCCCCGTTGCAACGCGCCACCGGGCAGGAGCTCGCCAAGCCGGCCCGGGATCTCCAGCACGCGCTCGCGGGCGAGCACCACCGGCGCGCCCTGACGGGCCACCTGGTCCAGGTGCGCACGGGCGAGCGAATCACGCCGGGGAAGTTCGAGCGGATGGGTCGGGGGAAGTGCCGCGATGGCCACCGGGGCACTGTAGCGAACGTATGTTCGATGCACAAGATGGTGACTGCCCCTTCACTGTCTAAGTTGGGGTTTTGCGCCGGTCGGGGCCTTTGGCCGGGACCAACGCCTGGCGCGGGATTGGGTCGTAACCTGGGGTCGTGGCAGTCATCGGATTCGGGTTGGTCATGTTGGTCGCCGGGTTCCTGGTGGGCCGCTACGGGTATGGCAAGCCGACCCACGAGAACTACAACGGCGTCAGCCCGACCGCATGGAAAGTCATCGGCGGCGCGCTCGCAGCGATCGGGCTCGCGGTCGTGCTCGTCGCCGCTGTCGCCTGACACCCCGCACGTCAAGGGATAGTTACCCAGAAGATGGGTTGAAGGGACCGGAAGGAGACGGTCAAGGAGCTCCGGGAGCACGCCGAGAACCTGGCCATGCGGAACGCCCCGAACCCCCAGCCCGAGCTCGGCCACGACGAGCACCTGAGCGCGGAGAGCGAGGACGTCGATCCGTGGTCGACCGGCTTCATCGTCTTCTCGCTCGGCCCGGACTTCGACGAAGCGGGGTTCGACGCCACCTGAGCACCCACCGCTTCCTGCACCAACTCCTGCACCAACCTCGAGGGCGGCACCACGCGGAGAGTGCTCCGCACCACTCGGGACTGCTCCGCACCTAGGGTCGCGTCGATGTCCCGACGCCAGCTCCGTTTCCCGATGGGCCGGTACCTGCCGCCGGTGGGCAGCGCGTTCGTCGACGTCGAGGTGCTCGGCGGCGTCATCCTGCTCGTCGCCACGATCACCGCGCTGGTGTGGGCGAACATCTCCTTCTCCTCCTACGCAGGGCTGTGGTCGACGCACCTGACGGTAGGGATCGGTGACCTCACCCGGACCGAGAGCCTGCAGGGCTGGGTCAACGACGGGCTGATGACGGTCTTCTTCTTTGTCGTCGGGCTCGAGATCAAGCGCGAGCTCGTGCGTGGTGAGCTCCGGGACCCACGTACTGCGAGCCTGCCGGCGATCGCGGCGGTCGGGGGGATGGCCGTCCCCGCACTCCTCTACCTCGCGGTCAACACCGGGGGGGCGGGTGGTCGCGGGTGGGCGATCCCGATGGCCACCGACATCGCGTTCGCGGTCGCGGTCCTCGCGATCGCCGGCTCCCGGGTCCCCCCCAACCTCAAGCTCTTCCTGCTGACGCTCGCGATCGTCGACGACATCGGGGCGATCATCGTGATCGCGATCTTCTACTCCGGACAGCTCTCGGCTTCGTGGCTCCTCGGTGCAGTGGGGACGATCGTCGTGATCCTCATGCTGCAGCGGCTGCCGATCCGTTCACCGTGGCTGTACGTGCTGCCGGCCGTCGTCCTGTGGGTGTGCGTCCTCGAATCCGGGGTCCATGCGACGATCGCCGGTGTCGTGCTCGGGCTGCTCGCCCCGGCACGACCGATCAACGGCCACCAGGTCATCGAACCGCTCGAGGCCCGCCTGCACCCGTGGTCGAGCTTCGTGATCGTCCCACTGTTCGCGCTCGCCAACGCGGGCGTCTACCTCGGCGGCGGCGGCATCAGCCGCACGCTCAACAGCTCGATCACCTGGGGGATCATCCTCGGCCTCGTGGTCGGCAAGCCGCTCGGCATCGTGACCACTGCTGCGCTCGCGCACCGGTTCCGGATCGGCCGGATGCCGGACGGCGTCCAGCTCAAGCACCTGCTCGCCGCGGGCGCGGTCGCCGGGATCGGCTTCACCGTCTCGTTGTTCGTCGCGGGCCTCTCGTACCACGGCGTCCGACTCGACGACGCGAAGGTCGCGATCCTCGGCGCCTCCGTGGTCAGCGGCATCGTCGGCTTCACCGCCCTCCGCCTCACCACCCGAACCACCTCGGCTTCCTCTGATCCCGAGCGTTCTCCCTGATCCCCGGACGAAGAACGCGAGGCTCCCCACGTCGAGCGCACGGTCAACGCGGCGAGCGGCCGGAGCCCAGCCATAACTGTTGCTTATAACAACTGTTGTATGGTGCAACCATGAGTGCGCCGCTCCCCAACCTGACCGACGCCGTCTTGCTCGCGTCGCGAGCGTTGGTCGGAGTCGCCGCCCGTTCTGTGGCCGAGGTGGAGGACCAGGTGACGCTCACCCAGTTTCGTGCGCTGGTCGTGCTCGCGACCGACAACCGCAATCTCGGTGAGCTCGCCGAGGCGCTCGATGTGCACCCGTCGAGCGCGACCAGGCTCTGCACCCGCTTGGAGGGGAAGGGCCTGATCAACCGGCGCCAGGCTTCTGAGAGCCGCCGAGAGGTGCTGGTGAGCTTGACCAGTGAAGGCCGGTCGGTCGTGGACACGGTCACACGAAAGCGCCGCCGCGAGATCGCGAGGATCATCGCCCGCATCCCCGATCGGGAGCAGCGCGTCGTCGTCCACACGTTGGGAGTCTTCGCCGACGCGGCCGGTGAGACACCGGAACCCTCGTGGTCGTTCGGGTGGGAGCACCGATGAGCACATCGATCACGCGTGGCTGGAACACTGCGAAGCGAGCCGTGATCGCCGCGCTCTCGGTTCGTTCGCGCCAGGTGCTGATGCTGGCCGCGCTCACGGGCGTCATCACCGGGTTCGGCGTCGCGTTCTTCGAGACCATCGTGGTTGAACGGATCTTCGACCAGCTGTTGCAGCTGCCCTTGTGGGCGCTCGTCTTCATGCCGACGATCGGCCTCGTCCTCGCGGCCGTCTCGTTGCAGTGGCTCGGCCCGACGACGCCCAGCACCACTGATGCGTACCTTCAGGCGTTTCACGACTCCTCCAAGCAGCTCAAGCTCCGAGACCTCCCGGCCCGCATGGCGGCAGCCATCGCCACGCTGGGCTTCGGCGGTGCGATGGGACTCGAAGGTCCGTCGCTGTACCTCGGCGCGTCGGTCGGCGCGGCGATCGAGTCCCGCTTTCAACGGTTCTTCCGCTCGGTCGATCATCGGGTCCTGATGGTGGCCGGTGCGGCCGCCGGCGTCGCCGCGATCTTCAAGGCACCCGCGACCGGCTGCGTGTTCGCGCTCGAGGTCCCCTACCAGGACGACTTCGCCCGAAAGATGCTGCTCCCGGCACTCGTCGCGTCGGCGAGCGGCTATCTCGCCTTCGTCACGGTGCACGGGACCGCGTCGCTGATCCCGGGCCGCGGGTCCCCCGCGCTCTCCGCCGCCGACCTCGTGGGCGCGATCGTGCTCGGGCTCGCCGCCGGACTCGTCGCGCGCACGTTCAGCGCGCTGCTGCGCCGAGCCAAGGCCATCGAAGGCAGCACGCGAGTCTGGCTCCGGGTCGCGGCGTCCGGCGCCCTGCTCGCGCTCATCGCCTGGACCGGCGACCTGCTCGCCCACAAGCCGGTTGCCATCGGCGTCGGCTACAGCACGATCGTTTGGGCCCTGGAGCCGCGCCGGGCGGTCTGGCTGCTCCTCGCGATCCTGGTGTTGCGCTGCCTCGCGACCGCCGCGACCGTGTCCGGCGGCGGGGTCGGCGGACTCTTCATCCCGCTGGTCGTGACCGGCGCCCTGCTCGGACGGGCGGCCGGTGCGCTCGTGCCCGGCTTCGACAACCACCTGGCCCTCGTGGTGGGCGTCGCCGCGGTGCTGGGCGCCGGATACCGAGTGCCCCTGGCGGCCATCGTGTTCGTCGCGGAGGCAACCGGCCGGCCCGGGTTCATCGTCCCGGCCCTGCTGGCTGCGGTGGCCGCAGATCTGATGATGGGTCAACGATCCGCAACCGCCTACCAGCGGGCGTCCGCCCCCGCCGACCCGACCTTCCCTGGGCTCGACAGCCCGGCCTGACCGCACGTCGCCACCGATCCGCGGGCGTTCGGAACCCCGTGGGGAGGGGCGTTAGCCTGCCCGCATGGCTTCGCCCACTCCGAGCACCGAGCACCCTCCTGCGCCGAGCTCCGGCAGCCTGCAGCTCCGGCCGGGCCAGCTGGCCGCGATCGCCGGATCGTTTGCAGCCGGGTTCGCGATCTGGATCCTCCCCTACTTCCTCGGGCCCCTGGCGATGGTGCTCGGCGGAGTCGCGATCTACCAGGGCGAGCGCCGCGGTCGCTGGGTGATCGTGGCCGGGATCGTCTGCCTCGGGCTCGGCATCCTCGTGCACGCACTCCCGGACAAGATCATCGGCAGCTGATCCAGCTCCGCCGTGCCCGGCCCCACCTCGACGCGGGCCCCGGTGCTACGTCGCGTCTCGCAACGATTCCTTCCAGCTGCGGAACCGGGTGTGGGTCACCCCGTCGGCGCCGATGCCGCTCCCTAGCCCGTCGGGGAAGAGCCGGAACGTGTAGCGCTCGTCGAGGTCATCGGACGCCAATGCCATGTAGCACGCGTCGGCATGCACGGCGGGCCCGGCCCGCCAGAGCAGGAACCGACCGATCCGCCGCTTGTACACGACGAGATCGACGCCGAAGTCCGCTCCGAGCGTCCGCAGCGCCTCCGGTGCCTCGGGCCAGCGCGCCGCCGGAATGAGCGAGTCGCGTTGCGGCAACGGCGGAAGGTCCGCGGTGTGCACATCGTAAGTGACCGCGGGACGGGCCTCGGCCGGAGTCGCCATCCGACCATCGTCGCGCGGACCGGCAGAGTCCGGAACGGCGCACTACTGGACGTCGAACTCCGTGCCCTGCGGTACGCGCATCGCCACCCAGCGCTCCCCGCGTTCCTCGTAGGTCTTCACGTGCTCGGCTCCGATGGCGACCAGGCGCGCCACCGCCTCGTCCACACGCCGGCGCCGCTCGGGCTCGGGCGTCCCCGGCCCACCGCCGAAGTGCAGGTCGAGATGGACGCGCGACTTCACCTGCTTCGGCTCCGCCACCTGCTGGAAGAACAAACGGGGACCGACGCCCTCCGGATCGACCACCGCGCCGAACGCGTTCCACTCGGACTCCGGGATCTCGTGCTCGCGCAAGAAGTCCTCCCACGTTGGGAAGCCCGGTGGCGGCGCCTGCTCGACGTAGCCGAGGGCCTCGGCCCAGAACGCCGAGAGGCCCGCGGGGTCGGGGCAGTCGATCGTGACCTGGAACGCGACGGACATCTCACCACTCCTCTCCGGCGCAAGGCGCCGCGGACGGTGTCTACCCCGACCCGGCGCGATCAGTCCGCGGGTCGGCGGGGCGGATCAGTCCGGGGGGTCGATCGGCGGCGGCGGTTCCAGGCCACGCGCCTCGTAGGACCAACCCGCGTCGTCGCCGTAGTACTCGAAGAGGTGCTCGATGAGGAAGATCGCCTTCGCCTCGAGCTCGTCCCAACGATCGACTGCCGCCTCGACGGTCACGGTGTTCGAGTACACGGTGACGTGATCGGCGCCGGCTTCCAGCAGGCGCTGCGCCAGCACGTCGGGCGGTCGTCGCCCGCGCGCCTGCGCATCCTCGACGGACCCGTAGCGCTCGATGGCCATCCCGGTGAGCGAGCGGTTGAGGTCGAACATCCAGATGGACGGTTCGGCGCCCGACCGGGCAGTGACGGTGATCGGCTGACCCATGGCCGGCAGACTACGCGGTCAGGGCCGGCGACCGAGCATGGCGAGCAGTCGCGTCTGGGGGTCGGCATCGGCCGGGGCCTCGACGTCGGTCGCGAACATCCCGCTCGCCGAGAGCAGCTCGGCCTGGGGCGTGACCACCTCGATCGCGGCGTCCACCAGATCGAGCGGGAGCGTCGCGTCCTGACCGGTTGCCTTCGCCACGTCCCAGCCGTGGATCAGCACATCCAGGAACCGGTGCCCGCAGTAGACCTCGCCGGGCACCGGGCCGTAGGAGACCGCGCACGGGCGTTGCATCGCGCCCGGCTCCCGGAACGTGGCGGCGGCCGCGGCGGCCGACGCGTCGTAGACCCCGATCGGGTCCGTGCCGAGGACGTCGCCGTCGAGCCGGTTGCCCACCTCGTCGATGGTCTTGCCCGCGCCCAGCTCCGACGCCCACCAGTTCCCGGCCACGATGTGGTTGACCAGCGTCCGGACGTCCCAGTCCGAGCACGGCGATGCGTCGCCCCACCTGCCCTCGCCGATGCCGAGCACCAGTCCGCGGGTGGCGTCCAACGCCGCGGCGTGCACTTCGGGAAGATCCACTGCCATCTCGCCCTCCTTCGTTCAGCGCCTCAGAACAACCGCCCCGGCGCCGGCGCCAGTCCGCCCCAGCACAACCCGTCCATGAACACCCACGAGCGCCGGTGGATCGTCGTTGGGCCCCATGCTGCCAGCGCGGCCTTGTGCACCGGCGCCGGGTAGCCCCGGTTCGACTCGAATCCGAACGCCGGGAAGTGCTCGGCCTCGTCGGCCATCATCGCGTCGCCGCGTCACCTTCGCCACGATTGATGCCGCCGCGACTGCGAGCGAAGTTGCGTCGCCCTTGATCACCGTCGTGCAGCGCGCACCCAGCTGGAGGTAGTCGTGGTTCCCGTCGAGGATCACGCGATCGGGCTCGTAGCCCTGGGCCGCGAGCTGGCCCAGCGCGCGCCGTCCGGCGACGCGTTGCGCCGCGGTCATGCCGAGCAGGTCGCACTCCTCATGGCTGGCGTGCCCGATGCCGATCGCGACGGCCCACCCGCGCACCGACGCCGCGGCAACCTCGCGCTGGCCGGGCGTGAGCATCTTGGAGTCGCGCACGCCGCGCAGGTGCTCCGGCGCGGGGATGACCGCGGCGACCGTGACCGGGCCGGCCCATGCCCCGCGGCCGACCTCGTCGATCCCGCAGACCAGCCGCTCCCCCGCCTTCCAGCACTTCCGTTCGAGACGGAGCGTGGGGCGCGGTGCGAGGGCGGTCACGCGCGCGGACGCTAGCAACCGCACGCCCCATCCGCGCCGACCCATTCATGCCACTCGCACGCTCCGCTCCCATCGGACCAGGTTGCGGACGGGTTTACGATCGGCGCGTGGACCCCGGTACCCGCGTGGAAGTTCGATCGCGCTTCGATCAAGCGTGGGCTCGCGGATTCGAAGTCGCCGAGCAGGTCGCCGCTGACCAGGGTCTGCGCTACCGGGTCCGGCGCCGCTCGGACGGTTCGGTGCTCCCCGCGCTGTTCGGCGACCACGAAGTGCGCGAGGAACGACGCAGGAACGACATGTGGTGGATGTAGGAGCGCGCCGAGCCGCTGACTGGGCTCAGGGTCATTCCGGCGCGGCGTCCAGCGCGGTGAGCAGGTCCTCGATCGGCAGCGCCTGCAGCGTCGTGGAACGCATGGTGCCACGAGCGGCCAGCGTGACGGCCGCCTTGGCCATCGCCGCTTCGTCCGGCGCCTCGATGATGTTGAGAAAGTCCCATTGGCCGAAGAGCGCGTATTGCGCGACAACCTTGAGGCCCATGGACTCAACCTCTCGGGTGACCTCGTGGAGGCGTTCCGGGTTCTCACGCAGGGTGGCCCAACCACCGGGGCCGAGCGTGCTGAGCATCGCGTAGGTCGGCATCCGCGCAGCCTAAAGCACAGCCGCGCGGACTTCGCTGAGACTCTCGAACGGCACGAAAGCCACCGCGTTCGCCGCGCACCACCGGGCCAGCGCGCCCTTGGCGAACACGACGTCCGCGAGCAGCGCCGCCTTTCGATCGCTGGTGCCGTCCCCGACCATCACGGTGGACTGACCGCGGTGCCGGGCATCCTTGATCGGTGCCTGCTTGCAGGTGCCGCAGCTCGAGCAGGCGCAGCAACGATCCTCGTTCGGGAACTCGAGCCGGCCCGAGCCCCAGTCGACCTCGTTCGTCAACACGGGGATGCCCAGGTGGGCGCAGCGCTGCGGTCGCGTAGAACCCGAAGCCGTCCGAGACGATGCTCACCTCGGCGCCTGCGTCGCGTAGCCCCGTCACGAGCCCGTCGAGACCCGGGTCGAGTGGCACCTCGCCGGCGACCGTGCGCAGCAGATCGGCGTCGTGCGGCAACAGGGCCCACTCGTCGAGCAGACAGACCCGACTGCCGATCTCGCCCGCGTCGTACTCGGCGCCGATGTCGCGCCAGCCTTCCGCACCGAGGCGCTCGAGGAGATGGACCCCCACATCGCTGGTGCTGATGGTGCCGTCGAAGTCCAGGAACACCGACGTTGTGGCCAGATCGAGCGGGAGGGACGGACCGGGCATCGGAGAATCGTACCGGTGACCCTGTCGATTCGTCCCGATCGCGGCTAGAACAAGAGCCGATCGGACGGGGGCTGCGATGAACATCGACCGACGTGATTTCCTGAAGCGAGCCGGGCTGGTCGGCGGGGCGGCCGCGGCGGTCACCGCGTTGCCGGGCTGTCGTCACCTGTTCCCACACCCGGGATCAGGTCCGGTGTTCGGCGGACGCGGCATGTTGGAGCTGCCCGCGACGGAGTCGAAGATCGATCACGTCGTCGTCGTGATGATGGAGAACCGGTCGTTCGACCACTGGCTCGGATGGCTCGCCGACGACCACGGGTACCTCGACGCCGGCCGGCGCCGGTACGGGCGCGGCTTCTCGATCGACGGTCTCCAGCACCAGACCATCCAGGGTCCGACCGGTCCCGTTCAGACCGCGCGCCTCGTCGGGGCCGCCGATGAGCCGAGCCCGTACCAGGGTTGCACCCACCCCGACCCAGGCCACAGCTGGAACGCGGGTCGTGCGCAGCGCGACGGCGGCTTCCTCGCGCCTGGCAGCAACAACGACGACTTCGCCACCGGGTACTACATCGACGAGGACCTGCCCTTCACCGCCCAGCTCGCGCGCCGGTTCACGACCTTCGACCGGTACCACGCATCGCTGCTCGGCCCGACCTATCCGAACCGCGAATACCTGCACGCGGCGCAGTCGAACGGGTTCAAGGGCAACACCCTGCCCGGGAGCGGCGGGTTCACGTACGCCACCATCTGGGATCGGCTGAAGGCGGCAAACGTCCCTGCGCGCTACTACTACTCGGACCTTCCGTTCCTTGCCCTCTGGGGGGCGCGACTCGCAGATCTCCTGCACCCGGCGACGGACTACTTCGCCGACTGCGCCGCCGGCACGCTGCCGAGCGTGTCGTTCCTCGAACCGAAGTTCCTCGGGTCCGAGCAGTGTGACGATCACCCGCTTGCCGACATCCGACGCGGCCAGGCGTTCCTCCGCGACGCGTTCCGAGCGTTCGCGGAGTCCCCCAACTGGCACTCCGGCCTCTTTGTCGTGACCTACGACGAGTGGGGCGGCTTCTTCGACCACGTTCGCCCACCGCACGTCATCGACGACCGGGCGAGCACCGTCGACGCCGACGATTTCAGCCAACTCGGGTTCCGCGTCCCGACAGTCGTCGCGTCACCCTTCTCCCGCCCGGGCTACGTGGACCACCAGACGTACGAGCACACGTCGATCCTCCGCTTTCTCGAGTGGCGGTTCCTCGGTGCGCCTCCCGCGGGCCCGGGCGGATCCGCGGACTCGTGGTTCCTCACCGCGCGCGACCGCAACGCCAACAACCTCGGAGCCAGCCTGCTCGCCCGCAGGTGCTCGGACGACATCGGCTTCGACCTCAACGTCGAGGTGCCCGCCCCCGCGCCCGCCTGCGTCGACGGAGGCGACGGCGGGGTGGCGGCCGCGACGCCCGCCGCCGAAACCCAGCAGAGCAGCATGGCGGCAGCTGCCGATACCGGGATCTTCGAACGGCTCGGTGCGCCGGTCCTTCCCTGAGTCGGTCCTCTCCTCGGTCGCGCGCCGGACTGCTCGACGGTCACTCCACCCGGGCGAGCATCTCCAGCAGCGCGGCCGTGATCTCGTCCGCGCGGTCGTCGACGGTCCCGCCCGACTCCGCGCGCACATAGAACGTGTCGACCACCTCCTGGCCGAGCGTCACCGCCCGCGCCTGGCGAATGTCCAGACCGAGACCGGTGAAGGTGCGGGCGATGCGGTACAGCTCACCGGCGTCGTCGGGCGAGCGCACTTCCACCACCGTCGCGTCCGACGCGCCGCCGAGGTGTACGAGCACCACCGGATCAGGCGGTCGCGCCGCGGTGCGACGCGACGGGCGATACCGACGTGAGCGTTCCTCCACCCGCGCATCGAGGTCGGTCGCACCGCGGAATGCCGCTTCGAGGTCGTCGCCGAGGGTCTCCCACTCCGGATCACGGTCGAAGATCGGCTGCACGGTGAAGGTGTCCACCGCCACGCCGTCATCGTCGGTCGTTGCCACCGCGCTCCGCACGTTCTGGCCTCGCAGCGCGAGCGTGCCCACGATGACGGACAGCAGGCCGGGCCGGTCCTGGGCTACAACCGCCACGCTCGTGCCCTCGACTTCGACGAGCACGCCGCCCGCGGCGCGCTCGACGAGCTCTCCCCGCCGCGGATCGGGATGGTCACCGATCGCCGGCACCGGCTCCCCGCGCAGGAGTGCATCGACGCGCGCCACGAGGTCGTCGATCAGCTCTTCCTTCCAGCTGCTCCAGACCCCGATGCCCGTCGCGAGAGAGTCCGCCTTCGTCAACGCGGCGAGCAGCTCCAGCGTCTCGCGATCGCCGACGGCGCGAGCCACGGTCTCAATCGTGACCGGATCGCTCAGGTCGCGGCTCGTCGCGACCGATGCGACGAGCAGGTGCTCGCGCACCAGGGTCGTGAGCACTGCGGCATCGCGCGCGCCGAACCCGATGCGAGGGGCGATCTTTCCCATCAGCTCGACGCCTGCGTCGGTGTGGTCTCCCGGGTAGCCCTTGCCGAGGTCGTGCAGCCAGGCGCCGACGAGCAGCAGGTCGGGTCGCGCGACGGAGCGGGTGAGCCGGCCGGCCTGGACGACGGCTTCCACCAGGTGACGGTCGACCGTGTACCGGTGAAACGAGTTGCGCTGCGGCCGGCTGCGCACCGGGCTCCACTCCGGAAGCACCCGGTCCATGAGTCCGTAGTGCTCCAGCGCCTCGAAGACGGGAACGAGCGACTCCCCCGCCCCCAACAGACCGATCAACGCCTCGTGGGCCGCCGGCGACCAGGGCGTTCCCGGCGGCGCCGCGCCGGTGAGCCGCTCGAGCGCGCCGCGCCGGAACCGGATGCCGTGGCGCGCCGCGGCTTCCGCGACACGCAGGATGAGCGAGTCGTCGTCGAAGTCGGCGTCCGCGCGAATGTCGACCTCACCGTCACGCCAGACGATGCCCGGCCCGAGGCCACGGTCGCCACCACCGCCGCGTCCCTTCGGCCCGACGCGCCACGAGTTGGCGCGCGCCCATGCGTCGTCACCCGCCCACGCGACCGCGCGCCCGGCCGCTGCGACCTCGGCCATGAGCGCATCCGCGTCCATCTCGAGGCGCCGGGCGACGTCGTCCTGATACTGGAGCAGCAGCCGGTCAGCCGGACGACCCGTCTCCCGGTGCAGCTCCACCCGCACGGTCAGGAGGAGCTCCGCGGACTCGCGGGTGAGCTCGAGCGGCTCGATGACCGGCGCAGCGACCTCGAGTGCATGCAGCACCCGCAAGTCGCGGAGACCACCTTTAGCCTGCTTCAGGTCCGGTTCGAGCAGGTGCGCAACGTCGCCTTCCTTCGCGTGGCGTTCGCGGGAGATGGCTTCGAGCCCGGCGATGCGCAGCTTGGCCCCGTCGACCCACCGGTCGCGCACCAGCGCGAGGGTCCGCTCGCCGAGCTCGAGGTCACCGGCGATCGGGCGACCGTCAAGCAGGCTCAGCACGACCTTGAGGTCGCCGGCGGCGACTGCCTCGGCCTCCTTGGGCGTCCGCACGCTGTGGTCCAGCGCGATTCCCGCATCCCAGATCGGATACCAGAGTCGCTCCGCCACCTCGCTGACGTCGGAGCGGCCGTCGTGGATGAGGACGAGGTCGAGGTCGCTCGCGGGCGCGAGGTCTCCCCGCCCGAGCGCGCCGCCGGCCACGACGACGATCCGCTCCTCGGCGCCGAAGAGGGTCTGGATCCACTCGTCCACGAGCGTGGAGTACGCCGAGGCGAACGCCGGACCGCGCAACCCGCCATCGCCGATGAGCTCCCCTCGCCGCCGCGGAACGACGCGGTATCCACCGGGCTCAGGCCTCGGGCAACGGGGTCACCGGCACAGCCAGACCCTACCGGCGGCCTCCCGCCGGACGTGCCATCGACCCTCGCGTACCCGCCGGGCGTGGCCCGCACGACGAACCCTCGCGCGAGTGCACGCCACGGCCGGGAGCAGTGGTCTCCCAACCGTGGCGTGCAGCATCGCTGAGGCAACGCCCTTGCGCTACCTCCCTGTCGTCGGATCCGGTGACGGGCCACCCGAAAGCACTTGCTCGACGCCTTCGCTGCCCACGATGTCCAACTCGTTGACCGACGAGGTTGTCGTAGGCGAGGGCGCCCATCTCGGCGAGATCCATCCCCGCCATCTCGACTTCCTCGGTCGGCCGGATGCCGCCCTTCATGACCTCGTCCTGGAACTTGAAGAACGCGTACGCGATGCCGAACATCACGATGCAGATCACGAGGGATCCAATCACCTGGGAGCCGAGCTGGCGCAACCCGAGGTCAAAGTTGTAGAGGATGCCCGTCACACCGGGTGCACTTGCCGCCGAGCCCTTGGTCGTCAGGTTCCAGCCTGCGCCGTAGTCGCCCGAGGAGAAGATGCCGATGCTCAGGACGCCGAAGATCCCGCACACACCGTGCACGGAGATCGCGCCCACCGGGTCGTCGATTCCGCGGCGCTCGAAGAACCAGACCGACTCGACGACGATCACACCGGCGATGATGCCGATGACTGCCGCGGCCCACGGCTGGACGAATGCACACGGCGCCGTGATCGCCACGAGACCGGCGAGCATGCCGTTCGCCATCATGCCCGGGTCCGGCTTCTTGCCGATCCGCTTGCTGTTCATGCAGTAGAACATCGCCGCCACAGCCCCGAAGGCCGCCGCGAGTCGCGGTGTTGGCGGCAACGACCGCGAAGCGGACGTCCGTTGCTGCGAAGCGTCGACGCCGCGTTGAACCCGAACCATCCGAACAACAGGATGAAGGTTCCGAGCATCGCCATCGGGATGTTGTGCCCCGCCAGCGTGCGCGGCTTGCCGTCTGCACCGAACTTGCCGATGCGTGGGCCGAGAACGAGTGCTCCGGCAAGCCCGGCGACACCGCCCATGGCGTGCACGACACCGGAGCCGGCGAAGTCCACGTAGCCGAATCCGAGGTGCAGGCTGTTCCCCAGCTGGCTGAGCCAGCCGCCGCCCCAGGTCCAGCCACCGAAGATCGGGTAGTAGATCGCCCCACAGAAGAGGCCCCAACCGACGAAGGCCTTCCACTTCCAGCGCTCGGCCATCGCGCCGGTCGGGATCGTGGCCGTCGTGTCCATGAACGCGACCATGTAGAGGAAGAACGCGGCCGCTGGCGCGGCGCTCTTCGTCAGGCCACCCATGTCCGGTCAGGCCGAAGCCACCCTTGCCACAGGAAGACCCAGTATCCCGGGCCCCCGATGGAGCGCCCGCCGGGCCGGCTGGTCGATCCCGAACACTCCGGGAAGCTGAAGCCACCGAACATGATGCCGTAGCCGATCAAGAAGAACCCGACGAAGCCGAGCCCGAAGATCGCGAAGTTCGTCGAGATCAACGTGCGATGCGTGCTTCGCTCGACAAAACCCGGTTTCGACGAGCGCGAACCCGGCCTGCATGAAGATCACGAGCACCGCGCCGATAACGACCCAGAGCATGTTCAGGCTGACACGCGATGTCCGAGGGGCTCGTCGGAATCGCGCGCCGTCGTAGACCGGTTTGTCGGCCGCAAAGGCGGGCGCTGCAAACAGCACCACGAACAGCGTTGACAGCACCCCCACAAATGCGAGCCGCCTCTTATTGAAGATCACGTAGTGCCTCCCGAGAGTCATTGCGAGCACGACCCCGCTCCGTTGCACGGGCCCTGACTCGATCCGGTTTCTTTCAGGAGACCGTAAGGAGACGCGGTTTCCGTTCAGGACCAAAGTGTTAACGAGAGACACCCTTCACCTGACGAGAAGATGACACCGATAGACAGGGCGTCGCCGACTCCTAGGCTCTGGTCATGTCCTCCGCACCGGGTTCGGTCGCCCGCAGGCCCACGACCGTCGCGATCGTTCCGCACACGCACTGGGACCGGGAGTGGTATTCGCCGTTCCAGGCGTTCCGGCTCCGGCTCGTCGACCTGCTCGACGACCTGTTCCGCTGCTCGAGCGGGATCTCTCATACGCCGCGGTTCCTGCTCGACGGCCAGACCGCAGTGCTCGACGACTACCTCGAGATCCGGCCCGAGGCCGCCGGCGCGCTCCGGCGCCTCGCCACCAGCGGGCGCCTGGCCGTCGGCCCCTGGATGATCCTCATGGACGAGTTCATGGTTTCGGGCGAGACCATCGTGCGCGACCTCCAGCTCGGGATGGCGCGCGCCGACCGAGCTCGGCGGGGCCATGCCGGTCGGCTACCTCCCCGACATGTTCGGGCACGTCGCCCAGATGCCGCAGCTGCTGCGCCAGGCCGGACTCGAGCACGCGGTCGTCTGGCGGGGCGTTCCGGCCGCAATCGACCCAGACCGCGTTCTGGTGGGAGGCGCCGGACGGCTCGCGCGTGCGGGCCGAGTACCTCTACGGCTCGTACTCCAACGGCCGCGACCTCCCCGACGACGCGAAGCAGCTCGTCGCGCGGTGCGCACGGCTACGAGCTCGAGCTCGGCGACGTGCGTCTGCCCGACGGCGGCTTGCTCCTCATGAACGGCACCGACCACCAGGCGCCGCAGCCGTGGCTGGGGCGAGTCGTCGCCGAGGCCAACGCGCGTGCAGGACGACTACCGCTTCGTCGTGAGCTCGCTCCCCGAGTACCTGACCGACCAGCCCACGACAGGGCTCGCCACCTGGTCCGGAGAGCTGCGGTCCGGCGCCCGGGCGAACGTGCTCATGGGCGTCGCGTCGAACCGGGTGGACGTGCACCAGGTGTGCGCGACGGCCGAGCGCGCGATCGAGCGTCGGGCCGAGCCGCTGAGCGCGCTGCTCCTCGCGCCCGAGCGGTACCCGCACGCGCTGCTCGACCTCGCGTGGCGCCGGCTCGTCCTCAACTCCGCGCACGACTCGTCGTGCGCGTGCAGCGCGGACGAGGTCGTGGACGCAGTCGTGGTCCGCTACCAGGAGGCCCGCCAGATCGGCGACGGGCTGGTGCGCCAGGCCCTTCGCACGCTCGCGACCGAGGTCGAGGCACCGCCCGCGTCGACGATCGTCGTGAACCCGACCGCAGGTGATCGCGGCGGGATGATCACCGGTCAACGTCCAGGGCGACGACGCGCTGCACTTCACCGCCCTCGACGACGGCACTCCCTGCCGCGACGCAAGTGGTGCGCGCGCTCGGAGGCGCCGGCTTCGCTCGCAGCGTGGTCGGCCAAAAGGTGCGCTGGATCCTCGAAGGCATGCACGGGCCCGAGTTCGCGGGGACCCGCATCGGCCGCTACGAGGTCGTGCGCACCGACGACGTCGTAGACGTCGACTGCTTCGGCGATCGCGCCGAACGAGACCGCGACCGATCTCGGCGAGCTGCGCGAGGAGCTCCTCGACGCTCGCCGGGGAGGACGTCACGTTCAACATCCGGGTGCACAACCCGCCCGTCCGGGAAGTGATCGTCGCCGTGCCGGCGGTCGCCGGCACCGGGTGGCGGACGCTCGGCCCGACGTCCGGCCAGGGCCCGACCACGGCGGTGGACGGGCGGCGACGGGCTGGATCGCGAACGAGCACGTACGGGTCGAGGTCGACGAGCGCGACGGCACGTGGTCGATCGCGACCGAGCGACGGGATGCGGGTCGACGGGCTCGGCCGGCTGCGTCGACGGCGGGGACGGCGGCGACACCTACAACTACTCACCGCCCGCCGAGGACGTCGTCGTCGACCGGCCGGAGTCGGTGGGTGTCCAGCTGGTCGAAACGGGCCCCGTGCGCGCGCGGCTGCTCGTCAACTCGACGTACCGGTGGCCGGACGCATGCCGATCGGCGACATGATCTCGTGCAGTCGGCGCAGCGACGAGACCGTCGACAGTCGTCGTGAGCACCACGCTCGAGCTGCGCGACCGGCGAGACGTTCCTGCGGGTCCGCACCGAGCTCGACAACCAGTGCCGCGACCACCGGCTGCGGGCGCACTTCCCGCTACCGGCGCCAGTCGACCACTCCGACGCGGAGTGCGCTTTCACCGTCGTGACCCGCGGGCTCACCGCGGAAGGTGGACCGCACGAGATCTCCGCTGCCGACGTTCGTCTCCCGGCGGTTCGTGGATGCATCGAGCGGTGCACGCCGCGACGGTGGCGTCGGGCTCGCGGTGCTCCACGACGGCCTGCTCGAGTACGAGGTCGTCGACGAGGGACGCGAGCTCGCGCTCACCCTGCTCCGCGCGACCGGCTACCTCTCCCGAGCCGACCTCCTGTTGCGGCCCAACCCGGCCGGCCCGCTCGACCCGCTCGAGGGTCCGCAGCTCCAGCGCCATGTCGTGGTCGAGTACGCGCTGCTCCCCCACCACGGCTCATGGGAGGACGCCAACCTCCACGCGCTCGCCGACGAGGTGCTCGTGCCACTCGAGCGGGTGCGGGGTGGAGGCGCACACGGCGCGCGACCGCGGGCCTCACCGGCCGGCCGCTGCGGGTCGAAGGCGCGGTGATCTCCGCGGTGCTGCGCGGAGCCGGGCGGTTTGGTCGTGCGCGTCTACAACCCGCTGCCGCGACGCAACCGTCGCGGTCATCGAGCACAACGGCGCACCAGCGACCGGTTGGGTCAGGACCTCGTCGGGCGGCCCGAGAGCAGTTCCATGGCGCGCTCGAGCTCGGCGCCCACCGCATCGCCACCCTCCGCCTCGACTGACCCTCCCCGCCCGTTTTGGCGTCACTCACCGCGCATCGCGTGCGTAAGTGACGCCGAAGCGCTAGTGCGCGTCGGGTCGGGCGTGGGCGGGGGTGAGGAGGGCGTCGCCGGCGGGTGCGGTCGTCGACCAGGTCGGGTCGAGCGTCGGTGCGCGGAGCACGAGGTCCGGCGACGGGTCCGTGACCTCCCAGAGCGACCGCGGCGCGTGCGCCGTGCCAACGCACCGCGTACGGAGAGCTTCCCGGATCGGGTCGGGACGTCGAACACCTCGAAGTCCTGACCCCACCACTCGTCGGGCAGGCCGGGCGCGATCTCGATGCCGTGCTCGTCACGCACGAGCGCGCGCGCGCACCGCAGACGAGCAGGCCGCCCGGCGTGGATCTCGTCGAACGGACCCGCGCGGCGACGGGCCGCGCGACGCGCGCTGAGGCGACAGGCCGCGCCAAGCCCATGCGGCTTCGGTGTCGTAGCCCCAGTCCTCGAGCGCGGCGGTGGTCACGGCGTCGGGATCCGGGTCGAGCAGGATCTGCGACCGCGCGAGCTCGACCGCCTCCTGGCGCTTCGCGGTCCGGGAAGTACGACGCGCATGCCGTGATCGAGCAACGCGTGCCAAGCCGTTTGCCGCATCCTCGCGCTCGCGGCGATGCCGAGGTCGACGGGACCCGGGTCCTCGTCCGCTCGTGACGAGCGCGATCCGCAGTCGGTTGCGGTGGCTCAGCGGGTACAGACGCGGCGACTTGGAGCGGGGCCTTGCGGGACCCGCGCCGGGTCGGGAACGGCCCCGTGTCGGCGCCGATCGTCTCGCTGTCCAACCGCTCGGGCCCGACGGTCCACCGGGTCGGAAGCGCGGGGACGATCAGCGCGGGGCCGCCGTCGACCTCGAGCACCGAGCCCGAACCACTGACCGAGCGGGCGTCCGCGATCGTGAACGAGACGACGAACGCGCCGGGCGAGTCGTTCTCGATCTCGATGATCACGATCCCTCCCGGGCCGCCGACGCCGTACACCCGCTGGATCGCGTCACCGCCCGGCACGCGGAGCGCGGTCTCGACGACCGGCGTCCCCTCGATCGTGCGTTGGCGCACTGCCGGCTCCTGGGCCGGGACCCGCCACCGATCGTCGGCGCCGATCCACCAGTCGACGAACCAGCTCCGCCCGACGACCTGGATCGCGCCGCGCTCGTCGACCCGGGCCCGCCCGCGCCCGGCCAGCGCACCGACCAGCGTCACTGGCTGCGCGCATCCCGCCGCAGCTCGGGCTTCGCCTCGCGCAGCATGAGTGCAGGGACGATGTCGGCGGGCTTGCGGCCCTGGTAGAGCACGGCGCCGACCTGCTCCGCGATCGGCAGCTCGAGGTCGGCCCGCCGGCCGAGCTCCAGCACCGCTTCGGTGCTCTTCACGCCTTCGGCGACCATCTTCATGTCGGCGACGATGTCGTCCAGCGCGCGGCCCTGGCCCGAGCGCCACGCCGACGGTCCGGTTCCGGCTCTTGTCGCTCGTGCAGGTGGCCACGAGGTCGCCCATGCCCGCGAGCCCCGAGAACGTCAGCGGGTCCCCTCCGAGCGCCACACCGAGCCGGGCGAGCTCGGCCAGCCCGCGGGTGATCAGCGCGGCCTTGGTGTTGTCGCCGTAGCCGAGGCCGTCCGCGATGCCGGCGGCGATCGCGATCACGTTCTTCAGCGCGCCGGCGATCTCGCAACCGACGACGTCCGGGTTCGTGTAGACGCGGAACGTCTGCGTCATGAACAGAACCTGCAGCACGTTCGCGAGCTCGGCGATCGCCCAACGCGACGACCGAGGCGGTCGGCTGGCCCTAGCGCGACCTCCTTCGCGAGGTTCGGCCCGCTCAGCACCCCGATGCGGTCCGGCCGGTGCTCCGGGAGCACTTCGGCGATGACCTCGGTCATGCGCAGGACGGTGCCCTGCTCCAGTCCCTTCGAGAGGCTGATGACCGCCGCATCGGGCGCGATCGACGAACGGGCGGCGGTCGAGCACCGCCCGGAACCCGTGCGACGGGACGCCCATCACGACGACGTCCGCACCCTCGCAGGCGTCCGTGAGCGACACGGTCGCTTCGAGCGCGTCGGGCAGCGTGATCTCGGGGAGGTAGTCGGGTTGCAGTGCTCGTCGTTGACCCGATCGACGACCCGCGGGTCGCGGGCCCACAGCACCGTGGGCCGCGTTCGCGCTCGTCGAGCGCGGCCACCGTCGTCCCCCACGAGCCGGCACCGATGACTGCGACCTTCATCGGGCATCGCCTCCGATCCGGCAGCTCCGCAGCTGCGCGGTCTCGGGCGACCGCACCCACCAGCCGTCGTCACCGGGCGTCCGGCGACTGCGGGTAGATCTCCCGGGCCCGGGCGACCTGCGTGCAGATCGCGTCCATGATCCGGTCGGTGGCTTCGTGCACATCATCGTCCGGTGCGATGTGCATCGGTGCCCCGACCACCACCGTCTCCGCGACTCCCGTGCGCCACGTCCGGCTTGCGGCCCTTGAACATGATCCGGTGCACGCCCCACAGCCCGACCGGCGTGACGGGCACACCGCTCTCCTGCGCGAGCCGCGCGGTCCCGGACTTGCCCACCATCGGATCGAGATCCAGCGAGATCGTGCCCTCGGGGAAGACCGTCACGCACTCGCCCCGCCGGAGGGCGTCGACCGCGGCCTCGAGCGACGACGCAGCGTCGGTGGTCCCGCGCCGGACCGGGATCTGGCCCGCGGACTTCAGCAACGGGCCGAGCACCGGCTTCTCGAACAGCTCGGCCTTCGCGAGGAAGCGGACCCTGCGATGCCGCCGGTCCGCCAGGTACGCGAGCACGAGCGGGTCGAGGTACGAGACGTGGTTGCTCGCCAGGATCACCGGGCCGCGCACCGGGATCAGCTGCGCTCCCTCGATCGTCCACCGAATGCCCAGCCGAAGCGGGGCATAGAGCGCCGAGCGAGCGAGGACGTACGTCGCGTCCACGCTCGGTAGCATACGCAGACTCATGGTTCCCGACCCGTCCCGACTCGCGCGCGCGGGTGTCGTGATCCCGATCCGAGCGTTCTCCGTGGGCAAGGCCCGCCTTCGGGCACCCTCGAGGACGCGCCCCGCGCGGAGCTCGCGGAGTGGATGGCCGATCAGGTCGTCGCCTCGGCCGCCCCGCTGCCGACGGTCATCGTCTCGTCGGCCGACGATGTCCGCGCGTGGGGCGTCCGCCACCGGCTGACCGTGCTCGACGACCCGGGCGACCTGAACCGGGCCGCCGAAGCCGGGGTCGCATGGTGCGCCGGCCACGGCATGGTTCGGGCGATCGTGGCCCACGCCGACCTCCCCCGCGCCCCGGTCGGTGGGCTGGTGCGCTTTGCGGCCGACGATGACCGGCCGATCGTCGACGATCGTGCCCTGCCACCGCGACGACGGCACGCCCGTGATCTCCATCCCCGCCGGCACCTCGTTCTCACTCGCCTACGGGACCGGATCGTTCCGCCGCCACGTGGCCGCGGCCCACGCCGCCGGGCTCGCGGTGCGCGTCGTCCGCGACCCGTTGCTCGGCTTCGACGTCGACCTGCCGGCCGATCTCGCCGCCCTCACCGCCACCGCCGACTGCGCATGAGCCACGGCCCCGCGAGGCGATGAGTCACCCAGCTGGCGGTGCCGAAGATCGCGCTCGCGATTGGCGCACATCCCGACGACATCGAGTTCGGCTGTGGTGCGACGCTCGCGAAGTGGTCCGCGCACGGCAGCGGAGGTGCACCTGCTCATCCTCACCGACGGATCGAAGGGCACATGGAACGAGTCCGACGATCTCGACGCGCTCATCGCGCGCCGCCAACACGAAGCGCGCGCGGCCGCCCACGAGCTGGGTTCGAGCTCGGTGCACTTCCTCGGACTCGTCGACGGGGAGCTGGAGAGCGGCGCGCGTGAGCGCGCGATGGTCTGCGAGGTCATCCGCCAGGTCCGGCCGACCATGGTGCTCGGGCACGACCCATGGAAGCGCTACCGCCTGCATCCCGATCATCGCCACGCGGGCTGGTTGACCGTCGACGGCATCGTCGCCGCGCGCGACCCGCAGTTCTTCCCCGGCCTCGGTGGGCCGCACCACCGTCCCGAGACGCTCGCGCTGTTCGAAGCGGACGAGCCGGATCACGTCGAAGCGGTGGACGAGTTCATCCCGAAGAAGATCAACGCGCTGCTCGCGCATCGGAGTCAATGGCGCTCGACGATGAGCATCGAAGGCGACACCGCGGCCGAAGCCGAGGGACGCGCCGCGTTCGCGGCCCGCATCGAAGTGCAGGCCCGCGCCGAGCGGCGACGCTCGGACGACCGGCGGGCTTCGGCGAGGCGTTCCACCTCATCGACCGATCTGTAGCTGAGCGCGCCGGACGCGATTCGGGGAGGCCCGCAGGCCTCCCCGAATCCAGTGTGTTCCGAACCAGAACGGCTCGTCAGCGCCGCTTGGCCGCCTTGCGCTTGGCCGGAGCCTTGCGCTTCGCCGCCTTGCGCTTGGCCGGAGCCTTGCGCTTCGCCGCCTTGCGCTTGGCCGGAGCCTTGCGCTTCGCCGCCTTGCGCTTGGCCGGAGCCTTGCGCTTCGCCGCCTTGCGCTTGGCCGGAGCCTTGCGCTTCGCCGCCTTGCGCTTGGCCGGAGCCTTGCGCTTCGCCGCCTTGCGCTTGGCCGGAGCCTTCCGCTTCGCTGCTTTCTTGGTGGCTTTGCGCTTGGCCGGAGCCTTGCGCTTCGCCGTCGTCTTCTTGGCTGCCTTGCGCTTGGCCGGAGCCTTGCGCTTGGCGGCTGCCTTGCGCGTGCTCTTCTTTGCCGGAGGCACGGTTACCACCTTTCCTGGTTTGTCTTTCGATAGGAGGACACCTGACGCGATGAAGCGCCGGGTTCCTCAGCTCACGGCGGACACGAAGCCGGCGTATGTGCCGTGAGCTTCGCACCCTTGGATGCCGCGATCTTGGTGACCCCAGCGGTCTGCATGTTGCGACCGGTGAAGGTCATGCGCTCATTTCGGTTGCAGAGACCGAAACCTTGAGATGAACCCTTGTCACCCCACGCGACTGCCGCATTGCTGTTGTGCATTACGTGCATTGCAACGCATTCGCGCGTGAACGTCAAGCATTTCCTCCGCGCGCTACGCGATGTGCGCGTAGTCGCGCGCACGTTCGCGTGCGACGCACACGTGACGCGCGCGCACGTCGTAACGCTGCTGCCCTGCACGCGATGCGTGCAACTGAACTCCACTCACGGTGTGTCCCACTCGCTGTCGCGTCACGTACACGCAGTTGTGCGTAAAGAAAGCGTGACACAACTTGGTGTTGGTATGGCGGATACTTGCTCCGACGCGCATTGATACAACCAACGCGACAGCGCACGCGCGACAACCTCGCACGACGCAGTGCAGAGGAGGTATTCCATGGACGACGCGACGATTCCCGACGGCCGATACGACACGTTCATCGTGTGGGCGGACGCGCGCGACGATGGCCGCGTCGCGTTCGAGCTGACGTTCACCACCGGTGCGCAGAAGGGCGAGATGATCACCGTGCTCGCGCAGTCGAGTGCCGATCCGATCGCGCTCGTCGGCCTGCCCTGCACGCTGATCGTCGACGGCGGCCGGCCCCACCTCGACTTCGACTGACTGCTCCGAACGTGACCCTGAGCGCGGCGGCGCCGCCGAACCCCGGTGGGGATCGGCGGCGCTGTTGGTAGCCCCGAGCAGATTCGAACTGCCGTTACCGCCTTGAGAGGGCGGCGTCCTAGGCCACTAGACGACGGGGCCTCACTGTCCTCCGGACCACCGGACCCCGGTGTGGGGTCGATGCCCTTCGGCTCGCTCGGGGGGGAGGACTCGAACCCCCAATAACGGGACCAGAACCCGTTGTGTTACCGATTACACCACCCCCGAATGGGAGAGCCGATCTTAGCGGGTGCCGCCTTCGGGATCCGATCCGATGCGGGCCCGGGCCGCCCGGAGCCGGGCGAGCGTCCGCTTCCGGCCGAGGAGATGGATCGCGTCGAAGAGCGGAAGCCCGGCACGATGACCTTCGACCGCGGTGTAGAGCAGCTGCATCACCTTGCCGCGGCTTGATCCCGAGCGCTTCGATCGGCGGGCGGACATCGGTCAGCTCGACCGTCCACTCGCAGGACTCGAGGTGCGCGATCACCGCGTCGAGCAGCCGCCGCGGGCGCTCGGTCTTCGCCGGCGCCTCCTCCCAGTCCTGCTCATCGACGGGAACGCGTCCTCGGCCACGAAGAGGAACTCAGCCTGGTCGACGAGGCGATGAGGGTCACGGCCCGCTCCTGTCCGATTCGTGCAACCTCGCCCGCCATCGCCGCGATCGACCCGATCACCCCACCGTTGCGTCGCCGCTCGTGGATCTGGGCTGCAAGATCGTCGGCTGCGAGCGCCCGGATGTACTCGCCGTTGAGCCAGTCGAGCTTCTTGTAGTCGAAGAACACGGCCGAATGGGTCACGCGATCGAGGTCGAACTCGGCGATGAGCTCGTCGCGTGAGAGCACTTCGCGCCCGTCCGCCGGCGCCCAGCCCAGCAATGCGAGGTAGTTGATCAACGCGTCGGGCAGGTAGCCGCGATCGCGGAAGTCTTCGATCGCGACTGCTCCATGGCGCTTGCTGAGCTTGCCCGATCGGCGCCGACGAGCAGCGGAAGGTGCCCGAACTCGATCGGCCCGTCGTAGCCGAGCGCGTCGCGCAGCGCAAGCACCCGGTGCGTCGTGTCGAGGAGGTCTTCGCCCCGGATGACGCGGTTGATCTCCATGTCCGCGTCGTCCACCGCGTTCGCGAGGAAGAACACGGGGCTGTTGTCCGAGCGGACGATCACGAAGTCCGAGACCGTGGACCACTCGACGGTGACCTCGCCGCGGACGAGGTCGGTGAAGCTGCTCACCCCGGTGTCCGGGCGTCCGGAAGCGGATCGACCGGGGCCGGCCCTCGGCGGCCTGCGCTGCCCGCTCGGCCTCGGTGAGGTTGCGGCACCGGCCGTCGTAGCCCGGCGGGCGCCCGGCCTTCATCGCCGCGTCGCTCCGCGCCTTCACCTCTTCCGGCGTGCAGTAGCACTCGTAGGCGCGGCCGTCCCGGAGCAGCCGGCCCGCCGCCGCGGCGTACTGGTCCAGCCGGTCGCTCTGCAGGTACGGACCCTCGTCCCAGTCCAGGCCGAGCCACCGCATCGTGTCCTGGATCCCGAGGATCCACTCGCCCCGCGAGCGCGCCGCGTCGGTGTCCTCGATCCGGAGCACGAAGGTGCCGCCGTGGTGGCGGGCGTAGAGCCAGTTGAAGAGCGCGGTGCGCACTCCACCGACGTGCAGGAACCCGGTCGGCGCGGGGGCGAACCTGACGCGTACCGGCAGCGGTGTCGCTCACGCGTGGTCGGGCGGGTCGCCGTCGGGATCCTGGCTGTCCGCCACCTCCCAGTCGTCGGTCGCGCCCACATCGCCTTCGGGCTCCCCGAGGTCGATGTCGCTGCCGTCGTCGGCCGCGACCGCTTCCTCGGCCGCCCGGCCATCGCTTCGCGCACGATCGCGAGGTTCTCGGGCAGCTCGGAGATCGGGAGCCGCAGGAGGCCGGCGCCGACGGTGTCCACGACCGCGCGGCGCACGACGTAGTCGTGACCGGCTGCCCGCACGACGTCGGGCCGCCACTCGCGGACATCGGCCGGAGCGTCACCGAGGTACCCGAGGAGCTCCATAGCGAAGTCGACGTCGTTGACCGCCGGGGCCCGACCGAATGTGGCGGCCCGCTTCATCGCGATCGCGGCGATCACGGCGACGGCGTCGCCCGCCGACTCGTGCTGCTCGAGGCGCAGGCGGTCCTTCGCCCGGTGCGCCAACGTGAGCGCGTAGCCGACGTTCGGGCCGGGCGAGCCGAGGAGCGCACCTTTGGGCTGGATCGCACCGAGGTCACCGGGGCGGTTCGGCGCGCCAGGAACCGGAGGGCGGCATGTGGCTCCCGGGCGCGAGGTTCGTCTCCTGACGAGGTTCCTCGTCGAGCACTTGCGGGAACGAAGGGATCAGTGGGCACGGCTGGTTGCTACCCCCGGTTCGAGGCTCGGAGCAAGCCGTAGATCAGAGAATCGAACAAGGCCTGCCAGCTCGCCTCGATGATGTTCTCGCTGACGCCGATCGTGGTCCATGACTCCTCGCCGTCCGTTGTGTCGAGCAGCACGCGGGTGACCGCGCCGGTTCCGTGCTGGGTGTCGAGGACCCGCACCTTGTAGTCGGTCAGGTGGATCCGCTCGAGTGCAGGGTACCGACCACCCAGCGCATCGCGCAGCGCCCGATCGAGCGCGTTCACCGGTCCGTTGCCCTCGGCCGTCGCGATCGACCGCTCCCCGCCCACGTGGAGCTTGATCGTGGCCTCGGTCGTCACCCCGCCTGGCGTGTCCTCGGCCGCGAGGTCGTCGGTGATGACCCGGAAGCTCTCGACCCGGAACCAGTCCTGGTGCCACCCCGACGCGCGCCGCATCAGCAGCTCGAGCGACGCATCCGCGACCTCGAAGTGGTAGCCCTCGTGCTCGAGGTGCTTGAGCGTGTCGACGACCTCGTTGATCGTCGGGCCGTCGAGCTCGATCCCGAGCTCCTGGGCCTTCAAGACGATGGTCGACCGCCCGGCGAGCTCCGACATCACGAAGCGGGTGCCGTTGCCCACGGAGTCGGGGACGACGTGCTCGTACGCGTCGGGGCGCTTGATGATCGCACTGACGTGCAGCCCGGCCTTGTGCGCGAACGCGGACGACCCGACGTAGGGAGCCTGGGGGTTCAGCGCCATGTTCACCAGCTCGGCGACGTGGTGCGCGACGGGCGTGAGCCGCTCGAGCCGATCGGGCGGGAGGGTCTCGACCCCCATCTTCACGGTGAGGTTCGGGATGATCGTGGTGAGGTTGCAGTTCCCGGTGCGCTCGCCGTAGCCGTTGATCGTTCCCTGGACCTGGGTCGCCCCGCCGCGCACGCCGGCCAGCGCGTTGGCGACGCCGCAGCCGGTGTCGTCGTGCAGGTGCACGCCGATCGCGACGTCCGGGCCGAGGTAGTCCACGACCTCGCCGACGATGCTCTCGACCTCGTGCGGGAGCGCACCACCGTTCGTGTCGCAGAGGACCAGCCGATCGGCACCGACCTGCGCCGCGCCCTCGAGCACACGGAGGCTGAACTCCGGGTTGCGCTTGTAGCCATCGAAGAAGTGCTCGGCGTCGAAGAGCACTTCGAGGCCGCGGCCCTTCAGGTACTCGATCGAGTCGGTCACCATCGCGACGCCCTCGTCGAGAGTCGTGCCGAGCGCCTCGAGCACGTGGTAGTCCCAGCACTTCCCGACGATGCAGACGGTTTCGGTGTTGGCCTCCATCAGGTGCCGGAGCGTGTCGTCGGAGTCGACCTTGCCCTTGACCCGCCGGGTCATGCCGAATGCGACGAGCTTGCTCGTCTCGAATTTCAGCTCGTTCGGCAATCGCCGGAAGAGCTCATCGTCCTTCGGGTTCGAGCCCGGCCATCCGGCTTCGATGTAGTCGACGCCGAGCCAGTCGAGCTGCTCGGCGATCCGAAGCTTGTCGTCGACCGTCAGGCAGATGCCCTCGAGCTGCGCGCCGTCCCGAAGGGTCGTGTCGTAGATCTCGACGCGCGGCCGGGAGCGGGCGGTCACTCGTCGACATGCTCACACCAGTTCTTGTAGCGGTCCGTCTGGCCCCGGACGGCCTTGGCGTACTCCGCCGCGATCGCCTGGGTCTTCACGCCCGGGCACGGGATGGCCCGGTCGTCGACGGAGTTGACTGCGCTCACCTCGGCTGCGGTGCCGCAGACGAACATCTCGTCGCAGATGTAGAGGTCGCTCCGGGCGAGGTAGTCGATGCGTGTGTCGTACCCGAGGTCGCGCGCGATCGTCATCACGGAGTCCTGGGTGATGCCTTCCAACGCACCCGCGGCCACGGGCGGCGTGATGAGCACCCCATTGCGAGAGGCAAAGATGTTCTCGCCGGTGCACTCACTCACGAACCCCTGCGGATTGAGCATCACCGCTTCGTCGTATCCTGCCTTCAGCGCCTCGACCTTCGCGAGCGACGAGTTCACGTAGTTGCCGGTCGTCTTGGCCGACGGCGGCATGGTGTTGTGGTCGTGGCGGGTCCACGAGCTCACCTTCATGCGCACGCCCTTCGTGACCGCGTCCGCGCCGAGATACGCACCCCATGGCCAGCACGCGATCGAGACGTCCACTGAACAGGGCAGGGTGTTGAGCCCCATCTCGCCGTACCCGAAGAACGCGATCGGCCGCACGTAGCACGACGGCAGCCCGCTCGCGCGCACGGTGTCCTTGCAGGCCTGGATGATCTCGTCCACCGTGAACGGGATGTCCATCATCATGATCTTGGCGGAGTCGAACAGGCGCTCGATGTGGTCGGTGAGCCGGAAGATCGCCGGACCCTTGCTCGTCTCGTAGGCCCGGACGCCCTCGAAGACACCCATGCCGTAGTGGAGGGAGTGCGTGAGGACGTGGATCTGCGCCTGGTCCCACGGCACCAGCTCGCCGTTCATCCAGATCTTGTCGGTCTTCTCGATGGGCATGGCTAGAGCCTTTCCGAGATCTTCGTGCCGATCTCCGATGTGGATCCCGATGCATCGTCGGAACCGTCCACGGCCTTCTTGACCCGCGCTGCCGCTTCGGGCTCGCCAAGGAAGTCGAGCAACATCGCCGCGCAGATGATCGCGGCCCGCGGGTCGGCGACACCCTGGCCCGCGATGTCCGGCGCGGAGCCGTGCACCGGCTCGAAGAGTGACGGACCGGTGCGCGCCGGGTTCAGGTTGGCGGACGCCGCACGCCCGATGCCGCCGGCGATCGCGCCACCGAGATCGGTGAGGATGTCGCCGAACAGGTTGTCGGTCACGATGACGTCGTAACGCTCCGGTCGCTGCACGAAGTGGATGCATGCGGCATCGATGTGGTCGTAGCCCGTGGTGACATCGGGGTACTCCTCCGCCACCTCGTTGAACGCCCGTTGCCAGAGGTCGCCGGCGAACGTGAGGACGTTGGTCTTGTGCACCAGGGTCAGGTGTCGGCTCGGCCGTGACCGCCCGAGCTCGAATGCGAAGCGGATGCACCGCTCGACCCCGAACCTGGTGTTGACCGAACCCTGTGTCGCGACCTCCAGCGGCGTCCCGTGCCGGAGGAAGCCTCCCTCCCCGGCGTACGTGCCTTCGGTGTTCTCGCGGATCACGACCATGTCGACGCCGTCGTTGAGCTCGCTGGCCGGCGCCGAGAACGGGCGCAGGTTGATGAAGAGATCGAGCTCGAAGCGCAGCTTGAGGAGCAGGCCGCGCTCGAGGACTCCCGGCGGGACCTCCGGCGTGCCGACCGCGCCGAGCAGGATCGCGTCGAACCCGCGCAGCTCCTCGAGGACCGCGTCGGGGAGGACCTCGCCGGTGCGGAGGTAGCGGACGCCACCGAGGTCGTAGTGCACGGCGTCGTAGCTCACGCCGGTCGCGTCGATCACCTTGAGCGCCTCGGCCACGACCTCCGGGCCGATGCCGTCGCCCGCGATGATCCCGATCTGGTGGCTCACCTGTCTCGGCTCCTCGTGAAAATGTTCCGGCAATGAAAAACCGCCCACCGAGGTGGACGGTCGAGAGCGAACGCCGGTGCGGCGTCCGCTTAAGAAATGACGACGATGGAGTGCTGGTACATGGTGGGGTGAGGATACATCCACCCGACCGGGTGTGCACGACGATTGACCATCTCCGGTGGGACGGGCATGCGAGGCTTGTCCCCCGATGCGCAGTGAACCCGGGAGCGAACGGGGCGGGATCATCACCTTCCTCCTGCTCGCCGTCGTCGTCGCGGTCGCCGGCGCGGGTGCGTTCTGGTGGTTCTTCGTGCGCTCGGACGCCGCCCCGCCTCCGAAGCTCGAGGACACGAGCCTCGCGGCTGGTGGGACCGTCGACGGCGCCTGGAAGGTGACCGGCGGCGGCGAGTCCTACGTGCAGTACCGAGTGAAGGAGCAGTTCGCCGGCGCGGTCATCGAGACGGACGCCACCGGGCGGACCAACGACGTCACCGCATCGATGACGATCAACGGGACGACCGTCTCGGAGGTCAACGTGGGCGCCAACCTCGTCGGGTTGAGGTCGGACAAGGAACGTCGAGACAGCTACATCCGCGACAATGGGCTCCAGTCCCACGAGTTCCCGATCGCGACGTTCATGTCGACACAACCGATCACCCTGGCCCAAGCACCGCAAAAGGGTGAGAAGATCACGACGAATGCGACGGGTCGGTTGACGCTGCACGGGATCACCAAGTCGGTGACGTTCGCGGTGCAGGGACGGTGGGACGGAACCACCGTGCAGGTGGTCGGCACGCTTCCGATCCGGTTCGCGGACTACGGCATCACTCCGCCCAACATCGGCGGGTTCGTGTCCGTCGGCGGGTCCGGCACGATCGAGCTCCAGCTCTTCTTCGCCAAAGGTTAGGGCCCCGCTCCCGGCTACCCTCGTGCGCTTATGGAGCAGCAGTCACACTTCTCTCGCCCCGCGCACGATCGTCTCCAGGACGAGCTGAAGCACCGGTCCGGCCCGCTGCGGCTCGAGATCTCCGAGCGCATCGAGCGCGCGCGCGAGATGGGCGACATCAAGGAGAACGCGGACTACGACGCGGCGAAGAACGAGCAGGGCCTGAACGAAGCACGCGTCCGCCAGCTGGAGCAGATGCTGCGCGACGTCGTCATCGTCGAGGCGTCCGACGCGGACGTCGTGGGGCCCGGGACGATCGCGACGCTCCTCTTCACTGGCGACGACGAGCCCCAGGAGTACCTGATCGGATCGATCGAGGAGCGAAGCGACGCGTTCGAAGTGTTGTCAACCTCTTCCCCACTCGGCCAGGAGCTCCTGGGCAAGCGGGTCGGCGACACGGCCAGCTACGAGACGCCCAAGGGCGCCACGATCGAAGTGACGATCCGGGACATCCGTCCCGCGGATTAGCCGAAGATCTCCGGCGCTCGAACCCCGCGACCGTGGCCAACGGTGAGCGCCGGCGGTTCTACCCGCTGCCCCAGGCGCCGCCGCCGGGGGTGCAGAGGCGCAGGACGTCACCGGTCCGAAGCTCGATCGTCACCTTGTCGGCGAGCGGCACCGCCCGCCCCTCGTCGCCCCCGGGCAGCAACCAGTTCTCTCCGACCGCGCCGGGCGCGCCGCCGCCGAGGCCCCATGGTGCGCTGACTCGCCGCTCCGTGATCAGCGACACGGTCACCGGCTCGAGCGCCTCGAGCTCGCGCTCGATGCCATCTCCTCCGGCGAACCGACCCGCACCACCACTCCCCCGGCGCAACGTGTAGCGCCGGACCCGCATGGGATACGCGCGCTCGAAGGCTTCGACCGGCGTGTCGCGCGTGTTCGTCATGTTGGTGTGCACGCCACTCATCCCGGCGCGACCGGGACGACCGCCCTGCCCACCACCGACCGTCTCGTAGAACACCCAGCCGTCACCGCCGACGAGCACGTTGTTCATGGTCCCCTGGCTCGCGGCGCCGACGCGGTCAGGCGCGATCCGGGCCAGCGCGCGCAGGCAGACGTCGGCGACACGTTGGCTCACCTCCACATTGCCGGCGCCGACCGCGGCCGGGAACCGCGCCGCGACGATCGAGCCCGGCGGCGCGATCACGCGAACCGGTCGCAACGCGCCACCGTTCGCGGGGATCGTCGGGTCGGTCGCGGTCCGAAGTGCGAACGCGACCGCGCTGACGGTCACCGCCTCGACCGCGTTCACGGTGCCGGGTCGCTGGTCGTCGGTCCCCGCGAAGTCGAAGGTCACCTCGTCGCCCTCGATCGCCACCTCGACCACGACTCGCGCCGATGCCTGCTGCTCGGGGCGTGGGCCGGTGGAGTCCATGACATCCTCGGCAGCCCAGCGACCGTTCGGCAGCGCAAACAACGCGGCGCGCATGCGTCGCTCGCCGTAGTCGACGATCTCCTCGAACGCAGCGCCCACCAGCTCCGCGAGGCGGGCGACACCGAGTCGGTTGGCCCCGACCTGAGCGTCGAGGTCGCCCCGGCGCTCGTCCGGTGTGCGTGAGGCCGCGACGAGCACCGCGGCGACGGCATCCGAGAGCACGACGGGTGGGATCCGCAGGCCCTCCTGCGCGATGTGGACCGCGTCGGGCGGCATCGAGCCGGGTGCCATGCCGCCGAGGTCCGCGTGATGCGCGCGGTTCGCCGCCCATCCGGCGATCGCGCCCTCGACGAAGCAGGGGGCAACCAGCGTGACGTCGTTCAGGTGCGTGCCACCGGCGTACGGATCATTCAGGATGATCTGGTCTCCCGGACCGACGCGTTCGCCGCAGGCATCGATCGCGGCGCGAACGGCCGCGGGCATCGAGCCGAGGTGGACGGGGATGTGCTCGGCCTGCACGAGCAGCTCGCCGCCGGTCGTGAAGAGCGCGGCGGAGCAGTCAGCTCTCTCCTTGATGTTCGGGCTGAACGCGGCCCGCTGCAACACCGCGCCCATCTCCTCGGCGACCCCACTCAAGCGCGAGATCAACACCTGCAACGACGCTGGATCCACTAGATGCTCCCCTCACGGGTCAAGACCCAGGTGCCGTCCGGTGCGACCGTCGCCGTCCATCCGCTCGGGACCCAGACCGTGCAGTCCGGCTCCGCCGCGACCGCAGGCCCGATGACCGTCTCGCGCGGCCAGGGCGGGAGCTCGGTCAGATCCAGTTCGGGCGCACCACGCGCGCGGGCGCGGATCGCGACGACCTCGATCGGGATGCCCGTTCGCGCGTAGCCGTTGCGCTGCGCGTGCTCGGCCTGGAATTCGTCGATCTCCGACACCGTGAGCTCATGGCTCTGGCCCGCGTACCGGCAGTCGAGGAACGTCTGGACGTCGACCTCGGTCCCGGCCACGCCGTCGAGCGCGGCCACCTCTCGACCGAGCGAGGCCCGGGCCGCGGGGATGCCCGCATGCTGTGCGGGATCGGGCCAGGACCGGACGAGCTCGCGCTGGGGCGGCGCGGACACCAGGCCCACTGCCGACAGCACGCCCGCGCGTGGTGGCACGAGCACCGCTTGCATCTCGAGCGCGTCGGCGACGGCGCAGGCATGCAGCGGTCCCGCACCACCGAACGCCACCAGGGCAAGCTCCCGCGCGTCGACACCGCGCTCGACCGTCACGACCCGCACCGCGCGCTCCATGTTCGCGTCGACCACCCGCACGATTCCCTCGGCAGTCAGTCCCGCGCGGTCGATCGCGGCGCGTGCCGCGTCGACGTCCAGGCGACCGAGCCCGGGGAGCTCGGTCCCGGCCGGGATGCGCCCGAGGACCAGGTCCGCGTCGGTGACCGTCGGTTCGGTGCCGCCCCGGCCGTAGCACGCAGGGCCCGGATCGGCGCCCGCGCTCTCGGGACCGACGACAAGCGCGCCGCCGGAGTCGAGCCGCGCGATCGAGCCGCCACCCGCCCCGATCGTGAGGATGTCGAGCGACGGAAAGCGAATGGGGAACCCCGCCACCTCGCGCGTCGACGCGGGCGCGGGCACGCCATCGCGGATGAGGCAGACGTCGGTGCTCGTGCCGCCCATGTCGAAGGACACCGCGTCCGCGTGCCCGATCCCCGTCGCGGCGGCCGCGGCCGCACGCACACCACCCGCGGGCCCACTCAGCAACAACGAGACCGGGAGCTCGGCCGCGACCGCGATCGGGACCAGACCACCCGCCGAGGTCATCACGACCACCCGATCGGCCTGCGACTCGAGGCCCAGCAGGTAGGGCCGGCACTTCGGACGCAAGGACGCGTTGGCCGCGGTCGTCACGATCCGTCCGAACTCTCGGAACTCCGGCGACACCTCGTGGGAGCACGTCACGTCGAAACCCGCCGCTACGAGCGCCGCCGCGACCGCCTGCTCGTGGCCGGGACTCAAATCAGCGTGCAGCAGGCATACCGCGACCGCATCGACGCCGGCCGGGATGGCCGACAGGCCGGAGGCATCGACCGGCTCCGTCTCACGACCCTGCGCGTCGAGCCGGCCGCCGACTTCGAACCGGAGATCGCGTGGCACCAGCGGCTCCGGTCGGTCGATGAAGGGGTCGTACAGCGACGGACGAGCCTGGCGCGCGATCTCGATGACATCCGCGAAGCCGCGCGTCGTCACCAGTGCGACGGTCCCCCCCTTGCGCTCGAGCAATGCGTTCGTCGCCACCGTCGAGCCGTGAGCGAGGAACGCCGGCCGTCCGCCACCCAGCTCGTCGATGCCGATCCGCACCGCCTCGCCCGGATCCGCAGGCGTCGACGGGGTCTTGACGATGCGACCGTCGTCGGCCATCACATCGGTGAACGTGCCGCCGGTGTCGACGCCGATCCGCATCGTGCCAGCCTGGCAGAGACCCGGGTCACCTCAGGGCGTCTTCGCCCTCTTCACCGGTACGGACGCGGACGAGGCGCTCGACGTCGGTGACCCAGACCTTGCCGTCGCCGATCTTGCCCGTCACGGCCCCGTCGACGACGGCGTCCACGACCGCATCAACGCCATCGTCGGTGGCCAGCACCTGGATGCAGAGCTTGGCCACGAAGGAGACCCGGTATTCCGCGCCGCGGTAGACCTCGGAGTGGCCCCCCTGGCGGCCGAAGCCTCGAACCTCGGTCACCGTCATCCCCTGGACGTCGAGGTCGCGGAGGGATTCCTCCACGTCTTCCAGCTTGAACGGCTTGATGATTGCGGTGACCATCTTCACGGCGTTGACGCTCCTTTCGTTGGTTTGCAGTCGGCTCCTGACCGGTCGCGGGACGGGTTCACGGTTCGGACGGCATCGTCTCGTCCGCAGTCTCACCCGGGAGCGGTCGCAGCTCATCGAGAAACGTGTACTTACTGACTGGAGCGCGGGCCGCGTGCGCGGCCCGTCCGAGCAGGTGACCGGCCGCCGGCGTGGTGACGAGCTGGAAGACGACGGCCAGGAGCAGCTTCGTCGCGGTTGACGTGCTGTCGGCCCGAAGCGCCGCGCCGGAGAGGCACAGCGTGATCCCGAGGGTCGCCGGCTTCGTCGCCACGTGCATCCGGGCGTAGACGTCGGGCAACCGGTGCAGCCCGACCGCCGCAATCACCGCGATGAGGGCGCCGGAGAGCATCAACACCGCACCCACCACATCCAGCGCGACGGTCATAGCCCGCGCCTCCCGACGTAACGAGCCACCGTCGAGAGGGTGAGGAAACCCAGGAGCCCACCGACGAGGGCGATGTCGATGAGGATGCCGCTGTGGATGTGCACCCCGGCGATCGCGACGCCACAGATGATCGCGGACACGACACCATCGAGGGCGATCGCGCGGTCGATGATCGTTCCGGGCCGAAGCGCGCGGGCAAAGCACAACGCCGCGGCAAGGGTCAACAGCCCGATCGCGATCGAGGTCACGTAGGTCACGAGGGACCTCCTTGCTCATTCGGACCGTCGTCCTCGTGGAGGACGTGCGCATCCGGATGGTCGAACTCGGGCGTGAGTGCGGCGACCGTCCGGCGTTCGAGGTCGTAGACGCTCTCTCGGAACTCCTCCGGATCGGCGAGACCGAGCACGTGGATGTGCAGCTCGGCCGGATCGACTCGGGCCGTCAGCGTCATGGTTCCCGGGGTCAGCGTCACGGCGTTGGCCACCATCGTGGTCGTCAACGGTGACTCCTCGCCCATCTGCACCCGGACGATGCCTGATCGCAGGGACGTGGGTGTCGGCCGGATGATGACCTTGATCACCGCCCAGCTCGACATCACCAGGCTGTAGAGCACGAACACGACGAACTTGACGAATGCCCAGGGGTGCAGGCGGTGATGCACGACCTCATCGCTGACGGGGAAGAGCACGACCAGGACCACCGCGAAGTGCCGCGCCGCCGAGCGCGTTCGCAATCGTCAGTCCACCCTGGAGGAGGACCCAGGCCAGCAGGAGGACGGCGAACAGCGGTACCGCCAACGCGAGTCGGGCCTTCATCGGTGAGGGACCACGGTCGAGTGCTGCGTCGGCCGGACCAGATCACCCGCGGCGCGCTCGCACAGGCCGTACAGCGGTCCGGCCGCGAGCGCCACGGCCAGGCCGACGGCCACGAGGGCAACGGTCGCGAACATCATCGGCGCCGGCCACTTCGGTCGATTCGGAGCCGTCCCCGCCGCCGCGGTTCGGGTCGCGGCAGTCGCAGTCGCAGTCGCGACCGAACCGGACGCGGTCGGCTCGCGGCGCGTCGCCGTGGCGCGCGACCGAACGGCCCGGGGCTTGAGCGCCGCAGGCTCACCCCAGAAGGCCGCCAACCAGATCTTGGTCATCGACACCAGTGTCAGAAGGCTGCACGCGATGGCCACCACGACCACCACGCCCTCGCCGGCGTTGAACCCGGCGGTCACGAGCCCGAGCTTGGCGACGAACCCCGAGAACGGGGGGATGCCGGAGAGGCTGAGCGCGGGGAGCAGGAAGAGCAGGGCGAGGAAGCCCGACTCGTGCGCGAGCCCACTCAGCCGGTCGAGCCTGCTGGTCCCCGACGATCGCTCGACCATGCCGTCGACGAGGAACAAGGAGGTCTTCACAGGGATCTGGTGGATCAGGAAGAAGATCGTGGCGGCGATCGCCGCGACTCCGCCGATCGCGATGCCGAAGATCATGTAGCCGATCTGGCTCACGATGTGGAACGACAGGATCCGTTTGATCTCGTTCTGGGCGATGGCACCGAGCACGCCGACGACCATCGTCAGCGCTGCGACCCAGAGCAGGAGCGTGCGGTCGGTGTGGGGGAACAGGCCCGTCTGCGTGCGCACGATCGCGTAGACGCCGATCTTCGTGAGCAGGCCGGCGAACACTGCGGTCACCGGGCTCCGTGCGGTCGGGTATGAGTCCGGGAGCCAGAAGAAGAGTGGGAACACCGCCGCCTTCAGGCCGAACGCGATGAGCAGGAGCAGCTGCAGCCCGGTCTGCAGGCCGGGGTCCAGGGCGGCAAGGCGCGCGGGAAGATCGACCATGCTGAGCGTGCCCGTCGAGGCGTAGACCAGGCCGATCGCGGCGAGCAGGACCACCGACTCGATGGTGTTGATGATGACGTAGGTCGTCGCGGATCGAACCTGCGACTCGTTGCCATCGAGGGTGAGCAGCACATAGCTCGCCATCAGCAGAATCTCGAACGAGACGAACAGGTGGAAGAGATCGTTGGTGGAGAAGGCCGCGCACACGCCGGCGGCCAGCACGAGGTAGACGGGGTGGAAGATCGGCGACGACGCCTTGGCCGAGGCCTCGCCGATCGCGAACACGAGCACGATGAGCAACGTCAGCATCGCGATCACGAGCATGATGCCCGAGAAGCGATCGATCCTGTAGCTGATGCCGATCGAAGGCGACCACGCGCCGATCCGCGCGAGCAACGGACCCGAGCTGTCGACATGCACGAGCAACGCGATGCTGGTGCCGAGCGCGATGACGAGCGCCACGACGCTGATCGCGCGTTGCACCACCAATCGGCGGGTGAAGAGCAACGCGACCGCCGCCGCCAGCAGTGGGACAACGGTCGGCAGCGGGGCCAGGCGACCCATCAGTCCTGCTCTCTCACGACGGTGGACCCCCTGGGAGCCGGCAACCGGTCGTCGCCGCTCAGAGCACGCTCCCGCTCGGCCCGGCGAGCCGCCTCGTCCATGCGGATGAAGCGGCGCTGCTCGGCGGCGAGCCGCCGGTCCTCGATGTCGTCCTCGACGTCGTCGTTGCCGTGCAGGGTCCAGCTCCGCCAGGCCAGCGCGAGCAGAAAGGCCTGAAGCGCGAAGCCGATCACGATGGCCGTCAGCACCAGGGCCTGGGGAATCGGATCCGTTGACCCGGTGAGCTTCCCGACGATCGGGGGAACGCCCGGGCGACTGCCGGCGACGATGAGCAACAGGTTGACCCCGTTGCCGATCAGTCCGACGCCCACGATGATGCGGGTGAGGCTCCTGTGCATCATCGAGTAGGCACCGGTGCCGAACAGCACCCCGATCAGGAGCACGAGAACGAGGCTCATGAGCTCAACGCCTCTTCGCTCAGCGAGCCCCCGGCATGGGTACGCGACGCGAGGTGGCTCAGGACCATGATCACCACGCCGATCACGAGCAGGTAGACGCCGAGATCGAACACCGCCGCCGACACCAGCTTGACCTCTCCCACGATCGGGACCTGAAGGTGGACGACAGCCGACTCGAGGAACTGGCGGCCGAGAATCAGCGAAGTGAACCCGGTCCCGATCGCGCACAACATTCCCACCGCGATCAGCACGACGGGTGACAGGCGGGCGACGACCGTCCGGCCGCTGGCTCCACCGGCCAACAATCGGAACACGAATGCGGCGCCGGCGATGAGACCGCCCGCGAACCCGCCTCCGGGCGCGTTGTGACCCCGGAGTGCGATGTAGACCGAGACGAGCAAGGTGACGTGGAAGATCATCCGAGTCACCTGCTCGAAGATCATCGATTCGGCCCCGATCTTGGCGAACCGCGTCGACTCCGCCCGGCGGTTCCTCCGTCGTGACGCGGTGACGAGGTTCGCGACCCCCAGCGCGGCGATCCCGAAGACCGTGATCTCCCCCATCGTGTCGATGCCACGAAAATCGACGATCGTGACGTTGACGACGTTCTTCCCGCCCGCCTCGCGCAGCGAGAGCCGCTCGATGGTGTCGGTGACGTTCGTCGGGCGTTGGTGGCCGCCGGCGCCCAGCGCGAACCACGAGACGCTGACGCCGACCGCAACCGCGAGCGCGATCCGCAGGCCCATCGGTGCCCACGACGGCGGCGCCGAGTAGCTCTCCGGCAGGTGCCGCAGGACCAAGACGAACGCCACGATCATCAGCGTCTCGACCATGAACTGGGTCAGCGCAAGGTCCGGTGCGCCGTACATCAGGAACAGCACGGTGAGCGCCTGCCCGACGCCACCGAGCAGCAACACGGAGACGAACCGCCGACGGGCCATGACCACGGCGATCGAGGTGATCGTCGCGAGCAGCGCGACTGCGGCCTGGAGCACGGAGTCGGCCAGGACGGGATCACCCCAGTCGCTTCCGGCACCGCGGGCGAGCGCGACTCCGAGCGCCAGGACGATCACGCAGAACACGACAGCCACGTAGACCGGGAGCGACCCGCTCTGGGTGACGAGCGTCAGCCGCCGCGCACCCTCGAGCAGACCGTTGTACGCGCCGCCGAACGCGCGCTCGCCGGGCGTGACGGGCGCGGCCGGGGGGCGCTCGGCCCGGATCACGACGACCGCCATCACCGTGCCGGCCGCGATGATCAGCACCGAGAGCAACAGCGGAGTGTGGAAACCGGGCCAGACCTTCAGCTCCAGCTCGGCTGCGTGGTCGAGTGAAGCCGCGGCGACGTCGAGCAGGGTGCCGAACGTCGACGCCGCGACGCCACCGGCGAGCGACACCACCGCCAACACCCCGATCGGTCCCGGTGAGCGCCCAGCTCGGCGCTGTGATGGACCGCGCGGCCTCAGAGACGTTGCTCCTTCGTCGCGAAGAGCCCCCACCAGACCCGAATCGAGTACGCGGTGGTCAGCACCGATCCGAGCACGACCACGACGAGCGCAACGGTCACCCATGCGCCACCGTGCTCGAGCGCGGCGAGCGAGGATTCCTTCGCGAGGAAGCCGAGCAGGGGTGGCACACCGATCATCGACAGGGTGCAGAGCGCGGCGAACGCGGCCAGCCACGGGAGGGCCCGGCCGACGCCCGAGAGCCGGCGTACGTCGCGACTCCCCGTCGTGTGCTCGACGGCGCCGATCGTGAGGAAGAGCCCGGATTTGAAGAGCGCGTGCGCAACGATCAGCACGACTCCCGCCGCGGTCGCGCGCCATTCCCCGATGCCGAAGACCACGACCATGAACCCGAGCTGCGACACCGTGCCGAACGCGAGGAGCTGCTTGGCGTCGTTGCGCCGCAAGGCGGCGATGCCACCCAGCATCATCGTCACGCCCCCGACGACGACGAGCACCGGGCGCCACCAACCGAGCACCGCGAAGGACGGCGAGAAGCGCGGCGACGATCAAGACGCCCGCGTTGACCATCGTCGCCGAGTGCAGGAACGCGGTCACCGGCGTCGGGGCGACCATCGCGCCGGGAAGCCAGAAGCTGAAGGGGAACTGGGCCGACTTGCTGAACGCCCCGACCAGCACGAGAGCGACCCCGATCTGCGCGGTGGTCGACGTCGGAGCCGCCGCCAGGATGCCCTGCAGGTTCGTGGTGCCCGCAGCGCTGACGAGACAGACGAACCCGCCGAGCATGGCCAGGCCGCCGGCGCCCGTCACGAGCAGCGCCCGTTGCGCCGAGGCCCGGGCGCCCGCGAGCTCGTCGTCGAGACCGATGAGGAGGAATGACATCACCGACGTGAGCTCCCAGAACACGAAGAGCGTCCACACGTCGTTGGCGACGACGAGGCCCAACATCGCTGCGGCGAAGAGGGTGAAGTACCCGGCGAAGCGCACGACCCGGTCCGAAGACGGGTCGCCGGCGAAGTACGCCCACGAATAGACGAGCACGACGACGCCGATGCCGGCCACGAGCAGTGCCATGACCAGCGCGAACCCGTCCAGCCGGAAGAGGAATTCCACCGACAAGGCGCGGACCCACACCGTTCGGCTGGTCGGTGTGGCGCCGTCGAGCACGTCCGGCACCTGAGCGCCAAGCGCGACGAACGCAACGAGCAGTGGGGCCGCGGCGACGGCGAAGATCCACCGGCCCCATCGTCGCCCCCACGCCAGGACCGCTCCGGCCGCAACCACGTGCAACACGATGAGCAGCCCGATCACGACCTTCTCCCGACTCGGTTTTCGCTGGTGAGGACTCGGCGCCGCACCGCCCCAAGAGCTCCCGAGCCCGCTGCCACCTCGGGTCCCCGCCGGGCAATGCCGTCGGAAGAATAAGAGCCGGGTTCAGCCGGAGGACATGCGCACGGGCCTACTTAATATGTTGTTCATGCACGTCGGCGTTGCCGGCGCGCCGATCAGGCCGGCGGGCGAGCCGCACGGGACGCCACCCGACCCGGGCCCGCGTTCGAGCCGTCGATTGCCGCCGAGCCGGTCCCCCGCCCACCACGGAGAGCGGGAAGCCGGCTAGATGACCGCGACGTCGGCGAAGAGCTCGGGGTGGTCGCGGCTGCGCCCGGCTGAGGCTGAACTCGGTGTCGAAGACCGCGAGCTGGGCGCCGTCGGCGCGCACGAGGATCCGCACACCGTATTGATCGCGAGCAGCGATGCCGCGTCGGGATCGACGCGCCGCGCGTGGTGCGTGCCCATGATCTCGAAGACGGCCGGCGCTCCGAACTCGTCGTCGAGGCGGAACGTCGCGACCTCGAACTGCAGCGGCCCGACTGCGCCCGCGATGGTGAGCGGACCCTGCGGCCCGTCGTGGAACAGCTGGACGACGCCTTCCGCGGCGAGCTGGTCGAGACCACGCCGGAGCTGCTTGTGGCGCGAGACATCGCTCGGAGCGGACGCGCGCGAACAGCTCCGGGGTGAACGCCGGGATCGGCGGGAACCGCGCCGGCGGGCCGTCGTAGAGCGGTCTCGCCGATGGTGAGACCGCCCGGGCTGACGATGCCCACGATGTCGCCGGGGTACGCGAGCTCGACGGTGTCGCGCTCGTTGCCGAGCATCGTGTGCGCGAACTTCGTCGTGAGCTGGCGCCCGTTCGACGAGCGCCGCAGGGTCATGCCCCGTTCGAAGCAGCCGGTCGCGACCCGCACGAACGCCACGTGGTCCCGATGGGCGGGGTCCATGTTGGACTGGATCTTGAAGACGAGCCCGGCGAACGGGCGCGTCGAGGGATCGGAGCGAGCCGTCGACGGTCTCGGGCGGTTCGGGCGCCGGGCACGAGCGTGGTCAGCGCGTCGAGCAGCGTGCCGACGCCGAAGTTGGTGATCGCGGATCCGAACAGCGTCGGCGTCGTCGTGCCGGCCCGGTAGCTGCCGGGGTCGTGGACGCAATCGGTCGCGTCGAGCAGCTCGAGCTCCTCGACGGCGCGGTCCCATTCGGCGCCCTCCCGCGCGGCGCCGCCGCGGTCATCGAGATGCTCCACCGGCGCGATGGTGCTTCCGCCCGCGCTGCGCTCGAACCGGTGGTAGGTGCCGGTGGCACGGTCGATCACCCCGCGGAGATCCCCGAAGTGACCCGACCGGCCACGTCAAAGGTGTCGGTCGGACCCCGAGCTCGCGCTCGATGTTGTCGAGGATCTCGATCGGGTCGAGGCCCGGCCGGTCGCACTTGTTGACGAACGTCACCACCGGGATGCCCCGACGGCGGGCGACCTCGAACAGGGTTCGGGTACGGGCCTCGACGCCCTTCGCGGCGTCGAGGACCATGACCGCCGCATCGGCCGCGGCCAAGCACCCGGTAGGTGTCCTCCGAGAAGTCCTCGTGACCGGGCGTGTCGAGCAGGTTGAACACGAGCCCGTCGCGTTCGAAGCGCAGCACCGTCGAGCTCACCGAGATCCCCCGTTGGCGTTCGAGCGCCATCCAGTCCGATCTCGCCGCGCGCCGGCCGTGGCGAGCCCGCACCGAACCCGCGATGCCGATGACCCCCGAGTAGAGCAGCAGCTTCTCGGTGAGCGTCGTCTTCCCCGCATCGGGATGGGAGATGATCGCGAACGTCCGCCGACGGGCGGCTTCGCTCACGATCTCCGATCGACGTCATGATCGCCGCGATCGAGCCGAAGGCGCGGCGCGCCGCTTCGGCCTCGCGGCCCAGCATCTGCGCCAGAGCGTCGACCGAGGCGAGCTGCTCGCGCAGCTTCTCGCTGCGCGACGCCACCGCCTCGGCGTACAGCGCGAACCGTCCGAGCGTCACCACCCGTGAGCAGCTCGCCCGGCCGCGAACCGGTCGCGCAGCTCCAGCAGATCACGCATCTCGTCGAGGCTGAACTCGAGCGGCTTGAACGCCTTCACGACCCGGAGCCGTTCGATGTCGTCATCCGTGTACTGCCGGAAGCCACCACCGCTGCGACCGGACGGCACGACGATGCCGACCTCCTCGTAGTACCGGATCGTGCGCAGCGAGAGCCCGACCGCCTCGGCGACCTCACCGATCTGGTGCAGCCCCAGACCGGTCCGCGTTCCAGATTCGGTCATGCCCATGCACCGTTCTGACCCGGGATCGCGTCGCTGCGCACGTCCGACTCCCAAGGCAACCTTTCCGTGACGTGAGAGTCTAGGGCGGGAAATGGAAGATCTCACAGTCCTGAGCGCAGGAAACCCTCGCTCCATCCCTACCGTCACGTGAGGGTAGCCCTCGCCCTGACCGCCTGAGGCCTCCTCCGAGCTCAGGACGTGGCGACCTGCAGGAGGTAGCCCCGCGACCGAACGGTGCGGACCTCCAACCCCAGTGGCGCGATGCGGCGGCGCAGCCGGAGGATGTGCACATCGAGCGCGTTGCGGGTCGGCGCGCCGGACGGCCAGGCCCGGCGAGCCATCAGCTCCCGGCCGACGACCGCACCGAAGCGCTCGACCAGCGCTCCCGCGAGCTCACGTTCCACCGGTGAGAGCGAGACCCACCGATCGCGGAACCGCAGCAACCCGTCGTCGTCGATCTCGGGGATGGCGAGCCCGTTGGATGCCCGGGCTTCGAGTGTGGCGACCCGGGCTCGGACATCACGGTCCTCGGCGGGCAGCCGGATCCAGTCCTCGAGCGGGTCGACCGAGTCGGGCGGCGACGCATCGGGACCCACGAGGAGCAACCGGGGTGTCCCTGCACCGCGAAGCTCACCCAGATGGAGGTTCTCTTCGGGCCAGCGAACCAACACGACGTCCATCGGAGGCACGGTAGGCGGCAAACGTTTCGGGTTTGTTTCTCCGTGGTGAACCGACGCTTCCCGCCCCAGGGACTCACCCGGGGCGCTCCGAGCGATCTCGACCGAGCGTGGTGGACGCACGCACGAGCGGTGGACCGAAGCGGGGGCCGGGGCGACGTCCGAGCCGGTCGATCGGCCCACTGACGGAGAGCGCGGCAATGACGCGGCCGTCCGACCCGCGCACGGGCGCGCTGACGCTCGCCACGCCGGCCTCCCGTTCGGCGACGGACGCGGCCCAACCCCGCTGGCGCACCGCGCGCAGCGCGGCGCGGTCCGTCCCCGGCGGCCACTCCCTCGGGTCGGCCCACGCGAGGAGCACCTTGCCGCCCGATCCGGCCACCAGCGGCAGGCGCGCACCGATCGGGACCGTGTCGCGCAGCCCGGCCGGCCGCTCGGCCGCCGCGACGCAGACCCGGTGGTCACCCTCGCGCACGTAGAGCTGCGCGCTCTCGCCGGTCTCGTCCTGGAGCGCGGTGAGGACG
Source organism: uncultured Acidimicrobiia bacterium (assembly GCA_963848485.1). GTDB lineage: Bacteria > Actinomycetota > Acidimicrobiia > IMCC26256 > JAENVU01 > Chersky-806. The sequence goes on from CAWKDX010000008.1 coordinate 184,545, forward strand.
TCGGCGGACCGTTCGAGCATCGTGGCCGAGACGGGCCCTGCGCTCCGGCCCCAGGCGGCGAGTCGCACACCGATGCGAAACCGGCCCCGGTCGTCACGTCCGACCAGACCGTGCGCCTCGAGCGCGACCGCGAGCCGGTGCGCAGTCGGGCGAGAGATCCCCGTCGAGTCCACCAGGTCGGCCAGCGTCGCCGGGCCCCGCTCCGCGAGGGCCTCGAGAATGGCCGCCGACTTGTCGATCACTCCCACGCCACTTAGGCTGTCCATATATCAGGAAGTATATCTCATATATTGAGACGCCGCAGACGCCGAGGAGCACCCGATGCCGAAGACCCTGAGCGAGAAGGTATGGGACCAACACGTCGTGCATCACGCCGACGGCGAGCCCGACCTCCTCTACATCGACCTGCACCTGGTCCACGAGGTCACGTCACCCCAGGCGTTCGACGGGCTCCGGATGAACGGCCGTGGTGTCCGCCGGCCCGAGCTCACGGTGGCGACGATGGACCACAACGTGCCGACGATCGGCCTGGAGCTCGGCATCACCGATCCGATCTCACGCAAGCAGATCGAGACGCTCGCGGCGAACTGCGCGGAGTTCGGCATCCGCCTCTACGGGATGGGTGACCCCGGCCAGGGCATCGTGCACGTCATCGGCCCGGAACAGGGGCTCACGCAGCCCGGCATGACGATCGTCTGCGGCGACAGCCACACCTCGACCCACGGCGCGTTCGGCGCACTCGCGTTCGGCATCGGCACGAGCGAGGTCGAGCATGTGCTCGCCACCCAGACCCTCCCCCAGCAGCGCCCCGGGACGATGGCGGTCACGGTCGCAGGCGACCTGCCGGCCGGCGTCACCGCGAAGGACGTCGTGCTGACGATCATCGCCCAGATCGGCACCGGCGGCGGGATCGGTTCGGTCATCGAGTACCGCGGCTCGGCGATCCGACGCGCTCTCGATGGAGGGCCGCATGACGATCTGCAACATGTCGATCGAAGCCGGCGCTCGTGCCGGTCTGATCGCGCCCGACGACACCACGTTCGCGTACCTCGAGGGCCGACCGTTCGCCCCGAAGGGAGCCGCGTGGGAGCAGGCGCTCGACGCGTGGCGGGCGCTGCCCACGGACGCGGAAGCGACGTTCGACAAGGAAGTGGTCATCGACGCGTCCAAGCTCGCACCGAGCGTCTCGTGGGGAACGAACCCCGCTCAGACGACGACGATCGACGCGGTCGTCCCGGATCCCGGTTCGTTCACCGGCGAAGGTCAGGCCGAATCTGCGACCCGCGCGCTCCAGTACATGGGACTGAGCCGCGGGCACGCCGATCCGCGACATCAGCGTCGACACGGTCTTCATCGGCTCGTGCACGAACTCGCGCGTCGAGGACCTCCGCGCCGCCGCAGACGTCGTGCGGGGCCGCAAGGTCAAGCCGGGGATGCGGGCCATGGTCGTGCCGGGCTCGTTCGCGGTGAAGGAGGAAGCCGAGGCGGAGGGGCTCGACTCGATCTTCACCGCTGCGGGATTCGAGTGGCGCGAGCCGGGTTGCTCGATGTGCCTCGCGATGAACCCGGACAAGCTCGCGCCGGGCGAGCGCGCCGCGAGCACGAGCAACCGGAACTTCGAAGGTCGCCAGGGCAAGGGTGGGCGAACGCACCTCGTCTCCCCTGCCGTCGCGGCCGCCACTGCCATCGCCGGCCACTTCGCCGCGCCGACCGACCTCGACTGAGCCGGCACCCTGCGAGCAGAGAAGTAGAGCTCAGCATGGAAGCAGTACGCGAGATCATCTCCCGGGGAGTACCGCTCGACCGGTCCGACGTCGACACCGACCAGATCATCCCCTCCGACTGGCTGAAGCGGGTCGAACGGACCGGGTTCGGCGAGGGACTGTTCTCCGAGTGGAGCGAGCGTTCCGACTTCGTCCTCAACCAGTCCCGCTACGAGGGCGCGCGCATCCTGGTCGCCGGGCAACAACTTCGGCACCGGCTCGTCGCGTGAGCATGCCCCGTGGGCACTCCAGGACTACGGCTTCCAGGCGATCATCTCGCCCCGTTTCGCCGACATCTTCCGGAACAACTGCCTGAAGATCGGGCTCGTCCCGGTCACGCTGCCCCAGGCCGTCGTCACCCGGATCATGCGCGCGGTCGAAGACGACGCGACGCTGGAGATCGTGATCGACGTGGTGGACCGTCGCGTCGCGGTGCCCGCGCTCGATCTCGACGAGCCGTTCGAGCTCGACGACCACACCCACCACCGCCTGCTCAACGGGCTCGACGACATCGGGCTCACCGAGCAGCGCGGCGACGAGATCGCGGCCTACGAGAGCTCACGTCCCGGGTTCATGCCGAGCGCGCCGGCGGCCACCGGCCTGAGGCGTCCTACCGCGCCGAGCACCGCGATCGTGACGATGATCGCGTTGTAGCCCGCGTGGGTGAACATCCCGGGTGGGAGTCGTTTGGTGAAGTACCGGATCGTTCCCAGACCGGATCCCGACGATCGTGATGATGATGAACGTCCCGACGTTGCCCCAACCAGTGTCGACGCCGAGGTGCACGAGGCCGAAGAGCAGGGCCTGGACCACGATCCCGACGACGACCCCCCACCGTGCGGTCAGCGTCCCCTGCACCAGGCCTCGGAAGTACAGCTCCTCGAAGAACGGCGCGCCAACGACGGCGATGAGGTAGACGACGACGATCCCGAGCAGACGACCGCGGTCGATCGGGTCGGTGACGTCGGTCCGACCGCCGGGGAGCAGGTTCTTGTCGATCGCCTGGATCACGACGGCGGCGATCGACACGATGATGACGCCGGCGACCGCGAACCCTGCCCCGAGGGCCACGTCCACCCCCCGAGGGCGGACGAGTCCGAGGTCCCGCAGCGAACCGGTGCCCTTCAGCCGGACCGCGACGCAGGCACGATCCGCCGAGCCCCACCCAGAGTCCGAGCTCGCCGCCGAGCAGCAACGCCGGGTCGGTCGGCTCGTAGCCCGCCAGGAGAGGACGACCCCGATCACGGTCGAGAGCCCGAGCCCGACGAGAAACCCGAGGATGGCGATGCCGCCGGCTCGCACGGGCCACCGGTCGACGGGCCACGGCGACGCGGCTGCTGGGCCGGTGTAGGCGGTCCAGCCGATCCCGTCCCACCAACGCCAGGGCGCCTGGCTGCCAGGGGTCCGAATACCAGCCCGGTGGCGTGCCGGTCGCCGTCATGTGCTCAGCCACGACCAGATCGTCTCACCGGACGCGGCCGCGCGGGGTCCGGGCTACGCGGGCTGCCATCGATGCGCTGCTGCTCGATCGAGCAGCTGCTCGTCGATCACGAATGCGAGCTCGACCGCCAGCTCCTTCGTCTGCTCACGATCGAACAGGTACGTCAGAAACTCGGGGTACGTCACGGTGTGCCTCCAGTTGAACCAGTCCCAATGCCTCGTGCATCTCTGATTTCGGCAATGGGCCCGAAGAACTGAAGCAAGGCGACCAGGTACCCCGCTGCGTGGTCAGGATCCGGCGCGACGGTCCGCCGAGCAGGGCGAGCTCCCGCCACTTCCAGTGACAATCGACCTGGCCGAACCCGCAGTCCCGGAACCACTGAGCTGGGTCGTCGACCGGCGCGAGCTGATTCGATGGATCGTCCTCGTCGGCGCGGTGACGCCGATGGCGTGCGAGAAACGCCACGTGGAGCTCGGCCGTCGGCGAGGCGACGTGCTCCAGGTTGAGGAACGCACCCCCCGGCCGCAGCCGGTCGTAGACCTCCGCGTACAGCGACGCTTGCGCTCGTCCACCACATGGTGGATCGCGAACGCGGAGACGACGAGGTCGAACGATCCCCACTCGACGGGCAGCGCGACGTCGAGGTCGTGGTCGACACCGTGATCCGCTCCGCGTCCGTGAAGCGTTCACGGACGCGCCGCAGCATCTCGGGCGAGAAGTCCGCCGCGATCGCCTCGCTCACCGCGTCCGGCGCGCGTCGAGGACGCGGCCACGACCTCACCGTCGCCGCACCCGAGGTCGAGCACGCGCGCCGCCCCGTCCGGTACGAGCTCGAGCAACGCCTCGTACCCTCGGCCGCGCGTCGGGCAGGAGCTTGCGGTGGCTCGAGGTAGGACGCCGCGTGCGCGGCCTCGGTCCACAGGTTGACGGTCATGGCCCGACGATGACGTCGCGCGTCATGCGGGCGCTCGCGCATGCGAACGATCCGGTTGACGGCCGCGAGGTACGCGCGGGCGGACGCCTCGACCATGTCGGTCGCGACGCCGCGGCCCGTTGCCTTGAGACCGTCGACCTCGAGCTGGATCGACCACATCACCCAACGCGTCGCCGACCGCCGGTGACCGACGAGACGTTGAAATCCGTGAGCCGGCCCGACACGCCGGTGGCCGCGGCGATGGCCGCGATCGCCGCGTCGACCATGCCGTTGCCCTCCGCGGTGCCCTCGACCTTGCCGTCGCCGTCGCCCAGCACGACGGTCGCCTCGGGCGTGGACACGCGTCCCGCCGCGCACCTCGAGGCTGACGACGGAATACTTCTGCACGACGCCGATGCCGAGCTCCTCGGCAACGATCGCCTCGAGGTCGGCCTCGGTGATCTGGACCTTGCGGTCGGCGAGCTCCTTGAACCGGACGAACGCCTGGTTCAACGCGTCGCCTTGCAGGTGCAGGCCCATCTTCTCCAGCGAGTCGGCGAACGCGTGCCGGCCCGGAGTGCTTGCCCAGCACGATCTGCGCGGCTTCCTGGCCCACCGCGCCGGCGTCCATGATCTCGTAGGTCGCCGGGTCCTCGAGCACGCCGTGCTGGTGGATGCCGGCCTCGTGCGCGAACGCGTTCCGACCGACGACCGCCTTGTTGTACTGGACCGGGTAGCCGGTCAGGCGCGAGACCATCCGCGACGCGCGGGCCAGCTCCTCGGTGCGCACTCCGGTGGTGATGCCGTCGAAGTAGTCCGGCGCGGGTGCGGATCGCCATGACGACCTCTTCGAGCGCGGCGTTGCCGGCCCGCTCCCCCAGGCCGTTGATCGCACACTCCACCTGGCGCGCCCCGTTGGCCACACCGGCGAGCGAGTTCGCGACCGCCAGCCCCAGGTCGTTGTGGCAGTGCGTCGAGACGACGAAATCACCCTGGACACGTGTCGATCACGTACGCGATGAGCTGGCCGAAGTCCTCGGGCAGGCCGTAGCCGACGGTGTCCGGGATGTTGATCGTGGTCGCGCCGTTGTCGACCGCGATCTGGCAGACGTCGCACATGAAGTCCGGGTCCGAACGGAAGCCATCCTCCGGCGAGTATTCGACGTCCGCGGTGTAGCCCTTGGCCCGGGCCACGCTCGCGGCGACCTCGTCTTTCACCTGGTCGTGGGTCATCCGGAGCTTCTTCTTCATGTGCAGCTCGGACGTGGCCAGGAAGATGTGGATCCGGTTGCGCTCGGCGTGGCGCACCGCTTCCCACGCCCGGTCCACGTCCTTGAACGCGGTGCGCGAGAGCCCGGCGATGATCGGGCCCGCGCACGGTCCTGGCGATCGCCTCGACCGCTTCGAAGTCACCGTCGCTGGCGATCGGGAACCCGGCCTCGATGACGTCGACGCCGAGGCGCGCGAGCTGGTCCGCGATCTCGAGCTTCTCGCCCACGTCGAGCGAGATGCCGGGCGACTGCTCGCCGTCCCGGAGGGTCGTGTCGAAGATCAGGACCTGGTCCATCGGAGTACCTGCTTTCCTTCTGGGCTGAGTTCTTCTTGGGGCAGTTTCGGCAAACAAAAAACCTCTCGGCCCGAAGGCACGAGAGGTTTCGGCGAGCACCTGGGGGCGCTCGCCCCTACGTAAGGAGCAGTCCGTTGAAGTGCGGCACCAACGTCATAGGACTTGACAGTCTTCCACGCTTGTGCAGGTCCGTCAATCATCCCCGACCGTGCGCGAACATGATTCGATGCTGAAGCTGCTGCGACGGGGTGCCATCGCGGGACTGCTCGCCGGAGGCGCGTACGCCGTGTGGCGCTTTCTTGCGTCCCGTGCACCCGACACCGGCGGGGTGACGTTCGAGACCAGCCCGTTCCCCGCCCCACCCCGCCCGATCCCGAGGCCCACCGCACCGACGCCGAGCACCGCGTCATCGCGGAGCCCGACACCAACGGTGCCACCGAGCACCACGGGGCGAACCCGAGCTCGTGGGTGGAGCCGGACGACGGCAGCTGCCCGCTGACGCATCCCGTCAAGGCGAAGCTGTCGAGCGGGATCTTCCACGAGCCCGGCGGGGGCAACTACGACCGCATCCGCGCCGAGCGCTGCTACGTCGACCCCGACGCCGCCATCGCCGACGGCCTCCGCGCCCCCAAGCGCTAGTCGAGCTCGATGCCGCGGGCGTCGACGACGCCGTCCTGCGCCCGCAACGCGTCGATGACCTCGTCGCCGACCGGCACGGTGGTCGAGATCGCCATGAGCGCGGCCTCGACCCTCGGCCGTCTTCCCGACGTCCATGTCGTCGACGTTCACACCGGCGTTGCCGAGGATCGTGCCGACTTTCCCGATCATTCCGGGCACGTCCGCGTTGCGGACGACGAGCATGTGGCTCGACGGCGGGACGTCGACGATGTGCTCGTCGATGCCGACGATCCGCGGCGCGGCCTGCTTGCCGTAGAGCGTCCCCGCGACGTGGGTCGGGCGGCCGGCGCACACGCCCCGCAGCTCGACCAGGTTCACGTAGTCGACCACCGACGAGACCTTGGTCTCGCGAACGGTGAGCCCGCGTGACTCCGCGAGCTGAGGTGCGTTGACGAAGCTGACCGGCTCGTCCACCACCGGCGCAAGCACGCCCTTCAGCACCCCGAGCGTGAGCACGCGGCAGTCGTAGTCCGCGATCTGACCTTCGTAACCGATCTCGAGCGTGTCGACGATGCCCCCGGCCAGCCCGGTGAACAGGCGGCCCAGCCGCTCGACGAGCGGGAGGAACGGCTGCACCGTCGCGTTCGCCTCGGTCGCGGCGAGGTTGACCGCGAACGGCACGAACTCACCCCGCAGCGCGAGCACGACCTGCTCGGCGATGGTCTGGCCCGCCTTGTCCTGAGCTTCGACCGTGGACGCCCCGAGGTGTGGGGTGACCACGACGCTCGACAACCCGAACAGTGGCGACTCGGTGGTCGGCTCGGTCGCGAACACGTCGATCGCGGCACCGGCGATCTGACCCTTCTCGATCGCCGCGGCCAGCACCGCCTCGTCGACGATCCCACCACGCGCGGTGTTGACCAGGCGCAGGCCCGGCTTGGACTTCGCGAGCAGGTCCGCGTCGATGAGCCCCATCGTCTCCTTGGTCTTCGGCAGGTGGATCGTGAGGAAGTCCGACAGTGCCGACCAGCTCTTCGAGCGTCGGCGACGAGCTCCACGCCGAGCTGCCGGGCCCGGTCTGCGCTCACGTACGGGTCGAACGCGACGAGCCGCATCCCGAAGGCGTTGCAGCGCTGCGCGACGAGCACCCCGACGCGGCCGAGCCCGACGATGCCGAGTGTCTTGCCGTACAGCTCGACGCCCGCCCAACGGGAGCGGTTCCACTGACCGGCCTTGAGGTCCGCGTCGGCCTGCGGGATGTTGCGTGCCTGGGCGAGCATCAACGCGATCGTCTGCTCTGCCGCGGACAGGACGTTCGACTGCGGCGCGTTGACCACCATCACGCCCTGCCGGGTCGCGGCAGCCACGTCGACGTTGTCGAGCCCGATGCCCGCGCGGCCGACGACGACGAGATCCGTGCCGGCCTCGAGCACCTCGGCGGTCACCTGGGTGGCACTGCGGATCACGAGTGCGGCGGCACCCGGGACCGTGGCGACGAGCTGCTCCGGCGTGAGGCCGAGCGCACGTCGACTTCGAGCCCCGCAGCCCGCATCGATTCGAGCCCGCTCTCCGCCAGCTCTTCTGAGACCAGAACCCGTTTCGTCACGGCGTGAGGTTAGGCGGTCGCACGACCTGGACCGGAGCGGAGGCGAGCACGCCAGCCGAGTACTGAGAGGAGCGGGCACGTAGACCGACTCCGAAACGACCCGGAGAGCGAACGCCGGAGCGACCATCAGGAGAGGAAGTCGGCGATGCGACGAACGCCCTCGCCCAAGTCGTCGTCGCTGAGCGCGAACGAGAGGCGGGCGTAGCCGGGCGCCCCGAACGCTTCCCCGGGAACGATGGCGACCTTGATCTCGTCGAGCATCACCTCGGCGAGCTCGGTGGTGCTGGTCACCTTGCGGCCGGCGTACTCACGATCGAGGACCGCGTCGAAGTTCGGGAAGCAGTAGAACGCGCCTTGCGGCTGCAGGCACTCGACCCCGGGGATGCGCGGCCAGCACGGACTGCATCGCCTTGCCCCGCCGATCGAAGGCATCGCGCATCCTGGCCACCGCACTGAGGTCACCGCTGACGGCGGCGAGCGCGGCGCGCTGCGCGACGTTGCCGACGTTCGAGGTGGACTGCGACTGCAGGTTCGTGGCCGCGCCGATCACGTCGCGCGGTCCGATCATCCAACCGACCCGCCACCCGGTCATCGCGTACGTCTTGGCGACACCGTTGAGGACGACGCAGGTCTCCGCCAGCTCCGGAACCAGCGTCGGCATCGACGTGAAGACGTGGTCGCCGAAGGTGAGGTGCTCGTAGATCTCGTCGGTCACGACCCAGATGCCGTGCTCCCACGCCCACCGGCCGATGGCCTCGACCTCGGACGGCGGGTAGACCGCGCCGGTTGGGTTCGACGGGGACACGAAGAGCAACGCCTTGGTGTTCGTGCTCCGCGCCGCTTCGAGCTGGTCCACGGTGACCCGGAAGGCGGTGGACTCCGTCGTGGGCAGCGCGACCGGCTGACCGCCGGCGAGCGAGATCGCCTCCGGGTACGTGGTCCAGTAGGGCGCGGGCATCAGGACCTCGTCGCCCGGGTCGAGCAGGGTCTGGAACGTGTTGTAGACGGCGTGCTTGCCCCCGTTCGTCACGAGGACCTGCGCCGCCTCGCACGAGAGCTCGGAGTCCCGCATGGTCTTCGCGGCAATCGCGGCTCTGAGCTCGGGCAGCCCGGCGGTCGGCGAGTAGCGGTGGTTGACCGGGTTGCGGCACGCCTCGATCGCCGCCTCGACGATCGGGTCGGGGGTCGGGAAGTCGGGCTCGCCGGCGCCGAAGCCGATGACGGGCTCGCCGGCGGCCTTCAGGGCCTTGGCCTTGGCGTCGACGGCCAGCGTGGCGGACTCGGCGATGGCCGCGATTCGGCGGGAGACACGGGGTTCAGAGGTCACCGCGCCATCGTGGCACGCCGATCCCGGCGAACCCCGGTCGATAACGGGAACCCGGCCATCCGCTGCCGAGCTGGACACGCGACTCCCTCTCGCCGGGCCGCCTCCCCTACCCTGGCCCTCGCATGGCGTTGCTCGGCCGCTTGGGGCGGCGGCTCCTCCCGCTGGCGCTCGTGCTGAGTGCGTTCGCCTCCGTCGTCGCGGCGCGCCCGGACGTGGCGGGCGCCGCGCCCGCGACCCAGCCACCGCAGGGCTACGTCCTGGTCGACGCGGACCGCGGCTGCCAGCTGATGGGCAAGAGCGAGCACCAGGCGTTCAGGCACCGCCAGCACCGCCAAGCTCCTGACCGCCTTGACCGCGCTCGAACGGCTGCCGCTCGACACCACGATCCCCGTGAGCGCACTCGCGGCCGGGCAGGAGGAGTCGAAGATCAACATGAAGGAAGGGCAGGTGTGGAAGCTCGACGACGCGCTCCACTCATTGCTCATCGTCTCCGCCAACGACGCCGCGTTCGCCATCGCCGAGCGAGCGGGCGGTGGGAGCGTCGCGCAGTTCGCCAAGGAAGCCAATGCGGCCGCGAAGCACCTCGGCGCGCAGAACACCGCGTTCGGCGACCCGGCGGGCCTCGACGACGCCACGTCCTTTGCCGGCGGTACGCACATGAGCCCCTACGACCTCGCCGTCGTCGCCCGCAACGCGCTCGGCGATCCCCGAGATCGCCGACACGGTCGAAGCTCCTGAACTACAGCTTCACGGACCCGACCGGCACCGTCCGCCACCTCACCAACCACAACAAGGGCTTTCTCACCACGTACCCCGGCGCGATCGGGATGAAGACCGGGTTCACCAAGGCCGCGAGCCGAACGCTGGTCACCGCGGCAACCCGCAACGGCCGCACGATGATCGCCGTCGTCATGGGCACCTGGGACGACACCGGCTGGGCCGGCTACCTGCTCGACCAGGGCTTCGCGAGCGCGGCCGGCGCACCATGCGCGGGCGCGAAGCTGCCGGCGGTGCGCGCGGTCACTGCGGACCAGCGGCGGCAGGTGTTCGAAGGGCTCCCGCCCGCGCTCGGGACCCCGTCGCTCGACGGCGGCGCAGCGGCGACCGTCGCGGGCGCGACGACGGTCGGCAGCACGGACACGACCAGGCCGAAGGCAAGCGCCGGCGAGACGAAGCACCCGACGACCACCACGTCGAAGGTCAAGGCCGAGGTCGAGGCTTTGAACAACGCTCAGACGGCGAGCGCAACCACGGAGAGCTCGGGCGGCTCCGGTGTCCTCGGGTCGATCTTCAACCTCAAGGTGTTCGTGATCTTCGTCGTCCTGGTGCTGTTCGCGCTGTTCCTGCTCCGCCGCCGCGCGGTGCGGCGACAACGGGCGCGACGCATCGCGCGCCAGAAGCAGATGGCCGAGATCCGCCGGCGCCACATGATCGACGTCGTCGACCCGGCGACCGTGGAGGCGGACGAGGTCAGTCACGTCAAGGTCGTCCCCACCCGGCGCTAGCGAGACCAAGGGCGGGAACCGGTGCGGCCGACTGGTGGCGTCACGCGCCCCGACCCGGGCATGATGCACTGCCACCAAGGAGTGCCTTCGGGGGCTCGTGGATGCATCGAGAGCCGGAGGGCCGATGCCGAACGCCGATGAGATCCGCAACGAACAGCTCGCGACGTGGGCCGGGCTCTCTGCGGGTTGGGAGAAGTGGGACTCGGTCATCATGGAGCAGCTGGGCCCGGTCGGCTCAGCAATGATCGAGCGGCTCGACATCGCTCCCGACCATCAGCATCTCGACGTTGCCGCGGGCACGGGTGAGCCGGGTCTGAGCATCGCGAGACGGTCGCCGAAGGGACGCGTCGTGCTGACGGATCTCGCAGCGGAGATGCTCGACGTTGCGGCGCGAAGAGCCAGTGCGCAAGGGATCGCCAACATCGAGACGAAGGTGTGCAGCGCCGATGATCTGCCGTTCGACGACGCCACATTCGACGGCGTCTCGGTGCGTTTCGGGTACATGTTCTTCCCCGACATGGCCCAGGCGACGGCCGAGTTCGCGCGCGTGCTCAAGCCGGGCGGACGTCTGTGCTCGTCGGTATGGGTGAAGCCCGAGGAAAACCCGTGGACGACGATCGCCATGCAGGCAATCGCGACCGAGGCGGTGGTGGCGCCACCCGACCCGGACGGGCCGAACATGTTTCGGTGTGCGGCCCCAGGACACGTCAGCGCCCTGTACGAGGGCGCGGGGCTGCGCGACGTTGCGGAGTGGGACGTCGACGTCGAACTCGTGACGCGATCGCCCGCACAGTATTGGGAGATGATCAGCGAGCACGTCTCGATCGCGGTTGCGGCGCTTCAGCAGGTCGACGAACTGGCGCGGGAGCGGATTCGGGCAGGCGCCATCGAAAGGGTGAGTGCGTTCGAGAAGGACGGCAAGGTCCGGGTTCCGGGCGTGGCGCGCTGCATCGTCGGAACGAAGGAGGACGCGAGCGGTACGCGCCCACGCGACGGCGCGCGACCCTCCGACGGGGGCTGACCGACCAAGCCGGAAGCCGCTGAAGTGAGAGCTACGCGACGGCTTCTTCGGCGTTGGGGTCCCAGGCCGCGAGGTCGCGCAGGCGGGGGTCGTTCGAGAAGACCTCGACGATCGGGCCGTCGAGGTCGAGCCGGCGCTGGATCACCCGGACGTCGTTCTCCTGGTTCCAAAGCGTGAGCATGACCGCGACGCCGAGCGCGCCGGCGCGCGCGGTGCGACCCGAACGGTGCAGGTACGCCTTGTGGTCCTCGGGCGGGTCGTAGTGCACGACCACGTCCACCGCGTCGACATGGATGCCACGAGCCGCGACGTCGGTCGCGACGAGCACCGGCAGCTTGCCGCTGGTGAAGTCGGCGAGTGCCCGCTCCCGTGCGGCCTGGCGCAGGTCACCGTGGATGGCTCCGGCCTTCACCCCTTCGCGCTGGAGCTGCTCGACCAGGCGGTCCGCGCCGCGCTTCGTGCGGCAGAACACGAGGGTGCGGTCCACGCCGCTCGCGATCGACGCGACGACCTTCACCTTGTCCATCTGGTGGACCATCAGGAAGTGGTGGCGCATCTCGTCGACGGTGTCGTCGTCGGACTCGACCTCGTGGGAGACCGGGTCGTGCAGGTACCGGGCAACGAGCCGGTCGACGCCACGGTCCAGGGTCGCGGAGAAGAGCATCGACTGGTGCTCACCCTCGACCCGGTGGAGGATCTTCTGGACCTGGGGCATGAAGCCCATGTCCGCCATCCGGTCGGCTTCGTCGAGCACGAGGACCTGCACGTCGGAGACCGAGAGCTCGCGCCGCTCCATGAGGTCGATGAGCCGGCCGGGCGTGCCGATGATGACGTCGACGCCTTTGGTCAGCGCCTCGATCTGGGGCTCCATGCCGACGCCGCCGTAGAACGCCTTGACCTTGAGGTTCTTCACCCGGCCGAGCGGGGCGAGCACGCCGCGCACCTGGTTGGCGAGCTCACGGGTCGGTACGAGCACGAGACCGTGCGGCTTGCGGGGCTCCGCCCTGGTGATGCGGTCGAGCAAGGGCAACCCGAAAGCCAGGGTCTTGCCGGACCCGGTCTTCGCCTTCCCGAGGACGTCGCGTCCGGCGAGGGCATCGGCGATGGTCAGGCTCTGGATGGCAAAAGGCTCGGTGAGGCCTTGGCTGGCCAGGGCGTCGACGAGCTCGGTCGACACGCCCAAGGCGTCAAAGGTCATGGTCATCAGGGGGCTCGCTTTCGATCATGCGTCGGGGGGATCAGGAGGGTCTCCCTCCTGCGACGCGACGACCGCGATCGCCACGTTGGGCACGATCGGTACGAACTGCGTGAGGTTGACCCGCGAGCGAAAAACTGGCTCGCGGGCTCCAGACTACCTCCCCCGGGAGCCGGGGAACGTCACGACCAGCCCTTCTGGTCGTTTCGGGGGCCCGACGCGCATCGCTACCGGGGCATCGCTACCAGGGCATCGCGACGCCGCCGTTGGGCCGAAGGATCTGGCCGGTCATGAAGGAGGCGGCATCCGAGACGAGGAACAGGATGCTGTCGGCGACGTCCTGAGCCTCCCCGACCCGCTTCAAGGGAGCCATCGCCCCGAAGCGCTTCTTGTAGCTCTCCACCTTCTCGGGCATGACGTTTCCGTCCTCGTCCACGAAGTTGTGCCGCGAGAAGTTGGTGTGGATCACGCCCGGCGCCAGGGCATTGACGCGGATCCCAAGCGGTCCCGCCTCACAGGCCAGCGTCTTGGTGAGCATCGCCACCGCCGCCTTGGTCATGCCGTAGCACGCGAGCGTCGGCGCGGGCGTGTCGATCGCGCCCGATGAGATGTTGATGATGTTGCCCGACTCGCGTGGCGCCATGACCCGCATCGCGGCTTGGCAGCCGTAGAAGCAGCTCTTCAAGTTGATCGACAGGATCCGCTCGAACTCGTCGTCGGTGACGTCCATGACGGCCTTGTTGTGCGGGATGCCGGCGATGTTGCCCATGACGTCGACCCGGTCGAACTCGGCCTGGGCGCCGTCCACCAGCGCGTCGACCTGCGCGCGCGACGTGACGTCGGTCCGGACCGCCCGCGCGGTCCCACCGGCCGCGTTGATCTCGTCGGCCGTGGACTTCACCGCGGCCTCGTCGATGTCGCCACCGACGATCGTGGCGCCGGCGCGGGCGAGGGTCAGCGCGGTGGCCTTGCCGATGCCGCTGCCGGCGCCGGTGAGCACGGCAACCCGGCCCGTGAGGTCATAACCCGCGACTGCGTTCGTCATTCGTTGCTCCCGAGATCTGCTGGCCGAGGTTGCGGAGGAACTGCGGTGCGGACACTAGGTGCCGGACGCGGGAGGACGCAGACCGGCCGCTAGCCTGCACGTTCCTCCATGGCCCAGCTCACCGTCGCCAGCTTCAACACCCACTGGGGCGTCCATCGCTCCGGGCGCAGCTTCGACGTGGTGGGCCCCTCCCTTGCCCTCGCCGCGGACGTGCTGGTGCTCCAGGAGGTGTGGCGCCCCGACCGCGGTCCGTGCTTCGTCGACGCCATCGCCGAGGGGATGGGCGCGTCGGTCCACGAAGCCGTCTTCATGACCGACCACGACCCGGGCCCGCCCCGCCGGCTGCACCCACCGCTCGGATCGCTTGGAACGTTCGGCATCGCGGTGATCAGCCGGCTGCCGGTCCGACACGTCCGGGAGATCGAGCTCCCGCACGCGCAGGGCGACATCGTGAAGCAACGACGCAGCCTGCTCGTCACCGTCTCGGTCGACGACGACGCCGTCACCGTCGGCGGGATGCACGCGTCGCACCGGCTCTGGGGATCGCTGCCCCAGGTCCGTGAAGTCGACCGCGCGCTCGTTGAGATCGGTGGTCCGAGCGTCATCGCCGGCGACCTGAACATGTGGGGCCCGGTCGTCGGCCTGGTCCTCGGGGAACGGGAGCGAGCAGTGCTGGGCCGCACCTGGCCCGCGCGACATCCCCACAGCCAGATCGACCACCTCTGGATCGACCAGGGCCTGCGGGTGATCGACAGTGGCGTGGCGCCCGCCACCGAGTCCGACCACCGACCGATCTGGGCCCGCCTCGAGGTGGTCACACACGAATCGTGAGGACGACGAGCCGCGTCTGCGGTAGACAACGACGTCGATCTCCAGGGGGGTTGCAGGTGCACGAAGTTCGAGGTGTCGTCGCCCGGGGTCAGGGCGAGCCGGTCGCAGTCGAGAAGATCCTGGTCCCGGACCCGGGGTTCGGCGAGGCACTCGTCCGGGTCCAGGCGTGCGGGGTCTGCCACACCGACCTGCACTACCGCGAAGGCGCGATCAACGACGACTTCCCGTTCCTGCTCGGGCACGAGGCCGCGGGCATCGTCGAGGCGGTCGGGCCGGACGTGACGAGCGTCGCGCCGGGCGACTTCGTCATCCTCAACTGGCGCGCCGTCTGCGGTGAGTGCAGGTCGTGCAAGCGGGGAAAGCCCTGGTACTGCTTCAACACGCACAACGCGAAGCAGAAGATGACGCTCGCCGACGGCACCGAGCTCTCCCCCGCCCTCGGCATCGGAGCTTTCGCGGAAAAGACGCTCGTTGCCGCGGGCCAGGCGACGAAGGTGGACCCCGAGGCGTCGCCCACAGCGGCGGGTCTCCTGGGGTGCGGGGTGATGGCCGGGCTCGGCGCGGCAATGCTGACCGGCAACGTCCAGCGCGGCGACTCGGTCGCGGTGTTCGGCTGCGGTGGAGTCGGCGACGCAGCGATCGTCGGCGCGCTGCTCGCGGGCGCGGCCAAGGTGATCGCGGTGGACCTCGACCCGCGCAAGCTCGAGATCGCGAACAGGTTCGGTGCGACCCACACGGTCAACGTCTCGGACGGCGACCCGGTCGAAGCGATCCGCGCGCTGACCGACGGCAACGGCGCGGACGTCGTGATCGAGGCAGTCGGCCATCCCGAGGTCATGAAACAGGCGTTCTTCGCCCGCGATCTGGCGGGGACCCTCGTGCAGGTCGGCGTGCCGGATCCGAGCATGACGATCGAGCTGCCGATGATCGAGTTCTTCGGTCGGGGCGGTGCGTTGAAGCCGAGCTGGTACGGCGACTGCCTGCCGAGCCGGGACTTCCCGATGCTGATCGACCTGTATCGCCAGGGCCGGCTGCCGCTCGACGAGTTCGTCTCCGAGACGATCGCGCTCGACTCGGTCGAGGAGGCCTTCGCCAAGATGGAGCGCGGCGAGGTGCTGCGCTCCGTCGTCGTCCTCTGAGCAGAGCATCACGCACGGTCGCGCAGTCCTTCCGAACGGCTTGAGTCCCGGATCGCGGCGCCGGTAGAGTCACAGCAGCTCGACGGCGATGGAGCTCGCCGCAACCGCCCCATCAGGCTGATGGCTCCTACCTGCGTTTGCGCAAGGTAGGTCCGCGCCGGATCGGGGCGATGCGGATCGGTGCAGGCGCGCCAGCCAGCCCCCCGGTTCCGGAGCATCTGCCGCAAGACCGTGGCGGACAAGGAGGCGCATGCCGCCAGACGATCGCCGCGACACGCCCGCCGAGATCCATCGCCTTCAACAGGCTGCGGTGGACCCGGATCTCCTCGCGCCCGCGCCGCGCCGTCGCATCCGCCCGGGGATCCTGGCCGCGGCATCGGCCGGAGGGGTCGCCGGCACCGCGGTGCGCTACGCCGTCTCCCGAATCATCCATGTCGCACCGGGAACGTTCCCCTGGGCGACGTTCACGGTCAACGTCACGGGAAGCTTCGTCCTGGGTGTCCTGCTCACGTTCATCATCGAACGATGGCCACCGAGCCGCTACCTGCGGCCCTTCGCGGCGATCGGATTCCTCGGGGCGTACACGACGTTCTCGACATTCATGACTGACGCCACGGTTCTGGCCAAGGACCACGAAGTCGACGTCGCGGCGATCTACGTGGTCGCCAGCCTCGTCTGTGGGCTCGTGGCGGTCTACGCCGGCATCGTGTCGGCTCGACTCTGGCCCCTCGGAAGGGAGCGCGCATGAAGCTCGAAGGTCCCGGAGAACGGCTGACGATCTCCATCGGTGAGACCGACCAGTACCACCATCGACCGCTCTACACCGAGATCGTCGAACGGGCGCATCAGGCGGGACTTGCGGGTGCGACCGTCCTTCGGGGCATCGAAGGCTTCGGAGCGTCGAGCCACATCCATACGACCCGGATCCTGCGGCTCTCCGAAGACCTGCCGGTCGTGATCGTCATCGTCGACATCGCCGAGCGGATCGACGCGTTCCTGCCCCAGCTCGACGAGCTCATCACCGAAGGTCTCG
Organism: uncultured Acidimicrobiia bacterium; assembly: GCA_963848485.1. Classification (GTDB taxonomy): domain Bacteria; phylum Actinomycetota; class Acidimicrobiia; order IMCC26256; family JAENVU01; genus Chersky-806. The sequence goes on from CAWKDX010000008.1 coordinate 201,549, forward strand.
TCGTGCGAGAGCAGATCGACATCGTCAGCTATCGCGGCCGGGAGGGCTGATGCTCGTCGCCCTGCTCCTGCTCGGAGGTGCGATCGGTGCTCCCATTCGCTACCTGCTCGACGGGTTCGTCCAGGACCGGGTGTCGGGCGTGTTCCCCTGGGGAACCTTCGTGATCAATGCCACCGGTTCGTTGTTGCTCGGCGTCATCACCGGCCTCGCGCTGTACCACGGGCTCGGCGACCTCCCCAAGATCGCGATCGGCACGGGTTTCTGCGGTGCCTACACGACCTTTTCGACGTTCTCGTACGAAACGCTTCAGCTCGTCGAGGAAGGATCGGTCGGGCTCGCGGCCGGCAACGCCCTCGGCAGTGTCGGAGTCGGACTCGCGGCCGCGGCACTCGGCCTCGCGGTGACCGCAGCCTTCTGAAGCCGTTGCTGCGCTCACGCTGCTCTACCGTTGCCACATGAGCGCGGCCGCGGAATCCCCCCAGCTCGTCGTCACGTCGGGAACGTTCTCGATCGACGGTGAGGACTTCTCCGTCGACAACAACATCTGGATCGTCGGCAACGGCGATGAGTGCCTCGTCGTGGATGCGGCGCACGAGGCGGGACCCGATCGTGGAGGCGGTCGGCGACCGGCGCGTCGTCGCCATCGTCTGCACGCACGGTCACAACGACCACATCAACGCCGCGGTCGACGTCGCGGACGCAGTCGGAGCCCCGATCGCGATCCACCCGGACGATCTGATGCTCTGGGAGGACGTGCACCCGGATCGCGCGCCGGACCTGCTGATCGACGACGGTGCGCGCTTCGATGTCGCCGGGACGACGCTCATGGCGATGCACACCCCGGGGCACTCGCCCGGCGGTGTCAGCCTCTACGACGCGGCGGGTCACGCGGTCTACGGCGGCGACACGCTGTTCAACGGCGGCCCGGGCGCGACCGGACGGTCGTTCTCGGACTTCCCGACGATCATCGAGTCGATCCGCACGAAGCTGCTCACGCTCCCGGCCGACACCGTCGTGTACACCGGGCACGGCGCCACCACGACGATCGGCGCGGAGGCCCCCCATCTCGACGAGTGGATCGCCCGCGGCCACTAGCCCCCCTCCCCGGGTCGTCCAGGTGCCCGAGGGGCGGGCGCACGACGCCGAAGCTGGTCGGGGGATTGGTGATCCTTTTGCCCAGGCCTCATCGAAGCCTCACATCGCTGCAGTTCCATGAGTGACATCGCCGAACGGACCGTCCCTCCGACGGGGCCCGCGGCGCCAGACTCAGCGAGAGGATCACCATGAAGAAGCTCATCGCCGCAGTGACGACCGCAGGGTTGCTCATCGTCGGCACCGCGGGCGTCGCCAGCGCCGCCGACAGCACCTCGACGGCCAAGGCCCCGGCCGCCGAGTCGGCGCGGTCGTGGACTCCGTCAGGAACGGCTCGGCGCAGTCAAGATCGCGGCCACGACCATCGGCATCGAGCCCAAGGACCTCGGCCAGGAGATCAAGGCCGGCAAGTCCGTCGCCGACGTGGCCAAGAGCCACAACGTCGACCCGCAGAAGGTCATCGACGCGATCGTCGCGGCGGCCGACAAGAAGCTCGACGAAGCGGTCACCGCCGGCAAGATCGACGCCGACCGCGCCGCGACCATCAAGGAGAAGGTCCCCGACCGGGTCACCAAGCTCGTCAACGGTGAGCTCGACGGGCCAGCGCAAGTCGGTGGCGAAGGCCAAGCTCCGCCGGCACGCTCGTCACTCCGGCGTCGACATCGCGGCCTCGACGATCGGCATCGACACGCAAGGCGCTCGTGGACGCGGTCAAGGGTGGTCAGACCATCGCCGACGTCGCCCGTAGCCACAACGTCGACCCGCAGAAGGTGATCGACGCGGTCACGACCGCGGCCAACAAGCAAGATCGACACGGCCGTCACCAACGGCAAGCTCGACGCCGCCCGCGCCGCGAAGCTGAAGGACCGGCTCGACCCAGCGGATCACGAAGCTCGTGAACGAGACCCCGCACAAGGCTGCCGCCGCGCTCCTAGGACCTCGCCCCCAGCAAGGGCACGACGATGCCCGGGCGTACGTTCGCCCGGGCATCGTCGCGACCGGACGCAGTCGGCGCGTAGTGTCGCCCTGTGGCCCGCGCTCGAGCTTGCTCCGTGACGAGTGATCCGACATTGAACGCGGCGCGATGAAGGACCAGGTCGCCCTGATCACCGGCGCGAACGCGGGGATCGGCAAGGAGACCGCGGTCGGCCTGGCCGGGATGGGCGCGACCGTGGTGATGACCGCGCGCGACGCCGGTCGCGGCGCCGAGGCACTCGCGGACGTGCGCAGCCGCAGCGGGAGCACCGACGTCGAGCTGCTCGCACTCGACCTCGCCGACCTGACCTCGGTGCGGACCTGCGCGGACGAGCTGCTCGACCGCTACGACCGCCTCGACGTGCTCGTCGACAACGCCGGCCTCGTGATGGCGGAGCGCACGCGTGACCAGCGGAAGGGTTCGAGACGACGTTCGGCGTCAACCACCTCGGGCACTTCTACCTGACCACCCTGCTGCTCGACCGGCTGCGCGCCAGCGCCCCGGCACGAGTCGTGGTGGTGTCGTCGCAGGCGCACAAGATGGCCCGGCGCGGCCTCGACTTCGACGATCTCCAGGGCGTCCGGCACTACCGGGGCTTCGACGTCGTACAGCAAGTCCAAGCTCGCGAACCTCTACTTCACCCGCGAGCTGGCTCGGCGCCTGGCCGGGACCGGCGTGACCGTGAACGCCGCTGCACCCGGGCTACGTCGCCAGCCGCTTCGGGCGCGACGGCGACATGCGGTTCGAGCCCATCCTGAAGCTCGGCGCGAGGCTGTTCGCGCGGTCGCCCGAGGAAGGCGCGCGCACCTCCGTGTACCTCGCCTCGTCGCCGGAGGTCGAGGGCGTGACCGGCGGCTACTACGCGAAGTGCAAGCCGGTCGCGATGTCGAAGACGCGCCCGGGACGACGTCGCGGCCCGCCGACTCTGGGACGCCAGCGACGCCCTGGTCGCCGCCCACCTCCCCGAGACCCCCAGCTAGACCCGAGTCTCCCAGCCGAGCAGTCCTCCGGCCACGAGCACGGCGATCCGGACGAGGAGACAAGAGTGAGCTAGTGGCGGTCGATGGCCTGCTCGGGGGTGCGCGACTTGTAGATCGCGATGCCGTCGATGGTCTCGATGTACTCGTAGCGGCTGTCGACGTAACGACGCAGCTCCGGGTACTTCGACATCGGGGAGTACTGCGATCCCCGGAACGCGGCAGGAGTCGTGTCGAGGACGTAGCGGGGCGAGTTCGCGCGCAGGTCCTCCATCATCTGCGCGAACGCACCGGGGGTCGGGACGTTCGTCGACGTGTCGCCCGGCGGACGGCTGCCCCAGTCACCCACCGCGAAGCCGTTCGTGATGAAGCGGCTCGCCGGGCGCCGGTCCGACGCCCAGTAGATCTCGGGCATGTGACCCCACACGAAGATGTGGTCCGCGACCGTCGTGTGGGTGTCGAGGTACTGGCTCACCATCTGGTAGTTGGGGTGGTCGCCCCACGGGCTTCACCCAGAAGCCCATCAACGAGAACGTCGCGGCCGCGATCGAAGCGAAGATCAGCGTGGCGCGTACCAGCTTCGGGCCGAGGGTCACGAGCACGCCCGCGGTCAGGAGGCAGAGCGGGGGCACCAGCTGCAGGTAGTAGTGGCCGAAGAACCGGAACCCGACCGCGACCGAGAGCGCCGCGGACGCGAGCCAGATCCACAGGTCGGTGTCTGCGCCCGCAAACCGTCGGACGGGCAGCGCGCCGTCGGCGCGTGCGAACGAGATCCGCTTGCGGTCGCGCCACGCGCGCGGCAGTGTCCAGATGATCGCGAGGTTGCTGCCGATGAACGCCAGCGTCATCACGGCGAAGAGCCCGGCCACGTACGCCGACGCGGAGCCCAGGCCGAAGTAGGAGCCGTTCCCGAGCACGGCCCAGAACAGCAGCTCCCCTGGACCGACAAGGAGGGCGACGATCGCGATCGGGACGGTGAAGCCGACGGCGGCGTCACCGACGCCACGCTTTCCGCGTGCCCGCCAGACGAGGTAGAGCACGGGAAGCAGCGTCGCCGCACCCGTCTGCTTCGCGAGCGTCGCGAACGCAACCGCGACGCCCGCGGACTTGGCACGTCCGCGCGCGCCGAAGAGCACCGCGGCCGTCATCGCGGGCAGCATGAAGACTTCGAAGTTCGCGGCTTGCCCGTCCTGTGGCGCGAACGCGACTGAAGCGAGAACGAACAAGATCCCCGCGAACCACCCGGCGCGGTCCCCGTATCGGCGTCGAGCCTCCAGCGCGAGCAGCAGGGCCGTCAGCGCGACCGCGAGCATCGCGACGGCCCGCACGGACCAGAGCGCACTGGTGGCGAAGACGCGTGAAGGTCGCCGCGTAGAGGTACGGGACGAGCGGCGGCTTGCGATCGGTCGCGTCCTCGTAGAGCCGACCACCCTCGTTGATGACCTCGGCCTGCGTGGCGAGAAAGGTCTCGTCGGAGTTGAAGACCTGCACGAAGAACGCGGGCAGGCGCAGCCCGACGGTCAGGAGCAGCAGGACCCCGAACGTGCGCCAGGTCTTCGCCGAGCCGAGGCGGAGGCCGGTCCGGGCGCGATCGCCCGCGGGCGAGCCCACCGACGCGTTGACGCCGGCGCCTCCTTCGTCGAACGCGAGATCGATGGCCACCGGCGAGCCTTCAGAAGACGGGGCCCCATTGTGCCCCGAGCACCCGGGACAACGCAGCATCGCCTGCCCCGGTTCCCGGTGACGGTCGACGTCGGCGCCCGGCGATCGGGACATCGCGGATCACCGGCTCGCGGGCCCCCACGGAGGTGCCCGGGCGCCGAGTGCCGTGGGTGGCATGATCGCCGACCACATGAGGACCTTCGTCCGTGCCGCCGTCCTGGTCGTCGCGCTGGCGCTCCTGGTGACGACCGTCGGCTCCGCCGGGGACGCAGCAGCCGCAGCCACACCGGGCCGGTCGGCGCCACCACCCACGAGCGCCGCCGCGGCCCCACCAGCGGGGTGCCAGCCCATCTGCCGAGTGCTCGAGATCTCGCTCCCAGCGGTCTCCTGGGCGGACATCCAGGCCGCGCACCTGCCTCACCTCGACCGCCTCTTCGCCGCGCTCGGCCCTCGCCGATCTCGCCACCCGGTCCGTGCGCCAGCGGACGAGCCCCGGCGACGGGTACGCCGCGTTCGGTGCCGGCGCCCGCGCGGTCGGGGGCGGCGAGCCGGGCCAGAACCTCGAGCCCGACGAGCGCTACGGCAACGGCACCTCCGCCGAGGTCTTTCAGCGCCGCACCGGGATCCCGCTGCGCGACAACATCGGCGTCCTCTCGATCCCGGACATCACCGACTCCAACAACGGCCTCCCCTACGACGCGGTGGCCGGCACCCTCGGCCAGACGCTCACCGACAACGGCTTCGGTCGTGCCGTCATCGCGAACGCCGACGAGGACGAGTTGGAAGCGCCGGCGGACCGCCTGCACCGCGAGGCCGCCATCGCGATGATGGACCCCACCGGCCGGGTCCCCACCGGTGAGGTCGGCGACTCGCTCCTCCAACGGGATCCGGCCGCGCCGTTCGGGCTCCGACTCGACCCCAACGCGGTGATGCGCGTGTTCACGAAGGCCTGGGACGCCCGGTCCCGCAACGTCGTGCTGGTGGAGGCGTCAGACCTCGCGCGGCGAACGCCTACCGCGGCCTCGCGAGTGCGTCACAACGAGCGGCCATGCGCCTCGCGGCGCTGCACGCGACCGACAGGCTCGTCGGGCGCCTGATGCGTCACGTCGATCCGAAGCACGACGCGGTCCTCGTCGTCGGCCCGTACCACAGCTCACTGCGCCGGGAGGTCACAGTCGCGGCGCTGCGCGCGCCGGGTGTCGCCGTCGGATTCCTCGAGACCGGCACGACCCGGCGCGAAGGGTTCGTGCAGATCGTCGACATCGCACCGACGGTGCTCCGGCTGCTCGGCATCGACCGGCCCCAGGAGATGGAAGGGCGACCGTTCGACGTCGACCCGAGCTCCACGCCGTACGCGGCCCGGGTCAAGACGCTCGTGAAGGCAAACCGCGCCGCGGTGTTCCGCGACACCACGATCGGGAAGGCGACGGCCGCGCTCGTCATCCTGACGCTGCTGCTCGCCGCCGCGGCACTGATCGTGTTCCGCCGCCGGCTCGTCGGCGCGACCCAGCTGCTCGAGCTCGGCGCGCTCGCGGTCATCGGGTTCCTCGTCGGGACCTTCGTCTCCGGGTTGCTGCCCTGGTACAAGTTCGGGTCGGGACCCTACTGGCTGTTTCTCATCGGCTTCGCTGTCGTCTACGCAGTCGTCTCGCGGGCGCTCGGTCGCCGGCACCCCGCGGACTCGTTGCTGATCGCACTCGGCGGGATGGCGGCGCTGCACCTGCTCGACGCGCTGAGCGGCGCCCGACTCGAGTTCAACACCGTGTTCGGCTACACGCCGACGATCGGCATCCGGCTCGCCGGGCTCGGCAATCCCGGCTCCGCGCGAGCTCTGCGCCTCGGCCCTGCTCTTCGCCGCGCTGATCGCGTGGCGCGTCGCGCGTCCCGCTCGGTCGGCGCATCGCGGTCGCGGTGCTCGCGGTCACCGTCGTGGTCGTCGGCGCGCCGTTCTTCGGCCAGGACTTCGGCGGCGCGATCTCCGCCGCCCCCGCCTACCTCCTGCTCGGGTTGCTCCTCTACGGTCGCCGGGTCACGAAGAAGGCGGTGGCACTGCTCGCCGATCGTCCTCGTCGGCGCCGGGCTCCTCGTCGGCCTCGTGGACCTGACCCGCCCCTCGGACAAGCAGACCCACGTCGGGCGGTTCTTCCAGAAGGTCGGCGACGAGGGCATCTCGGGCTTCACGACCGTCGTCGGTCGCAAGCTCTCGCTCATGCTCCAGACGTTCCACAACACCGGCTGGGTGCTGCTCGTCGCCGGGGTGCTCGGAGCGCTCGTCTACCTCGCGTGGCGAACCGACCGGCTCCGCGTGCTCGCGGAGAAGGTTCCGACGTTGCGCGCCATGCTCGATCTCGTTCGCGGTGCTCTCCGTGCTCGCGACCGTCCTCAACGACTCCGGCGTGCAGGTCATGGGGATGATGCTCGCGGTGCTCGTCCCGACGCTGGTGGTGCTCGCGTGCCGGGAGCTGGTGCCCCCGGAGCCCGAACCGGTGGTACCCGTCGACCTCGCGCCCGATGAGGAACCGGGTCCCGAGGTCAGGGCCGGCGCGGGCGGGACAGCTCCAGAGCGTTCTCCCGCATGATGAGGCGGATCTCGTCGGCGGAGAAGCCGTCGAGGTCCTTCACGAAGCTCGCCGGATCCGCCAGCCCCTCGGCGTGCGGGAAGTCCGAGCCGAACAGGATGCGCTCCGCACCGATCGCGGTGCGCAGCCCGATCAGGTCGTCCTCGTAGTACGGCGAGACCCAGACGTGCGTCGCGCAGGTCCTGGACCGGATCGCCACCCGGGAACGCGTCGGGCGCCTGCGCGTACGACTTCTTCATCTTCTTGACGAGCTGCGGCGCCCACTCGCTGCCGCTCTCGATCGTCGCGACCCGCACGTTCGGGTGGCGCGCGAAGACTCCGTGGCACACGAGCGCGGCCATCGTGTCGTAGATCGGGCGGTCGGCCGACGTGATGATCTTGAACGGGTTGTGGCGGAACGCCTCCATCTCGCTCGACTCGCCCCACTCGGCGGCGTAGCGGTCGTAGCCGCTCTCGCCCGAGTGGTAGGCGACGAGGATGCCCGCCTCCGCGATCCGGGCCCAGAACGGGTCGTACACGCGATCGCCCGGTGAGCGGAACCCGGTCGGGGCCTGCACCGGACCCGCGCGCATCACGATGACCTTCGCGCCCTGCTCGAGCACCCAGTCCAGCTCGCGCACCGCGGCGTCGGGATCGAGCAGCGTGAAGTACGGCGCGCCGAAGATGCGGCCCTGGTAGTCGAACGTCCAGTCGTCGAGGAGCCACTGGTTGAACGCGTGGAACGCGGCGTGCGCGGCGTCGGGGTCGTCGACGAGCGGCTGCTCCATGCCGACACCGAGCGTCGGGAAGAGGAAGCAGCCCTCGACACCCTGCTCGTCCATCAGCGCGACCCGCGCCGCGGGCTCGCGGTACGCAGGGCTGATCGGCTCGAGGTCGCCGAACGCGGCGCGGATGTCGTCGCCGGCCTTCTGGCCGCGGAAGTAGTCGTCCAACGCGCCGGGCGCGCGACCGGATCGAAGGTCGGGTTCGGGATGAAGCGGTTCAGCCGGCCACCGACGAGCAACCGCTGCTTCCCGTTGATCTCGGCCCACTGCATGGTGCGCTTGGCGAGCTTCGGATCGAGGTGACGGGTGAAGGCGTCGGTTGCCTCGTAGTAGTGGTTGTCGGCGTCGAAGAGCTGGAAGTCAACGTTGCTGGAGGCCATGGCGCGACGGTAGCCGGAACCGGAATCGAGCTCAGAAGTGGGCGCGGTCGGTGAGCCAGGCGAGGATCTGCTCGTAGATCGCGAGGATCCGGTCGCCGTAGGTGCTCGCCGTCGCCCACGTGTGGGTGAGCCCGGCCCAGGTCGTGACCGTCCCCTTGAGGAAGTGCGTGTCGAGCTTCGGGTTGACCGCCGGCGGGTTGAGCTCGGCGTTGGTGAGGTGCGGGTCGGCGTAGACCCGGAGCTGCTGGAGCTGGGCCCGGACCCCGGTGCGGGCGTCGGCGAAGCGGTTGCCGGTCGCGCAGCTGTCGCACGCGCCCATGCCCGCGAAGTTGTTGTCCGTGCCGAGCACCTGGCCGCCGGCCGGGAAGGAGAAGCCACCGGTCTCGAGCATCGACTGGGCGAACGCGATGTCGGCGCGGACGCCCACGGCCGCGCCCTCCTCGATGTAGTACTGCGTCAGCTCCTCGATCGGCACCGTCGTGTGCGCATGGTGATGCGTGCCGTTGAACCAGGTGGCGAGCTCGTCGGCGCTCAGGAGGGCCGGACCCAGGATCGGCGTCGCCGGCCCCGCGACTGATCGACTGCCAGCGCGCGAGCCAGAACTGCGCGCTCGGCCTGAGCCGTGACCGCGGCGGTGACTGCGCTCTGCCGGGCCGGAAGGTCCCGCTGGAGCGAGGCGGCCAGTGCGATCGAGCCGATCGCGGTCGTTGCGGGCCGTCTCCGCGGCGGCGGCCGCCGTCGCGCGCGGTCGCGCTTGGCGTCGGTGACCAGGTTGTGCTGGTGCACGCCGATGCGGCGCACGATCTCGTGGCCGTACGCGTAGTCCCCCGCCGTGCGCGACGCGAGCAGCTGGGACAGCGGGCGTGACCGACGGTCCGTCGCGGTAGGCCGCGGCGGCGAACCGGGCCAGGCGATCCCTCGACTTCTGGTAGTCGGCCGCGGCCTGCGCCTCGACCTGGGAGAGGTAGTCGGTCCGCGCCCGGGCCGCGGCCGCCTGCTGCTGTGCGGTGACGAGGCGCGACTGCACGGCGTCGCGACGCGCGGTGGCGTTGGCGACCGCTTCGGTCCGGCGGTCGACCAGCGCGGTGAGCGCGGCGATCCGCGCTGACGGATCCGTGACACTGCGCGCGCGGCCCGCCCGGTGATGGTGCTGCCCGACGGCCTCCGGTCGCAGCATTCGCCGCTGCGCCGCCGGTCAGCGACGCCGCGCCAAGACGACCAACAACCAGACGACGACGAGGCGAACGCGGCGCTTCACAGTGCCGATGATCGACATGGAAGAGGCAGATCTTCACACACCCCGGCGAGCCGCTCGGTCCCCGCCCCGAACCGACGAATCCGACGAGTTCTGCGAAATCGGGCGAGATGGTTCAAGAAACGCGAGCCCTTCTGCCGATGCCAGTGCAATCCCCCTGCGGAGTCGCACCATCAACCCGGGGATCGAGGCGGAGTCCGAGTGTTCATCTTCTTCCTGCAGCTTCGCGAGACGTTGCACGGAGGACGCATCTATGTCTTCACCATCCTCGTCCTCGTCACGTGGGCGCTCTGGTTCGTGAAGGCGTCGCTCTCGCGTCGCTACCGGCCCTGGACGAACGAATACACGACGAGGGCCTCCGTCGTCATCCCTGTCGTCGACGAACCCGTGGGGCTGTTCCACGAGGTCCTCGACCTCATCACGGAACAGCACCCCCACCAGACGATCGTCGTCATCAACGGCCCCCGCAACGTCAAGCTCGAGCGAGTCTGCGAGGCGTACCCAGGGGTCGACTGGACGTGGACCGCGGTCCCCGGCAAGCGCAACGCGATCGACGAGGGGCTCAAGCGCTGCACCGGCGAGATCGTGGTGCTCGTCGACAGCGACACGCTCTGGACCGACGGCACCCTCACCGAGCTCGTGAAGCCGTTCGCGAACCGCAAGGTCGGCGGCGTCACGACGAACCAGCGCATCGTCGACTACGACCGCAACGTCCTCACACGCTGGGCGGACTGGCTCGAGAGCATCCGGGTCCAGTACTCGATGCCCGCGATGAGCGTCCTCGGTCAGGTCGGCTGCCTGCCGGGCCGCACGATCGCGTTCCGCAAGCGGATCCTCGACGAAGCGATGCCTGAGTTCCTCGAGCGCGCGCTTCCTCGGGGTGTTCCTCGAGGTCAGCGACGACCGGACCCTCACGAACCTCTGCCTCAAGCAGGGCTTCCGGACCGTCTACCAGTCCACGAGCCTCGTCTACACCGACGCACCAGTCGGCATGCACAAGCTCGCGAAGCAGCAGCTCCGCTGGGCCCGCGGCAGTCAGTACAACACGCTGCGAATGCTGCCGTGGATGATGCGCAACGCACCGATGCTCGCGCTCTTCTACATCTCGGACATCGTGATGCCGTTCCTGTTGCTGGCCGCGGCCACCGGGTTCATCGTCCGCGTCGCGCAAGGTGACAACGTCAACTTCTACGAAGGCATCACCTTCGGCTACGGCGCAGTCGTCGGCACCGCGATCATCATCGTGCTCACGCTGATGGCCACGTGGATCTCCGCCTACGTGCGCCAGAGCCGTCACTTCGACGAGCGACCCCGGGACTTGTTGCTCCTTCCCGTCTTCACCGTGCTGAACACCTTCATGCTGATGCCGATCCGAATCTATGGGTTCATGCGGATGGCGAAGAACGATGGCTGGGGGACGCGTCGCAACGCGTTCGACGGCAAGGACACGCAGCAGTCGCGCACCAACCCGTACGCCGCAATCCCGTACCTCCTCGCGTTCACGTTCGTCCTGATCGGGGTCGCCTACCATGGCTAAGCGCAGCCTCTTCACCGTATTGACGGCAACATTGTTTGCGATCGGTGCGTTCGTCTACCTGTCGCCGTCGGCACCGACTGCGGAGATGAAGGCCGCGGCGGCCCGGTCTCTCGCCGCCGCGAACGCCTCGGCCACGCGCAGCTCACTCACCGCGGACGGCATCGCGCCGAGGCCGCGCCGAGAAGCTCAAGGCCCGTGAGTCCACCCGCAAGGCCCGAGCCAAGGACAAGCTCGACGGAGGCACGGCCACGAAGCGGGCCAAGACCGTCGTGGTCCGGAGCACCCGGACGGTGACGCGGACCATCAAGGCGCTCACCAACGGTTCCTCGTCCGGCACGCCGACCAGCACCGACGTCGTACCCATCTCGGACGCGACGTCGCCGCACGACCCGGTCTGCTCGGACTTCCCGTTCCAGCAGGATGCGCAGGCGGCATACGTCCGCAACCTGGACGACCCCTACGGCCTCGATGGACCTTCCGGCCCCGCCAACGACGATGGCATCGCGTGCTCCCTGCTCCCGGTGGACCCGAACCGGCCGGCGTCGACACCCGCCGGGGCCAAGCCACCCCCGCCGCCGCGCCCCGAAGGGCTGCCGTCCACCCCGACGCTCGATGCGCTGCTGTCCCCCGAGCTCAACTTCTTCGGCGTTTCCACGCCGCAAGCGCCCTACGACTTCAAGGACTTCCAGATCTTCGCGGCGGCCGCGCGCAAGCTCCCGAACCTGAATGAGTTCTTCCTGGGTTGGGACCACGAGTTCCCGCGCGACCAGGTGATCGCACTCTGGCGTCGGGGTGCGCTCCCGATCCTCTCGTGGGAGCCGCGCCCGACGGTGCAGCCCACGGGACCCGACAGTGACAACACGACCTCCGCGGGATACACGCTGGCGTCGATCATCGACGGCAGCCACGACGAGTACATCGACCGCTTCGCCACTCAGGTGCGCGATCTCGGCCTTCCCGTCGCCATCCGCTTCGCGCACGAGATGAACGGCAACTGGTTCCCGTGGTCCGAGGAGACGAACGGGAACCATGCTGGTGAATACGTACAAGCCTGGCGGCACGTTCACGACCGGTTCACTGCAATCGGCGCGACGAATGCGATCTGGATCTGGAGCCCGAACGTCGTGACCGCGCGCCCGAGCGTCCGACTCGCGCCGCTCTATCCCGGTGACGACTACGTCGACTGGCTCGGCATCGTTGGGTACTACCGACGCGTCTACCTCGACGACAACGGCAAGCCGAAGGCTCCTACGTTCGACAACACGTACGGGTCGACCCTCGACGAGCTCCGGGCTGTCGCATCCAAGCCGATCGTGCTCACGGAGGTCGGAGCCACCGAGGTGGGCGGCAACAAGCCGGCCTGGATCACCAGTCTGTTCCAGGGTCTCGCCGACAACCCCGACATCATCGGCTTCGTCTGGTTCGACCACAGCGTGAACGGCACGGACTGGCGCATCGAGTCCTCAACCGCCGCAACCGATGCCTTCGCCACGGGCGTTGCCAGCCCCTCGTTCGGAAAGGGGAAGGTCTACGTCGCCCGGTGATCGCCCGTGGGCCCGCCGAGCCGGCCGCCGCCGTGGCAGCGCTCGCTAGTGTCCGTGCGTGCGCGACCGCTTCCCCGGTGTACGTGACGACTGGGCCCGCTTCGACGGCCCTGCCGGCACGCAGATGGTCGACACCGCCATCGATGCCATGGCTGCCTACCTCCGGAGCGGCGCCAACGCGAACAGCGGTGGCCGGTTCGCGGCAAGCGTCACGACCGGCGAGATGGTTCGCGAGGCGCGCGAAGTCGTCGCGTCGTTCCTGGGTGCCGACGCAGACGGGATCGTCTTCGGCCCGAACACGACAACGCTGATCCTCGCGTTCACGCGCGCGATCGGCCGCATGCTCGGACCCGGCGACGAGGTGCTCTCCACCCGGCTCGAGCACGACTCCAACCTGACCCCCTGGCGGCTCGCGGCCACGGACGCGGGGGCGACAGTCGTCCTCGCCCCATTCGACCTCGAGACCGGGCGACTCCCGGTCGACGGGGTCGTCGAGCGGATCAGCCCGAGGACCCGCTGGGTCGCGGTCACGGGCGCATCCAACGCCCTCGGGACCATCCCGGACGTGGCAGCCGTCGTCGAAGCTGCACACGCGGCAGGCGCGCGGGCGTTCGTCGACGCGGTGCACCTGGCTCCGCACCGATCCGTCGACATCGCCGCGCTCGGCTGCGACGCGCTCGCGACCTCGCCGTACAAGTGGTACGGGCCGCACGCCGGAGTCCTCTGGCTTTCCCCCGAGCTGCGGAGCGGGCTCACCCCGTACAAGGTGCGGCCCGCTCCGGACACCGCGCCGGAGCGCTTCGAAACCGGTACCCCGGCGTACGAGGCCATCGCGGGCACCCGTGCGGCGGCCGAGTTCCTCCTCGGAGAGGGGATGGCGACCTTGGCCGCGGCGGAACGCGAGGTGTTCGCCCCACTGCTCGACGGGCTGCTCGCGCTCCCCCACGTCAAGGTCCACGGCCCCCGCGACCTCGAGGCGCGGACCCCGACGGTCTGCTTCAGCATCGCGGGGCGCTCGACCGACGAGGTGGCGGCGGCGCTGGCGGCCGACCGGATCGCGGTGTGGGGCGGCAACTACTACGCGGTCGAGGTCATGACCGCGCTGGGGCTCGCGGAGCACGGCGGCGCGATCCGGGCGGGGGTGTCGTGCTACACGAGCCCAGACGAAGTGGACCGGTTGCTCCGAGCCGTCGCCCGGATGGCATGACCCGGTTCCCCGCAGCAAGCGATCTCAGAGGTACGGTCCGCCTATGACTCCGCCCGAATCTCGTGTGTTCCGCTCGCGCCGGTCGAAGCACTGGTCGCCGTCGCGCTGGTCGCGGAGCTCACCGTCGTCCCCGAGCCGGCGTGGCCGGTGACCTCCCCGTTGATCTCCGGCGGTTCACCGGTCTGCTGTTCGTCGTCGGCTGCCTCATCGATGTGCTGGTCAGCTGACTCGTGACCTGGATCGTTGCCGCCGCGGCGACCGCGGTGCTCGTGGTCGTCGTGGTGGTCGCCGCCCTCTGGTACCGCCGGCTGCAGGCCGAGCTCACGACGGAGCGCGCGGAGCTCGAGGACTCTCGGCGCACGACCCAGCACCTGGAGACCCGCGTGGCCACGCTGCGCCAGGAGCTCTCCGAGCAGCACCGGGAGAACGCCGAGCTGACCGCCAAGCTGCGGGGCGCCGGAGACACCCGTGCGACCGGTCTCTGGCAGCTCGAGCGTCTGCGCCAGAGCCGGCTCGCGGGCATCCGCACCCTGCACGCGGTCGCGGCCGGACCGGGCATGAACCTCGCCGCCGACCTCGGCGACGCGATCGCCCTCGAGCTCGAGCTCATGCGCGAGGAGGTCGGCACCTACGCCGAGGTCACCGCCATCGAGCTCGGCAACCCGGTGAGCCCCGCGAAGCGCTCGCCGTGCTGCGCGTCGTCCAGGAGATGGCCGCGGCGCTCGCCAAGCGCTCCGACGAGCTGAAGATCAGCATCGACCGGGACGGTGATGCCGCGCGCATCACCGTGCTGGCCGCGGGATGGACCGAAGGGTTCCGGAGCGAGTCGACGCTCGAACGGTCGGTCGCCGCCCTCGACGGCACGTTGGAGCTGCGCCCGGAAGCCGACGTCCTCACGGCCGAGGTCCGGATCCCCGACCGCTCGAGCTGACCGCCGCGGGCAGTCGGAAGGTCGGTCGCACCATGGCGTCCCACGAGCTCCGCTGCAGCATCCCCGCCGGGCTCTGGCACGCACTCGAGCAACGCAGCGCGGAGACCGGCGAACCGGTGCGTCACCTCGTCGCGACCGCGCTTGCGGAGCTGCTCGACGTCGACCATCAGACGATCTTCCAGGTGTCGACGGTCGGCGCGCTCGTCGAAGGACTCTACGAGGGCGCGGTGCGGGTCGGTACCCTGCGTGAGCACGGCGACTTCGGCCTCGGCACGTTCGAAGGCCTCGACGGCGAGATGGTCGCGCTCGACGGCACGTTCTACCGGGTGCGGACCGACGGTGAGCTCCATCCCGTCGACGACGATGTGCTCAGCCCCTACGCGATGATCACGCGCTTCACCCCCGACCGGATCGTGTCCGTCGCTGCATGTTCGAGCTTCGACGATCTCTGTGCCGCTCTCGACACGCTCCGCGACTCCGCGAACCACTTCTTCGCGTTCCGGATCACCGGCGCGTTCCCCACGATGCACGTCCGCGCGGCGTGCAAGGTCGCGGAAGGCACGCCGCTCACGGACGCGACCGCGCAGCAGAGCGAATGGAACCTTCAGGACGTGCACGCGACGTTGGTTGCGTTCTGGTCACCCGGCTACGCCGCGCACTTCGACGTTCCTGGCTACCACTTCCACGTCGTTGACGACGATCGCCGTCGCGGCGGGCACCTGCTCGCGTGCACGACCGGCGAGCTGACCGTGGGCGTGCAACGGCTCGAGCAGCTCGTCGTCGCCCTGCCCGAGACCACGAGCTTCCTCAACGCGGACCTGGGTCACGACCCTTCGAGCGCGCTCGACATCGCCGAACGCGACCACTGACCTGCGGGTTCAGGCGGCGAGGGTGGTGACGGCGGCCTCGACCAGGTTGAGCTGGTCGAGGCCGGGGAGCCGCTGGAGCCGGCGGTCGATGCGCCGGGTCGCAGTGCGCCCCTCCTCGTCTCCGAACAGGTAGCTGGAGAGGAACCGCATCTCGGCGGCCGGGATGACGCCCGATCCGACCGGCGCCCAGAACGACCGGAGTGCCCAGCGGGTCAGGCGGCGCGCCCGGGCACTGCGCGCCAGCCGCTTCACCGCCTCGGACGCGTAGAAGTCCAGGTGCCGGCCCTCCTGGCGCATGATCCGGTGCAGCAGCTCGGTGAGCACCGGGTCGTCGGCGCGCCGGGCCAGCTGCCCGTAGCTCGCCTGCGCGCACGATTCGTTCAGCGCACCCCACGTCATGTGCAGCGCGACGAAGTCGTCGCCGACGAGCGTGGATCCGACGAGGGAGATCAGGGGCCGCACCCGATCCCGCACGCCGAGGCCCCGCCGGAGGGAGCCGATGCGGGAATCGCCGGCGGTCCAGCCGTTCGCGTGCAGCACCGCGGCGAGCGCTTCGCCGTGCCAGAGCTCCTCGTGGTTCCAGAACGTGAGGAACGCGGTGATCTCGGGATCGGCATGCGCGGGCGTCACCAGCAGGTCGCGCAGGTAGCAGACGGTGTGGAACTCGACGTCGTGCATCGCGGCGATGCACCGCAGCACCGGGGTCGCGAGCGGCTGACGCTCGAAGTGCGCCAGATCCAGGTCGTCGAAGACGACCGGGCCGGTGCGCCGCTTGTAGTCCGCGATGTCGAACGGCACGGTACGAATCTATCCACGCATGGCGCGCGACAAGCGGGTCAGCGGTAGACGTTGATCGTCTCGTCGAGCCCGAGCCGTCGGGCGCGGCCCGCCCGGTCGCGACCAGCACGAACTGCTCGGGCGGGCCGGTGATCACGGCCCCGCCGCCGGAGACCGCGAACGACTCCAGCCCGTCGAGCTCCAAGGTCGTCGGCGGGTAGCCCTGGTCGGTGAGCACCGCGGCGAGATGCGACACCGCGATGCGCGTCCCGGTCATCTCGGTGCTCCGACCGGATGAGGCCCGGATGTCGTCCGCGTGCACACTGGCGTCGCACGACAACGCCTCGACACCGTCGCCGAGAGTCCGCTCGCCCGACGGATCGGGGCCGTTCCACGCCGCATCGTCGAAGCTGGCGAGAATGGCGTCGGCGACGATGCTCACCTGGGCGAGCTCGTCCGCGAGCTCCTCCGGGGTGCGGCCGCGACGCTCCTCGACCTGCCGGGCAGTCACCTCCGGCGTGCCCAGCCCGTCGAAGCGGCCGGCGGTGATGTCCGCGAGCTGGCCGATGACGTGTGCGGCCACATCGCCTGCGGTCCAGCCCCCACACCGGCTCGGCGTGTTCCACGCGATCTCGTCGAGTGAGCGCACCAACGCCTCGAATGCACCGAGCTCGGCGAGGAGCCCGGCAACGACCTCTTCACGCGGCAACGTCACGATGACCCCCTGCTCGTCGACTCGGCCCACGCGGGCTCGAGCCGAGCGTGCGGTGGACCAGCCGCATGTTGAACCGCGGCCGGTCCACCGTCAATGGAGCACGGAGCAATCCCGCATCACGTGACCAGCGTCACGCGCTCAGTCCTCGGCGAGGAGCTGGTACAGCTTCTTGCGGGCGTCCGTGACGATCGCCACCGCCCGCTCGACCTGGCTCGGGTCCGCCGCGATCGAGATCTGCTTCGCCGCAAGGTGCATCTGCTCCATCGCGGACCGCAGCTCGTTGCCCCGCTCGGGGTTCTTGCCCGCGAGGTCCCACGGGGTCCCGCCGGCCTCCTCGATGCGCCGGGCGAGCTCGGTCCGGCCGGCATCGTTGATCTCGAAGACCCGCTTGCCCTCCCGCTCCGACGACTGCACCAGGCCCTCGTCCTCGAGCAGCTGGAGCGTCGGGTACACCGAGCCCGGGCTCGGCCGCCACGCGCCCCCGGTCTTGTCCTCGAGCGTCTGCATCACGTCGTAGCCGTGGCCGGGGCCTTCGGCCAGCGCGGCGAGCAGCGCGGTCCGGATGTCGCCCCGGCGCATGCGCCGGCGGCCCTCCCACGGCGGGCCGCCGTGACGGCCCCGGTGACCACGGCCACCTCGGCCCCGTCCGCCTGCTCCCGGTCCTCGTTCGTCCATCCCGTGCCTCCCTCTCGTTCGCTCGCGTCCTGGCTCGGTTCATCGCTTCGCATTCGTGCTCTTGGCTTCTCGCAATTGCTTCTCGTCTCTGTCGGGGGATCTCCACTCCCGGGATCCTGGATTGATGCGCTTGTCGTTCGTTCTGACTATCATGATATATCGCGATCGTTCGCAACGCAAGTCCCGGTCCGCGGCCGTAGCCTGCAGGGCGTGGCGATTCGGGTGGTGGTGGCGGAGGACTCGCTCCTCGTGCGCGAAGGGATCGCCACGCTCCTGGGCGCCCAGGACGACATCGAGGTCGTCGCCCTGGTCGAGGACCTCCCCACCCTTCTCGCCGCGGTCGAGGCCGATCCGCCCGACGTCGTCGTGACCGACATCCGCATGCCCCCCACCGGCAGCGACGAGGGCGTGCAGGCGGCCACCCGGCTGCGCGAGACCAATCCGGACGCTCGGAGTGGTCGTCCTCTCCCAGTACGCCGAGCCGGCCTACGCGCTGGCCCTGCTCGACGCCGGCTCCGAGCGGCGGGCGTACCTGCTCAAGGAGCGGATCTCGGACCCGGACCAGCTCGACCCACGCGATCCGTGAGGTCGCCCGGGGCGGCTCGGTCATCGACCCGAAGGTCGTCGAGGTGCTGGTCAACGCGCGCAGCCGGGCCCGCACCTCGCCGCTCGCCCACCTGACCCCGCGTGAGCGCGAGGTCCTCGCCGAGATCGCCCAGGGTCGGAACAACGCGGCCGTCGGCGAGGCGCTCGGCCTCTCGGAGCGTGCGGTCGAGAAGCACATCAGCTCGCTGTTCGCCAAGCTCGGGCTCTCCGAGGAGCCGCAGGCCCACCGGCGGGTGAAGGCGGTCCTGCTCTACCTCGCCGAGGACGGCGAGCCAGGGGGGTTAGCCCCACTCGCGGCGCGGGTGGGCGCACGCTGGGCAGCTCCGGGCCCGGTGACACGATGACGGGGTGCACCTCGAGGAGGTCGTGATCGAAGACACGGCCGACCGTCCGAGTGTTGATCGTCGACGACCAGGCGCCGTTTCGCGACGTCGCCCGGACCGTCGTCATGGTCTCCCCCGGCTTCGAGGTCGTCGCGGAGGCGGGCTCCGGCGAGGAAGCGGTCACCGCCGCGCTCGAGCACGAGCCCCAGCTCGTGCTGATGGACATCAACCTTCCCGGCATCAACGGCCTCGAGGCGACCCGCCGGATCGTCGACGCGCGTCCGGGCACGATCGTGATCCTGCTCTCGACGTACACCCGCGACGACCTTCCCGCCGACGCCCGCAGCTGCGGCGCGGCGAAGTACGTGCACAAGGAGGACTTCAGCCCCGCGGTGCTGCGCGAGACGTGGGACGAGTGCGGCCCGGACGGAGCCGCGAGCGAGCTAACGCTCGCGCCGCAGCACGGTCTCCGCGGCCCGGAGCCCGCAGATGCCGTGCACGCCGCCGCCGGGCGGGGTCGACGACGAGCAGAGGTAGAGACCGTCGACGGGCGTCGCCCACGGCACCCGGGACAGCACCGGACGGGCGACGAACTGCCGGAGATCCGCGATGCCGCCGTTGATGTCGCCGCCGATGTAGTTCGCGTCGTGCGCGCTGCATCGCGCCCGGACCCATGACGTGCTTCGCGACGATCCGCTCGCGAAATCCCGGCGCGAACCGTTCGACCTGCGCCTCGATGCGGTCGGTCATGTCGAGCTCGGAGCCGTGGGGCACGTGGCAGTACGCCCAGGCCGTGTGCTTTCCCTCCGGGGCGCGCGTCGGGTCGAACGGCGTCTGCTGAACGAAGAGCACGTACGGCCGTTCCGGATGGTGCCCGCGCTGCACCGTCGTCCTCGCCGTCGACGATCTCGGCGAGCGTGCCACCGAGGTGGACGGTCGCGGTGCGCCCGACCTCCGGGTTCGTCCACGGCGCCGGGCCGTCGAGCGCCCAGTCGACCTTCCACACGCCGGGTCCGTAGCGGAACCGCTCGAGCGCGCGCCGGTAGCGCGGCGGGAAGCCGGTCCCCCGCGATCGCGATCGACCTGGCGCGGCGTGACGTCGAGCAGCACCGCACGCGCGCTCGGCAGCTCGCCGAGCGATCGGATCGGGCGGTTGCACTCGACCGTCCCGCCGTGCGCCTCGAGCAGCGCCACGAGCGGCGTCGCGTGATCGACGCGGACCCGCCGCGCGCCATCGGCCAGCCGACGAGGTGACCGAGCGCCGCCATCATCAGGCCGTAGCCCGCGGTCGGCGACGTTCCGCAGCGACAGCATCGAGTGCGCGGCGATCCCGGCGAACATCGCCGCGCGGCCTCGTCGGTCTCGAAGCTGCTGGCCGGCGAGCCCGGTCGCCGACCGGATCCCCGCCAGCCCGAAGCGGGCCAGCGGGATCGGCGCGCGAGGGAAGCTCAACGGCTCGAGCAGGCCGTCGATCAGGTCCTGGCGCACGAGCGGACCGACCAGTGCGCCGGTAGGCAGTCGCGTCCGCGCCGAGCCCGGTCCGCAGTCTCGGCCAACGACCGGTGCGCGAACGCGGCCCGGCCGCCGTCGAGCGGATGCGCGAACGGGATGTCGGGATGCACCCACTCGAGCCCGTGCTCGGCGAGCGGAAGGTCCCGGAACGCCTCGGAGCTCGAGCGCGAGCGGATGGATCGCCGAGCACACGTCGTGCACGAAGCCGGGGAGCGTGAGCTCCTCGGAGCGCATGCCGCCGCCGGGCTCGGACTGTGCCTCCACGACGAGCACCCGCCACCCCGCGCGCGCGAGCGTGACCGCGGCGACGAGCCCGTTCGGGCCCGCGCCGACGACGACCGCGTCGTACTCGCCCGATCCGCTCAACCGTGCGCGTCCAACGGGATGTGCCCACCGATGCGGGTCCCGGAGCCGGGCTCGCTCTCGACGATCAGCGTCCCGCCGACCGCACCGAGGCGGTCGCGCATGTTGACGAACCCGTGTCCGGCGTCGGAGAGGTTCGGGTCGAACCCGGCGCCCGTGTCGGCGACGCAGAAGTCCAGGTGCTCGCCGTCGCCCGTGATCGTCACCGTCATCGATGCATCTTCGCCCGCGTGCTTCCCCGCGTTCTGCATCGCCTCGAGGCAGCAGAAGTACACCGCGGCCTCGGTCTCGCTCGGATAGCGCTCGATGCCCTCGGCGATCACCTCGGTCGGGAGCACCGCGCGGTTCGCCGCCGTGCGCAGCGCCTCGGCCAGACCCGCGGTCGCGCAGCAGCGGCGGGTAGATGCCGTGGGCCAGCTCGCGCAGCTCGCCGAGGGTCGCCTGCACGTCGCCGCGCAGCTCCTCGAGCATCGTCTTGACCATCTCGGGGTCGGCGTCCATCAGCTGGCGGGCGAGACCGACCTTGACCGCGAGCGCGACGAGGTGCTGCTGCGCGCCGTCGTGGAGGTTGCGCTCGATGCCGCGACGCGACTCGTCCGCCGCGGTGACGATGCGCAGCCGGGAGGCCTGGAGCTCCTGCGTTGCGCTCCTGGAGGGTCTCGAGGCTCGCCTGCAGCGCGGAGTCGAGCCGGACGTTGTGCAAGCGCGAGCCCGACCTGACGGGCGAGCTCGGTCAGCACACGCTCGGACTCGTCGGTGAACGGGATCGCGTCCGGCGCCCGCTCCGCGACGATCAGCCCGAGCAGGATCCCCGAGTGGACGACCGGCGCGACGCGCACGACGCACTCGCCGCGGTCCGCGACGAGGCCCGGCACCCACACCTGCAGCCACGCGTTGCCCGAGACGCGGGCCCGGGTGACGACCGGCAGCTCCTCCTGGGAGAGCACGAGCCGGCTCGGGCCGCGGTCCGGGACCGAGACGACCCGTTCGAGCACGCCGTCGCTGCCGGTCCAGACCTCGGCGGTGACGAGCTGCATGCTCAGCTTCAGCGACTCGGCCAGCTGCAGCAGCAGCTCGTCCATCGGGACCGCTCTCGACATGCGGCTGCCGAACGTCTGGATCGCCTCGTCGGGCGAGCGCCGCTCGCCGTACACGCGCCGGCGGGCGAACTCGTCGAGGCTCCGACGGGCCGGGAGCGCGACCACCGCGGCGAGCACCGCCGCGACCATCGAGAGGCCGAGCAGGTCCCGCGCCGCGTCGTCGGGCGCGTCGCCGAGGCCGAGCACGACGAGCAGGTAGACGACCGCGACGATCGAGACGAGGCCGGCGACGACGATCGTGTTCACGAGGAGCCGGTCGATCCGCACGGCCAACCGGTCCCAGGCCGACAGGGTCAGCGAGACCGGGATGAGCGCACGGTCGTC
This sequence comes from uncultured Acidimicrobiia bacterium, assembly GCA_963848485.1. Classification (GTDB taxonomy): domain Bacteria; phylum Actinomycetota; class Acidimicrobiia; order IMCC26256; family JAENVU01; genus Chersky-806. The sequence continues at coordinate 223,717 of CAWKDX010000008.1, forward strand.
GCGAGCGCCACCGCGCCGGGCGACGCGGGCCAGTCGAGCAGCAGGTGGACGATCTCGCTGACGAGCACGATCGAGCGCGGCGACGACGAAGCCCCAGCCGGCCCACTGCAGCCGGGCCCGCTCGACCGCACCGGCGCTGCGGCACCGGTTCGCGTACGCGCCGAGCGCGATGGCGAGCAGCACCGCGCCGAGCGCGACGGTGGCGACGCCGATCTTCGCGTCGTCCGCGTTCTCGCCGAGCGCCGACCACGATCGCCGCGACGTACCCGACCGCGACGACGACCCGGCGCCACCGGACGACGAGCCGCCCCTCGGGCAGGCCCACGACGAGGTGGAACAGCACCGCGGCGAGCACCGCCGTCGCGACATCGCGGAGCCGACCGTCCGCTGGTGTCCGTGGCCGCGCGAGCCGATGAGCACCCCGGCGAGGCAGAGCGCGACGACGCCGACGAGCAGGCCGAGCGGCTCGGTCCGGCGCGCGGAGCCCGATGAGGACCGCGGCGAGCCCCCACACGATCGCGACCGCGGTGCCGGCCCACCGCACCTCGCTCGGCGCCGAGACGTCGGCGAGCGAGACGATCGCGGCGCCGGCGGCCGCGACCCCGACGACGAACGCGGGCGCGGCGAAGGGCAGCAGCGGGCCGGACGGGCGCGTCGACGCCGGCGACTCCCGCCGGGTGGTCAACGTGCTCGATGGCATCCACTGTGGTCGACATGATCACTCCCGAACGCGGCGCGCCGGATCCCTAGCTCGACGAACCGGTCGCGGCGCCGACGGGCTCGACGAGGCCTTCGCCCTCGACGCGGCCGTCGCGCATGCGCACGATGCGGTCCGCGCCCGCGGCCACCTCGTCGTTGTGCGTGACGAGCAGGATCGTCTGGCCGTCCGCGTGCAGGCGCTTGAACAGCTCGAGCACCTCACGACCGCCGTCGGTGTCGAGCGCGCCGGTCGGCTCGTCGGCGAGGAGCAGCGTGGGCTCGTTCGCGAGCGCCCGGGCGATCGCGAGCCGCTGGCGCTGGCCACCGGAGAGCACCGCGGGCACCTCACCCGCCTTGTCGCCGAGGCCGAGCAGGTCGAGCAGGTCGCGGGCCCGGGTCTCGGCCGGCTTGCGCTTCGTGCCCGCGATCATCGCCGGGAGCACGACGTTCTCGAGCACCGTCATGCCCTCGAGCAGGTTGAAGAACTGGAAGACGATGCCGATGTGCCGCCGCCGCATCCGCGCCAGCTCGTCCTCGCTCTTGCCGGTGATCTGCTCCCCCGCGAGCACGATCTCACCGTCGTCCGCGGTGTCGAGCCCGGCCACCAGGTTCAGCAGCGTGGACTTGCCGCAGCCCGACGGGCCCATGATCGCGACGAACTCGCCGTTGTCGAGCGTGAGGTCCACCCCGCGCAACGCACGCACCGGCGCGAGCTCGGCCTCGAAGGTCTTGCGCGCGCCGCGCACGGTCAGCACTGGGTTCGGGTCCGGTTCCATCAGTTCCCTCCACTGTTCGGATCGATCGCAAATGCCGTGACGAGCGACTCCCGCCCTTTCACCAGCTGCACCTCGAGCGGCCGCATCGGTACGCGGCCCGCGAACGCCTCGGCGGTCTGCTCGCTCACGACCGTCGTTCCCGCCGGACGCGCCAGCTCCTGGAGCCGCTGCGCCATGTTCACGGTGTCGCCGACGACCGTGTACTCGAGCCGCTCGGCGCTCCCGAGCAGCGCCGCGGCCACCTCGCCGGTCGACAGCCCGATGCCGAGGCCGAACGGCTCGAGACCCTCGGCCTGCCACTTCGCGTTGAGCGCCGGCCTGGCGGCCGTGCATCGCGAGCGCGGCCTCGCGCGGCGCGCTCGACGTGGTCCTCCTGCGGGAACGGCGCGCCGAACACCGCCATCACCGCGTCGCCGACGTACTGCATCACGGTCCCGCCCTGCTCGAGGATCGCGGAGTTCATCTCCGCGCGGTGACCGTTCAGCTGACCCGCGAGCACGGTCGGGTCGGTGCGCTCGGCGATGCCCGAGTAGCCGCGAACGTCGGACATCAGGACGGTCACGACGAGCCGTTCGGTCCGGCCGATCGCGTCCGGGTCGTCGCGCAGCCGCTCCGCGACCCCGCCGGGAAGCAGCCGGCTCAGCGTCTCGCCCTGCTCCTCGCGCTCGACGATCGCCCGCTGCAGCAGCCGGAGCCGGCGCAGCGCGCCCTCGCGGCCGGCGCTCGCGCCGTGCGCGAGGTCGAGGAAGACCGCTTCGATCGCGTCGTTGACCGCTTCGGGGGTGGTGCCCCGGCTCGCCGCGATCGCCTTCACCGGCCGGCCCTCGGCGACCTGGCGCAGCAGCTCGTCCTGGTCCTCGGTGAGCTCGCCGTCGTCCCGGGCCGGCGCGACCAGCGCCTGCACGATCTCGGGGTCGAGCATCGAGCCACCCGTCGCGACCTCGCGGATCGCCCGGGCCAGGCTGTTGCCGTCGCTGACCCGGTCCTTCAGCAGGTAGGCGTAGCCGGCCGCGCCGTCGCTCAGCAGCGAGATCGCGTACTCGGGGTCGTCGTACTGCGAGAGGATCACGACGCCGGTGCCCGGGTTGCGCTTGCGCACCTCCTTGGCCGCCTCGATGCCCTCGTCCTGGAAGCTCGGCGGCATCCGGATGTCCGTGACGACCACCTGCGGGCTGCGTCGCGACCGCGCCCTGGACCAGCTCGTCGTAGTCCGCGGCGACCCCGACGATCTCGAGATCGGCCTCGAGGTTCAGGAGCGCGCGGACGCCCTCGCGCACGAGGACGTTGTCGTCGGCGAGGAAGACGGTGATGCGCCCGATTGCCACGACTCGATCAGGCCACAGTCCGGCCGCCCGGGCAAGGGCGCCTCCCCGGCGACCGCCCGGGGGCTAGCACCCCGAGCCGGCGTGGCTCGGCGGCTTCGATGCGAGCTCGTGGGTCCGCAACGCTGCGCTCATAGAGGTGGCGCCATGATTGCACGGCGTCCCGGAACCGCGGGGTGGCCGAAACCCCGTACGCTGGGCCGATGGCATCGAAGTCGAAGCCCGCAGGCGAGTCCAAGAAGCCCGGCCGGTCGCTCAAGGAGAAACGAGCGGCGAAGCACCAGAAGCAGGCCGAGAACAAGCAGAGCCGCAAGGGCTGGGAAGCGAAATAGCCGACGGACGGGCATCGGCACTCGCGCGATTCGCCGGCGCCCGCGTCGCCCGACTCGGCACCGTGGCCGCGACGGGTGAGGTTCGCCTCGTCCCCGTCTGCTTCGCGCTGGACGGCGAGCGGGTCGTCTCGGCCGTGGACCACAAGCCGAAGACCACCACCGCGCTCGCCCGCCTCGCCGACATCGAGCGCGCCGGCCGTGCGACGCTTGCTCGTCGACCGCTACGACGACGACGATTGGTCGGCGCTCTGGTGGGTACGGCTCTCCGGGCCCGCCGCGGTGCACGACCCCGCCGATCCCCGTTCGGTCGCGACGCGCGTGAGCCGGCTGGCCGAGAAGTACCCGCAGTACCGGCAGACCCCGCCGACGGGACCGACGTATTCGATCGCGATCGAGCACCTGACCTGGTGGAGCGCAACCCCATGAGCAAGCTCAGAGACCCGGAACCGTCGCCGAAGCGCCTCCGCGTGTACCTCGGCGGCGAGCTCGTCGCCGACAGCGAGGCATGCACTGCTCGTCTGGGAGATCCCGTACTTCCCGGCGTACTACTTCCCCATCGCCGACGTGCGCGCCGAGCTCGTCCCGGACGAAGACCACGACGCACTCGCCGAGCCGCGGTGACGCGACCCACTTCACGGTGCAGACCAAGCACCACCGGGCGGTCGACGCCGCGGTGGCGTACCCCGAGTCGCGGATCGAGGCGCTGCGCGGCTTCGTGCGGTTCGAGTGGGACGCGATGGACGGGTGGTTCGAGGAGGACGAGGAGGTCTTCACCCACCCGCGCAGCCCGTACACGCGCGTCGACATCCTCGACAGCTCCCGGCACGTCCGGGTGGTCGTCGAAGGCGTCACGGTGGCCGAGACGACCCGGCCCAAGCTGCTGTTCGAGACCGATCTCCCGACCCGCTTCTACCTGCCCAAGGTCGACGTGCACATGGACCTGCTCGTCCCCAGCGACACCGAATCGCACTGCCCCTACAAGGGGACGGCGCGATACTGGTCCGTGCAGGCCGGCGACATCCTCGTCCCCGACATCGCGTGGTCGTACCCGACCCCGCTGCCCGAGAGCCAGAAGGTGGCCGGGCTCGTCGCGTTCTACAACGAGAAGGTCGACCACCACGTCGACGGTGAGCTCCTCGATCGCCCCAAGACCAAGTTCTCCTAGGAGGTACCGATGAACTACCGCACGCTCGGTCGCACCGGGGTCAAGGTCAGCCCGCTGTGCCTCGGCGCCATGATGTTCGGCGCGTGGGGCAACCCCGACCACGACGACTCCGATCAAGATCATCCACGCCGCGCTCGATGCCGGCATCAACTTCATCGACACCGCGGACGTCTACTCCGCGGGTGAGTCCGAGGAGATCGTCGGCAAGGCGCTCGCCGGTCGTCGCGACGACATCGTCCTCGCGACGAAGGTGCACGCCGGGATGGGCGACGACCCGAACATGACGGGCAACTCGCGCCGCTGGATCGTCCGCGAGTGCGAGGCGAGCCTCCGGCGGCTCAAGACCGACTACATCGACCTGTACCAGATCCACCGGCCGGACCCGAGCTGCGACATCGACGAGACGCTCGGCGCGCTGACCGACCTCGTGCGTGCGGGCAAGGTCCGCTACGTCGGCAGCTCGACGTTCCCCGCCTCCGAGATCGTCGAGGCGCAGTGGACGGCCGAGCGCCGCGGCCGCGAGCGGTTCGTGTGCGAGCAGCCGCCGTACTCGATCCTCGTGCGCGGCATCGAGGCCGACGTGCTCCCGACCTGCGATCGCTACGGCATGGGCGTGATCCCGTGGAGCCCGCTCGCGGGCGGCTGGCTCTCGGGCAAGTGGCGCAAGGGCGCGGATCCGACGAGCCGGCGCGCGCAGCGGGTCCCGGACCGCTACGACCTGAGCCAGCCCGAGAACCAGCGCAAGCTCGACGCTGCGGAGGCGCTCGCGAACCTCGCGGACAAGGCGGGCATCTCGCTCGTGCACCTCGCCGTCGCCTGGGTCATCAACCATCCGGTCGTGACGTCCGCGATCATCGGGCCGCGCACGATGGAGCAGCTGACCAGCCAGCTCGACGCGGTGGACGTCACCCTCGACGCCGCGACCCTCGACGCGATCGACGAGATCGTCCCGCCGGGCACGAACTTCACCTGGGCCGACGCCGGCTACACCCCGCCCGGAGTCGCCGACCCGCACGCCGCCGCACGGGTGACGCCGATCGCGGCGCCCGCCGCGAACCGTCGGCCACGACCGCCGGAGGGCGCCCGACCAGCACGAACGTCCGGAGGTCGCCCTCCGGAGACCTTCGGAGGCAGTTGCGGCGGGCGGACGCCCTGCTCGCGTCCCCCTGCCCTCCCCGCCGCAACCGACCTGACGGTACCCGGCGCACCGGTCATAATGCAAAGGTCGCATTACCGGTGTGGCCGCATCGTCGACGAGAGGGTCGGACATGGCCGACGGCGCCACCTCCGACGTCCGGACCCGGCTGCGCGAAGTCGGCCCTGGACCTGTTCGGACGCCAGGGGGTCCGGGACACCTCGACCCGGGAGATCCTCGCCGCGGCCGGGCTCCGCAACCCCTCCGCGATCTCGTACCACTTCGGCTCGAAGGCCGAGCTCGTCGACGACCTGGTGAACGAGCTGATCGGCGGCACGGCCCCCGTGCTGCAACGCCAGATCGAGCTGGCGCGCGGTGGCCGGCACCGAGCGTCGAGGCGTGGGCCGCGGTCGCGGTGGACTCGGCGGTGGACCTCGTCTCGACCGAGCGCGGGTGCCTGCTCGCCCGGCTCTGGTGGGAGTACGACGGCCATCTGCGCCCCGAGGTCCTCGAGCAGTTCCTGGCCAGCGACAGCTCGATCGCCATCGACTGGATCGACGCGGCCGGCGCGACGCTGCCCGCCCTCCCCCGGCTGATCGCAGTCGCCCGCAACATCACGATGTTCCGGACGCTCGAGTGGATGATCGCCCGCCGTGCGGGTCGCGTCCTGACCGGCACCCCGGCACCGGCGCTCGTCATCCAGACGCCGGACGCGTTGCGCACGCTGCTGCTCGAGGTGGCGATCGGCATCCTCACCCAACCGACCAGCCTCACCGACGCGGACATCGACGTTCGGCGACTGACGTCGTTCCTCTCAAGATCTCGTGCGGCCGATCGCCGGACGTGGATCGGTCGGTGGCCGGAGGGGATGGCGACGACCCGAGTGCGGTGGTACAACGCGTTCATGCGCTTCGGACTCGACATCGCCCAGCAACGAATCCCCTGGCCGGAGCTCGCGTCACGCGTGCGCTTCGCCGACGAGCTCGGCTACGACGGCATCTGGGGCTTCGATCACTTCCAGCCGATGTACGGCGAGGGCCCGGGCGAGTGCTTCGAGGGCAACACCACGCTCGCCGCATGGAGCGGGATCACCGAGCGGGCCCGGCTCGGGCTGCTCGTGACGGGGATGACCTACCGGCACCCGTCGGTCTTCGCGGCCGAGGCGATCACCATCGACCACGCGTCGAACGGCCGGCTCGAGCTGTCCTACGGCGCGGCGTGGTTCGATCCGGAGCATCAGGCGCTCGGCATTCCGTTCCCTCCGCTCAAGGAACGAGTCGACGCGTTCGAGGAGGCCGTGCAGATCGTGCGCGGCCTGCTCACGACGGACAACTTCACGTTCGAAGGCGAGCACTTCCAGGTCCGCGACGCGACGCTCCTCCCGCGCCCGGTGCAGCAGCCGCATCCGCCGATCTGGATCGGGGCGTCGGGCGAGCAGCGGATGATGCCGATCGCGGCACGCTACGCGGACGTCTGGCACTGCTTCGGCCCGGTCGACGAGCTCGGCGCGAAGTCGCAGCGGCTGAGCGACATGGCCGTCGCCGCCGGCCGTGACCCGGGCGAGATCCGGCGCGCGTCGTCACTCTCGCTCGAAGAGGATCTCGACGACGTCGCCCGCACGATCGACGCCTGGGATCGCGCCGGGCTTCGAGTACCTCGTCTGCGGTTGGCCCGGCCAGGGGCGCAGCCGGGTCGAGGAGTTCGCGCACCGCTTCCTCGAGCGCTGACCGGGACCGGATCAGATCAGGGTGAGGCCGCCGTCCACGGGCAGCACCTGCCCGGTGATGTAGCTCGCGTCGCCCGAGAGCAGGAACACGGCCGCGTGCGCCACCTCCCACGCGGTTCCCTGGCGCCGCAACGGCACGGGGGTCTGCTCACGCGACGGTCGGCCCCGCGAGGCCGAGCGGCCGAGGGGCGTGTCGATCAGGCCGGGCGCGACGAGGTTCGCCCGCACACCCTGGCGAGCGCCTTCGAGCGCGACGTGGCGGCAGAGCCCGATGAGCCCGGCTTTCGACGCGTCGTACGCAGGGAGCCGGCTCCCCGGCTGCAGCCCGGCGACGGAGCCGATGAACACGATCGCGCCGCCGGCGGCGAGCTTCGGGAGCACCTCGCGGGCGATGAGGAAGTCCGCGCGGAGGTTCACCGCGAACGTCGCGTCCCAATCCTCGACCTTCGACGCCAGCCCCATGCCGCGGCCGATGCCCACGTTCACGACGACCCCGTCGAGCCCGCCTTCCGTGGCGGCTGCGACGAGGCCGATGCAGCCGTCCTCCGACGACACATCGGCCACGACCACCGACGCCTGACCGCCTTCACGCTCGATCCAGGCCGCGGTCGCATCGGCCGCGTCGCGGTCGCGATCCGCGCACACGACGAACGCGCCTTCGCACCGCGGCTTCGACGGCGATCGCCCGCCCGTTGCCGACCGGCGCCTCCGGATCGTCCGACCGCTGGGTGCCGGCGCCCACGACCAGGATCCTCCGTCCCTCCAACCGCAAGCCGCTCACGCACCGGACCGTAGTGGTGAGACCATCACGGGCACCAGGAACCGTGCGACTCCGCCACGAAGGAACACCCCGTGGACTGCTCGACGATGGCGCGGTGCGGAACGGCTGCATCGAATGCCCGTGGCACGGCAGCTGGTTTCAATCGATGATGTCGTGCTCGGGCAGCGGGAAGAGGTGGAGGTGGTCGACGTACGGGGCCTCGTCGCCGTCCCAGTCGGCGGCCTCGATCTGCTGGCGGCTCCGGCGACCGAAGAGGATGCGCATCAGCTCGTAGTCGTCGATCGTGCAGCGTGGCCGCCGGGCTCGCCTTCTCCGAGGACGCACTCCACCCCGTCGCCCACCACCTTCAGCGGCGGCGCGCTCTCGGCGGTGAAGCGATCCGAGAACGCGGCCAGCGCGGACGCCGCGAGGTCCTGGACCCGCTCGTCGTCGCGCTCGCCGCGCTGACCCAGCGCACCGAGGATGTCCTGCTCGTGGGTCCAGACGTCGTACGCGACGAACGCCGGCGCTTCCTCCTGCTCGTTGAGCCACTCGTCGAGCTCGGGCCCCCGCTCGGCCCACTCGGTGCAGACCTCGGTCGAGCGTGCGCGCGCGACGCTCCGCGACCTGCCGCGCCGTCCATGCCGGCGATCCGGCGTCGGTCATGTTCTCGTCGAGGAGATCGACGCACAGCCCCGTCGAGGTGCGCGTAGGCGTCCTTGACCGTCCAGCCCGGCAGCGCGGGGACCGGAAGGTGTCGCGTGCGGCGTCGTCCATCGTCCGTGCGAGCTCGAGCAGGTGGGCGCGCGTCTCGCCGTAGACCAGGGCAACGTCCATCGGCGCAGGCTAGGTGTGGGCCGGCAGATGGTCTACGTCGAGGACTCCGACACCGCCGCGAGGCGATCGAGCGTCGCCTCCATCGTGGCGCGGTTGTGGCTCTCGCGATCCACCACTCCGGTCACCGGCTTGCCCAGCGCCTTGGGGACCCGGCCGCGCCGGTCGAGAAGGTCTCGGTCACGCGGCACCCACCGTCGACCGGTTCGAACCGGTAGACCCAGCGCGCCACCGTGAACGGACCGGCCTTCACGTTCCACGCGAACAGCCGACCGGGCTCGCACGTCCGTGATCGTCGAGTCCGTCGACCACGATCTTCTTGCCGCTCGCGTTGCGGCCGCGGAACCGCGCGCCGACGACCGCGCCCTGGGGCCCGCGCTTCCACGTGCACCCGACGTACTCCGGGGACAGGTCGCCCATGCGATCCATGTCCGAGACCCGCGCCCACAGCGCATCCGGCGGACGCGTTGATCACCCGTTCGACCGTCACCTCGTCTGCCATGGACGGGACACTAGGTCCGGACCGCCGCAGACCTGGAGGTGGGACCCCTAGCGAGCGCGCGAGGACGAGCGGCGGGACTGCGAGTGCGATCGGCGGGGCGGGCGACCGGAGCGGTTCGAGTTGTTGCTCTTGCGCTCGGGACCTCGCGGCTCCTGGCCCAGGCTGTCGCCGATGCCGAGCTCGCGCTGCAGCTGGCGGCTGGCCCGCACCTGGTCCGCGGCGACGAACGACACCACGACCCCGGTCGCACCCTTGCGGGCGGTGCGCCCGGAGCGGTGCACGTAGGTCTTCGCGTCGGTCGGCGGGTCGAAGTGCAGGACGCACGCCACGTCGTCGACGTGGATGCCGCGGGCCGCGACGTCCGTCGCGACGAGCGCGTGGACCTTGCCGCGGGTGAACGCCTGCGAGCGCACGGTCGCGCTGGCCCTGCGAGAGGCCACCGTGGATCGGCGCGGCCTCGACGCCGGCCGCACCGAGCTTCTTCGCGATCTTGTCGGCACCGTGACGGGTGCGGCAGAACACGATCGTCGGGCCTTCGGCGTGGATCACCTCGGCGGCGCGGGCGAGCCGGTCGCTCGTGTGCACCGTCTCGAACCGGTGCTCCGCGTCCATGGCGTCGGACTCCTGGCCCGGCACCTCGTGGCGCACCGCGTCGCGCTGGTAGCTGCGGGTGATGACGCCGACGTCGCCGTCGAGCGTGGCGGAGAAGAGCACCGTCTGGCGCTCCTTCGCGGTGGCGTCGAGGATCCGGCGCACCGCGGGGAGGAAGCCCATGTCGGCCATGCGGTCGGCCTCGTCGATGACGATGATCTCGACCATGCTGAGGTCGACGACCCGCTGCGCGATGAGGTCCTCGAGCCGGCCCGGGCAGGCGACCAGGATGTCGACGCCGCGGCGCATCGCCCGGCGCTGCGGCTCGTAGCCGACACCGCCGTAGACGGTGAAGACGGTGCGGTCGCGCACGTCGGCGAGCGGGGCCAGCTCACGCTGGATCTGCGCGGCGAGCTCACGGGTCGGTGCGAGCACGAGGGCACGAGGCTTCTTGGACTTCGCCCGGCCGACCCGGTCGACGAGCGGGACGCCGAAGGCGATGGTCTTGCCGGAACCGGTGGGGGCGCTGCCGCACACGTCGCGACCGGCGAGCAGGTCGGGGATCGTGAGCTCTTGCACGGGGAACGGGGCGGTGATGCCACCCTTGGACGAGGACGGCGACGAGATCCTCGGGAACGCCGAGATCAGTGAAGCTGGACACGATGAATTTCTCCTACCCCCGCGTGGGGGGACATGGCCCCGGGATGGGGGCTCGTTACGGGCCGGCGCACTTACTCGAGCAGCGCGGCACACAGGCAACGAGGATCGAGACGGACCCTGCGCTCTCACGAAAGCCGAGAGCTGAAGTCCTGAAGAGCGAAGGTTCGCAGTTGCGAACGGTGAGAACGGTAGCACGGACCGGGGCGCGGAGCACCGATCACGGGCCAATCCCGCCGGCGCGTGCGTCCGTACCTGGGTCGACCGCACCACTCACGATCGCGAAGGATCGAGGTTGACCCCATGAAGATCTCCCGCCGCTCCCTGCTCCCCACCGCCGTTGTGCTCGTCGCCGGACTCGGTCTCGCCGCGTGCGGCTCGAGCAGCACGTCCGGCTCGTCGGACACCTCGACGACCAGGGCCGCGACCCCGCGGCCCCGACCTCGGCCGCGATCATCAAGACGGCGACCAATCCGACGCTCGGCAAGATCCTCGTCGACGCGAGCGGCAAGACCGTCTACACGTTGACCAAGGCGGGTGCCGCGGTCGCGTGCACCGGCAGCTGCCTCGCCGCCTGGCCGCCGGTGCTGCTCCCGCCGGCGACCACGACCGCGACCGGTGGTGCCGGCGTGTCCGGTCTCACCGTGGTGACCGTCGCGGATGGCAAGCAGGTCGCCGAGCAAGGGCCTCCCGCTCTACACGTTCTCGGCCGACACGGCCGCGGGCGACGCGAAGGGCGACGGGCTCAGCAGCTTCGGCGGCACCTGGCACGTCGTGAAGGTCGGCAAGGCCGCCCCCGCCGACCTCGACGACGACCACGACCTCCGGCTCCGGCGTACTGACTCCGGACCGGATCGGCGGAAGCGACGCGGACCGAAGTCGACTCGGCGATCAGGCGTGGGCGAGCACCTCGCCGTGGAGCACCGCGAAGTAGCCGTCGGGCTGCTCGGCCCAGCGCCGCCACGCGGCCGCGATCACCGCCAGCTCGGCCGGATCGCTCAGCCCGTACTCGACCGCCTGCTCGCGCGAACGCCGGACTGCTCGACCCGATCGGCCCACAGGCTCCCCCACCACGCACGCCGCTCGGGATCCGCGAACGTCCACGTCGAGCTGCCGGCCTCGACGTCGGTGAACCCGGCCTGCTGCACCCAGCCCAGCAGGAAGCGGCCCGCATCGGCCTCGGCCCCGTTGTGCGCGGTGATCGCGTGGTACAGCTCGTTCCACCGATCGAGCAGCGGATCGCGCGGCGCCCAGACGAACCCGGCGTAGTCGCCGTCGCGCACCGCGAGCGTCCCGCCGGGCCGCAGCACCCGCCGCAGCTCGCGCAGCGCGGCGACCGGCTCTCGCAGGTGTTGCAAGCACCTGGTGCGCGTGCACGACGTCGAACGAGTCGTCGTCGAGCTCGAGCGCGTACACGTCGCCGGTCGCGAACCGTGACGTTGTCGAGCCCCGCACGCGGCCGCGAGGCGCCGTCGGCCTGCGCGATGACGTCGTCGGACCGGTCGATGCCGAGCACCGCGCCGGGCGCGACCCGCCCCGCGAGGTCGATCGTGATCGTGCCCGGGCCGCAGCCGACGTCGAGCAGGTCCATCCCGGGCTCGAGCCGGTCGAGCAGGTAGCCCGGCCGAGTTCTCCGCGGTCCGCCACTCGTGGCTGCGCAGCACCGACTCGTGATGACCGTGCGTGTACGTCTCGCTCATCGCGCCCATCCTCCCAGAGTCCGCCGCGCCTCGATCCCGAGCGACGTACCGCCGACCGACGTGTGACTCGTTCCGGGCCCGGGTAGGACGCCCGCGTGACCGAGTTCGAGACGCTCATGGGCTCGATCGACTCCCCGATGCTGGTGGTCACCACGCGCGGCGCAACCGGGCGAGACCTCCGGCTGCCTCGTCGGGTTCGCGACGCAGTGCAGCATCGACCCCGCGCACTTCCTCGTGTGCCTCTCGAAGCAGAACCACACCTACGAGGTCGCGCAGCGCGCCGACCTCCTCGTGGTCCACGTGCTGCGGGACCACGGACAAGGACCTCGCCCGCCACTTCGGCGAGGAGACCGGCGACTGACGTCGACAAGTTCGCCGACGTCGACTGGTCCCCCGGTCCCGGCGCGTGCCGGTGCTCGCCGGGCGTCGACTGGTTCGCGGGCCGGATCCAGCAGCGGTTCGACTGCGGCGACCACGTCGCCCACCTGCTCGCGGTGCTCCCCGACGGGCGGTCGGCCAACGCCGAAGCGGACCAGCTCGGCTCCTCCGACGCGCAGGACCTCGACGCCGGCCACGACGCCTGACCCGACGGGCTCTCCCGGCTCGACCCGGGTACGTTCGCCCCGTGCCCGACCCGCGCGGTACCGCCGCCGCTCGACGCCCGGCCGATGTTGGCGACGCTCGGCGCGACGCCGCCCAGCGGACCCGGGCTGGGCGTGGGAGCTGAAGTGGGACGGCATCCGCGCGCTCGGGCTGGTCGCGGACGGTGGGCTGCGACTCTGGACCCGCAACGGCAACGAGGTGACGCCGCGCTACCCCGAGCTGCAACCGCTCGCCGACGCGCTCGACGGTCACGACGCGTTCCTCGACGGCGAGATCGTCACGTTCGACGACCAGGGCCGGCCGAGCTTCGAACGGCTCCAACGCCGCATGCACGTGCAGGACCGGACACGAGATCGAGCGGCTCGCGGTCGAGGTGCCGGTCGTCTACGTCGTGTTCGACCTGCTCTGGCTCGACGGCCACCTCACCACCGGCCTCCCCTACGCGGATCGCCGCCGACTGCTCACGCAGCTGGTGCCGAAGACGGGCGACCTGGCGGGTGCCCGACCCACGAGCTCGGCGACGGCCGCGACCACGATCGAGATGAGCCAGCGAGTTCTCGCTCGAGGGCGTCGTCGCGAAGCGGGTCGACAGCATCTACGAGCCCGGGCGCCGCTCCGCGGCGTGGGTGAAGGTCAAGAACCAGATGGGCCAGGAGTTCGTCGTCGGCGGCTGGCTCCCGGGCAAGGGCGCGCGCGTCCACCACGTTCGGCGCGCTGCTCCTCGGCTACTACGACGACACCGGCGCGCTGCGCTACGCGGGCCGGGTCGGCACCGGCTTCACCGAGGCCATGCTCGGCGAGATCCAGGCGCGCGCTCGCGCCGCTCGCCCGCGACTCGACCCCGTTCGCCGACCCGCTCGAGAGCCGCGCCGCCGAACGCGAGGTCCACTTCGTCGAGCCGCGAGCTCGTCGCCCAGGTCCGCTTCACCGAGTGGACCGAGAGTCGGCCGCATCCGCCACCCCGCGTTCCTCGGCCTCCGCGACGACAAGCCGGCGCGCGACGTCACCCGCGAGTCGTAGCCGACCCCGAACCGGCGCACACCGTCCTGGTGCACACCGTCGGGTCAAGCCTCATTCGGAGTCTGGTTCCGAAGTCTCCGGCGGCGAGCGGCGGATCACGGCCCGCGACCGCTCGGGATGCTCGAAGTCCAGCGTGACCTCGACCGGGCCCTTCTGCTGCGGTGTCGGCGCGTCGACGACGACCGCGGTCTCCTCCTTCTCCGGCCGACCCTCCAGCGCGTCGCGCAGCCCGAGCAGCCCGGCGGCCGCGACCGAGCCCAGCGCGGTGCGGCGGAACTTGTCGACCGGGCGGGTGGTCGCCGGGGCCTCGCCCTCCCCCGCTTCGAGCGCCTCGTCGATCAGCGCGTCGGACTCGGCGTACGAGTCCTCGTCACTCGCGATCGACGTCGTCCATGCCTCCACGCTACGCCGCTATTCCTCCTCGGCGGGCGCGAGCTCCTCGCCGATCGCGTCGAGCGACTCGCGGACCTCCTCGGCCAGCGCGTCGAGCTCCACGCCCGCGTGCTCGATCCCCTTGCGGGCCTGGGTGTGGTACTTCCGGATCGTCGTGCAGCGCTCGATCGCGCGGGACGCATCGTCGATGAGCGCGCTCACCCGGGCGAGGTCGAGCTCGTCGGTCGGCTCGACGCAGAGGTCACGGCGCACGACCCAGCGGGCCCACATGTACGCGAGGCGCAGCGCGGAGTCGTCGGCGCCCTCCTTGTCGAGCACGACGATCGCCTTGTTGCCGGCGTAGTGGAACGGCACCGAGGTCGGCGCCTGCTCCTGGGTGGTGAAGACCGCGATCGCTGCGAGCGCCTCGCGGTTCTCGAGCGCGTCGTCGAGCTCCTTGAGCGTGTTGCGCATCGTCAGCTTGCGGGACTTCGCTTCGAGCACGAACCGCGCCTCGTAGCCACTCGAGTCGTCCGGGTTCAGCGTGACGATCTCGTCGCCCTTCTGGGTGCCGGCGAGCCCCGTCTCGGTGCCGACGTGCTCCGCGACGTCACCGTGCTGCGCCGCGATCCGGCTCACGCACGCGTCGAGCACGTCCTCGAACCGGAAGCCCTTGCCCGTGGTGAGCTCGAGCACCGGCGCGACCGCCTCGGTCACCGCGATCTTCTCGGACAGCTCGGCCACGTCGCGGCGCACCTCGAGGACGCGCTCGTAGAGGTCGCGCACCAGCTCGCGCTTGAGCCGGGCGAGCGGGCTGTCCTCACCGTCGGTCGCGATGAGCTGCTGCATCGCGTACGCCTGCTGCTGGTGCGCGTCGACGAGCACCGCCTCGAACAGCGAGATGACGCTGCGCTTGGAATCCGGGTCGAACGTGTCGCCGAGCAGCTGGTCCAGCTCGGTGCGATGCGCGGCGAGCGCGTGGGGCAGCGCGCCGTCCTGCTCGTCGAGCAGCGACTCCGCCGCGTCCGAGATGCGGGTGACCGCGGCCTCGACCTGCTCGTCGAACCGGTCCGTCATCGCGTCGAACCGCTTCTCGACGATGTGGGTCTCGACGCTCACGTGCGCGGCGAGCACCGCGCGCGCCCCGACCCGGAGGCACTGACGCGTCGCGTCCGCGGCGTCGCAGTCCATGCCGATCGCCTCGCGCACGACCCGGAGCACCTCCGGGTCGGTTTCGACCATTTCGTGCACGACGAGCGAGCCGTTGCGCAGCTCGACGTCTTCGAGGGACTGGGGGTGCATCGGGGTTGCGGCGACCATCGATTGCTCCACGGGTTCGGGGAAGTTCGGCGCACCGGACGGCTCCGGTGCCGGGGGAAGTTGTCGCCACCAGCATGGCCGCGGGCTGGGACAACTACACGGATGTGATTCACCGAGGCCGCAAACACGGCCTTGGACGCCCCGGACCCCGGGGTGGAGACTCGCCGGCGACCCGTCGACAAGGAGCACCCTGGCGTGAAGGCAGCTGTCTATTACGAGACCGGCGGGCCCGAGGTCTTCCGGTACGAGGACGTCCCCGACCCCGAGGTGTACCCCGGCGGGGTCCTGATCGAGGTCGAGGCGATCAGCATCGAAGGTGGCGACACGCTGAACCGGGCGGGCGGCGAGATGGCCACCGTTCCCCACGTCGTCGGGTACCAGTGCGCGGGGACGATCCGCGAGGTCGGCGAAGGAGTGACCGACCGGTTCGTCGGCCAGCGCGTCGTCGCTTCGATGCTCTGGGGCTCGCACGCCGCGCTCGCGGTCACGCCCGCGGTCGTGACGTGGCCGATCGCCGACGGCGCGGACCTCATCGCGGCCGCGTGCGTACCGGTCGCGTTCGGCACCGCGGACGACTGCCTGTTCGAGTTCGGTCATCTCGAGGCCGGTGAGACCGTGCTCATCCAGGCCGGCGCGGGTGGCGTCGGCATCGCGGCGATCCAGCTCGCGAAGCGCGCCGGCGCAACCGTCCTCGCGACCGCGTCGAGCGACGACCGGCTCGCACGACTCTTCCCGCTCGGCCTCGATCACGGCATCAACTACTCGGATCCGGACTGGGTCGCGCACGTTCGCGCGATCACCGAGAACCGCGGCGTCGACCTCGTCGTCGACTCGGTCGGCGGCAAGGTGCTGCAGGGCAGCGTCGCGTGCCTCGCGTACCGGGGTCGGGCCATCACCGTCGGCAGCGCCGGCCGCGATCCGCAGCCGTTCGACGTGTCGGTGCTCGGCATGTCGAACCAGTCGCTCACCGGCGTCTTCCTCGGCGCCGAGATCGGGACCGAGCGGGCACAGCAGATGATCGCGAGGCTCATCGACGACGTCGGCGCGGGCCGCCTGCAGGTGTTCGTCGACCGCACGTACCCACTCGCGGACGCGGCCGAGGCACACGAATATCTCGAGAGTCGTCAAGCGGTCGGCCGCGTGGTGTTGGTCCCATGACCAGCCAGGTTGAACGAGCAGAAGCATTCCTCGCCTCGCACCACGGCGACGCACCACTCCTGCTCCCCAACCCGTGGGACGTCGGCTCCGCGAAGATCCTCGCGACGATCGGCTTCTCCGCGCTGGCCACGACGAGCGCGGGCTTCGCCGGCACCCTCGGTCGGCTGGACGGTGGCGTGACACGCGACGAGGTGATGGGGCACGCGCGTCGCGATCTGCGCGGCGGTCGACCTCCCGGTGAGCGCCGACCTCGAGAACTGCTTCGCGCACGATCCGGCAGGGGTCGCGGAGACCATCTCGCTCGCGATCGAGTCGGGACTGGCCGGCGGATCGTGCGAGGACTTCTCCGGGAACGACGACGAGATCTACGACTCCGGGCTCGCGACCGAGCGCGTCGCCGCGGCGGCGCAAGCCGCGCACCAGGGTCCGGTCCGCTTCGTGCTCACCGCGCGTGTGAGAACTACCTGCACGGTCGACCCGACTTCGACGACACGCTCGAACGGTTGCTCGCGTACCAGGCCGCGGGGGCCGACGTGCTCTACGCGCCGGGAATGCAGGACGTCGACGAGCTGCGCCGGCTCGTCGACGCGGTCGATCTGCCGGTGAACGTGCTCGCACTCCCCGGCACCGCGCCCGTCGCGGAGCTCGCGGCGATCGGGGTGAAGCGCATCTCGGTCGGCAGCGGGTTCAGCAGCGTCGCCAACGGCGCCCTGGTCGAAGCCGGCCGTGAGCTGCTCGACCGCGGCACCTACGACTTCTGGGCCACCGCCATCGCGGGCATGGGCGTGACCCACGAAGCCTTCAGCTGACCAGCGCCGCACACGCGGAGTGCGCCATGCAGACCAGCACCTCAGCGGACCGCGTTTTCGTGGGTCGGGATCCGCGAACGCGGCTTCG
Source organism: uncultured Acidimicrobiia bacterium (assembly GCA_963848485.1). GTDB lineage: Bacteria > Actinomycetota > Acidimicrobiia > IMCC26256 > JAENVU01 > Chersky-806. The sequence goes on from CAWKDX010000008.1 coordinate 241,286, forward strand.
AGCGCGTTCGGTCGGTCCTGGCGCAGCAGCCCCATCTCGTTGCCGCTCGGATCGCGGAAGACGTGCACCGGGCCGTCGGGAGTACCTGCGGTCTCGCCGTGTGCTTCGAAGCCCGACGAGTGCAGCCGCTCGATCGCCGCGTCGAGATCGGTCACGGACCAGACGAGCAGGCAGCTCGGCGCCGGCCGGTGCTCGGCCAGCAGCACCAGCGGCGCGCCGGGCGCGAGCCGCACCGCGGCGACCTCGGTCTCGAACGCCCGGAAGCGCCAGACCGGCTCGGCGCCGAGCGCCTCGAGGTAGAAGGCGCGGTCCCGCTCGAGGTCGTCGGTGCCCAGGTAGAGGTACACGAGCTCCCCCACCGCCGCGCCGGACGCGAGGTCATCCACGGTGGCGATCGTATGCGTCCCCGGTTCGCCCGTCGGCCGACGTGGTACATCAGTGCGATGCACCTGACCGCCGGGTCGAGCTGATCAGTGCCGACAGCAATGCGCTGGCCGACGCGGCGGCGAGGGACCTCACCGCGCCGATCCCGTCCTGTCCGGGCTGGGTGATGGCCGACCTCGTCCGCCACGTGCTCGGCGTGCACGAGTCGTGGTGCCGGATCGTCGAGCGAGGGGCTCACCGAACCCGACTGGCCCGAGCACTCCTTCCCCCCCGACGACGAGCTGGTGGAAGCGTTCCGCGGCCACGCCCAGCACTTCGCCGACGTGCTCGGCGCGACCGATCCCGAAGCACCGTGCTGGACCTGGGGCCCGGAGCAGAACGCGGGCTTCGTCCAGCGGTTCCAGGTGCAGGAGGCTGCGTTGCACCGTTGGGACGCCGAGTCCGCGGTCGGCACGCGGCGCCGATCGCCGCCGACGGTGCGGCGGACGCGATCGAGCTCGACAACGCGCTGCTCCCCGCGGCGGCGCCGAGCGCGCAGGCCGGGTTCGAGGTGATCACCACCGATACGCCGTTCAGCATCACGATCGAGCGCGCACCCCGACCTCCCCGTCGTCGGGTCGTTGCCGGGCACCGCGAGCGATCTCCTCCTCGTCCTGTGGAAGCGGCTCCCGATCGCGACGATCGCGACGACCGGAGACGGCGACGCGATCACGCAGGCGATCGCCGCGATCGACATCGACTGATGCGCACCATCCCCGACCTGTCGGCGGACGCCGCGGCGGCGGGCCCCGATCGGCCGTGGCTCATCAGCGGCGACATCGCGTTCACGTTCGCCGAGACCGAGCAGCTCGCGGCGGCCGCGGCGGCCGGACTCGCCGAGCACGGCGTGCGCCAGGGCGACATCGTGCTCGTCGTCGCCCGCAACTTCCCGGCCCAGGTCTTCACCTGGCTCGGGCTCGCCCGGCCTCGGCGCGGTGATGCTGCCGGTGAACCCGAGCAGCACCGTCGACGAGCTGGCCGGCTTCCTCGACCAGGTGCACCCGGCGCTCGTCGTGTGCGATCGCGCCCTCGACCCGGTCGTCGACGAGGCGGTCGCGCCGCACGGGCTCGCCGACTCCTGTCATCGACGTTCACGAGCCGCTCGCGCGCGTCGCCCGACGCCGCCCCGCGTCCGACGATCGATCCACGCGACCCGGTCGTGCTCATCCCGACGTCGGGCACCACCGGACGATCGAAGCTCGTCACCCAGACGCACCAGGGCTACACGCTCGCGGCCGAGGGCTTCCCGGCTGGGTCGGCTTGACCCCCGACGACCGGCTCATCACCGCGCTGCCCATCTTCCACATCAACGCGCCGGCGTACTCGCTGCTCGGGTCGATGGCGATCGGCGCGAGCGTCGTGCTGCTCGAGCGGTACTCGCCGAGCCGGTTCCTCGACCTGCGCGCGCCAGCACGAGGCGACCGAGTGCAACATGATCGGCGCCATGCTCGAGATGCTGATGCGTCAGCCCGAGCGACCCGACGACGCCGACAACCCGCTGCGGCTCTGTTACACCGGCCCGACTCCGCCGCGCGAGCGTCAGCTCGAGACCGAGCGGCGGTTCGGGATGCAGATCGTGTGCGGGTACGGGCTCTCCGAGAGCACCTACGGCACGTTCTGGCCCCGCGGCGAGCGGCCCTACGAGACGATCGGGGCCGCCCGCCAGCACCCGGCGCTCGGCCACATCAACGACGCCCGCGTCATGGCCGACGGCGCGGAGGTCGCCGTACGGCGAGATCGGCGAGCTCGAGCTGCGCAACCCCGCGATCCATGCTCGGGTACTACGGCATGCCGCGAAGAGACCGCCGCGGTGCTCGTCGACGGCTGGCTGCTCACCGGCGATCTCGTGCGCCGCAACGCGGACGAGACGTTCACGTTCATCTCGCGCAAGAAGGAAGTGATCCGGCGCCGGGGCGAGAACCTCGCCCCGAGCGAGGTCGAGGAAGCACTCGTGCAGTACCCGGACATCCTCGAGGCCGCGGTCATCGCGGTGCCGGCGGATCTCGGCGAGGACGAGGTGAAGGCGTTCGTCATCGTCGCGCGCGGCTCCGACCTCGACGTCCGGGCGCTGCGCGCCGCGCTCGCGACCCGCCTCAGCCGGTTCAAGATCCCCCGCTTCGTCGAGGTCGTCGACGAGCTGCCGCGCACCCCCACCGGCCGCGTCGCGAAGCACCGGCTCCCGGTCGAGCGCACGACCGCGCGAAACCGACTACGAGTCCGTCGACTGACCAGAGGAGGCACACGCGATGAGCGAGACGACACTCGTGGATGCACACCGACATGGGGTCCACCACCCCGACGACGATCACCGTCTGCGGGATGGACCTCGCCGACGACATCATGGGCAAGATCTCGTTCGCCGACCTCGCGTTCCGCATGGTCGCGGGTCGCCTGCCCGACGAGCGCGAGTCGGTGCTGTTCAACGCGGTGCTCGTCTCGCTCGCCGACCACGGCATCACGCCGACGGTGCTCGCGGCGCGGCTCACGTACCTCGGCGCGCCCGAGGCGCTGCAGGGCGCGATCGCCGCCGGCGTGCTCGGCGGCGGCAGCGTGTTCCTCGGGTGTCGCGGAGGATGCGGCCCGCTTCCTCGACGAGATCCTCGGGCGGCCTGCTGCCGGTCGCCGGACGACGCTCGAGCTGCGCCGGGCCGCGTCGGAGGCCCTCTCGAACCTGCGCGAGCAGGGCAAGCGCACCCCGGGCTCGGGCACCCGGTGCACAAGGAGACCGACCCGCGGGTGCCCCGGATGTACGAGCTCGCGGCCGAGCTCCAGCTGCTGGGCCCGCATCTCCGGCTGCTCGAGATCGTCGCCGAGGTGTCGGCGCAGCAGAGCGGTCGCCGCCTCCCGATCAACGGCGCCGGCGTCGCGGGCGCCGCCCTCGCCGATCTCGGGCTTCGACTGGCGCATCATCCGCGGGTTCGCGCTGCTGGCCCGCACCGCGGGGCTGCTCGGGCACCTCGCCGAGGAGATGCGCACCCCGATGGCGATGCCGCTGTGGCAGACCGTCGAGGCCGGCAGCGCCGAGTGATGCCGTAGCATCGCGACGAGAACCGCCCTGGTCCGTCTGACCTCTACGGACCCGTGACGGTCGGCCCAGGGGAGGTCTGCTGAAGAGGAGTCATCCCAGTGGCAGACACGCCCAATCCCCGCTGGCGCGGCATCAACCACCTCGCGCTCGTGTGCTCGGACATGGACGCGACCGTGCGGTTCTACGTCGGCGTGCTCGGCGCCCGGCTCGTCGCGACGGTCGGGACCGACTCGTTCCGCCACTACTTCTTCGAGATCGGCGTCGGGAACACGCTCGCGTTCTTCGAGTACGCCGACGTCCCGCTCGAGCACTTCGCGAAGCCGGCCGGCGTGCCGAGCACCAGGGCGACGCAGTTCGACCACCTCTCGTTCGCGCTGGTCGACGAAGAGGCACTCGTCGACATGCGGTCCCGGCTCAAGGCGGCGAACTGCGAGGTGACCGACGTCGTCGACCACGGCTTCATCCGCTCGATCTACTTCAACGACCCCAACGGCATCGCGCTCGAAGCGTCGTACTGGGTCGTCGACCCGACCGGCTGGGCCGAGGTCTCACTCGAGGACGAGCGGCTGTTCGGCGATCGCAACCCCGTCGCCGCGGTCGAGGAGATCCGCGGCACCGGCCGCGTCGCGCACGTTCCCGCGCACCCGCCTCGTCGACGCCTTCACGAGCGACCACGAGGACTGGGTCGTCGAGGACTAGGAACCAGGCGGGACTCAGCGCGGTCGAAGCCGCGCAGGTCCTGGTCGGCCAGGTGGGTCGGCGTGCTCAGCAGCGCCACCGCGATCTCCTCGAGCCACTGCCGGAAGCGCGGGTGCGTCGCGCACGACGAACGGATCCGACTCCAGGTTGAGCTGCGCCATGCGGGCGAGCATCCAGCCGACGGTCCGAAGCATCGTGATGTTGCGGGCCAGCCCGACCTGGGCGGGGAACTGCGGGAACACCTTCACGATCGCCGCCCGCCACGCGATCGCCGTGGTCGCTGTCGCCGCCGACGAAGCGCTCGAGCGACTGCGGCTTGAGGTAGCCGTCGAACTCCCACCACAAGCGGGCGAGCAGGCAACCCCGCTCGCTCTGCAGCAGCTCGATCGACGTGTCGATGACCGGCGTCGACCCATTCGAGCGGGGTCGGCATGGCGCCCGCCGCCGCGAGTGCCGTCTGCTGGCCGAGGATCGGGTACTGGCCCCCGGCGAGCTCTGCCGCGATCTCGTCGACGAGGCCGGCCTTCGATCCGAAGTGGTACGAGATCGCCGACGGGTTCTTGATCCCGACCGCGCCGAGGATCTCGCGCGTCGACGTGGCCTCGATGCCGTTGCGGCCCATCAGCTCGAGGGCCGCCTCGTACAGCCTGGTCTTGGCGTCACCCTGGGCCATGGCCCTACCTTCCCATCCGGACGGTCCCGGGTCGAAATGCAGTGCTTGCATGAGCGACGGGGCGCAGCCCGGATACGGTCCGTACATGGACGACTACTCCGGTGACTTCGATCCCGACTTCGACCTCACGGCGCTCTCGCGGCAGGCGCTCTCGGTCCTCGGACGGGAATGGCTGCTCCACGGGCACCTCCAGGACCGGGTCGGCATGCCGCTGGTCCACGAGGGTCGGCCCCGCGAGGCGATGGAGGACGTCGCCATCGTCGAGTGGATGGGTGCGAGCCCGGTGTACTCGATCCGCAGCCAGCACGCGTTCGACTTCGCGGACGGCAACGTCCCGACGATCATGAAGAACCTGCAGCTCGACATCGGCGCGCCACACCAGTTCATGGACTTCCGCTGCCAGGTCTTCGACGAGAACCACGGCGAGTTCTGGCTCGCGCACTGTGGCGCGCTCATGGACGTCGAGCCGATGGGCGAGGAGTACGTCCAGGGCATGTGCCACGCGATCGAGGACCCGACCTTCGACGCGACCGCGGGGGCGACGAACCCACGGGCGCAGGTCCGGCCGATCCACCGGCCGCCACGCGTGCCCGCCGACCAGGTGCCGCACTGTCGCTGGACCGTCGAGATCGATCCGGCCTTCGATCCCGTCTACCCCCACCCCAACCGCGCCCTCGTCGAGGCGTCGCTCATCGCCGGGATCACCGTCGACGCACCGGACGGCGCGGCACTCGATCCCGGCGGCTGGGACGACTACAACCGGGACTTCGACCCCGACTTCCAGCTCGAGGACCTCTCCCACCGCGCGCTCGTCATCGCGCTGCAGGAATTCGCGGTGCAGAGCCACCTCCTGTTCCGGTCGTTCCTGCTGACGGTCGCGCAGCGGTTCGGTGAGCAGGAGGCCGCCCGCATCAACCCGATGGTCTTCACCGGTCTGGCCGGACTCACCGCGCAACGACTCCGCACCGCGATGAACATCGGGGGCGACGGCGCCGAAGCGATCGCGAAGGTCCTGCAGCTCCATCCTGTCTTCTCGCCGCGCACCTACGTCGACATCGCCGTCGAGGTCGTCGCAGAGGATCGGGTGCGGTTCGCGATCCTCGACTCCCCCGTCTTCGCCGAAGCCGACGACTACCACTGGTTCGCGCAGCTCGGCGGCGCGAGCGATCGGGCTCTCGACGCGATCGTGCAGGCTGTGAACCCGCGGGCGAGCGTGACCGGCGCGTCGGCCCGATCCGGGGAGCGCTTCGCCTACGAGGCGGTGATCGACCCGAACGCGGCGCCGGCACGCGAGGCACCGGAGATCGGGCTCGCGAAGATCAGCACCGGGGCAACGGTCGAGTTCAGTCCCCGGCGGCCTGTGCGCGCAGCTCGAACTTGAGCACCTTGCCGCTCGCGTTGAGCGGCAGCGCGTCGACCACCACGACGCGGCGCGGCACCTTGTAGTTCGCCATCCGCTCGCGGCACCACGCGATCAGCTCGGCCTCGACGATCTCCGCGCCCGGCCGGGGAACGACGTAGGCCACGCCGACCTCGCCCATGCGCTCGTCCGGCACGCCGACGATCGCGACCTGCGAGATCCCCGGGTGCTCGAGCATCATCCCTTCGATCTCGGCCGGGTACGCGTTGAACCCGCCGACGATGAACATGTCCTTCATCCGGTCGGTGATCGTGATGTTGCCCGCCGCGTCCATCACCGCGACGTCGCCGGTGTGCAGCCAGCCCTCCGCATCGATCGCCTCCGCAGTGGCTTCCGGATCGTGGATGAAGCCCTTCATCACGTTGTAGCCGCGGACCACGACCTCACCCGACTCGCCCGTCGGCACCGGCGCACCCTTCTCGTCGACGACGATGACCTCGATGCCCGGGATCGCGCGGCCCGAGGTGGTGGAGATCGTGATCGGGTCGTCGTCGTGGCGGCACATCGTCGCGATGCCGGTGGCCTCGGTCAGGCCGTAGCCGGTCACGATCGTCTCGAAGCCGAGCTCCGCCCGCATCCGGTTGATCATCTCGACCGGCACCGCGGCCGCGCCAGTGACCGACAGGCGCAGCGACGACATGTCGAACTCGCCGACGCGCGGATGGTCGAGGATCGACTGGTAGACGGTCGGTGGCCCGGGGAGCATCGAGATGTGCTCCTCGCTCACCCGCTGCATCACCGTGTCGACGTCGAACACCGCGTGCGGGACCATCGTCGCCCCGGTGATGATGCTGGCGAGGATTCCCGCCTTCAGGCCGAACGCGTGGAAGAACGGGTTGACGATCAGGTACCGGTCGCCCTCCCGCAGACCGACGACATCGGCCCACGACGCGTACGCACGGACGCTGGCGGAGTGGGTGAGCATCGCGCCCTTGGGTCGGCCGGTGGTGCCCGAGGTGAACAGCACATCCGAGAGATCGTCGCCCTGCAACGCCGCACCCCGCGCGGCGACGTCCTCGGCCGTGGCCTGGTCCGCGCGCGCCTGGAAGTCGGCCCAGCTGACCGTGCCGTCCGCCGGCGCGCCGCGCAGCACGACGATCTCCTCGAGCGACGGAGGCCTCTCCACCGCCTGCAGCAGCTCGACGTAGTTCGTGGCGAGGAAGTCCGTGACCGTGAAGAGGATGCGGACGTCGGCCCGGTCGAGGATGTACGCGGCCTCGGCCGCCTTGAACCGGGTGTTCAGCGGCACGAGCACCGCGCCCGCGGTGTGCACGCCGAGCGCGGCGACCGCCCACTCGGTCGCGTTCGGCGCCCAGATCGACACCCGGTCACCCGGCTCGATGCCCGACGCGATCAACGCCCGAGCGGTGCGGGACGCGGCCTCGGCCAGCTCGGCGTACGTCATGCGGGCGCGCTCGTCGACCAGCGCCTCGCAGCCACCGAACCGCTGCGCGGCGCGGGCCAGCACCGCGGGGATCGTCTGCGGCAGGTCCGGGTCGGTCACTGCATCTCTCCTCGTTCCTCAGGATCTCCGGCGGTCGATCGTACGACCCCGGCGGCACGGGACCGTCGGCTTCGACGACCAGGCGTCGGGCGGAGTGGAACATGGATCAACGGGCGCCCTCGTCGCTCGCGAACCGTTCGACGAGCGCGCCGAGCGCGCCCTCACAGGTGCCGGCGCCGCCGGGCGCGTCGGGTAGGCGGACGTCGCCGTGCTCGCGGCTCGGCAGCAGGATGGTCGCGTGGCCCGGCGTGGTGGTCTCGCCCCGCTGGTTCTCGCCCCAGATGTCGAGCTCGACCGCTGGACGATCTCCCTCGGCGAGGAGCTTGCGGGTGATCCGGCCGCGCATCCAGTGCGTGTCGCCGACGTAGTTGAATTTCCGGAACTGGCAGTCCAGCTTCCAGAGCCACGCGTCGTCGCCCATCCAGTCGGTGCAGAGGTGGATCAACCACGTCTCGCGCATGCGGCCGTAGTCGTAGCTCGCCGGGTTTCCCGCGCCGCGGGCCCATTCGGGATCCCAGTGGACGCGCTGTTGCACGTCGGGGATGTTGAGGTCGTCGGGCCGGAAGAAGCGCGGGACGCGCTGGCGCTGGTCGTAGCCGAGCCGCAGCGCCTTCACGCCGTAGAGCCCCATGCCCATGCCCACGTGCCAGCACACCATGTCGGTGACCCGCAGGGGTCCCTTCACGAGGGGACCGATCTCGTCGCCCTCCTCGACGTCTTCCCAAGACCGGGGTTCGCTGCCGCGCCGCCGCGAACGCTCGGCCGCGGAGACCGCGTCGATCTCGGCGATCTGCTCGTCGGTGTACGGCTCGATCACGATCTCGTCGTTCTTGGCGCGCTTGGTGGCCTTCGTGCGGTCGGTGCGGATCATCAGCCGGTACTGCGCGGCCAGCACCTCGTCGGGGTCGCGGGAGGCGAAGACCTCCGCGGTCCACTCGTGGATGGCGCGCTCGGCGAAGTCGCTGCCCTTGTCGTGCACGCCGACGAGCGCGTTGCGCCGCACCATCCGGCGACCGGGCCGCAGCGGCGCCCACCACTCGCGGGAGCTGCCGGAGTAGAAGGCATGCGCCCCCCGGATCGGGTCGCCCCGGAGCATCGCCGCGACGTCGTCGGGGAGCTCGGTGACCTCGTCCTCGCCGATCAGGGTGTCGCCGCCGACCAGGTGCGGCGGCGCGATCGGGCCACCCCAGCGGGTCGTCCGGGCGTACGCCGGGCTCGCCCCAGAGCGGGTTGTCGTCCCCGTAGGCCTCGGCGACGTTCCGGAAGGTGTCCTCGTTCGGGTACCGGTAGTGCGGCGGCTGGGTGTGCGGGCGGGCGATGCCGATGCGGGCGCGCAGGCGCTCCACGCCCTCGTCGGTGATCCCCTCGCCGTCCGCCATCCCGCCTCCGTCGTGCGCGTCGCCGTGACACTACGCGGGTGTCGCGGACGCCGGTGGTGCGCCAGAGAGGAGCCGCACGGAATCACCTACGGTACGGCCCCGATGGATCCGGACCTGCGCCTGCCGCTCGACTCGTCCTCGTCCGAGGCCGCGGTGCGCGAGGCGGTCGAGGCCTGGGTGGAGGCGAACGTTCCCGAGGCGTGGCGAGATGCGGCGGCTCGTGGTGGCCGGGCCGCGATCCGAGAGGTGCGGTCCCGGGCCGCGTACGAGGCGTGGTACCCCACGTTCGCCGCCAGCGGGCTCGCGGTGGCGACGTGGCCGGTCGCGTACGGCGGCCTCGACCTCAGCCCGGCTCAGGCCCGGGTCGCGGAAGCGGTGCTCGCCCCGTTCAACCTCGGTCGGCTGAACCCGCTCGGCTTGAACAGCGCGGCGCCCGCCCTGTTCGCGCACGGCACCGAGGAGCAACGGCTGCGCTTTCTCCCGCCGCTCGTGCGCAACGAGGAGAAGTGGTGCCAGCTCCTGAGCGAGCCGGGCGCCGGGTCCGATCTCGCGTCGCTGGCGACCCGCGCCGAGCTCGACGGCGAGGAGTGGGTGCTCAACGGGCAGAAGGTGTGGACCACATGGGCGCACCTCTCGGACTTCGCAATCTGCCTCGCCCGCACCGATCCTCACGTGCCGAAACGGCGCGGGCTCACCTACTTCATCGTCGATCTCCACGCGCCCGGGGTGCAGGTGCGCGCGCTGCGCCACATCGGCGGCGAGGTGGACTTCAACGAGGTGTTCCTCGACGACGTGCGCATCCCCGACTGGTACCGGGTCGGCGCGACCGGTGACGGGTGGCGCGTCGCAGGCTCGACGCTCGCCGGGGAGCGCCAGATGGTGTCGGGCTCCGGGTCGGGCGGCGTGGACCGCATCGGCGGATCCGGCGTGGATCGGATCATCCAACGCGCGGTCGAGCTCGGCCGCGCCGGTGACGCGGTCGTCCGCCAGCAGCTGATGCAGCTCTACAGCGAGGAGCGAATCCGCGACTGGACCAACCAGCGCGTGCGCGCCTCGGTGCGCGCCGGCGGCACGCCGGGGCCCGCCGGATCGATCGGCAAGGTGCACCAGGGCAGCCTCAACCAGCGGCTCCAACGCCTCGCGGCCGACCTGCTCGGACCCGACGCGATGGCGTGGGACGGACCGAACGTCGACCTCGAAGCGTGGGCCGAGGCGATGCCGTTCGAGAGCCGCGCGATGTTGCGCAGCCGCGCGAACACGATCGAGGGCGGCACGACCGAGGTCAACAAGAACATCGTCGCGGAGCGGGTCCTGGGCCTTCCCCGTGAACCGGATCCGTACCTGGACTCGCCGTGGGACGAGGTGCCGCGCTCGTGAGTGGGCCGTCGCTCGCGTCGTTGCTGATCGATCACCCGTTCACCGCCGACGAGCCGTTGCTCTACGGGCCCGACTCGTCGCTGACCGCGGGCGAGAGCGCGCGCCGCCGCGACCGATGTCGCCGCCGGGCTGCGCGATCGGGGCGTGCAACCCGGGCAGGCCGTCGCGGTGCAGATGCGCGACAACCCGGTCACGATCACGACGATGTTCGGCATCTGGCTCGCCGGCGCAGTCTTCGTACCCGTGAACCCCCGCGTCCCGCCACCGGAGGTCGCGAAGGTGCTCGCCGCCACCGCGCCCGCGGTGCACATCCCCGCCGGACGGTGCGCCCGTGACCCTCGACGGGGCACGCACCTACGACCCGGACACCGCGTTCGTGATGTGGACCTCGGGCACGACCGGCGAGCCGAAGCCGATCCTGCACACCCACTCGGCGTACTTCGAGCTGTTGGACCGCGTGCTCGGCCCGCTGCGCTCGAAGCCGCGACGATCCGTCGAAGCCACCGTCTCCGAACCTGATCGCGGTGTCGCTCTCGCTGAACGCGGGGATCTACAACGTCCTGTTCGGCCTGCGCGGCCGGCGCGCCGATCGTCGTGATGGACGGCTTCACCCCGGCCGAGTTCGCGGCGCTGGTCCACCGGTTCGCGATCCGCTCGACCGTGCTCCCGCCGGCCGCGATGACGATGCTCGCCGACGACGCGACCGTCACCGATCTCGCGCCGCTGCGCTACGTGCGCAGCATCACCGCGCCGCTGTCGCCGATCCAGGCCCGGCGCTTCACCGACAAGTTCGGGGTCACGGTGCTCAACGGGTACGGGCAGGCCGAGATCGGCGAGGTGATCGGCTGGACCGCCGCCGACGCGAAGGAGCACCCGGAGAAGATCGGCGCGATCGGCCGTCCGCATCCGGGCGTCGCGATCAAGGTGCTCGACGACGCGGGCGCCGACGCGGCGCCGGACGGCGTCGGCCGGCTGCTGGTGCGGCCGCCCTCGATGGCCGCCGGGTACGCGAACGGCGGCGAGCTCGCGGATCGCGTCGACGCCGACGGGTTCGTCGACACCGGCGACCTGGCCCGGGTCGATCCGGACGGGTTCGTGTGGATCGAGGGCCGCTCCGGCGACGTGATCAACCGGGGCGGCAACAAGGTGTTCCCCGATCACGTGGCCGAGGTGCTCCGGCTCGTGCCCGGCGTCGAGGACGCCGGCGTGGTCGGGCGTGCCGGACGACCGGCTCGGCGCGGTGCCCGTCGCGTTCGTCGTCGGCGACGCCGCGGTGTCCGACGACGAGCTGCGCGCGGCGTGTCGCGAGCACCTCGCGCCGTACAAGGTGCCGGTGGCGTTCCATCGGGTCGAGTCGCTGCCCCGGAACCAGGTGGGCAAGCTGCTCCGCAACGACCTGGTCGCGCTGCACGCCGAGCTCGAGGCGTCGTCGTGACGTTCAGCGCTTACGAGACGCTGATCGTCGAGCGGCGGGGCGCCGTCGGTTGGCTGGAGTTCAACCGGCCGCGACGTCGGCAACGCGATGAACGCGACGATGCTCGACGAGCTCGAACGGGCGTGGCAGGAGCTCGACGCCGATCCCGACGTGCGGGTGATCGTCAACACCGGTGCCGGGAAGGCGTTCCAGACCGGGCTCGACGTCGTGGAGCTGAGCCGCGAACCCGGAGGCGCTGCGGGAGCAGTCCCGGCGGACGAAGCGATCCGAGCTGCGGCTGACCGCGTGGCACAACTCGGTGTGGAAGCCGGTGATCGCGGCGATCAACGGGGTGTGCGCGGGCGGCGGCCTCCACTTCGTCGCGGACGCGGACATCGTGATCGCGTCGAGCGACGCGACGTTCCTCGATCCGCACGTGTCGATCGGCCAGGTCACCGCGTCCGAGGCGATCGCGCTCGTGCGGAAGTCGCCGATGGAGCCGATCATGCGCATGGCGCTGACCGGCCGGCACGAGCGGCTGTCGGCCGCGGCGCGCGTACGAGCTCGGGATCCTGAGCCAGGTCGTCGATCCGCCCTCGGAGCTCGCGGGCGCGGCGATGGCCCTGGCCGAGCAGATCGCGCAGAACTCCCCCGCCGCGATGCGCGCCACGAAGAAGGCGCTGTGGGGCGCGCTCGAGCTCGGCCTCACCGACGCGTGCCGCGCCGGCGCGCAGGAGCTCGTCGCGATGTGGGGCCATCCCGACCAGACCGAGGGGCCGCTCGCGTTCGTCGAACGGCGCGACGCGCGCTGGCTCCCGCTCGACGCGACCGACACCTCGACGCACCCGGAGCGAGGAAGGCTGACCCGTGAAGTACTCGTCGTTCGACTGCCTGATCGTGGAGCGCCGCGGCCCGGTCGGCTGGCTGATCAACAACCGGCCCGACCAGCTCAACGCGATGTCGGCCCAGATGCGCGACGAGTTCGCGGTGGCGTGGAAGGAGCTCGACGCCGACCCCGAGGTGCGGGTGATCGTGCACACCGGCGAGGGCCGGGCGTTCCAGACCGGCGTCGACGTGACCGAGATCGCGACCGACGGCCAGGGCATGCAGCGCTACCGGCAGTCGGTCGAGGACTGGGATCTCCACTTCACCGCGTGGCACCAGGAGGTGTGGAAGCCGGTGATCACCGCGGTGAACGGCATCTGCGCCGGTGGCGCGTTCCACTGGGTCGCCGACGCGGACATCGTGATCGCCGCCTCGGACGCGCAGTTCTTCGACCCGCACGTCTCGGTCGGCCAGGTCGTCGCGATCGAGGCGATCGGGCTGCTGCGCAAGATGCCGGTCGAGGCGGTCATGCGGATGGCGTTCGTCGGGAAGTACGAGCGGCTCTCGGCGCAACGGGTCTACGAGCTCGGGATGATCAGCCAGATCGTCGACCCGCCCGACCAGCTGCGGGCCGAGGCCCAGGCGCTCGCCGAGAAGATCGCGCAGAACTCCCCCGCGGCGATGCGGGCGACGAAGAAGGCGTTGTGGGGCGCGCTGGAGCTCGGGCTCACCGACGCGTGCCGTGCCGGCGCGGGCGAGCTCGTGTCGATGTGGGGCCACCCGGACCAGACCGAGGGCCCGCTCGCGTTCGCCGAGCGGCGCGAAGCGAACTGGCAGGTCGACCCGGTCGAGCGCGACGGGTCGTGACCACGATCGCGCCGTGGCTGTCGGTGCCGAGTGTGACGGAGGCAATCGCGTTCTACGCCGCCGCGTTCGGCGCCGTCGAGCTCGAACGCAGTGAGCTGCCGGACGGGACGGTGATCGTCTCGCAGCTCTCGATCGACGGCGCGGCCTTCTGGATCCAGGCCGATCCCGACTCGAGCCCGACTGCGATCAACGAGATGTCGGTGCGCATGATCCTGGAGCTCGACGACCCGGAGGCGATGGGTGCTCAGGTGGGGTCGGGGTAGGTCGTCGAGGGCGGCGAGGTGGGGTCGGCGTTCGGCGTCGTCGAGGAAGGACGCCAGGAACGAGTTGCGGGCGATCTGGCGCATCTGGTCGCAGTCCAGCCCGAGCGCGGCCGCGGTCTGCGACGTAGTTCTCGCCGATGTAGCCGCCGAAGTACGCGGGGTCGTCCGAGTTGATGCTGACGATCAGGCCCCGCTCGAGCATCCGGCGGATCGGGTGGTCGGCGAGGTCGTCGAACACGCGGAGCTTCACGTTCGAGAGCGGGCAGACGGTCAGCGGCACCTGCTCCGCCACCAGCCGGTCGACCAGCGCGTCGTCCTCCATGCACCGGACGCCGTGGTCGATCCGGAGGACGTGCAGCACGTCGAGCGCCTCGCGGATGTACTCCGGCGGCCCCTCCTCCCCCGCGTGCGCGACCGGCAGCAGACCCTCGGCACGGGCCCGGTCGTAGACCGCCGCGAACTTCGACGGCGGGTTGCCCGCCTCGGACGAGTCGAGCCCGACGCCGATGATCGCGTCGCGGTGCTCCAGCGCGGCCTCGAGCGTCGCCATCGCCGCGTCCTCGCTCAGGTGGCGCAGGAAGCAGACGATCAGCCGCGACGTGATGCCGAGCGAGTCCCGACCGTCCGCCAGGGCGCGCGCGATCCCGTCCACCACCGTCGCGAACGGGATGCCGCGCTCGGTGTGGGTCTGGGGGTCGAAGAAGATCTCCGCGTGGCGCACGCCCTGGTCGGCGGCCGCGCGCGGAGGTACGCCATCGTGAGGTCGTAGAAGTCCGGCTCGGTGACCAGCACCGAGCACCCCGCGTAGTAGAGGTCGAGGAACGACTGGAGGTCGTCGAACACGTACGCGGCGCGCGCCGCCTCGACGTCGGGGTACGGCAGCTCGACGCCGTTGCGCCCCGCGAGCTCGAACATCAGCTCCGGCTCGAGCGTGCCTTCGATGTGCAGGTGCAGCTCGGCCTTGGGCAGCGCCTGGAGCCATCCCGCCGTCGGGCGACCGGGCATCGGGTCCTCCGTCTCGTGTGCGTGCGTCGCCCGCCCGGATCGGGCAGGCTGCGGGGATGAGGATCGCCATCTTGGCTCCGATGCGCCAGGAGCTCGCGCCCGTCGTCGAGGCCTTCTCGCTGCAACGCGCGGCCGACGGGCGAGCCGAAGCTGCTCGAAGGCTCGATCGGCGACACCGAGATCGTCGCCACCACCACCGGCATCGGCACCGCCGGCGCGCGCGGAGGCGGCCGAGCGCGTGCTCGACGCCAGGCCGACCGATCACGTGATGGTCGTGGGCATCGCGGGCGGCGTCGGCCCGACCGTGAAGCTCGGCGACCTCATCTTCCCGAGCGTCGTCGTCGACCGGTCGACGGGCACCGAATACCGCCCGACCCACCTCGGCAGCCCCGAAGCACGCGGCAAGATCGTGACCTCGGACGACTTCCTCGTCGACCGCTCCACGCTCGACCAGCTCATCGCGGACGACGTGGTCGCGCTCGACATGGAGACGTCCGCCGTCGCCGCCGTCTGCGAGGCCCGCGGGCTGCGACTGGTCGGTCATCCGGGCCATCAGCGACATGGCGACCGACCATCCCGACGACGCCGTGCTCGGCCTCGCGAAGCCGGACGGCTCGGCGAACGGGCCCGCCGTCGCGAAGTTCCTCCTGACCAAGCCGTGGCGCATCCCGCACCTCGCCCGGCTCCAACGCGACTCGAAGGCCGCCGCAACGGCCGCGGCGCGCGCCGCGGCCCGGGCCTGCACCCGGCTGCCTGACCACGCGCCGGAGCTACGACGACGGGTGCCGGCGGTGGAGTGAGACCGCGTACGACGCCGTCGCCGGGGAACGGCTCCCGGGCCCACGTCGCCCACCGCCGTCGAGCTCGAGCCCGGCGGCCGTGCAGTGGCGGTCGAACTCGTCGAGCTCGTAGCCGCGGCCGAGCTGGAACCCGACGACGAGCGCCCCGCCCGGGGCGACGTGACGCGCCCCGCCGGCGACCAGCGCGGCCTGCGTGCCCGGGCGGCGTGAACAACGGAACGTTGCCGGCCATGACGACGACGTCGAACACCTGGCCGAGGTCGAGGGTCGTCACGTCGGCCTGGATCCACGTGACCGATCGGGCCCCGGCTGCGCGCGGTCGCGAGCATCGACGCGTCGTTGTCGACGCCGACGACGGGCACCCCACGCCGGGCCAGCTCGATCGCGACCCGCCCGGTGCCGCACCCGGCGTCGAGCACCGAGGCCGGTGACAGCTTGCTGACGAATCCGGCCTCGCCGTGCACGTCCGTGCCCGCCGCGGCGAGCGCGTCGAACCGCTCCTGATAGCTGTCGCCTTCCCACGCCATGGGCGCATCGTCGCGCACCCCGGCCTGGCCAGCGGACGCGCGTCGAGGCGGCGGAGCCCGCCGAGCACGACGGTGCCCAGCAAGCGCCGGAACGGGTTGACGCCGCGGGATCTCGTCGACCGCCCAGATCGCCAGCGCCACCCGCCGATGACGTCGAGACCGGTGCCGACGCCCACCGGGTCCGAGGAGCGCCAGCACCCACGCGGCCGCGAACACCAGAGCGGCGAGTTCGGCGCCTGACCGATCGTGATCTCACGCCGGTCGGAACGAGATGGCGGTGCACAGGCTCGACGCCCGCTCCGTCCTCCCCATGGGGCGGTCGCTACCGCTGTCGTCTCGGTCATCCGGCCACCTCACCGCCGTCCTGCGGGACGTGATCGCCGCCCACGACCTCGGAGATCGACGATCGCGACTCGACGCGGCCGCGGCGCTGCGTGACCTGAACCACGCGTTCGTGGCCCACGACCGCGACCCGGCGGGGCTGCGCGAGCTCCAGGCGACCGCCGCACGCGAGGCGGAGACGATGCGCCAAGGGAGCCGCCGTGACCGGCTGGCGCTGATGCGCGCCGCCCGCGACGCGGCTCCGCCAGGGAGCAACACGTTCGTTGCCGGCGGGCCGCAGTCCGGGTTCGAGGACCGGGCGGTCGGCGGCCGGTGCAACCCGACCAGCGTCGACCTCGAGGTGGACTGGGAGGACGAGGAGATCGTCGCGACCGTCGTGCTCCACCGGGCGTTCGAGGGCGCGCCGGGCCGGGCCCACGGTGGCATCGTGTCCGCGGTGTTCGACGACATCACCGGCTTCGTCATCGGTCGCCTCGGCGAGCCCGCGTTCACCGGCGAGCTGACCGTCCGCTTCGAAGCGCCCGTGCCGGTGGAGGAGCCGCTCACCATCCGGCACCCGGCTCGAGCGTCGGGAGCGGCGCAAGCTCTTCATCACTGCCGAGGCGACGGCCGACGGCGCCGTGGTCGCGACGTGCAAGGCGACCTACATCACCGTCGACCCGTCGATCTTCGCGGGCGCCCCGGACCCTCGCTGACGCCGTTCAGACGTTCGCGGCCACGTCCGGCTCGTGCTCGTCGAGCATGCGCTGACGGGCGGCCGCCGTTCGGATCAGCTCCTGCGCCACGACGGCACCTGCACGAGCAGCGCGTCGAACTCGGCGACGCTGAAGACGATGAGCTCGGTCGGCTCGTTCGCGGTGACCGTCGCCGACCCGGTGGCCGTGGTCCAACATCGCCATCTCGCCGAATCCGTCACCCTCGCCGAGACGATGGGCCGGCTGGCCGGGACGTGCACCGTCACGCTGCCATCGACGATCACGAAGAACTCGCGGCCGATCGCACCCTCCCGGCACAGCACGCGACCGGCCCGCACGCGGACCCAGGTCGAGAGCGAGTCGATCACGGCCCACTCACGCGGGGTGCAACCGTGGAACAGCTTCAGCTCGCCGAGCCGCCGGCACGGCGTTCCCGCCGCACCGTCGTGATCGGGCGCACCCGGCCACGACCTGCGCGATCCGCTCCCTGTACCTGAGTCCCTGCATCGAGTGACCTCCGGATCGAGTCCCGTCCTCGTCTCCAGCATGAGCGGAGTTGGTCCGCCGCACCGTTGCCTCCATGACGGACCGACTGTGCGCGTCGTCACACTCGGCGCAGGCGGTCCCGGCCCGGTCGAGGCCGGCGGCATGCCGCTCCGCTCGATCACCGCTCGCGACGTTCACAGCGTCTCGGGGGAGACCTGAAGGGGCTCGGGACGGCCTGGGACGGAGGACGGCCGCCGGGTCGGACTACGCCTGCACGGGGGTGAAGTACGGGAGCGCGGCGCGGTCCGAGACCCGCTCGAAGTACACCTCGACCGGCATCCCGACCCGGACGGCGTCGGCGTCGACGTTCACGATGTTCGTCATGATGCGCGGGCCCTCGTCGAGGTCGACCAGCGCGACGACCATCGGCAACAGGTGCCGCAACGAACGCGAGTAGTGCTGGCGCAGCACCGTGAACGAGTAGACGGTGCCGAACCCCGAGGCGTCCTCCCACCGGACCTCGCCCCGGCACGTGACGCAGTGCGGGCGCGCGTAGAGCTGGGTGTGACCGTGCGGCACGCAGCGCTGCACCATGAGCCGGCCCTCGAGCGTCGCGGCCCAGTACGGCGCCATCTCGAGATCGTCCGGCGGCCCTTCGCGCGGCTTGGCCTTCTCGGGCAGCGGTCCCGGCTCGTGCACGGGGCGGGGTTCGTCTTCCGAAGATCTCCCTCGGCCGGAGCGACCCGTCAGTGGCTCCGGCGGCCGAGCGCGGTCAGTCACGGCACCTCCGTTCCGAGCAGCAGCGTCGCGCCGGTCGACAGCATCCCGCCGGTGCCGTGCGCGAGCGCGATCTTGGCGTCCGGCACCTGGGTCGCGCCGGCCTCGCCGCGCAGCTGGCGCACCGCTTCGACGATCAGGAACATGCCGCGCATCCCCGGGTGGCACGCGGAGAGCCCGCCGCCGTCCGTGTTCGTCGGGCAGCGGCCCGTCGAACGCGAGCCGCCCGTTCTCGACGAACGCCCCGCCCTCGCCCTTGGCGCAGAAGCCGAGGTCCTCGAGCGTGAGGAGCACGGTGATCGTGAACGAGTCGTAGAGCTGGAGCACGTCGACGTCGTCGAGCGTGACGCCCGCCCGCTGCAGCGCCAGCGGACCCGAGCGGGCCGCCGAGCTGACGGTGAGGTCGGCGGACTGCGACACGTTCAACGCGTGCGTCAGCGTGTGCGCGCCACCGAGCACGTAGACCGGCCGCTTCGGCAGGTCGCGGGCCCGTTCCTCGGTGGTGACGACGACCGCGCCGCCACCGTCCGAGACCACGCAGCAGTCGAGCATGTGCAAGCGGGTCCGCCACCATGCGCGAGCCGAGCGACGTCGTCCACGGTGATCGGGTCGCGGTACTGCGCCGACGGGTTGAAGCCCGCGTGCCGGCGGAAGGTCACCGCGATCTCGGCGAGCTGCTCGGACGTCGTCCCGTACTCGCTGCCATGTGCCGCGTGGCCGCGAGCGCGTACGCCCCCACGAGCGTGTTGCCCCACATCGCGTCCCACGCCTGCGTCGCGCTGACCGTTCCGCCCCGACCACCGATGCGCCGGCCCATCGCCGAGAGCTGGACGCTGCCGTAGGTGATGAGCACCACGTCGCACGCGCCCGCTTCCACCGCCCGGGACGCGTGCTCGACCAGGACCTCGAACGACGCGCCACCGATGTTGGTCTCGTCGAGCCACGTCGGGTGGATCCCGAGGTACTCGCACATGCCGACGCAGTACATCGGGTACATGCCGACGGTCGCGTAGCCGTCGATGTCGTCGAAGGTCAGGCCCGCGTCGGCGAGAGCCCGCTCGGCCGCCTGGACGTGCACCTCGGTCTCCGCCTTGTCGGGCAGCACCGGGTAGTCCGATGTTGCCGCCCCGACGATGACCGCCCGTCTTCCCGGGTCCGGACTCAACGCTTCCCCCGGTCCGCCGTGCCGATGAGGTCCGCGGCGCCGGTCTTGCGCTCGAGCCGCGGCGCCACCGATCGCGGGCGTCGACGTCGACGTCGGTCGCCTGCGCCCGCAGCGCGCCGACCGTGCACGTCTCGCGCGCGCGCGCCGCGAACGGGTCGTAGCGGAAGTGCCGCATCGCGTTCTCGTGCGTGACCTTGTCGATCACCGCGTCCGGGAGGTCCGTCGACCGCTGGCCAGAGCGTCTCGGCCGAGATCGGCCACGTCGAGTCCGAGTGCGGGTAGTCGCTCTCCCAGCACACGCGGTCGACGTCCATGCGATCGAGGTTCGCGACGCCGGCCGGATCGTCGATGAAGCAGAGCACCACCCGCTCGAGGAACACCTCGCTCGGGAGCCGGCCGCCGAAGTCCTGTCCGGTCCACTGGTGGTGACGGGTGTAGATCCAGTCGACCCGGTCACAGAAGTACGGGATCCACCCGATGCCGCCTTCCGACAGCGCGACCCGCAGCGTCGGGAACTTGCGCAGCACCGGCGACCAGAGCAGGTCGGCCGCGGCCTGGACGATGTTGATCGGCTGCAGCGTGATGAGGACGTCGATCGGTGCGTCGCGCGCGGTCATCACGAGCCGCGACGACGAGCCGATGTGGAGGCACACGATGGTGCCCTCGTCGACGCACGCCCGCCAGAACGGGTCCCAGTGCGCGTCGTGGAAGCTCGGCAGCTTCAGGTGCGACGGGTTCTCCGAGAACGAGACCGCGTGGCAACCCTTCGCCGCGTTGCGCCGCACCTCGGCGGCCATCGCCTCGGGATCCCAGATCGGCGGGAGCATCAGCGGGATGAACCGGCCCGGTGCGCTCGCGCACCACTCGTCGATGTGCCAGTCGTTGTAGGCCTGCAGCACGGCGAGCCCGGCATCGAGGTCCGACGAGCGGCTGAAGAGCTGGCCGCACAGGTTCGGGAACGACGGGAAGCACATGGAGCCGAGCACGCCGTTGACGTCCATGTCGCGCACGCGATCGCCGAGGTCGAAGCACCCGGAGCGGATCTCGTCGAACGACGTCGGCTCCATGCCGTACTCGTCGGGCGGGCGGCCCGCGACTGCGTTCAGCCCGATGTTCGGGATCTCGTTGCCGTCGTAGATCCAGACGTCGCTGCCATCGGTGCGGCGCTCGCACGCGAGGCGCGACATCGTGCCAGCGCGCCGGGAGGTGGCGGACGAACATGTCCGGCGGCTCCACGACGTGGTCGTCGACGCTCACGAGGATCATGTCGTCGATGTCCATGGTGCTCCCCCCGCTGGTGTCCGGCCCGGGTGAGGCTAGTTTCCCGTGCGATGGGGGTCCGGTGAAGTTCTCCCCACCCTCGATCGATGTGCGGACGAGGTCCACCACCAACTGGAGAGCCCGTGACTGTTCCCATCGGCGTGTTCTACGACTTCCCGCAAGGTGACGGCGGCCGTTACTTCGAAGACGGACTGCGCATCGGATTCGACGGGGCGCGCGCCGAGGAACGACTCGGCGAGGAGATCACCCTCACTGCGAGTGTCGCCGAGGGGCTGCCCGCGGGCAGCGCGGAGTCCGTCGTGCGGAAGTTCGGTGAGCTCGTCGACCGCGGCGTCGTGGCCGATCGTCGGCCCGTCGATCAGCGACAACGGGCTGATCGTGCGCGACCTCGCGGACCAGGCCGGCGTCGCGTGCATCAACTACACGGGTGGTGCATTCACCCGCGGCGAGCACATGTTCCACTACCAGGTCGGTTCACTCGAAGAGGAGCCCGTGCTGCTCGCCGAGCACCTGCTGGCGCAGGGCCATCATCGGATCGCGGTGCTCTACGACGACACGCCGGTCGGCACCAGCTACGACCTCTGGCTCCAGCCGGACCGTGGAGCGCACGGGAGACCCGGAGCTCGCGTACCGCAGCTCGGTGTCGCCCCTCGCCGAGGACCTGCGCGCCAACGTCGAGGCGGCCCTCGAGGTCGAGCCCGACGCGCTCCTCTACCTCGGGCCTCGGGGTCGCGGCCCGAGCGGTCTCGCTCGGCGTGGAGGCAGTCGGTTGGAAGGGACCGGTGGTGACGAACTCGGCGCTGATGTTCGGCTACGCGCGCCCGGACTGGCGCAGCGGCTTCGAGGACTGGATCTACATCGACACGGTCAGCGATGCGAACCCGGTGCGGGAGATCCTGCGCGAGCAGTCCCGCCGCCACGCGGCGAGCCCGATCGGCGTCGCCGCCTACGACATCGGTCGGCTGCTCGGTGAAGGCCTGGTGCTCGCCGACGACCGCACTCCCGCCGGCGTGCGCGAGGGACTCGAGCGGGTGAAGCGCCTTCCCGCCGCGACCGGGAAGGCAGGCACGACGATGGGGTTCGGGCAATGGGACCACGGCGCCCTCAAGGGCGACTACCTCGTGCTGCGCGCGTGGCGTGGCGGTCGCACCGTCGAGGTCGTCTGATGGATTGGGACGCGTGGGCCCGTCGGGCGGAGTCTGCACTCGACTTCGAGTCCGAAGGTCGCTGGCGCGATCTCTTCGCGCCGGACGCGACGTTCGGCGACCCGAACACGCCGAGCACCGAGGATCTGCGCGCGGTCCAGCGCGGCACCGCCGATGTCTTCCCGGACTGGAACCAGGAGATCACCACGATCCGGGGCGGCGACGACTGGGCGGTGTTCGAGTGGATCGGTCGCGCGACCTACGCGGGCCGCGGCGCGGACGACCCCGCGGCCGGAACCCCGATCGAGATGCACGGTGCGACGATCATCGAGATCGATGCCGACGGGCTCGTCACGAGGTGGACCGACTACCTGGACCGCAAGGAGCCCGAGATCCAGCTGCGCCGGGCGGCCCGGCGGCGCGGCCGGTCGCTAGGCCGCGACGGGCGCGGAGGGCGACGAAGGGCTCGGTCGGGACGAGCGCGTCGACCTCGACCGTGGCGAACCCCGCCGCTCGCGAGGTCGCGCTGCAGGTCGGCCAACCCAGGGAGTGCAGCCGAACCCGCCTGCGCGATCAGCATGAAGTGCAGGTGCGCGCTGGCGATCGAACCGGGCCACAGCATCGTCACGATCACCAGCTCGCCACCGTCGGCCAGCAGCGCACCGAGGCGCTCGTAGAGCGCGACGCGCTCGCTCGGGTCGAAGTAGTAGATGTTGTTGTTCAGGCGTGATGACGTCGTAGCGACGGTCGTCGGACGGCGTCCACGTCCGTGCGTCGCCGACTTCGAGCTCGGCCCGGCCGGCACCGGCCGTCGGGCCGACCCGCTGCCGGCAGGCATCGATCACGTCAGCGGCGAGGTCGATGCCGTCGACGAGCACCTGCGGATCCGCATCGAGCAGCACCTGCGTGTACACGCCGGTGCCACAGCCCGACGTCGAGCACGCGGCGCGGGCGCCGCTCCACCACGATCCGCTCGAGGAACGGCGTCACGAACGGTGCCGCCGCGAGCGAGACGTCGGCGATCACGGTCGCGTGCTCCTCGAGGTCCGACGAGCCCGGTGCCCGGCTCGCCGCCCAGCAGACGCGGCGAGGTCGGCGTACGGGCTCGTCTGGTAGTCGAGCATCGAGCGGTAGTGGGCGGCGAGCAGCTCGTCGCCGCCGGCGATCGCTCGGGCCCGTCGACCCCGCACGCCGTAGCGACCGTCCGAGCACCGGAGCTCGCCGAGCTCGGTGCCGACCGCGAGGAACCCCGCCAACCGGTCGGGTCGGCGCGACGCGCAGGTGGTCGGCGATGTCGTCGAGCGTCCGGGGCACTGCGCAGGAACGGCAGGAGATCGACTCGCACCGCGGCCGCGAGGAACTGGGAACGGACGAACGACCGGCTGTCCCCGATCGAGAGCGCTCGCGCCGTGGCGTGGCCGGATCGCAGCACGCCGAGCACCCCTCGAGCCCGCTCGCGCGAACGCCGGTCATCAGGACGGCGACCGGCGGCCGGAGGCCGAACGCGCGCTGCGCGGCCCAGCGCACCGCACGAGTCGCGACTCCGACAGGCTCCGACGGCGGGAACGCGGCGGTGTCGAACTCCGGGACGAACAGCTGGCCCTCGTCGCTGAGGTACATGTAGATCGGGTACGAGAGCGTGCCGAGCATGCGCAACGGCCGCGACGAGTGCGCGCCGCGCAGCGCCGCGTGCAGGTCGGGTCGGAACCCGTCCACCGGCGCGTGCTTCTGCGACAGCCCGAACCAGTGATGGACCTTGCGCACGATCGGCGCGAGCCGCGGGTCCGGCACGCCGAGGTCGCCGAGGACGACCTCGTCCACCGCGAGCGCATCGGCGCCCGCGTAGATGTAGCGAACTCTCGCGGGGTGGTGACAGCCCATCACCCCGAACGGCCCGTCCGCGACCGGAGCCCACGCGTCGACGACGGAGAAGTCGGGTGGCGCGACGTCGAGCAGCATCATCGTCGCCGAGCGGAAGTCCACCCGGCGCGACGCGTAGAACGTCTCGTCGATCGCGCCGGTGCTCCCCTCGAGCGTCGAGAGGCCCAGGTGCGCGAACTCGGTGGGATCCGTGCGCAGCTTCGGCATCACGATCCGCAGGTCCGCGTCGAGCCATGATCCGCTGACGCCTGCTGCACGAATCCCCGACCGAACGTGAACGGGCGGAGGTCCTGACCGATGTCGACGATGCGGTACGCGTCCGAGCCGAAGCCGAAGTACTCGGGCGACCTCGGCCACCGTCCGGTGCTCGAAGCACGTCTCGTAGACCGTCGGCGCCTCGAGCACGACCACGTCGCGGACGCCGTGGCGGCGCAGGTAGCGCGCCAGCCCGTCGACGAGCTCCGGGTCGTTGACGTTCGAACGGTCGGCGCGGTCGTAGCCGAGCATGAACGACACCCGGATCGCCGCGGACTCGACGACCGGGCCGCGAGCCTCGGCCAGCCCGGCCCGATCGAGGCAGGCCTCGAGCACCGCGACCTTGTCCGAGTCGCTGCTGCCGCCGCGCACCGCGACCGGCGCGCCCGACCCGAAGCGTGCGCGGCCGCTCCGCCGGAGCCACCTCGGCGCGGAGCGACGCGGGCACGAACCACTCACTGATCGCGGCCAGCTCCGCCAGCAGGCGTTCGAGTGACCATCCCGGTGCGAGCCGGTCGTCGTCGGTCAGCGCGGACGAGATCACCCGGAAGGCCGCCATGTGGTCGCGCTCGTCCTCGAGGATCCGCGGGAAGACGGCCAGCTCCTCGTCTCCCTCCGCGAGCTCGACCAGCCGCCGGTACGCGAGCTCCGCGGTCGCCTCGAGCGCGACGTTCAGGTCGCAGTAGCGCTTGAACGTCTGGTAGCGGAGCTCGGCCTGGAGCGCGGGCGGCATGCGGCCCATCGCGCCGGCCGCGAGCACGAGCAGGCCGGCCGCACCCGTGCGCAACGGCGCCCGCCGCGCGTCCAGGAGGTTGCGGGTCGACGTCACCCAGCCCGAGAGCACGCCCTGGATCTGGCGCCCGTAGACGACGAGCGACGCGAGGCGCTCCCCGCCGGCGAGCAGCGCGCCGCGGATGTACGCCGCGTGCAGCTCCTCGTCCTTCCAGATCCATACGAGCGTCTGGCGGATGAGCGCCCGGATCTCGGGCGCAAGGTCCAGCGCGTCGACACGCGCCGGCGACCGCCTCTTCGCGGTACGCCACCGCGACGATCTGCTCACGCTCGAGGGCGAGCAGCCAGAGCAGCTCGCGCTCCCCCTCCGGGTCGCCGGCGTACTCGGTCCGCCACTGGGCGAGCTGCGTCTCGACTTCTCCGAGCAGGTCGGCCTCGAGATCACCCACGTCGCACTTGTAGCACCAGCGCGAGAAGCCGCGTCCGGAAAGGGTGCGTATGAGAGGCTCGGCACCGCACGAGAAGGGCGGCGATGGTGCAGACGGCGTGCGAGCGCGGGATCAGTCGAGCCGCAGGCCGACGCGGGCGCGCGGACGCCGTGCGTGCGCTGGTGACGTTCGCGGTGCTCGGCGCCTTCGCGCTCCTCGCGACGCGCGTGCAGCTCGTCGGACTCTGGTCGACGCGTCGGCGCTGCCGAACCCGGACGCGCCGACCGTCGGCGTGAACCTCGACGCCGCGATCAAGGCTCCGCCGGACCTCCCCACCTTCGACGACGGCAACGGCCACGGCGCGGTCCCCGCGAGCGGGAACTACCAGATCGGCGTGCGGGCCATCCAGAGCGTCGCCACCGCGGTGCTCCCGACCCGCTTCCCGCCCGACCAGATCGTCACCGCGACGTTCGACACCAGTGGCAGCCCGAGCGACGCCGGCTTCGGCGTCGTCTGTCGCATGCAGGACGACGACAACTACTACCGGCTCGGCGTCGGCAACGACGGGGAGTACGCGATCCAGCGGGTCAAGGGCGGCGACGACCACGGTGCTGACCGGCGAACGGCAAGTGGACGGCCGAGCCCGCTGCTCCGGAGGTCCGCCCGGCATCGTTCACCGTCCGGGCCGAGTGCGTCGGCGGGACCCTGACCCTCTTCGAGAGCAACCGCCAGATCGCGACCGTGCAGGACCACGAGGTCACCGGCGCGAAGGCCGGGGTCTTCCTCGAGACCTTCTACAAGCCGAAGGCCGCGGTCCAGGTCAACGCGCTCTCCGTGCGCGCGTTCGACGCCGGCGATCAGCTCACCGGCGCGACCGGCGACCAGTGGGACGCACTCGTCCGCGCCCAGCACGTCGCCACGCGCTGCGACCTCCTCGACCCGAAGCGGGCCGGCGCGGGCGCCGGAGTCGCGTTCGCGACGCGGTGCGGCGACGTGGTCTTCGTCCAGGCCGATCAGCCGGCGACAGGCGGCGCGGTGTTCGACCGCATCCTCGAAGCGCGCCGGCACGACGCTGAAGACGGTCGAAGGGGCTCCCCGACTGCTCGAAGCGCACCGGGATCCGCGGCGTCGCTCCCGCCGCCGACCCCACCGAGCGGCACGACCGACTCGCGCTCGAGCATCGGTCGGGTCGCGTGCCTCGATCTCGGGGACTCGACCGCGGTCGTGTGGTCGCACGAGCCCGCGGGAGTCATCGGAGTCGTCCGCGTGAAGGACGACGATCGCGCCGGCGTGGAAGGGCTACGGCCCCGACTGGCCGCCGTTCGCGTACGTCGAGGCGCCGGGCTGAGCCACGAGCGGACCGGGTGTGGGAGGGAGCCGCGACCCCTCCCACACCCCGAGCGCATCGGGCTAGTTCGTGAGCCCCACGTCCTTCAGCCACGCGGTGACGACGGTGGACGGGTCTTCCTTGTCGTTGAAGACCTTCAGCGCCATCTCGTTGTACGCCGCCGAGTCGAGCTTCGTGTTGACGGTCTTGACGATCGCCTTGACCTCGGCCGTCGCCTTCTGCTTGTTGATCAGCGCGATCGGGTTGTCCGCCGGCTGCAGGCCCTTGTCGTCCTTCAGCAGGACGTAGTCGGGCTTGATGACGCTGCTGCCGGTGAAGAGCAGGCCGACGTCGATCGTGCCGTCGTCGAGCGCCTTGTTGGTGATCGGGCCACCCGGGTCGAGCTTCTTGACCTCTTTGAAGTTGAGGCCGTAGAGCTGCTGCTCCTCGGTGCCGAGGCAGAGCGGGCGGTCGAGGCACTCGGCCGGGCCACCGAAGACGAGCTTGTCGCGCCACCGGCTTCAGGTCCGAGACCGTCTTGAGGTCGTACTTGTCGGCGGTCTTCTTCAGCACGTAGAACGCGTTGACGTCCTGCGCGGTCGCGGGACCCACCGCGACGATGTTCTTCGACGCGAGCTTGCTTCTCGACCGCGGTGAACACCTGCGGCGCTGTCGGACGTCGGCGCGCCGCCGAGGTACGTGAGGAACGTGCCGCTGAACTCGCCGTAGAGGTCGATGTCGCCGTTCTCGAGCAACGGGTACACCGTCTCGGACGGACCGATGTTGTCCTTGTACGTGATCTTGTAGCCCTTGGACGCGAGCGTCTGGCCGTAGGCCTGGCTGATGATCTGGGCGCCGGCGAAGTCCTTCGACCCGACGATCAACGCGCCCTTCGGTCGCCGTGCCGCTGCTGCTGTCGCTCCCGCCGGATGACGAGCACGCGGCGAGCACGAGCGCGAAGCCGACGAGCATGGCTCCGAGCGCGCGGCCGCTGAACCGCATTCTTCCCTTGCGCATGGATTGGGTCCTTTCGGGGAATGGCCGTCGAAGCGACGGCCCGGCGTGACGTTAGGTCGGAACGGTGACGTCGGGCTCGACCGCCGCGCCGCGGCGCGATGCCCGGGTTCACCGGGGTGGGCTTCTCGCCGTCTCGGTCGCCCGAGCGCGCGGCGATGCGCAGACCCTTCGGCACGACGAAGTGCTGGACGATCGCGAGGGAGAGCTCGACCGCGATCGCCAGCAGCGCGACGAGGAGCGCGCCGGCGAAGAGCCGCTCGTAGTCGTGCACGCGCGAGCCGTCGTAGATGTAGCGGCCGAGCCCGCCCCAGCCGACGATCGCCGCGAGCGTCGCGGTCGCCACCACTGCGACCGCCGAGGTCCGGATGCCCGCCATGATCAACGGCGACGCGATCGGCATCTCGACCCGGCGCAGCACCTGGCCGCCGCTCATCCCCATCCCGCGCGCGGCGTCGACGGTCTCGGGATCCACGCCGCTCACCCCGGCGAACGTGTTCGTGACGATCGGCGGGATCGCCAGCGCGACGAGCACGAGGAACGTCGGGATCGACCCGATGCCGACCGTCTGCATCCATGCCGGCGGGTCCGCGATGCCGAACCGGTTCACCGCGATCAGCAGGAGCGCGAGCGCCGGCAGCGCCCGGCCGACGTTCGCGAGGTTGATCGCGACGAAGCTGCCCCGCCGGTGGTGGCCGAAGAACAGCCCGATCGGCAGCGCGATCACGATCGCGGTGACGACCGCGATGAACGAGATCTGGATGTGCTGCCAGAGCAGGTGCGGGATCCCTTCCGCGCCGGTCCAGTGGTCGCCGTTGTCGAACCAGTCGATGATGTCCTGCAGGAACACGTCAGGCCCTCGCCACTCGTCGGTTCCACGGCGTCACCAGCCGTCTGGACCAGCGAGGAGCAGCGCATCCACGGTCACCGCGATGATCACGACGAGCACCGTCCCGACGGTGAGCGGGGTCTGGAAGTCGCGGTTGAAGCCGTCGAGCATGAACGTGCCCGAGCCCGCCCTGGCCGACGAGCGCGGCGATCGGCACGAGCCCGATCAGCGTCACCGCGGCGATGCGCAGCCCGGCCATGATCGACGGGACCGCCAGCGGGAGCTCGACCGCGAACAGCCGGCGCGAGTCGGAGTACCCCATGCCCTGCGCGGCTTCGAGCACGTCGCCCGGCACCGCGTCGAGCCCCGCGAGCACGTTCCGCACGAGGATCAGCAGCGTGTACGCGGTGAGCGGGATGATCGCGGTGGTCTGCGCCAGGCCGGTGTACGGCAGCAGCAGGCTGAAGGCCGCGATCGACGGGATCGTGTAGAGGATCCCGGTCACGCTCAGCGCCGGCCCGCGCAGCCAGTGGAAGCGGTGCGCGAGCAGCGCGAGCGGGAGCGCGAGCACGAGCCCCCACAGCAGCGACCAGCCGACGAGCTGCAGGTGCTCGATGACGCGCTGCCGGATCTCGGCCGTGTGGTCGTCGACCCACGACCAGTCGATCAGCGTGCCGCCGTCGTACGCCCCGAGCACCACTGCGCCACCGTACCCAGTCGGCGGTTACCGTACCCGGGCCGTCGCCGAACCGGACCTTGCCGTGATCCGTCTCGAGTCAGTCACGAAGCGCTTCCCCAACGGGAACGTCGCCGTCCACGAGCTGACCCTCGACGTGCCCGACGGTGAGGTGTGCGTGCTCGTCGGCCCGTCGGGCTGCGGCAAGACCACGACGCTGCGGATGATCAACCGGCTGATCGAGCCGACGAGCGGCCGCATCTTCCTCGGCGACGAGGACGTCACCCACGCGAACCCGGTCGAGCTGCGCCGCCGCATGGGCTACGTGATCCAGCAGGTCGGCCTCTTCCCGCACCAGACGATCGGGACCAACGTCGCGACCGTCCCGCACCTGCTCGGGTGGAGCCGGGACAAGAGCAAGGCGCGGGTCGAACGAGCTGCTCGAGCTGGTCGGCCTCGACCCCGGGACCTACCGGGACCGCTACCCCGCCCAGCTCTCCGGCGGGCAGCGCCAGCGGGTCGGCGTCGCCCGCGCGCTCGCCGCGGACCCGCCGGTGCTGCTGATGGACGAGCCGTTCGGCGCGATCGACCCGATCACCCGGACCCGGCTGCAGGACGAGTTCCTCCGGATCCAGCAGGAGATCGCGAAGACGATCGTGTTCGTGACCCACGACATCGACGAGGCCGTGAAGATGGGCGACCGCATCGCGATCCTCGAGGTCGGCGGCGTCCTCGCGCAGTACGACGTGCCCGCCGAGGTGCTCGGGAACCCGGCGAACGACTTCGTCGCCGACTTCGTGGGCGCGGACCGCGGCCTGAAGCGCCTGAAGGTCATGCCGATCACCGACGACGAGCTCGAGCACCCGCCCGTCGTCGACGCCGACCGCGACCCTCGCCGAGGCACGCGCGGCGATGGACCGCGTCGGCACCACCTACGCGTTGATCCCGGACGACGACGGGACCTGCCGCGAGATCCGTCAGCGGTTCGCGTCCGGCGACGGGCTCGTCGCGGATCGCGCGCGCAGCCGGTGGTCGTCGTCGACGCCCACCGATCGCTCGAAGAGGCGCTCGCCGCGATCCTGCTCTCCGACGACGGGTTCGTCGCGGTGTTCGACGGCACGACGTACCGCGGCGCGCTCACCCCGGACGCGATCTACCGCGCGCTGCGCACCTCGCGCCACCCCGACGACGGCTGAGTCGGGCAGCGGACGCTGAACCGCGGGTCAGGCGTTGCGGGAGCGGCGACCGAGGATCCACGCGACGAGCACGAGCACCGCGAGCAGCGGCGAGCGGCGGGCCGAGCTTCTTCGCGAGCGACTTCCCCGCCTTGGCCGCCTCGTGCTCGAGCAGCTGCACGTCGCGCTCGAAGCGCGGCGGCGTCCGCGTCGGCCTTGGCCTGCATCTCGGGATCCATGGCGCCGCAGTCTCGCGCGCCGGCTCCTACCGCGCCCGGTACGCCCAGACCGCGAAGAGCGGATCGCCGCGGTGATCGACCGGCGTGCGCCGCTGCGCGGTCGGCATCGTCCCAGCCACCGGCCCGACGGAAGTACTCGGCGACGATCTCGCAGTGCTGCTCGTCGCTCGCGTGCAGCCAGCCCCGGATGGCCTTGGTCGGGAAGCAGCGGTTCGAGAACGTCGCCACGAACGACCCCGCCGGGCCGCACGACCCGCGCCACGTCGGCGAACACCTCGACCGGACGGATCAGGTAGTCGACCGAGACGCAGCAGACCGCGGCGTCGAACGTGTCGTCGGCGAACGGCAGGCGCGGCTCCGCGTTGAGGTCGTGGACGACGGTCTGCGGCCGCGGCCGGGTTCGCCGCGAGCTCCGCGGCGTTCATGCCCGAGGACGGTCAGCCGCGCGGGCGGCGTGCCGGAAGTGCGAGACCCAGGAGCCCATCAGGTCGAGCACCTCGCCGCCGATCCCGAGCTCCTCGTAGAGGGTCGCCGACGGCCTCGATGGCCGCCGTCGTCGATGTGGGTCACGAGCCGGGTCGGCGCGTAGAACTCGGCGTCGGTCGCCGGGTCGCGCCGGTCGAAGAAGCCGGGCGGGAACCCCTGATCGTCCATCCGCCGCAGTCTGGCCGAGCCCGGGTCCGCCCCGGGGTTCCCCGACGTGGGTGATATCCTGGTGAACACGTCGCCCCGGGTTTGTAGGCATCCCGCAGCGGCGCCAACCACCGACTGATCACCACATGGTCCTGGTCGGGCCAGCACCCCGGTGAGTCCTCCCGGAGCCGCGGTGCACAGTGCGACGCTCGTCGCGCAGACCCTCTGGGGGCACGCCCCCACTGGCCCGGACCTACGAGACAGGACGTATGGCCGTCACCACTGGCACGGCAACCAGAACCCGATCCGGCCGCTCCGCGGCATCGGCGGCACCCCTGACGGTGCGCATCGTCGAAGGCCGCCTCTTCCTCTGCGCGCCCGACCGAGGAGCTGCTCGCCGGCCCCGCCGACGACGCCGGCATCGACATCGACGCGGTCCGGCTCGTCCCGGTCCTGCTCGACGACGGCAGCACCGGGCACTGGTCCGGCGCACCGGTCGTCGGCTCGCTGCGCTTCGTCGACTGGCTGGTGCGCATCCGCCCGACCGTCGACGTGACCGTGACCGCCGTCGCCGCGCTGATCGTCGAGGCCGTCGAGCTCACGACGCTCGGCGAGCTCGTCCCCGACCTCGCGACCGACACCGCCGAGCGCACCTGGTCGTGGCGGCCGGCGCCGGGCATCGAGTCCGCCGGCCGCATCGGCAAGGTCTGGTTCCCCGCGTCCGAAGCCGTCGCCGACGGCGACCCGGACGAGGTGCTCCACGGCTGGTTCGCCACCGCGGTCGCCGAGCTCGCGACCGCCCGCCTCGGTCCGCCGCCGCTCAACAGCGCGGCGCCAGGAGGCGCGGGTGCACCGCTGGGCCGACCAGGTCACGGCGCGCGCCGAGCGCCGGCGCGCGGCTGCGCTTCCACATCAGCGCGCCCGACGACCTCGACGGCCACTTCCTGCTCCTCCCCCGCTTCGAGTCGCTGACCGATCCGTCGGTCGTCCTCCCGCCGCTCGGCCCCGACACCGCCGACCTCCTCGGCACCTCGCCGCACGACGCGGTGACCCTGCTCGCGTGCGAGTGGGACATCGCCCGCCGGGCCTGGTCGGAGCTGCCCGAGAACCCGGCCGACCAGCTCGTCATCTCCCCCGGCGCGGTCGCCGCGCTGCTCGAGGACGGCATCGGCGCGCTCGACGCGTCCGGCATCGCCGTCCACCTCCCGTCCGCGCTGCTGCCCGACTCCTCGCTCGTCCGCCGGGTCACGATCACCGGCAGCTCGTCCGGCCTCGACGCCAAGACGCTCGCGCTCACCGGCGAGGTGCTCGTCGACGGCGACCCGCTCACCGCCGAGGAGCTCGAGGTGCTGGCCCGGGCGCGCGGCGAGCTCGTCGCGGTGCGCGGCCGGTGGCTGCGCATCGACGAGGAGACGCGCGCCGCGACGCTCGCGTTCACGAAGCGCGTCGCCGAAGGCAACCAGTCCACCGCCGACGTGCTCGAGCTCGCGGCAACCGCGGACGAGGTCGACGTCGAGGCGGTGTCGGGCTGGGTCGGCCGGGCGCTCGCCGGCGAGTTCAAGCCGACGCCGGCCGAGAAGATCAAGACGCCGAAGACGATCACCGCGACGCTGCGCCACTACCAGGAGGACGGGCTCGCCTGGCTGGCCTGGCTCGAGGCGAACAGCCTCGGCGGCATCCTCGCCGACGACATGGGCCTCGGGAAGACCGCGCAGGCGCTGGCGATCATCGCCTACGACATCGCCGGTCGGAAGAAGCCGAAGACCCCGACGCTCGTCGTCGCACCGACCTCCGTGGTGTCGAACTGGCTGCGGGAGGCCGAGCGGTTCGCGCCGAAGCTGCGCGTCGTGCTGCACCACGGCTCCGCCCGCCAGGACCCGTCCGCGCTACATCGGCACGGCCGACGTCGTCGTCACGAGCTACGGCGTGATGCGCCGCGACGAGCCGCTGCGCGAGATCGAGTGGCACCGGGTCGTGCTCGACGAGGCGCAGGCGATCAAGAACCCGACCACCGCCACGACCAAGGCGGCCCGCAAGCTCAAGGGCACGCACCGGCTCGTCGTCACCGGCACGCCGGTCGAGAACCACCTCGGCGAGCTGTGGAGCCTGATGTCGTTCGCCAACCCGGGCCTGCTCGGCACCCAGAGCCAGTTCAAGAACCGGTACGCGGACTACGTCGGCACCGCGGCCGGCGCGGACGCGCTCGCCGCGCTGCGCAAGCGGATCGCACCGTTCGTCCTGCGCCGCCACAAGGCCGACCCCGGCATCGCCGACGAGCTGCCCGAGCGCATCCTCGTCCGGGACGACTGCACGCTGACCCGCGAGCAGGCCGCGCTCTACCAGGCCGTCGTGGACGACATGCGCTCCGACGTCGCCGACGCGACCGGCATGAAGCGCCGGGGCAAGGTGCTCGCCGGGATCACCAAGCTCAAGCAGATCTGCAACCACCCCGCGACGATCACCGACGACGACGGCTCGAGCGTGCTCGCCGGGCGCTCCGGCAAGCTCGACCGGCTCGTGGAGCTCGCGCAGGAGATCATCGACGAGGGCGAGGCGGTCGTCGTGTTCAGCCAGTACGCGACGTTCCTGCGCCGCGTCGCCGACCACCTGCGCACCGAGCTCGACGTCGGGGTCGAGAACCTCGACGGCAAGATGGCGCGACCCGCGCGCGACAAGGCGGTCGCCCGGTTCAGCGAGGACGGCGGCCCGCCGGTGCTGTGCGTCTCGCTCAAGGCCGGTGGCACCGGCCTCAACCTGGTGCGCGCGAACCACGTCATCCACTTCGACCGGTGGTGGAACCCCGCGGTCGAGGACCAGGCGTCGGACCGCGTGTGGCGCATCGGCCAGACCCGCGGTGTCGTCGTGCACACGCTCGTCTGCCCGGGCACGCTCGAGGAGCGCATCGCCGACCTGCTCGACCAGAAGCGCAGCCTGGCCAAGGCCGTCGTCGCCTCGTCGCCCGAGCAGCTCATCAGCGAGCTCGACGATGCCGCGCTCGCCGCCCTCGTCGAGCTCGACGCCGACCGCGCCGGGGGTCTGGTGTGAACGAGCCGCTCTCCGACGACCCGGATCCGAACGCTGATCGACGACCGCGACCCGAACCTGATCCGCGATCCCGAACCTGATCGACCCGAACGCGGCCGAGCGAGGGCACGCCCCGCCGGCGCCGGTCCCGCCGGCGGTCCCGCTCGGGGCGAAGAAGGCCCGCGTCCGGCGGAGGCACCGGCCGGCGAGCTCGAGCGGCCGTCGAAGACGCCGAGCCGGCGAGCGAAGGCGCGAAGCGGCTCGCCGACTCGCTGCAGGAAGCGGTGCTCCGGCACACGTCGGCCGCGGTGCTCGGGCGCGGCACCGGCTACGCCAAGCGCAACCGGGTCTCCGAGCTCCGGGTGAGCGCCGGCCGGATCCGCGGCCGCGTGCGCGGCTCGGGCGACCAGCGGTACCGGGTCGAGCTGACCGTGCCGCAACGTCCGGCGCCGGCGCAGATCACGAAGATCCGGTGGAGCTGCGACTGCCCCTACGCCGCGGAGCACCGGCGCGGCACGTGCAAGCACGTCGTCGCGCTCGCGCTCGTCGCGGCGAAGCGCATCGAGCGCACCGAGGCGATGCACCTGCGCTGGCTCGGCCAGCCGGCCGCCAACGCCGCCGAGGCCGCGCCGGCCGAGGTGGACGCGCTCGCCGACCGACTGCTCGCCGCGTTCACCGCGAAGCCCGTGAGCGTCGACGACGTCCTCGTCCGCGCCGTCTCCATCTCCCCACCCCCCTTCGACATCCCCGCCCGCTCCGCTAGCCGATCCCGACGCGTCCGCGGCCGTCGCGATCACCGCGTTCGTGATGCACCCGTCGGACAGACGGCGGGAGCGTGGGAGGTCAGCGGAGGGGCGCGGGGAGGGGGTCGGCGTGGATCAGGGTGAGGGTGCGGACGGCGCGGGTGAGCGCGATGTAGAGGAGGCGCAGGCCGTGGTCGCCGACCGCGGCGATCGCGGCCGGCTCGACGACGATCACCGCGTCGAACTCGAGGCCCTTGGCCGACTCGGGCGGGATCACGCGTGACCGCGTCGCCGAGCCCGGCGGCGCGACGACCGTCGGTGAACGCGATGTCCGCGGCGCGCAGCGCGTCGGCCGATCGCGTCGAGCAACGGCTCGGGCGCGACGACGCCGACCGAACGCTCGTCCTCGCGTTCCGCCGCGACCGCCGCGACCACCGCGGCGCGGGATCTCCGTCGCGGTGCGCGCACGCGACGATCGTCGGCGCCGCGCCGGTCGCGCGCACCGAACGGCTCGGCCGCACGCCGGGCGCGGCGAACGGCAGCAGCCGGTTCGCGAGCTCGAGCACCGGCGCGGGCACGCGGTAGCCGAGCTCGAGCTCCGCGACGCGACCGTGCGGCGCGTCGAGCGTCGCGAGCGCGTCCGACCACCGGGTCTGCGCGCCGGTCGCGGTCGCCTGCGCGAGGTCGCCGAGGATCGTCATCGACCGGCCCGGGCTCCGGCGCGCGAGCAGCCGCAGCTCCATCGCCGAGTGGTCCTGCGCCTCGTCCACCACGACGTGGCCGAACGTGCGGGGCGGGCCGCCGATGACGAACTCGGCCTCGTCGAGCAGCCCGAGGTCCGCGCGGGTCCACGGCTCCTCGGCCTGCTTCCCGCTCGGCCCGCCGGAACAGCAGCGCCTGCTCGTCCGGGCTCGAGCACGCCGTCGGCCGCGGCCGCGAGGAACCGCCGGTTGCCGAGCAGCCGGCGCACGAGCACGGCGGCGCTCGGCACCGGCCAGAGCCGGTTCACCGCGGCCGCTGAGCTCCTTGCCGCGGCGCAGCGCGGCGATCAGGTCCGCCTCGTCGGCCGACGGCCGCAGCGCGGTGAACCGGTCCAGCGCGACCTGCGCGAGCCGGCCCCGGAGCTGCTCGCGCCCGGCGCGCAGCGGCAGCCCGCGCGCGTGGACCCCGTCGAGCACGCCCTGCACCTCGGCCTCGCGGGAGGCGCAGCGTCATCCCGAGCACGCGCAGCACGATCTCGTCCGGCGCTTCGAGCGCGAGCCCCGACGCGCGCGGCGCGACCGATCACCGTCGCCATCCGCGCGTCGCCCTTGAGCGTCGCCACCGCGTCCGGCTCGGTCGCCCGGACGCGGAACCGCGACTCGAGCAGCCCGGGCAGCGTCGTCTGGGTCACCGCGGTCTCGCCCAGCGACGGGAGCACCTCCGAGATGTAGCGGAGGAACAGCGGGTTCGGCCCGACGACGAGCAGGCGCTCGCGCTCGAGCCGGTCGCGGTGCTCGAAGAGCAGGAACGCGGCGCGGTGCAGGCCGACCGCGGTCTTTCCGGTGCCCGGGCCCGCCCTGCACGACGAGGCACTCGTCCAGCGGCGCGCGGATCACCTCGTCCTGCTCGGCCTGGATCGTCGCGACGATGTCGCGCATCTCACCGGTGCGACCGCGCTCGAGCTCCGCGAGCAGCGGGTCGGGCACACCGCCGCCACCGCCGGCGCCCTGCGAGTCCGGGTCCGCGAAGTCCTCGTCGAAGAGGCCGACGAGCTCGCGGCCCGTCGAGCGCGAACCGGCGCCGCCGGTCGACGCCCATCGGGTCGGCCCACGTCGCCCGGTAGAACGGGATCGAGACGTCGGCCCGCCAGTCGACGACCACCGCGTCACCCTGCGCGTCCTCGACGTGACGGCGCCCGACGTAGAAGCGGTCGCCCCGCTCCTCGTCCAGCCGACCGAACGCGAGCGCCACCGGCGAGTCCGCCAGCGCGGCCAGCCGGCGCTCCAGCTCCTGGAGCAGCAGCGACGTGTCGACGCTCGGCTCCTCCCGGGCCCGGATCTCGCCGAGCTCGACGTTGCGCGCGGCTCGGGCGCGCATCGCCTCGAGGCAGGCGTGCGCGTGGTCGAGATAGGCCTGTTCGGCCGCGACTTCGTCAGCGAATCGGGTCATGGACGCGCGCGAGCCCCCGAGCCTCACACGGGCCCGGGGGGTTGCTCGGACAATCTTGGCACGCCGATCGGCACAATTCACGGTGCTCACGGTCGGCTCACACCTCGGTCCCAGACACGGGATGAAATCTGGCCCGGTCGAAGTTGCAGACGCCGCAGAGCCCGGCACCGGTCCCGTCCCCCTCGGGCCGACGCTGCGACCTGATCCCCGGAGAGACGCATGACCGAGTCCGAGTCCGACCCGACCAACCACCAGCCGCCGGTGCCGCCGCCGTGGCCCACCGCCCGGCCCGGCGAGCCGATCGTCCGAGCCCGAGCCGGCGCAGCCCGAGCCCGTGACCGCCGAGGTCGTCCGACGCAGCGACCGAGCCCGACCCCGATCTACGACCAGGGTGACGACACGCCGCCCGGCTCCGCCCAGCCCGGCCCCGCGCTCGCCCCGCCGACCGCGCAGACCGGCCCGCCGCCGTGGCCCACCCACTCGGCGCCGCCCGCGAGCACGGTCCCGCAAGACCCCGGCGCTGATCGCCATGGTCGGCGTGGTCGCGCTCGTCGCCGGCGCCGGTGGTGCCGCGATCGGCGTCGCGGTGTCGAACAACGGCTCCGAGCTCCCCCAGCACGTCGAGCTTCGTCGCCCCGAGCAACCCGTTCGCGGGCAGCAACGGCGGCTCGTCGAGCGGGAACTCCGAAGGCGGACAGTTCGGCGGCCGGTTCGGCCAGAACGGCTCCGGGACCTCCGGCAACGTCAACAT
Source organism: uncultured Acidimicrobiia bacterium (assembly GCA_963848485.1). Lineage (GTDB taxonomy): Bacteria > Actinomycetota > Acidimicrobiia > IMCC26256 > JAENVU01 > Chersky-806. The sequence continues at coordinate 279,239 of CAWKDX010000008.1, forward strand.
CGACGTCGACGGGATCGCGAAGAAGGTGAACCCGGCGATCGTCAACATCGCGACGACGCTCTCGGGCGGCGGCGAGGCGGCCGGCACCGGCATGGTGCTCACGTCCTCCGGTGAGGTGCTCACCAACAACCACGTGATCAACGGCGCGACCAAGATCCAGGTCGAGGTCGGCGTCACCGGCAAGACGTACACCGCGAAGGTCCTCGGGTACGACGTCGAGGACGACGTCGCGCTGATCAAGCTCAACAACGCGTCCGGCATGAAGACGATCAGCACCGACACCTCGGTCTCGAAGAACGACGAGGTCGTCGCCGTCGGCAACGCGCTCGGCAAGTTCGGCGAGCCGGCCGCGGTCGGCGGGACGGTGACCGCGCTGCACCAGAAGGTGACCGCGGGTGACAGCCGACGGCTCGACCAGGAGACCCTCTCGGACATGATCCGCATCGCGGCGTCGATCCAGCCCGGCGACTCCGGCGGTGCGCTCGTGAACGAGGACGCCAAGGTGATCGGCATGAACACCGCGGCCGACTCCGGCTCCGGCGGCACGCGTTCGGTGGCCAGTTCGGCTACCAGACCGGCACCACCGGCTTCGCGATCCCGATCGGCAACGCGCTGAAGATCGTCGACGAGATCAAGGACGGCGACACCTCGAACGGCGCGCACATCGGTGACCGGGCGCTCCTCGGCGTCGTGCTGTCGAGCGACTCCTCGTCCAACAGCCCGTTCGACAACGGCGACGGCAACGGCGCCGCGGTGTCCGACGTCGCCTCCGACTCCCCCGCGGCCAAGCGCGGGCATCGAGTCCGGGCGACACGATCACGGCGGTCGGCAACACGTCCATCGGCTCGGCGGACGAGCTCCGCAGCGCGCTCGACCCGTACCACCCCGGCGACAAGGTCTCCATCAGCTGGACCGACTCGTCGGGTGACAGCCACCACGCCAGCGTGACCCTGACCAAGGGCCCGCCCGCCTAGCGCCGGCCCGGCAGCGCACGCTGCGAGCAGTCCGTCGGACTGCTCGCAGCGTGCGTGCCCACCAGAGCCCCTTCCACGAGCTCCCGGGTCGGTTCGGGCATGCTGTCCGCCGTGTCGACACCACCATCGGGCCTGATCCCCGACCCCGCACCGCCCGAGGGCTCCCACCCACCGGCCAACTGGCTCGAGCTCTTCTACGACCTCGTGTTCGTTGCGGCGATCATCGTCCTGGGCTCCGCGTTCGCGCACGGGCACACCATCGCGCACGGCGTCTGGGTGACGCTCTCGTTCGTCTCGATCTGGTGGATCTGGCTCGCGACGACGATGTTCACGAACCGGTTCCGGCTCGACGACACCGCACACCGCATCATCGTGCTGCTGCAGATGTTCCTCGTGGCGCTGGTCGCGATGGGTGCATCCGACGGGGTGCGCAGCGACGAGGTCTTCCTCTCGATCGACTACAGCCTGCTCGTGCTCACGCTGGCGGTGATGTACGCCCGGGGCGCCCGGCACGGCATCGGACCGGTCCCCTTCGCGCGGCGGCGAACGCTCGAGTACCTCTTCGCCGCGGTGCTCTTCGCAGGAGCGGCCGCGCTGCCGGAGGCCGCCCGGGTCACGGTCTGGGCCATCGCTTTCGTCGTTACGATCCTCCCCGCGGTCGCGTACGTCACCAGCGTCCGTCCACCCCCGCCCCTGGCCGAGCACCACCTGGTCGAGCGGATGGGTGCCTTCACGCTCATCGTCTGTGGTGAGGCGTTCGTGAAGGTGGCGATCGTCGCGACGGACGGCGCACTCAACTCGATCGACGTGATCGTGATGGCGTTCCAGTTCGGGCTCGTCTTCGCGGTGTGGTGGACGTACTTCGACGACATCCCGCTCTCGGGTCTCCGGAGCTCGCGGCGTCGCGATCGAGTCGTGGATCGGCGGCCACCTCGCGCTCCAGCTCTCGATCGTCGGCGCGGCGATCGGCGTCGCCAAGTTCGTGCAGCCTCGACCCCGGGCGCGCATACGCCGAGCAGCGACATCGAGAGCGTCGCTATCCCGCTCGCCGGCCTGTACCTCGCGCTCATGGTCGTCGGCTACTGCTCGCGGCGGCGACCTCAGGGGCCGCTGAACGTCCTGCGCCTTGGGACCGTTGGTGCCATCGGCATGGCCGCGCTCGCCACTTGGAAGGTCGACGGGGTGAACGTCACCGAGGGCGTGATCGCACTCACCACGATCTCGTTGGTGCACGCCGGGATCGCCGGCCGGCTGCGCGAGCGCACGACGGTCACGAGGTTGACCGAGCCGGCTACTCCCTCACCGTAAGACCGCGAAATTGGCGCGTCGGTGTGCCAGCCTGGACCCGTGACCGCGACCTCTGATCCCGTCGAGGCGATCAACGCCGTGACGCTGCTCACGGCCGACATGGCGGCATCCGTCGAGTTCTACGCCACCCTCGGGTTCCACGCGCTTGTCCGGTGGCCGCGATGCCCCGTTCACCACCTTCCGCAGCGGAGACAGCTTCCTGAACCTGCAGCTCGATCCCGCGCACGCGCCGATCAACGAGATCTGGGGTCGGGTGATCTTCTGGGTCGACGATGTCGACGCGATGTACGAACGGGCCCGCACGGCCGGCTACTCCCCGGCGAACGCGCCGCTCGACGCGTCATGGGGCGAGCGCTACTTCCACATCAAGGATCCCGACGGGCACGAGCTCAGCTTCGCCCGGCCCCTCTCCGCCTGATCCCCGGCCTACGATCCGCCCATGGCGTTTCGTGGGTGGCCGGTCGAGGCGATCGAGTTCTTCGAAGGTCTCCTCGCGGACAACTCGAAGGTGTACTGGCAGGACCACAAGGACATCTACGAGCAGTCTGTGCGCGCGCCGATGGAAGCGCTTCTCGACGAGCTCGAGCCGCGCGCTTCGGCGCGGGCAGGATCTACCGCCCGTACCGCGACATCCGGTTCAGCGCCGACAAGTCCCCGTACAAGACCGCGATCGCCGCCAGCCTCGCGGGCGGCGGCTACCTGCAGCTGTCGGCGGACGGGCTCGCTGCGGGGTCGGGGCTCTACCGCCCGGCGCCGGACCAGCTCGACCGCTACCGCCGGGCGGTCGCGAACGACCGGAGTGGCAAGGCGCTCGTGAAGCTGGTGTCCGCGGCGCGGGCCGCCCGAGCTCGACGTCACCGCATCCGAGACGCTGAAGACCGCGCCGCGAGGCTATCCGAAGGATCACCCCCGCATCGACCTCCTGCGCCAGAAGGGTCTGATCACGTGGCGCGAGTGGCCGGCGGGCGCCTGGCTCGGGACCAAGCGGGCGAAGGACCGGATCGTCGAGTTCCTGGAGGCGGCCGCGCCCATCCGTGCCTGGCTCGCGAAGCACGTCGGCGACTCCGAGCTCGATGATGCGCGGCGCTGACGCGGCCGTGTGCCTGCCGATCGCCGGTGCGGTGGCGGCCCGGTGAGGACCCGGGTGCTGCCTCTGGTCCTGCTCCTGATCGTCGCGGCGGCGTGCAGCTCGTCGTCGAAGCCGGCGAGCACGACCACGTCGAAGCCGGCGCCGACGACCTCCTCGACGGCACGCACCGCGGCGGCACCGGCGTGCGGCAACGCCGGGAGTGCACCCCAGCGGTACCGGTCAGTGGTCGTGTTCGCGTTCGAGAACCGCACCTGGAACGACGTCGGACTCGGCTTCGGGCCCGACATGTCGTACCTCCACGGCCTGGGCGAGCGGTGCGCGTTCTTCCGCGACTGGACCGAGACCGACACCGCACCAGGACAGCCTCACGCAGTACACGGGCCAGGTGACCGGCGCCCGCCAACCCGGCACGGTCAACGACTGCAGCCCGTCGCCGACGTGCAGCACCCGCGCCGACAACCTGTTCCGCCAGCTCCGGGACTCGGGCCGCCGAGCGGTGAACTACGTCGAGGGCGCGACCGGGTCCATGCCAGGCCGACAACAACGCGGCCCGACATGTCCCCGCGCTCTACCTCTATGGCGACGGGGATCGAGCCCACTGCAACCAGCAGGTTCGACCCTTGGACGAGCTCGACGTCAACGCGCTGCCGAGCTTCGCCTGGGTCACACCGAACCTCTGCAACGACGGGCACGACTGCGGGAACAACGTCGTCGACAGCTGGGCCCGCGACAACGTGCAGCCGGTGCTCGACAGCGCGGCGTACCGGGCGGGCCAGGTCGCGGTGTTCATCTGGTACGACGAGGATCAGCCGGTGCCGAACCTGTGGATCACCCCCACCGCGACGAAGGGACCGATCGACCTCGCCGGAGCCGGCACGTTCGGCACTCTGCGCGCGTGGCAGTCGATGCTGGGCGTGCCGTGCCTGGCCGACGCCTGCACCGCCCCTGACATGCGGGGCCCGGCGAACTCCTAGCGCTTCAAGAGCGACAGTCGCGTACGGAGACGAGCGCGTGCCGCCGGAACTGCTCGACGCCCGTGGCAACCACCCGGTCATGGGCCCAGACCATCGCGGGACGGGCGACGTGGGCGATCCGACGCAGCATCCGGTTGCCGGGGGTGAGCGACCAGGCCAACCGGGCCGTGGAACCCCCGCCGAGCGTGCCGATCTCGAGTCGCGCGGGACCACAGAGATCACCGGTGACCGTCGTGACGATCGTCGCGGCGGCGCGCATCTCCTCGACCTTGATCGTGCAGCGCAGCGCGTACGGGAGCGGTGACTGGATCACGCAGTGCGCGGTGGTCCCGGACTCGAACCCGTCGGCGTCGAACTCCCGGAGCCACGACCACCAGGACGGGTACTGGTCGGTCCGGTTCAGGACCGCCCAGAGCTGTTCGGGCGGCACCGGGAACTCCCACGTGCGGTCGAAGCAAAACGGGGCCGCCACTCCCCCACGCTCCCACGGAACTCCGGTGCGCGGAAGGCGCACCGGACCGAACTTGCCCCGGAAGGCTCAAGACTTCGGCCCCAATGTCCGAGATTGCCCTCGTGGAGGAACTCCCGGTCCTCGTCGTCGGCGCCGGTCCCGTCGGGCTCGCGCTCGCGGTCACGCTCGAGCACCACGGCGTGGCGTTCCGGATCATCGACCGGTCCGACACCCCCGCCCGGCTCTCCAAGGCCGCGGCGATCCAGGCCCGCACGCTCGAGATCCTCGACGAGCTGCGGCTCGCCGGCCGGTTCCTCGAGCGCGGCACGCGGCTGACGTGCGGCCGAGGTGTGGAGCAACGACGAGCTGGTCGGCGGCGCTCGGCCCGGCGGGCTCGCGCTCGAGTCCCGCTATCCGTTCGGGCTCGGGCTCCCGCAGTCGCTCACCGAGGAGCTCCTTGCCGAGCGACTCGATCACCGCGGCATCGCAGTGGAGCGCGGCGTCGAGCTCGGCGAGTGCCGACAGGACGAGCGCGGTGTGACTGCGACGCTGCATCACCGTGACGGTTCGTGCGAGACGGTGCGCGCGCGCTGGCTCGCCGGATGTGACGGCGCGCCGAGCACCGTGCGCGAGGCAGCCGCATCTCCTTCATCGGGGAGGAGCTCCGGACCCGGTACGCGCTGGGTGACATCGAGCTGACCTGGGACCAGTCCCCGGACACCGCGATGCTCGTGCTCCGCGATTCGGGCCCGATGCAGCTGCACCCGATCGGTCCGGAGCGTTGGCGGATCGCGGTCGACTGCGGTCCGACCCGGAGCGTCGGGCGCCCGACCCCACCGACTGCCCTGGACCTCCAGCGGCTCTGCGACGCCTACCTGCCGAAGCCGGCGCGCGTCGCCGAGGTGCACTGGTCGACGTCGTACTGCGTCCGCCGCGGCCACGCGTCACGGGGCCGGGCTCGACGGGTCTTCCTGCTCGGCGACGCGGCGCACGTCCACTCGCCGATCAGCTTCCAGGGCATCAACGTCGGCATCGAGGACGCGTGGAACCTGGGCTGGAAGCTCGCGCTCGCCGAGCGCTCGATGGCCACGGACCTGCTGCTCGAGTCCTACGACACCGAGCGCCTCGGCGCGACCGCCGGCCCCGACCATGGTCCGGTCGAGGATCTCTTCTCCCTGGACGCCACGCTTCCTCCCGGCGTCGACGACTCCGTGCTCGCGTTCCTGGCGTCCCTGCCCGGTTGTCAACGGCACATGGCGCACCGGACCGCTTCGCTCGAGCTCGAGTACCGGGCCTCACCGGCCGTCGGCGGCTACCACGGCCACGAAGGCTCTGCCATCAGCCGGCATCCATCCGCGCGCGTCCACCCGGGCGACCTGGCACCGGATGCACCGTTCACGACGGATTCGGGCGTCCGGATCCGCGACAGCCGCTCCTACATCTCGCTGCTGTTCACGGGCGAGCCCGACGCCGAGGCCCCGGGGCTGCTCGCGGAGATGCCGCTCCCCGGGTTCTTGCCGGTTCGATCGGTCATCGTCACGAGGACCCGGGGCGTCCGATCGGCACGCTCCGGCACGTCGATCGTCACCGACTCCGGCGGCGGCATCCACCACGCTTGGGGCATCGTCTCACCCACCCACGTCCTGGTCCGCCCCGATGGCTACGTCGCCTGGCGGGCTGTGCCTCCCGACGCGGCCGCACTCAGCACGTTCTTGGCCCGGCTGCACGGTTCGCACGGTCCGAGCCGGCCGCCGGCGGCCGACTCGGTGCGCGCCGAGCGCCTCGCGGGCTGATCCACCCGAGCTCCCAGCTGCCGGACCCGCGGTGCGTAGCATCGCCGCGATGCCCGAGCCGCCGGGCGCGGCACCCGGGGAGACGCTCGACCTCGCGGGGTGCATCGGGAGGCGACGGCGAATCGAGAGGCGAGGCGATGGACAGCATCACGATGCAACCGATGGGCCGGGTGCGCGGAGGGCGGACCACGGCCGTGGATGACGACTGGGGCGGGTCGACCTGTCGGATCGAGCTCGACGCCGACGTTGTCACGCCGGACGCGACGCTCGGTCTCGACGACTTCTCGCACGTCGAGGTCGTGTTCGTGTTCGACGGTGTCGATCCGAACCGGGTGTGCCACGGCGCCCGCCACCCGCGCGGCCGGGCCGACTGGCCCTTCACCGGGATCCTCGCGCAACGGGCGAAGGATCGCCCGAACCGCATCGGCGCCACCGTGTGCACGCTCGGGTCGGTGTCCGGCCTGACGATCGAAGTCGAGGGGCTCGACGCGATGGAGGGCACACCGGTGCTCGACGTCAAGCCGTACATGCTCGGCTTCGCGCCCCGGGGTGAGGTGCACGAACCGATGTGGGCCTCCGAGCTGATGGCCGAGTACTGGTAGCCGGCCGCGGCGCGCGCCTCGGAGCTAGGAGACCAGCGTCGCCTCGTAGATCTCCATCGTCGGGCGTTCTGTCGCGAGTGCGCTGATCGCGGCGACGAAGTCGTTCGAAGCCGAGACCTTGAAGTGCGCGTCGAGTGCGCCCCGGTCCGCCCACTGCTCGAAGAAGACGATCGTGAGCGGGTCCTCGACGTCCTGGTGCACCGAGTGGATCAGGCAGCCGGGCTCGGCCCGGGAACGACGCACGTGCTCGAGGCTGACTGCCAGCGCGCGGTCGAGCCCGTCAGGCCGGACCTTGAGCGTCCCCGTGACGATGATCACCCGTCTAGGTGAAGCCGAGCTGGCCGTAGGTGTTGCAGAGCCCGTAGCAGTTGATCGCCAGGAGGGCAGCGATCACGACCCCGACCGGGATCCGCTGCCAGCCGTGCAGCAGCCGGCCACCGGCCGCGGCCGGCATGTACCAGCTCGGCAGCGGGCCGTCGGCCTCGTCGCCGGTGACGGTCCAGAGCGGGACCGCGTCGTCGTCGAGCTCGACGTCCGGGTCGGCCGCGAGCGCCAGCGCGCACAGCTCCTCGTCGGTCACCTCGGCGGCCGGGCCGCCGGCAACGGTGGTGCTCACCATGATCGCTCCTTCGCCGAAGCTCGGTCTGGTGCCGCGGACGAGGGTACTGCTGCACCGGATTCGGCCCCGGCGTGGGCCGCTCACCCGACCGGGGCGAGCTCCACGGCTTCCTCGGGAACACCGTCGACGAACGTGACATTCCGGGTGCGCACGTTCGGGACGTTGGTGCCCGGCACGATCACGCCGACCACGTTGAGCGGGTCGGTCGCGTTGACGGTCACCCGCTCCCCCGTGCGCGGCAGCTTGGCCACGGCAAGCGAGCTGCTCGGCCGCCTCGGGCAGCGCGTACTGCTCGCCGGTGAACCCGGTGACGAACCGCCCGCCCCGGACCAGCCCGCGATCCTCCAGCCGGCGCAACGCCCACTGGAGCTCCCGCCACGGGAACCGCAGCGAGTCGTGCACCGCGAGGTCACGGAAGATGACGCCCCAGCGGCGGAGCAACAGCTCGGCCACCGCTTCGGCGAGCTCGTCGCGATCGATGTCGGCGCCGGTGGTAGGCACGAGCGACCAGCGACCCGCCGCGGCAGTCGCCGGCTGCGCGCCGCGCAGCAGGCGGGAGAACCGGCGGGGGTCGGGCTTGCGCGTGTCGCCGACCTTGGCCCGCACCGCGCCGAAGCCGTCCGCGGTGAGCAGGCCGCGCGCCACGCCGTCCCACAGACCGCGCTCGACGTCCTCGGGGAGCCGGCGGGTCGCGGCCTCGAGCTCGTAGGAGAAGCTCGCGCCGCGCTCGCGCAGCACCTCGACGATCTCGGACGGTCGCGCCGACGGTCGGCTCGGCCGGATCGGCGCCGGCGCGGGCGGCCTCGAGCAGCCAGGGCGTGTCCTCGCGGAACACCACCGAGATCGGCGTCGCCTTCGACGGTTGTCCGACCGGCGCGTCGGCATCGTCGCGGGGCCGGGGCGTGAGCCGGAGCCAGCCGACCTGGCCCGCGTGGCACAGCTGGTCGAGCAGCTCGGGCCGGTAGCTGCCCATGCGCCGCTTCAGCAGCTCGGGCTCCCACGCGACCGCCGCGGCCTCGTGGCCCTGGAGCTGGTCGAGCGCGGCGAGCAGCCCGGCCTCACCGGCCAGCTGCGTCCCCGGCGCGACGTGCTGCCAGCGCAGCAGGAAGCGGACGAAGTCCTGCGCGGTGACCGCCTGCGTGCCGTCCCGGCGGGTGCGGCGCGAGTACGAGTGCATGCGGGCGAGCAGCCGGCGGGCGACCCACTCGGTCGTGTCGGCCCCGGTGTAGCGACCCTGGAGCGCGAAGCCGTCGTTCTGGAGCACCGCGAGCCCGGCGACGACCCGCGACACCGACAGCGTCGTCGCCTCGGCCAGCGCGTCGACCGTGGTGACCCCGGAGATCTCGAGCTGACCCCGCAGCGCGGCCGCGACCGCCGGCTCCTCGCCCCGGAGCGCCTGCTGCGCGTCCTCGTGGCGCTCGGTGGTGCACCACAGCTCGACGCCGTCGTGCTCGAGCACCCGGCCCCGCCCCCGGTCCGTCAGCTCGGACCAGCTCGCCCGCCACTCGTCGCGGGCCCGGGCGACGACGAGCGAGCTGAGCAGGTCGTGGAGGTCGTCGGCCATGGTCGGCTCGGGCGTGACCTCCTCGCGCACCCGCTCGATCGCGGCGGGCTCGAGCGCGCCGATCGAGCTGAGGTCCACGTTGAGCCCCCGCCGGAGCTGCACCGCGTTCGTCCGGCGGTTCTGCAGCTCCTCGTCGTCCAGGAACGCGTACGGCCGCGCGGTGATGATCTCGTGCGCGAGCACCGACGCCTCGGTGGTGTCGCAGCAGTGCACCGTGACCTCGCCGGACTCGATGCGCTCGAGCAGGCCGCGCACGCCGTCCAGGTCCATCGCCTCGGTGAGCGTGTCGCTGATCGTCTGGCGCACGAGGAGGTGGTCGGGGATCTCGATCGGGCCGGTGATGTTCTCCTGGCACGCCGCGGCCTGCGGGAACAGCGCGGCCATGAGGTCGTCGGCTTCCATCCGCTGGATCGGCGGCGGGTTCTTGCGCCCGTTGCGGAACCGCAGGATGAGCAGCGACCGGTTGAGGTTCCAGCGCCACCGGGCGAGGAACATCGGCGAGTCGAGGATCGCCTGGCGCAGCGTGTCCTCGACCGTCCGGCTCGACACGTAGCGCGGCACCTCTTCGAGCGGGAAGCTGTGGTGCGGGCCGAGCGAGAGCACGACCGCGTCGTCGCTCGCCGCGGCCTGCAGCTCGAAGTTGAAGGTGCGGCAGAACTTCTTGCGCAGCGCGAGCCCGAGCGCGCGGTTGATCCGACCGCCGTTCGGCGAGTGCAGCACCAGCTGCATCCCGCCGGTGTCGTCGAAGAACCGCTCGAGCACGAGGTGCTCCTGGGTCGGCGTGACTCCCGAGCACCGCCCGCCCGACCGCGAGGTAGTCGACGATCAAGGCGGCGGCGACCGCGCGCAGCCCGGTGGTCTCCATCACCCAGGCCCGGGCACCGTCGGGGTCACCCGCCGCGAGGTGCTCGTCCACGTGGCGGCGCAGCTCGGACACCTCGGTCGACAGCTCGGCGGTGCGCGCCGGGGCCTCGCCCATCCAGAACGGGACGGTCGGGTTCGCGTCGCCGGCGTCGCGGACCCGCACCACCCCCGGCTCGACCCGGCGGATCTGCCACGAGTGCGTGCCGAGCAGGAAGATGTCGCCCGCCATCGACTCGACGGCCCAGTCCTCGTTGACCGTCCCGATGAACGTGTCGTCCGGCTCCGCGACGACCCGGTAGTCGCCGGTCTCGGGGATCGCGCCGCCGGAGGTGAGCGCGGCGATGCGCCCGCCGGTGCCGCCGCGCAGCTCGCCGTTCACCGCGTCGTGGTGCACGTACGCGCCCCGGGTGCCGCGCCCGGTCTCGACGCCGCCGGAGACGAGCGTGATGATCTCGTCGAACTGCGCGCGGGTGAGGTCGTTGTACGGCGCGGCCTTGCGCACCAGCTCGTAGAGCTCGTCGGTCTTCCACTCCCGCGCCGCGGTCTCGGCGATCACGTGCTGGGCCGCGATCTCGAGCGGCAGCCGGGCGGGCACGATCGCGTCGAGCCGACCGGCGCGCACCGCGCCGAGCAGCGCGGCGCACTCGACCAGCGCGTCGCGGGTCAGCGGGTAGAGCCGGCCCTTCGGCGTGCCGACCCGGGTGTGGTTGGAGCGGCCGACCCGCTGCAGGAACGTCGCGATGCTGCGGGGCGAGCCGATCTGGCAGACGAGCTCGACCGGCCCGATGTCGATGCCCAGCTCGAGCGACGCGGTGGCGACGAGCGCCTTGAGCTCGCCCGCCGCGCAGCCGCCGCTCGACCCGGGCCCGGCGGTCCTTCGAGAGGCTCCCGTGGTGCGCGGCGACGACGTCGTCGCCGAGCCGCTCGCCGAGCTGGTGGGCGAGCCGCTCCGCGAGCCGGCGGGTGTTCACGAACACGAGCGTGGTGTGGTGCTGGCGGACGAGCTCGGCGATCTGGTCGAGGACGTCGTCCATCTGCTCGGCCGACGTCACCGCCTCGAGCTCGCCGTCCGGCAGCTCGAGCTCGAGGTCCAGGTCGCGCTGGTGGCCGGCGTCGACGATCGCGGGCAGCGGACGGTCGCCGACGAGCAGCCGGGCCACCGTCTCGATCGGGCGTTGCGTGGCCGAGAGCCCGATGCGGGCCGGGCGGTCGTCGCAGAGCGACTCGAGCCGCTCGAGGGTGAGCGCGAGGTGCGCGCCGCGCTTGTCCCGCGCGACCGCGTGGATCTCGTCCACGATCACGGTCTCGGTGGTGCGCATCAGCTCGCGGCCGCCCTTGCTCGTGACGAGCAGGAAGAGCGACTCCGGCGTCGTGACCACGAAGCTCGGCGGGTGCCGCAGCATCGCGGTGCGCTGCGAGGTCGGGGTGTCGCCCGGTGCGGACCGCGACCCGGATGTCCGGCGCGGAGAGGCCGAGCTCGACCGCGATCTCGGCGATCTCGGCGAGCGGCCGCTGCAGGTTCTCGGCGATGTCCACCGCGAGCGCCTTGAGCGGCGACACGTAGACGACCCGGGTGATGTCGGTGACCGGCTCCCCCGCGTCGTGGGCGCGGTAGAGGCGGTCGATGCCGACGAGGAACCCGGCGAGCGTCTTGCCGGAGCCGGTCGGGCGCCGCGATGAGCGTGTCGAGCCCGGACGCGATGTGGACCCAGCCCTCGGCCTGGGGGAGCGTCGGGCCGTCCGGGAACCGGCGCCGGAACCACTCCGCGACCGCCGGGTGGAACGCCGCCGTCGCCCTCGCGGCCGACCCGCGCCGCACCCAGCGACAGCTGGCGGGGGGTGGCGAGAGCGGTCACCCGCCCATTCTCGCGCGGGGGTGGGACAGCGACCCCGGGCGACTCCGTCAGCCCGAGGCGACCGCGGCGGGCGTCGACCGCGGCCGGGTCCGTCGGCGGCTCCTCGAGCAGCGGCTCGCGGCCGAAGAACTCGATCAGGCCCAGCACGAACAGCGTGACGAGCGCGAAGTAGAGGATGATCGAGGCGGTCGGGTGCTTCCAGCGGAACAGGACCAGGAACGCGACCACCGCGACCGCGATCCGCAGCCCGTTCTTGCGCCGCACGATCAGCTCGTTCGGGGCCAGCCACTCCCAGCCGGCCCGTCGCTCTCGCGACCCAGCCAGTTCGCGCCCTGGCGCACCCGGGTCCGGAACCACACCGCGAAGCGCGACGGCCCGGCGAAGAACACGGCGATGATCACGATGACGCTCAGGAACAGCACGGCGCGCACGGACTGGTGCAGGAAGCGGACGAGCGTGTCGTACATCGCCGCCGCCGCGTCGTAGGGCAGGTCGTTGCTCGGTCGCCGCGTTCAGGTAGAGCCCGCGGCCGACCGCGAGCACGAGCGCCAGGATCAGCGCGCCGAGCGCGAACGCGATCGCGCTCGCCGACGAAGCCCTGCCGGCGGCTCTTCGAGAGGTAGATCGCGCCGGCGAAGCACCCGACGACGATGAACGGGAGCACGAACGCGACCGTGTTCAGGATCTTGAACCCGCTGCGCGCCTTGTAGAGGTCGTCGGACTGGAAGACGGTGATCTTGCCGCCGATGCTCGCGATCGGGATGCTGCGAGAACAGGTCGATGCCGGTGCTCTCCAGCTGCGCCTGCACCAGCTTGGTCACCTCGGAGAGGTCGACCGTCACCGCGCCGTTCGCCGTCGCGGCGATCATGCCGCTGTCCGAGCCCGTCAGCACGTTGACGAGCTGGGAGTGCGCGATCCGGTTGGCCTCGATCCAGAGCGACTGGAACTGGTCGGTCTGCAGGACGCGCAGGACCGCGGCCTGCACGAAGGCCTGCAAGCGCGCTCGTCAGCGGACCGGCGAGCACGTCCGCGCGCTTCGGCAACGCGTCCTTCACGTACTTCTTGATGTCCACGTCGCTCGAACAGCTCTTCGGAGACGTCGTCGGCGACGTACGCCTGGATCGCCGGGTTCGAGGCCAGCGGCTTGATCGTCTGCACGTAGCGGTCGGTGTCGCTGATCTGGTTCTTCACGAACAACGCGATGATCGACAGCGGCGTGAGCAGGCACGCGATGACGAGCAGGATCGCGACCCAGAACCGGTGGGACCGGCGCCCGACTTCGCCTTCGCACCGTCGTCGCCGACGCTCGGCGCGCGACGCGAGCAGCGCGGCGTTCTCGGCTTCGAGCGCGGCGATGCGCTGCTTCTCGGCTTCGAGCTCCTGGCGGAGCCGTCTCGACGGACTCGTCGTCGGCTTGCTGTGCTTCCGGGTCTCCTGGGCTCACGGCATCCACCTCACTGGGAAATCGACCACCTCACTGCGCGTCGAGCTGCGCCACGAGCGTCTTCGGCGCGACGACCCGGTACGCGTCGCGACAGATCTCGTCGATCTCCTCCCAGTCGACCCTGCGGTCGAGGCGGACGCCGAGCCAGCCCCGGTGACCGACGTAGGGCGGCCGGAAGAACCGCTCGGGCTCCGTCTCGACCAGCTCCTCCTGCGCGCCCCGGTGGCGCGGCGCACCAGAGGTGCGGGAACTCGTCGTCGTGGTGCCCGTCGGCCCACAGCATGACGAAGCTCTTCTTGCCCCGCACGAACCACGTCGGCGCGGAGTGGCTCGGCCGCTCGGTCACCTCGGGGAGGGCGAGGCAGATGGCGCGCAGACGGGTGAGGCGATCGGAGGCGATGGCCCGACGATACCGGCCGGAGCGGGTCGCGGCGGCGGTTCTCATCGACTGGGGGCGGCCTCTACCATGGCGGCATGTGCCGAAACATCACTGAGCTCCGAGGCCTCGAGCCCCCGGCAACCCGCGAGGAGATCGAAGCCGCCGCCGCGCAGTTCATCCGCAAGGTCACCGGGATCTCCCGGCCGAACCTGGCTCTCGCCGCGGCGATGGACACCGCCGCGCTCGAGGTCGCCGACATCACCGAGCAGCTGCTGGCCGGCCTCCCGCCGCGCCGCCAACCGCCCAAGACGGTGCCACCGCTGCGCCGGCCCGAGGTCCGCGACCGTCTCGGTCTCGCGCCCTTCCCCGGCTGAACCGCTCGACCGACCGCGCTGCAGTGAGCACCAACGGCAGGCGCCCGCGGTCGGTCGCTGCACACGGGCGCGGTCATCGTGCTCGTCGTCGGCCTGCTCCTCACCGCGTCGTTCGCCATCGGGACGCGCCTGCTCCGCAACGACAACGAGGACCGGCTCCTCCACCAGCGGGTCAACGAGGCCGCCACGGTTGCGTCGACCTCGATCGCCAGCACGAGCGCGACGCTCGGCGCCGCGGCCGCGTTGGCGCACACCACGAGCGGGGACACGAGGTCCTTCGAGGCGCTGACCGCGCCGCTGACGCCACCGGCGTCCCGTACGTATCGGCATCGCTCTGGCCGGTCGGTGCCACCGATCCCCGTCCCCTTGCGGTCGTCGGCGCCCCAGCCGAAGCTGGCGCAGCAGAGTCCCGAGACGATCCGCGGCGTGATCGACCGGCGTGGCCGGGCAGCCGGGCCTGTCCGTCGTGAACCTGCTCGGCGAGCCCGACCGCCGACTCGGCTACGCGGATGCGGCCCCGGACTCGCGCTACGTCGTCTACACGGAGTCGCAGCTGCCGCCGCCGCCGCAAGGCGCGAATCGCGAAGAACTCCGCGTTCGCGGACTTCGACTACGCCCTGTACCTCGGGTCGCATCCGAACCCGCGCAACCTCCTTGCCTCGAGCACCGGCGGGAGCATCCCGCCCAGCGGTCGGCGCGCCTCGGTCACGGTGCCCTTCGGGGACCAGAAGATCCTGCTCGTCCTCGCGCCGCGCGTCGAGCTCGGCGGCACGCTGCTGCTCCGGCTTCCGTGGGCGCTCGCCGCGCTCGGCGTCCTCGTGTCGCTCGCGGCGGCGATGCTGGTGGAGCGGCTGATCCGCCGGCGTGAGCACGCCGAGACGCTGGCGCGACGAGCTCGAGGCGAGCGCGGCCGAGAACGCGCGCCTGCTCGCCGACCAGCGGACGTTGGCGTCGACGCTCCAGCACAGCCTGCTGCCCGAGCGCTGCCCGAGGTCCCCGGCCTCGAGCTGGCGGTGCGGTACGTCGCCGGCGTGGAGGGCGTCGACATCGGCGGCGACTGGTACGACGTGCTGCCGCTCGACGACGGGCGGCTGCTGTTCGTCATCGGCGACGTCTCGGGCCGTGGGTTGCGCGCCGCGACGATCATGGCGTCGCTCCGGTACGCGATCCACGCGTACGCGGCGCAGGGCGACGCGCCGGCGGTGATCCTGGCCAAGCTCTCGCGGCTGCTCGACATCGAGCGCGACGGCGCCTTCGCGACGGTGCTCTGCGGCACGATCGACACGGCCGACCACCGGATCACGATGGCGAGCGCCGGGCACCTCCCGCCGCTGCTCATCGCGGACGGGGCCGCGGACTTCGTGCGGATGCAGACGGGGTTGCCGGTCGGGGTGGGTCCCGCCACGCCCTACGAATCGGTCACGATGACCCTTCCGGCGTGCGCGACGGTCCTCGTCTACACCGACGGGCTCATCGAGCGACGGGGCGAGGGCCTCGATGTCGGTCTCGAGCGGCTCAGGGATGCGGCGCTCGGAGTCGATGGACCGGTCGAGCACCTGCTCGGTCAGCTCGTCGACGCCCTCACCCAGGCGGGTTCGGACGACGACACCGCGATCTTGGGACTGAGATGGCGCACGTAGAGGCGGTCGACCTGTCGATGAGAGAGACGCGCCGGTTCCCCAACTCGCCGAGCTCGGTCACCCGAGGCGCGCCACTACGTGGAGGCGCATCTCGACGGCGCGCCGGCGGACGTGGTCGATTCGGTCATGCTGATGACCTCGGAGCTCGCGACGAACAGCATCCGCCACGCCGCGTCGGACTTCGACGTCGCGATCGATCGCACACCCGGAGCACTGCGGATCGAGGTGACGGACCGCGGGCTCCGGGGTGCCGACCGTTCTCTCCCCCGAACCGACCCAGCCCTCCGGTCGCGGCTTGAAGATCGTGTCGAGGCTCGCCGACGACTGGGGCGTCACCGCCGTCGACGCCAACAGCAAGACCGTGTGGTTCCGAGTGAACCTTCCGCTCCCGAGGTAGGGGCCGGGGATCAGCTCCCCAGCGTGCTGAGGTCGAACAGCGACGTCATGGCGGTGACCTCGAGGACGCGCATGACGTGGTCCGGCACCGCGTCGAGGCGCAGAGGGATCCCGCGTTCGTCGGCGGCCAGGCGAAGCCGATAGAGCGTTCCGAGCCCGGAGCTGTCGAGGAACGTGAGCCCACCCAGGTCCAGCGTCAGGCTCCCGACCGGACGCTCGAGGAGCGTGAGGAGCTCCCGCTGCAGGCCGGGCGCCGCCGCGAGGTCGAGCTCCCCGCGCAGCGCCACCACGGCGCCGTCCGCCTCGTCGGCGACGTCGAAGCCGAACTCGCCCCGCCCGAGGTTCCCCGATCCGGTGGCCCCACCGGCCGGTGAGCGGTCAGAAGATGCAGCTTCGTGCATGGTCCGCCTTCCGAGCAGTCAGTCGGTCGGGCGGCCACGACCGCCTGGACAATTCTGGCTGAACGGCCCGGGCACGATCAAGCCCGGCTGGTGCGCCCACGCCCCCGGTCCGGCCGTCGAATCACCCGCACCGCAGCGCATGAAGACGGGTCCTTCATACGAAACTCCAGATTTGTACGGTTTCTGCCGATTCTTCGGGTTCACGCAATTCCGGAGGTGGTCTCACGCCGCCCCCGAACGGTCCCCCGCCCCCGTGGAACGGAGAATCCGTGCACCTCCCCTCGTGGAAGCGCTCCATCGTCATCACCGCCCTCGTGGCCGCGGCGGCCCTGTTGGCCGGCTGCACCGTCGTCAGCGGCAAGGTCGTCGCCGACAAGAACACCACGAGTGCCGCCCCGGCCCCCGCGGCGCTCCGTGATCGGATCGGCGTCAACGTCGGCTCGGCGACGATCTGGGAGCCGAACGACGCGATCCGCCGCCAGGCGCTGAAGGCCATCGCCGACACCGGCGCCCACTGGGTCGCCATGGACATGGACTGGAACTCGATCAACGGAGCCGGCCCGGCCGTCTGGCGCTGGGACGCGACGGACCTGTTCGTGCGTGAGGCCCGCTCCTACGGTCTCGCGATCGTCGCGATCGCCGGCGTACAGCCCCCGCTGGGCCGAGCCCGCGGGCTGCCCGGCCTCCGCGCTCACGCACTGCCTGCCCGCCAGCCCCGAGCCGTACGCGACCTTCGCTCACCAGGTCGCGGCCCGATACGGCTCACGCAGCCCGATCCCGGACCTGCGCAACTCGATCGAGGCCTGGCAGGTCTGGAACGAGCCGAACCACGTCCCGTTCGTCCAGCCGACCGTCGACGTCGCGCACTACACCGCGATCCTGAAGCGTGCCTACGTCGAGTTCAAGGCCGCGGACCCGGCCGCGACCGTCATCGCCGGCGGCACGTCCCCCGCGCCCGACGCCGCGAACGGCACCGACATGGCGCCGGTGACGTTCCTGAAGGGCATCTACGCGAACGGGGGCAAGGGCTTCTTCGACGCCTTCGGCCACCACCCGTACTCGTTCCCGTGCAGCCCGCTCGTCGACGCATCCTGGAACGCCTTCACCCAGACGCAGTACCTGCACGACGTCATGGCCGCCAACGGTGACGGTGCCAAGAAGATCTGGGCCACGGAGGCGGGCGCGCCGACCGCGAGCAACGTCGCGAGCGGCTGCGTCGCGGGACCGAACTCGTCGGTCACCGAAGCCCAACAGGCCCAGTTCGTCACCGACTACCTGAAGGGCTGGACCGAGAAATTCGGCAGCTTCACCGGACCGTTCATCTGGTTCCAGATCCGGGACAACGGCACCAACCCGGCCGCGCGCGACGACCACTTCGGTCTCGTGCGCCGCGACTTCAGCCCGAAGCCCGCGTGGACCAGGTTGAAGCAGCTCCTCGCCGGCTAGCTCCAAACGCCGATGCGCTCGACCACGTCCCGACCGACTTCGCGGGCGTGGTCGAGCGCTGCGACGCGGACACCAGGGTTTTGATGACACAGGCCCCGGGGTAGAAGGCGGGCGTCATAGCCGTACGTCGAGGGGGTCGTTCGTGCTCGTGCTCGGAATCATCCTGATGCTCATCGGTTTCCTGCTCGCAGTGCCCGTGTTGTGGACCATCGGCATCATCCTCGCCGTCGTCGGCGCGGTGCTCTGGATCGCGGAGGGGACCGGCGCGGCCTGGGGCCGGCGCTGGTACTGACGTCCGTCGCCGGCGCGAACGGAGCTCTCTGGTGAAGAGGTCCAAGGCGCAGATCGAGCGCGCAGTCGCGCGCTCGGTCAGAACGGCCGGTCGCCCACGACGGTCACCCGCTCCATCACGCGACGGGCAGGCAGGAAGTCGTTGCTGACGCAGTGTTGTGTCGCGCGGTTGTCCCAGAACGCGACGCTCCCCGGCCGCCAGCGGAAGCGGCACTGCACGTCGGGGAGCCAGGCCTGGTGCTGGAGCTGGGTGAGCAGGGCGTGGGCCGCTTCGGGCTCCATGCCCTTGATCCCGCACGTGAACGCCGGCGTTGACGTAGATCGCCTTCGCCCCGGTCTCCGGGTGGGTGCGCACGATCGGGTGCTCGACCGTCGGGTGCTCCGCGCGCATCCGCGCCTGGGCCTCGGGGACTCTGACCGGACCCGAACGCCCGTGTGTAGTCGTGCAGCGCGACGAGACCTTCGATCCGGTCCTTGGTCGCGTCGTCGAGCAGCTCGTAGGCCGCGTGCATGTCGGCCCAGAGCGTGTCACCGCCGACGGGTGGCAGCTCGACCGCGCGCAGGATCGATCCCATCGAGGGCTCAGGCCGCCACGTGACGTCGCTGTGCCACACGCCGGGTGCGCCGTGCTTGCCCCCGGCCGGCAGCACGAAGACCTCCGGATGGCTCTGATCCTTTGGGGTCAAGCGGATGCACCTCGAGATCGCCGAAGCGCCGACCGAACGCGACGTGCTCGTCCCGGCCGAGCCGGTGCTGGTCGCGGAGGAAGATCACCTTCCAGTCGAGCAGGGCCGTGCGGATCCCGGCGATGGTCTCATCGCTGAGATCGTCAGCGAGATCCACGCCGTCGATCTCGGCCCCGATCGTGGTGGTCAGCGGCTCGATCGTGAGCGTCGCACCCATGGGCAGGAGCCTACGCGCCCAGTGCTGCGCGAGGCTGCGGGCATGCCGTGGTCCGCCGTATGGGACGCCCCTCGCCCTTTCCTCCATCCCGTCAGCACACCCAGGGGCGCGCTCCTGACCGTCGAGGCACCCGCTGACCACCCGTGGCACCACGCTTTGTGGTTCTCGATCAAGTTCGTCAACGGCGAGAACTTCTGGGAGGAGTACGGCGAGTTCGGCGTCCTGGAGACGCGCGAGGTGCTCGAGCCCGGCGAAGGTGAGGCCCGGGCGACGATCGACTGGGTGCGGTCCGACGGTGAGACGCGCGCGCTGAGCGAGACCCGGGTGCTCACGACGGAGTCGCTCGGCGACGACGCGTACGCGATCGACTGGACCGAGACCCTCGTCCCCGACGGTGACACGACGTTCGACCGCACGCCGTTCACCACTTGGGGCGGGTACGGCGGACTCACGTTGCGGGGCTCGCCGGACTGGCACGACACCGAGCTGGTGCTGCCGGACGGCAGTCATCATGACCGCCTGCTCGGCGAGCGCGCCGCGTGGTGCGGGCTGCACGGGTTCGCACCACTTCCGGACGGCACCGACCAGGAGTGCGGGCTCGTCATTGCCGACCATCCTCGCAACCCCCGCTTCCCCACCCCCTGGTACGGGAGCAACCGCGCGGACACCTACGGCGACGGTTGGGCGAACTTCCTCAACGCCGCCTTCCTCTGGAGCGAGCCGCTCGAGGTGGCGGCCGGATCCGAGCTGATCATGCGCCACCTCGTGATCGTCTACGACGGCCCGCTCGACCCAGC
Organism: uncultured Acidimicrobiia bacterium; assembly: GCA_963848485.1. Classification (GTDB taxonomy): domain Bacteria; phylum Actinomycetota; class Acidimicrobiia; order IMCC26256; family JAENVU01; genus Chersky-806. The sequence continues at coordinate 299,406 of CAWKDX010000008.1, forward strand.
CCGGATCTCGGCCGTCGTCGCCGACTGGGTGCTCCTCGGGTGACCGCCGCCGAGCTGACCGAGCAGCTGCAAACGCTCGCGGTCGACAACCTCGAGGCGCTGGAGCGGCATCACTTCCCGGGCTGGCGCATCCCGAGCGTCTTCGCCGGACATGTCGTCGGCGCCGACGTGCGTGCCGACCTCTGCTTCACGCTGGCCCATCTCGCCGGCGCGGGAGTCGACGAGGTCGCGGGCCGGCACCCGGACGCGATCACGGCCACGCTGCTCTCCGAGGTCGACGGCTCGTCCACGCACACGTTCTTCTCGTACCGCATCGCGGAGACGTTGGCTCGTCACGGCCCGTTCGCCGACAACCCGTTGCTCGTCGAATGCGACGCCACGCAACGCAACGAGGTGCGCGCGCGCGACTGACAGCTCGGACTGGATCGAGCTGCTCGACACCGACCTCCTGCCCCGGAACTACGCCGCGGTGCTCGCGCGCTGCGAGCTCGGCCGCTCGCGGCTGGGGCTGGTCGACGATCCCGCGCGGCTGGACGCACTCGTGGCTCGGGCGACCGCAGTCTTGGAGGAGAACCCCCGCCACTACCTGGACGACTCCAACCACCGGGTCGGCCGGTACGACATCTACACCGCGGATGTCTGGCTGTTCTGCGAGCCACTCGCGTCCCGACTCGGTCCGGTCTGGTCCGAAGGACTCCGTACCGCGCTCGATCTCGTGCTCGCGGTCGGCTCGCGCGACGGGACGGCGATCCCGTGGGGCCGCTCGACCGGTGCCCTCGGCGCCGCTCTCACCGTCGAGCTCGCCGCGTTCGCGCTGGCCGAGGGCTACGCGGAGGACCACGGACCCGTCTGGCTTCGCCGCGCGGCAGACGCGGCCCGAACGCTCGAGCACGCGTTCGATCGGGACGGCGTCGTGAACGCACACCGCCACCGCGACCAGGATGCGTACCGCGGCCCCGAGCGCCGGCTGCAGCTGACCGTCGATCTGTTGGGCAAGATCGCCTGGGCGGCGATGATCCTGGCGCGCGTTCCCGGCGAGGAGCGGGACGCGTCACGGACCGTGGCCTATCCCTTCGACGACCGCTGGATCGGCTTCGAGAACCACCGTGCGGCCGGCGTGTGGGCGCACCGCAGCGCGGGCGCGGACTTCGTGGTCCCCTTCGTGGGCGCGAGCCGCAGCCACTATCTCCCCGCGCCGTACCAGCCCGGGATGTGGGAGGTGCCCGTGGACCGGGACCTGCCGTGCTGGACCCCGCTGGTCGTCTCGGGGCTCGGGCGGTACACCGCGGCGGGCGTTCCCGCGTCGTTGCGGCACGAGGACGGGGTGCTCACCGCGCGCTGGGACGAGCTGGCCCCGTCCGGTGTGAGCCTCGACGACACGACGGAGCCGGCACCACTCGCCGGCACCCGCGACATGCGCTTCTGGGTCGAGCGCCGCAGCCTCGTGCTCGAGGACGAGCTGAGCTTCGCGGCGCTGCCGCGTGCGGTCAGCCTCGCGATCCCGGAGGTCGCGGGGCGGCCGCTGCACGTCGAGTGGAGCTGCTCCGCGCCTCACGCGACCTCGAAGGTCACCGTCGACGGGCTCGCCGAGTGGCGTAGCCCGTGGTCCGAGATCGCCGCCGTGCACCAGCTCGACTGCACACCGACCGACCGCGTGCTCTACCGCGCGACCGTCACACCACTCCTGCGCGTCGGATCGACCGCGTTCGCACACCACTACGACGATGCGCTCTACGCGCCGATCGTGGACCGGGTCGTCGAACGGGCGTCGCCCGTCGGGTTCCAGGCGGACCCGGAGTCGAATGTCGCAGACATCGATCTGCTCCACATGCACTGGCCCGAGTGGGCGGCGTTCGACGATCCCGCCGCCCACGCGACCATCCTCGCGACGTTGCGCGACCACGACATCCCGATCGTCTGGACCGCTCACAACCTGACGCCCCACGACCGCCGGCCCGACGTCTACGACCCGATCTACGCGGCGTGGGCCCGGGAGGCCGCCGCGGTCATCCATCACACCGAGTGGGGCCGGGCCCGGATGCTGGCCCGCTACCAGTTCGGCACGCGGTGCCGGCACGAGGTGATCCCACACGGGCACTTCGGCGGGATGTGGCGGGCCGCCGGAGTGCCGGACCGCACGGCCGCCGAGACGAGGCTGGGGCTCGCGCCGACGGCGCTGCGGATCGGGATCGTGGGGGCGCCGCGCGCGGACAAGTTGGTCCAGGCGGTGATGGACGGTGTCGCGGCTTGCTCGCGCGACGACGTGCAGCTGGTCTGCTGGTCACTCGGCATCGGTGACGTCGTCCCCGACGACTCGCGCATCGTGATCGCCGAGACGTACCGGGGTTGTGATGCCTCGACCTACGCGACCCGCCTTGCGGCCTGCGACGCGCTCGCGCTCGTCTTCGATCCGGACGGCGAGATGCTCGCGACCGGGACTGCGGCCGACGCGCAGGGCTTGGGGATCCCGGTGCTCGGCTCGGAGTGGGGCTACCTCAAAGAGGTGCTCGGCTCCGGCGTGATCCCGTGCGGCCACACCGCGGCGTCGATCGCCGCGGCGCTCGACGCGTTGACACCGGACGATCTTGCTGGAGCGGCCGCCGCGATCACTGCCGGGCGGCCGGACTACGAGTGGGGACCGATCGCCACGCGCACTGCTGATCTGTTCGAACGCGTCGTCCTCGACGAGAGCTAGGAAGGGTCGAGCAGGCCCTCGAGGCGCTCGGCGATGTCGGCGAGGAGGTCGCGATCGAACTCCGGTCGTCGCGGTGAGCTCGGGTGGGTGCGGTCACTCGCGATCCAGCCCGCGTCGTGCGAGGAACATCGCGGCGTCGTGGCGGTAGCCCGGGACCGGAGGGCGGAAGGCGAGCTGGCCCAGGTACTGGAGCACGTCGTTGAGCGCCCAGAACCGGGCGTCGTCACCCGCTGCCCACGCGCGGTCGCGAGCACCGAAGGCGTCGGGGGCGAACGTGGAGAGCCCGAGCAGGTAGTCCGAACCGTAGGTGACCATGTCAATGGCGAGGTCGTTGCCCGTCAGCAGGAGGAACTGGGGTCGGCGCGAGCCGACCAGCTCGAGGCGCGCCCACTCCTGGCCCCGGTCCAGCGAGGAGTGCTTGAGCCCCACGAGGTTCGGGACCTCGAGCAGTCGTTCGAACACGTCGAGGGGAAAGATCCGGCCCGCGGGGTGGAACATCGGTCCGAGCTCGAAGCCGAGGAGCCGATCGACCCCGGCGGCGAGGTGTTCGTGCGCCGCGACGAGCGCGTCCTCGTCCAGGCCCGCGAGCCCGAAGGACGGGAACAGGATCGGCAGTCCCCCCGCCCCCGCGATGGAAGCGCATTCGCGGTGGTACGCGTCTTCGTCGAACGCGGCCCCGGGACCGTCGGTCACCTGCGTCGCCGGCCACCCACCCGTCCGGCGCGACCGCCCGCGCGATCTCGATCGCCCGACTGCGCTCTGCGGGGTCGAGGACCGGACCGAAGCCGGTGTCCATGTTGACCGCCGGGACCAGTCCGGCGGCCACCGTGCGGGCGGCGTGAGCCTCGAAGCCGGGCCAGTCGATCGCACCGGTCTCCGTGAACGGCAGGAGCACCGCCGACATCCCGATGATCCTGCGGCGGGGCCGGACCGGCGGAGCAGCGGTCATGGCCGCTCGTCCACGAGCGAGCACAGCGTCGCCGCGTCGCGCAACAGGTTTCGGGGGTCATCACCCGCGACGAACTCGAGCATCGCGACGCACGGCGTCCGCCGCCCGGGCGGCGTGATGGTGCGCAACGCCTTCAGCACGGCCCGCCATCGGTCCGCGCCGTCGGCGAGCGGTCGCCGGTCCTGCGAACTCGCCCATTCGTAGACGTGGACGTGCAAGAGCCGGTCGCCGAGGCCCACCACTTCGGCCGCGTCCTCGGCGGGCGGCCGAGGCGGCAGCCAGTACGGCGGCTGCCAGTAGGTGAAGAGGTTCGGCGCGCCCACTGCGTCGACAACCGCGACCGCCGACGCGCCTGTCGCGGTCAGGGTGCCGCCGTGGAACTCGATGCCGACGGTCAGGTCGCGCGCCTCGGCCTCGCTCGCCACCACCCCCAGCGCGTCGACCACCTCTCCCGCACGCGGCGAGCCCGGCGCGATGCCGAACGGTGCCCAGACCCGTACGTTCGGTGCCCCGAGCGCGACCGCGGTGTCGAGCGCCCGGGCCACCGTCCCAGGTGCGTGGTCACCGTCGGCCAACAGGTAGGAGCCGTACGACGCCGACGTGATGCCGGCGGCCTCGGTGGCGACGCGCGCTCGCGCGGTCGCGGTCGAGTCGCCGGGCGGCACGTGGACGTCGCCGCCCCACTCGATCGCGTGCAGGCCCGTCTCGGCCGCGAGCTTCGCGACCTCCTCGATCCCGAGGTGGCGCATCGTGACCGAGCACAGTCCGGGGATCGGGCCGGTCACGCGATGCGATCCAGGTCGGCGCGACCGACGGGGTGCAGCGGCGCCGCACCGCGGGCGTAGCGCTCGACCTCCACGACCGCGAGCTCGGCGAGCCGGTGCAGCTCGTTGCCCATCGCCCCGGCCACGTGGGGGGTGACGAACACATTTGGCATCGCGAGCAGGACGTGACCCGGCGGGAGCGGCTCCGGCTCGGTGACGTCCAGGATCGCCGCGATCCGGCCGGACGCGAGCTCGGATTCGAGCGCGGCGGAGTCAGCCAGCGCGGGCCGAGCCGTGTTGATGAAGACGGCGCCGTCGCGCAACGCCGCGAGCTGCGGTGCGCCGATCATCCCGCGGGTTGCGGGAACGTCCGGCGCGTGCACCGAAAGGACGTCGACCGAGGCGCAGAGGTCGTCCAGGGCGGCAACCTTCTCCACTCCGAGCTGCGCGGCATCGGTGGACGTGAGGTACGGGTCGTACACCGCGAGGTCGAGGTCGTAGGGCGAGAGCAGCTCGATCACCCGTCGACCGACGAGTGACGCCCCGACGAGACCGATCCGACGTCGATAGTTGCCGACGCGGCTCGGATCGAGCGGCACCGAGACCGTCGGGTCGCGCAGCCACTCGCGGAAGAGCAGGACCCCCTTGTTGGCGAGCAGGACCATCGCCACCGTGTACTCCGCGACCGGCACCGCGTTCGCGGCAGCCGCAGAGGTGACGAGGATCTGCCGGTGCCAGACCGCGTCGGTCACCTGCCACTTCACCGTCCCCGCGGCGTAGGCGAACAGCTTCAGATTGGGCGCCCGGTCCACAACTTCCTGGGTCAGCGTCGAGCAGCCCCAGTGACCGACGAGCACCTCGGCGTCGTGCAGCACCTCAGCGGCCCGGTCCTCGTCGAACGACGCGAGCGGCACCCGGTCGATCAGGTCTCCGACCCTGGCGAGCCGCTCGAGCTGATCGGATGTGAAGGCATGGTCGACGAGCCCGTCCATCATCGCGAGCGCGATCTTCGGACTGCTCATGGCCCCACCGCGCGCTTCGCCGCAGTCAGCTCCAGGCGCTCAGGGCGTGCCTTGTAGAACGGATCGAGCGGGAAGCAGCCGGAGATGAGCCCGTTGCGGGGCGCAGTCGTGCAGTCGGAGAACGTGCGGCAGAGGCGAGCCCGCTCGAGGTCGACGTTGGCCAGCACGTGGGCCGGCAGCTCCGGGTAGGAGAGCACTCCGCGCCCGTACCCGACGACATCCGCTCCCCCGTCGGCGACGATCGCCGCCGCGACCGCGGGCATCCACTCCTGGAGGTACGAAAGCCCGCTCGCGACGACCGTGAGGCCTGGATGCGAACGGGTGATCGCCGCGGTGACGTCGAGCAGTCGGGCAACCTCGTGCAAGGGGTCGCGCGGTGGGAGGTAGCCGTCGGACGGAGGGAAGTAGGCCGGCCGCTGCACGTGCGGGCAGTAGTACGGGCTGCCGGCGGTGACGCAGAGCAGCGTCACACCGTTCGCGACGAGGAGGTCGCACAGCGCGTGGACCTCGGCGAGGTCCACGCCCAGACCGGTGCCGTCGCCGCCGAACGCGTACCGGTACGGACCGTCGGTGACGGGACCACCCCGACCGTCGTCGCCGCGGCGGTACGGCATGACGTCGAAGGCCGACAGCCGCACTCCAATCTCCATTCCGGGCACGTCCCGCCGGATCGCGGCCACCGTCTCGCGAAGGAATCGCGTGCGCCCGTCGAGATCTCCGCCGTAGCGACCGGGCCGGTCGTGTGCGGAGAGCAGCTCATGGAGCAGGTAGCCGTGGCAGTGCTTCACGTCCACGAAGTCGAAGCCCGCCGCCGCCGCGGCACGGGCGGCGCCCGCGTAGGACCCGACGAGATCGTCGAGCCACCCATCCGAGACGACCTGCGCTTCGGTTGCGCCCACCCCCTCGTCGAGCAGCGGGTGGCGGTACGCGATCTTCGGCGCCGGCGTTCCCGTCGGGCGCGACCACCGGCCCGAGTGCGTGAGCTGCAGCCCGATCAGCGGTGCAGGCGCGTCGTGGGTGGCGACCGCGTGGCCGGCGAGCAGCTCGGTGCGGAGCGCGGCGAGATCGGGGACGGCATGCGGTCCGATGCTCAGCTGGTGCGGGTTCGCCCGGCCGTCGGCGCGGACGGCGACGGCTTCGCCGCCCCACACGAGCGCCGCGCCGGACGCACCGAACCGGCGCCACCGCCGACGCACGAGCTCGGTGGGACGGCCGTCGACCGTTCCGTCCCAACCCTCCATCGGGAGCACCGCCCACCGGTTGGCCAGCGTTCCATCGCTGCGGTTCAGTGCTCGGCCGAGCACCGTCGCCGGATCCGGGTGGCGCGGGAGCGTGACGCCGAGCGAGACGAGGTGCCCGTCGAACGCGCTCGGGGTCGCGGAGCTTTCGCACCTGCACGATCCGGCTCGCCATGAGCGCATGATCGCACGGGCAGTGCACGGGTTGGATCGAGGGGCACCGAGATGGCAGTGTGAGCCCGTGGGGGTGGACCGGAAGATCGTGCTGGCCTCGGTCGCGCTCGTCGTGGCGCTGGCCGCGACGGCCTGCCATCCGAGAGGGAACGGTGGCGGCGGGACGGACCCGCAGTCCGCGTCAGGTCCGGACGGGTTCGTGTCGCAGAGCTGGATGCGCGCCCGCCAGGACGACTACCTGCGGTATGCGACCGCCGGCCCACTCTCGCCCGGGTCGGCTACCAACATCATCAACAACGCGGAGCGCGCCCGCCGTGACCCGCGCTTCCACTTCGATGCGGCCGCGGTCACGCCGGCGACGTTGGCCAACTCCTTCAGCCGCATCGACAGCTTCGTCGACACCTCGGACTTCGACTTGCTGTACCTGATGAACCTGTGGTTCGGGAACGGCAGCCAGCTCACGCCGGACGTCCGCAACGCAATCGCTCAACGCGTCCTCGCGTTCAAGTACTGGTACACGGATCCACAACCCGCCGGGATCGTCGATCAGCGGTACTACTGGACCGAGAACCACGCGATGATCTACCACGTCGAGGAGTACCTGGCCGGCCAGACGTTCCCGCAGGCGACGTTCGGCAACGATGGCAAGACAGGGGCCGAACACCGGGCGCGCGCCGCCGGGCTCATCGATCAGTGGCTCACCGAGAAGGCCCGGTTCGGGTTCACAGAGTGGCACTCGGACGTCTACTACCAGAAGACCGCCGACGCGCTGCTGACCTTCGTCGAGTTCGCGAACGATCCTGCAAGGGTCGAGCGCGGCGTCCGGGATCCTGGATCTGTTGCTCTTCGACATCGCACTGCACCTGCAGAAGGGGAACAACGGCGCGACCCACGGCCGCTCGTACATGAAGGACAAGAGCGTGGCCGAGGACGAGGACGTGTTCGGGATGGCAAAGCTGCTGTTCGACGACACCTCCCTGCCGTACACCTCCAGCGGGGATGCGGGCGCAACCCTGTTCGCGCGGGCCCGCCGATACCGCATGCCGGCCGTGCTGCTCCGCGTCGCGCAGAGCACCGCAACCACCGTGGACCGCGAGCGGATGGGTGTACCGCTCGATCCCCACGCGCCGGTGACGCCCGATCCGGTTGCGCCGTACGGCTACAGCTTCGACGACCCGGCGAACATCCCGTTCTGGTGGGAGCGCGGCGCGCTGACGACCTGGCAGCTGGTCCCGACGACGGTCGCGGAGCTCGACAAGTACAACCTCTGGCAGTCCGACTTCTTCTCGCCGTTCAAGCCGCTCGTCGACATCGCCGGCGGCAATCCCGCGGTCGAGCGTTCGCTGGCGCAGTCGCTCGCCTCGCAGATCTCGTTCGGCTTGTTGACCGAGGTGAACACCACCACCTACCGGAGCCCGGACGTGATGCTCTCGACCGCCCAGTCGTACCGACCGGGCGACTTCAGCGAGCAGGCCCACATCTCCCAGGCGACGCTCGACGAGCACGCGATCGTGTTCACGACCCATCCGAAGAACGAGCCACAGTCCGGGACGCAGTGGCCGGACAGCGACGGCTACTGGACCGGCGACGGCTCACTCCCGCGCGCCGCGCAGCAGGGTGCGGTCTCGATGAGCCTCTACGCACCGGCGTTCGTGCCATCGGGTCCGCCCCTCGACTCGTTCGGCTACCTGGACTACACGCACGCGTACTTTCCGCAGGAACGGTTCGACCGGGTCGTCCAAGCAGGTGGCTGGACGTTCGGCCAGCGGGGCAACGGGTACGTCGCGCTGTGGTCGTGGCGACCGACGCACTGGCGCACGTACAGCGACCCTGGGATCTTCACCCACGGTCTGACCCAGCCCTTCGATCTCGTCGCCGTCCGGTGGTCCCGACGACACCTGGATCACGCAGGTCGGCGACGCGGCGAAGTTCGGGTCGTTCGACGCGTTCCGCGCCGCGGTGCTCAGCCACACGCCCCAGGTGTCGGTGCGCCCGCTCACCGCGAGCGGGTTGCCCGGCGGATTCGACGTGGCGTGGGACTCCCCCACCGAGGGTCCACTCACGTTCGGGAGCACGGCCCCGTTGACGGTCAAGGGTGCAGCCGCGCCCATCGACGGGTACGCCCGCTACGACAACCCGTGGAGCCACACGGCGTTCGACGCGAAGACCATGACGATCGCCGACCGTGACGGCAGCGTGGCCCTGGACTTCACGACCGGCCACCGGACCGTGCGCGCGTCACCGCATCACGAGGAACCCCCGCCGGTTTCCGGGCACCCCCGGCCACGGCCGCCGGCGCCCGACCCACATCGGCCCTGATCCGTCGGGTCAGAGCCCCGGGCGAGTGGTGCTCGGAGTGGGGTCGATCGAGGCGCGGTTCGTCAGGGTGACGTCGGCCGTGTCCGTCTTGCCGTCGCGCACGTACGTGATCGTCACCTTGTCCCCTCGCTGGTGCGCGGAGATCCTGGTCGCGAGCTGTTGTGGGTTCGCGATGTCGTGGTCGTCGACCTTCGTGATCACGTCGTCGACCTTGAGGCCCGCGTCGGAAGCGGGCGAGCTCGGGACGACGCGTAGGATCTTGGCGCCGTTCGGGTCCGTGGAGGCCTCCGTGGCCACTCCGAGGAACGCGCCCCGGAGCGTGGGACTCGGGATGGTGGGCTGGTCGTTGTTGCCGCGGTTCCCGCCGCCGTTGTTCGAGCCGTTGCCGTTCCCGTCGTTCGACCCGTTCCCGGGAATCCCGAACGCGCCGCCGGGCCCGATGGGGAAGCCGCGGCCGGGCCGCATGGTGGTGCCGTGGTCGTCGCCCGGAGCGGCGATCCAACCGATCCCGAAGCCGATCAGGCCGAAGACGAGGGCGCCGACGACCATCAGGAGCCAGATCGGGACCGCGACCGTGCCCCGTCGGGGCGGGGGCGGGACAGCCGCCGGCGACGGCCAGGGCGGGGTTCCGGTCGCCGTGGCGGCGGGAACGGATTGCGTGGTATCCGTGGTCGCGGCCGGTGGCTCCGGTTGCGGCTCCGGCTCCGGCGCGACCGGCTCGAGCGGCGCGTCTTCGGTCATCGACCCACTCCTTCAGGTGCTGTGGTGGTGGTCTGCCGTGGTGGCCAGGCCAGTCCAGCACGTGAATCGGTGAAAAACTCCGCGGCATGCTTGCAGCCTTCTCCATCACTCCACTCGGCGCCGGTGACTCGGTCAGCGATTCCGTCGCCGAGGCCGTCCGCATCGTTCGTTCCAGCGGCCTTCCCAACGAGACGAACGCGATGTTCACGAACGTCGAAGGCGATTGGGAAGAGGTGATGGCCCTGATCCGACGTTGCGTGGAGCGTGTGCTCGACGACGCGCCAAGGGTGAGCGTCTCGATGAAGCTCGACGTGCGGCCGGGGGTGACGGACGCGCTGACCGCGAAGGTCCGGGCGGTGGAGAGTCACCTCGCGTGAGCGGCTCCGCGCATCGAGATCCACACGAAGTCTGAGCGTCACCGCTTCGTCGACAGTCCCACTTCGCAATCGGTCCCCGAGCTCGTCGAGAGAGGAAGTCGCCCATGCCGTCGCACAAGGTGGAGATGAAGATCCCCACGACGAAGATGGTCCAGCATGCAGACGTTGTGTTCGAGGTGTTCGACGACGACGGCAAGCTCGGCGAGCTGCGTGTGAGCCAGGGCGGCGTCGACTGGTACCCGCGCGCCGCGCAGATCCCCGCCAAGCTCTCGTGGGAGCGGTTTGCCGAGGTGATGGAGGAGCGCCGCTGACGCGCTGCCCCGCTCAAGTCGCGTTTGGCTCAGCCGGCGGGTGGGATGTTCTGGTTGAGGTGGAAGAGGTTGTCGGGGTCGTACTCGGCCTTGATGCGACCCAGACGGGCGTACTTGTCGGACCCGTACGCCTCGACGATGCGCTGGTCGCCCTCCTCGGAGAGGAAGTTCACGTACACACCTTCCGTCGCGAACGGCTCGAGGGCGTCGTAGAACCCGCGAGCCCACGCGACGTTCGCGTCGGTCGCGGTGGAGTCCTCCCACATCGAGATCGTGTTGAAGAGGAACCGGCCGTCCCGCTGACCGAACGCGGTGTCATCCGCGCCCACGCGTGCGACCGCACCTCCGAACAGCACGATCTCCGCGAGGCTGAACGGGGACGGAACCTGGCCTGCGACTCCGACCGCCGCCGCGGATCGCGTCGTCGGTCAGCTCGGCCAGGTAGCCCGACTTCCAGTAGCTCTGGCGACCCTTTGGCGCGAGATCGTCCTGGATCGACTGCATGAACGTGTAGGGCATCGCGTCGACCATCTGGATCGGCGGCGCGAGGTCCAGCCACGGCTTCACGACCTCGCGGCCTTCGTCGATGTCGCCCGACCAGCACATGATGATCGCGATCGCGGGCTTGAACTGCAGGGCTTCGGGCACGAACGGCAACGGCGGCGCGGTGACGAACACGGCGGAGATGCCGAGCTCGTCGGGCACGTGGCGCGTCTGCTCGCGGTGGAACTGGAGGATCTCCGTCGCCCGATCGAGCGGCCAGCCGATGAGCCCACCGAGCACGAGCGGGCCTACGGGATGCAGGTCGTACTCGAGGCTCGTCGCGACCCCGAAGTTGCCGCCGCCACCGCGCAACGCCCAGAACAGGTCGGCGTTCTGGTCCTCGCGGCAGACGAGCTGCTCACCTGCGGCCGTGACGAGGTCGACCGAGCGCAGGTTGTCGCACGAGAGCCCGAACCGACGGGTGAGCCAGCCGAAGCCGCCACCGAGGGTCAGCCCCGAGATCCCGGTCGTCGAGATGACGCCACCTGGGGTTGCGAGCGCGGCCACCTGCGTCTCGTGATCGAAGTCCCCCCAGGTGACGCCACCTTGGGCGCGCACGGTCTGGGTCTGCTCGTCGACCCGGATCCCCTTCATGAGCGACAGGTCGATCACGATGCCGTCGTCGCACGTCGCGTTCCCCGCCGCGCTGTGCCCGCCACCGCGCACCGCGGTCAGCAGCTCGTGCTCACGTGCGAAGTTGACGGCCGCGACGACGTCCGCGGGACCGGTGCAGCGCGCCACGACCGCGGGACGCTTGTCAACCATCGCGTTCCATACGCTCCGAGCGGCGTCGTAGTCCGGGTCGCCGGGTCCGACGAGCGGCCCTCGGAACGTCGCGCGCAATGAATCGACGACACCCTCGGTCAGCGTCATGGCTTCTCCCTGCTGCTCGCTGCTCCCCTGCGCTGCTCGCTGCTCCCTGCCCCGTCCACCCTAAGACCGGGTCGCAGGCGCGACAACCCTCCGGGCGAAGGTGCCGGCCGAAGGCGGCCTCTCCCAGATCTGACCCGCCGTCATACCGGCGTCGGCACCCCGTCGGGCGCCGGCTCGAGCTCAGGTGGCGGCTCGGTTCGTGGGTCTCGTTCGGGCCGAGCCCGGATCCTGGCAATTCCGGCGCGGGCGGCCCGGTCGAGCCCGAAGGACGCGAAGAGGATCGCGATCGCCACGATGCCGTCGAGCCACCAGTGGTTCGCGGTCGCGGTCACCGCGACGATGGTCAGGAACGGGTGGGCCAGGATCCAGTAGCGCCACGTGCTGGTCCCGGCGACGATCACCGCGAGCGCGACCAGCGCCGCCCAGGCGACGTGGACCGACGGCATCGCGGAGAGCTGGTCGGAGATCCCGGTGCCGACCTTGCCGTAGACGGTGGGCCCGAAGACCTGGCCGGCGTCGACGAAGCCGAGACCGGGATACATCCGGGGCGGCGCGACTGGAACGAACTGCACGAGCAGGCACGCGCCCGTGGTCAACGCGAGCGTGGTGCGCACGCTCGGGTACTGGTCGCGATGGGTGACAAAGAGCCAGACGAGGCACGCGAGCAGCGCGGGCACGTGCAGCACCGCGTAGTAGGCGTTGAGGAAGCGCATGACGTCCGGGTACGGCAGCAACCGCGCTTGGAAAGAGACCTCGCTCGGCAGGTGGAGCCAGTGCTCCGTGCGCCAGACCCAGCGACCGTGCGAGAACGCCTCGTCGACATGCACGAGCGAGAGCCGGCCCGCGTAGTTCCACACGGCGTAGAGCGCGAGCACCAGCGCGGTCTCGCGCGGCGAACGCACCCGCGCTGCGCACCCAGCCGATCGACGACCACCGCGCCGCGATGCCGGCAACCCCGAGCCCGATCGCGAGCCCGACCGCCCAATGCCAGTCGAGCCACACCGCTCAGCCGCTCCCTTCGTGCACACCTCCAGCCTCTCGCATCGCGGCCCCCGACGCCCAGGCGACCCGGGCCGATCGGTCCGTTCGGCGTGTGTGGCGACCGGACTCGGGGGAGACTGCCGGTCTGGCCGCCCACCCGACCGGAGGGGCCTCGACGGCGATCAGATCGGAGTGCGGATGGACACGAGCGACGTGCTGATCGACGCGTTCGAACGCGTCCGCGGTGTGGTGGCCCAGGTGGTCGACGGGCTCGACGTCGAACAGCTCTGCGCCAGGCCGGACCGGGACGCCAATTCCATCGCATGGCTCATCTGGCACCTGACCCGGATCCAGGACGACCATGTCGCAGACGTCGCTGGGAGCGAGCAGTGCTGGACCGCGCAGGGGTGGGCCGATCGGTTCGGCCTCCCGTTCGAACCGACGGCCACCGGCTACGACCACACATCGGAGGAGGTTGCCGCGGTCCGGGTCGCCTCGGGCGAGCTGCTGACCGCGTACCACGACGCGGTCCACGACCGGACGGTGGACTTCGTGCGGGGACTCGATGACGTCGAGCTCGACCGCGTCGTCGACACCTCGTGGGACCCGCCCGTCACGCTCGGAGTCCGTCTGGTCAGCGTCATCGCAGACGACCTTCAGCACGCGGGGCAGGCGGCGTTCGTGCGCGGCCTCGTGGCCCGACGGGGAGAGACCTGATTGAGTGAACCCATGACGCAGCTGCCCAAGGTGGTCATCGTCGGCGCGGGCTTCGGCGGGATCTGTGCGGCTCGGGCGCTGGCCAAGGCACCAGTCGACGTCACGATCGTGGACCGCCACAACTTCCACACGTTCTCGCCGTTGCTCTATCAGGTCGCGACCGCAGGCCTCGCTCCCGACGACATCGCGCCGAACCTGCGCGGCATCGTGCAGGACGACCTCAACGTCGAGGCCCGCATGGCGAACGTGCACGGTGTCGACTTCGAGCGCCGCGAGGTCCTGGTCGACGAAGGCTCGCCACTCCCGTACGACTACCTCGTGCTCGCGGCCGGGGCCGTGAGCAGTGACTTCGGGGTTCCCGGCGTGGCCGAGCACGCTCTCCCACTCAAGACGCTCTCCGACGCGACCCGGCTGCGCAGCACGGTGCTCGGCGCGCTTCGAAGCCGCCAACGCGGATCCGTCGCTGATCGAGGACGGCGCGCTCACGTTCGTGGTCGCGGGCGGCGGACCGACCGGCGTCGAGCTCTCCGGCGCGCTCGCCGAGCTGTTCACGAAGGTGCTCGTGCGGGACTTCAAGCACCTGGACGTGAGTCGCGCGCGCGTGGTCCTCGTCGAGATGACCGAGCACGTCCTCGGTGGCTTTTCGTCCGAGTCACAGATCGAGGCGGTGGTGGAGCTCGAGCTCCGCGGGGTCGAGGTCCGGCTCGACACGTCGATCGCGTCCGTCGAGGCCGACGAGGTGCGACTCGGCGACGGGAGCGTGATCCGCGCGCACACCGTCATGTGGAGCGCCGGGGTCAAGGCCAACCCGATCGCATCCGCCCTCGGGCTCGCGACGACCGAGCGGGGCGAGATCTCGGTCAACGCCGACCTCACCGTTCCGGGCCATCCGGAGGTGTTCGTGATCGGCGATCTCGCCGCCGCCATCGGCCCGGACGGCAAGCCGTACCCACAGCTCGCACCGGTCGCGATGCAGGCCGGCCGGCACACCGCGCGCAACATTGTGCGCCGGACCCGCAACCGGTCGACCCGGAGGTTCCACTACGTCGACAAAGGGATCATGGCGACGATCGGCCGCCGGTCCGCGGTCGCCGAGCTGCCGTTCGGGATCCGCCTCTGGGGAACCCTCGGCTGGCTCAGCTGGCTCGGGCTGCACCTGGTGTTCCTGATCGGGTTCCGGAACCGGGTGGTCGTCCTGGTCAACTGGAGCTTCAACTACTTCAAGTGGGACCGGGGTCACCGAGTGATCCTCACCGGACCCGACTGACCGCCGACCCCACGGCGGCTGGTGGCACCAGCGGAGGACCCACGCCAGAGGGAGCGCGGTGAGACAGCTGGTTCAGGTTTCGCAAGGTTGCTCGGGATAGAACTGGGGCACGGGCTGGTGGTGCGGTGCTCGGAGTCACCCTGCCCGATTCTGAGCACCCCACCAGGCCGCTTGCCACGGAACCGCTCGTCGGCGAGCGTGGCCGGCCGGGCGGGTTGGGCAGTCGGCTTTCATCCGATGCGGATGACGACGCCCGAGTGCCCGAAGTGGTTTCATGCGGTCGCGCCGGAAGCGACGCGGGCGATTCGGTCTAGCGTGACGCCGCCGGAGCCTCGACCAGGGGGACCGACCGGACCCGAGTCCAACGCAATCAACCCGAGGAGCACGACATGGGACTGATGATGCGCCGCCGCCGCCCGCTCATGCGAGTGGCCGCAGGAGCCGCCGTCGCCGGAACCGCCTACCACATGGGCAAGAAGGGCGAGCAGCAGGCGCAGGTCAACGAGCAGGCGCAGGAGGCTACGCGGCCCAGCAGCCGGCACCGCCGCCGGCGTACGCACCCCCGACCCCGCCCGCGCCGAGCGGCGCGACCGCGGACCTCGACCAGCTGGTGGCAGTTCCACAACTCGGGTGTGCTGACCGACGAGGAGTTCACGCCGCCAAGGCCAAGCTCCTCGGCATCTGACCAACCCTCGCTCCACTTCCTCTCGCTCCACCTCCCTTCGTCCCTCTTCTCTCGGGTGAGAGAAGACCGAGCAGCTCAGGAGCTCGATCGTGCCTACGGCAACCAAGGAGACCGTCCTCGTCCAGGCCCTCGAGGCCGCGGTCACCGGCGATGACAGCAAGCTCAACGAGACCTTCACCGAGGACGTCGTCGGCTGGTCCCCCAACCTCGCGATCACGTCGCTCGCGGAGCTCGCCGAGGAGTTCGGTGACCGCCACGACGTGCTGTCGAACATCGTGATCTCGTTCGACGCGGTGTACATCATCGGCGAGAACGCGATCGCGGAGTGGCGCATCGGCGCGGACTTCACCGGTCCGCTCGTGGTCGGCGACGACGTCACGATCGAGCCGACCGGCAGCCGCGTCGTGCTCGCGGGCGCCACGTTCGCCGAGTTCCGCGGCGACCTGATCAGCGCCTTCCGCAACTACTTCGACGACGCCGCGCTGCTGGAGCAGCTCCTCCTCGCGGACTGAGCCCGCGTCGCCGACCAGACGGTGGAGATGAAGCTGGTGGTGGAAGTCGATCCGGATCCGGCGGACGTCGCGTTCCTCGAGGCGCGGCGTCGCCGAGCAGACCGCGGCGGTCACCGGGATGCCGGCGGAGCCCGAGACCCAGCTCGCGATCTTCGTCCGGGACGACGACGGCGCGGTCGTCGCCGGGGTCTCCGGCTGGACCTGGGGCGGTTGCGCCGAGCTCCAGCACCTCTGGGTCGACGACGCCGCGGCGTGGCCAGGCCTGGCCACCGCGCTGCTCGACGCCGCCGAGGCCGAGGCGGTCCGCCGGGGCTGCCGCGCAGATCGTCCTGTTCACCCACGCCGCGAACTGCCGGCGCCGGCGGCGAGCGCTACACCCGCCGGGGCTACGAGCTCGTCGGCCGGGTCGACGACTACCCCGTCGGCGATGCCGCGCTCTGGTACCGCAAGCGCTTTGACCCTTGACCGCCCGAGCCCCCTGATCGGGCTCGATCGACCGGCCGAGCTCCGGACGAGGTTCGCCTCACGGGGCGGGTGAGCGGCTCTGCACCGTCCCGTAGGGTCGAGGCGCGATGCCTCGCCTGCTGCCTCCCGCCGCGTCACCGGACGTCGGGCGCATCGTCGTCGGGCCGCACGATCCGCGGGTTCGCCGACGGGTTCGTGAGCGTGCTGCTCGCCCAGTACCTGACCGGGCTCGGGTTCTCGCCGGTCGAGGTCGGCGCGATCGTCACCGGGACGCTCGATCGGCTCCGCGGTGCTCACCCTCGGGCTTCGGCTTCACGAGCCACCGGTTCCCGCTGCGCACCCTGCTGCTCGCGGCCACCGCGATGATGGTCGCGACGGGCGTGGGCTTCGCCGGCATCATCTGGTTCTGGCCGCTGCTCGTCGTCGCGGTCGTCGGCACGCTCAACCCGTCGGCCGGCGACGTGAGCGTGTTCCTGCCGACCGAGCAGGCGCTCGTCGCGGGCCACGTGGATGCGCTTGCACCGGCCCCGGCTGTTCGCGGTCTACAACCTCTTCGCGATCTTCGCCGGCGCGTTCGGCGCGCTCGTGTCGATCGCGCCGGAAGCCATCGCGCACCAGATGGACTGGAGCGTCACCGACACCCAACGCGCGTCGTTCCTGCTGTACGCGACCGCCGGCGCCGTGATCTTCTTCATCTACCGCCGGCTGCACGAGGATCGGGAGCCGCTCGCGGCCTCGTCGCCCGGCGGCCCGGCGAGGCGTGCTCCGATCGTCACGGCGCACGGTGCTCGAGCTCGCGGGGCTGTTCAGCTCGACTCCGCCGGGAGCGGGTTCGTCGTGACGTCGCTGCTGGTGCTGTGGCTGCACCTGCGCTTCGACCTCTCCGCGGCGCAGACCGGCGCGGTGTTCTTCGCCGCGGGTCTGCTCGGTGGCTTCTCCCAGCTGCTCGCGCCCCGGCTCGCGGTCGCGCTTCGGCCTCGTCCGCACGATGGTGTTCACCCACCTCCCCGCGAACGCGCTGCTCGCGCTCGCCGCGTTCGCACCGACCGGCGAGATCGCGATCGCGCTGTTGCTGATCCGGTCGCTCTTCGCGCAGATGGACGTGCCGGCCCGCCAGTCGTTCGTCATGGCGGTCGTGCCCGCGCCGGAGCGGGCCGCGGCGTCGAGCGTCACCAACGTGCCCCGGAGCCTGGCGTCGGCCGCGACTCCCCTGCTCGCCGGCGTGCTGCTGACCCACTCGACGTTCGGCTGGCCGCTGCTCATCGCCGGCGGCATGAAGATCGGCTACGACCTGCTCCTGCTCGGCCTCTACCGAAACGTCCCGGAGACCAGCGGCGCGCAGCGGGCCCGCCGCGGCCGGGCCCCGGAGGGTTCGGCTCAGTAGACGAAGGGCGTGAGCCGGAGCAGATCGATCTGGTGCTCCGGGACACGGGCCTGGAACGCGTCGAAGCGCGGGAACACCTCGATCAGTCCGGGCCCACCAGTCGGGACCGCTCCGTCACTCGCGACCGACATCGGCGCGCACGGCGACGCGGCGATCACCCCAGTACTCGACCTCGGGCGCGATGAGCACCGGCGCGTTCGCCGCAGCCGCCGCCCGGAGCGCTGGAAGCGCTCGTACGCGAGCAGGTTCTCGTACCAGTCGCGGGTCGTCGACCGTACCGACCTGCGGGCCGACGACGATCCACGTGCCGTCGTCGTCGAGCGCGAGCAGCGGCCGGGTCTGCCGGGCGCCGGTGCGGTGCCCGCTCGTCGTCAGCAGGATCACCGGCGCACCACCGAACGATCCGCCGACGCGACCCTTCGACCAACGGAACACGCTGACGTTGGTGGCCTCGAGCATGCGCATCGCGAGCAACGTCGGTCCGCTCGGCCAACGCGGCGGCGCCGGTCGGCTGGAGATGTCCACCACGGAGCCGGCACGCTAGGCCGACCGGACCCCGAGTGGCGGTTTCTCGTTCGCCGACGGCGGCCCGGACCGGCCGCGTAGTGTGCGGCCATGGCCAATGGGAAGGACCTCTACATCAAGGCGGTGACCCGGCTGCACGAAGCCGTGTTCCGGGCGAGCCGGGGCAAGCTGCTCAATCGGGGCGCGGGGATGCCGGTGCTGATGCTCACCACGACCGGGCGCAAGAGCGGGCAGGCCCGCACCACGATGCTCACGAGCCCGCTCCAGGACGGCGACACGATCATGCTGGTCGCGTCGAAGGGTGGCGACGACCGCAACCCGGCCTGGTTCCTCAACCTGCGCGACCACCCACAGGTGCAGGTGACGATGGGCGGCACGACCCGGACCGATGACCGCCCGCGTCGCCGACGCCGACGAGAAGGCGGTCCTGTGGCCGCGGATCGTCGCCGACCACGACAACTACGCGGGCTACCAACGCAAGACCGACCGCGACATCCCCGTCGTCGTGCTGGAGCCCTGACCGTGGCCGACGACCGCGAAGGACCAGCTCATCAAGGAACAGCTGCGCGCGGACCTCACCGACGCGATCCGCAGCCAGGACGAGATCACCGTCGCGACGATCCGGCTCGCGCTCGCCGCGATCCAGAAGGCCGAGGTCGCGGGCGACACGCCGGTGATCCTCACCGACCCGCAGATCGTCGAGCTCCTGCGGGGCGAGGCCAAGCGCCGGGCCGAGGCGGCCGAGCTCTACGAGCAGGGCCGGCGGGCGGAGCTGGCCGAGCGCGAGCGGGCCCAGGCCAAGGTGCTCGACCGCTACCTGCCGACCGAGATGGACGACGCCGCGCTCGACGCGATCGTCGCCGAGGAGGTCGCGGCCGCCCAGGCCGGCGGCGCGACCGGCGGCAAGGCGATGGGCCAGGTGATCAAGGCGGTGCGGGCCCGCGCCGGCGCGGAGGCGAGCGGAGGCCGGGTCGCCGCGGCGGTGAAGGCCGCGCTCGGGACCTAGGCTGCTCATGGCCGAGCGGGTACGGATCACCGTCGGCTCCGGCCGGGTCGAGGTCATCGCCGAAGCACGCGACGACCATCACCAGCTCACGGCCGCTCCACGTCCACCTCCGAACCCAGGTCCCGCGGGGTCGAGTCCGCCGGAGCTGGTGGTGCGCGGTGACTCGGACTCGTTCACGGTCCGGGTGCCGACCGGCACGGACGTCGTCGTCGGCAGCGACTCGGGCGACATCGAGCTGGCCGGGAGCTTCGGCGCCGTGAGCATCACCACCTCGAGCGCGGACGTGCGGGTCGAGGAGGTCGCGTCGGTCGACGCGCGCTCGCACTCCGGCCGGATCGACGTCGATCTGAGCCACGGCGCCGTCCGGGCCGGGTCGCAGAGCGCGACGATCCGCATCGGTCGCGCCGACGGCGACGTGCGCGTCGCGAGCGACTCCGGCCGCATCGAGATCGACGACGCTCGCGGCCGCGGTGGCGGCCAAGACGGTCAGCGGCGCGATCGACGTGACGGTCACCGGTACCGGCCCGCTCCGGCTCGAGACCGTGTCCGGGACAGATCGATGTCGCGGTGCCGGACGGCATCAAGCCGAACGTGCAGCCACCGCAGCGCGAGCGGGAAGCGTCCAGGTCGACGTCGAGACGCGGCGACGACCTCGAGATCACCGCGCGCTCGGTCAGCGGTGACCTCAAGGTCGCGCGTCGGATGAGCGGCGCCGCCGGTCGAGGGCGCGATCGCCTTCACCGATCTCGTCGGGTTCACCGAGTACACCGCGACCCGCGGCGACCAGGACGCGCTGGCGGTCCTCGGGCGCAGGACGTCATCGTGCGCGCCGCGCTGCCGGCCGAGCGCGCGCGTCGTGAAGGAGCTCGGCGACGGCCTGCTGCTGTTCTTCCCGGACTCGGAGGTCGCGGTCGCCGCCTGCATCGCGATCCTCGACGGCTTCGAGCGCGCCGCGACCGCCGACGAGATGCCGCTCTGGGTGCGCGCCGGGCTGCACTGGGGCCGGCCGGCGCGCCGCGGCGACGACCTCATCGGCCACGACGTCAACGTCGCGGCGCGGATCGTCGACATCGCCGCGCCCGGCGAGCTGCTCTGCTCCGGCAGCATGCTGGACGCGCAGTGGGGTCCGACGGCGACCCGGTGCTCGACGGGGCGTTCGAGTTCATCGAGCTGGGCCCGGTGATGATGAAGGGCATCCCCGACCCCATCGACCTCTACCGGGTCGAGCAGCCAGCGGGTCGAGCCGACCCGTCGATCGCAGGCGTCCGTGACCCGGTCCGGCGGCGCCCGGCTACTGGCCGAGCCGCTGGCCCGGCGAGGACGGCGGCCCGCGCCGGACCCAGGCACCGCACGGCGGCGCCGGCCTCGGGCTCGCGCCCGGGCGAACGGCTCGAGGTCGTGTCGCGGGAGGTCCCGGTCGCGACGATGGTCGTGCTGCGCGATCCGGGCGAGGCGTACCTGCTGCGCCACACCGGCGGCGACGACGCGATCTCGTGGGTCGAGCAGATCGATCCCGGAGACACTCGAGCCCGTCGTGCGCTCCCCCGACCTCCCGGGCGGGCCGACCTGGCCCGGCGGCACTGGCCGCGCACGCGAACGGATCGCTCTACGTCGCGTTCGGCCGGCACGTCCACCGCCTCGGCCCGGACACGGTGCCGATCGCGACGCGACAGCTCCCACGCAACCGTCCGTACAACAGCTTCGTGATCCTGCCCGACGGCCACCTCGCGACCAAGGACTTCGGCGGCACGCTTCCCGGGCGGGACCGGACCGTCGCCCGATCCGACCGAGCTCCTCGTCCTCGAACCCGACGCGCTCGAGATCGTCGCTCGCCTCACACTGCCCGAACGGTCGATCGCGCGGCTCTCCGCGGACGGGAACGACATCTACGTCGTCGGCGACACGTCGTTGTTCCGCGTGCGGTGGGACGGCGCCGCGCGCCTCGCTCGAGCTCGACGACGGGTTCCAGCCGCGGTACCGCCACCTCGACGGTCAGGGCTACGGCTGGGACGCGGTCATCGACGCGGGCGCGGCGTGGTTCCTCGACAACGGCAACGGCAGCGAGCGCTACGCCGGATCGTTCCGCGGCCTCGGCATCTCCGGCGCGCCGCTGCACCTCGTGCGCGTCGACCTTGCCACCGGCGCGGTCACGCTCACCGAGATCTGCGGGCGGCCGAACGGGATCGTCGCCAACCCGCCCGTCGTCGATCCGGAGCGGGGCATCGCGGTCGGGCTTCGACAGCAGCAACGGCGTGCTCGCCGGGTTCTCGATCACGGACGCCGGCGAGCTCGAGCCGCGCTGGTCGCGGGCCCAGCACCACGCGTCGCACATGATCCGGTTCCCCGACACCGGCGAGCTCGTCACCGCGGACTACGACCACGAGCGGTTCGCCGACCAGGTCGTCGTC
Organism: uncultured Acidimicrobiia bacterium; assembly: GCA_963848485.1. GTDB lineage: Bacteria > Actinomycetota > Acidimicrobiia > IMCC26256 > JAENVU01 > Chersky-806. The sequence continues at coordinate 321,362 of CAWKDX010000008.1, forward strand.
CTCGACATCGAGACCGGCGACCGAGAAGGCCCGGGCGGACACGGCCAGCCCGCTCCAGTCCGTGGTGTTCCCGAGCCGCGGGCTTCGGCCGCGACCTCTACCTCTGCTCGTTCAGCACGCTGACCCGCGTCACCGTCGCCTGACCGACCGCGGTCGACGCCGGGACCAGCTCCGGCGAGCGCGGCGACGAGAGAAGGTGAGGCCCCCACCGTGCGGACCTGGGCGGGCACACGCTCGGTAGGGACCTCGCCGGGGACGTTACGACGCCCGGTGCGACCCCGGCGAGCGGATCGACCCGCAGGAATTTCACGGAACCGACCACCGAGCGCAGCGACGCGCCCCCGATACGCTCGACCGTCATGCTTGATCACCTCTCGATCCAGTGCGCCGACGTCGCCGCCGAGCGCGACGTTCTACGACGCGGTGCTCGCGCCGCTCGGCGGCACCCGCATCATGGACTTCGGCGAGGTCGTCGGCTTCGGCATCGACGGCAAGCCGTCGTTCTGGCTGGGGCCGCTGAGCGCCGACGTCGCCAACCGCGAGATCCACGTCGCGTTCGTCGCCGACGGACCGGTCCGCCAGGTGCAGCGCGTTCTTCGACGCGGCGGTCGCGACCGGCGCCGAGGTGCTCCACGAGCCGCGGGTCTGGCCCGAGTACCACCCGAACTACTACGGCGCGTTCGTCCGCGACCCCGACGGCAACAACGTCGAAGCCGTCTGCCACCTCCCCGAGTAGCACGAACCCCGCCCCGTCGATCGGGTCGCCGGATCAGGCGGGTGGGGATGGCGCCTTCGCCGAGCTGGCGGCGCAGCGCGGTCTCGAACTCCGCGACCGCGGCACCGGCGTGCTGCTCGCGCAGCCGGGTGAGGTTCGGGTAGCCGGCGTCGCGTTCGCGGTCCCACTCGTCGGCGAAGCGACCGGACGTGATGTCGTCGACGAGCCGGCGCATCGTCGCGCCGATCTCGGTCCCGTCGTACTCGTCGCGCCGGGTGAGCTGGCCGTACTGGCTCGTCGGCGAGTGGAAGCCGAACTGGTGCGCGTACCCCGACTCTCGCACGAGGCGCATCGTGCGCTCGACCTCACCCGAGAGGATGAGCTCGGTGATGATCGCCTCGAGCGGGATCCCCTGCTCCAGCATCACCTGCACGAACGTCCCGTTCACCAGCGTGAGCGCGGGTGAGAGCGCCTGCTCGACCGCGAGGTCCAGCACCGCCTCCTGCATCGGGCTGAGGTCGATCGCCCCCTGGCGCAACCCGCCGATCGCCTTCGCGACCGCGAGCGTCCGCGCCGGCGCGTCACCGGTCACGTCGCGGTGGACCCCGATCGCCGTGATGAACCCGATGCCCTCCTCGTAACAGCTGCGCACCTCGGGGCCGAGCATCCGCGGCGCGACCATGCCGACGTCGCCGGCTGGGTCGAAGCGGTCGAACGCCAGCGTGTAACCGCTCGCGACGATGGTCAGCCCGTGCTCGGTGCGGGTCATCGGGAGCGACGGGATGACGTCGTCCGGGACGAGGACGCACACGACGTCGGCGTCGCTCGCGTCCTCGAGGCTCCCGGGGGTGAACCCGTCGGTCGCAGCCTGTTCCCTCGACGCGTCCGCCCGCACGCAGACCCGGACGTCGAAGCCCGAGTCGCGCAGGTTGAGCGCCCACGACCGGCCTTGGTTCCCGTACCCGACGACTGCCATCGAGGAGCCCGCGAGCACCCCGAGATCCGCGTCGGCATCATGAAAGATCGTCGCCATGGCGCGGCAAGGTACTACCGACGGCCGCACCACCACATCGGTCCGATCCGGTCGCGTCCGGCACCCGAGGGCGCCCCCGTCGAGCCCGCCCCGACTCAGCCGACAGTCCGGCGAATGGCCATGCGAGCACCGGCCAGCGGATCCTGCGGTCGCGGCCGGTGCTCGCACGGAGCCCGCCGTCGGTCTAGACCTCACCCGTGGAATCGTCGCTGCTGAGCGTCCTCTCGGAGCCCGACCGCCGTGAGCTGCTGGCCATCGCGCGGCGGCGGAAGTTCGCCAAGGGCGAGGTCATCTTCCACGAGGGCGACCCCGGCGACACGATGCACCTCGTCGCCAAGGGCCACGTCGCGGTCCGGGTCACCACGCCACTCGGGGAGGTGGCGATGCTCCGGATCATCTGCGCCGGCGAGTTCTTCGGCGAGCTCGCGCTCATCACCCCGGGACCCCGCAACGCGACCATCGCCGCGCTCGATCCGGTCGAGACGCTCTGCATCCACACGAACGACTTCGAGGAGCTGCGCGACCGCCATCCGGCGGTGGAGCGCGTGCTCACCCACGCACTCGTCGCGGAGGTGCGCCGGCTCTCCATCGCGCTCTCCGAGTCGCTCTACCTCTCGGCGGACAAGCGGGTGCTCCGCCGGCTGCTCGAAGCCGCGGCGCTGTTCGGCACGGACGACGGAGCCCGCGACCGTCGTCCCGCTCACTCAGGAGGACCTGGGCCAGCTCGCCGGCGTCGCCCGACCCACGGTGAACCGCACCCTGCGCGCGGCCGAGGACAACGCCTTCCTGCGCGTTGCGCCGCGGCAGGGTCGAGATCCTCGATGCCGCCGCGCTCGCGCACCAGGCGCGGTGACGGCCCCCGGACGACGGGACGGCCGACCTCAGGCGAGGTGGACGGGGAGCGACTCGAGGCCGCGCAGCACGAGCGAGTCGCGATAGCGCGGTCGCGCTCGTCGCCCCAGCCCGGTTCGATCACCGGGAACCGGTCCAGGAGCTGGTCGAGCACCACGCGGCCCTCGGCCCGGGCCAACGGCGCGCCGAGGCAGAAGTGGATTCCCGCACCGAAGCTCATGAGCTGCGAGCTCGGCACGGCCGACGTCGAAGCGGTCGGGATCGTCGAACACGCGCGGGTCGCGGTTCGCGGCGCCGAGCAGGGTGACGACCTGCTCGCCGGCCTGCACCGGACACGCCGTGCAGCTCGAGGTCCTCGAACGCCATGCGCCCGTCGAGCTGGACCGGGCTGTCCCAGCGGAGCAGCTCCTCCACTGCGGTGCCGACCAAGCGTGCGGTCGTCGCGCAGTCGCCGGAGCTCGTCCGGGATGGTCGAGCAACGCGAGCAGCCCGTTGCCGATGAGGTTGGTGGTGGTCTCGAATCCGGCCGCGAAGAGGAGGATGACCGTCGCGATCAGCTCGTCGTGGTTCAGCTGGTCGCCCTGCTCCTCGACGTGGATCAGCTGCGAGAGCAGATCGTCGGTCGGTTGCGCACGCCGATCGGCGATCAGCCCTTCGAACTTCTCGGCGATCGCGCTCGCGGCCGGCCGCCGACGCCTCGACCTGCTCGAGCGAGGGAGAGATCTCGAGCGTCGCGACCACGGTGCGCACCAACGGCTGGAGCTCGGGCCAGTACGACTCGGGAACGCCGAGCATCTCGGAGATGACGGCGATCGGCAGCCGCAGGGCGACCTCGGGGATGATGTCGACCACTCCACCCCCGACGAACCCGTCGAGCAGGGCCGCGGTGAGCCGGACGATGTCGGGCCGAAGCTGCTCGACCGTCTTCGGGGTGAACGCCTTCGCCACCAGCCGGCGCAGGCGCGTGTGATCGGGTGGGTCGAGCCCGAGCATCGAGCTCGACTGCCCATTGGAAGTCGGGGAACCGCTCGTACCACTCCGCCTCGGTGAGCCCGTAGCGCTCCCAGACCGCGACCGACGCGGCGTCGCCCTTGCCGAAGCGCGGGTCGCGCAGCACGGCCTGGCAGTCGTCGAACCGTCCGACGACGACGAACCCGATGCTGGTGCGAAACGCCGGCCGAGTGCTCCCGGATCGCGGCGTAGCGCGGATACGGGTCGGCCTTGCCCTCGGGCGTCAGCAGGATCTCGGCCAGGAGCGCATCCGGGTCCACGGTCGCGGTGTCGCTCACCCGTCCCCCCTCGGTCCGGTCGTCGATGCCAGCAGTCTGGTCCAAGGGCCCCCCGTCGAGGTGGCCCCCAACGTACGGTCCGGGCGCAACGCCCGGCCCCGTCGAGGTGTCCCGGGCGCACCCTCACTCTCCGAGGGTGTTCGGCGGGCGTGCTCGCACCGGAGCACCCGACCCTCCCGCCTTCGGTGGAGACCGAGTTCTCCCGATACCTTGCACTGATGCCCCCGGCCAGCACTTCCCCCGAGTCAGCCCGCGGGCGCGACCCGGACCCAGCCCAAGGAGCCCGACGAGCGGGTCGTGCTGGATGCCCGCCTCGACGGCGGCCAGCTGTGGCTCCTCACCGATCCCCACGAGCGCATCCGGACCCCCAAGGACGAGGACCTCGAGGCGATCATCGGGCCCGGGGCGCGGCCCGTGCACCAGTCGTTCTGGGTCGCGCCGACGGGCTTCGAGCGCCGATGGAGCGTCGCGGTCGACGAGTCGGACGCGCTGCGCGAGATCATCGCGACCCGCTGGCCGGTCACGCCCGGCGCTCGGCGTGCTGCTCGAGCTGTACATCGCGGCGCGCCGCATCGTGGCCGAGGGCTTCGTGCTCCCCGGCCCGCTCCCCAACTTCGCGACCGCGTGGATCGCGGCGCCCGGACCGCAAGGCCGCGACGACCCTCGCCGAGGCGCTCGCCGCGGCCCAGGAGGTGCACCCCGACGCCGAGGACCTCTGCGGCTACCTGATCCACACGCTCGCCTCCGCTGCGCTCGGACCCGTCCCGCCCGCGCTCGAGGGTCGGCGACCGAGCGCGACGTACACGCGCTGGGCCGAGCGGGTCGCGGCGCCGCCGCGGCGCCGGCGCGCGGCTCTCCCTGCGCCTGGAGGAGGTCACCGGCGGCTTCGAGCTCGTGCCGGTCCTGCACGCCGCGCCGTGCCACCGCGGTGATGGCCGAGCTCGAGCAGCTCGAGCCCGGGGTGGACGCGCCCGAGCCGCTCGACCCGTTCGACCCCGAGGCGCCGGAACCCGAGCTCTCGCTCGACGCCGCAGCCGACGCGCTGCAGGTCCCCGTGCCCGCGGTCGCCGCGCTCGTCGAGGTCGAGTGGGCCGCCGCCCAGCGCGCGTGGCCGGCGCTGAAGGACCTCGAACCGGTCCGCCGCTCCCTCGCGCTCGAGGACGTCGTGCGGCTCGTGGACACCGCGGCGCCGAAGACTCATGGACGCAGGGATCTCGGTGCTCCTGCCGTCGCACCTCGGGCGCCGGCACACGTCGAGCCGCAGCTACCGCGTGCGGGGCACGGCCACCGGCTTCGACGTCGCCAACCTGATCCTCACGGGTGAGGTCCGGGTCGGCGACACCACGCTGAGCCCCGCCGAGCTCGACGCGCTCGTCACGTCCCAGCACGACCTCGTCTCGCTCGGCGGCCGCTTCACGCTGCTCGCCGACGGCGAGCGCGCCCGCATCGTCGAGTTCGTCAAGCGCCTCGGCACCACCGATGCGGCCACGGTGCTCGAGACCGCCGCGGACACCGACGGACGACGACACCGAGCTCGAGCTCGACCTCGACCCCGAGAGCTGGCTCGCCCGCGCGCTCGCCGGCACGTGGCGACCGGAGCCGGCCGAGCGTATCCCCGAGCCGGCGATGGTCAAGGTTCCGCTGCGCGACTACCAGCGCGACGGTCTCGACTGGCTGGTCTGGCTCGAGCGCAACGAGCTCGGCGGGATCCTCGCCGACGACATGGGCCTCGGGAAGACCGCGATGCTGCTCGCGCTCTGCGCCCACGATCACGAAGGCCCGACGCTCGTCGTCGCACCCACATCGGTCGTCGGCAACTGGATGCGCGAGGCCGAGCGGTTCACCCCGGACCTGCGCGTCGCGGTGCATCACGGCGGGACCCGCGGCGACCCGGTCGCGGCAGCCGCCGAGCGCCGACATCGTCGTCACGAGCTACGGCCTGCTGCGGCGCGACGCCGCGCCTGGCCCAGGTCGCCTGGCACCGCGTGATCCTCGACGAGGCGCAGGCGATCAAGAACCCCCAGACCGCAACGGCCAAGGCGAGTCGGTCCCTCACCGTCCGCCACCGCATCGCCGCCACCGGCACGCCGGTCGAGAACCACCTCGACGAGCTGTGGAGCATCATGGCGTTCACCAACCCGGGGCTGCTCTCCACCCGCACCGCGTTCGCCGCGCAGTACCAGCTCGGCGGCGCGGGCAACGAGGACGTCGACGCCGAGCGCCTCGCCCACCTGCGCCGGCGCATCGCCGCGTTCGTCTGCCGGCGGACCAAGACCGACCCGGGCATCGTCGACGAGCTCCCGGACCGCATCGTCGTACGCGACGACTGCCTCCTCACCGGCGAGCAGGTCGCGCTCTACCAGGCCACCGCGCGCGCCATGCTCGACGAGGTCTCCGAGATCACCGAGGCGAAGCGGCGGCGGCTCCACGTCTTCGCCGGCATCGCGAAGCTCAAGCAGATCTGCAACCACCCCGCGAGCCTGGTCGCCGACGACACGAGCGAGCTCGCCGGCCGGTCCGGGCAAGCTCGACCGGCTGGTCGAGCTGGCCGAGGAGATCGTGGCCGCGGACGAGGCGGTCGTCGTGTTCAGCCAGTACGCCGGGTTCCTGCGCCGCATCGCTCCGCACCTCGGCCAGGCGCTCGGCCTCGACGTGCCGGTGCTGCACGGCGGGGTGCCCCGCACCCGGCGCGACCAGATCGTCGAGGAGTTCTCGGCCGGGCGCGGCGCCGGCGTCCTCGCGGTGTCCCTGCGCGCCGGCGGCACCGGGCTCAACCTCGTCCGGGCGAACCACGTGATCCACTTCGACCGCTGGTGGAACCCGGCGGTCGAGGACCAGGCATCCGACCGGGTGTGGCGCATCGGCCAGACCCGCGGCGTCGAGGTCCACACGCTCGTCTGCCCGGGAACGATCGAGGAGCGGATCGCCGCAGTGATCGAGGCGAAGCGCGAGCTCGCCGGCTCGGTGATCGCGTCGACCGAGACGCTGGTGACCGACCTCGACGACTCCGAGCTCGCATCGTTCGTGCAGCTCGACGTCGCGCGACGCGACCGGGCGCGGAGACGTGACCCCGCCGGCCGAGCGCCCGTGGAACCTGTGGGACGAGTCCCCGCCGCCGATCCCGGTCGAGGACGGGCTTGAGCGCGGTCGCGAAGCCGGAGCGGCTCACCGGCGGGCTCGGCGGCTCGATCGTCCGCAAGGTGCTCGACCGCGCCAGCCCCGGGATCGCGAACCGCGGCCGGGGGTACGCACGCGCCGGCCAGACCGTCTCGTTGGAGTTCGCGCCCGGTCGGATCTCCGGCGAGGTGCAGGGCTCGGATCCGGACCCGTACCAGGCCGAGATCACCTTTCCCGTCTCCGACGTCGACGGCAGTCGCTTCGTGCGCGCGCTGCACGGGCGCGCTGCCCGAGCCCGTCACCGAGATCCCGGAGGCGATGACCCGCGACCTGCGCGCCGAGCTCGCGGAGTACCGGATCCTGATCGACGCGCCGGTCACCGTGAAGTGCAATTGCGCGTATCGCGGTGTCTGCAAGCACCTCGTCGCGTTCGCGTACGTCGCCGGCGAGCGGCTCGACGCATCCCCGAAGCACCTCGCTGCGGTCCTCGGCGTCACCGATGCCGACGTCGCACGGCCCGTCGCCGACGACGACGACCGACGCGCCGCCGCGCCGGAGACGCCGCGGTTCGACCGGAAGCGCCAGGCCGTCCTCGCCCGGGCCCTCAGCACGCTCGAGCGCCGGGACGACGCCCGACCCGCGACGAGGTCCTCGCGCGGGCCGCGGAGATCCTGATGCCCTCGCCCGCGGTGGCCAACGCGCTCGACCTCGACCTCTACCTCGACCCGATCGAGTCGGGGGGCGCGCAGTAGCCGGCCACTCCGCGCCGGGGCCGTCCGGCCCGGATCGCGGCGAGGCCGAAGGCCACGGCCAACAGGCCGACGGCTGCGAGCGGGCCGCTCGTCGCCCCGGTGCGGGCCATGCTCGGAGCGGCCGCCGGCGCATCACCGGCCGCACTCGGGCTGCCCCGCCCGGGTCCGAGACGGGGGTCGCGGTCACGTCGCCGACCGGGGTGGACGCCGCGGCGGCCACCGGATCCACGGTGCAGCCGGCCGGTTGACCGTTGCCGGCGAGGTCCCATCCGCCCGTGTAGGTCTGCGGGCTCACGCCGAAGTCCGGATTCTCGATCGGGTTCTCGCCGACGAAGAGGATCTGGCAGTCGAGGGGGCGGGCCACGACGAACGGCATGAGCGGCCCGCTGCCGGCCGGTGGATTGTCGCTGTCCGTGAAGTCCACCTGGCTCGACGACCACGGCGTGCTCAGCTCGCTCCAGGTCCCGGCTCGGAACAGCCAGGTGTCACGGTTCAGCGTCTGCACGCCACCACCGAACAGGCTGCCTCCACCCGCGAGCACCGCGCCCTGGAGGGTCGCGTTGGACTGACGCTGCAACGCCATGCCGGCGAGCGCGCGCGGACCGGGTCCACAAGGGTGGCCGATCGAGGTTCCGCAGACCTGGGTCCAGGTCGTGCCGTCGAAGGTCCAGGTGTCGTCCGTCGGGTCACCGATGTCCGATGCCGCTTGCGGTGCGCCTCCGAACATCACGAACTCGTGACCGTCCCAACCAATCGTTGCCCCGAGCCGACCGGGCACCCCGCAGTCGGTCGGGGTGCCGGTGCCACAGGTCTGGGTCCACGTGGTCCCGTCGAAGACCCAGGTGTCGTCGGCGAGGCCACCGGTGGTCAGACCCCCGAACATCACGACCTGGCTCCCGTTGCCACCGAGCCCGGGGAAGTAGCGACCGGTCGGGCCGCACGCGCCGTCGGCGCAGACCTGGGTCCACGCGTCGTGCTGCCACACCCAGGTGTCGGACATCGGTGCACTGCTGCCACCGTCGATGCCGGTGGGCGATCCGCCGAACAGGATCGGGCCGTTCGGGCCGGTCGCCATCGCTCCGCCGGAGCGCAGACCCGGTCCGCAGTCGGCAGTTGCGCCGGCCACGCTCGACCCGCACTTCGCGACCCAGCCGGTCGCCGGCGTGTACACCCAGGTGTCCCCGAAGATGGTGCTCGAGGAGCCCGGGTTCTCACCGCCGTAGACCACGACTGACGAGCCGTCGGGGTCACCCGCGGCCGCGGTGAACACGCGACCCGGCAGCGCGCCCGAGGAACCGGCGGCGAACTGGTAGGGCGGGGAGCCCGCCGCGTCGGCAGTGCGCGAACCCGTGATCGCGGTAACGGCAACCCACGCGAGCGCGAACGCAAGCGCGACCGCCCGACGCCGTCTACGTCCCACCATGCCTCCCAAACTGATGTCTCCCTATCCGAGAGGAATTGATCGGAAGTTGTGCGCTCCCCCTTGAGCACGAACGTCGGCGACGTGCACGAGGCCGTGACGGTCACCTAGCGCAGCTGCTGGCGGTAGGTGATCGTCACGCCCGGGAACGCGTGCGCGATTCCCGGGGCGAGGCCGACGGGGACCCGGTTCACCCCGAGGCCGGCGCGCAGCTCGGCCACCGTGAAGTGCTGGATGACCCGCCACCCCTCCTTGGTGTCCAGCGCCCCCTTCTCGCAGCCGTTGCGGCCGAGCTCGAGCAGCTGGTCGGGGATGCCGATGCCGAGCCGCTTCGCGATCCCGATCAGGTCGGTGCCGCTGCGGATCGCGAGGCACGCGTCGCTGAACGCGTTGTGGCCCATGTTGCCGACCTCCACGAGGCGCTTGGGCGGCCGCAGCTCGTCGTAGGTCTTGATCGTCTCCGCCGGCGTCACCGCGATGTCCTTGCGGCCCCCGATCACCATGGTCGGCGTGTCGGACGTGACCGGCGTCGGCGGCCCGACCGGCGCCCAGCCCACGATGGTGCCGACGCGCGGATCGTCGAGCAGCCCGAACATCGTGCCCCCGCCCATCGAGTGGCCGATCGCGCCGACCTTCTCGGGGTCGATCTTGGCGTGGAAGGGGCTCTTCGGATCGTCGTTCGCCGCGGTCATGAGGTCGATCGTCCCGGTCGCCGCCGACCGCACCGCGGCCTCCTGCGCGGCATCGTCGGAGCCGCTCCCGGTGAACTGGGCGAGCAGCCCGTACTCCGTGTAGTCCGTCGACGCGACGACGAAGCCCCACGACGCGATGCCCGAGAGCGTGAAGCCGTAGACCCCGCGCCAGCCGCCGGCACCGTGGGAGAAGATCACGAGCGGGAACGGCCCGTCGGTCGCGACCGGCACGCCGCGGAACGCCGGGATCTTCACCGTGAGGTTCGGTTCCCGCCGGCACCTTCGGCAAGCCCGGCGAGCACGTCCGGCGGGATCGGGTCGGTCTGGTCGTAGGTCGCGGTCCCGGGCCCGGTGGTCGAGCCCGCCTTCGCCGGGTAGTACACCTCGACCTTCCGATCGGGCAGCGAGAGCGTGGTCACTCCGACCTTGTAGGGCCCGGGCTTCGCGTAGACGGGCTCACCGCGACGCCGACCGGCCGTCGGCGTCGGCGCGTCCGAGCTCGACGAGCTGGAGCTGCAGCTCGCCGCGACCGTCGCGCACGACGAGGAATGCGACCGCCCACGCGACACCGACGCGCCGCTCGCCCATGTCGCCCCCGCTCGTCCGCTCGTCGCCGTGACCGCGTGACGTGTGACGTTAGGCCCGGCCGGGAACGCGAAGGCGTCGTGGTGCGTTGCAATGCTTGATGAGGAAGAGAGAGGCGGACGTGAAGACCTACGGAGTGACCGTCCAGACGCTGGATCGGACCGAGGGCAACGGGATCACGGTGGTGTTCGTGGACGCGGACGACGAGCTCGCCGCCGAGCGCGAAGCCAGCGAGATCGCCGAGCGCCGCTTCGGGTGCTCGGTGCTCGTTGACCACGCAGTGCGGTGGTAGCGCGAAGAGCAGACCCCACTGAGGCAGGGACTCGGGACGACTTCGGCGTGAGCCGTGCCACAATGGGTGGTCGTCGTTCTCTTGGGGGGAATCAATGCGCCTTCGGGCTCTCAGCGTCATCGCCGTCCTCGCCGTCATCGCGGCGGGCTGTGGTTACAACCAGATCACGCCGCCCGGCGCGGCGCCGCTGCGGTACCGGGACCCGGTGTTCGCCGCGGTGACGAAGACCGCCGACATCCCGTACGGCAGCGCGGTCGACCAGTCGGGGAACACCCAGACCCTGACCCTCGACATGTACCAGCCGACGGGTGACACCATGCAGAAGCGCCCCGCGATCGTGTGGGTGCACGGCGGTGGCTTCAGCGGCGGCGACAAGACCTCCGGCGAGCTCGTCGACGAGTCGACCGTGTTCTCGAAGGAGGGCTTCGTCAACGTCTCGATCAACTACCGGCTCTACGGACCCGGCTGCTCGGCCACCCAGGGTGCGGTCGCCGGGTGCCTGCAGGCGATCACCGACGCGCAGCACGACGCGCAGGCGGCGGTCCGGTTCCTGCGCAAGAACGCGACGACCTACCGGATCGACCCGACGCGCATCGCGATCGATGGCAGCTCGGCCGGCGCGATCACCGCGATGCAGGTCGGCGCGAACAGCGAGGACCCGGGCACGAGCGGCAACCCCGGCTTCTCCTCCGCGGTCGGCGCGGCGGTCGGCCTCTCCGGCGCCAAGCTCCTCGGTCCCGCGATGACCGCGGGCGACGCGCCGGAGCTCGACTTCCACGGCACCAACGACCCGCTCGTGCCGTACCAGTGGGCGGTGAACACCCAGAAGGAGGCCCAGGCCGCGGGGATCATCTCGTACCTCACGACGTACCAGGGCGAGGGTCACGTCCCGTACAACCACCGCGACGACATCCTGACCCAGACCACGGACTTCCTCTACTGGATGCTCAGCCTCGACCAGGCGCCGCACTGCGCTCGGGACGCCGGTTCGTGTGGCTCAGTGCTGCGAGATGAACCCGTCGCACGGGTAGCGACGACTTCCGTGCAGCTCGCCACCCGCCGCCGTCGGGGATCCGACCGAGTCTTCTTGACGTCCATGTGGACCAGCTCGCCAGGACGATCGCGTTCGTAACGGATCGTGGTCGTCTTCGACGAGCGGATCACCTCCGCGGTGAGCGGGTCACACGCGGCCAGGCGAGGGCACGTCATGGCGGCGCAGGATCCGGCTCACCGTCCGTGGCCGGGATCCCGAGCTCGGCACGCCAACCAGTCCTGACCCCGCCGATGCGTCGACCGGGCCCGCAGACATCCGTCGCTCTCGACCGCTAGGCGATGGTCCGGGTTGGCGTGCGGTGTGGCCGCGACGACCGGTCGAACAAGAGCGGCGTCGCCCTCAGCGTCGAAGCGTGCGACCCACCGATGAGCGCACTGACGCGAGATGCCCATCGCCTTCGCGAAGTGCGCGACGGGCATCCCCTGACGGCGGACCCGATCGCACGAGCAGACGGCGACCATGCACCGTCAACCGAGCGTTACGGTGAGACACGAAGACCTCCGGATGTTGTACTAGCGCTCGAACCGCCGCGCCGGCGCCGGCCGAGTCCGCAGCACCGGCCGGGGGATCGGAGCGCGGCGGGATTTGCGGGTGCCGGGTCAGTGGCCGAGCACCCCGTGCGGGACGTACGGCGCTTCGAGGCGCGCCATCTCGTCGTCGCTGAGCTCGAGCTGCTCCGCAGCCACCGCGTCCTCGAGGTGGCCGAGCTTCGTCGCGCCGACGATCGGTGCGGTGACGCCCGGTCGGTGCAGCAGCCACGCGAGCGCGACCTGCGCGGGCGGGACCGCACGCTCGGCCGCGATCTCCGCGACCCGGTCGACGACGTCGAAGTCGCCCTCGTTGTAGAGGTAGTCCGCGAACGCGTCGGTGTTGGCGCGGGTGGTTGACTTCTCGCCGCCACGGGTCCGGTTCCCGGCCAGCACGCCCCGGGCCAATGGGCTCCACGGGATCACGCCGATCCCCTGGTCCAGGCACTGCGGGATCATCTCCCGCTCCTCCTCTCGGTAGAGGAGGTTGTAGTGGTTCTGCATCGAGACGAACTTGGCGAAGCCGTGGCGCTCGGCGGTGTGCTGCGCCTTCGCGAACTGCCATGCGTGCATGCTGCTCGCGCCGATGTAGCGCGCCTTGCCCACCCGCACGATCTCGTTCAGCGCGTCCATCGTCTCCTCGATCGGCACGTTCGGGTCCCAGCGATGGATCTGGTAGAGGTCCACGTACTCGAGGTTCAGTCGCTGCAGCGAGGCGTCGATCGCGGAGAGGACGTGCTTGCGCGACAACCCTCCACCGTTCGGGCCGTGCGTCATCGGCATGAAGACCTTCGTCGCGATGACGGCCTCGTCGCGCGAGAGGAACTTCGACACCAGCCGCCCGGTCGCGACCTCGCTCGCGCCGTTCGAGTACGCGTTGGCGGTGTCGAAGAAGTAGATCCCGTTCTCGACCGCGGCGCGGATGATCGGCTCCGCCGCATCCTCGTCGAGGACCCAGGGGCGATCACTCGCGTTGCCGTAGCTCATCATCCCGAGGCAGACGCGCGAGACGCGCAGGCCGGTGGCGCCAAGGTTCACAGAATCCATCACCGCACCGTAGCGCCGCGCGATCACTGAGGGTCGGCCGGCTCAGCCCAGACCGTGCAGTCCCCAGGGCACGACGGGATCCCCCGCGGCGCCGCGCGCCTCACGGTCACTCCGTCGGGCTGATCTCCTCGACCCGACCGTCGGCGTGGCGGGCGAAGCGACCCGGCTCCGCGCCGTGCACCGGGTCGTCGACCGGCCAGGGCCAGCCCCCGAAGCCGGTGCGCCGGTAGTCCTCGAACGTCTGCTCGATTCCTTCGCGATCGTTCATCACGAACGGGCCGTAGCGCTCGATCGGCTCGCCGATCGGACGCCCTTGCAGGACGAGGATCTCCACGCCGCCGTCGCCCGCGGTCAGGACGACCGGCTCGTCGCCGCGAACCACCGCTGCGGTGCCGGCGTCGAGATCGTGGTCGCCGACGCGCACGCCGGAACCGTCGTACGCATACAGCGTCCGAACCGTCTCCGCCCGGCGCGCCGAGGGCAGCTCCAACTCCGCGGCGGGCTCCATGCGAACGACCCAGTATCGCGAGGTCGGACTCGGGCCGCGCGGCCCAGGAGTTCGGCGGTGGCGGTGGCGGACGCCGACCGTCGAGCTCGCCCGCGACCACAGTGACGGTGCTCGTGCGGCCCGCGTCGTCGACGCGCGCGACCTGGGGGATGTCGTCGTGCCAGAGCATCGTGAAGTACGGCTCGGCCATCTTGTCGTCGGCCGGCAGGTTGAGCCAGATCTGGAACAGCTCGAGGTCGTTCGGGCCCTCGGAGTCGAGAAGCGGGAACATCTCGGAGTGCACGACACCCTTGCCGGCGGTGAGCCACTGCACGTCCCCCCGGCCGAAGCGGGCCGCCGCACCGAGCGAGTCCGCGTGGTCGATGAACCCGCGCCGCACGTAGGTGACCGTCTCGAAGCCCCGGTGCGGGTGCTGCGGGAACCCCGGGACCACCTGCCCGTGGTACATGTTCCAGCCGTCGACGCCGGCGAAGTCGGCGCCGATCTCCCGGCCGGTGAGCTCGGCGTCCGGGCCGAGCGCGTCGGTGCCGGCCGGGTACGCGTCGTCGTGGTGCGCACAGAAGAGGAAGGGGTCGATCGTCGGCCACTGCGCTCCGAGGGGAACCGCCTGCAGCACCGGATCGGTGGATGAGTGCGTCACCGGGTCAGCCACGCCACCAGGCTACGACGCTCAGTCGGGGACCCGCTGGTCGGGACAGGCGGCGAGGACCCGGGCGAGCGCATCGTGCTCGGCCCGGGTGACCCAGAGCTCGTAACGGGCCTTCACCGCGATCTGGAGCGCGACGTAGGTGCAGCGGAAGCTCTTGTTCGGCGGCAGCCAGCTTGCGGCGTCCGAGTCACCCTTCGACTCGTTCGTCGGACCGTCGACCGCGAGCAGGTTCACCGGGTCGTTCGCGAACTGCAGCCGCTCCGTCGCGCTGAGCTGCTGCGCGCCCGTCTGCCACGCGTCCGAGAGCGCGACGACGTGGTCGATCTGCAGCGCGATGGCATGCTCCTTCTCGAACTGGATCGGCCTGCCGGTGTACGGGTCGGCCATCGTCCCGGCGACCACCACGCAGTCGTGCGTGTTCGGTCGCCACTGCTTGTTCCTCAAGTCGCGGTTCAAGATGTCGTTGCGGGTGTCGCATCCGTTGTGGTCGACGTCCGACCACGCAGGCCCGAACTGGTCCCGGTCGTAGCCCGTCTTCGGCGCCCGCCCCTTGACCGCGAGCGTGTTCAGCACCGCGAGCGCGTTCGACCCGAGGTTGCCGGCCGTCGCAGTCGTCGATCCTGGCGCCATCGTCGTGGTGCTCGTGCTCGGTCGCGGACTGCTCGTGGGCTGCGAGCCCGAGGAGCACGCCGCGATCAGGATCGCCGCGCCGGTCGCGATCACTGCCGAGACTGCTCGCTTCCACGTTCCGGTGCGACTCGATTCCCCTCGGGGGGTACGAACTCGCACCGGAACGGGCGGCGATGCCGGTTCAGATGCGATCGAGGACGAGGACGGGGACGGCGCGCTCCTGCCGGGTCTCGCCTTCATGCGCCCGGAAGTCGTCGATCACGGACTGCTTGAAGTCGTTCATGTCGTCGTCGGCCATACGGCGAAGCTATCCGATGGGCCTGGGCAAGATCGCGTCGCGCTTCCGGCTGACAGACTCGGCAGACGCGTCACTGACCCGGAGGTGCAAGGTGCGGTACGTCGAAGCGGGTGGAGCTCGAGTCTCGTCGATCGGCCTCGGGTGCTGGCAGTTCGGTTCGAGCGACTGGGGTTACGGCAAGGAGTACGGCGACACGGTCGCGGTGCCGCTCGTGCACTACGCGCTCGATCACGGGGTGAACCTCATCGACACGGCCGAGATCTACGCGAAGGGCGTATCGGAGGCGATCGTCGGCCGCGCGCTGGAAGGCCGGCGCGACGACGCGTTCCTCGCGACGAAGGTCGTCCCCACCTGGCCCACCGCATCCCGGGTCGAGGAGC
Source organism: uncultured Acidimicrobiia bacterium (assembly GCA_963848485.1). Lineage (GTDB taxonomy): Bacteria > Actinomycetota > Acidimicrobiia > IMCC26256 > JAENVU01 > Chersky-806. Next base: position 337,202 of record CAWKDX010000008.1, read on the forward strand.
ACGGTCGTCTCTCCTCGATGCGCATCGGCGTCAAGACGATCGATCTCTACCAGCAGCACTGGCCGAACCCCGCGGTCCCGATCTCGTCGACCATGGAGGGGATGCGCCGGCTGCAGGACGCAGGGCATCGTCAAGCATGTGGGCGTCAGCAACTTCGGAGTCAACCGCTGGAAGTCCGCCGAGCGCGCGCTCGGGCGTCCGGTGCTCTCGAACCAGGTTCGGTTCAACCTCCTGCAACGCAAGCACGACGACGGGAACGTTCCGTACGCGCAGGCGAACGACCGGATCGTCATCGCGTACAGCCCGCTGGCCCAGGGGGTGCTCGGGGGCCGGTACGACGCCGCGCACCCGCCGGCCGGCCCGACCCGCTTGAACAACCCGTTGTGCCTGCCCGAGAACCTCGAGCGCGCGGGTGCGCTGATCGACGCGCTGCGCCGAGTCGCCACCGCGCACGACGCGACCCCGGCGCAGGTCTCGCTCGCGTGGCTCATCCGCAAGCCGAACGTCGTCGCCATCCCGGGCGCGAGCTCGGTGGACCAGCTCCGACACAACATCGAGGCCGGCGATCTCGAGCTCAGCGAGCCGGCGAGCTGACCACGAGAGCGAGCACTTCGTCCCCATCAACCTGGCGGGGCGGGCGCCGCCCGCAAGACCGCGAGCCCGGTCTGCGTCCGGGCTCGGGTTCGGGATCTTCTTCTTCGTCGCGGTCCTGTGCATCGCGCGGGCGCTCGCGCAGAAGCGCGTGACTACGACTACGGCGAGAGTTCCCCGACGAGATCAACGAGCCGAAGAGTAGGGATCCTGTCTGATCAACCGTCGGGCTCGTGGCGGGCCCGACTCCGGGACCTCCTGGTCCGACCGGCGCGAGGACGGTCCGAGCCGTCGCCGGCCCGGAGACCTCGTCCGGCGTCGTCATCGCCGCGGTCATCGTCGCGGGCTTCGTCGTCTACGCGCACGATCCGGCGCGCGTCGAGCGCGACTTCGTACGGTCCGTCGCGGATCTTCCCCACGATGGCCGGTCGTTCGTCATCCTCGGCTACGAGATCCTCGCGGTCTGGGCGCTGGGGCTGCTCGCAGTCGGGCGCGATCCTCGTGCGACGCTGGCGGCTCGCCCGCGACCTGCTCGTCGGCGCCGTCGCGAGCTGGGCCATCGGACGCGAGCTCGCGTTCCTGACGCACGACGCGCCGCTCTGGCAGTCGGTTCGCAGCACCTTCGACCTGACCGACGCCCCCCGGTTCCCGACGGTACGGCTCGCGGTCGCGGTGGCGATGGTCGTCGTCGCGTCGCCCTACCTCTCGCGACCAATGCGGCGGGTCGGCCAGGTCCTCGTGCTGGCGATCGCGCTCGAAGCGCTCTACGTCGACGCCGCCTTCCCGACCGGACCTGCTCGGCGCGGTCGTCCTGGGCTGGGGCGTCGCGGCGGCGGTGCACTACACGTTCGGCACCCCGATCGGCCGCCCTACCGCCGAGGCGTCGGGACGGGCGCTCGCCCGGGTCGGCCCCGAGCCCACCGACGATCACAGCCGACCGACGATCAGCCCGTCGGCCGCGCGATCTTCGTCGCGCCGACACCGGCGTCGGACCCCTCCACGTCACGGCGCTCGGCCGCGACGAGGCGGACGCGCAGCTGATCGCGCGGGCCTGGCGGTTCCTGACCCGCAAGGACGCGCCGCGCACGCTGCTGCTGACCCGCCGCCAGCAGGTCGAGTACGAGGCGTACATCGAGCTCCTCGCGGCCGGCGCCGGGGTCCGCGTGCCCGGCGTGGTGTTCGCGGGCAACGCCGGCGCGGTCGCGCTCCTCGTCGAGCACCAGGCCCCGGGCACCACGCTGTTCGACGCGCCGCCGGAAACGATCACCGACCGCGTCCTCGACGACGCGTGGATCCAGCTCGAGCGCCTCCGCGCCGTGCACATCGCGCACGGGCGGCTCGACGGGCACCACCTCCTCGTCGACGCCGACGGCCGCATCGTCGTCACCGGGTTCGAGTGGGCCGCCACGGGCGCGCAGTTCGGCCAGGCCGCGAGCGACGCCGCCAACCTGCTCGCCGCGACTGCGGCCGTCGTCGGGCACCGAACGCGCGGTCGCCGCGGCGCAGCGCGGGATCGACCGGGACGGCGTTGCTCGCGGCGCTGCCGATGCTCCAGCCCCAGTCGATCTCCGGCTGGACCCACGACGCGCTCGGCGGCCGCAGCGGGCTCGACGACCGGCTCACCGAGCTGCGCGACGCGACCGCCGACGCGCTCGCGAACCAAGCCGCCCCGAGCTCCGCCAGCTCTACCGGGTGCACCCGCGCAGTCTGCTCATGGCGGTCGGCGCGCTCGCGGCGGTCGCGGTGCTGTTCAGCCGGATCGGCGACCCCGCGGACTTCTGGGCCTCGGTCCGGGACGCGAACTGGTGGTTCGTCGCGCTCGCGTTCTTCCTCGGGATGATGACCGACGTCGCGTTCGGGGTCACCTTCCTCGGCAACGTGCCGATCCGCATCCCGGTCTGGCCGAGCATCGAGCTCCAGTCCGCGATGTCGTTCTCGAACCTCGCGGTGCCCGTCGCCGCCGACACCGCGATCCAGGTGCGCTTCCTCCAGAAGCAGGGCCTCGACCTCCCGTCGGCCGTCGCCACCGGCGGGGTGCTCAGCTCGGTGTCCGAGATCGTCGTGCAGGTCGCGCTGTTCTTCGTCGCGCTGTGGCTCTCGCCGGACTCCATCAACTTCGGCCGCATCGACACGAACCAGATCGCCTGGATCGCGCTCATCGTCGTCTTCGTGTTGCTCGTGGGCATCGCCGTCATCGTGGGCGTGCGCCGGATCCGTCGGGTCGTGCTCCCGCCGGTCATCCGCGCGACGCGCACGGTGTGGGACGCGGTGAAGACCCCGAGCCGGCTCGCGCTGCTGGTCTTCGGCAACATCATCGCCCAGTGCTTCTACGCCGGCTCGCTCCTCGCGTGCCTCCACGCGTTCGGCGCGAGCGTCGACTTCTGGACCCTGCTCGCGCTCAACATCGGCATCTCGACGATCGCGTCGCTGGTGCCGATCCCCGGTGGCGGCACCGCGGTCTCGTCGGTCGGCCTCGCCGGGATGCTCACCGCCTTCGGCGTCCCACCCGCGGCGAGCGGAGCCGCCGTGCTCGCGCACCAGCTCGCGGTCACCTACATCCCCGCGGCACCGGGCTGGTTCGCCACCCACGACCTCATCCACAAGGGGATGCTCTAGGCGTCCGACCATTCGACCGCACACGGCATGCGGCGACGCCGGGCTCCGCGTGCGAGCATGGCGACCGCATGGACCGGGTCGACGTCGTCGTGGTGGGCGCGGGCATCGTCGGGCTCGCGACCGCGCGCGCGATCCAGCAGGCCGCGCCCGGCGCGACCGTCACCGTCCTGGACAAGGAAGGCGGGCCCGGCCGGCACCAGTCCGGCCGGAACTCGGGCGTGATCCACGCCGGCGTCTACTACCCGCCCGGGTCGGAGAAGGCGCGGCTCTGCACCGCGGGCCGGATCTCGATGGTCGAGTACTGCCGCGAGCACGGCATCGCGCACGAGATCTGCGGCAAGGTCGTGGTCGCGGTCGACGAGGCCGAGCGCACCCGGCTCGCCGAGCTGGAGCGGCGCTGCCACGCGAACGGCGTGCGGGTCGAGATGATCGGCCCGGCCCAGCTGCGCGAGATCGAGCCGCACGTCACCGGCATCGCCGCGCTCCGGGTGCTCGACACCGGAATCACCGACTACCCCGCGGTGTGCCGGTCGCTGGCGAAGGAGATCGAGATCGCGGGCGGGACGCTCGCGCTCGACACCGCGGTGACCGCCGGGCACGAGCGCGGCGAGGGGCTCGTGATCGAGACGACCGGCGGAGAGATCGCGGCCCGCCGGGTCGTCACGTGCGCGGGCCTCCAAGCCGACCGGGTCGCGGTCGCGATCAGCGGACCCGAAGGCGCGGCCGGGCTCAGCATCGTGCCGTTCCGGGGCGAGTACTTCGAGCTGCTCCCCGAGCGCTCGCACCTCGTGCGCACGCTGATCTACCCGGTGCCCGATCCGCAGTTCCCGTTCCTCGGGGTCCACCTCACCCGCGGGATCGGCGGGCACGTCCACGTCGGGCCGAACGCGGTCCTGGCCCTCGCCCGCGAGGGCTACTCGTGGCGCCAGGTCGACGTCGCCGACCTGCGCGAGACACTCGGCTTCTCCGGGCTTCCGCAAGCTCGCCGCGCAGTACTGGCGCTACGGCGCGGTGGAGATGGCCCGCTCGGTCAGCAAGCGGCGGTTCACCCAGCGCGTTGCAGCGACTCGTCCCCGAGGTGGCGAGCCGCGGATCTCGTGCACGCCGCCCGCCGGGGTGCGCGCGCAGGCGGTCGACCGCGGACGGCGACCTCGTCGACGACTTCGCGTTCCGCCGGATCGGCCGCGCGCTGCACGTGCTGAACGCGCCGTCACCAGCGGCGACCGCGTCACTCGAGATCGGCCGCACGATCGCCGCCCGCCTCGACCTGGGCTGACGCCTCGAGCCCGCCGGGTCAGAAGGTCGGCAGCGCCTCGTTCGCGGCTGCGCAGCACGTCGAGGGACTGCTCCCAGCACTGGCGCTTCGTGCGTCGTCATCAGCGGCATCAGCGGCGCGCTCGGGCCGTCCGGGCCGAGGACGCACGGCAGGCTCGCGCAGACGTCGTCGCCGACGCGCACGGACACCGGGATGATCGCACCGATCTCGTAGGCGGTCGCGTGGACGAGGCCGCTGACCGTGAGCCCGATCCCCTGCACCGCGGCGCCCTTGAGGTCGCGCACCTCGTACGCGGCCCGGCGGACGTCATGCTCGATCGCCTCGAGCCGCTGCGGGGTCAGGTCGATCCCGCGCTGCGCCGCGAACTCGAGCAGCGGCAACGTGCCCACCGTCGCGCTCCCGAGCAGGAACACCGACGAGTCACCGTGCTCACCGACCACCCACGCGTGCACGCTGCGCGGGTGCACCCCGCACTCCTCGGCGATGCGTTGCGTGAGCCGCAGCGTGTCGAGTGACGTGCCGGAGCCCATCACCGCGACCGGTCGGTCCGCCCACCGCCGCGACGAGGTACTCGGTGAGCACGTCGAGCGGGTTCGTGACGACCAGCGCGATGCGCGGCATCTCGCCCGCCTCCACCGCGGTCGCCATGTCGTCCATGACCTCGAGGTTCTGGCGGAAGATGTCGAGGCGGCTCTCACCGGCCGCGGTGTGGTGTCCCGCGGTGAGGATGAGGATGTCCTCTTCCTCGATCTCGTCGAGGCCCCGCCCCCGGATCTCGATGTGCGGGAGCAACGGCTCGCGCGTGCAGGAAGTCCAGCGCCAGGCCGCGGGCCGCCTCGGGCTTCCGGCTGTAGACGGTGACCCGGCTCGCCAGCCCGCGCATGACGATCGGCCGAGGCGGTCGCGACCCCGACCCCACCCGCTCCGACGATGCCCACGCGTGCCCCGGCCATGAGCCCGGAAGCCTAACGCGGCGGCCACCGACGCCTACGGGTCCGCCCCCCGGCATCGGGAATGGAGCGGTCGCATCCCTGGCGTACCGGCGAACGCCGGTGACACGGATCGGGGGCCTGATCCCGCTACGTTGCGGCCCGTGAGCCCATCGCAGAAGCCAACCCGTCCACCCGCGAAGAAGACCAAGCGGGCCACGCCGCTGGGTCAGTCCCAGACCAAGCCCTGGGTCCGCGTCGTGATCGTCGCGATCGTCGCGGCGTTCGCGCTCGGTGGCACCGTGGCGATCTTCGCCGGCAACAGCTCGAGCAGCTCCGACTCGTCGTCGAGCCACCAGCGCGACCACCGCGACCACCGCGGCGGCCATGCCCTCGGCCGCAGGCAAGCCGTGCGTCGCGGTCAACGGCCCGCTCCCGGCCGGTGCGCCGGCGGTTCCGGTCGAGGTCGGCCCGGCGCCGACGACGCTCGTGAGCAAGGACCTCCAGGTCGGCACGGGCGCCGAGGTCACCGCGGGCGCCAACGTCACCGTCGACTACATCGGCGTCGCGTGCTCCACCGGCAAGGTGTTCGACGCCTCGTACGGCAAGCAGCCCGCGACGTTCGCGCTCGACGGCGTCATCCCGGGTTGGAGCAACGGTCTGCCCGGCATGAAGGTCGGCGGCACCCGGCTCCTCGGCATCCCGGCGGCCCAGGCGTACGGCGCCCAGGGCTACCCGCCGGACATCGCACCCGACGAAGCGCTCTGGTTCGTCGTTCAGCTCAAGTCCGTGAACCCGGCGGCCGGCTGACCCGACCCTCCGCCGACGTCGCGCGTCAGGCGACGCGGTTGGGGTTGATGCGGCGCGGACGGCGCACCGAGCGCGGCATGCGGGTCCGGAAGCCGGCCGCAGCCCGCGCCTCCTCGGACTCGCCGCCCCAGTAGCCGTACTCGCCGTGCTCGCGGGCCCAGCTGCGGCACGGGGTCAGGACCGGGCAGGTCGCACAGACGAGCGAGGCCTTGAGCTCCCGGACCACGCCGGGTCTCCGGCCGTTCGGCCGCCGACCCGAAGAACAGCGAGGTCTTGCCGGTGCAGGCGGCGTAGCGGGACCAGGGACGGGGCTCGAGCTTCGCCGGCGGGGCGGCGGTGACCGGAAGAGTCGCAGTTGAAGGGGACATGGAGGCGGAATACCCGCGACCACTCCGGCCGAAACCCGACCGGCCGGTCACATTTCGTTGAAGCTCGGCTACATCTTCTCGAGGACGAAGTGCACGTTCGTGGTGACCCAGACCGGGTTGGCCCGGTAGTGGTTGCGCTTCTGCAGGTTCGACGCGGCGTGGTGCAGCCAGGCGAGCAGCAGCACGGTGCGCTCCGGGCAGCTCCCCGGCGCCGGGGCCGCCGGCGAGCAGCGCCTGCTCGGCCGGCTCGAAGCCGTCGCCGCGCAGCAGGTCGCGCACCACCGGGCCGAACTCGCGGCGCCGGCGCTCGACCCGCCCCGTCAGCACCAGCGTCATGACGTCGAGCGCTGCGAGCCCCGGGGCGCCGGCCCGCTCCCAGTCCACGATGCCGCTGATCGTGCCGTCCGGGGTCGTGAGCACGTTGCCGAGCCAGTAGTCGCCGTGCACGAAGCAGGTGGTCAGCACGCGACCGGCGAGCTCCTCGCGCAGGGTCGACCTGGACCCGGTCGAGCGCGGCGAGATCGGCGCTCGCCCGCAGCGGTGAGCCCGCGGTGGCCCGCAGCTCTGCGATCGGGTCGTCGACCCACGCCCGCAGAACGGCGTCGTCCACCGGGGTCTCGGTAGCGGTTGCCGCGTGGAGCATCCGGATCGCCGCACCGGCGCGCGCCGTCACGAGATCGTGGCCCACCTGCGCCGGCCGCGAGCCGGGCGTCGGCGCCCGCGAGGTGCGTCTCGACGACCCAGGGTTGGCTCACCGGTCGGTGCCCGCTGCGAGCAACGCGGGCGCGAGCGCACGCCAGGCGTCGGGCACCGGCTGCGGTGCTCGAGCGCGCGCAGGGCCGAGCGATGGTGACGGAGGCTCCGCGCGCCGAGGTCGCGTGCGGGCGAATCGGAGCACCGCGGGCCGCGCCGTCGGGAAGCGATCGCACGACGACCGCGCCGAGGTCCGGGTCCGCCCGCGGCTCGCCGACGGCTTCCCAGTCCGGTGCGCCGCGTCCAGCGCGGGCTCGCGCCGCGCCCGCGGCGTGGTTGCGGACGAACGTCGGGTGCGGCAACCGGTGCAGCGGGAGGCGTGGCATCCACATCGCCCGGAGCTCGGTGACGAGGAGCGCGATCGCGATGGCCGACTGGGCGAGCAGCCAGGCGACGCCGACACCGGTGAGCCCGTAGCGGTCGAGGAGCACGACCGAGAGCGCCCATGACGCTGATCGACATCGCCGCCGTGACGACGACGACGGCGCGCATCCGGCGCTGCACCCGCGCCGCGCTCAGGAACGTCGCGATGACGACGTTCGGGATCGCCGAGAGGACGAGCAGCGGCAGCAGCACCGACGCGCTGTCGACGTACTTCGGGCCGAAGAGCCGCAGGATCACCGGCGAGAGCAGCGCGACGACGACCGCGAGCGGCACCACGATCTTGCCGCTCTGCGCGAGCGTGCGCAGCGCGAACTCGTAGAGGCGCTGCGGAGCGCGGGCGCCTTCGGTCACGAGCGACATGCCGAGGTTCCGGCTCAGCAGGTACAGCGTGTAGGCGATGGTCCACGACAGGTAGAACGACGCGCTCTGCTTCGCGCCGGCGATCGCGAGGACGATCAGCGGCAGGAGGCTTGTGGTCGCGGTCCACAGCAGGGACGCGAAGTAGTCGGCGGTGACGTAGCGCCCGAGGTCGCGCACGTGCACCGGCTCGACCACGGCGTCGCGAGCGGCGACGTGGCGCGGCACCAGACGTCGGAACACGAGCACGTTGATCGGGACGACGATCAGGATCAGCGGCAGCGTCCACGACGCGAAGATGCCCTCCTTCGGCAGCGCCACCGCGAGCGCGACGAGCAGGACGATCTTCACGCACGCCGAAGATCGTGTTCTCGATCGGCACCCAGTCGGCGCGGCCCAGGCCGGTGAGCACGGAGTCCTGGAGCTGGAACACCACCCAGAGCACGGTCGCCAGGACGAACGCACCGACCGCGAGCGGGTTCTCGCGCACGAGGTCGGTGAGCTTCGGTGACCAGATCTCGATGCCGCCGATGTAGATCAGCGCGGCGACGACCGACAGCGCGCCGGCCACGACGTAGGACAGGGCGATCAGGCGTCCCGTGCTCCGGCCGGACGTGGGGACGAAGCGGTTGAGCCCGTTCGTGAGGTTGAGATGGGCGAGGTTCGCGAGGAACGTCATCGACGCGATCAGCGCGGAGTTCCGGCCGACGTCGACCTGGCTGTACCGGCGTGCGGCGAGGACCCAGTACAGGAGGCCGAGGACCGAGGTCGCACCCGTCGCGATGATGAGCGCGTACCCGTTGCGGTACAGCGGCGACTTCAGGTGCTCGACGACCCGTGTCGGGCAGCCGGGCCGCGAGCCAGCGGGGCACGCCGGGGATGGCCGCCGGGACCGCGCGGCTCGATGCGGTCATCAGTCCTGGAAGCCGATCACGCGCTTGACGACCGCGCGGGCCGCGTGGTCGGCGCGGGTGATCGGGAGCTGCTCGAGCCGGAGCTCGGGGTAGTCGAACGGCCGCGCGCCGAATCGCTCCTTGTAGTCCGCGAGCGACGCGGAGCCACCGGACTCACCGAGATGGAACGACCCGGCGCTCGATCGCGCACGCGGCTTGGATGGCCTCCCACATGAGGAGGTCGTTCGCCCGCAGCGGGCCCGGCGAGCTCCTTGTCCATCGCGCCACGCGTGTAGTGCACGTTGGTCCCGAACAGCACGATGATCGACGCCACCGGCCGACCCTCGTGACGGGCCACCCACTGGCGGCAGCCACCGTCGAGATGCGCGGCGATCTGCTGCCACTTGGCGAGCGTGTCGCGAAACGCGCGTGCGGAAGCGGGCGAGCCGGGCGGGCTCGTGCTGCTGCTCGGCCCAGCGCGCCTCCGACCGGGCGTAGAGCTCGAAGAACTCGGGGAGCAGCCGGCCGGTCGCGTCGCACTCGACCTCGATCCCGGCGCGCTCGGCCTTGCGCACCGCGCGCCGCCGGCTGTCCGAGAAGCCCTTCCACACGACGTCCACGCCGCCCGCGAGATCGAGGACGTGCGCGCGCCGGGCGATCGTCACCGCGCCGCGGGCGCGAGCCTCCGCGTAGAGCCGGCCGTGGCGCGGGTTGGGACGGATTCCCTGGCGGACGATGCGGCGGGCCGCGAGGTCGTCGAGCACGAGGCGCACGTCGGCGGCGGTCACTCCCCCGTCGGCGACGATCCCGCCGAACCCCCAGTGGGTCGGCATCGACGCTTCGACGCCGAGCGGCGCCGGTGACGCCGGCGGCGGGCCACCGGCAGCACGATCCGCCGGCCGTCCGGGCGCCTCGTAGAGCCGGCTCGCGTCAGTCCACCGACCCGCCGCGACGACCGCGTCGAGCCACGCGGGCTGCTGGGTCGGCAGCGCGTCGGGGTCCTCGAGCAGGGCGGACTCCCAGACGGCGCGCGGCACCGGGCTCACGACGTCCGTGTCCTCCTGCCGGCCGAGCACTGATCCGCACCGCCCATCGTCCGTGAAGAGCCCGGTCATCATAGGCAGGGCCGACGCGATTCCGTCGGGCGATCCGGTCCATCCGCGTCGACGATCGACCGCGGTCCGGCGACCGGGGCAGACTGGCGCCGGACCGAGGAGTCGCACCATGCCCACCCTGGATCTCCGCACCCGCACGGCGGGCGCCATCCGCGAGCTCGACATCGCCGAGTTCTTCGACGACGAGCTCCCCGACCTCGCCGCCACCCGCTCCGAGCTGGCCGTCCCCGGCGCCCGGGAGCTCGGCGTTGCGCCGTTCACCCTGGCCTGCCCGACCGGTGCAGTGGACGCTGGCCATCGACGGGGACTCGCGTCGTCGTGCGCCGCGGCGACGGCGGACCCGACAGTGGCCGCGTCTTCCTCTCCGACGACGAGGTCGCGAAGCTCGTGAACGACCTCATCACGCCGATGACCCTGGTCGCGTCCGCGGGTCGGCACGTCGAGCGGGGCGACCACGGCAACTTCCTCGACTGGTGGGTCGTGCTGCGCTCGCTGATCGACGGGCGCCCGGTGCACACCGCGGGTTCGGTCGAGTTCCGCGACGCCGACGGGTCACCGCTCGATCTCGATCGCTCCTTCACCCCCGACGATGCCGACGACGAGATCGCGCAGTTCCTGGCCGAGGCCGGCTGCCTGCACCTCTCCGGCTGGTTCGACGTCGAGGAGATGGACGCGATCAGCCGCGAGATGGACGCCGCGTTCGCGCACTACGCCCCCGAGGACGGCCGGTCGTGGTGGGCCGAGACGGCCGACGGCACCCGGCGCGCGGTGCGACTCCAGCGGTTCGAGGAGCACAGCCCGACCTTCACCGCGCTGCTGGAGGACGACCGCTTCCTGCGGATCGGACGGTTGACCGGCGACGACTACGAGCCGCGCACCGGTGGTGAGGCGCTCGAGAAGCCGATCGGCGTCGTGAAGGGCATCTCGGACCTGATGTGGCACAAGGACTGCGCGCTCGGCATGCACTCCTACCGTTGCTGCGGCCTGACGGTCGGCATCTCGGTCACCGGCGCCGACGAGGGCTCGGGCCAGCTCGCGGTCGTGCCCGGCTCGCACCGCGCGCTGATCCAGCCCGGCTTCTACCGGAACGCTGGGGCCTGCCGATCCGCCAGCTCCCGACCCGCACCGGCGACATGACCGTTCACTGCTCGTGCACGTTCCACATGAGCCACGCACCGGTGAGCGCGGAGCGGCGCGTGATCTACACCGGCTTCGGCCTCGCGAGCCCCGGCGACGGGCCGCTCGAGTACGAGGCGGAGGTCCGCCTCGTGCGCGAGCAGGCGCACCGCAAGGTCTCCCAGGCGCCTGGCGCGGTCTGACGCGTTCAGGCGAGGCAGGCCCGCGGCGGCGCATGCTCCGGATGGTGTGCGGCGAGCGCCCGCACGTGGGCCGCGAGCCCCGCGAGGCCCGGTGCGACGAGGCACACGTCGGCGCCGGCATCGATCAGCGAGACGACCGCGCGGCGTGCAGTCATCGTGCTCCTCGAGCAGCACGATGATGCCGAGGTCTCCGGCTGCGGCCCTCGTCGCGCCGACACCCCGCGGATGCCTCGTCGAGGACGACGACCCCGGACGACACCGCGACCCGTCCCCGACCGCGAACCCGGGCCCCAGGAGCTGCTGCAAGGCGGTCCGGCGGTGCGCGAGCGATGGTGCGAGACCCACTTCGACGACTGACATCTCAGACCCTTTCCGAGCCGCTCCACACGGGGAGCTCCAGTCGGCTCAGGATCGTCGGCGGGAGTAAGACGGCGCGCGCGACATTCGAAGAACCACGTAAGAACGGAGACGGCGGCGCAGGTTGCGCGGGAGGCCTCGGAGCGTCATCGTGGAGGTCATGGCGCACGCCGAAGCACCATCGGATTCGCAGCCCGGACCCCGTCGACCATCGTCGTCTGCCCGAGCTGCGCCAAGAAGAACCGGCTTCCCGCCGCGGCCCGGGGAACCGCGCGCTGCAGCACTGCCACCAGCCGCTGCCGTGGATCGTCGACGAGCGGCGATGCCAGCTTCGGCGCCGTCGCGGACCAGGCGACGCTCCCGGTCCTCGTGGACCTGTGGGCGCCGTGGTGCGGGCCCTGTCGCGCGGTCAGCCCGGTGCTCGAGTCCCTCGCCCGGGAGCTCGCGGGGCGGGTCAAGCTCGTCAAGGTGAACGTCGACGGGTCGCCGGCGCTCGCCCGGCGCTTCCAGGCCCAGAGCATCCCGATGCTGCTGGTCCTGCGCTCGGGGAAGGTCGTCGCGGAGCACATCGGCGCGGCCCCGGAACCGGTGCTGCGGCCGTGGCTCGAGCAGGCGATCAGCGCGACGTGAATCCCTCGGGGTGCTCGCCGGCCTCGGGCACGTGCGTCGCCGGCAGCCCGGTCGGCGCTCGCGAGCCGAGCCGGGAGGCCGGCGACGAGCCCGGCCTCGGTCTCGACGTGGAAGGCACGGGCACGGATCTGTGGGTGCACGGTCGTCTCCTCCGGCGCCAGCACCGGCGTGGCCGGCGCACCGGACGTCGTACAGCCGGGCCAGGACGTCGTCCCGATCGAGCTGCGCCACGGCCGCGGTCACCGCCGCGTCGACCTCCTCGGACCGGCGCGGAGCACGTTCTTCGAAGCTCAGCGCTGCGAGCTCCTCCAGGTCGAGCGCCGCGACAGATCGCGGCCCAGAGCCGCGGCTCGCCGAGCACGCCGAGCGCGATCCACTCTCCGTCACGGGCCTGGAACACTCCGTAGCCGGGCGACCCGCCGTGCGATCCTCGCTCGCGCCGACGTGCGCGGTTCCGGTGACCGGACCGACCCACCACGCGACGACGTCCGCCATCGCCACGTCGATCCGTTCGCCGACCCCGTCCCGCTGCCGGCGCGCCCATGCCGCGCAGATGAGCACGGCACACATCGTGCCGCCTTCGAGATCGGCGACGGGCAGCCGCGGCACCTGCGGATCCGCGTCGACCGCGGGCGCGAGGGCACCCGCGATCGCCTGGAAATTGATGTCGTGGCCGGGCACGTCGCGCAGTGGGACCGGTCCTGGCCGAAGCCGGACAGGGAGCAGTAGATGACCGACGGCGCCGAGCGCGGCGACGGTCTCGTAGCCCACGCCGAGCCGGTCCGCGACCCCGGGTCGCCAGCTCTCGCACACGACATCTGCTCGCGCGACCAGCTCGTGCACGCGGGCCCGCCCTTCCTCACTGCGCAGGTCCAGGACGACGCTGCGCTTTCCCCGCGCGACCGAGGCGAAGATCTCCGGGTAGGCGCGCATCGGGTCGCCGCCCGGGGGCTCGACCTTGAGCACCTCGGCGCCGAGGTCGGCCAGGATCTGCGTCGCGTGCGGCATCGGCCGGTACGCCGACAGGTCCAGCACCCGCATCCCGTCGAGCAGCCCGCTCATCGCAGGTCCCGTGGGACCCGGAGCTCGGGGCGCGGGCGGTCCACCGGGGAAGGTGAAGATCATCAGCTGGGTCGCGTAGGCGACGAGCGTGCTCGTCCCGGCGTCCCAGAGCTCCACCTCGAGCGACGCGTAGCCGTCGCCCGCGTGACGGGCGCGGCTGCGGCGCGAGCACCCACTCGGACTGGTGGTCGCCGAGCAGGTGGACGGTGAGATCCGCGCTCGGCGCCCACCACTCGGGCAAGCCGCCGCCCATGCGCTCCCCGACCGCGCCGGGCATCGTGTCGCAGAGCGTCAAGCAGCGCGAGCGGGTCGAGCCGGTCGCCCGCGAGCCGCGGCGGGTCGTCGAACCGGTACCAGAACATGCGCTCGGAGGTGGTCGGCTCCCACTCCTCCCACGGCGGGTGCCCGACCGCGGCCCGACCCTCGACGTGGTGCTGCCAGTAAGCGAACGGCGTGCGGGCCGCCTCGACGCCATCCGGCGGACCGTCGCGAAACGACGGGCACTCGTCGGGGGCCGGCGCGTCCGGGACGTCGAGATCCGTGAACTCGAACCCGACCCGCGGCGCTCCGAAGACCGCGACCGACGTCGTGCCCGCGGCCTCTCCGGCCGACCGCACCGTCGCGGTCGCCTGCGCCATCGACCGCCCGCGCCGGAGCACGGTGACGTCGATCTCCACCGGGCCCGTCCGTACCGGTGCGGCGAACACCGAGGTGATCGAACGCAGTGCGAGCTCCGGTGCATCGAGCGCGTGCGGTCATGGCCCGAGCGGCGACGCCGGCGACGATGCCGCCCTGCGGAACCGACGAGCACGCACCACTCGGCGCTCAGCTCGGCGCAATAGCGCGCCGGGGTGGGACCGCTCCGGCACCACCGCGGTCTCGAGCTCGAACGCCTTCACGAGGGAGCAGCCTGGCGCGCCGGCCGACCCGGCGCCAACGAGTTCGAGCAGTCGGCGCTCACCGGCGCGTGGCCGGATCTGTCGGCTCTGCGTCCTTGCGGTCCGGTCGGCCGCGCCCTCACGATGGCCTCATGCAGATTGCCTTCGTGCTCTATCCCCAGTTCACCGCGCTCGACATCGTCGGGCCGTTCCAGACCATGGCCGACCTGCCCGGCGTCGAATGCGGTGTTCGTCGCCGAGCACGCCGGTCCGGTGATCGACCACACGGGACGGCTCTCGATCGTCGCGACGGCGTCGTTCGCCGAGGTCACCGCGCCGGACGTGATCGTCGTGCCGGGCGGGTTCGCCGATCGCGACGCGGGCCCGGACGACCCGGTCGTCGCGTGGATCCGGGCCGTGCACCCGCAGACCACGTGGACGACGAGCGTGTGCACCGGCGCGATCTACCTCGCCCTCGCAGGGGTGCTCGACGGCATGGACGCGACCACGCACTGGAGCGCCTACGAGCGGCTCGCGCGCCCTCGGCGCGCACCCGACCGAGGAGCGGGTCGTCGAGCGGGGCAAGGTGATCACCGCGGCCGGCGTGTCGGCCGGCATCGACATGGGCCTCACCCTCGTCGCCCGGATGTTCGACGAGGAGATGGCGAAGTCGATCCAGCTCGCGATCGAGTACGACCCGCAGCCGCCGTTCGATGCGGGTGCGCCGAGCAAGGTCTCCCCCGAGCTGCTCGCGTTCGTCTCCGAGGTC
This sequence comes from uncultured Acidimicrobiia bacterium, assembly GCA_963848485.1. Taxonomy (GTDB): domain Bacteria; phylum Actinomycetota; class Acidimicrobiia; order IMCC26256; family JAENVU01; genus Chersky-806. Next base: position 352,309 of record CAWKDX010000008.1, read on the forward strand.
ATGGGCGTCACCACCCCCGCCTGATCGACGCGATTCGGATCGGGCAGAGCGCGCCTGCCGACTCAGGTCGAGGTGCACCCCAGGGCGACGCGGATCTTGGCCAGGTTCGCGCGCATGACCGACGCCCAGTCGTCGCCTTGCGCCGACTCGCGGTCGCTCAGGCTCTCGAGCGGGTTCAGCGTCTCGGTCTTCACGCCCCCCGCCTCGCGGGCGAGCGCGTCGGCCACCTTGGGCGACACCAGCTCCTCGGTGAAGATCGTCGTGATCTTGTTCTTGCGCACGAGGTCGGCGAGCTCGGCGAGCCGCTGCGCGTTCGGCTCCTCGTCCGGCGCGATGCCCGCGATGCCCTCCTGCGCGAAGGCCGTACTGCTTCGCGAGATAGCCGAACGCCTCGTGCGCGGTGACGATCGTGCGCCGCTTGCAGTCGCGCAGACCCGCTGCGTACGCCGCGTCCCACCGCGTCGATCTCCGTCTTGTAGGTCGACCGCGTTGCGCTCGAACGTGTCCCGGCACTTCGGGTCGACCTTGACGAGCTCGGCCGTCACCGCGTCGACCAGCTTCGAGTAGAGGACGGGATCCAGCCACACGTGCGGGATCGAGCGAGCTCAGCGGCACCGGCTTCGTGGGGTCCTGCTCGGCCACCCGCTTGCCGGCGCTGTCGATGCCGAGCCGGTCGAGCAGCTTCACGGTCGGGCCGTCGCGCTGGTCCGCGGCCTTCTCGACCGCCGGCTGGAACCCGTGGCCCATCACGAAGACCACCTTGGCGTCCTGGATCTCGTCGACCTGGTCCGGGACCAGCTCCAGGTCGTGGGGCTCGGCTCCCGCGGGCGTGAGGTTCGTCACCGAGACGCAGCGGCCACCGACGCGCTGGGCCGCCGCCGCGACCGGGTAGAAGGCCGCGACGACCTTGTCCTTCCCCGAAGCGGTCGTCGTGCTCCGCGAGCTCGCGCAGCCGGCCGCCACCGCACGGCCAGCGATCACCACCACCGCCAACGTGCGCCGCACCCGTTCCTCCCGACGTCTGGATCTGAGAATCGGTCTCATTACTATCACAGACCCGGGGCTCGCGTACGATCGACGCCCACGGCCCGAAGGAGGAGGACAGCACGGTGGAGGTGATCGCGGCCGACGGCATCGGCTTTGCGTACGGCTCCGAGCGCGGTCCTCGACCAGGTGAGCCTGCACGTCGCGGCCGGCGAGTTCGTCGCGCTCGTCGGCCCGAACGGGTCCGGCAAGTCCACCCTCGTGCGGATCCTCGTCGGCCTGCTGACCCCGAACGCCGGCACGGTGCGCAGTCTTCGGCGAGCCGCCCCGCAAGCTCACGAACCGCTCGCGGCTCGGCTACGTCCCCCAGCGCCCGCAGCTCGCGGGCGCGCTGCCCGCGACCGTCAACGAGATCGTCGCCGCCGGCCGCCTGGCCCGGCGGGGCTGGTGGCGGCGGCCCCGACCGTGCGGACCACCTCGCGGTCGACGCGGCGATCGAGGCCGTCGCGCTCGGCGACCTCCGCCGCCGCCCGATCGGCGAGCTCTCCGGCGGCCAGCAGCAGCGCGTCCTCATCGCCAAGGCGCTCGCGGCGGAGCCGGAGGTCCTCGTGCTCGACGAGCCGGTCGCCGGCGTCGACGCCGAGTCCCAACGCCTGTTCCGCGACGCGCTCGTCCACGTCGTGCGCGACCGGGGCGGCGCGGTCGTCCTCGTCTCCCACGAGCTCGGCGCGGTCGCCGAGGACCTGGACCGGGTCGTCGTGCTCAAGCGCAAGGTGCAGTTCGACGGCCCGCCCGGCGATCTCGCCGCGACCGGAGTGAGCCTCGGCATCCACCAGGAGGACCTCCCCCTCTGGCTGGAGACGCTCCGATGAACCTGCCGCTCCCCTATCCGTTCGACCGCGACTACATGCAGCTCGCGCTCGTCGCGGGGCTCGTCGTCGCCGCGTGCGCGCCGCTGATCGGCGCGTTCCTCGTCGAGAAGCAGCTGTCGCTGCTCGGCGACGGGCTCGGCCACCTCGCGTTCGCGGCGTCGCGGTCGGCCTGCTGCTCGGCGTTCTCCCCGCTGTGGGCCGCGCTCGTCGTGACGGTCGTGGGCGCGCTCGCGCTCGAGTACCTGCGCACGCGAGGCAAGGCGTCCGGCGATCTCGTGCTCGCGCTGTTCTTCTACGGCGGCATCGCCGCGGGCGCGGTCATCGCGAGCCGCGCCACCGCCGAGGGGCAGAGCGTCAACGTGCTGCCCTACCTCTTCGGGTCGATCCTCACCGTCACCCCGAACGACGTCTGGCTCGTCGTCGGCCTCGGTGCCGTGATCGTCGTCAGCGTCGCGAGTCGCGGGTCGGGCGCTGTTCGCGATCGTGGTCGACGAGGAGTCGGCCCGGGTGTCCGGGCTCCCGGTGAACATGCTCAACGGCCTGCTCGTGGTGCTGGCCGCGGTCACGATCGTCGCCGCGACCCAGGTCGTCGGCACGCTGCTCGTCGCCGCGCTCATGGTGCTGCCGGTCGCATCGGGCCGGCTGCTCGCCCGGTCGTTCCGCACCACGGTGCTCGTCGCGGTGGGCGTCGGGATCTTCTCGGTCGTCGCCGGGCTCGCCGCGGCCCGGCTCTGGGCGGTCGCGCCCGGTGGCGCGATCGTGCTCGTCGCGGGCGCGGTGTTCGCGGTCACCGCCGGCGCCACCGGCCTGCGCCGGGCCAACATCGCCAGCCTCCTCGCCGGCCCCGGCCACTGACCCGACCCGCGTAGTCGGTCAGGCGCAGCGCTGGCAGAGGCCGAAGAGGTCCAGGCGGTGGCGCTCGGTCTTGAAGCCGGTGCGGCGCGCGATCTGGCGGGCGACGTCGCGCACCGACTGCTCGATCGACGCGGTCGCGGGCACGTCTTCGACCGTCCCGCAGTTCGAGCACACGACATGGTGATGGTGCTCGGTGAGCTCCTCGACCAGCTCGTAGTACGCGAAGTCACCCCGCGCGACGACCCGGTGCACGACGTTCGCCTGCTCCAGGACGACGAGGTTCCGGTACACGCTGCTCACCGCGAGGTCGGGCCGGACCTCTCGGATCTCGGCGATGGTCAACGGCCCGTTGCCGGATCGCGCGAGCACCTCGAGCAGCGCCTCGCGGTTGGGCGTCAGCCGCTGGTTCGCTCGGCGCAGCCGGGCGAGCACGGTCTCGCGCAACGTGTCTGGGAGTCGGATCACTCCGGGTCGTCGGCACCGGCGAAGTGTACGCCACGTCGATTCCGGCGGACCTCGCCACCAGATCCCGTGATGACCCGGCACCGACCGGCCGATCCGGCATGATGAAGCCATGCCAGGACTCCTCTCGGCCGCGATCACGCTCCGAGCCGCGGACGGGTCACGGCTCGGTGACGCCGGCCCGATCACGAGCGCGACGGTGCTCGAACACGCACCCGCGCCGGATGCCGTCGCGACCACCGAAGGCTGGTTCCGCGGTCACGGCTTCGACGTCGACTCGACGTTCGCGAACAGCTTCTCCATCACCGGGACCGGCGACTGCGTTCGACTCCGCGTTCGGCACGAGCGACGACGCGCAGCTGATCCTTCCCGCTCGACCGGCTGCCCGACGAGATCGGCCGCCTGATCGACACGGTCAGCTTCACCCACGTCGAGGTGGGCCCGACCGACTTCTAGCCGGGAAGGTCCTCCGCCGAGTCCTCGAGGTCGGCGTCCGTCATGGTGTCAACGTGCTGCGGGTCCGGCATGGGCCGAGCTCTAAGCCTCGCGCACGGCGCGCTGGGCCCGCCGCCAGACGCTGCGGTACGACTCGAGCCCGTCGGCCGAGAGCCACTCCTCGGGTCCGGCGGCGATCGCGACCCGCTCCGGCACGCTCCCCCACACCGGGACGCCCGCCTCGACCCACGCGGCGACGACGTCCTGGTAGTCGCGGGTGTAGGTGCGCGCGGAGCAGATCACGAGGCCGACCGGCAGCTGCCGCGGCACCAGGTCGAGCACCGCTTCGACCCGCGCGATCTCGACCCCACCGATCCGCGTCGGGATGACGATCGCGTCCGCCACCTCGATCGCCTTGGCGAGCAGCCGCTCGCTGCCCGGCGGCGTGTCGACGATCGCCACGTCCTCGCCGTCGATGCGGCCGAGCGCCTTGGTGAGCATCCGCTCGGTCGGCGCCTCCACGAGCGTCACCCGCTCGAACGACTCGTCCTCGGCGGTCTCGATCCAGTCGGCGGCACTCGCCTGCGGGTCGGCGTCCACCAGCGTGGCGGAGCGCTTGTTCGAGGCCGCGACGGCGGAGAGGTACACGGAGGTCGTCGTCTTGCCGACGCCACCCTTGAGTGCTGCAACCACAACGATCATCACCGGAACGTAGCGAGTCGGGACCGTGACCGGCCAGTGCGCGCCTGCGGGCCCCGGCTCCGTCGCCGGTCGTCGCGACGGCGATCCGAAGACTTGAACCGTTCTTACGTCGCTCCAAGGAGAGCCTTACGGACGCCGGTTTGTGTGGTGGCTTCCCGGCCAGCACGAGAGGAGGCATCCCCATGAGGCTGAAACCCACACTGGCAACGCTGGCGGTGGCGACCAGCACCGGCTCGTCGAGCTCGGGCTCGACGACGCCGCGGGCACCCGCGGCCGGGTCGGCCAGCTCGGCCAACTGCCCGAACATGTGAGCAGTGCTCGTGGCTGGTCCCGGCCCCGGGCATGGCTCGCCGACGACGCGGCTCCCGGGCTCCCCCCGCCTGGGAGCCGCGTCGTTGTCCCCTCGTACCGCAACGCCACCCGGAGAGCAGGAACGCCATGGCCCGCCGCCGCATCGGCCTGCGCGTCGGGGGCACGCTCTTCGTCGGCGACTGGACCACCGGGAAGGTGGACGCGATCTCGCGGCCCGCGGGCCGCTCGAGGCCGATCATCTGCTTCGCCGCGAGCTGCGTGCCGAAGAACGCGCTCTTCAGGTTGATCTCCATCACCCGCTCGTACTGGTCCTCGGTGGTGTCGAGGACCGACGTGCGGGTCTCGATGCCGGCGTTGTTCACCATGACGTCGAGCCGGCCGAACGCCTTCACCGTCGCGTCGATCAGTGCCTGCAGCTCCTCGACCTTGCTGACGTCGGCCTTCACGCCGATGGCCTGGCCCCCGAGCCCGACGATCTGCTGCTCGAGCGCGTCGGTGGCGTCCGGATCCACCACGAAGTCGATGACCACGTCGGCGTGCTGGGCCGCGAGCGCGAGCGCGATGGCCTTGCCGATGCCGCTGTTCCCCCGGTGACGATGGCCACCTTGCCGGTCAGGCTCATGTTCGCTGCTCTCCTCGTCGAATCATCCTGGCGGCATGATGTGTCCGCTCCTGGTCTTGCACCAGGATCACAGATCACGACCGGCGGTCTCGACCGCGCCACCCCAGGGGGTCCCCCAGCGCAATGAGCACCTTCCCGCCGATCGCCGACTACGCATTCCTGTCCGACTGCGAGAACAGCCTGCTGATCGCGCCCGACGGATCGGTCGAATGGTTCTGCCTGCCCCGCCCGGACTCGCCGAGCCTCTTCACCGCGCTGCTCGACCGCGCCGCAGGCCAGTTCCGCTTCGGACCCGTCGCACGCGATGGTCCCGGACTCGCGCCGGTACATCCCGGGCACGAACGTGCTCGAGACGACCTGGCACACCCCGACCGGCTGGCTCACGGTCAAGGACATGCTCGTGATGGGCCCGCCGGACATCAGCCAGCGCCGGAGCGACTACAAGCGCGTCCCCGGCGACGCCGCGGCGCAAGGGACGCTCCTGCGCATCGCGACGTGCTTCGGCGGCCGGGTCGAGATCGTCGTCAGCTGCATGCCGCTCTTCGACTACGGCACGACCATCGGCGAGTGGAGCTACGAGGGCTCCGGCTACGACCGCCTGTCGGTGATGTCCGGCGACCTGGCGATCGAGATGGAGAGCAGCCTCGCGATCGGGATCCTCGGCGCGCGCACGTACGGGCGCACGACGCTCGAGCACGGCGAGTCCGCGTTCGTCTCGATGTCGTGGGCCGGGCACGGGCCGTCGACCATCGACGAGGCACTCGCGCAGCTCGGACCAGACCGAGGACTTCTGGCGCGAGTGGATGAGCATGGCGGACTTCCCCGACCACGAGTTCCGCCCGTACATGGAGCGCAGCGCGCTCGCGCTCAAGGGTCTCAGCTACGCGCCGACCGGGGCGATCATGGCGGCCGGCACCACCTCGCTGCCGGAGTCCCCGGGCGGCGAGCGCAACTGGGACTACCGCTACACCTGGATCCGCGACACCGCGTTCATGCTGCGCGCGCTGCACGCGCTCGGCTTCGACTGGGAGGCGTTCGAGTACTTCGCGTTCATCCTCGACGCGGTCGGCGGCGCCCCGGCGAAGGGCGGCAAGCTCGAGCTGCAGATCATGTACGGGATCGGCGGCGAGACCGACCTGACCGAGAGCACGCTCGACCACCTCTCCGGCTACGGCGGCGCCAAGCCGGTGCGCATCGGCAACGGCGCGTACGACCAGCAGCAGCACGACGTCTGGGGGATGCTGCTCGACTCGCTCTGCGAGCATCAGCGCAACGGCGGGCAGATCCCGGTCATGGTCTGGGAGGGAATCGCCGGCCTCGTCGACACCGCGATCGAGCAGTCGCCCGGAGCCGGACCAGGGCATCTGGGAGATGCGCGGCGACCCCAAGCACTTCGTCGCGTCGAAGGTGATGTGCTGGGTGGCCGCGGACCGCGGCGTCCACATCGCCCGGCAGCGCGACGACGTCGAGCGCGCCGAGCGTTGGCAGCAAGCCGCGGACGAGATCAAGGCGGAGGTGCTGGCGAAGGGCGTCTCGGACCGCGGCGTGTTCCGCCAGCACTACGACACCGACGACCTCGACGCGTCGCTGCTGCTGATCCCGATCATGGGGTTCCTCCCGCCGGACGACGAGCGGGTGAAGGCAACGGTGCTCGCGATCGCCGACGAGCTCACCAAGGACGACCTCGTCCTGCGGTACCGGGTCGCGAGCACCGACGACGGCCTCTCGGGCGAGGAGGGCACGTTCACGATCTGCTCGTTCTGGCTCGTCGCCGCGCTCGCGCTCATCGACGAGGTCGAGCGGGCGCGCAAGCTCTTCCAGAAGCTGCTCTCGTTCGCCGGGCCGCTGCACCTGTACGCGGAGGAGATCGACACGACGACCGGTCAGCACCTGGGAAACTTCCCGCAGGCGTTCACCCACCTGGCGCTCATCGACGCGGCGATGCGCCTCATCGCCGCCGAGCCCGACGACGACCGACGGCCGTACTGACGCGAGGAGACCGCATGAGAGTTCTGATCGGCACAGACGGCTCCGACGACGCGATCAGCGCGCGGCCACCCGCGCCCTGCCGCTGCTCGCCACCGCCGGACACCGTGACCGTGGTGTGCATCACGGAGCCGTCGGGCCTCGAGACCGCCGGTCTCGAGTCCGGGTTCGGCGGCGGCATCGCGAGCCCCGAGGAGATCGAGCACGAGCAGGCCGCCGCGCACCAGGACGCGACCGCCGCGGTCGCCCGCACCGTGGCCGCGCTGTCGCACCACGGCGACGGTCGAGCAACGGGTCGAGATCGGCGACCCGGGCTCGATGCTCTGCGTGCTCGCCGAGGAGATCGGTGCCGACGTCGTCGTCGTGGGCTCACGCGGCCGCGGCGCGATCCGCCGGGCGCTCATGGGCTCGGTGAGCACCCACGTGGTGAACAACGCGCCGTGCCCGGTCGTCGTCGTGCGGGTGCGACGGACTAGCACGGCTTCCCGATCTCGCGTTTGCTTCGGCGTCGAGGCGGCGGTCGAGCCGCACGCCTTCTCGCTCCTCGTGGCGCATCCACTGGTAGAGGACGATGCCGAGTGCGGCGAGGCCGAACAGCTCGCCGAAGCCCCAGAGGATCCCCGCGCCGAGCCGCTGGTCGCCGAGCGCGCTGCCGAGCCAGGGCCGTGACACCTGCGCGTACCAGTCCTTCGCGAGCACGGTGTTCGTCCCGAGCAGCGCCACACCGAGGAACGCGTGGAACGGGAGCACGACCGCGACGAACAGCAGGCGCGCGCCGTAGCCCGAGCGACCTCGGCATCGGGTCGACGCCGACGACGTAGGCCATGAACAGGCAGCCGACGACGAGGAAGTGCGCGTGCACGAGGACGTGCACCCAGTTGTTGCGCAGCGACAGCTCGTAGAGCCCGGTGAAGTAGAGGACGACGAGCGTCCCGCCGAACAGGACCCACACGGTCACCGGGTGCGTCACCACCGCGACCGGACGGCTGCGGAGCGTGCGCAGCCAGCGCTCCTGGGCCGGGCGGCGGCTCGCCTGGAGCGCGAGCGTCAGCGGCGCGCCGAGCACGAGGAAGATCGGCGCCACCATCCCGAGCGCGAGGTGCTGCACGACGTGGAGGCTGAACAGCACCCGGTCGTAGGCGGCCAGCGCCCGACTGCGTGACGAACACGACGAGGAAGAGCCCGATGCCGAAGCAGATCGAACGGCCCGCCGGCCACCGGCGGCCCCGCTGCGCGAGCCGGCGGACCCCGGTGACGTAGAGCGCGCCCACGAGCACCGTGACCACGAAGAGTGGATCGAGCGACCAGTCGCCGAACAGGGACGACCACGTCGGTCTCCCCGGGGCCAGGGAATCACCGACCAGCGCGGCGAGGCTCACGCGGCGAGGGTAGCGGTGTGTCATCATCGCCGCGTGACGCCGGGCGTTGCACATCTGAGGTCCCGCGCAGGCAGCCGTCGCTTCTCGCGGTGGGCACGGTGGTCTGGCTCGCGTCGGAGCTGATGTTCTTCGGTGGGCTCTTCGCGGCCTACATCACCCTGCGGTCGAACGCCCACGAGTGGCCGCCCCGCACCGTGCACCTCGAGGTCCTCGCGGCCACGATCGCGACCATCGTGCTGATCGCGTCGAGCGGCACGATCCACCTCGCGACCCTCGCGCGCGAGCGTGGCGACCGGGCGCTGATGCAGCGGTGGCTGATCATCACGTTCGCGCTCGGCGCGGTCTTCCTGGTCAACCAGATCCGCGAGTTCTTCGTGCTCGACTTCTCGGCCTCGTCGAGCGGGTTCGGCTCGATGTACTACCTGCTGACCGGCTTCCACGCGCTCCACGTGTTCGCGGGCCTCGCGCTGATCGTCACCGCGGTCGTGCTCACCACCGGGCCCGGGATCGCTGGAGCGGCGCGGCCCCGCGGTGGAGTCGGTCACCTACTACTGGCACTTCGTCGACGTGGTCTGGGTCCTCCTCTTCCTGACGATCTTCGTCATCCGGTAGCGATGCGCCGGTTCGTCGTCCTCGGCTTCGTCGTCACCGCCGCCGCGTTCGTCTGGATGGGTGGGGCGGCGGCCGGGTCGGCCGAACGAGCAACGGTCGCCGACCCGCCGGCGGCGCGCGTCGCGCGGGGCGAGCACGCTCTTCCTCGCCTCGTGCGCGAGCTGTCACGGCGCGGGCGGGGTCGGCACCGAGCAGGGTCCACCGCTCATCGGCGTCGGCGCCGCGGCGGCCGACTTCCAGCTCACGACCGGTCGCATGCCGCTGGCGAACCCCAAGGGCCAGCCGGTGCGCAAGCCCCAGGCGTTCGACGCCGCCGAGATCAAGGCGCTCGTCGCGTACGTGGCCTCGCTCGGGCCGGGCCCGCCGATCCCGGACGTCGACGAGCACGCCGGCAGCCTGAGCGAGGGCGGCACGCTCTTCCGGTTCAACTGCGCGGCGTGCCACAGCTCGGCCGGCGTGGGCGGCGCACTGAGCTACGGGAGCGACGCGCCGTCGCTGCGAGGCGCGACGTCGACGCAGATCGCCGAGGCGATCCGCACCGGTCCGGGCCAGATGCCGGTCTTCGGCCGGACCACGTTCTCGAACCGCCAGGTGGACTCGATCACCAGGTACGTGAAGTACCTCCAGGACCCCGACGACCCGGGCGGCTTCTCGCTCGGCCGCATCGGTCCCATCACCGAGGGCATGGTCGCCCTGCTGATCGGCATCCCGCTGCTCCTGTTCGTCTGCATCCGCATCGAGGAGAGCCATGAACGGCAACGCTGAGACGCGCGCGACACGCCAGATCGCGGTCGCGCTCGGGGTCACGACGGTCGCGGCGCTCTGCCTCGCCGCCGTCTACCTGACCGGCGGCCAGAGCCAGCTCGAAGGCATCGCGCTCGCCGTCGCGCTCGGCGGCCTCGGCTTCGCGATGGTCGTCACCGCGCGCAAGCTGCTCCCCCAGGGGCCGTTCACCGAGGACCGCGAGCCGCTCGAGTCGAGCGCGGACGACATCGACGCCTTCGCCCGCGACTTCGACGCGGTGTACCAACTCGACCCCGAAGGCGGGCCCGAGAGCGAGGCCGGCATCGGGCGGCGCAAGCTCATCACCCGGATGCTCGGCGCCGCGGCCGGCGCGCTCGGTCTCGCCGCGCTGTTCCCGATCGCATCGCTCGGGCCGCGCCCGGGCAACTCGTTGTTCGTCACCAAGTGGCGCAAGGGCTCGCGGGTCGTGAACGAGCAGGGCCACCCGGTGCAGGTCGACGACCTCGAGGTCGGCGGGGTCATCACCGTGTTCCCCGAAGGGCCATCTGGACGCCGCCGACAGCCAGACGCTCCTGATCCGGCTCGCCGCGCACCCCGGTCACGACCCGGCCCGGGCGCGAGACCTGGGGACCGCCGGGCTACGTCGCCTACTCGAAGGTCTGCACCCACGCGGGCTGCCCGGTCGGCCTCTACCAGCAGTCGATCGAGCGGCTCCTCTGCCCGTGCCACCAGTCGACGTTCGAGGTCGCGAACGGTGCGACTCCGGTGTTCGGGCCCGCGACCCGGTCGCTGCCCCAGCTCCCGCTGACGGTCGACTCCGGCGGCTACCTGCGATCCGCAGAGCGACTTCGACCAACCCGTCGGGCCCGGCTTCTGGAACCGCGACCGCTGATGATCGTCGAAGCGCGCCGTCCGCGGGCTCGACCGCCGTCTCGGCGTCGCTCGCTTCGCGCGCACCGCGCTCAACAAGGTGTTCCCGGACCACTGGTCGTTCATGATCGGCGAGATCGCCATGTACTGCCTGGTGATCCTGATCCTGACCGGCGTGTACCTCACGTTCTTCTACGTTCCGGACTCGCGCCAGGTCGTCTACCACGGCAGCTACGGGCCGCTACGCGGCGTGCGCATGTCCGCGGCGTACGAGTCGACGCTGCACGTGAGCTTCGATGTCCGGGCCGGGCTCGTGATGCGCCAGATCCACCACTGGGCCGCGCTGCTGTTCATCGGGTCGATCCTCGTCCACATGCTGCGCATCTTCTTCACCGGCGCGTTCCGCAAGCCCCGCGAGCTGAACTGGATGGTCGGTCTCACGCTGTTCCTGCTCGCGCTGGGCAACGGGTTCACCGGCTACAGCCTCCCGGACGACCTGCTCTCCGGCACCGGGCTGCGCATCGCGTACTCGGTGCTGCTCTCGATCCCGTTCATCGGGCCGTGGAGCGCGTTCCTCGTGTTCGGCGGTGAGTTCCCGAGCGACGACATCATCCCGCGCCTGTTCGTGATCCACGTCCTCATCGTCCCGGCGCTCATCGTCGGGCTGCTGACGCTCCACCTCGGGATGCTCGTGCGCCAGAAGCACACGCAGTTCCGCGGGAAGGGCCGCACCGAGCGCAACGTCGTCGGCTCGAAGCTCTGGCCGACGTTCACCGCGAAGACGCTCGGGCTGTTCTTCTTCGTGTTCGCGGTGTGCGCGGCGCTCGGCGGCCTCGCGCAGATCAACCCGGTGTGGCTCTACGGCCCGTTCCAGCCCGCGGCCGTCAGCGCGGGCTCGCAACCCGACTGGTACATCGGCTGGCTCGAGGGCGCGCTGCGGCTCATGCCGCCGTGGGAGCTCCGGCTCGGCGGCTTCGAGATCCCGAACCCGTTCTTCCCCGGGCGTCCTGCTGCCCGGCATCACCTTCACCGTGCTGTACCTCTGGCCGTACATCGAGGAGCGGTTCACCAAGGACCACGCCGAGCACAACCTGCTCGACCGGCCGCGCGACCGCCCGATCCGCACGTCGATCGGCGTCGCGGTGCTCGCGTTCTACCTCGTGCTGTTCCTCGCGGGCGGCAACGACGTCATCGCCGCGCACTTCTCCCTCTCCGTCAACGCGGTGACCTACGTGTTCCGCGGCGCTGCTGTTCGTGCTTCCCGCGGTCGCCGCGGTCGTCTCGTACCGGCTCTGCAAGGAGCTCGACGGCGCGCGACCGGCACCACGAGGAGAACCTCGCGCGGCTCGAGCGCACCGCCGACGGCGGCTACGTCGACGCCGACGCCTCCGAGCTCTCGCGGTCCTAGGAGCTCGTCGGGCTCAGTCACGCGTGGCTCCGGGCGCTGCGCTCGCTCGGCAGGGTGTCGCGGCGGGCCTCGGCGATGTAGCCGAGGAGCGCGAGCACGAACCCCGCGCCACCGGCCATCACGAGCCAGACGCCGAACGCGAAGCCGCTCGCGAACAGCGCGGCGCTGAGGCCGACCGCGAACGGCCAGATCGACTGCGTCGGGAAGATCCCGATCTCGCCCGCGCCCTCGGCGATCGTCGCGTCGGAGTCGTCCTCCGCTCGCGGCGGCGCATGCCGGGACAGGAACCAGATCGAGCCCGCCGGCGACGAGCCCCATCGAGCGCGCTCGCGGCCAGCATCACCGAGCCGGCTTCCTCGTAGGACGTGAACCAGTAGACGACCCCGATCACGATGAAGAAGGCCGTCACGCCCAGGTAGACCCGGGCCTCGTCGCGCATCACGATGGTAGTCTCGCCCGGCGTCGCCGGCCGGGTGGTGCAGGTCCCAGAGCGGGCGCTCGGAGCGGATCGGCGGCAACGAGTCGAAGTTGTGCTCGGGCGGCGGCGAGGTCGTCGCCCACTCCAGCGTCTGGCCACCCCACGGGTCGTCGCCGGCGGGCGCGCCGTGGCGCAGCGACGAGAAGAGGTTCCAGACGAACGCGAGCACGCCGACCGCGAGGATGAACGCGCCGATGGTCGAGATGAGGTTCAGCGTGCCCCACCCGTCCTGCTTCGTGTAGGTCGCGACGCGGCGCGGCATGCCGTCGAGCCCGAGCTGGTGCTGCACGAAGAACGTCACGTTGATGCCGATGAAGAACGTCCAGAAGTGCACCTTGCCCCAGAGCTCGTTCAGCATCTTGCCGGTCATCTTCGGGAACCAGTAGTAGACGCCGGCGAACGCGCCCATCACGAGCCCCATGATCACGTAGTGCATGTGCGCGACGGTGAAGTAGGTGTCGGTGAGGCTGAAGTCGACCGGCGCCATCGCCTGGAGCACGCCGCTCAGCCCGCCGATGAGGAACACGAGGAGCATCCCGATCGCGAACAGCATCGGGGTGTCGAACGAGATGCGACCGCCCCACATCGTGCCGATCCAGTTGAAGAACTTGACGCCCGTCGGCACCGCGATCAGCAGGCTCATGATCGTGAAGAAGGGCAGGAGCACCGCGCCGGTCGCGTACATGTGGTGCGCCCACACGCCGACCGACAGCCCGCCGATCGCGAGGGTCGCGAAGACGAGGCCCTTGTACCCGAACACCGGGCGGCGCGAGAACACCGGGAAGATCTCGGTGACGACGCCGAAGAACGGCAGGGCGATGATGTACACCTCGGGATGGCCGAAGAACCAGAAGAGGTGCTGCCAGAGGATCGGCGTGCCGTCCTTGGTCGCGTCGAAGACGTGCGTGCCGAGATGGCGGTCGGCGAAGAGCATCACCAGCGCCGCGGTGAGCACCGGGAACGTGAGCAGGACGAGCACGCTCGTGACGAGCATGTTCCACGTGTAGATCGGCATGCGGAACATCGTCATGCCCGGCGCGCGCAGCATGAAGATCGTCGTGACGAGGTTGACGCCGGTCAGCACGCCCGCGGTGCTCGTGACGATCACGCCGACGATCCAGAGATCCGGACCGACTCCGGGCGAGTACACCGCACCGGAGAGGGGCGCGTAGGCGAACCAACCGAAGCTCGCGGCCCCGCTCGCGGTGAGGAACCCCGAGATCATCGTCAGCCCACCGAAGAGGTAGAGCCAGTACCCCAGCGCGTTCAGCTTCGGGAACGCCATGTCCGGCGCGCCGATCTGCAACGGGACGATGTAGTTCGCGAGCCCGAACGCGAACGGCACCGCGAAGAGGTAGATCATGATGCTGCCGTGCATCGTGAAGAACTCGTTGTACGTCTGCGGGTCGACGAGGTGCTCGTTGGGCTGGGCCAGCTGGGTGCGGATCACCAGCGCGAGCAGCCCGCCCATGCAGAAGAACCCGATCGCCGTGAAGATGTAGCTGAGCCCGATGCGCTTGTGGTCCGTCGTCGTGAGCCAGCGCAGGACGCCGGTGGCCCCGGCCGGCGGCTCGGGCTCGGGCGCCGACTCGGCCCCGGGGCGTTCGACCGTCGTCGTCATGCGGCGGCCCGCTGCCGTGCGACCCAGCTGCGGTAGTCCGACGGGCTCAGCACCCGCACCGCGAAGGTCATCCGCGCGTGGTCGAGACCACAGAACTCGGCGCAGTAGCCGCGGAACGTGCCCAGCTTCTCCGGCGTGATGTCGAACTGGTTCTTGACCCCCGGGATGACGTCCCGCTTGAACAGGAACGTCGGGCACGTAGAACGAATGGATGACGTCCCGCGACGTCAACCGGAGCCGCACGGTCTCTCCCAGCGGCAGCACCATCACCGGGGTCTGGTCCGGCATGCCCACCACGGTCACGTTGGCCTCCCGGTAGTGGAACCGCCACTGCCACTGGAAGCCCTGCACGTCCACCGTCACGTCGGGGTGCGCCTTGAGCGCGTCGACGTTGTCCTGCACCGCCCACGAGAACCCGAAGAACACCAGGACGATGACGATCGGGATCGCGGTGTACACGATCTCCAACGGGATGATGTACTGCCGCTGCGTCGGGATGTCGTCGCGCCCACGGCGCGCGTAGCGCAGCACGCACCAGATGATCAGCGACACGACGAGCGCGCCGATCACGATCGCGGTGGTCATCCCGGCCCGCCAGAGGTCCGACATGCCGTGGCTCTGCTTCGTGACCCCGGACTTCTGACCGAAGGTCGTGTCGCAGGCGGTGAGCGCGAGCACGACGAGCAACGGGATCGCAAGCCGTCGAGCCGGTGCTCGCATGTCGAGAACGTAGCCTCTCTCCGGCGCTCCGGGTCGGGAATGCGCGACCGGGCGTCCGCGGCGACCCTTCACGACCGGATTGGGGTGCCAGACTTCCTGGCGATGGAGACGGGGGCGGCGGCGGCGGGGGCGTCCAGGCGGACGTTCGGGCGCTGGAGCGTCCGGTGGATGGCGCTCGCGGGCTGCTTCCTCGTCACGCTCTCGGCCTTCGGATGGTGGCTCGACACCCGGGTGCTCGACGACGCCGGGTTCGCGGACGTGGTCGCGAAGTCGTCGCAGAAGCAGGAGGTGCGCGACTACATCGCCGACCAGGCGACGCTGCGGCTCGCCCGGACGTCCAACTTCGTCTCCGGCGCCCGGCCGCTCGTCACCGACGCGCTGTCCTCGGCAATCGCGACCCCGCCGGTCGAGAATGCGATTCGCGAGTTCGCGGTGCGGGCCCACCACCAGGTGTTCGAGGCCCGGGTGAGCCGCCGCGTCGACATCGACGCGCAGCAGGCCTCGACGACCATCCGCGCCGCGCTGCAGACGATCAACCCGTCGCTCTCGAAGAAGCTCCCGGCGAGCGTGCTGGACGCGTCGGCAACCGTGTCGCAGAACTCGGCGGTCGACACCCTGTTCACGGTCAAGCAGTGGATCTGGCTCTGGATCCCGATCGGGATCGTCGGCGTTGCGTTGCTCGGCTTCGCGATGTTCCGAGCGCGCGAGCGGGTCCGGGCCATCCGCTCGGTCGGCATGATCCTGGCCGTCGCCGGCGCGCTGCTCACCGGGTTCGGCGCGGCCACGCCGGCGATCGCGGCAGTCGCGGCGAACGGCGACGACCTCCGCGGTTCGGCCATCGGCGCGTTCATCGCGGTGTTGACCGGCCGGCTCGTCGGGGCCGGCCTCGCGTTCATCCTCGTCGGACTCGCGATCGCGCTCGCACCGGGACGCGACGGTGGCGACCTCAAGGATCGGGTCGACCGGGTGCGGGCCTGGTGGGAGCGCAAGCGGCTCAGCCGCCGCTGGCGCTTCGCCGGCGGGCTCGGGATCGTGGTGCTCGCGGCGTTCGTGCTCACGCAGCCCGGCCGACACGGCGCACACGTTGGTCGAGATCCTGGCCGTCCTCGGCCTCTACCTCGGCGTCGTGGTGTGCCTGCGGGCGTCGGGCCTGCTCGTCACCGACCACACGATCCCCCGACTCCACAAACGCCAGGTCGCGGGCGTGTTCGGGGTGATGGTCGTCGGGCTTCATCGGTACCGCGGCGATCGCGGTCGGGCTCGTCGCGGCGAACACCACGACGCCGAAGGCCAACCCGCGCCAGAACGGTTGCAACGGGTACATCGAGCTGTGCCTCCAGCCGATCGACCAGGTCATCTGGCCCGCCGCGCACAACTCGATGTCGTCGAGCGCGTACAACTTCCTCGGTGCCGAGCACACCATCACGATCCCGGAGCAGCTCAACGCGGGCGCGCGGTTCCTCATGCTCGACGCCTACTACGGCTACGACGACAACGGCATCGTCCGCACGAACCTCGCCGGCGGGGTCGACCGCAAGAAGCTCGAGCAGGAGCGGGGCCCGGACGCGGTGCGCTCGCTGGACCGGGTCGGCGCGCTCACCGGCACCGCGGACACGTCGGGCAAGAAGCAGGACGTCTACTTCTGCCACGACCTCTGCGAGCTCGGTGCGGTGAAGGCATCCGACGTCTTCAGCGGCGTGAAGGACTTCCTCGACCGCAACCTGACCGACGTGGTGATCCTCGACATGGAGGACTACGTCCAGCCCAAGGACATGAAGCGGGCCCTGGACGACGCGGGGCTCGGTCCGCGCCTGCTGACGCTGACCCCCGGGCAGCTGAAGACGAAGACGCTGGGCGACCTCGTCACGCCGAAGCACAAGAACGATACGGACCAGCCGCGCCGGCTGATCGTCGTGAGCGAGAAGCACGGCGGCGTCGAAAAGTGGCTCCCGAAGGCCTACTCGCTGTTCCAGGAGACGCCGTACACCTTCACGTCGGTCAACGAGTTCAACTGCAAGCCGAACCGGGGCGGGACGAACAAGCCGCTGCTGCTCATCAACCACTGGCTCCGGCCCGACGGGCCGCCCGACCCCGCCGAGGCGAACCGCGTCAACTCGCGCAAGGTGCTGACCAAGCGGTTCGAGCAGTGCGTCAATCGAGCGCAAGAAGCTGCCGAACGCGATCGCGGTCGACTTCACCGCGATCGGCGACTTCCACGCCACGATGAACCGGTTCAACGCCGCGGTCGCCAAGGTCACGGGCGTCACCGCATCGGTGGATCGCGTGGTCCGCGCACCACCGCGCTCAGCGCGGACATCACCCAGGCCCAGCTCGCGGAGCTCCGGGGCCTGCGCCGGCTGCCGAAGATCTCCGAGGCCGAGGCCGAAGCGCTGCTCGGTCCGGTCGCCGAGCCAGCTCGTGTCGTCGCCCGAGATCCCCGGCTTCGAGCGGTCGAACGGTCTCCACCCGGACGCAGCCACCACGACGACGACCGCGGCGCCCACTTCACCGGCTCCCGCCAGCCCGTAGCATGCGCGCATGACCGAGCCGCGAGGACGTCGAGACCGTCGAGCGGATGATCCCCGCCCCGCCGGAGGCGATCTTCGCGTTCCTCGTCGATCCACGGAAGCACCGCGAGATCGACGGCTCCGGCACCGTCCGCGACGCGAAGGGTGAGCCACCGTCGAAGCTCGAGCTCGGGAGCACCTTCGGCATGTCGATGAAGATGGGCCTGCCGTACTCGATGGTCAGCACCGTCATCGAGTACGACGAGAACCGCCGCATCGCGTGGCAGACCCACGGACCCACCCGCATCGGCAAGTTCGTCGGTGGGCGCATCTGGCGCTACGAGCTCGAGCCGGTCGACGGCGGCACGCTGGTGAGGGAGAGCTGGGACATCCGCCAGGAGTCCGCGGCCACCCGTCCCCTCGTGCGCAAGGGCGCGGGGAAGACCCGCAAGGACATGGCCGCGACCCTCGAGCGCATCGAAGAGCTCGTCTCCTCGTCTACTCGCTGACCGCGTCGAGCACCGCGAGGATCTCGTCGCCGTAGAGCTCGAGCTTCGTCGGCCCGATGCCGTCGATCTTCGCGAGCTCCCGGGCGCTCGTCGGTCGACCGAGCGTGATGGCTCGGATCACCGCGTTCGACGCCACGATGTACGCGGGGACGTCGTCGGCCCGGCAGCGCTCGAGCCGCCAGGCGCGCAGGGCCTCCTCGATCCGCGCCTCGTCCGGCTCGAGATCGGCGAGCGGCGCCGCCTTCGCCGGACTTCCCCTCGCCCGCCTTCCCCTTCGGAATGGGGGTGGCGACCTGGTTCTGGCGTGGGCGCGGGGCGCGCTTCGGCGCGGACCCGTCGAGCTCGGCCGAGGAACGGTGACGGGCGGGTCGCGTCGGCGAGCACGACCACCCGGTGCCGGCACCGGGTGATCGCGACGTGCAGGACCCGCCGTTCCTCTTCCTCGTCCTCGGCGAGCCGGTGCGGCAGGACCCCGTCGGTCACTCCGGCGACGACGACCCGGTCCCACTCCATGCCCTTGACCCGGTGGACGGTCGACAGCGTGACGCCACCGTCATCGCGTCCGCCGCGCCGGCCGAGGATCCCGCGCAGCCAGCGCTCGAACGTCGCGGGCTCGTCGTGCAGGTCGGCCACCTGCACCAGCGCGTCGAGATCGTCGAGCTGCGAGCCGCTCTGACCGCCCTTCGAGCCGTCGAGCAACGTCATCGCGCCGCCCGAGCCCGATCTCGTCGCGGATCACGCCGAGCGCTTCTCTCGTCGTCATCCGGCGCACCGCGTCGGCGACGACGAGCAGGTCGTCGGCGAGGCCCTCGACCTTCGTCCCGACCTTGACGTCGTCGATCCGGTCGGCGATCGCGCGCAGCTCGTCGATCGACATCGGCCGGGTCATCCACTTCGAGATCCACGGCGGGAACCCCCGGCTCGGCCGGCGCTGCACCTCCTGCAGGTCGTCGGGGCGCATCTCGTGCGGTGTCGCGCCCAGCCGGAGGTACGCGAGCGCGGCGCGCACCCCGGTGCGCTCGAGCATGTCGACCGACACCGTCGAGCTGACCGGCACCCCGGCCTCGACCAGCGCGACGTGCGGCGCGAGCAGCAGCGAGTTCACCCGGGTGAGCACCGCGATCTCGGTGGTCGGCACGCCCTCGGCGATCCAGCCCTGGACGACCTCGACCAGCGTGCGGGCACCGGCTTCGGGCGCGATGCCGGTCGACGACGAGCGCAGTGCGGGTCGGGATCCGCGTCCGGGCCCGGCCGGATCTCCTTCGGCACCCGGAAGTCGTTGTACCCGAGCAGCGCCTTCGCCGCGTCGACGACCGCGACCGGGCAGCGGTAGTTCACCTCGAGCGGGTGCGCGGCCGCGCCGGTGAAGAGCTGCTCGAAGTCGATGAGGAACGCGGGGTCGGCGCCGGCGTGGCCGTAGATCACCTGGTCGTCGTCGCCGACGCCGAACACGTCGAGGCCGGGCGTCGCGAGCAGCCGCAGCAGCAGGACGTGCGCCGGCGTGAGGTCCTGGAACTCGTCGACGAGCACGTGGCGGTACCCGGCCTGGACCCGCCGCCGGAACTCGCCGTCGGTCAGGAGGACCTCGATCGCCCGGTAGATCTGGTCGTCGAAGTCGACCGCGCCGCGCTGCTGCGCAGCGCGTCGCGGTACGGGCCGAACGCGGCCGGCGAGCCCGGGGACGTCGTCGCGCTCGGCCTCGACCTCGTCCGGGTCGCGCAGGCCGAGCCGGATCGCGGTGAGCCCTTCGAGGTACGGCGCGAGCCGGTCGGTGTTCGCCCGCGGCCGGCCGCGCGGGACGACGTCGTCGATCATGCGGCGGACGTCGCGCTCGTCGAGCACGCGGGGCGCGGCCGCCGTAGTAGTCGGCGAGCAGCCGGTAGCCCGAGCGCGTTGAGCGTGCTCACCCGGGGCGAGAAGTCCGTGCGTGCGCTCCTCCAGCTCGAGCTGGGCCTTCTTGTTGTACGCGACCGCGAGCACGCCGTCGCGCTCGATGCCCGCGGTCGACGACGAGGTGGCGGAGCCGTTCGGTGAGCACCCGGGTCTTGCCCGAGCCGGCCGGCGCGACGATGCGCGCCGGGCCGGCGCCGTGCGCGACCGCGGCGAGCTGGTCGGGCGCCAGGCTCGCGGTGACCGCGACCGGCGCCGGAACCGGCGTCAGCCGACCGAGCTCGACGGTCTCCGCGTGCACGACCGCGGCGCCCAGCTCGGCGAGGTCGAGCGGACCGCGCGGTCCTCCGTCGATCCACGCGCGCGGTGCCGTCGGGCAGCGTGACGTCGCCGACCTGGCCGTCCGTGCTCTCGGTCGCGCCGAGCCGCGACGCCTTGCGGGCCCACCACCAGATCGGTTCCTTGCCGCCCCGTGCGTCGTAGGTGTTCGCCCAGACGAGGAAGTGGAGCCGGTCGAGCCAGACCTCGAAGCGCGCGCCGAGCTGCCACGGCTCGTCGGTCACCGACACCGGCGCGCGGAACTGCTCGGCCTCGACCCCGAGCACGACCACGACCGGCGTGCGCGTCGACCCACGCGTGGTGCAGCGACGCTGACCGTCGCGCCCGGGTCCGCGAGCACCGCGTCGTCGATCGTGACGACGGGCGCGTCCGCCCACGCGGCCGGCACCGCGTCCCCGGCCGTGACGACCACGCCCCGCCCGAGCCCGACCGGCCCCGGAGCCGTCACGCACCGATCCCGCCGTCTGGTGCCCGACGGTTCCACGAGGGTACCGACGGCACACACGGAGGTGGCTCGGTGGGGGCGGGCATCACGCGCGACTCTACGGGCCGGACCACGATGTCCGATTCCCGCCAGACCGCACGTCCGGCGACCGTGGCAGCCTGATGCCCATGAGCAGCACCCGGTACCGGATCACCGAGAGCCCGGTCGGCTTCATCACGATCGCGGGCGACGGCGACGCGGTCACCGCGCTCCGCATGGAGGACCAGGCCCACCCGCCCGCCGGGACCGAGGAGTGGGTGCCGCGACGAGACCGCGTTCGGTGCCGTGGTCGACCAGCTCGACGAGTACTTCGCCGGCGAGCGCACCGAGTTCGACGTCACGCTCCGGCTCGAGGGCACGGAGTTCCAGCGCCGGGTCTGGGCCGGGCTGCTCGAGATCCCGTACGGCGAGACGATCTCGTACGGCGAGCTCGCCACGCGGATCGGCCAGCCGACCGCGTCACGCGCGGTCGGCCTCGCGAACGGTCGCAACCCCGTCGGCATCATCGTCCCCTGCCACCGGGTCATCGGCTCGACCGGCGCGCTCACCGGCTACGGCGGCGGGCTGGACCGCAAGCGGGCGCTGCTCGACCTCGAACGGTCGCGCCGCCAGCCCCAGCTCATCCCCTGAGCGTCGAGCCTGACGGCGCCGGAAGGGGTTGACGCTCGGACGAACCGGGCGTACCATCGAGGTGCCCGGCGCGCGCGTCGGCCGCGATGGCGAACCTGGCCGAGGCGAACATGCGTGAAGCAGTCGTCCACCTGGTCATCAGCCACGGCGACGGTGCCGAGGCCGACCCTCAGCTCGAGCTCGAGGTCGTCCTCGTCGGGCGACCTGGCCACGACCGACTGGCGGGCGGTCACCGTGCTCCGCCACTCCGTGCCGCCGTCGCTCTGCATCGACGGCCCGGTCGTCGCGACGATCGCGTCCGGGCCCGCACTCCGGCGAACGGGCCGACGCCTGGGCCCAGTCCGACCGGCACTGCGGCGTCGCGGTCACCGGGACGTCACCGTTCTGCGGCTACCACTGACCTGCGACCTAGCCGACCGAGCGGAGGAGGTCGCGCAGCGCGATCGCGTCGCGCGCGTGGGATCGGCGCAGGGCCAGCCGTGCTCGGGCAGGTCGAAGTACTCGACGGAGATCCCGCCGTCGTAGCCGATGTCGCTCGAGCCGCGCGGAGCACCGCGGCGAAGTCGACGTCGCCGTCGCCCGGCGCGACCTGGGCCTCCCCGCAGCTTCGCGTCGCGCAGCCTGCACGTGCCCCGCGAACGGCAGCAGCTCGAGGATGTCGCCACCCCACGCGGTGACGTGGCCGGTGTCGATCAGGAACCGCACGCCCGGGGACCGCGTCGGCGAGCGCGCGCACGTCGTCGATCGAGCTGCACCGACGCGCCCGCCCACGGCTCGCAGAGCGCTTGGGGCGCCGCGGTCCACCACCGCACGGTGCGCTCCCACGCGTCGGCGCCGGCCGGCGGCGCGGGGGTCGAGCACCAGGTCGGCGGCCGGCTTCGGGAACGCGATCGGGCAGCCGACGGGCAGCGCGCGTCACGTCGGCCACCGGCTCGAGCAGCACGTCGATGTGATCGAACCCGTCGGCCGCGGCCAGCTCCGCCCGCCGGCCGACATCGGGCTCCGTGCCGTACGCGAGGTCGACGACGCCGATCGGGAAGGCCATGGCCGGAGCGTACGACGCGCGACGTGCCAGTCTGGCGACGTGAGCGTCGACATCAGCGGGGCCATCGACCTGCACTGCCACTTCGGTCCCGACGCGCACCGGGACCGGTCGGTCACCGCGCTCGAGGCCGCGGCCCAGGCGCGCGACGCGGGCCACTCCGGCCGTCCTGCTCAAGTCCCACACCGAGCCGACCGCGCAGCTCGCCCGGATCGTCGGCCGACGCGGTCGACGGCATCGACGTCTACGGCGGCGTCTGCTGCGACCACGAGATCGGCGGGCTCAACCCGGCCGCGGTCGAGACCGCGCTCGGGCTCGGCGGCCGGATCGTCTGGCTCCCGACGCTGTCCTCGCGCCAGGACGTCGTGAACGGCGTCGCCGAGCAGCTCGGCATCCCCGGTCCCGGCCTCGTCGGTGATCGACGACGACGGCGAGCTCCTCCCGGTCGTGCGGGAGATCGCGGCGCTCTGCCACGAGCACGACGCGGTGCTCGCGACCGGTCACATCAGCGCGCCCGGAGCACGTCGCGGTCGCCCGGGAGTTCGGCTCCCGCCAGAGGGTGCTCGTCACCCACGCGATGGAGGACCTGGTCGGACCCAAGCTGAGCGCGCCGGAGCTGGCCGAGCTCGCGGACCTCGGCGCGTGGATCGAGCTGTGCGCGCTCACGTGCGTCGGCGCGCTCGCGACCCGTCCGGTCAGCGATCTCGCCGGCGCGGCCGAGCGGGTCGGTCCGGCCCGCTGCACGCTGGCGAGCGACTACGGCCAGGCGATGAACGTCGCGCCGGTCGAGGGGCTCCAGCAGTTCGCCGACCTCATGGCCGCCGAAGGCTCTGAGCGCCGACGCGATCCGCACGATGGTCGTCGCCAACCCGGCCACGCTCGTCTCCCGCTGACTACTGCTCCGCCGCGGCCCGACCGGCGCCGAGCGCCTCGAGTGCGCGCGGCGAGCTCCACCGCAGCCGGCCGGCGAG
Organism: uncultured Acidimicrobiia bacterium; assembly: GCA_963848485.1. GTDB lineage: Bacteria > Actinomycetota > Acidimicrobiia > IMCC26256 > JAENVU01 > Chersky-806. Next base: position 375,743 of record CAWKDX010000008.1, read on the forward strand.
ACGTTCGCGCCGAGGTGCTCGTCGAGCGCGTCGCGTCGTACACCTCGTGCGCGCGCCGGAACCGACTGCGCCCGGACCGGGTGAGCGACACGACGGTCCCCCGCCGGTCCTCCGGATGCACCCGGCGCTCGACGATCCCGTCGGCCTCCATCCGCTGCACGAGCCGGCTCAGCCCGGGCTGGCTGTACCGGACCCGCATCAGGTCGTGCAGGTCGCGGAGCTGCATCCGGCCGCCGGCCCGATCGAGGTACGCGAGCGCGGAGTACGTGCCGGAGTCGATGCCGGCGTCGCGCTCGAGCGCGGCGACGACGTCGCGCAGCACCGGCTGGTACACGTCGACCAGCGCGCTCCAGAGCCGCTGGGTCTCGTCGTGCGAGCCGCCACCGCTCAGCGACGGGGGTCGTCGAGCAGCAGCTCGAACTCGCCCGGCACCCGCCGGGTGATCGCGGCGTTCACCGTCTCCGCGAGCTGGTCGGGCGGGAGGATGCAGTCCTCGCAGCTCACGTCGTCGAACCTCAGCTCGAGCCGGACCCGCAGCGTCTTCGGGTCCGCTTCGATCAGCAGGAGATCCGCGCCGTCGGCCCGCAGGATCCGGCCCACCTCGTCGACGGCTCGCGGCGACCGCGTCGGCGTCCACGGTCAGCCGGCCCGGCGCGCGGCCGCGCTCTGGATGTGGCTCTCACCGAAGCTCGGGAGCGCGATCGCGTGGAGGCTGCCGAGCCCGCCGCACACGACCGGGACGATCTGGTCGGGTCGCGCCGCGAGGTACACGCGGTCGGACCGCACCGACCCGACCCTTCTTCACCAGGATCTCCCGGTTCGGCTCGGGCCAGAGCTCGAGCGGCTGCCAGGCGTGCTCCTGCACGAACGCCTGGAGGTCGGCGACATCCGGGAACACCGCGCCGAACCGCTCGGCCCACATCGGGTTGATCGCGAGCACCACCTCGCCGTTGTCGGCGTTGCCGAGGAACATGTTCGCCAGCGGGTACGCCATGCTCTTGGCGAGCAGCTCGAGCAGGCCGCGGGCGTCGTCGTTGTGGATGTCGGCCATCGGGAACGTGCCCTTGCCGCCGTGGACCGTGACGACGTCCTGCGTCGGCCGGGAACCCGCGCCGGACCGCGAGCGACGGCCAGGGCGAGCGCTCCTCCCACTCCCCGAAGCACAGGCCGAACCGCGCCGGCTGGCCGAACACCGTCCGCGACGTCTCGCCCGCGCGCTGGCCGCCGATGTTGCGGAGGCACAGCGAGACCGCCCGCCCGACCGTCATCGAACCGCGGCCGCCGGCGCCGCCCATGCACCCGGCGCGGTAGTCGATGCCGAGCGCGTCGCGCGACGGCCCGTTCACGATGAGCATCGGGAACACGCTCGACGTCGTCGTGGTGAGGCCGAACGCGTTCCACTCGGGCACGAGCAGGGCTTCGATCGCCGCGAGCACCAGTGGGAACGCCTCGGGCTGCACGCCGGCCATGGCCGCGTTGGCCGCGATCAGCTCGACCGTCGCCACCCCGCCCTGCGGGCGGCAGCACGCCGACGACGAGGTCGGGCGGGTCGGGGGTGCACGCCAGCAGCGCTTCGATCGCCGCGTCGGTCGGCGGCAGCACGCGGCGCGCCGTCGCCCCACTGCTGCGCGAGCGACAGCTCGTAGAACGCGGTCGGATCCGCCGGGACCTCGACCCGCTCCCCGTCAGCGTCATCCTGCTCCCGATCGCTCACGGCCGATCGATCCCCCGGCGCGCGTCGGTGGCCAGGGCGGCCTCACCCGAGCAGCGTCAGCGCCTCCGGGTACGCGTCGGCCGAGATCGCCAGCAGGTCCTCTCGGGAGCGGGCTTCGAGCGGGTACGGCAGCACGAGGATGCGGAGGTCGCCATGGCCGAGGTGGTTCGCCATGTTGGCGCCGTGCGTCGCGAACTCGTCGGTCACCACCGCGATCACCGGCCGCTTCGCGCTGCTCGAGCGCGACTGCGTCGGCGATCGCGAACGACGTGCACGACCCGCAGGTGCCGAGGCCGACGATGCCGAAGTCCACCGCGTCGGCGAGCTCTCCGATGTGGCTGCGGTCCGCCGCGCCGGTCCGGCCGACCTGGCCGTGGGTCTCGACGGTCGCGACGTCGACGACGCCGTCGGCCCGGAGCCGTTCCTCCCAGTCCGCGGCGATCAGCCGCCAGGAACGCCAGGCCGCGTCGGTGCGGATGCCCGCGCGGAGGCCGCGCGACCGGGCCGCCGACCCGAAGGTCGGGGCCGCGACCTCGACGGCCGGCGGCGCGGTGGGCGTGCGGATCCAGACGGTGCTCATGGCCCCAGCCTAGAGATCCATGCGCACGCATGCAATCCTTCCTCGGGGTCGCTCCGACGTCGCAGTTCGTACCCGTGCTCCGCTCCTGTGCTCCAGCCGTCCATCCACTTGCTTGGGTGACCAGCCCGAAGATCCGCCTCATGCTCGCCGACGTCGACGGAACGCTCGTCACGAAGGACAAGGTGCTCACCGACCGGGCGATCGCCGCGGTCCAGAAGCTGCGCGCCGCCGGCATCCGCTTCGCCGTCACGAGCGGCCGGCCGCCGAAGGGCATGTCGATGCTCGTCGAGCCGCTCGGGCTCGACACCCCGATCGCGGCCTTCAACGGCGGGCTCTTCGTCAACCCGGACATGTCCGTGATCGAGCAGCGGGTCATCCCGACCGCGGTGGTCCAGCCGACCATCGACCTCATGGGCTCGTTCGGTCTCGACGTCTGGATCTACCGCGGCGCGGACTGGTACGTGCTCGGACCTGAAGGGGGCCCACGTCGACCGCGAGATGTGGACGGTGAAGTTCTCCCCCACCCTCGTGAAGAGCTTCGCCGGCCTCACCGACGACGTGGCGAAGATCGTGGGCGTCAGCGACGACCTCGACGCGGTCGCACGCGCCGAGGCCGCGGCGCACCACGCAGCTCGGCGACGAGGTCTCCGCGGCCCGGTCCCAGCCCTACTACCTCGACGTCACGCATCCGCAGGCGAACAAGGGGGGTGTCGTCGCGTACCTCTCCAAGCGCTACGAGATCCCAGCCGCGCAGATCGCGACGATCGGCGACATGCCGAACGACGTGCTGATGTTCACGCCGTCGGGGCTGAGCATCGCCATGGGCAACGCGAGCGCCGAGGTGCAGCAGGCCGCGACCGAGGTCACGACGTCGAACGAGGACGAGGGCTTCGCCGAACGCGGTCGAGCGCTTCGTCCTCTCGGATCGCTGAACGGCGCGTCGCCACGGCGTACGGCCGCGCGGCTTGAGCACCGAGAGCTACGTGAGGACGGGCTTGCCGTTCACGATCGCGAAGCGCACGACGAAGAGGTTGCGCGCGCCCTGCGGGTAGCCAACCTTCCCGCCGACCCACGAGTGCAACGCGAGCCAGGTGTTGCCGTGGTCGTCGGTGAACACCGACGGGCTGCCCGGGCCCTGCGCGGTCGGGCTCCCGGTGAGCCACGGGCCCGCGTTCGGCTTCACGCACGGCCCGAGTGGTGACGAGCACACCGCGTAGCTGATCGCGTAGTTCGCGGTCGCCCAGTCGTTGCCGGAGTAGAAGAGGTAGTACCGCCCGTCGGCCCCGGCCAGCATCGTCGGGCGCCTCGACGATGCCCAGCTCCCAGGCCTGGTCGGCGACCAGCATCGGCTGGGGCGTGCCCACCAGGCTCTGCCCGTTCGCCGCGAGCTGCTGGCCCATGATGCCGGTGAACCCGTCGTAGTTCTTCCAGAGCAGGTAGACGGTGCCGTTCGCGTCGACGAAGGGGTTGGGGTCGATCGCACCGCCGCCCTCGGGACAGATCAACGGGGCCGTCGTGGAGTCGACGAACGGCCCGGTCGGCTTCGTGCCGAGCGCGTACGAGATGCACTCCGTGCCCGACGCCCGGTTGAGCGTCGTGTAGTAGAGGACGTAGCCACCGGGCCGCGCGAGCAGCGACGGCGCCCAGACGTATCCGGGCCCGGACCACGCGGGCAGCTTCGGGAGCGCGTCGACCCGCGTCGCAGTCCCGAACAACCCGCCCGACGTCAGGGCCGGGACGTGATCGTCCTGCGGTGTTCGTCGAGTACGCGTAGTACGAGCTCCCCGGTGCGCAGCACGAACGGGTCGGCGAAGTCGTGGCAGTACACGACCGGCGCGCCGCCGATGAACAGCGACCGCACCTTCCCGGCGATGCCGCCCGCACCGCCGATCGGGGGCACGCCCGCCGCCGCGGACGGCGTCGTCTTCGCCGGCGCACGGAACTCGACGCCCGCGCAGGGCAGATCCTCCGCGCTCGGCACGAGGACCGCGACGAGCAGCCAGGACGCCGGCGAGCAGCGCGACCACGCCGCCGACCACGAGCAGCACGATCGAACGGCGGCTCTGGCCCCGCAGCCAACCCGTCGTGGTCACTCCTGTGAGACCCCGACCGGATCCGCGTGCGCCCAGAGCACCTGGATCTCCTCCAGCGACCGGCCCTTCGTCTCGGGGACCTTGCGCCACACCCAGACGAACGCGACCGCCGAGAAGGCGGCGAAGAGCCAGAACGTGCCGGAGGTGCCGATCGTGTCGATCAGCGTCAGGAAGAACTCGCTCACCAGCCAGGCCGAGAACCAGTTGACCGCGGTCGCCGCCGCGACCGCCCGACCCCGTACCCGGCTCGGGAAGATCTCGTTGATGACGGTCCAGACCACCGGACCGAGCGAGAACGCGAACGAGGCGATGAACACGACCAGCGCCACCAGGGTGATCACCCCCGCCGTGGTCGTCGCATGGCCCGCGGACGTCGAGCCGTTCGTCACGTCATCGAGCGAGAGGAACGCCACTCCGACCGTCGTCAGGCTCACCGCCATGCCCACGAGACCACACAGCAGCAATGGACGGCGACCGAAGCGGTCCACGTAGGCAACCGCGATCAGGGTGGCCAGGACGTTGACGGCGCCGATGGCCCAGGTGGTGGCCGATGCCTGGTCCGCCGGGGTCGCGAACCCGGCGGCCGCGAAGATCTTGTCCGAGTAGTAGATGATCGCGTTGATCCCCGTGAACTGCTGGAACACCGCGAGCCCGATGCCCACCGTCAGGGGCGCGCGGAGCTTCCGGCTGAACACCTCGCTCCACGACGCAGCGTCACCATCGGCTGCGTCCTGCGCCGCGATGGCAGCCAGCGCGCGGTCGGCGTCGATGGTGGGGCGGACCTTGCGCAGCGCCTTCGATGCCGCCTCGGTCCCGCGCGCCTTCATCAGCCACCGCGGCGTGTCCGGCATCGGGAACATGACGAACACGAGCAGGACTGCGGGCACTGCGGACACCCCGAGCATCAGGCGCCAATGGTCACCGTTCGTCAACGCCTGGTCGACGAGGTACGCGAGAAAGATCCCGACCGTGATCGCGAGCTGGTAGGTCGAGACGAACCGTCCGCGCCAACGCGGCCGGCGCGTGCTCGGCGGCGTAGAGCGGCGCCGCCACGGAAGCCACACCCACCCCGAAGCCAACCACGAACCGGCCGACGACGAGGACCGCGGTCCCTGGTGCGAGCGACTCGAGCGCGGCGCCGATCGAGAAGAGCACGGCCGCGAACAACAGCGCGAACCGCCGCCCGTGCACGTCGGCCAGCTGTCCCGCGGCGAGTGCACCGAACATCGCGCCGAGCGTGACCCAGCTCGTGATGACCTCGGTCATGCCCGTGCCGACGCCGAACGAGCTCTTGATCCCCTCGAGGGCGCCGCCGATGACCCCCTGGTCGTAGCCGAAGAGGAGGCCGGCCAGCACCACCACGACGCCCACCATGATCAGCCAGATGCTGACCCGCTCCTTCGCCCCGCCGGCGGGGGCACGCGGTGCCGTCTTCACCCGTGATCGCCATGGTTCATCCCCCCGCTCGGACCTGCCGGGAGCCTACGGGCCGGGACGGGCGCGCTCGGGCACCCACTGCGGGCGCGGGGCATCGATGCGGGCCAGGTCGCTGCGCACCGGTCCGAACCGTCCGGCTTCTCAGCCTCGCGAACCGGGCGGTTGCGGTTCATTGGCGGGCAGTCGGGGTACGGCCGACTACCGTGCGCGTCGCCCGTCGCGGCGCTCGGCCTGCATCGTCGCCTGCCCTCGAGACCTCATGACCTCCACTCCGGAAGCTGCCGCGGACCCGACCCCACGGGTCGTCATCATCGGTGCCGGCCCCGCGGGGCTGACCGCGGCGTACGAGCTCGTGACCCGCTACGGCATCACGTCCACCATCCTCGAGTCCGACTCCGTGGTCGGCGGGATCAGCCGGACCGTCGGAGCGCGACGGGTGGCGCTTCGACATCGGCGGTCACCGCTTCTTCACCAAGGTGAAGGAGGTCGAGGCGTTCTGGCACGAGATCCTCCCCGACGAGGACTTCATGCTCCGGCCGCGGATGAGCCGGATCTTCTACGAGGGCAAGTACTACGACTACCCGCTCAAGATCCCGAACGTGTTGAGGAACCTCGGCCTCTGGGAAGCGTTCCGGTGCGTCATGTCCTACCTCTGGGTGCGCATCCGCCCGCCGAAGGACCAGGACACCCTCGAAGGCTGGATCGCCGCCCGCTTCGGGTGGCGCCTCTACGAGCACTTCTTCAAGACCTACAACGAGAAGCTGTGGGGTGTCCCGGCCGACAAGCTCCCGGCCGACTTCGCCGCGCAACGCATCAAGAACCTCTCGCTTCATGAACGCGGTGATGACCGCGCTGCTGCCCAAGCGCAACCAGACGGAGATCACCTCACTCATCGAGGAGTTCCAGTACCCGAAGTACGGGCCCGGGATGATGTGGGAGCGCTGCCGCGACAAGGTCGAGGCGCAGGGTTGCACGGTCGTGATGAACAGCCGGGTCGTGGCGGTCAACCATGAGAACGACCGCGCGGTCTCGGTGACGGCGCGAGGGCCCGGACGGCACCCGTACCGACTACCCGTGCGACCACGTGATCTCGTCGATGCCGATCTCGCAGCTGCTCCAGGCGATGGAGCCGACCGCCGCGGACACCGCGGAGACCGCGGCGGACGACCTGCGGTACCGCGACTTCCTCACCGTCGCGCTCGTCGTCCCCGAGAAGTACAGCTTCCCGGACAACTGGATCTACGTGCACTCACGCGAGGTCCAGGTCGGCCGCATCCAGAACTTCGGCTCGTGGTCGCCCTACCTGGTGAAGGAAGGCCGTACCTGCCTCGGCCTCGAGTTCTTCGTGTTCGAGGGCGACGAGACCTGGAACAAGCCCGACGCGGAGCTCGTCGAGCAGGGCAAGCGCGAGCTCGCGATCCTCGGCCTCGTCGACCCCACCAAGGTCGAGGCCGGCTACGTCGTGCGCATGCCGAAGGCGTATCCGTTCTACGACGCGAGCTACAAGGCGAACGTGGCGCGCATCGTCGAGTGGCTCGAGGACTGCGCGCCCAACGTGCACCCGGTCGGGCGCAACGGCATGCACCGCTACAACAACCAGGACCACTCCATGTACACCGCGATGCTCACCGCGGAGAACATCGCAACCGGCTCGAAGCACGACGTCTGGAACGTGAACGTCGAGGAGGAGTACCACGAGGAGTCGTCTTCCGACGACTCCTCCCGTGGCACTCGCGGCACCGGTCGGGATGCGCCGGTGATCCCACGCGAGCACTACGACGAGGATCATCCGGTGCATCGACCGCCGACTCCCGCCTGACCGTCACTGCGACCCGCCGTTCGGTGGGGCCTGGCCGCCGTTCGGTGGGGCCTGGCCGCCGTTCGCACCGGGCCGGAACCCGAGTCCTCCACCGAGCGCACCTTCTCGGATGGTGGTCGCGGTGATCGTCCCGTTGGACGTCTTGCCTCGCACCACCACCTGATCGCCGACCTTCAGGTCGCTGACGCTCGCGGACTTCGTGATCGACACCTTGGTGGTCGACGAGGTCGTGACGGTCACCGCCGTGCCATCGACCGAGGTCACCGTGAAGGTCCCGTCACCGACGGATGCGACCACGCCACGGGCGAACGACCCGCCGTCGGGTCCGCCGGGGAACTGGCCGCCGCCCGGCACCTGACCGCCGCCGGGAATCCCGGGGCCCTGACCGTCTCGGCCCTGGCGGCGCTGGAAGCCTTCGGCGCCGCCTGGAGGACCGCCGAGTCGGCCTGGTTGCCGTCGGACGCACCTTGCCCTCGTCCATGACGCGGGTCGCGGCGATGTTCGGCGAGGTCCCGGTGCCGATCACCGTGACCGTGTCACCGACCTTGATGTCGTCGACGGTGCCGGTGGCGGAGGTCGTGACCTTCGTCTTCGACGACGTCGCCACCTTCGTCGTCTTCTTCGTGCTCGCGTTCTCGATCGTCAGGTTCGCGCCGTTGATGCCGTGATCTTCCCGATGCCGCCGCCACCGAAACGGGCCCGGAAGCCGCCTTCGCCGGGAGCCTGACCCTGCCCGGGCCCGCCGGTGCTCGCCTGACTCGTCGCGCCCCGTCGTTCGACGAACCCGACGACGTCGCCGCGCTGATGCCGAACACGGCCGCGGCACCGACGACCGCGGCGCCGACCCCGACCGCGAGCCAGGTCTTCCACGACGGTCCGGATCTCGGCTCCTCGCCACCCGGAGCCGTCGGCGCGGCGTGGGCGGGCGGCGGTCCCTGGGCCGCACCGGTGGCGGCGGCGTCAGCCGGCCACGAGGCCTCGGGCGGCGTCGGCTCGAGGGGCGGTCCGGGGTACGGGTTGGTCGTGTCGTCATTCATCGTGGTGCTCCTTCGTGGATCGGTCGTGGTGCTGCACTGGTCGGTCATCCCCCGGGACGGGCGAAGAACGCCGCCGCCCGGGAACGCGCCGCCCGGGCCGCCCCCCGGGAAGCTCCCGAAGCGGCCGCCGGGCGTGTTGCGTGTTCGAGCTCGAGTCGGTCGCCGAGCCCGGGCAGGGGTTCGGCGAGGTTGGCGAGCACGACCTGCTGGCCCACGGTCACGCCACTGGTGATCTCCGTCCACGTGGCGCCGATCACCCCGACCTGCACCAACGTGGGCACGGCCTTCCCGTCCTTGAGCACGGTCACCGTGTGGCGCGTGCGGTTCGTCGTGACTGCGGACGTCGGTACCGCGAGCGCCGAGCGCGAGCTCTTCGTGACGATGGCGAGCGATCCGGTCGAGCCGTTGTTGAGCGCGGCGTTCGGGTCGGTCAGGCCGACGACGACGCGGTAGCTGGTCGTGCTCGCGGACGAGTCGGGCGCGAGCGAGATCGACGCGACCTTGCCGGCGAGCGGCCGCTTCGATCCGTCCGGCAGGAACGTCGCGGCCTGCCCGACCTTCACGTCGGTCACCTTGTCGACGCTGACCGTCGTCGTCACCTCGTACCCGCCGGCACCGACCACGACGATGTTCGCGGTCGTCGATCCGGCGGTGACGGTGTCACCGACCGCGAGGTTGACCGCCTCGACGGTGCCGGCGATCGGGCTGACGATCGTCGCCTGGGCGATCGCCTGCTCGGCGACGGCGACGTCCGCGGCCGCCGCGTCGACGGCCTTCTGGTAGGCGATGAGGTCGGCGGACGACGGCGAGGACGCGGCCGTCGTCGTCCGGCCGGCTGCCGGATGCGCTGGTCGAAGCGCGCTGCGCCGGTGCCGGTCCCCGACCCGGTGCGGGTGCCCGACCCGGTGCGGCTACCCGGGTCGACGTCGGCGGGGTCGTGGTCGGGCGTGGTGGCCTGCTGCGTGAGCAGCGTGTCGAGCGCGTTCGAGGCCGCGACGAGCTGCTGCTGCGCGACGCTGACCGCGGCCTGGGCCGTCAGCACGTTCTTCGTCGCGGTCTGGCACGCGGTGAGCTGCTCGGCGGTCGGCGTGCCCGGCGGGGTCGTGCCGATCCCCGCGGCCGCGCAGACCGACGTCGCGGAGTCGAGCGCCTGCGTCGCGGTGTTCACCGCGCCGTCGACCTTGTGCTGCGCGGCGAGCACGTCCTGTTGCGCCTTGGCGATCTGCGGGTTGCTCGATTGCGGGATCGCCATCGCGGTGAGCTGCACCGTGGTGCCGCTCGAGCTCGACGCGGCGGCCGCAGCGGAGCCGCGCGGTCGCGCTCCGGGCGCTGGACGCGCCGGACCCGCTCCCGACCCCGGAGACCGCTTCACCGTTGAGCGCCTTCTGCAGCGTGAGCTCGGCCTGCGCCAGCGTCGCCTGCTTCTCGTGCAGGGCCTGGGTCAGCTGCTCCGGGTCGAGCGACGCGAGCGTCTGGCCGACCGTGACCGAGTCGCCCACCTCGACGTCGACCGACGCGACCGTGCCCGACGCCGGGAACGCGACCGACGCCTGGGACACCGGCTCGACGAGCGCGACGCCGTTGAGCAGCGCGTCAACGTTGTGGGTCGCGACGGTCGCGGTGACGTACGACGGGTTGTCCGCGCCGAACGCCTGCGCCGCGAGCAGCCCGCTGCCGATCAACGCGATGACGACCACCGCGATCAGCGCCTTGCGCCGCTGGTGCCACCAGCTCGGCGCCGGCGCCGACGGGTCCGGGAACAGCGCGGCGAGCCGGTCCCGGGCCGACGCCGACTGGAGCGGAGCCGATCCGGCCACCGTGGCGGCGGGCGAGGATTGCGCTTCGATGGCCATCGGTCACTCGCTCCTGAGCGCGTCGATCGGGGCGAGCCGGGCGGCACGCGAGGCCGGATACACACCGAAGATCACGCCGATGCCGATCGCCATCGCGATCGCGCCGATGCCGGCCGGGATCGAGAGGATCACCCGCGAGTCGCTGAAGAGCGGGACCACCACCGCGCCCACCAACCCCAGGGCGACGCCGAGGACTCCCCCGGCCAACCCGAGCACCGAGGCCTCGACGAGGAACTGGCGGCGGATCAGCCGCGGCCGCGCGCCGAGCGCCTTGCGCAGGCCGATCTCGCGGATGCGCTCGGTCACGGAGACCAACATGATGTTCATCACGCCGATGCCGCCGACGAGCAGCGAGATGATCGCGATGCCGCCGAGCATCACCGTCAGCGTGTCGTCGACCGAGTTGGCGGCCGAAAGGATCGACTGCTGCGTGGCGATCGAGAAGTCGGCGTTCGCGGCGGTCGTGATCTGGTGCGTGTTGAGCAGGAGCGCGTTCGCCTCCTGGTACGCCGCGGAGAGCGTGCCCGCGGACGTCGCCTTCACCGAGATGGAGCTCACGGAGTCGCGCGTCGTGCCGCCGACCAGACGCTGCGAGTACGTGCTGATCGGGACGACCGCGAGGTCGTTGTTCGAGGTGTCCTCGGAGGAGCTCAGCTCCTTGAGGACGCCGATGACGGTCAGCTTCACGCCGTTGTAGCTGACGGTCCGGCCGATGGGGTCGCCGGTCGTGAACAGCTCGCTCGCGGTGTCGGGGCCGAGCACCACGACCGCAGCGGCCTGCGCCTGGTCCTTCGCGGTGATGAACCGACCCGAGGTGACGCCGCGGGACCGCACGACCTTCCAGCTCGGGGTCGTGCCCGGTCAGCGTCGTCGTCCAGTTGGTCGACCCGTTCACGAGCGACACGGACGAGGTCGACGTCGGCGCGACGGCTTGGATGTCCGGCGCCGCGGTCTTGGACTCGGAGCGCACGGGCGTCCTGGATGGTCAACGTGGAGGCCGAGCCGAACCCGCCCCGGGTGCCGGTCGACCCGGTCGTGCTCCCGGGCGAGATCACGAGCAGGTTGGTGCCGAGCTCGTTGATCTGGTCCTGCACCTGCGCCTTCGCGCCCTGGCCGAGCCCGACGGTCAGCACGACCGCGGTGATGCCGATGAGGATGCCGAGCATCGTCAGCGCCGAGCGCAAGCGGTGCGTGCGGACGGCTTCGGTCGCGGTGCGGAACGTGTCCAGCCAGTTCACGTCGTCATCCCCGCGAGCTGCGATCCGGACGCGTCGTCGGGTTGCCAGATGCGACCGTCCCGGATCTGGATCGTGCGCTTCGCCCGCTCGCGCGATGTCGATGCTCGTGGGTGATCAGCACGATCGTGCGACCCTCCCGGTTGAGCTCCTCGAGCAGGTCGAGGACATCGGCGGTCGACGTGGAGTCGAGGTTGCCCGTCGGCTCGTCGGCGAGGATCATCGCGGGCTCGGTCACGAGCGCCCGGGCGACGGCGACGCGCTGCTGCTGCCCACCGGAGAGCTCACCCGGCTTGTGGTTCGCCCGGTCCGCGAGCCCGACCTTCGCCGAGCGCGACCAGCGCCCGCTCGCGCCGCTCCGCGGACGGGACGCCGCTGTACATCAGCGGCAGCTCCACGTTGCGCCACGCCGGCAGGTACGCCAGGAGGTTGAACTGCTGGAACACGAACCCGATGAAGAGGTTCCGGACGTCGGCGAGCTGGTCCTCGTCGAAGGTCTGCGCGTCGTGACCGGCGAGCCGGAACACCCCGGACGTCGGCACGTCGAGACACCCGAGGATGTGCATCAGCGTCGACTTGCCGGAGCCGGACGGACCGGTGATCGCGACGAAGTCGTTCTCCTCGATCCGCAGCGACACGTCGCGCAGCGCGGCCACCTCGATCGTGCCGGTCGCGTAGATCTTGCTGACGTCGACGCAGCTCGATGACCGCGGGCGGTCGTTCGTCGGGAGCCGCTCCCGGTTCGGTCGTGGCGGTCACGTCGCTCACCCGCCACCCCCGGCCCCACCCGGGAACTCGCCCGGCTGGAAGCCCCGCCGGTGCCGGCGCCCCGGTTGGAACCCGGACGGCAGACCGGCCGGGCGGTTGATCGTGATGACGACCTTCTCCCCCGCCTTGAGCCCGCTCGTGATCTCGGTGTTGCCGTTCGCGGTGATGCCCGTGGTGACGGTCCGGGTCTCGGTCGGCCCGTTCGTCGTCCCGTCCGTCGCGACGGTCACGGTGGACCCGCTGTCGTTGGTCGTGATGGCGAGCGACGACACCTGCACGACGTTGGCCCGCTCCTTCGTCGCGATGTCACCGGTCACGGTCGATCCGACGTAGAAGTCGCTGCCCGTGGAGTCGAAGGCGATCGTGACCGGATAGGTCGCGACACCCGAGCTCGCATCGGCGATCTTGCTGACCTCGGTGACGAGTCCCGTCGCGGTCGCGCCGGTCGTCGCGGCGCCGGTTCCGGTGCCTCCGCTCCCGGTTCCACTCGCCGGCGCCCGTTCCCGGTCCCGGTCGCCGCGCCCCGTCCGAACAGGGCCGCGAAACCGCCGGCGCCGAACCGACCGGTCGCGGCGCTCGACGTGGAGCGGGTGATCGTCGCGGTCTGCCCGACGGCGACGCTGGCGATGTCGGCGGTGTCGACCGCGAGCTGCACGGTGTACCGACCGGTGCTCACGACCTGGATCTGCGCGGTCGAGCTGCTGGACGAGTCCGAGCTGGAGCTCGCGGCGGGCACGCGGCTGTTCGAAGATCCGAGGTTCGCCGACGACTGGCCCGAACCGCTGCCGGTGCCGGTCGCCGCGGTCGCGCCGGTCCCACTGCTCGAGAGCTGCTCGCCGTTCGTGATGTTCACTGCGGCGACCGTGCCGTCGAAGGTCGCGACGAGCGACGCCTTGGCGAGCGCGCTGGTTCGCGGTCGGTCAGCGAGTCGTTCGCCGAGGTGACGCTCGACTCGTCTGCCGCGATCTGCTCGGACGAGGCGCCCGACGGACTCGTCGTCGCTGAGCTTGGCCTGCGCGCTGGCGAGGTCGGCTTCGGCCGAGGTGACCGCCGACTGCAGTGCGGCGGAGTCGATCGTCGCGAGCACCTGGCCGGCCTTGACGGTGTCGCCCGCCTTGACGTTGACGGCGGTCACCGTGCCCGCCGACGAGAAGCTCAGGTCGTCGGTCTGGGCCGCGGCGACGGTCCCCTCGGCGGAGACCGTCACGCTCATCGGCCCGCTGGTCACCGTCGGCGAGCTGCTTCGTGGACGCGGCCGAGGCCGTGTTGGCGCCGTCGGGCCGGAACGCGAACCACCAGACCCCGACGATGGCGACCACGATGAGGACCGGCACGAACACGATCGGTTGCATGAGGTTCCGGAGGCGCATGGGGCTCACGGTGGCGGCGCCGTCCGAGAGCCACCTGAGAGGTATGTATGGGTTGTGTGAGAATCTGAGAACTTCCGCGCCGGCGGCCGGAGGCCCGTGTGACAACGGTCTCAGTTACTCCGGAGTGAGATGAGTGAGTGCTCACTCATGTAGGATGCGCGGCATGCCCAGCGCCCCCAGCCGCACCCGAGCCACCGCGCTCCCCCCGTCGGAGCGGCGGGCCGAGATCATCGCCGCCACGCTGCCGCTGCTCCTCGCCCACGGCTCGACGGTCACGACCCGCCAGATCGCGGAAGCCGCCGGTATCGCCGAAGGCACCATCTTCCGGGTCTTTCCGGACAAGGAGTCCCTGATCGAGGCGGTCGTCGAGTCGGCGTTCGACAGCGCCGTCGACCGACGGCCGCTCGACGCCATCGACCGCTCCCTCCCCCTCGAGGCCCGCCTCACCGCGGCGGTCGAGATCCTCCGGCGCCGGGTCACCGACCTCTGGCAGCTCCGTACCGCGCTCGGGATGATGCAGGTCTCGAGCGGCGGCCCGTCGATGATGGACCGCCACCGCGCGCCCGACCTCGCCCCGCTCGCGGCGCTGTTCGTCGGTGACCGCGACCGGATCCGGCGCGACCCGCTCGAGGCGGCCCACCTCCTGCGCGGCCTGACCATCGCCGCGACCCATCCCGCCCTGATCCTCGACCAGCCGCTCTCGTCCGCCGAGATCGTCTCGCTGCTCCTCGACGGGATCCGCACCACCGGAACCGGACGGCGCGACCACGACAGTGACCGTGACCCTGATCCGACTCCTCCGCACCTTCCTCGGGAAGTACCGCAAGCTGCTCGGCCTCGTGCTCGCGTTCACCTTCGTCCAGACGATGTGCACGCTGCTGCTCCCCACGCTCAACGCGGACATCATCGACAAGGGCGTGCTCACCGGCAACACGGACTACATCTGGAAGCTCGGCGGCATCATGCTCGGGATCACGATCGTCCAGGTCGTGTTCGCGGTCATCGCCATCTACTACGGGTCGCGCGCCGCGATGGCGTTCGGCCGCGACGTGCGCGGCGCGCTCTTCCACCGGGTCACCGACTTCTCCGCGCAGGACGTCGCGAGCTACGGCGCCCCGTCGCTCATCACCCGCATCACCAACGACGTGACCCAGGTGCAGATCCTCGTGCTGATGTCCTGCACGCTGCTCGTCGCCGCGCCGATCACCATCGTGGGCGGCGTGATCTTCGCGGTGCGCGAGGACGGCCCGCTGTCGCTGCTCCTGCTCGTGAGCATCCCGGTGCTCGTCATCTGCGTCGGCCTCGTGATCATCCGCATGGTCCCGCAGTTCCAGGTGATGCAGGAGCGGATCGACCGGATCAACCAGGTCCTGCGCGAGCAGATCACCGGGATCCGCGTCGTGCGCGCGTTCGTGCGGGAGCCGGACGAGGCCGGATCGGTTCGGCGGCGCCAACGACGAGCTGACCCAGACGTCGCTGCGCGCCGGCAAGCTCATGGCGTTCATGTTCCCGACCGTCATGCTCGTGCTGAACGCATCGAGCGTCGCCGCGATCTGGCTCGGTGCGGACCGCATCGGCAACGGCGAGATGCAGGTCGGCGCGCTGATCGCGTTCCTGAGCTACCTGATCCAGATCCTCATGTCCGTGATGATGGCCACGTTCGTCGCGGTCCTCACCCCGCGCGCCAAGGTCGAGCGCGGACCGGATCCAGGAGGTCCTCGACGCGGAGTCGTCGGTCGTCCCGCCGCCGGAGCCGGTCATGGAGCTGAGCCCGAGCAGCTCGTTGGAGCTGCGGGGCGTCGAGTTCAAGTACCCCGGCGCGGAGCACCCGGTCCTCTGCGACATCTCGTTCACGGCCCGCGCGCGGCGAGATGACCGCGATCATCGGGAGCACCGGCGCCGGCAAGACGACGCTGCTCAACCTCGTGCCGCGGCTGTTCGACGCGACCGGCGGTGAGGTGCTCGTCGACGGCTACAACGTGCGCGACATCGAGCCCGAGCTCCTGTGGAGCCGCATCGGCCTCGTGCCCCAGAAGCCGTACCTGTTCTCCGGCACCGTTGCGAGCAACCTGCGGTACGCGAACCCGGACGCCACCGACGACGAGCTGTGGGCCGCGCTCGACATCGCGCAGGCCACGTCGTTCGTGAAGGCGATGCCCGGTGGGCTCGAACGCGCCGATCGCGCAGGGTGGATCGAGCGTCTCCGGCGGCCAGCGCCAGCGCCTCGCCATCGCGCGGGCCCTCGTGCGCAAGCCCGGCATCTACCTGTTCGACGACTCGTTCTCGGCGCTCGACCTCGCAACCGACGCGCGGCTGCGTGCCGCGCTCCGGCCCGTCGTCGCCGACGCCGTCACCGTCATCGTCGCCCAGCGCGTGTCCACGATCATCAACGCCGACCAGATCCTCGTCATCGAGGACGGGCAGCAGGTCGGGCTTGGGCACCCATCACGAGCTGCTCGAGACCTGTCCGACCTACGCCGAGATCGTGGCGTCGCAGCTGACCGAGGAGGAGGCAGCATGAGCGACGACCCGCTCGACGACCACCGGCGAGCTCGAGCAGCTCGAAGCGGAGACCGTCAAGCCGCCCGAGGACCTCCGCGGCGGCGGCCAGATGGGCCGGTTCGGCGCGGCCGGGATGCCGCTCGAGCGCTCCAAGGACTTCAAGAACTCGACCCGACGGCTCGCGGCACGGCTCGCCCCGGAAGGGCTCGGCGTCGCGGCGGTCCTGATCCTCGCGATCGCCAGCGTCACGCTGCTCGTGATCGCCCCGAAGATCCTCGGGAACGCCACCAACATCATCGTGGACGGCGTCACGAGCGGGAAGGGCATCAACTTCAGCGAAGCTCCACAACACCCTGCTCCTGGTGCTGTGCATCTACGCGGCGTCCGCGGTGCTCGCGCTCTCGCAGGGCCGCCTGCTCGCCGGCGTCGTGCAGCGCGCGATGTTCAGGCTCCGTTCGGACGTCGAGGACAAGCTCAACCGGATGCCGCTGCGCTACGTGGACCGCCAGCCGCGCGGCGACATGCTGAGCCGGGTCACCAACGACATCGACAACCTCGCGCAGAGCCTGCAGCAGACGCTGAGCCAGCTGCTCACGTCGACGCTGACCCTCGTCGGCGTCCTGATCATGATGTTCACGATCTCGTGGGTGCTCTCGCTCGTCGCGCTCGTCACGATCCCCCTGTCGATCCTCACGATGCGCGTCGATCACGAAGCGGTCCAAGATCGAAGTTCGTCGACCAGTGGCGCCACACCGGCACGTTGAACGCGCAGGTCGAAGAGGCGTTCACCGGTCACTCGCTCGTCAAGGTGTTCGGCCGCCAGAAGGACGTCGAGAAGAAGTTCAACGACAAGAACGAGGAGCTCTTCCAGTCCAGCTACGCCGCGCAGTTCATCTCCGGGACGATCCAGCCCGCGATGATGTTCTTCGGCAACCTGAACTACGTCGCCATCGCGCTGATCGGCGGGCTCATGGTCTCGTCGGGCTCGCTGACGATCGGTGGCATCCAGGCGTTCATCCAGTACTCCCGCCAGTTCACCCAGCCGCTCACCCAGCTCGCGTCGATGATCAACGTCATGCAGTCCGGGATCGCGTCCGCCGAGCGCGTGTTCGAGCTGCTCGACGCGCCCGAGGAGATCGAGGACGACCTCGTCCCGCTCGAGGACCTCGAGCCCAAGGGCCGGGTCGAGTTCGACCACGTGTCGTTCTCCTACGACCCGAAGAACCCGCTCATCGAGGACCTCTCACTCGTCGCGGAGCCGGGCCAGACGGTAGCCATCGTCGGCCCGACCGGTGCGGGCAAGACCACGCTCGTGAACCTGATCATGCGGTTCTACGAGATCGACAGCGGTGCGATCACGCTCGACGGGCTCGACATCTCGAAGATGCGCCGCCGCGACCTGCGCTCGAACATGGGCATGGTGCTCCAGGACACGTGGATGTTCGGCGGCACGATCCGCGAGAACATCGCGTACGGGAACCTCGACGCGACCGAGGAGCAGATCCTCGAGGCCGCGCGCGCGACGTACGTCGACCGGTTCGTGCACTCGCTCCCGCAGGGCTACGACACCGTGGTCGACGACGAGGGTGGAAGCGTGAGCGCGGGCGAGAAGCAGCTGCTCACCATCGCGCGGGCGTTCCTCGCGAACCCGACGATCCTGATCCTGGACGAGGCGACCAGCTCGGTCGACACCCGCACCGAGGTGCTCATCCAGCAGGCGATGGCCGCGTTGCGCTCGAACCGGACGAGCTTCGTGATCGCGCACCGCCTGTCGACGATTCGCGACGCCGACATCATCCTGGTGATGGAGGCCGGCCAGATCGTCGAGCAGGGCAGCCACGAAGAGCTGCTCGAGGCCGACGGTGCGTACGCCCGCTTGTACAACGCGCAGTTCGCCGCGCCGGCGGTCGAGGTCGCCTAGCTACCGCCAGCCGGGATGGTCGCGGAGCGCGTCAACCGGCAGCGATGAGTGCGAGCGCAACCAGCGCGAGACCGAGCCCGAACACCTGCGTGCGCGAGATCGGCTCCCGCAGCAGGGCCCACGCCAACATCACGGTGAAGCCGGGTCCGAGCGCGGCGAGCGGCGCCACGATCACCGTGAGGTCGTGGCGGACGCCGAAGACCATGAAGGCAGTTGCGCTCACGTCACAGACGCCCGCGCCGATCGCGAGGCGGCGTGGCATCGGGGCCGGACGGATGGGCGCGGTCCGCGCGACGAACGCGACGGCGATCCCGGCCACGCACGCGGCTGCGACCCGCGCGGACACGATGGGCCAGAGCCCGGAGTCGGAGCCGGTCTGGGCGTAGAAGACGAGCGTGACCCCGAGCCCGAGCCCGGCGAGCAGGGCGATGACGATCGAGCGTGACGTGCGCGGCGGCGTCATGTTCCTCCGCCTCCCGCGCGATGAGGCCGGCCGCCGTGACCGCGAGCAGGATGCCGATGATGACGATCGCGCCCGGCTGCTCGCCGCCCAGCAGGCCCCAAGCGACCGGGATCGACGCCCCGACGACCGCGGCGATCGGCGCCACGATTCCCATGCGGCCGGTGGCCAGGCCCTCGTAGAGGAGCCCGAGCCCGATGCCGTTGGCGAGACCCGCGGCGGCGCCGTACGCGAGGTCCGGTCCGACCGGCGAGCCGGCGAAGACGAGCGCGAGGGCGACCGCCCCGACCGCCGCGCTCGCCTGGGCGACGAAGAGGACGACGGCGGTCGGCGCGTCGCGCGACGCGCGACCGCCCAGGAAGTCGCCGCTGCCGAAGAGGCCCGCGGCCAGGAGCCCCACGAGGATGCCCACCGCTCAGCTGCTCACCGGGCTGCCGGGAGGACCGCGCCGGTGGTCACGGAACGGGAGGGCGAGCTTGCTCGACGTGACCGTCGCTCGGGTCGGAGGGCTGGTGTGGTTGCGCCGGCCGGGTCACGGCAGCAGGTTACGCAGGCCGTCTCCTCGCGGTCGGGCTTGCGGCGCGGTGGGGTTTGGTCGGACGTGCGCCGGGGGAAACCATCCGATGGTCGAACGGGAGGTCAGGCGAATGGTCGCAACGGTGGAGGCGGAGGAAAGGTCGCTCGCCGAGACGGTGGCGACCGTCGTCGACGGCGCGCTCGAGTCGCTGCGAGATCGGACCATGGTGAGCGCGCTCGATGTCGCGGACCTGCTCCTCGATCTGCGCAGCTCGCTCAAGCAGACGGTCGAGCTCGAAGAGGCCGCGAAGCACGAGCCGCGGAACCTCCGGCGCACGTGGAGCGAAGCCGCACGCCGGGCGGCGACGAGCGGGCTCAACCGCCGACCGCGGCATCTGTTTGGTCATCCCTGAGGGAGCCCGCTCACTGCGCAGGCCCGAACCTGGATCCGAACGAGAGCTACTTCTTGAGGTCGTCGATCTTGTCCTCGACCCACTCCTTGGCGTCTTCGACCTTCTGCTTGGCCTTGCCCCCGGCCTGGTCCGCCTGGCCTTCGCGCTTCAGGTCGGAGTTGTCGGCCAGGTCGCCGGCTGCTTCCTTGACCCGGCCCTTGAGCTCGTCCTTCTTGCCTTCCATCGGACTCCTCGGTGTGCTGGGGATTGGGGCTTCGATGCAGTCCTACCCGACCATGGGGCAGGTCAACCCGGCGCCAGGTCAGACGTGGTCAGGCCCCGAACCCAGCCCTCTGCCTCGGCCCGGCGCGTCGCTTCCGGTGAGGGCAGTCGGTGATCTCGGTCGGGTCGGAGCCGTGCTGGGTGGGTAGGACCAGACCATGGCCGACCTCGGCGCCGCCGTACGCCGCATCGACGCGACCCAGCAGCGGTTCCGCCCGACCGCCTTCGGCTTCGGAGTCGTCAAGAAGTTCGGCGACGACCGGGGCGGCGCCCTGGCTGCCGAGCTCACCTACTACGGGTTCCTCTCGATCTTCCCGTCCCTGCTGATCCTCACGACCGTGCTCGGCTTCATCGGGAACCGGGACATCTCGAAGAGCGTGCTCGGCACCACGTTGTCGCGGTTCCCGGTCATCGGCGAGCAGATCGGCAAGAACGTCTCCCATCCCCTCTCAGGCAGTGGGATCGGCCTTGTGATCGGGCTCGTGATCCTGGTGTACGGCGTGATCGGGTCCACCCAGGCCGCGCAGCACGCGATGGCCCAGGTCTGGAACATCCCTGCGGTGGCCCGGCCCGGGTTCGTCCCCCGGCTCGTTCGTGGGCTGCTCTTCTTCGTCGCCCTCGCGGTGGGCGTCGGAGCTTCGGTCCTCCTGAGCGGACTGGTCACGGTGGCCGGCCAGTCGATCGTCACGCGGGTCGCGGGTTTCTTCGGCGTGGTCGCGATCAACATTGGGCTCTACGCGGCCGCGTTCCGGGTGCTGACGCCTGCGCCGGTCTCGGCCCGCGCGCTCGCGCCGGGCGCGGTCGTCGGCGGGGTCGGCTACTCGATCCTCCTCGGCATCGGTACCGCACTCGTCCAGCACCAGCTCCAGCACGCGCAGGCGGTGTACGGCCAGTTCGGCCTGGTGCTCGGCCTCATGGCCTGGCTCGCGCTGGTCGCCCAGGTCAGCCTGTACGCGGCGGAGGTCAACGTCGTGCTCGCCCGCCGGCTCTGGCCCCGCAGCCTGGCCCCGCCGACGACCGACGCGGACAAGGCGGTGCTGCGGTACCTCGCCCACCAGGAGGAGCGGACCGAGGACGAGCGGGTCGCCGTCGGCTTCGCCCCGGACCCCGTCGGCGAGGCCACCCGCGACGCACGACGCACCTGACCCGACTCTCGCACCCGCTTCCGAACCCTCACCGCCGCACCACACCTCGTCCTCGCGGTAGAACTGCGCGTCCCGTCACGCGACGACCTGCAGGTGGACGGACGCCGATGAGCCTCGCGAGCTATCACGAGAAGCGGGACTTCGCCCGCACTCCCGAACCCGCCGGCCGCGAGCAGACGAGCTCGAAGGCGCCCCGGTTCGTCATCCAGCGCCACCGGGCCCGCCGCCTCCACTACGACTTCCGGCTCGAGATCGGCGGCGTCCTCGCCAGCTGGGCGGTGCCGAAGGGTGTCACCCTCGACCCGACCGTGCGTCACCTCGCGGTCCACGTCGAGGACCACCCGATCGAGTACCAGAGCTTCGAAGGCGTGATCCCCGGCGGCCAGTACGGCAGCGGTGACGTCATCGTCTGGGACCATGGCACGTGGTCGTCGGACAAGGACGAGGACCCCGCGGCAGGCCGTCGAGCGCGGCGAGCTCCACATCGAGCTGTTCGGCGAGAAGCTCCGCGGCCATGTCATCCTCGTCCGGACCAAGGGTTACGGCGGCCGGGGCGGGAGCGGCGACAAGGAGAGCTGGCTCGTGATGCACAAGCGCGACGAGCACGCGGTCGAGGGCTGGGAACCGGAGGACCATCCACACTCCGTGCTCAGCGGCCGCACGAACGACGAGGTCGCGGCGAACCCCGATCGGCTCTGGACCCGCGGCGACGGCGAGCAGCCGGTCCATCCGAGCCCACCCGAGTTCGCGCCCGCGACCGCCGACGAGCTGGCGGAGCTCGACGCGCTGCCCGAGAAGGCGACGTGGTCGGTGCAGGGCTGCGCGGTCAAGCTCACCAACCTCGACAAGGTCCTGTTCCCACCGGGTGACGAAGGCGTGCCGCGGTGACCAAGCGCGACCTCGTCCGCTACTTCGTCTCGATCGCGCCGACGCTGCTCCCCTACCTCGAAGGCCGGCCGCTCAACCTGCAGCGGTTCCCGAACGGCGCGGGGACGAAGGGCTTCTGGCAGAAGCAGGTCCCGACCCACGCGCCCGAGTGGGTGACCCGGTGGGAGAACACGGAGGCCGAACCCGGCGAGAGCGAGCAGTACGTCGTCGCCGACCGCACCCCGACCTTGGCCTGGCTCGCGAACCAGGCCGCGATCGAGCTGCACCCGTGGACGTCGCGCATCCCGGAGGTCCGGCTCCCGACGTACGCGCTGATCGATCTCGATCCCGGCACCGAGACGACGTGGGACGAGCTGCTGGTGCTCGCCCGGCTGCACCGCACCGCGCTCGAGCACCTCGGCGTGCGCGGGTACCCGAAGGTCACCGGCCAGCGCGGCATCCAGATCTGGATCCCGATCGTCGTAGGTCCGACGTTCGCCGAGACTCGCGCGTGGGTCGAGCAGATCTCGCGGGCCATCGGCGCGACCGTGCCGGATCTCGTGAGCTGGAAGTGGGACAAGCGCGGTCGGGAGGGCCGGGCCCGGCTCGACTACACGCAGAACGCGATCAACAAGACGCTCGTCGCGCCCTACAGCCCGCGTCCCGCGCCCGGCGCGCCGGTCTCGATGCCGATCACGTGGGCCGAGCTCGACGACCCCGGTCTCCGGCCCGACCGCTGGAGCATCCGAACCGTGATGGAACGCGTCGCCGCGGGCCCGGATCCGATGATCCCGATGCTCACGGACCACCAGCAGCTCCCGACCCTGCGCTGAGGTCCCGGAAGGCGGCGGAGCGGTTGCGCACCCCGACGACTGAGCTCCCGACGCCTCGCGCTCAGTCGTCGTCGGGGCGGCAGTGGCGGGCGAGGAAGCCGGGTTCGCCCCCCACGACGACGAGCAGGAGCCCGCCGAACATCGCGAGGTTCTTGAGGAACTGGATTCGCTGCGCCACTCGGACCTGAGGGTCCTCTTCCGCCCAGAAGCGGTGACCGGCGAGCGTCGTCGGCACCAGCGATCCGGCCAGCGTCGCCGCCGCCACCCGGGGCAGGACCCCCGCAGCAAGCATCACACCTGCGGCCACCTGCACGGAGCCGTTGAGCCGGACCAGCTGCTCGGTGTCCGTGTCGATGCCGAGGTTCGTGATGACCTTCTCGGTCACTACGGAGGCCTTGCCCACTTTGCCTTTCGGCCGCATCGCGGCGTCCCAACCACCGGCGATGAACATCGGGGCGAGCAGCGCGGACGGGAACACGTCGGGTCAGCTTCATGAGCCGGCGGTCTACCCCCACCAACCCGGCCCGAAACGGGGCCGACGCGGCTCAGACGTCGACCGGGAACCACACGACCTTGCTGTGATCCTCGACGCGCGTGCCCCAGCTGCCCGCGACCCGACCGACGATGCGCAGCCCCTGCGACGGCGCGCCGAGCGCGGCACGCGTCGAGGTCACGTCAGCATCCGTATCGGCGTGACGCTCGAGGTCGCGCGATGACGGGTCGCCAGCTCCTCGCGCACGCGCCTCGTGGACGCTCGTCACACCGCGGCGATCAGCTGTCCGTGACGAACTGTCGCGCCGCAGCGACACTGGCCCGCTGGGGCGGGAAGCGGGCGACGACGGGTTCCAAGGCCACAACCTTAGGTACCCCGCCTCCGTCGGCGCGAACCTCCGATGCGTCACCTAGGTTCGCGAGCACGTGAACCCGCTCGACTCAACCGGAGGTATCGCCGTGACAAAACGGATGAAGGACCTGCTGCGCGAGTTCAAGGAGTTCGCGCTCGATGGCAACGTCTTGCAGATCGCAATCGCGTTCATCCTCGGCCTCTACTTCAAGCAGGTCGTCGACGCGCTGGTCAACGGCGTGATCCTGAACCTCATCGGCGCCATCTTCGGGAAGCCGACGTTCAACGACCTCACGTTCAAGGTCGGCGACGCCACCATCTTCTACGGAACGTTCATCACCGCGGTCGTCACGTTCTTGCTCGTCGCCGCGGCGCTGTTCGCCATCGTGAAGGCGTTCGACACCGCGAAGCAGATGCAGAAGCGGGGCAAGCCCGGCGAGCCGCCGGAGAAGCGCGACTGCCCGCGCTGCTTCACGGAGATCCCGGCCAAGGCGACGCGCTGCCCCGCCTGCACCGAGGAGATCCAGCCCGTCGTCCTCTGACGCTGCGGGCGTCGGTGCTCTAACGACCCATCGGCATCGGGAAGTCGTCCGCGCGCATCGACGCGTCGGAGCCACCGTCGACGAACACGACCGAGCCACAGAAGAAGCGAGCGTTCGGGCCGAGCAGGAACTCGACGAACGCGGCGAGCTCGTCGGGCTCGCCCTTGCGGCCGATCGGGATCGGGAACGCGTCGATGAACTTGCCGATCGTCGTGTCCTCCCGGGTCGCCTGCAGCAACGGGGTCTCCACCGCGCCGGGCGCGACGGCGTTGAGGGTGATCCCGGCCCCGGCCCAGTCAGCGCCGGGCGCATGGCGACGGACCCACCAGGCGAGTGCCGTCTTCGTCGCGGGATAGACGCCCAGGGCGCCGGCCGCGTCGGCGGCCGCGCGGGCACCGTGCTCGTCGCCGGCCAGGCAGAGCTCGACGACGTCCATCGGGATCCCGGGCTGGCAGGTCGTGGAGTTCGAGCTGATGGCCACGGCGGCCGGCTGGTCGCCTCGCGCGAGGAGCGGGCGCAGGCCCTCGAGCAGCGTGACCGTCCCGAAGTAGTTGACCGACGCGAGCAGGCTCCCGGGCGTGTCGGTCAGCCCGGGGACCCCGGCCCAGGTGACCAGACCGTCGATCGAACCCCCGCACAAGTCGCTCACCGCCGCGATCGCGGCGTCACGCCCCGCCGCGGTCCCGAGGTCGGCGACCACGTCGGCGTCGCGAATGTCCACACCGATCACCCGCTGGCCGTCGGCCTCGAGTCGGGTCGTGGTCGCGGCGCCCATGCCCGACGCCGAACCAGTGACGACCACTGTGCGCTGCTGTGCCATTTCGTGCGAGCCTCTTTCCTGGAGACCTACCGATGAGTTTCGGATCACCCGACCGTCTGCATGACGACCGAGCTCGAACCTCTCCCAAGGAGCCTGCCATGCCCAAGCGTGACGCTGTCCCCGCCGGTGCCCCCGTGTGGATCGAGCTCTCGACCTCCGATCCCGTGAAGAGCGCGGCCTTCTACAGCCCCCTGTTCGGGTGGAAGGTCCAGGACCCCGGCCCGGACTACGGGGGGTACAAGAACTTTCTGAAGGGCGACGAGATGATCGCCGGCCTCATGGGCCACGACGGGACGACCGGTCAGCCGGACGCGTGGGGCATCTACCTCACGACCCCCGACATCCGGACGACGGTGGACGCGGCCGCCGCCGGCGGTGCCCAGGTGTTCGTCCCGCCGATGCAGGTTCACGCGCTGGGCACCATGGCCGTGATGGCCGACCCGACCGGGGCCATGATCGGCGCGTGGCAGCCGGAGGAGATGCCGGGCTTCGGGCTCGTCGGCGAGGAGGGCGCGCCGTCGTGGTTCGAGCTGCACACCAGCAGCTACGACACGGCCGTCGCGTTCTATCGGGACGTCTTCAAGTGGGACGCGCACACGGTGAGCGACGGTCCCGAGTTCCGCTACACGACGCTCGGCGAGGGCGACGGCCAGGAGGCGGGGATCGTGGACGCGTCCGCCGAGGGCGTGCCGTCGTACTGGGCGCTCTACCTGCACGTCGACGACGCCGACACGACCCTGGCGAAGGTCGCCGAGCTCGGCGGCACGGTCGTGGAGCCCGCGGTCGACACCCCGTACGGGCGGTTGGCGACTGCAGTGGACCCGAACGGTGCCCGCTTCAAGCTCCGCCAGCCCTGATCCTCGTTCGTCAGCCTGGATCAGGAGGCGTTGACCTGGTGGCGGAGGAAGCTGATGAGCGACCCGGCCGCGACGAGGTCGACCTGGCGCGACGACAGCGTGTGCGTGCAGCGGTAGGTCTGTGACTTCGTGCGGTTCTCGACGGTCACGTCGGCGCCGGCCCGGATCTGCGCGGCGGCGTGCGGGATGACGATCTCGTCGCCCTCGTCGACCCGGTCGTAGTCGTCCGGTTCGAGGAACGTGATCGGGAGCACGCCGAAGTTCACGAGGTTCTGCGCGTGGATGCGCGCGAAGCCCTTCGCGATCACCGCGTGGAGCCCGAGGTAGCGCGGTGCGATGGCCGCGTGCTCGCGGCTCGACCCTTGCCCGTAGTTCGAGCCCCCGACCACGACGTGACCGCCCGCCTCGCGAATGACGAGCGCGCGGTCGTGGTACGTGTCGTCGATGCGCGAGAACGCGAACCGGCTGATCGCGGGGATGTTGCTGCGCAACGGCAGGACCGATGCACCCGCCGGGAGGATCTCGTCGGTCGAGACGTTGTCGCCCATCTTGAGCAGCACCGGACCGGTGATCGTCTCGGGGAGCTCCTCGAAGTCGGGCAGTGACGCGATGTTCGGGCCCTTGACGAGCATCACGAGCCGACCGTCGCGAGGTGGCTTCACGAGCATCGCCGTGTTCACAAACGACTGCCCGGACGGTCGGTACCTCGGGTACGGGATCCCAAGGGTGCGCGGGTCGGTGATCACCCCGGTGAGCGCCGACGCGGCTGCCGTCTCGGGGCTGCACAGGTACACCCTGTCCTCCGGGGTGCCCGACCGGCCCGGAAAGTTGCGCGGCATCGTGCGCAGGCTGATGCGGTCGGTCGCGGGAGCCTGGCCCATGCCGATGCAGCCCATGCACCCGGCCTGGTGGATCCGGGCACCCGCGGTGATCAGCTTGGACAGGTAGCCCTCGGCGTCGAGCGCCTCGAGGGTCTGGCGCGACGTCGGGTTCACGTCGAAGGACACGCGTTCGTGCGTCTGGCGCCCGTCGACGATCAGGGCCGCGATCGCGAAGTCCCGCATCCCCGGATTCGCGGACGACCCGATCACGCACTGGAAGACCTCGGCGCCCGCGACCTCGCGCACCGAGACGACGTGGCCCGGGCTCGACGGCATCGCGATGAGTGGCGCCAGCGCCGAGAGGTCGATCTGCTCTTCGATGTCGTACGTCGCGTCAGGATCCGCGCTGATCTCGACCCAGTCGTCGACGCGGTCCTCCGACGCAAGGAACCGCCGCACCTCGTCGTCGGACGGGAACACGGTCGCGGTCGCGCCCAGCTCCGCGCCCATGTTCGCAATGACATGGCGATCCATCGCGGAGAGGTGGGCGAGACCCGGACCGCGGTACTCGATGATGCGGCTGATGCCACCGCTCACGTCGTGGCGCCGGAGCACCTCCAGGATGATGTCCTTCGCGCTCACCCAGTCGGGCAGCTCGCCCACCAGCTCGATGCCCCAGATCTGGGGCATCACGAGATGGAACGGCTCTCCCGCCATCGCCATCGCGACCTCGAGCCCACCCGCGCCGATCGCCAGCATGCCGAGTGACCCCGCCGCGCACGTGTGGCTGTCCGAACCGAGCAGCGTCTGGCCCGGAACCCCGAAGCGCTGCATGTGCACCGGGTGACTCACGCCGTTGCCGGGCTTGCTGTACCAGAGACCGAATCGCTGGCACGCGCTGTGCAGGAAGAGGTGGTCGTCCGCGTTGCGGTAGTCGGTCTGGAGCAGGTTGTGGTCCACGTACTGCGCCGACACTTCGGTACGGACGTGGTCCAGCCCCATCGCCTCGAGCTCGAGCATCACCATCGTGCCGGTCGCGTCCTGCGTGAGGGTCTGGTCGATCCGGATGCCGATCTCCGTGCCCGGGCGCATCGCGCCCTCGACGAGATGGGCTCCGATCAGCTGCTGCGCGACGTTCTGGCCCATGGGTCACCCGTCTTCTCGCGTCTGCCTCGATGGTCCGACGGTACCCTGCGGTCTTCGGCCCCTCCCCGTCGGGTAGACCTGTACTGCCCGCCGACGCGGGCGGCATCGACCCAGGGAGCCCCGACATGCCCACCGATCCCAAACCAACCTCCGGGAAGCAGTCCGACGACCAAGGCATCAGCGATGCGCTGAGCGGATTCAACGCGGAGCAGATCATCGACGACCCGGACAACCTGGACCCGAACGACGAGCACGACGAGGGCCTGGCGGCGACCCCGGACAGCCCCAACCCGATCTGAGGCGGCGCGCACCGAGCCCGGATCCTCCGGCTCGGACGCCGACGCCCGTCCCGGAGACAGGGCTCACGAAACCCGCGGACGACCGATCGTCAGGTGTCGCCACGGGGCGGCTTGGACCGCAGCTTCGTCGCGAGCCGGGACAGGCGCGCGGCCTCGCGTCCCGTGCGCACGACCAGCTCGTCGGCCGCGCGGCGCACCGCGCCGCGCCGCGCCGAGTTCGCGCTCGAGCTCGTCGATCTGCTCGTGGATCTCGGCTGCCGCGGCCTCAGCGGCGTCGGCCTGGTCCTGGGCAGCCTGCGCTTCATGCTCGGCCGCCTCGAGCCGGTGCGCCGCTTCCTCCGCCGCCGCCCGCTCGCGCTCGACGCGACGGCGTTCGGCCTCTGCGGCGCGCTTGCCCGCCTCGGTCGCGGCGAGGTCCGGCTGGTGGATTCGCTCGACCTTCGTGGCCCCCTTCGGCCGGGCCTGCGCCGGTGGTCTGTCGCCCGGGTCGAGCTCGGGGACGAGCGAAAGACCGGGGAACCCCGAGAAGCCGGTCGCGCCGCTCAGCTCCTTCACGAAGCGACCTCTGCGTAGCTGCTCCCCGACGCTCGGATCAGCACCCGCCACCTGCAGGGTGGCCCTGATCTGGGACCGGTAGGTCTCCGTAGCGCGCTCGCCGAGCGTCGCGACCGCCGCGTCGGCGGCCGCACTGAGTGCGGCTCGTTGGTCCCGCGTCACTTCGCGTATCGCGTCGCGACCACCCTCCAGCTCTCCCATCTGCGCGGCTTCGAGGTCCTGGCTGCGCGCGAGGAACGTCTCGACGAGTGCGGGCTCGCGTCGAACGACCTGGTTCAGCGCCCATGCGGCCGTGGTCGGGCGGCGCGCGGCCAGCAGAGTCTTCGCCGCGGCCTTGTCGCCGGAGCTGCGGAGCTCCGCCGCCAGCCGCTTGCGGACCACGACGAACTCCAGTCCGTCGACGCCATACAGCTCGTCAAGTGCCGCTTCGAGCGGCGCGGAGGTCTCCGACACCGGCATCGAGCCAGCCTAGGGCCGGTACGCGGCCGGCCGACCGGCGTCGGAGTGCTGTCATCTGCGAATCATCGGGTGTTCACACGCACGTTGCCCGTGCCCAGGGCTGAGGCCCCGATAATCGGCGGGTGGAGATGACGACTGACACCGAACCCCCGGCCGGCTGGGGTTGGACATGACCGTCACCACTCCCGAAGGGTCGTCGATCGACGACACCGCGCTCCTGACGCTGGCCCGGACGGGTGTGACCGCGGCGTGATCGCCGACCCGGGTGGCGGACGGGTGCTCCGACCCACCTGACCACCACCCGGGTCGCATCGGTGGCAACGTGGTCAGACCAGTGACGGGCGCCGCTTGTCGAGGTACGCGCGGGTGAGCTCACGGAGTCGCTCCCGGCCGAAGCTCGGGTCGTGGCCCGCGTGCACGACTTCGACCGGGAGATCCTGCAGCTTCTCCATCGTCCGCACGTACGCGTCGAGGTCCGCGCCCGGGATCTCGTCGAGCAACGGACCGTCGTAGACGGCATCCCCCGAGAAGAGGATGCCGGTCTCGACCTCCCAGAGGCCGATGCTTCCCGGCGAGTGCCCGGGGAGGTGCAGCACCTCGAACGCGCGGTCACCGAGATCGATGACATCGCCCTCGTCGAGCCGCATGGTCGGCGGGGCGGCCGGCACCGAGAACGCCGCGACGTCGTAGCCGGCTTCGGGGATCGCCGTGACGAGCAGCTCGCAATCCATGTCGTACCCCGCTTCGCTCATCGAGGTGAGGATGTCCTCAGGGATGTCCGCGACGACGAGCGTCCCGCCGATGCCCTCCGACGTGCTCACGTCCTCCGCCTCGGAGCGGTGGATCGCCCGGTCGGGAAACTCGTGGAGGCCGCCGGTGTGGTCGTAGTGGTAGTGCGTCGCGACCGCGAGCAGCGGGTGCTCGAACAAATCTTGCGCTGCCGCGTGCAGCGAGGCGATGCCCAGCCCGGTGTCGATGATCAGGTCCCGGTTGCGACCTCGCAGGTGCCAGATGTTGCACTGCTGGATGCGATGGACGTAGGGCTCCCAGATCAGGGTGATCGAGTCGTCGACTCGTCGACGGTCGAACCAGGGGGAAGCGACGGGAAGATCCATCGCGCCATCCTTCCAGCGCGTGACGGCGGGCCGGTTACCCCGTTGTGTCGGGACCATGAAATGGTCTCTTCACACCCGGGGCAAGGGTACGACACGCGCCGCTCGTACCTTCTGATCCCATGCGCAACGGCGTACGACGCGTGGTACCGCTCGGCTACCCGACCTGGGAGACGTAGCGCCCCCCTCGCGCCGACGCTCAGTTGACGGTCGCGGACTCGGCCGGAGCCGGCTCAGGCGTATCGATCGCGGGGACCGGACGGAGAGCACCGGCCGTGAGCAGCCAGATGTACGTCGCCGCGAGCACGACGGCGAAGCCGGCGAAGAGCACGCCCGCACCGAACGGCGGCGACCACTTCGGATCGAGGAAGAACCACACGCGGCCGTGGGCACCGACCGTGTACCGGCGCAGGTTCTGGGCGAACGCGGTGACCTGGGCGACGCCCAGAGCGACGGCGATCGCACCGGGCATGATGCTCGCCGAGAGGCGCGCGATGAGTTCGTCCTGCTCGAGCGCGAGCACCGCGAGGATCGGCGCCCCGACCGCGAACGTCAGTGCATACCGACCCTGCCAGTGGCCGGTGCCGTACCCCTGGGACTGCGCGAACTCGAGGACGATCGGCAGCGCGATCGTGACCCCCAGGACCGCGAGCGTCGCGAGCACCCAACGCCGGGCACCGAGTCCGAGCGCGAGTACGACGAGCCCGCCGATGACGAGCGTCCAGAGGAAGACCGTCAGCTCTGGCGATGGCGTGTCCAGCCACCCGAAGTAGCCGATCATCTGGTGGTACCACCAGAAGGTGTTGCCGATCGACGTTCGCGCGGCGGCGCTCCCGGCGACGTCCAACGGGAAGAACACGGAGTGGTCGGCCGCCAACGTGCCGACACCGATCACCCAGGCGAGCTGCGCCACGGTGCACAGCACCACGACCGTCCCCCAGATCCGCAACCCCCGGGACCTCCACATGGAGCGTACGTGCCGCCACCCCGCGAGGAGTCCGAGGGTCAGCACGATCAGTCCCAGCCAGAGCGGGGAGTCCTGGCGCGCGACCGCCAGGATCGTCGCCGCGATGCCGATCCGGAGGACGAGGCGCCCGTCGATCTCGGCGCCCTGCTCCAGCTCGCGCACCAGCACCGCCCCGGAGACCCAGAGGGCGAGGGCCGCGGCGATCTCCGGCCCGTTCGGGTTCACCGACGCGTTGATGAACAGCACCATCGGAGTGACGCTGGCGAGCAGGCCGACGAGGCGGAAGCGCGCCGAATCCGCGCGACGCAACGATGCCACCGCCGACGCGAGCAGTGCAGCCATCAACGCGACCGAGGCGAAGCGCATCATGTGCAACGCGAGGCCACCGGGCACGAACGGCCGCGCGACCAGTCCGACGAACGCGTAGTACGCGGGTGGGTACCGGGCCACCGGGGTGACGACCGGTCCGTTCCGGGTCGGCCCCGCGATCGACAAGCAGTCGGCCGTCGCGTCGGGCTTGAACGCGAAGCAGCCCGTGGTCATCGTGCCGTAGAGCTCGGGGACGTCGACCGACCGGTAGGCGCTCCTCTGCCCGGAGCTCGGGCCCAATGCCGCCCTCTGGTGCGCCGAGAGCGGGTCGCCGACCAGCTCCCCCCGGGCGACCGCGTTCGCGTTGACGACGTGATCGCCCTCGTCGGGCGCGCCAGTGGACGGCGACGCGAGCGCCCAGGCCCCCCCGAGGGCCGCGAGGAGGACGAACGTGATCCACCACGAGGCCCGCTGTGACGATTGCATCCTCGAGAACACCGATCTCCCCACGCGGACGCGCTCCCCGACCCGAGGAGCCGGGCAGTATCGCGCCCTCGGGCGCCGGTGCGCCACCATGGCGGCTCTCCCCCGCTGGCCTCGCGGCGTTCTCCCGGGCGCCGACATCGAGACAAGGTCGGCATGAGTTCGCACATCGACCCAACCAGCTGGTCGCGTGGAACAACCTGACGATGTTGCACCGCGCGCCCGAGTACGACCCCGAAGGGCAACGACGCGTGTTCCACCAGATGACTGGCCGAGGCCTCTCCGAAGAGAGGGACGCGGGAGATCTACTTGGCGCAGGTGCGGAAGAAGGACATCAGCGCCGGGGTGACGACGGTCTCGCCCGGCTCGCCCACGGCGTCGTTGACCTGTGCGTGCGTCAGCCCGGTCGCGACCTGGACGTCCTCGGCGACTCCCGCGGCGTGCAGCTTCGCCCCGAACGCCTGGGCCTCGGAGACGCGAGCCCGCTGGCCCCGGGTGACGATGTGAAACGGCGGGATGCCCTTTCCCGGCGCGACGTTGTGGGTCGGTGAACCCTGCGCCCAGACCGCGGGATCGTTGCCGAACGCAGCCCGGTACATCGCCTCACTCGTCCCGCCGCTGGCGACCTGGGTCGGGATGTCGTATGTCGTGTCGAGCGGTGCCGTGCAGCGCACGTTCATCAAGCCGAGCCCGGACGCCTGCAGGAACGAGCCGTCAGTCGAGACGATCGACACGAGAAATGCTCCAGCGGAGTGGCCGAGCAGCATGATCCGGCTCGCATCGAGCCCGTACCGCGCCGCGTGGCTCGAGAGGTAGCCGATGCCGGCCGCCACGTCCTGCTCCGCCGCGGGGTACCTGCCGTTGGTCGTCCCCGAGCCGGGATCGCCGACCAGTCGGTAGTTCAAGCTCGCGAAGCTCCATCCCTCCTTGGTGAAGAGGTCGATCTTGTTCGCGAGCTGGTTGGCCTTGTCGCCGGTCTGGAACCCGCCGCCATGTACATAGGCGACCAGTGGGGTGGCCGGACATCCGGCGGAGCGGACCGGGAGGTAGAGATCGAGCGACTGCAACCCGATCGAGACGCCGGCGGTCGACGCGTACCGGACGTTGCGATGCACCCGCACCCCCGTCGGTGTGCAGCTCTTCGGCGTGGACCGCTTCGCCGGGGTCGGCCCGGACGGCGAGCATGACGCGGCGAGCACGGCGGGCAGGGCGACCACCAGCGCAAGGACGGCGAGCTTCTTGTACATGCGACCACTCTGGCCGGGTGACATCAGAGGATCGTGAAGCCCGAGCGCAGCTTCGATGCGGGTTCGAGCAATCGGGCCCGCTCGATGGGCACCTCGTGGACCGGCGTCGGTGGGCCGAAGCGGAAGCCCTGGCCGATCTCGCAACCGAGCGCCCGGAGGGCCGCGTGCTGGGCCGCCGTCTCGATCCCCTCGGCGACGACGATCATGTCGAGCTCGTCGGCGAGCGAGATGATCGAGCGCGCGATCGCCGTGTCCTGCGGGCTGTGATCCACCCCGTCCACGAAGAGGTGGTCGATCTTGAGCGCATCCACCGGGAACTGCTTGAGGTACGTCAGGCTTGCCCAACCAGTGCCGAAGTCGTCGATCGCGATGCGGATGCCGATCGCGGTCAGCCGGTGCAGGAGCTCGGCCGCCTGGTCGAGGTCCTCGACCAGCGCAGTCTCGGTCACCTCCAACCAGAGCGCGCACGGGTCCAGGCCGGAAGCGGTGAGGCTCGCGACAAGGTCGTCGTACAGCGTGGGCGCGGCCAGCTGCCGGGTCGAGAGGTTGATCGCGATCTCCAGGTCGCAGCCGGCGCGCCGCCACGCCGCGGTCTGGTGGCACGCGGCGTCGAACACGACGCGTCCGAGCTCGAGGATCACGCCACTGCGCTCGGCCGCGTCGATGAAGAAGGCCGGCGTCAGCGTGCCGCGTTGCGGATGGTTCCATCGTGCCAACGCTTCGAGCCCGATGACGTGCAGGTCGTCGAGCGCGACCACGGGCTGGTAGTGGACCACGAACTCGTCGTGGTCCAGACCGCGACGGATCTCGGCTTCGTCCTGGGTCTCGGGCGAGGCGACGACCGCCCGGGTCGGCGAGGGTGTGGCCGGTCGGTTCACCGAGACGACGACCACCGGGTGGCCGAGATCGTCGCGGATCAACGTCGTCGACGCGAACACCGCGACGCGTGAGCCGTCGCGCGCGATCTGCTCCGGCTCGCCGTACCACCGGCCCTGCTCCTCGAGGGCGCGAGCGACGACTTCGAGATCGTGGGCGGAACCGACGAGCGGGATGACGTCGTTCACCTGCCGACCGAGGACCTCGTGCTCCGCCCACCCGTACAACCGCTCGGCCGCGGCGTTCCAGCTCCGAACGTGGGAGTCGGGATCGGTGACGATCACGGCGTCGGAGACCTCGCTGAGCACACCCGTCGCCAGGTGCCGCAGCGCCGCGGAGGGATCCGCGGCGGAGCGCATGGTGCTCAGGAGCCCATCCGCGCCCTGCCACTGGATCGGCGCGGACGTGAACTCGAGGTACGTGTCGGTCCCGTCGGCCCGGCGGATGGCGACCACCTGCGATCCCGGGTGCTGTCCCGAGTCGCGCGGCACCCTGGCGGGCCAGCACCGCGGTCATCGATTGCGGAGCGACGTGCTCGAGCGCGTCGTGGCCGACCAGGTCGTCGGAGCTCGCCACCCCCATCAGCCGAGCCGCACCGTCGTCCGCCGACACCACTCGACCGTCGACCACGACCATCGAACCCTCGGTCGCGACGGTGCCGTCCTCGTCGCCCGGCGCCGGCACGGGCGGGTCGAACCGGTATCCCACACCCCGCACCGTGTGCAACAGGCGCGGATGGTGTGGCTCGACCTCGATCTTCGAGCGCAGCCGGCGCACGTGCTCAGTGACGGTCGCGACCTGCTGCCACTCCGCGGCCGACTGCCAGACCGATCGGAGCAGCTCGTCGCGGCTGAACGCGTGCCGTGGCCGGGCCGCGAGGAACGCGAGCAGGTCGAACTCCTTGGCGGTGAGCCGCACCGGCTTCGCGGCGATCGTCACCTGGCGCGCCGCGAGGTCGATCGTGAGGGACCCGAAGACGAGGCGGGAGTCCGTCGCCCCGATGCTGGCGCCGTCGCACTCCGAGGACCCGCGCGGCCAGCTCCCGCACGAAGAACGGTTTCACCACGTAGTCGTCGGCACCGACCCCGAGCGCGTGGAGCCGATCGCCCTCACCGCCCGCGTCGCTCAGGATGATGACGTGCGTGGTCGCGCCTCGCTCGCGCAGCACCCGGAGGAGATCCATGCCTGAGCCATCCGGGAGCATGAGGTCGAAGATCGCGACGTCGAACGGGGCGTGGTGCAGCTCGGCCAGGGCGTCGGCTGCCGTCTCCGCCGCGGTGACGTCAACCCCCTCACGCTCGAGCCGGGTCGCGACGAGCCGGCGGATCGCTTCGTCGGCTTCGACGATCAGCACTCGCACAGCAGCTTCTTCCGAACGGCGGATCCGCGGCACGCGGTGCAATCCACTGCCAGCACAGCGAGGTCGAGACCGTGTTGGAAACCATGACCAGGGTAGGTGCGTTTCCGACCCCGTCGTGACAACCCGGCGCATGTTCTCGTTGGCGCGGCCGATGTCCGATTTTGGGCCCGCCCTTCAAGTTCTGCCCGGCATCGCCGATGCAGACCCCGAGGAACGGATCTTCCGCGGACCCGCGGGAGGTCTCGCCCTCTTCTTGGAGGCACGATGCCCGACCCTGCGGTCGACCTCGCCGACGACTTCGTCGACGCGAAGGTGCTGCTGAACGTGCTGGCCAAGGTGAAGGCGGGCGACTTCACCGCCCGAATGCCCCTCGAATGGACGGGCGTGGCCGGCAAGGTCGCCGACAGTCTCAACGACGTCATCATCGCCAACGAGACGCTCGGCGCCGAGCTCGGTCGCGTCAGCCAGGTGGTCGGCAAGCAGGGCCAGCTGAGCAAGCGCGTCGTGCTCGGCGGCTGTCGACAGACCTGGTCGGGCAGCGTCGAGTCGGTGAACACACCTCATCGACGACCTCGTGCGACCCACGATCGAGATGCAGCGCGTCATCGGCGCGGTTGCGAGCGGCGACCTCAGCAAGAAGGTCTCCGTCGACGTGCGCGGCGAGATGCTCGAGCTGAAGAACACGATCAACGCGATGGTCGACCAGCTCAACGGCTTCATCTCCGAGGTGACCCGGGTCGCGCGCGAGGTGGGCACCGAGGGCAAGCTCGGTCAGGCCGCCGCCGTGACCATCGAGGTCGGTGGCGTCTGGAAAGACCTCACCGACAACGTGAACCTCATGGCCGGCAACCTGACCGGCCAGGTGCGGAACATCGCCGAGGTGACCACTGCGGTGGCGAACGGCGACCTGAGCAAGAAGATCACGATCGACGTGAAGGGCGAGTTCCTCGCGCTGAAGAACACGGTCAACGCGATGGTCGATCAGCTCAACGCGTTCGCCGGTGAGGTGACCCGAGTCGCGCGCGAGGTGGGTGTCGAAGGGAGGCTCGGCGGCCAGGCGCAGTCGAAGGAGGTGGCCGGGGTCTGGAAGGACCTC
The DNA here is from genome assembly GCA_963848485.1 of uncultured Acidimicrobiia bacterium. Classification (GTDB taxonomy): domain Bacteria; phylum Actinomycetota; class Acidimicrobiia; order IMCC26256; family JAENVU01; genus Chersky-806. Next base: position 412,360 of record CAWKDX010000008.1, read on the forward strand.
ACCGACAACGTGAACCAGCTCGCGGCCAACCTCACCAACCAGGTGCGAGCGATCGCCGAGGTGGCGACGGCGGTGACCGAGGGCGACCTGACCCGCCAGGTGCGGGTCGAGGCCAGCGGTGAGGTCGCGGTCCTGAAGGACCTCCTCAACGAGATGATCCGGAACCTCCGCGAGACGACGCGCCAGAACGTCGAGCAGGACTGGTTGAAGACGAACCAGGAGCGGTTCACCCGCATCCTCCAGGGCCAGCGCGACCTCGCAGAGACCTCCAGCATGATCCTGTCCGAGCTCGCGCCACTCGTCTCCGCGCAGCACGCGGTCTTCTACTCGATCACCACGCCGCCCGACGGCGGCGAGCCGATGCTCGACCTCCAGGCCGGTTACGGCTACGAGGAGCGCAAGAACCTCTCGACGTCGTTCCGTGTCGGCGAAGGACTCGTCGGGCAGTGCGCCAAGGAGAAGAAGCGCATCCTGCTCACGGAGGTGCCGTCCGACTACGTGCGGATCAACTCGGGGCTCGGCGAAGCCAGCCCGCTCAACATCATCGTGCTGCCGGTCCTCTTCGAGGGATCGATGCCGCGCGGTGATCGAGCTCGCGTCGTTCTCCCCGTTCAGCGTCACCCACCAGACCTTCCTCGACTCCATCACCGAGAGCATCGGCCTGGTCCTCAGCACCATCGAGGCCAGCACGCTCACCGAGACGCTCCTGATCCAGTCGCAGTCGCTCGCCGAGGAGCTCCGCAGCCAGCAGGAGGAGCTGCGCGAGACCAACGAGGACCTGGGCCGCCAGGCCACCCTGCTCGCGGAGCAGAACATCGAGGCCGAGCACAAGAACCGCGAGGTCGAGGAGTCCAAGCGCCTCGTCGAGGAGAAGGCCGGCCAGCTCGCGGTCTCGTCCAAGTACAAGTCCGAGTTCATCGCGAACATGAGCCACGAGCTCCGCACGCCGCTCAACAGCCTCCTGATCCTGGCCCAGCAGCTCGAGGACAACCCCGACCGGAACATGACCGACACGCAGGTCGAGTACGCGAGCGTGATCCACTCGTCGGGCAACGAGCTGCTCGAGCTGCTGAACGGCATCCTCGACCTTGCGAAGGCGGAGTCGGGAACGGTGACGGTCGAGATGAGCGAGCTGGCGATCGACGAGCTCCGGAACGGCCTCGCCCGCGAGTTCGAGCCCGTCGCGTTGGGGAAGAACCTGAGGTTCTCGATCGATCTCGCGAGCGACTGCCCCGCGACCTTCGTCACCGACCCGCAGCGCCTGCGCCAGATCATGAAGAACCTGCTTGCCAACGCGTTCAAGTTCACGGAGCAGGGCGAGGTCGCCGTCCGCGTCGGCATCGCCGGCGACGGCTGGAGCCCCGGGCTGGACACCCTCGCGTCCGCGCCTTCGGTCGTCGCGTTCTCCGTGCGCGACACGGGCATCGGGATCGACGACGAGCAGCAGCTGCGGATCTTCGAAGCCTTCGCGCAGGGTGACGGCACCACCGCACGCCTCTACGGCGGCACGGGGCTCGGCCTGTCGATCAGCCGCGAGCTCGTGGGCCTGCTCGGCGGCGAGATCAGCGTGGTCAGCGAGCCGGGGCCGGCAGCACGTTCACGGTGTTCCTGCCCACGGGCGGTACCGTCACCTCGAAGCCCGTCACCTCGAAGCGCGCGACCTCCAAGCCCGCCACGAGAGCACCGACCAAGACCACGGTCGTACCGGATTCACCTCGCCCGGCCGTCCCCACCCGGGCGTCGCTGACGGAGATCACCGGCGTCGTCCCGGATCGGAGTGGATCAAGCGGCTTCGCGGACGACGCGATCGCCGGCGCCAGGATCCTCCTGGTCGACGACGACTTCCGCAACATCTTCGCGATGTCGGCGCTGCTCGAGCGCGGCAACGCCGACGTCACGATCGCCGAGAGCGGCGCCGACGCGATCGGCGGTGCTCGAGCGCGCGCCCGACATCGACATCGTCCTGATGGACATCATGATGCCGGTCATGGACGGCTACGAAACCATGCGGGCGATCCGCGCGATCGAACAGTTCGAGGCCCTCCCGATCATCGCGGTCACCGGCAAGGTGATGGCCGGCGAGCGCCAGCGCTGCATCGACGCCGGCGCCAGCGACTACGTGCCCAAGCCCGTCGACACCGCAGAGCTCCTCGCCGCCCTCAGACCCTGGCTGCCAACCACCGTCGCGTCACCCGCATGACGCCCTCACTCCCGGATGCCGTGGCCGAGATGATCGATCCCCGTGTCCAACCGGCCCCGCCGGTCGCGATCCTCATCGTCAACGACACGGCCGCGCAGCGCCTCGCGCTGAAGTCCGTGCTGGCCCCGCTCGGCCACGAGATCGTCGAGGCCGACTCCGGAGTCGGCCGCGCTGCGCTGCGTCATGGACCGCGACTTCGCGGTCATCCTGCTCGACGTCTGCATGCCGGGGATGGACGGGTTCGAGACCGCCGCGCTCATCCGCCAGCGCCGAGCAGTCCGAGATGACGCCGCTCATCTTCATCACCGCGTACGGCAGCGACGAGATCCCGTCGAACGACCTCTACGCCGAGGGCGCGGTCGACTTCATCTTCGCGCCGGTGCCCCCGAACGAGCTCCGGGCCAAGGTCTCGGTCTTCGCGAACCTCTTCATCCGGGCCCAGGAGCTCGCCGCGCCGGGCCCGCGAGGTGCAGGCGTCGGCCGACGAGTTCTGGCTCCTGACCGACGCGGCGCCGATCGGCATCTTCCAGACCGACGCCGAGAACCGCTACCTCTACACGAACCCACGCTGGAGCGAGATCACCGGCATCCCGCCCGAAGAGGCGGCCGGGCAGCAGTTGGGCAGCCATCGTCCAGCTGCGATGGCGCGCGCCGGATCTCGAGTCGCCGACGCTGGCCGAACCCGACGCGAACGCACGGTGAGCTCCAGCCACCGGATCGAGATCCAGGTCCCGGGCTCGACGCGCGCGCATCGTGCTCGTGACCTCGAAGGCGATCCCGTCGACGCGACGGCGGCATCGCCGGCTGGGTCGGGACCGCTGGCCGACGTCACCGCCGAGGCCGGCGCCGAAGCGGCGATGTCCGACGCGCGCGACAAGGCGACCGAGGCGTCGCGGCTGAAGTCGGACTTCCTCGCGAACATGAGCCACGAGATCCGCACGCCGATGAACGGCGTCATCGGCATGACCGACCTCCTGCTCGAGACGGATCTCGACGCCCGCCAGCGCGACTACGCGCAGACCGTCCGCAACTCGGGCGAGGCGCTGCTGACGATCATCAACGACATCCTCGACTTCTCGAAGGTCGAAGCCGGGCAAGCTCGAGATCGAGGACGATCGACTTCGACGTGCGCGACATCGTCGACGACGTGGTCGACCTGCTGGCCGGCCCGGCGCAGGCCAAGGGGCTCGAGCTCGTCGCGATCGTCGAGCGCTGCCGTGCCCGGCAGTCGTCCGCGGCGACCCCGGTCGGGTGCGCCAGGTCCTGACCAACCTCATCGGCAACGCGATCAAGTTCACCGCAGGCCGGCGAGATCGTCGTCCGGGTCGTCGAGCGCGAGGCCGACGGCAGCCGACAGCGATCGATCCGCTTCGAGGTCTCCGACACCGGCGACGGCATCGCGCCCGACAAGCTCGCAGCTGGTCTTCCAGCCGTTCGTCCAGGCCGACACGTCGACCTCGCGCCGGTACGGCGGGCACCGGCCTCGGCCTCGCGATCAGCAGCCAGCTCGTCTCGCTCATGGGCGGCGACTGCGGCGTGGGCAGCGAGCTCGGGCGCGGCAGCACGTTCTGGTTCACGATCGCGCGTCGCAGGCCGACCGCTCGCCGACGAACCAGCACACGATCGCCGCCCGACCCGGACCTCACCGGCGTCACTGCGCTCGTCGTCGACGACAACGACGACGCTGCGGAACGTGTCTGTCCGAGTACCTGACCGACCTGGGGCATGACCGTCGCGACCGCCGGACTCCGGCGAGGCCGCGCTGCGCGATGCTGCAGACCGCGGCGACCGACGGGTCGAGCCGTTCGCGGTCGCGCTCGTGGACCGGTCGATGCCGGAGATGGACGGCCTCGCGCTGAAGAGCGCGATCGTCGCCGACCCCGACGCTCGACCACGCGGCCTCGTGCTCATGATCGGCCTCGGCCAGGAACGCGACCTCGGTCCGGTCGACGGAGTCCGGCATCGCCGCGACCGCTGTCCAAGCCCGTGCACGCTCGACGACCTGCGCACGTCGGTCCGCGTCGCCTTGGGACTGCAGATCGCGCGACGCCGATCGCGAGCGAGGACCGCGGCACCGCGCCGACGTCACGCCGGCGGCTCCCGCAGCGTGCGGTCGGCTGCTGCTCGCCGAGGACAACCTGATCAACCAGAAGGTCGCGGTCGCGATGCTCTCGAGCGCCGGCTACCAGGTCGACACCGTGCTCAACGGCGCCGAAGCGGTGCGCGGCCGCGGCGAACGCAGCGGTACGACGCGATCCTGATGGACTGCCAGATGCCGGAGATGAACGGCTACGAGGCGACGGCCGCGATCCGGGCGCAGGAGGGTCCCGACGAGCACACCCCGATCATCGCCATGACCGCCGGCGCCCGCCGCGAGGACCGTGAACGGTGCCTGGCCGAGGGCATGGACAGCTACCTGGCGAAGCCGGTCAGCAAGGACGCGCTGCTCGCGCTGTTGCGCCGGTCGATCCCGGTCGAACCGGTGGCCGACGCACGGCCGCTCGCCGCCGGCCCGAACCCCGCGGTCCGATCGAGGTAACGATCGATCCCGTGATCTTCGACGAGCTGCGCGCGCTCGGCGCCGCGACGGACGAAGACCTCGTCGCCGAGGTCGTCGACCAGTTCGTCCGCGACACCGAGCCGCTGCTCGTCGCAGCTGCGCGAGGCGTTCGAGGTCGGCGACGCGTTCGCCGTCGGCCGCATCGCCCACACGCATCAAGGGCAGCTGCAGCCAGCTCGGCGGTCGACGGCTCGCGGCGTCGTGCGACGCGGCTCGAGAGCCAGGCGACTGACCGGATCGCTCTGCCGACGGTCAGGTCGACCTCGAAGAGGTCGAGACCGACTACCGGGAGCTGCGCCGCGAGCTCGCCGCACCTCTCGCAGGAGACCGACATGCGGTGGTGCCGTCATGAGCGACATGACCGCGTGGGGCCACATCCTGCTCGCCGAGGACAACCCGGTGAACCAGCGGGTGACCCGGGCGATGCTCGAGAACCTCGGGTTCCAGGTCGACGTCGTCGCGGACGGCGCCGAAGCCGTGAACGCGGCGGCGGTCACGCCGTACCGGGCGATCCTCATGGACTGCCAGCTCCCGGTGCTCGACGGCTACCTCGCGGCGACGAGATCCGGCGCTGGCGGGGCGCGTCGCGGCGCACGCCGATCATCGCGGTGACCGCGTCGCGAGCCGAGTCCGACGAGCAGCGCTGCCTCGCCGCGGGCGATGGACGACTACCTCACGAAGCCGCTCACGCAGCGAAGGCCTCGCGCGAAGTGCTGGCCCGCTGGGCTCCCGGACGCATCGGCACCCGATGCGTCGACGCGCCGGACCGCGACCGAAGCCGCCGACGACGGACCCGGCGACGTGCGAGCGTGCCTCCGGCGCTCGACGGCCTCGCGGTCGATCGCCTCGAGCGGCTCGGGCAGCGGCAACGGGCGAAGACCTCATGGGCCAGCTCGCGGTCCTGTTCCTCGCCGACTCGGAGATCCACGTCGAGCGCGCTCCGCGCGGCGCTCGCCGCGACACGACGCCGACGGCGGTGTTCCGCGCCGCGCACACGCTGAGCGGGGCGAGCGCCAACCTCGGCGCGACTCGACCTCGCCCGCCTGTGCGCCGCGCTCGGCGACGACGCCGAAGTCGGCCACCTGCCGGGCGGCGAGCTACGGCTCGTCGCGCGATCGAGGCCGAGCTCGACCGGGTTCGTGCGGCGCTCGAGTCGAGGAGCATCACGCCATGAAGATCCTGGTCGCCGACGACGACCCGACGTCGCGGCTCATCGTCGAGATGACGCTGCGCAGCCTCGGCCACGAGTGCCACACGGTCGAGCGACGGCGCCAGGCGTGGGACGCGTTCCAGTGGGGCCGCCCCGACGTGGTCATCAGCGACTGGATGATGCCCGGACTGACCGGGCTGGAGCTGTGCCGCAAGATCCGCGGCTACACGCCCGGCGGCTACACCTACTTCATCATGGTCACGAGCCAGGGCGGCATCGACGAGATCCTCGCAGGGCATGAACGCCGGCGTCGACGACTACCTCGTCAAGCCGCTCGACGCCGACGACCTCCAGGCGCGGCTCGTCGCCGCGGCGCGGGTCACGGCGGTCCACCGCCAGCTGGCCGACCAGCGCGCCGAGCTGGAGCGGCTGAACCACGAGCTCGCCGCGATCGCCCGCCGCGACCCGCTCACCGGGCTCGGCAACCGGCGCGCGCTCCAGGAGGACCTCGAGCTCCTGGAAGCACGGGTCAGCCGCTACGGCCACCGCTACTGCATGGCGCTGCTCGACGTCGACCACTTCAAGGCCTACAACGACACGCTACGGCCACCAGGCCGGCGACCACGTCCTGCAAGGCCGTCGCGGCCGAGCTCAAGAGCCCAGGCGCGCGGCGGCGACGCGCTCTACCGCTACGGCGGCGAAGAGTTCCTCTGCATCTTCCCCGAGCAGTCGCTCGACCACCGGCGACGATCGCGGTCGAGCGCATGCGCACCGGGATCGAGCGGCTCGCGACCCCGCACGACCGACACCGAGCGCGGCGTCGCTCACGGTCAGCGCCGGGCTCGCAATGCTCGATCCGGCGAGGCACGAGACCGACCGACGACGTGCTCAAGGAAGCCGACGAAGCGCTCTACCGGGCCAAGCAGCTCGGCCGGAACCGGGTCGAGCAGGCCGACGCGCGCAGGCCCGCCTGACCCGGCGCTCAGGCGCGCGCATCTCGCTCGCGGTCCGCCTCGAGCTCCCCGGCCTTGATCGCCGCGACCACCGCTTCGTAGTCGCGCTGGTTCTGCTCCGCGTAGCGCATCGGCGAAGCTGCGCGATCGCCCGGTCGAACGCGCTGCCCGATCCGAGGTACGCGGCGATCGCGATGCGGTCACCGGACCGCGCGTGCGCCCGGGCGAGCGTCGACGCGCAGATCTCGCCGTAGACCTCGAGCACCTCCGGCTCCATGAGCTCGATCTGCGCCGACAGCTTGCCGTCCCAGAGCTGGCGGACGTAGAAGTCGCGGTGCTCGTCGGTCGAGCCCGTGGCCGCGGTCCCAGCCGAGGAAGATGTCGCTCGACGCCTGCGTGAGCCGCTGGCCCTCGACGACCCGGCGCCCGTGGTTCTGGTACGCGCTCTTGCCGACGTACGGCTCGAGCACCGACGCCTCCGCCTCCTTGATCTGGAGGAACAGCGGGTCACCGTCGTCACGGCCTCGCATGAACGCGATCCAGCAGCGGGTGCCGACGCTGCCGACGCCGACGACCTTGCGCGCCACGTCGACGAGCTCGAACGACTCGAGCAGCGTCCGCCGATCGGGCTGGAGGCTCTGGCGGTAGCCGCGGAACCACTCGTGCAGCACGTCGCGCGACCTGATCGGCCTCTTCGTCCGACACGAGGTCCTCGAGGCGGACGATGAGCGGCGGGTCGCTGACGATCGCGCGGCTCGCCGTCGACGAGGGTGGTGAGCTTGGAGAACGCCTTGAGGCTGTCCTTGCTGCGCGCCTTGCCGACGTTCTTCTGGAACCGCTTCATCGCGCTCGGTCGGCGACCCGCTCGTGCCAGCAGCGAGTAGACGTCCGTCTCGTCGAGCCGCGTGTACCAGAGCTCGAGGTTGCCGATCGTCGGCGTACTCGCGCATCGCCTCGCGGTACGCGGCGCGCCGTTCCTTCGACGATCCGCGTGCGCGTCTTCTTGTCGAACTCCCGTGCTCGGGCGGCGATCTCGAAGCTCGCGACGAGCCGCTTCACGTCCCACTCCCACGGCCCGGGCAGCGTCTCGTCGAAGTCGTTGACGTCGAAGACCAGCGTGCGGTCCGGCGCGGCGAAGCCACCGAAGTTGGCCAGGTGCGCGTCACCGCAGCACTGGACCGTGATGCCCGAGCTCGGCGTCGTCGCGAGGTCGGCCGCCATGACCGCCGCCGCGCCGCGGTAGAACGCGAACGGTGACGCCGTCATGCGGGCGTGCCGGATCGGGATGAGCTCGGCGCACGCGGGTCTTCGCCTGCTCCTTGAGCACCTCGACCGGGCTCATCCGGTCCGCCGGCGCGTCCCAGCCGGCGTGGCTGGTGCGGGGAACCGTGGCCCGTGCCGCGCGGCCCTTCGCGGCGCGCTCGGCGGGCTTGGGGTGCTCGATCGCCTCGGGGGCCGCCATCGCAGTGATCCTCTCGTGGTCCGACCCGCTCATCGTCGCGCTCCGATCAGGGGGCGTCGTCATCCCGATCGGATGACCGGCACGACCCCACCGGCCCGGGCCCCAGCCGGCTACCCGAGCGCCTTCGTCGCGACTTCGCCGAGCAGCTCGATCCGGCCGGGGATGTGGCCGTTGCCCGGCAGTGAGCAGGTGATCCCGTCGACGCCGGTCGCGAGCACTGCGCTCAGCTGCTCGCCCACCTCGTCCGGATCACCCCAGATCACCATGGCCATGATCATGTCCCGGGTCGCCGGGTCCATGGTGGAGAGGTCGAGACCCCGCGCGCCGAGGAACTCCACCATGTCCTCGTAGGCCCCCTCGTGAGTGGGCGCGATGCACACGTTCGTCGCCTGCGTGACGGTGATCTCTGAACGGTCGCGCCCGAGCCGCTCGCAGTGCGCGGCCAGCGCGTCGAGCTTGCGCTGGACCTCGTCGAGCGGTGAGGTGAGGTTGGACTCATCGGCGTACTGCGCGACGAGCCGAAGCGTCTTCTTCTCCCCCGCGCCACCGATCATCACCGGGATGCGCGACAGCGGCGGCGGCTGGTTGATCGCGTCGCGGGCGGTGTAGTGCTTCCCGTCGAGTGACGGTCGCTCGTCGCGCAGCATCGGCAGGATGATCTGCAGCGCCTCTTCGAGCTTCTCGAAGCGGTCGGTGAACGTCTTGAACTCGAAGCCGAGCGAGTCGTGCTCGAACTCAAACCAGCCGGCCCCGATGCCGAGCTGCGCGCGACCGCCGGACACGATGTCGAGCGTCGTGATGATCTTCGCGAGCAGCCCCGGGTTGCGATACGTGTTCCCCGTGACCAGCGCGCCGAGTCGTACCGTGCTCGTCTCACGAGCGAGTGCGCCGAGCGTCGTGTAGCACTCGAGCATGTAGGCGTCCGGGTCGCCGAGCATCGGCAGCTGGTAGAAGTGATCCATCAACATCACCGTGTCGAAGCCCGACCGGTCTGCCTCCGCCGCCTGTGCTGCCACGAGGTCGAAGATCCCCGCCGGACCGACGCCGGGGTAATTGAAGTTCGGAATCTGGTAGCCGAGACGCGTCATCGCTCTCCCTCATCTCTCGTGATGCCCGAACCCTACGACCACGACCACCGACCACCTTTCCGCATCGAGCGTTCACCACCCAGGTGGGACCGGCGACACCGAGACTGCGGGGGCAGCACGCCGAAACCGGTCGTTCGCCACACAACTTTTCTCCCGGGTCGGGAACGCCGGGGAACCCCGCGTCGTTCACTCCACGATCGCGGCTTTCGTCGCGCCCGGACCCACCACCAGGACCCAGGAGATCGACGTGGCCATGCTGACCGAGGAACGCCCGAGCGCAACCGTGCCCACGTCCAGCGAGGTCGTCGTGCGCGTCGACGGCGGACGGAGGCGACGGCCATCGTTGCTGGGCCTGCTCGCCCTGGCCGGCATCGCCGTCCTCGTCTTCATGGGCGTGGGCTTCGCCAACGGCTGGCTCGGCCTGAACAACCTGTTCACCACCCGGACCACCGATCGCTCCGCGCCGGTCATCCTCCACAAGCTCAACAACCTCACGTCCTACCAGGCCGCGTCGGCCACGCTCTCGGTGGTGGTCGACGAGGAGAAGGACGTCAGCATCCTTCCGCAGTGGATCGCCGGATCCCGGGTGATCTACAGCGGCTACGGCACGGTGGACGCGGCCGTGGACCTGGGCACGCTCGACGCCGCGCACGTGACGCACCGCCCCGATGGGACGCTCCTCGTGACCCTCCCCCACGCCCGGCTCGAGCACGCGCAGCTCGACCCGAAGCACAGCCACGTCATGAACCGCGACCGCGGGTTCTTCGACCGGATCGGTGGCGCATTCGTCGACAACCCGACGAGCGAGCATGCGCTCGAGCAGGCCGCGGTGAAGAAGATGGACGCGGCCGCGAAGAAGACGAACCTCGTCGCCCGCGCCGAGCGCAACACCACCGCGATGATCCAGCGACTCGGTGCCGCCGCGGGCGTGGACCACATCACGGTGCGGTTCGCGTAGCACCACCGCGCCGCGCTACTTGGTGCGCCAGGCCCGTTCGAACGGCAAGCGCCACGCGTCGGGTGCGATCAGCTGGTGGATCGCGTTCGGTCCCCAGGAACCCGGTGGGTACGGGCGGACCGGCGGCGGGTGCTCGAGCAACGGCTGCGGACCGCTCCCACAGGCTCTCGATGCCCTCGGCGCTCGAGAACAGCGTGTGGTCACCGCTCATCGCGTCGTAGATGAGACGCTCGTACGCCTCGAGCAGGTCCGCGGTCCGTCCGGTCTCGTGCAGCGCGAACTGCAGGCTCTGCTTGTCGAGTCGCATCCCCGGGCCGGGGCGCTTGCCGTAGAACGAGAGTGACAGCCTCGACGCGTCGGCGAGGTCGAAGGTGAGGTGGTCCGGTCCGTGCGCGCCGACCCCCGAGCCCTGCGGGAACATGCTCTTCGGCGGCTCGCGGAACGCGATGGAGATGACGCGCGCTGCCCTGGGCCATGCGCTTGCCGGTGCGCAGGTAGAACGGGACGCCGGCCCACCGCCAGTTGTCGATCTCGCACCGCAGCGCGACGAACGTCTCGGTCTCCGAGTGCGGCCGGACCCCCGGCTCGTCGAGGTACCCGTCGTACTGCCCGCGCACGACCTGCGACGGCTCGATCGGGCTCAGCGAGCGGAAGACCTTGTTCTTCTCCTCGCCGATCGCCTTCGGCCCGAGCACCGTCGGTGGCTCCATCGCCATGAACGCGAGCACCTGGAACAGGTGGTTCACCACCATGTCGCGGTACGCGCCGGTCTTCTCGTAGAACCCGATGCGATGCCCGATCGACAGCGTCTCGGGCACGTCGATCTGCACGTGCGCGATGTGCTGGCGGTTCCAGATCGGCTCGAAGAGGCCGTTCGCGAACCGGAACGCCAGGATGTTCAGTGCGGCTTCCTTGCCGAGGAAGTGGTCGATCCGGAAGATCTGGCTCTCGTCGAACGTCGCGTGCAGCGAGTCGTTGAGCTTCACCGCGCTCGCGAGGTCGGTGCCGAACGGCTTCTCCATGATGATGCGCGCGCGTTCGGCCAAGCCCGACCTCGCCGAGCTGTTGCACCACCGCGGGTGCAGCCGCCGGCGGGACGCTGAGGTAGTGGAGCCGCGCGACCTCTCCACCGAGGTCGTCCTCGAGCTCGGCGACCGTCTTCGCGAGCGCCTCGGGACCCTCGGACTCGGAGATGTAGAAGAGCCGCGAGGAGAAGTCGTCCCAGTCGTCGTCGGGGACCTCGTGGTGCGCGAACTCGTCGAGCGCCGCTCGGGCGAAGACGCGGAACGAGTCGTCGTCGAGCTCGTCGAGCGACGTGCCGACGATCCGGTACTCGGGCAGCAGACCCGACTGGGCGAGGTGGAACAGGCCGGGCAGCAGCTTCCGGCGGGAGAGGTCGCCGGCGGCGCCGAACAGCACGAGAACATGCGGGCGGAGCGGCGAGATGAGGCTGGAGTTGATGTCGATCGGATCGGAACGCATGGCGCGGCCCCCCTCGGACGGGTGGACCGACCTTGCGCCCGGCGGTTTCGCACGGGGTTACGCGCGCACGATCACCGCATGAACGGCCGCGCGAACCTTCGATTGACTACTTCGGGTCGAAGCGGATCGCGCCGTCGAGACGGACGACCTGACCGTTGATGTAGCCGTTCGTGACGAAGTGCTCCGCGAGTGCCGCGAACTCCTCCGGCGTGCCGAATCGCTGCGGGAACGGCACCTTCGCCTCGAGCTTCTGGCGCATCTCGGTCGGAGCGAGATCCCACGCGGCGGTGCCCATCGTCCCGGGCGCGATGCAGTTGACCCGCACCCCGATCGCCGCGAGGTCGCGCGCCAGGATGATCGTCATGCCGATGATGCCCGCCTTCGCCGCGCCGTAGGCGACCTGACCGATCTGCCCCTCGTAGCCGGCGATCGACGCAGTCGTCACGATCGAGCCGCGCTCGCCATCGGTACCGCTCTCGGTCGCGGCCATCGCGGCGGCGGCGAGTCGGACCGTGTTGAACGTGCCGACGAGGTTGAGGTCCACCGTGTCCTTGAAGAGCTCGAGGCTGTGCGGCTCCCCCTTGCGGTCGACCGTCCGGCCACCACCGCGGGCGCCGCCGGCACACGCGACGACGATCCGGAGCGGACCGTCCGCCGATGCGGTGGCGATCGCCGCCGCGGTGTCGGTCTCGGACGTCACGTCGCCGGCAACCGACCTCGCGCCGGCGCCGAGCTCTGCGGCGATCGCCGCGGCGCGCTCGCCGTTCATGTCGAAGATCGTGACGCCTGCGCCGCAGGCTGCGAGATGGCGAGCGGTCGCCTCTCCGAGCCCGGACGCCCCGCCCGTCACCAACGCCTGCGAACCGTCGATCTCCATCTGGTCGTGCCTCCATCAGTCTGAACGGACGCACGATGGTACGGGACCGTCGTCACCGGGGACTGATGATCTCCTGGTTCTGCTCGGCCCGGTACGGGATCGACGTGACCGCGGTGTGCTCTTGAACAGGAGCCGCCCTTGAGCACCAGCGCGCTCTGGTTGTGGAGCAGGTGCCCCCACCAGTGCTCGACGAAGAACTCGGGGATCAGCACGTTCATCAGCGCTGTTCGGGCCAGCGGTGCTCGAGCTCCTCGATGTACGCAGCGTCGCCGCGGTGAACTCGCCGGTCGGCCGTGTGCACGATCTCGAGCGGCACGCGTGATCCCGTGCTCGCGACCACTGCTTCTCGATCCGCTCGGCGTCGCTGCTCGTCGTTCACCACCGTCATCGCCACCAGATGGTCCGGCGCGATCGACGACCCGTACGCCAGCGCTTCGAGCGGCCCCGGGTTCAGCTCCTCGACCAGCACGACGCGCGGTGAGCCGCTTGCGCGGCTGGCTGGTAGTCGGCCGGGACGCCGAGGTCCTCCGCGACCCCGCGTGTAGTGACGCTTGATCACCTTGAAGACCAGCACGATCGCCGGGATCACGACGATCGGCACCCACGCGCCGCTGGTGAACTTCGTCGATCGCGACGATGAGCAGCACGAGCGAACGTCGCGACCGCCCCGATCGCGTTGACGACCACGCTGCGCCGCCAGTGCGGCTCGCGCAGCCGCAGGTGGTGGCGCACCATGCCGGTCTGCGACAGCGTGAACGACGTGAACACGCCGACCGCGTAGAGCGGGATCAGCGCGTTCGTGATCCCGCCGAACGCGACGAGCAGCAAGCGCCGCGGCGCCCGCCAGCATGATGATGCCGTTCGAGAACACGAGCCGGTCACCGCGGTTGGTGAGCTGTCGCGGGAGGAAGCCGTCCGACGCGATGATCGACGAGAGGCTCGGGAACCCGTTGTACGCGGTGTTCGCGGCGAGCACGAGGATCGTCGCGGTCGCGAACTGGAGGAACACGAAGAGCGAACCCGTTGCCGAACACCTGGAGCCCGAGCTGGGCGATCACGGTGCGTGTCGTGGCTCGGGTAGGGCTGGAGCCGGTGCGCGAGCACCGAGATCCCGAAGAACAGGGAGCCGAGGAGCACGCCCATCCACACGAGCGTCGCCGCCGCGTTCTTCGCCTCGGGCCGCCGGAACGCGGGCACGCCGTTCGAGATCGCCTCGACCCCGGTCAGCGCGACCGCGCCGGACGAGAAGCCCTTCAGCAGCAGGAAGATCGTGAGCGTGCCGCCGAACTCGCTGCGTCGTCTCGGCCGCGTGCGCGTCGTAGGGACCGGGCTGATGTCGCCGAGGAAGCTGCGGACCAGCCCGTAGACGATGAGCGCGCCGAAGATGAGCATGTAGAGGTAGGTCGGGACCGCGAAGACGCTGGCCCGACTCCTTGATCCCGCGCATGTTCATGAGCGTGATGAGCACGATCAGCACGACGCCGAGCTCGACGCGGTGCTCGGCGAGGCTGCTCAGCGACGGGATCGAGACGATCGCGGCGACGCCGGCCGAGATCGACACCGCGACGGTGAGCACGTAGTCGACCATCAGCGACGCGGCGGCGACGAGCGACGCCATCTCGCCGATGTTCTCCTTGCTCACGACGTACGCGCCGCCGCCGCTCGGGTAGGCGAAGATCACCTGCCGGTACGAGATGATCACGATCGCGAGGAGCGCGGCGACGACGACCGCGATCGGGCACGAGCTTGCTCAGCCCGAGCGCGAGGCTCGACCCGCCGACCGCGACGACGAAGAGGATCTCCTCGGTCGCGTACGCGGTCGACGACAGCGCGTCCGACGAGAACACCGCGAGCGCGATGGTCTTCGGGAGGCGCTGCTCCTCCATCTGGGTGTTGGCCAGCGGGCGACCCGACGAGCAGCCGCTTCACGACTCCGAGCATCGTCCCCGTCCCCCTGGTCCCCCGTGCCTGCGCGCCAGCATGGCACGGCGCCGGCGAACGTGACGTCTGGCGCTACTCCTGACGCGACTCTTTCGCCAGCCGCGCCTGCTCGTCGGGGCCGGCGAGCGCGAGCGCGACGCCGAGCTGGTCGGCGAGCGCGACGGCGACGACCCGCTCCTCGATCGTCACCGCCGCGGTCGGATCCCCGATGAGCACGAAGCGCGGCGATCGGCGTGCCCTGCTCGAGCACGGCGAGCTCGACCCCGTCCTCCGAGAGCGCGACCCCACCGCCGAACCAGCGGTGCTCGGATCCCTCGACGTTGCCGCCCCGCTCGAGGCGTCGGCATCACGTAGCCGAACGGCGGGAACTCCAGCCAGCAGTCCTGGAGCCGCAGCAGCTCCCGGAGCTCGCCGCGTCACCGCCGTGACGACATCGTCGATCGGCGTGCCCCGTGCGATCAGGTCGGCGACCCGGTGCACGCGCGAGATCGCCTCACCCGCGCGCTCCCGTCCCCGTTCGGAGCGGCGGCCCCGCGACGCGACCGCACCGACGAGCAGCCCGACGCCGAGCAGGATGAGCGCGGTCTCGAGATCGTCCGAGCGTCTCGATCTTGAGCGAGAGGTACGGCTCGGGTCAGGAAGAAGTCGAACGAGAGCGTGGCGACGATCGCCGCGAGCAGCGCCCGCCCGCCGGCCGCCGATGATCGCCGCGAGCACCACGACGAGCACCAGGATCAGCGCGAGGTTCGCGTTGTGCAGATCGCTGCGGAACGGAACGAGCACGAGCGCAACGACGATCGGCCCGAGCACCCCGACGGCGAGCCCGAACACCGCGTTGGTGCGGTCCTCCTCGGTTTGGAGCATCCCGACCATCATCGTCCACCGATCCCGCGCGCGGCCCGGAGCAGCAGTATCGTCGGGTCAGCACAGGGTCCGGACCGACGAGGCCGGAACCCGAGGAGATGACGATGCAACGCACGATGATGAAGTCGAAGATCCATCGCGCCACGGTGACGGGCGCGGATCTGAGCTACGTCGGGTCGATCACCCTGGACGTCGAGCTGATGGAGCGCGCGGACATCCACGAGTTCGAGCACGTCCACGTGCTCGACATCGACAACGGCGCCCGCTTCGAGACCTACGCGATGCAGGGCGAACGGGGATCGGGGGCGGTGGTGCTGAACGGTGCCGCGGCACGACTCGTGCAGCCCGGCGACAAGGTCATCGTGATCACGTACGCCGCGTACGAAGCGGCTGAGCTCGAGGAGTACAAGCCTCGCATCGTGCACGTCGACGACTGGAACCGCGCGTTCGTCGACGTCCCGCCCTTGGCCGGCTAGGCCGACCCGCCGCTCGGCCTCGACGACGGCCTTGACCCGCTCGAGCGTCCTGCGCATGTCGTTCACGTTGCGCTTGCCGCGCGCCCAACCGAACATCAACCAGTAGAGGCGCATGCCGAAGTTGTCGATGAGCTCGAACGACTCCGTCACGTCGGTGGTGCCGTTCGGGCCCGGCTTGAGCCGGTAGCGCCAGACGTTCAACGGGACATCAGAGTTCCCCACGCCGAACGCGAACTCGCGACCCGCCTCGCAGTCCACGACGGTGCACGTGGTCCAGTAGGTCGGGCCGCGCTCGTTGCGCTTCACATGGCCACGGAACTTCGCGCCCACGGCCGGACCGGTTGCCCCGTCGATCCAGACGGCTTCGAACGTCTCCGGGCTGAACTCGCCGATCCGGGTGACGTCGCTCACGAGCTCCCAGATCCGCTCGGGTGGCGCGGCCATGTTCACCGTCGCGGCACCATGCATGGTTCACAGCCTACGAGCGTCGTGACGACCGGCCGCCGACCGACGGTTGGCGACCGGCCGGTCCTACAGTTCACGCCTTGACCTACTGCCTCGCCCTCCGCCTCGACGAAGGCCTCATCTTCCTCGCCGACACGCGCACCAACGCCGGCGTCGACAACGTCGGCACCTACCGAAAGCAGCACGTGCTGCAACCCGGGCCGGACCGGATCTTCGTCGATCGAGTCGGCGGGGAGCCTGGCGACGACCCAGGAGGTGCTCGACCGCATCGACCGCGACTTGAAGGGCTCGGCCGACGAGAGCCTCGCCACGGTGAACCACCTCTTCGAAGCCGCCCTGTACCTCGGCCGGCTGAGCCGCGAGGTCGCGGCCGAGCATCACGACGCGCTGAGCGCGGTCGGGGCCGACGGCACCGCGACCTTCATCCTCGGCGGGCAGATCGCCGGCGAGCGGCCGGACATCCTGCTCGTCTACCCCGAGGGCAACTACATCCGCGCCTCGGACGACCTGCCGTTCCTGCAGATCGGCGAGAGCAAGTACGGCAAGTTCCTGCTCGAGCTGCGCGGTGCGCGCGCGACGTCGACCTGGAGACGGCCGGGAAGGTCGCGCTCAGCTCGATGATGAGCACCGCGCGCGCCAACCTCTCGGTCGGCCCGCCCTACGACGCGGCGATCTACCGGAATGGCTCCCTCGAGGTGGACGAGCTGCGGATCGAGGAGAGCTCCCCGTTCCTCGGCCAGCTCGACGCGGTGTGGTCCGAGCACCTGCTCGCCGCGATCGCTCACCTCCCGGTCATCCCGACCGGCCTCGTCGGCGAAGCCTGACCGGACCTCGCCGCGGTGCCCCAACTCCGGGTCGGGGCTGCGCGTGGTTACTGGAGGGTCTCGTGGGCGCGGTGGTCGTCGAGGCGGTCGGCGGGCCACTGGCCGGAGTCGGTCTCGTTGTAGGTCCAGTCCGGCTGCTTCTCCGCCTGGCGCGCGTCGAGAACGGCCTGACCGTCGGCCAGCTCCTTGATCGCCGCGATGAACGTCGGCGTCCGACTCACGACCGGTCTTGTCCCGGTGCTGCGCCACCTCGTCGTCGAAGAGCTCGAGCACGCTGCCGACGACGGCCTGGATCTGGTACGGCAGGTTGCAGCGCGCACCTTCAGCGACGGTCGCCAGGCTCGCGTCGAGCGCCTGCAGGTCGTTCGCCTCGGCTTCGTCCGCGCAGAGCTTCGCGAGGAGACCCGAGATCGCCATGCCGTCGCCCTTGCACGCCGCGCACTGCCCGCAGGACTCCACCCCGAGGAACCGTGCGACGCCCGCGGCGACCGCGGTCATGTCGGTCTGGTCGTCGAACACGATGAAGCCCGGCGCAGCCGAGCCCGGCCCCGATGCCCCGCATGTCCTCGTAGGTGAGCGGCACGTCGAGGTGCTCGCCGGTGATCATCGGGTTGGAGACGCCCGACATCACTGCGAGCGATCTCACGCCCCTCGCGCACGCCACCGCCCACCGTCTCGATCAGGTCACGCAGCGTCGTGCCCATCGCGACCTCGGCCACCCCGGCCCGCACGGTGTCGCCGCTCACGGTGCAGACGATCGTCCCGGGCGAGTCCTCGGTGCCGTACTCGCGGAACCAGTCCCCACCCTCGGCCACGACGCACGGCACGTTCGCGAACGTCTCGACGTTGCTCGCCAGGGTCGGCGCGGCGATGTGGTCCACGCCGGCCATCTCGATGTGCGCCGCCGACGAGCTGTTCGCGGTGACGTCCGCCGCGTGCTCGACCATCTCCTCGACACCGCGGCGGTACGGGGGCGCGATGCGCGGGAAGGGATACCGACCGTCGATCGTCTCGAGCAGTGCGGTCTCTTCGCCGTAGAGGTACTCACTCGGGCCTGCGAAGACGCGCACGTCGACGTCGCCGAGCCACCCCGCGGCGCGCATCTCCTCGATCGCGCGCGCGACCCGTTCGATGCTCCGGGTCTCGGTCTGCTTGCAGCCGACGATGATCTCGGTGGCCTCGACCACGCGGGCGCCGATGAGCGCGCCCTCGAGGACGTGGTACGGGTTCGCGCGCAGGATCGCGCGGTCCTTGAACGACCCGGGCTCACCCTCGGCCGCGTTGACGACGATGCTCGCCCGGGCTTCGACCGCCTCGTTGGCGATGACGGTCCGCCACTTTCGGGACAGCGGGAACCCGGCGCCGCCCCGACCGCGCAGACCGGCTTCGTCGAGCCGGTCCAGCACTTCCTCGGCCGTACAACCGCGGGCCTGCTCGAGCGCGCGACCCCCACCGGAGGCGATGTAGTCGTCGAGCGTCGCGACGGGCGTGGCAGGAAGGATCCGGTGCAGCTGCTCCATCAGCGCAGTTTCGCGCGCGACGGTTTGCCCGGAGCGACCCGGGCCGCTGCGGTGAGCCAGAATGAGTCCATGGACGATGACGTGATTCCCGAACGACCGATCGATGCCGGGGTGGCCGAGGAGATCCCGGACCTCGGCAACATCGAGGGCGCCCGGACGCTCGGCAACGAGGCCCGGGAGCGGCTCCACGCCGACGGGTTCACCGACCGGGAGATCGACGAGTGGGCCGAGACCTACGTCGCCGAGAACGGCGGTGGAACGGTGGACGAGCTCATCGCGTGGATCAGCCGCCGGGAGCACTGACGGCGAGGCACTCCGGCGCGGACGAATTCACCTGAACGCACCCCGGCGGTAGGGTCGACACGGTTCGGCCAGGTTCGGGGGGATCGGCATGCTGCGTCCGAAGCTCGTCTGCTCGTTGTTCGTGATCGGCCTGCTGGGGGTGGCGCTCGCGGGCTGCTCCCGATGGTTCCCGCACGGCGGCGGCGAGCACGACTCGGCGATCAGCATCCTGGCGCCCGGCGACCGCACCCAGGTCCCGGCCGATGGGACCCTCGGCGTGCTGGTCCGGCTCGACCACCACCTCGCCCCGTCGACCTTGCGGGTCCGGCTCTCGACCGGAGACCACCGCGCGGTCGACCTGACGGGACGGCTCCACTCCACATCACGGGGATACGCGACGACGCTGACCGCCGTCGACCTCACCCCCGGGCTCAGCCGCATCATCGCCACCGCCCGGCGGTCGTGGCACCACTCACAACAACAGCTCGCGATCGCCACCGTCTCGTGGGAGCCCGCGGTCGACGCCACGCTCGCGAGCCGGTGCGACTTCCTCGGCCAGAGCCGGTGCGCACTCCCCTTCCCCAACGACTGGTTCACGACTCGCGACTCGACCACCGACACCGGGCGCCGCGTGAACCTCAACGCGGCGTCGCTCACCGCGAACGTCGCCGGCGTCCACATCGACCCCGCCGACTGGAACACGAACGACGGCTTCAGCCCCGGCGCCATGATCCTGGCGACGTTCCCCGGCGTGGACCTGGCCGCGAGCGGTGCACCCCCGATCACGGACATCGGCCGATCGCTCACCCCGGACTCGCCGATCGTGCTCGTCGACGCGACGACCGGTGAGCATTGGCCGTTCTTCGCCGAGCTGGACGCCAACGCGACGTCCGACGCGAACCGCGCGCTCATCATCCGGCCCGCGAAGAACCTGCTCGAGGGCCACCGCTACATCGTCGCCCTGCGCCGGCTCAAGGACGCGGCCGGTGCGACGCTGCCGGCGAGCCGGGCGTTCCAGCTGTACCGCGACCACATCCCGACCTTCGTCCCGGTGATCGAGGGCCGGCGGCCGCACATGGAAGGCATCTTCGACTCGTTGTGGCGCGGCGCACGTCGGACGATCCGACCTCACCCTGGCCTGGGACTTCACCGTGGCGAGCGAGCGCAACCTGACCGGCCGGCTGCTGCACATCCGCGACGACGCCTTCGCGTCGCTGCACGGCGGGGCCCCGAGCTTCGCGGTGACGCACGTCGACGAGAACGTGGATGCCACCACGCTGCGCCGGGTCATCGGGACGTTCACCGTGCCGAACTACCTCACCGGCACCGGTCAGGCCGGCTCCGGGTTCAACTACGCCCCGGGCGACACCGGTCCGAACCGCTTGCCGACCCGCAACGGGAGCTACACGGCGAACTTCCGCTGCCTGATTCCGCGCTCGGTCAGCGCCGACGGCAACGACCCTGTCCACCCGGGGCGTGGCATCGCGAACGGCCACGGCCTGCTGGGCAGCGCCAACGAGGTCGACAGCTTCGGGCCGCTCGCCAACGCGGGCAACGCGGTGATCTGTGGGACCGACGAGATCGGGATGTCGAGCAGCGACCTGCCGAACGTCGCGCAGGTGCTCGGCAACCTCGGGCAGTTCGGCACGATGGCCGACCGCCTGCAGCAGGGCATCTTGAACATGCAGTTCCTCGGCCGGTTGCTCAAGGACCCGAACGGCTTCGCCACCGATCCGGCGTTCCAGGCCGGCGCAGCGCACTCCCCGGTCCTCGACGGCGAGGTGTACTTCAACGGCAACAGCCAGGGCGGCATCCTCGGCGGCGCGATCACCGCGACGTCGACGGACTTCACCCGCGCGGTGCTCGGCGTACCCGCGGTGAACTACAGCACGCTGCTCAACCGGAGCGTCGACTACACGGAGTTCGCGGGCGTCAGCCTCGCCGCGTACCCGGACCCGCTCGATCAGCAGTTCGACTTCTCGCTCATCCAGATGCTCTGGGACCGCGGCGAAGGCGACGGCTACACGCAACACCTGACCCGGGATCCGCTCCCGGGCACGCCGAACCACCAGGTCCTGCTCATCGAGGCGTTCGGCGATCACCAGGTCGCCAACATCGGCACCGAGACCTTCGCCCGGTCGATCGGGGCGAAGGTCTGGCAGCCCGCGCTCGCTGCCGGCCGCAGCCCGGACGTCGTCCCCTTCTGGGGCATCGACCCCGTTCCCTCGACGCCCTACCGCGGGTCGGTCCTCGTGATGTGGGACTACGGCACCCCACGGCCGCCGCTCACCAACACCCCGCCGGAAGGCCCGCAGTACGGCGCGGACCCGCACGGCTTCGGCCACGACAACCCGGGCGTCGCGCAGGAGGCCCTCGACTTCTTGCAGCCCGACGGCGTGTTCAACGACGTCTGCACCGGCGGACCCTGCCAGCACACGCCCTGAGCCGGTGCGCGGGCCCGTCAGCGGGTGGAGACGAGGAACCGTTCTCGTATTCGGGGGTCGAGGCGTGCTGGTTGGTAGGGCGTGACGGGTCGTGGTTCCGGTGGTCGGAACCGAAGGGTTTCGGGTTGGCTGGGACGACCGCAGATTTGCCAGTCCGGCGATGGCCACGAGAAGCAACGCCATCAGGCCGGTGGCGGTCGGACTCCTAGGGTCGAGACCCATGCTGGTCGCTGACTCCGCTCTGCCAGTTGCTCGAGTACAACGAGAGCCTCAACGCGACCGTCGTCTACCGGAGTCGCCATCGAGCGTCCTGCGCATGGGCGGCAGGGTCATCGCATTCGTGATGTTGCTGGGGATCTTGGTCTGCTCGGCCTGCGATCGCGAAGGCAGTAACACTGCGCAAGGTCGGGGCGCCAGCTGTTTCCAACCGACGATCCGTGTTCTCTACTGGCCAGCGGGAGACCCTTCTGCGAAGCCGGGGTCCGCGGAACGCACGGACCCACACCTTGAGATCTATCGCGGCGATGGCGACTCGTCCCCTCGTCGGGATCGAATGCTTTACGTCAGTGCGAAGGCATTCACGGGCCCGTGTGCCGGTCCACGACGTTCAACGAACGCTGTTGCCCGGCAGATGGCGGACAAGCAGACGGTCTACTCCAAGCCGATTGCCCTGACGTGCAGGGCCGATCGAATCTTGGCGTTCGATGATCTCGACGTCGAGCCCGGCTACATGCAGGTGAGGGCGACACCTCGGAAGCTGCTCTACGCCGCGTTCAGACCCCACCACCTCAATCCGAACGGTCCAATGATTCGCTTCGATGGCACGGCCTGCACTGTCATCAGTCCACCGAACGGCCGAACCTCAAACTGAGCCCACGACCGTCGCCCGACAAGCGTCATTTGCGAGAAGTGGACCAGCCACGACGCCGGTCTTCAGCTCACGACGGAGGCGTCAGCGGCAGATGTTCGACGGCACGATGTGGACCGAGACGGAGGTGGCGCCGGACCGGTTCCGCAAGGTCAGCGTCGGCGCGCACGGACGCGAGGTCACGTCGGCCCCCGTCACCGTCACCGCGTAGCCCGACGGGTAGCGCAGCTTCGGCACGACCACGACAGACTTCAGGAGCCGGTTCGCCGGACGCCCGTCCGGACGGGTGGTGCTGAACCCGATGTCCGCGGTCGCGGTGGCCGGATCGAATGCGAGGTGCGTCGGCGTGCCGTTGACCAGGGTCGGGTACGGGCGGGTCAGTGAGGCGAGCGCGGTGTTGTCGAGGTTCGGCGGCACCAGCGGCTGGTTCGAGTCCTTGACGATGTGACCGTTGTACGACCAATAGAGCTGCGGGACCAGACGGGCGTCGAACTGGGCCTCGAACGGGTCGAGGAACGCGGGATCGTTCGAGTCGCCCCACTCGGTGACCAGAAGCGGCGCGCCGTCGCGCGTCGCGGCCGCGACGCTTCGGTCCATCACCGCGGCGTTCGAGGCGCGGTCAGTCGCGTAGACGTGCGTCGCGAGCGCGTTCGGCGACCCGGTGCCGGGCAACGCGGTGTCGGCGCTCCCGAAGTTGAAGAGCACGAACGGCTCGACGAACACCGGGCGCCTTCGATCCACCGTGCGGACGGCCGCGGTCATGCGCGCGTAGAACGGCGCGAGCAGCTGCTGCTCGAGGTCAGGACACCCCGTCGTGCAGCTGAACCAGCTCGTCCCCGGCCACGGCTCGTTCATCGCCTCGTACCCGATCACGTTCGGACTCGCGACGAACCTCAGCGCGACCGCGCGCATCGCTTCCGCGTAGTGCGTCTGCAGTGGCACCCCATCAGGACCGGGCCGGTTCGCCCAGAAATTGTCGAAGGCGCGCTGCAGCGCCGGGTTCGTGGCGTAGTACGTGGGGAACGGATCGTTCGGGTTGGGCAGGCCGTCGGTGAGGGTCGCCCACGCCGGCATGCCGTTGCCGTGGGTCACCGGGCCGTAGCCGTCCTGGTGGAAGTCGAGCAGCGCGTAGATGCCGTGGCGACCGAGGATGCGCACGGTGCTCGCGATCGATTCGAGGTACTGCCGGTCGATCTGACCGGGCTGGGGCATCAGGAACTCGAGCGGGACGCCGAGCCGGATCGTGTTGAAGCCGTTGGTCTCGAGCAGCGCCGCGTCGTCGTCGTCGAACCCGTCGGCGGCCGGCGTGTACGGCGCCCACTTCTCCACGAAGTTCATGCCCCGCAGCATCACGACCCGCCCCGTCGCGTCGGTGAACCAGCGGCCGTCGTGTGCGAGCGGCGGGAGCGGGCGATCCTCGACCGGGCCGAGACCGGGCACGAACCGACAGCCGGCGCCCACCACCATCAGCGCCACGAGCACGACCAGGAGACGACGTCCAGCAACCATGCCGGGCAGTATGCCGGGTGATGGCGGAACTCACCACGGCCGGCGATGCCGACCTCGACCTCACCCCCACCGAGTTCGGGCCCCGCGGCGACGCGATGGCCAAAGATGCGGACGGCCGGGTCGTCGCGATCCGAGGCGGGATCCCCGGCGAGCCGGTGCGGGCCAAGGCACTCGCCCGCCGGCGCGGCATCGTGCATGCCCGCATCGGGGAGATCTACGAGCCGTCGCCGAACCGGGTCATCCCGCCCTGCCCCGAGCTCGAGCGGGGGTGCGGCGCGTGCCAGTGGCAGCACATCGATCTCGCCGCCCAGGTGGACTACAAGCGCGAGCTGGTCGCGAGCGCGCTCGGGCTTCGCAGCCCGGCCAAGCGCGCGCGGCTCCGCCCCACCGTGGCGCTGCCGGCCGAGCACTTCCGGACCACGGTCCACGCCGCGGTCTCGAACGGCCGGGCCGGCTTGCACCGCTACCGTTCCCATCGCGTCGTGCCTGTCGACGGGTGTCTCGTCGCCCACCCGCTCGTCGAGGACCTGATCGTCCGCGGCGCCTACGGGGACGCGTCCGAGGTGCTCTTGCGGTGCGGGGCACGGACCGGCGAGCGGCTCGCGATGCCCACGCCGATCGGGTACCGCGATCGACGTGCCCGACGACGTCCGCTTCGATCACGTGCACGAGCTCGCCGCGGGGCTCGAGTGGCAGATCTCGGCCCGCTCGTTCTTCCAGACCCGCCCCGACGGCGTCGATGCACTCGCCGACGCGGTCGCCGCGGCGGCCGACGAGATCGAGCCCGCCGGGAAGGCGCTCGATCTCTACAGCGGCGTGGGCGTGTTCGCGGGCGTGCTCGCGACCCGTGGGTGGTCGGTCACCGCGGTCGAGACCGACGGCAGCGCAGTGCAGGACGCGCGCACCAACCTGGCCGGCCTCGACGTCTCCGCACTGCGCGCCGACGTGCAGCACTGGAAGCCCCGCGTCAGCGACCTCGTCGTCGCCGATCCGAGCCGCGCCGGGCTGGAGCGCCGGGGGGTCGAGGTCGTCGCGGCGACCCGGGCCGGGCGCGTCGTCCTCATCAGCTGCGACGCCGCAAGCCTCGGCCGCGACGCGTCGTTGCTCCGCAAGGCCGGCTACTCACTCTCGTACGCGACGCCCGTGGACCTGTTCCCGCACACCGCGCACGTGGAGGTCGTCGAGCGTCTTCGACAAGTAGGTCTGCGATCAGCGCAGTCAAGCGACCTGCCCCAGCCCGCGCGCTTCTGCGTCCTCGGCGATGCCGTCGAGGAGGCTCGGGAAGACGAAGCGGTGGAACGGAGCGACCGCCAGCCAGTAGGCGCGACCCAACAGGCCCCGCGGATGGAAGCGACCGAGCTGGAACACGTGGCTCCCGGTGCCTTCGGGCTCGACGCGCCACTCGAGCCACGCCTCGCCCGGCAGCTTCATCTCCGCGTGGAGGCGGACCAGGGCGTCGGGCTCGAGGGCCTCGACCCGCCAGAAGTCGACCGGGTCGCCGACCTGCATGCACCGCGGCGCCCCGGCGGCCCCGACGCATTCCGACCCCGCCGACCAGCTGGTCGAGGAGGCCGCGGATGGCCCAGAGCCAGTCGCCCCAGTACCAGCCCTGCTCGCCGCCGACCCGGTGCAGCACCGCGTAGACCTCGGCTCGGGTCGCGTCCACGTGCCGATCGCGCCGGTCGGCGAGCACGGTGCCGCCCGCCCAGTCGGGGTCGGTCGGCATCGGGTCCGCGGGGCGGCGTCCACCGAGCTCGGCTGACGCCCACGTCGTTGTGACCGTCCCGGCGCGCAGGCGGCCGAGCGCGCTGCCGACCGCCTGCCGGTACGTGAGCGGCGTTCCGGGCACGACCGCTCCGATCGAGTCGTCGTGCACGATCACCTCGTTGATGAGGCTGTCCACCAGCGGACGGGCGAGTGACCGCGGCAACGGGGTCGACGAGGCCCGACCCAGTGCGACGAGAGGCTCGGGGTCAGCACCGGGACCGGCACCAGCCACCGACGGCGGAGCCCGGCCTCCTCGGCGTAGATGTTCATCATCTCGCGGTAGCTGAGGACGTCGGGCCCACCGATCTCGTAGACCTGGCCCGCGGCTTCGGCCGATCCGAGGACGCCGACGAGGTAGCGCAGGACGTCGCGCACCGCAATCGGCTGGCAGCGGGTCTGCGACCCAGCGCGGTGTGACCATGACCGGGAGCACCTCGACCAGGTAGCGCAACATCTCGAACGACGCGCTGCCCGCCCCGATGATCACCGCGGCACGCAGCTCGGTGACCGGGACCGGACCGTCCGCCAGCACCGCGACCGACCTCGTGGCGGCTCGCGAGGTGCGGCGAGAGCTCCTCGCTCGCGCCGTCGCCGAGACCGCCGAGATAGACGATGCGGTGCACGCCCGCCGCCGCCGCTGGCGTCGCGGCACGTTCTCCGCGGCGCGCCGGTTGCGCGCTCGACCCAGTCCGCCGGACGCGCCGATCGTGTGGACGAGGTAGTACACCGCCGCGACGCCGTCCATCACCGCGCCGAGGTCCTCGAGCACGTCGCCCTCGACGATCTCGACCCGGTCCGCCCACGGCGCCGCCGCGCACCTTCGCCGGCGTCCGCACGACGCAGCGGACGCGGTAGCCCGCGTCGAGCAGCTGGTCGACGAGCCGCCCGCCGACGTACCCCGACGCGCCGGTCACCAGGACGAGACTGCCCGGCGCGACGGCGAGTCCTGGGGCCGCGCCGGCTACCGGCATCGGGTTCAAGCCTCCCACGACTTCGCGCCGCTGGCGGCCACGACCCAGTCCCACAGCTCCCGGCGCCGTACCGGGGTGTCCGACCGAGCGGTCTTCCGCAGCCGGTGGATCGAGCGGACGCGCCGGTCGAGCCAGAAGCCGCCGGACGTCGCGAGCGGCTCCCCGTCGTCGGCCGCGAGCCAGATCATCGTGTCGGCACCTTGCATCGGGTCGCGCAGGAGCGGACCTACGACCCGATGGAACGTCGGCAGCGACGCGACGACACCGGGGGTGTCGCTCCAACCCGGATGCATCGCGTGGAACACGATCGAGCGGTCGGGGATTCGCTCGGCCCACATCTCGTTGAGCGTCACCTGCGCGCGCTTCGCCCGCGCGTACTGCTGCGAGCCGTTGTAGGAGCCGGCATCCATTTCCAACGACTCCACCGTGAGCTGGGCCGTGTACATCCCGCCCGAGGAGGTCGTGATCACCCGCGCCGGCGTGGACGCACGCAGCCGGTCGAGGAGCAGGCTCGTGAGCAGGAACGGCCCGACCACCTGGCTCGCGACCGTGACCTCCGTGCCTTCCGAGCTCGTGCGGCGCGCGTTGGTCAATGCGCCCGCGTTGTGCACCAAGTCCGTCCAGCCGGTCGTAGCGCGTCAGGAGCTCCGCGGCCGCGGCTCGCACCGATGGCCGCTCCCCCAGGTCGACGATCAGCGAGTCGATCTCGTCGTTGCCGGTCGCGGTCCGCAGCTCGGTGACGACGCGTTCGCGTCTTCGCCGCATCACGACCGAGCACCACCACCGTGGCCCCGTCGCAGCGCGAGCTGCTCGGCCGTGGCCCGGCCGAGACCCGAGGTCGCGCCGGTCACCGCGATGACCCGGCCGTCGAGGCGGTGCTGGTCGAGGCTCGGCCAGTCGAACAGCCGCCGGCGGACGAGGTATCCGATCTTCGTGAAGCTGGGCGCGATCGGCACCTCCAGCGCCGCATCGACGAGACCCGCGAAGCCGGTCATCCGGTGCCGGCTCGGACCCGCAGCCGCGCGCTCGACGGACGCGCCCCGCGGGGCCGTCGGGGAGTACGCGAGCTGGACGACGCTCACGTAGCGCTCGTCGAACCCAGCCTCGCAGTACGAGAAGTAGAAGTCCCACAGCCGGCTGAACCGGTCGTCGAAACCGATCGTCCGCGAGCTCGTCGTGCGCCCGCTCCAGGTTCGCCCGCCACCGGCGCAGAGTCTCGGCGTAGTGGAGGCCGATGTCGTCGAGGTGGGTCAGGGCCATGCCGCCGCCCCGCTTCGCCGCCGCGGTCAGCGCGGCCTTCGACGGCAGGCATCCGCCCGGGAAGATCGCCGCCTTGATGAAGTCCGTCGTGTGCTTCGCCCGATCGAAGCTCTCGTCGGGCACGACGATGGCCTGCAGCACGAGGAGCCCGTCGGCGGTGAGGAGCCGTCGGCAGTGCGCGAAGAAGGCGTCGTACTCGCGCCAGTCCACCGCTTCGATCATCTCGATCGCGACCACCTTGTCGAACGTGGCGTTGATGTCGCGGTAGTCCTGGTCCGAGCACCGTCACGAGATGCTCGAGGCCCTCGTCGCGCACCCGCTGCCGCGCGTACTCGTACTGCGCGGCGGAGATCGTCGTCGTCGTGACGTGGCATCCGAAGTGGCGAGCCGCGTAGATCGCGAAGCCACCCCAGCCGGTGCCGATCTCGAGGACCCGATCGCCGGGAGCGAGCTCGAGGGTCTGCGCGAGCCGCTCGAGCTTGTTGATCGACGCCGTCGCGAGCGAGTCCGACGAGGACTCGAAGATTGCGCACGAGTACATCATCGACTCGTCGAGCAGATGCTGGAAGAGCTCGTTGCCGAGGTCGTAGTGCGCCCGAACGTTCACCCGGTCCCGCTGCCGATCCGCGCGGACGCCGGCGCGCGATCGGATCGACGACGGGCCGGATGAGCCGATGGGCGCGGTCACGCACCGGATGGGTGCGAACCAGGCTGCGGTGCGCGAGCCGGAGGAGACCGGCGAGGTCGTCGGCATCCCACCAACCGTCGGCGTAGGACTCGCCCAACCCGATGCTGCCGTCCCGGAGCAGGCGCCGCGTACAGCCGGCGATCGTGCACTGTCACCTCGACGCGGATCGGCGCACCGTCGGACGCCGGTCGCCGGGTTGCCGAAGGCCGCGGCACCCCAAGGGTCGACGAGCTCGATCGTCCCGCCCACGACGCGCGTGAGCAGCGCTTCCACGATGCGGCGGGCGACGACCCGGAGACGGCCTCGGACATCGGGCTCACCTCGGGTCGCGGCCGGGGTGTCGGTAGAACGGAACGCGCTTCGCGAACAGGCGAAGCGCCTCGCGGTAGATGGCCGCCGAGACCCGGAGCGGCATCAGCGGGTAGCGCAGGAGCGCCGTGATCGCATGAGGCCGGTCGAGCGGCTCGCGTTCCAGCGCGAGCCCGGCTGCGAAGATCGGCGTGCCGGCCCGCTCGGCCACGATCGTGAGGTGCAGGTCCTCACCGGGCACCGACCACGTCACCCGGTAGTCGACGTCCATCGGCAGGAACGGCGAGACGTGCATGGCCTTGGGGGTGCGGCGCACTCGTCGCACCGCCACTCGCGTCGAAGACGTACCAGTGCCGCTCTCCCCAGGGGGTGTTGCTGACCTCGAGCACGAGGGCGTCGAGGCCGGTCCCGTCGGGCCGCCAGCAGTAGTAGGCCGCGAGCGGGTTGAAGAGCCACCCGAACGTGCGCAGGTGCGCGAGCACCATCACCGATCCGGCGGGCCGCCGACCGAGCTCGGTCCTCGACGAGGTCGCGCACCGACTCGCCGAGCGGCCGCGTGCTTCCGTCGAAGAAGTCCTCACGCCGGTACCGGACCGGCGCAACGTGCCGGGCCGACCACAGCGGGATCTCGTCGAGCGTGCCCGGCAGTGCGTCGACGTCCAGGTACGCGAGGAACAGCTTCGGGGTGAAACTCGCGCGCGTCGGGACCGAACCGGCGGTGGGCGACGGTGCCGTGGTAGATCGCGGCTTCGATCCGTTCGGAGACGCGCGCTCGGCGCGCGGCGGCCGCGCGGCTCGGGCACCGGGAAGGCGAGCACGTTCGCGGTCACCTCGGCGGCCGATCGCGGCGACGGCCTCGAGGCGCGCTCTGCACGCCGTCCTCGTGGAAGCCGTAGCCCCAGTACGCGCCGGCGAAGCAGATCCCGCGCCGGCCCTGGATCTCGTGCCGGCGCCGTTGTGCTGCCATGGCGGCCGCATCGAACACCGGATGGTCGTACTCGAACTCGCCGAGCACGAGATCGGTCGTCGATCGCGTCGCGACGGTTCAGCGTCAGCAGCAACGGGCGGGTGCTCTCGATCGACTGCAGCCGGTTCATCCAGTACGTCACGGTCGCGCCGCCGGTCGCCGGCCCCGATCGCGTAGTTCCAGCTCGCCGGGCGCGCGTGGTTCGCCGGGAGCATCCGCTCGTCGGTGTGCAGCGTCGCGGTGTTGCGCTGGTACCGGATCGCACCGAGGATCGACCGCTCGGTCGGGGTCGCGTCGCCGAGCAGGCGCAGGGCCTGGTCGCTGTGCGTCGCGATGATCGACGCGATCGAAGGATTCGGGACCGCGCTCGGTCAGGATCTCGACTCACCGTCGCCGCCGTCGGTCGGGCGAGCGACGATCTTGTGCACCGGAGACGCGAGGCGGATGCGGTCCAGGAACGGTGCGACCAAGAGCGTCGAGGTAGCGGCGCGATCCACCGGTGATCGTGCGCCACTGCGGTCGGCCTTGCAGCTCGAGCAAGCCGTGGTTGTGCATGAATCTGGCGTAGGCCCGCACCGGGAACTCCAAGAACCTGCTCGGGATCGGCGGACCAGATCGACGCGCCGAACGGCACGAGGAAGAGCCGGACGAAGTCGTCCGAGAATCCGTGCCGACGCGACGAACTCGGCGAGCGACTCGTCTCATCCGCACTGGCCGTCGCCGACCCCGGCGCCGAGCCGGTCGCCGCCTCGCCAACGCGGCTCGGCCGCGACGAGTGCACGGGCGGCCCGGTTGAACCGCACGATCTCGGTGAGCAGCCGCAGGTACGAGGGTTGAGGAGGTTGCGGCGCTGGGCGAACAGCGAGTTGAGGTTCGACGCCCGGAACTCGAGCCCCGAGTCGGCGTCCGAGACGCCGAAGCTCATGTCGGTCGGCTGCGTCGCTACGCCGAGCTCGTCGAGCAGCGCGACGAACCCCGGGTAGTTGCGCTCGTTGTAGACGATGAAGCCCGTGTCGACCGCGTGGTGCCCGCCGCCCACGGCCACGTCCACCGTGTTGGCGTGGCCACCGACCCGCGCGTCGGCCTCGAACACCGTGATCTCGTGGTCGGGGTGCAGCAGGTGCGCCGAGACGAGCCCGGCGACTCCGGTTCCGACGATCGCGACCCTCATCACGCGGCTCCGGCTCCATGGCGAATCACACCTAGTGTCCGAAGCAATCAGCGCCCTCGGATGGGTGACCGTGGTCACCGGCCCCTCCGGGCAGCAACAGAAGGAGTCCACGCCATGACCGCCAAGGAGCTCGACGGCCGGGTCGTCATCGTCACCGGGCGCGTCCCGGGGCATCGGCAAGGGTCTCGCCCTCGGGCTACGCCGAGGCCGGCGCCGCCGTCGTCTGCGCGGCACGCTCGGCTCGCGGGACGCCGAGCGACCTCCCCGGCACCATCGACGCGACCGTGGACGAGATCAACGGCGCCGGCGGCCGGGCCATCGCGGTGCGCTGCGACATCGGGATCGAGCACGACCTCGAGGCGCTCGTCGACCGCACCATCGACGAGTACGGCCGGGTCGACTCGCTCATGAACAACGCGATGGCTCCGACCCAGGCCACCTTCGACGACTCGACCGTCGAGATGTGGGACGAGTCGATGCGCGTGAACGTCCGGAGCCTGTTCCTGCTGACGAAGCTGGTCGAGCCCCACATGACCGCAGCAGGGCGGCGGCAGCATCATCAACATGTCGTCGCACGGTGCCGACCACGCGGTCACGCCGTACATGCCGCCTGGCTACATCACCTACTCGGTCGCCAAGGCGGCGCTGGAGCGGTTCTCGAGCGCACTCGCCCCGGAGCTGGTCGAGCGCGGCATCACCATGAACGCGCTGCGACCCGGTGCGGTGAAGACCGAGCTCACGACGCTCGAGTACGGCGAGGACCACGACTGGTCCGGTTGGAAGGGCCCCGAGGCCGTCGTCCCCGCGGCGATCTTCCTCAGCCGGCAGATCGCGACCGACTTCACCGGCCGGATCGTCGACGCCACGACCTTCGGCGTCAGCTGGCCGTGACGTCCTCGCTGATCGGCACGCAGTCCCGATGTCGAGCCGCCAATTCGTCCCGCCCCGAGATCCGCGACAGCTTCGAACGTCGACCGCGAACACCTCCTCTGAGCCGACCGTGCACCCGTGAGGGTTGCCCGCCTCGGGGAGCGGGTATCAGCGGCGGATGGGATCGATCAAGCGAAAGCTCGTCTTCGGCAGCCTGGTGATCGTCGCATCGTTCGGCGTCGCGTGGTGGAGCAAGCAGCAGCGCATCCACACGGTGGACACGACCGCGCCCGACGTCTTCGGGGATGCCGTCGTCCGCGAGAGCTGATCTCCTACGGTCCCGGTGACGGCGCGAGCGCGAGGTAGTCGTCGCGCGAGACCCGACCGGCGGTGAGCGACCCGTCGGCGCGTGGCACCTCGGTGGGCGCGCCGAAGCAAGGTGAACCGAA
Organism: uncultured Acidimicrobiia bacterium; assembly: GCA_963848485.1. Taxonomy (GTDB): domain Bacteria; phylum Actinomycetota; class Acidimicrobiia; order IMCC26256; family JAENVU01; genus Chersky-806. The sequence continues at coordinate 444,735 of CAWKDX010000008.1, forward strand.
CGAGCCCGACGCCGGGACGCGCGGTCACCGTATAGACGATCTGGCCGAGGGCGACGATCTGGTCGCTGCTCGACAGTGATGTGAACGGGCGCGCCAGATCGACGCGGGCCGTGCCGTCGGAGAGTGACATCCGCCCGAACGTGTCCTTGTCCGGGAGCGCGGTGCTGCAGGTCGGCCGCGGTCTCCAGCCGGTTCGGGCCGGCCGCGAGGGCGCGCAGCACGCGCTGGATGGTCACCGGAGGCTGCAGCCGGCGCGACGACGCCACGAGCCGTCCGTTCTTCGCGAAGTAGACGAGCGCCTCCTCGTGACCGGACGTCGCCCGAGGCCGACGAGCCGTTCTGGCTGTTCAGCAATCCGAAGGGGACGTCCTTCGTGCGCACCTTGCTCGCGGCGTCGTGCGTCGGCACTCCACACGCGGTCAGACCGACGAGCACGGCCAATGCGACGAACGGGATCATCAACCTGGTTCTCACGGCGTGACCCCGGGGAGCATCGACCACGAATCGGGCTCCGCCGCTCGGCGACTCCTCGACCCACACGCTGCCATCGTGGACCCGGACGTGCTCGACGACGAGCGCCAGCCCGAGACCGGTCCCCGGCTTGGCCTCCGAGGCCTCACCCCGCGCGAACCGTTCGAAGACGAGATCGCGCTCCTCCGGTCGGATGCCCGGCCCGTCGTCGTCGACCGCGAGCAGCAGCGATTCCCCGGCACCGGCGATGACGACGGTCACCGCGCCACCGCCGTAGGCGTCCGCGTTGTCGAGCAGGTTCCGCAACACCTGGGAGATCCGGCGCTGGTCGAGCACGAACGTCGACGGGGCTGTGGGCTCGACGTCGACGGCGACCGACTCTCGCTCGGTCGTCTGCAGGACGTCGCGGACCAGCTCGACCGGGTCGACGACGCCGGGCTGGACCTCGGAGACGCCGGCTTCCATGCGCGAGATCTCGAGGAGGTCCAGCACCAGCCGGTTGAAGCGGTGGAGCTCGCTGTCCAGCACAACCAGCGCGGCATCCGCGGCCTCGGCCGACCGGCGCCGGCGCGCCACGTTGAGGGCCGCCGACATCGTCGCGAGCGGGGTCCGCAGCTCGTGGCTGACGTCGGAGGCGAACCGCGCTTCGCGCTCGATGCGCGTGCGCAGCGCCCGCACCATCCCGTTGAACGCGTCGACCAGCGGCTCGAGATCGCTGTCGCCCTCGGCGTCGAGCCGCTCTTCGAGCGCGCCGTCGGCGATGCCGGTCGCGGTGACTGCCATCCGCCGCACCGGGCGCAGCACCCGACCACTGGCGTACCAGCCGACCACCGCGCCGATGAGCGTCACGACGAAGGCCGCGGCAGCCAGAGCCCGCGCGAGCAGGCTCAGCGTCTGGTCGAGCTCCCGGGCGGAGATGAACTCGAAGAAGCTCCCGTTGACCGCCGGCAGGGGCACGCCGACACCGAGGTTGGGGACCGAGGCGAACTTGGTGTTCTGGGTACCGGCGGAACCACTCGCCACGAGCTTGCGCAGCGCGGCCGGGACGTCGTCGCGACCCACACCGACCGACGTGCCGAACCACTGCGGTGCCGACGCGGACGACGACCACGCTGTCCGTCCCCGTCTCCACCTGGCCGAGCGCGCCCCCGACGTCGGCCGAGTTGACCCGGAGCGCGTCGCGCACCGCGCGGGCATTGAGGTAGGCCTCCTGGCGCGCCGCCGCTTCCCGTCGATCGAGGAGGAAGGAACGGGTCAGCTCGTAGGAGGCGACCGCCAACGTCGTCGAGAGGAGGAAGGCCAGCGCCGCGAAGACGACGGTGACCCGGGTCCGCAAACCCACCCGATACCGTGCCACCCCGGCGCGGCTCGTTCCGGGCTGCGTCACACGCGCCACGGTACTTGGCGGCGCCCTCAATCCCCGGTCGCGTCGCCCACGACCGAGTACAGCTGCCACTCGTCGGGCACGCCCTTCAGCACGTGGCTGCCTACGTCGACGAACTCGATGCCGGATCCCGCAACCAGGTCGCGCACCGTGCGGGACACGACGATCTCGCCCGGCGCGGCGAGCGCCTCGATGCGCGCGCCGACGTGCGCGGCGATCCCTCCGATGTCCTCACCCCGCAGCTCGATCTCACCGGTGTGCAGTCCGCACCGGACCTCCAGCCCGATCGAGCGGACAGACTCCCGGATCTGCATCGCACAGTGGATCGCGCCGTGCGGGGCCGTCGAAGGTCGCGAGAAACCCGTCGCCGCGGGTGTTCACCTCGCGACCCGGATTTCGAGCGCAGCGCGGCCCGCACGAGCTGGTCGTGCTCGTCGAGCAGATGCCGCCACCGGGCGTCGCCCAGCTCGCTCGCGGTGCGGGTCGACTCGACGAGATCCGTGTAGAGCACGGTCGCGAGCACCCGATCCTGACGCGGCAGGGGTCGCGCCCCCGTCACGAGCTCCTGCACCTCGTCGACCAGCGCGTCCGTGTCCCCGGCGAAGAGGAAGTTCGCCGCACCGGGCAGCTCCACCAGGCGCGCGCCGGGGATGGCCTCCGCCAGGTACTGACCGTGCTCGCGGCCGATCCAGCCGTCGCGGCGGGCGATGACGAGCACCTGCGCGCGGACCGACGGCAGCGCGGCACGGACGTCGACCTCGAACAACCAACGCCGCATGGTCATCGACGTGCTCGGGCTCGCCGCGTTGCGCACGTAGGACTGCCACCACGACTGCACCTCGGGTGAGAGCGGCTCCCCCGCGACGAAGCGCACCGACTCCGGGCGGCATGTACGGCTCCTCGAGCATGCGGGCCTGGTCCGGCAACGGGCGTGCCGATCGGGAAGTCGTCGGCCTGCGAGAGCCGGGCCCACCCGTCGACGAGCACGATCGACGAGACGCGGCCCGGGATGCATCGCCGCGAAGAGCAGCGCCATCGGCGCGCCGGAGCCCTTGCCGATGATGATCGAACGTTCGACCCCGAGCGTGTCGAGCACCGCACGCATGTCGTCGATCCACTCCTCGAGCGTCGGGAGCGCGCCGAGCGCGACCGGATCCGAGAGCCCGACACCGAGCTTGTCGAAGGTGACGAGCCGACCCAGCGTCGAGAGCCGGTCGAGGAACGGAGCGGAACGGCGACTGGTCCGACCACAGATCGCCGACATGACTGAACCAGTCGTTGACGAGCAAGAGGTCCGGCGGGCCGTTGCCACAGGTCCGGTACGCCACGAAGGCCTCGCCCCGTCGTGCGTATCCGATCGGCGAAGGTTGAGGCACCGCTCGGCTCCCTGTGGAAGGCTGATTCGGCAATCTATCGGTCGCCGAATCCGGCGGGACGAGAGGGGCAGGCAATGCCATTCCTGGTTGCGTCGGTCATGCGGGCGAACGAGGTGTTCTCCGCCCTCGACGGGTGGGAGCCGGAAGGGCTCATCGAGGCGATCGGCGAAGCCGCGGACGGTCATCGAGATCGGCGAGTCGCTCGGCATGTTCGACGTCCTGGAGCCCGAGCAGGCCGACGCGCTGAAGCGGTTCCTCGGCGAGGTGCCGGAGTCGCTCGACGCGGCGATCGTCGGCGCGGTGCGCAACGCGCTCGGCCGGGGCCTGCGCTCCCAGCTGACCTGGCAGCCGGGGTACGAGTTCGAGCTGCGCCTCTGGGAGGTCAGCGAGGGTTCGGCCGGGCTTCTGAACGTGCACGTGCTCACGCCGCACCCGGACGAACCTACGATGCCTTAGTGGAGCCAGAGGTTCGCGAGACCATCGACTACATCGCGATACGCCGTCTGCAGGACGCGTACGCGGACGTCGTCAACCGGCGCGCGTGGCCGGAGCTCGGCGAGCTGTTCCGGCCCGAGGCCGAGGTCGTGCTCGACGTCCGGCGGGGCGAGCTGCTCGTCGTTCACAGGGCCCGGGCGAGATCGGTGACTTCATCGGTCGGTCGATCGAGCGCTTCGAGTTCTTCGAGTTCGTCGTGCTCGGGACCCGGGTCACCTTCGATCCGGACGACGCCGATCGCGCGTCGGCGCGGCTGTACATGTGCGAGCTGCGCCAGAGCGTCGGAGGAAGGCCGGCACTCCGTCGCGTACGGCGTCTACCACGACGAGCACGTGAGGTTCGACGGCCGCTGGTGGTTCGCGCGCCGCCGCTACCACTCGCTCGCCCGGACCGCGCCCGACCTCGCGGTCTTCCCCTTCCCCGACGTGACCCGGGAGGCCCGATGACGAAGCACGGCGCCGACGTCGATCGCACCGAGGAGTGGGCCGCGCTGCGGGCGAAGCACCTCGACGAGTCGGGCAACCGGCCCGCGGTCATCGGCGCGTGGCCTGCACCACATGGCGCTGCTCTCGAGCAACGTCGAAGCGACGATCAACTTCTACCAGGGGCTGCTCGAGTTCCCGCTCACCGAGCTGTTCGAGAACCGTGACTACCAGGGCTCGACCCACTTCTTCTTCGACATCGGCAACGGGAACCTGCTCGCGTTCTTCGACTTCCCCGGCCTCGACCTCGGTGACTACGCCGAGGTGCTCGGCGGCCTGCACCACATCGCGATCTCCATCGACCCGGACCGCTGGGAGCACCTCCGAAGGCCAAGCTCGAGGCCGCCGGGCGTCGCCGACCCGTGCACATGAGCGGGACGTAGCCTGTACTTCTCGGGCCCCGACGGCGAGCGGCTCGAGCTCATCTCGGACCCCTTGCTGGAGATGTACGGCACGACCGTCGCGCTAGCTACCGAACGGGCACCACGGCCTCGGCCCCGAGTCGACGTCGACGGCGGCGGGCGCATCCTCGGCCGCGGTGGTGCTGGCGTCGAGCTCGTCCTCGGTGACCTCGAGCTCGCGCGACGCGCCGCGGAACCAGACGAACAGCGCGCCGACGAGGAGCAGCACCGCACCGAGCCCGATCGGCGTAGCGCATGCCCACGGTGAACGCCTCGCGGGTCGCGTCGGCGAGCGCGTTGCCGTTGGTGGCCCTGTGCGCGACCTGCAACGCCAGCGCCGGCGCTTCCCTGGCCTGGCGGGCCAGGGCCGACGGCAGGCCGCCCAGGTGGTGGTCGATCGAGCTGCGGTAGGCGATGTTGAACGCGCTCCCGAGCACCGCGACCCCGAACGCGGCGCCGATCTCGCGCGCGGTGTCGTTGACCGCGGACGCGACACCCTGCTTCTCCAGCGGGAGCGAGGCGACGATCGCGGTCGTCGCCGGCGTCATGGCGAGCGGTGCACCGACGCCGAGGATCAGCGACGCGACGAGGAACTGCAGATAGCCACTGTCGGGCCCGAGCGTGGTGAACGCCAGGAGGCCCGAGCGCCGAGAGGGCGAGCCCGGCACCACCGATCAGTCGGTGACCGTGGCGATCGGCGAACGTCCCGGCGATCGCGGAGAGCGGGATCATGACGACGCTCATCGGGATCATCGCGACCGCGGCCATCAGCGTCGAGTACCCGAGCACGAGCTGCAGGAACTGCAGGGCGACGAAGAAGAAGCCGAACATCGCGAAGAACTGCAGGAAGATCGATACCGATCCGGTGGTGAAGCCGCGGTGCCGGAAGAAGCGGGGGTCGAGCAGGGGCGCGTCGGAGCGCAGCTCCGCGAACACGAAGACCACGAGCAGGGCGACGCCTCCGATGAGCGCGCCGAGGGTCAACGGGTTGGTCCAACCCTTGTCCGGCCCTTCGATGATGCCGAACACGAGGCCGCCGATGCCGGCGGCTGAGAGCGCCGCGCCGAGCGGGTCGAGGCCGACGTGGTGCGTCGACACGGTGGGGGGAACGATCCCGACGACGGCGACGAGAAGCGCGAACGCGAGCACCGCGGTGGCGGCGAACACGGACTCCCAGGAGAAGGACTCGAGCAGCACTCCCGCCGTGAGCAGGCCGAGCGTGCCACCGATGCCGGCGAACCCGGCCCAGATGCCGACCGCCTTGGCCCGCTGCTCTGCCGGGAAGATGCTCGTGATGGTCGAGAGGGTTCCCGGCATGACGAGGGCGGCACCGATGCCCATGAGCGCGCGCAGCCCGATGAGCTGTGTCGGCGAGCCGGCACCGATCGCGACGAGTGAGGCGCCGCCGAAGATCGCGAAGCCGATGATCAGGGCACCGCGCCGCCCGTACCGATCGCCGAGGGCACCGGCGGGGAGCAGCAGCGCCGCCAGGGTCAGGCCGTAGGCGTCGACGATCCACTGCTGCTCGGACTGGCTGGCGCCCAGGTTCGCGGAGACCGCTGGCAGCGCGTTCGCCAGCATGGTGACCGATGCGACGACCATCAGCACGGCGAGGCACATCACCGCGAGGACGAGGTTGCGCCGGATCGCGGAGAGCGCCGGGACGGGCGGGGCGTGGGACGGGTTGACTGAGGCCATGGGGGCCTCGCTTCGTCGCAGTACGGTCGGGGGAAGGTCGGACGCCCGGCCACCCGGAGGACGGGGACCGGGCTAGTATTCGGAGGGGTCCTCCGGTACTATACGGAGGGTGCCTCCGGTTTGCAAGGGATCTTCCGATCCCGAGCTCCGAGCAGCACCGAACGCACCATGGAGAACCCGCAGACATGACTCCGCCACGGACCTCCGCCGAAACGTCCGGTGCGACTCCGCGACCGTTGCGGGCCGACGCGCAGCGGAACCGCGACCGCATCCTCGCCACCGCCCGGGACACCTTCCGGGAGCGGGGCCCGGACGCGTCGCTCGAAGAGATCGCCCGCGGCGCCGGTGTGGGCATCGGCACGCTCTACCGCCACTTCCCCACCCGCCACGCGCTGCTCGACGCGATGTTCCGCGACAGCGTCGACGTCCTGTGCGCCGAGGCCGCGGAGCTCAGCGAGTCCGGCGAACCCTACGACGCGTTCGTGGGGTGGCTGCACGCGCAGCTCCGGCACGCGATGACGTACCAGGCGCTCGCCGCGTCATTGATGATCACCGAGCTCGGCGAGGTCTCGCCCGCGGAGCTCTGCGCCGATCAGTCCGCGTGCAGCGTGCTGCGCACCACCGCTGAAGACCCAGGTCGCGCGGGCCCAGAAGGCCGGCGTCATCCGCGCCGACGTCGACGCCGACGACGTGCTGCGGCTCGTCAACGCGATCGCGCTCACGTCCGAGGATGCAGAGCGACAGCTGCGCGGCGGCCGAGCGCCTCTTCACCCTGATGGTCGACGGCCTCCGCGTTTGACGACCCGGCGTCGGCGGCGGCACCTCAGCTCTTCCGGCTGAAGGATGTCGGCGAACCAGGCGTTGGTGCGCTGCGTCCAGATGTCCGCCATCGCGCCCGGGACGGCCATGAATCCGTGCGGCATCTCGGGCAGCACGACCAGGTCGACCTCGTTGCCCGCAGCCGCCCACCGGGCGGAGAGCATGAGCGTGTCGTCCAGCAAGTGGTCCGACGTGCCGACGCTCATGAGCGCGGGCGGCGAGGTCGGAGAGGTCGGCGAACGCCGGTGAGATCGAGGGATCACGGCGCTCGTCGTCGGTCAGGCCGGGCAGGTAGCACTCGGTGAAGAACTCGATGCCGACCGGATCAAGCAGGTCGGGCCCGGCCGCGGGGCGGATGCCCCGCTGGCTCGGCGAACGACCCCAGTCGTAGACGCCGAAGACGAGGTTGGCGCCGGCGACCCGGTCGATGGCGCACAGCTCGTCGCGGATCCGTAGCAGCACGATGGCCGACATGTATCCACCGGCGGACTCACCGCCGAGGATCAGCCGGCTCGCACCGAGCTCGCGCTCGCCGTTCGCGAGCAGCCAGTCGGCGACCGTGACCCCATCGTCCGGGCCGGCCGGATGCGGGTGCTCGGGCGCGAGCCGGTAGTCGACGGAGACGACCGCGAGGTTGAACCGGTCGCGCAGGTCGACGCTCGAGTAGTCGCTCATCTCCGGCGCACCGATCATCATCCCGCCGCCGTGGAAGTGCAGGTAGATCGCACTCGCCCGGCCGGATGGCGTGAACACCCGGCACGGCACCCCGGCGAACTCGCGGAGCTCGGCCTCCGGCGACGGGTAGTAGATGTTCGTCATCGCCTGGCGCGCGAGCGCGACCTGCTCGTCCCGGCTGAGCCCCTCGGCATCGAACGCGCCGCCGCCCATCATCTCGATGACGGACGCGAGCGACTCATGGACCGCAACGCGGGTCTCGGTCCGCAGTGCTTCCATCTCGTCGGTCCAGAGCTGCATCCGATTCCCCCGCGGCGTCGGTCGTGGTCGGAGATCGTGGCCCAGTGGGACCCGATGGTCCAGCTTCGGTGAGTCGGTCGCCGGGGTGCGCCGGCCGCCGAGCGCACCCAGCCACCGGGGCTGGCCGGGTCCGGAAGCCCTCGAGCACCGAGTAGTCTGGAACTGGACAAAAGGGATATATGGGCAGGAAACCACAGAGCTCGGCGAGGTGTCGCGCGACTGCGCTGGCGGCAGCGCTCGCAGTCGTCGGCGCGCTCTGCGGCGTGGCCCCGGCCGCGGTCGCCGCCGCCGCGAGCGCGGCCCCGCCGACCTCGATCCACGTCGGCGCGCAGATCCCGATCGTCGTCGACCCCTCGCCCGCACCCCCGAGCCAGATCTCCGCCTCGTCGCTGCGCGCCGACATCGGATCTCTCGGCGAGCTCGACTTCCACCACGATCACCGTGCAGTTCGACAGCGCGTTCACCGCCAACCCCGACGCGAGGACGCGTTCCAGTACGCGGTCAACCTCTGGAAGCCCCTCATCTCGTCACCCGTCCCGATCGTCGTCAAGGCCTCGTGGAGCGCGCTCGGTGCCGGCGTCCTCGGCTCGGCCGGCCCGGATGAGGTCCTGCGCGATCGACCCGGGCTCCCCCAGGCGCACACCTGGTACCCGATCGCGCTGGCGAACGCGCTCGCCGGCACGGACCTCGACTCCGCGAACCCCGACATCGACGCGACGTTCAGCAGCGCGTTCTCCTCGTGGTACTTCGGCACCGATGGTCATCCCGGCGCCGGACAGATCGACTTCGTCAGCGTCGTGCTCCACGAGCTCGGCCACGGGCTCGGCTTCTACGGCGTCGCCAATGTCGCCGACGGGATCGGCACCTGGCAGTTCGCCGGCTACCCCGGGATCTTCGACCGCTTCACCCAGGCCAAGGGCACCCCGGTGCTCAACTTCGCGAATTCCTCGACCAGCCTCGGAAGCCGCGCTGCAGACGGCCGGCGTGCGGTTCTACGGCGCGCACGCCAACGCGGCGAACGGCGGCTCGGGGGCGAAGCTGTACTCGCCCGCCAGCTGGCAGCAAGGCAGTAGCTACTCACACCTCGACGAGTCGACCTACCCGGCCGGGAACGCGAACTCACTGATGACGCCGATGATCGGCACGCAGGAGTCGATCCATGACCCCGGCCCGGTCACGCTCGGGATCCTCGCCGACATGGGTTGGCTGACGAACGTCCCACCGGCCGCGCCGACCGGCGTCGCCGCGTCCCCGCTCAGCGGGGCCGCCAAGGTCGCGTTCACGCCCGGATACGGGTCACCGGCCGGAACCACGTACACGGTCTCATCCTCTCCTTCGAGCGCCGGCGCGACGGGCACGGCCTCGCCAATCACCGTCAGCGGGCTGACCAACGGGACGCCGTACACGTTCACGGTGACCGCGACGAGCTCCTCCGGCACCGGCCCGGCATCGGCCCCATCGAACTCGGTGACACCACTCGCGCTCCCGAGCGACACGCCGACGATCACGGCGCCGACGGACGGTGCGTCGGCCGCGGACGTGGTCACCCTGACCGCGTCGTCGCCCGACGCGGCCGTGCGCTTCGACCTCGACGGTGCAGCACTCGGGAACCCGGTCCCGGTCAGCGCGGGCGCCGCGTCGAGCGTCTGGCAGTCCCACAGCGTCGCGAACGGCGTGCACACGATCGGAGCGCACAGCTGCTCGAGCATCGGCGCGTGGTCCTGCGCCGTCGGGCGCCACGACCGTCAACGTCGACGTGGTGAACACCACGCCCGTGCTCACAGCGCCGACGCCCAATCGGGTCGCGAGCGGCACGCTCAAGATGGCCGCGACGGTGGACGGTAGCGGCGGAGTGGCGTTCCTCGTGAACGGCGTCCGCAAGGCGTTCGACGCCACCGCTCCGTACGCCGCGTCGGTCGCGGTCGACAAGCTGGCGAACGGCACCTACACGGCAACGGCGCAGTCCTGTGACGTCGCGGGGACGGTCTGCTCGTCATTCGCGTCGGAACCGGTCACGTTCAGGGTGAAGAACCTCCATCCCACCATCACGTCCGTGACCGCCTCGCCGTTCAGCCCGAACGGAGACGGGGTCCGCGACTCCGTCACGATCGGATACTCGCTGCCCGACACCGAGACCGTGACGTGGCGGATCACCGGCCCCAGCGGCACCGTGAAGGACGAGGTCTCGTTGGGAACGCTCACCAAGGGAGCTCGGACCCTCGTGTGGAACGGGAGGAGCACCGCGGGCACGGTCGTTCCGGACGGGACCTATTCGATCGTGCTCTCGACCGCGGCCACCGTGTCCGGCCGCAAGCTCGTCGGCCGCGCGACCCGGAGCATCGTCGTCGACCGGACCGCGCCGAGGATCACGACGGCCACCGGTGACGCCACCACGATCTACTCGTCCGGCGGCGGCTCGCCCGCGAGCCTCACGTCCAAGGTGACCCTCGACGAGGCCGGCGCGATCACGCTCACGATCCGGAACAGCACCGGTGGGCTGGTGCGCACGCTCAGCGCCGCCGGCATCTCGGGCCAGACGCGGATCACGTGGAACGGAAAGAACACGGCAGGTGCGCTCGTGACCAGCGGGACCTACACGTGGCGGCTCAAGGTGGCGGACGCAGCGGGCAACACGCGCAACGGCGGTCCGTACACCGTGAAGGTCCTCCACCTTGCGACGCGCACGACCCACCTCCAGCTGAACGGCAACCAGCGCTTCGGCTCCTTCGGTGAGGCGTGCACCGGATACAACGTCGCGGACTCCACGTTCACCGCGGGGATCTGGATGATCAACCAGTGCCCACAGTCCTCCCTCCAGACCGCTGAGGCCGACTACAAATTCACCGTGCCGACGGCGTACTCCTACCGGAGCGTCACGATCGTGGCGAGCGCCTACTCGGACTACTCACCGACCGAGCTCTACGGCGCGATCAACACCTCCGGCGGGTTGGCAGCTCACCGACGACCACGATCGCCGCGACCACTCCGACATCGCACAACCTCGGGACCTTCTCGGGCTCCGGCTTCGTCGACGCGAACCGTCACCTGCGCGTCGGCGTGGGCATCGACAACCGGTACAGCTCGCTGGGCGACATCGACATCAACTGGGTCAACGTCGCGGTGACCTATAGCGTCAAGCTGTAGACCGAAACGCCGGTTCGGCTCGCGCGCGGTGAGTTACCGTGCCGAGTGCACGTCGATGCCACAACCGTGCTGGTCAGCGTCCTGATCGTCCTCGTCGGATCAATCGTCCAGGGCTCGATCGGCTTCGGGCTCAACCTCCTCGCCGGCGCCGGTGATCGCGATCGTCGCGCCGGAGATGCTGCCGTTCAGCCTGGTGCTCGTCGCGCTGCTGTCGTCGGTGACGAACGTGGCGCGCGAGCACCACGAGCTCGATCACTTCGCGGCTGCGCTACCTCCTGCTCGGCGCGGTCCCGGGCACGATCGTCGGACTGCTGCTGCTGAGCGCGCTCGAGCTCCTCCGGGTTGGCGATCGCCGCGGGCGACGGTGACCCTCCTGGGCGTGGCGCTCTCGACCTTCTCACCGCCGGTGCCGATCAACGCCGGCTCGAGCACCGTGGCCGGGTTCGTCTCGAACGCGTTCGGCACCGCGGTCGCGATCGGCGGGCCGCCGGTCGCCCTGTTGTTCCAACACCGACCCGGCCCGACGACCCGCGCGACGCTCGGCGCGTTCTTCGCTGCGAGCGCCGCACTCTCCATCGTCGCCTACGCGCTCACCGACAAGCTGCGCGGCCGCCAGGCACTGTTCGCGCTCGTGCTGCTCCCGCCGCTCGTGCTCGGGATGTGGCTGAGCCGCCACCTGCACCCGTTCGTCGACGGCGGCTGGTTGCGACCCGCGGTGCTGATCGTCTCCGCGCTCGCGGCCACGATCGCGATCGTGCACGGCCTGGCGTAGGCCGGTCCGGTCAGGCAGCCGGTACCGGCCCGATGCTCACCGGGATGCCGTTGACCGCGGCGTTGCCGGAGATCACGTCGACGAACGTGCCGGGCGCGAGGACGTTGGTGTTCACGCCCGCGTGCTCGTTCGCCACCCCATCCGGGTACCCGGCCTGGTTGTGGCCCCAGCCGTGCGGGAGCGAGACGACTCCCGGCCGGATGTCCTCGGTGACCTCGGCCGCGACGTCCACCGTGCCGGCCGCCGACGTCACCCGCGCCAGCGCGCCGTCGGACACGCCGAAGCGGCCCGGCGTCGTCCGGGTGCACCAGCAGCGTGCAGCGGTCCTTGCCCTTCACCAGCACGTTGACGTTGTGCATCCACGAGTTGTTCGACCGGATGTGCCGCCGGCTCACCAGCACGAGCTCGTCGGCGGGGCGGTCGAGCCGCTGCGCGAGGCGAGGGCACGTCGTCGGTGATGTAGCTCGGCGCGAGGTGCACCATGCCGTCGGTGGTGGCGAGCACGTCGGTGAGGCACGGCTCGTTCGGGCCGAGGTACACGCCGTGCGGCTCGGCCTTCAGCCGATCGAGGTTGAGCCCGTCGGGCACCTCGCCGTAGCGGTCGCCGAACGGACCGGTGCGCAGCGTGAGGTCCAGCATGCGCAGCGGCCCACCGTGGTCGTACTCCTTGCGCAGCGTCGGACCGTCGAAGCCGCGGGTGTCGGCGAGGACGTCGAAGAACCCGTCGTCGATCGCGGCGACGTCCACCTCGGCCGCGTCCATGCCGAGGCACGCGCCCGCGAGCCGGATCAGGATCTCCCACTCCTCCGGGCCGACCGTCCGCGGGCGGGAAGATCGCGGGGGAGAAGTTCGCCGCGCTCCCGACCGCGAAGTTCCAGATCAGGTCGTCGTGGTGCGGCTGCTCGAGCGGTGAGAGGCCCGGGAGGATGACGTCCGCGTGGCGCGTCGTCTCGTTGAGCCAGTTGTCGACGCTGATCATGCAGTCGAGCCCGTCCAGCGCGGCGTCGAGGCGGTCGCCACCCGGCGTCGAGAGGACCGGGTTGCCGGCCACGGTGAAGAGCGCCCGGATCTGGCCCTCGCCCGGGGTCGCGATCTCCTCGGCGAGACACGAGACGGGCACGTGGCCCAGCACCTCCGACGCGCCGCGCACGCGCGTCTTCCAGCGGCCGAAGTTCTCGACCCCGCCCTCGAGGCCGGGCATCGGGCAGATCCGTCGGGCCCCACACCGACGGCCGGGCGAACATCAGCCCACCGACGGTGTCGAAGTGGCCCGGTGAGGATGTTCACGACGTCGACGAGCCAGCTCGCGAGCGTGCCGAACTCCTGGTTGCAGAGGCCGATGCGGCCGTAGACGACGGCGCGCTCGGTCGTGGCGAGATCGCGGGCGAGCGCGCGGATGCGGTCGGCGCCGATGCCGGTGACGCCCTCGACCCGCTCGGGCGTCCAGTCCGCGACGAGCGCCTCGATCTGCTCGACGCCGTCGAGGAGCTCCGCGACGTGACCGAGCCGCACCAGCCCTTCGCTCACGACGACGTTCGCCACCGCGAGCAGCAAGCGCGGCGTCGGTGCCCGGCGTGATCGCCATCCACTCGTCGGCCGCCGCCGCGGTGCCGGTCCGGCGCGGGTCGACGACGATGACCTTGCCGCCGCGGGCGCGGATCGCCGTCGATCTCGCCCATGACGTCCGGGCACGCGAGCAGCGACCCTGCGACGCCTGCGGGTTCGCGCCCATGACGACGAGGAGATCGGTCCGCTGGATGTCCGGGACGGGGATCTTCCACATGCCGCCGTACATGAGGTGCGAGCTCACGTTCTTCGGCCACTGGTCGACGGTCCCGGCGGAGTAGATCATCGGGATGCCGGACATGCCGATGAGGATGCCGACGTAGCGCCCGAGGCTGAAGTTGTGCGCGAGCGGATTGCCGACGTACGCGGTGACGGCCTCGATGCCGTGCTGCGGCGATGACCGGCGCGAGCAGCTCGGAGCACCGACGGAACGCTTCGTCCCAGCTCACCTCGCGCCACGAGTCACCGTCGCGCACCATCGGCGCGCGGAGCCGGTCGGGGTCGTGGTGCAGGTGGCCGAGCGTCGTGCCCTTCGGGCAGAGATGACCCTTGCTCCACGCGTCGTCGCGGTCGGCGCGGATCAGCGCCACCTGGTCACCCTCGACGTGGATCTCGAGCCCGCACATCGCCTCGCACAGCGGGCAGGTGCGGAGATGGACCGTGCGTTCGCTCGTCGCTGACGGCATATCCGGGCACGATACCGGGAAGGTTCGGGATCACGCACCGGTTGGAGGTCCGCATCCACTGACCCCCAGGAGACCCCGATGGTGAACACGCTCGTCAGCAGCTCCGGCACGTTCGACCTCGGTGGCGGCACCACCGTCCACCGGCTCGGGTACGGCGCGATGCAGCTGACCGGGCCCGGGCGTCTGGGGCCCGCCGCGCGACCACGACGAGGCGATCCGCGTGCTGCGGCGGGCGGTCGAGCTCGGCGTGGACTTCATCGACACCGCCGACTCCTACGGGCCGTTCGTCTCCGAGGAGCTGATCCGCGAGGCGCTGCACCCCTACCCGGAGCACCTCGTCATCGCGACGAAGGCCGGGCTCACGCGGTCCGGACCCGGCGACTGGCGGCCGGTCGGGCGCCCCGAGTACCTGCGCCAGCAGTGCCTGCTCAGCCTGCGCCACCTCGGCCTCGAGCGCATCGAGCTGTTCCAGCTCCACCGGATCGACCCGAAGGTGCCGCTCGCCGATCAGGTCGGGGAGCTGAAGCTGCTCCAGGACGAGGGCAAGATCCGTCACATCGGCCTGTCCGAGGTGACCGTCGACGAGCTGCGGGCCGCGCAGGAGATCGCGGACGATCGCGTCGGTGCAGAACCGCTACAACGTCGCCGACCGCGAGTCCGAGGCGCTCCTCGACCACTCGGAGGCCGAAGGCATCGGGTTCATCCCGTGGTTCCCGCTCGCGACCGGTGAGCTCACGACCGGGTGGAGCGCTCGACCAGATCGCGAAGGAGCTCGACGCGACACCGTCGCAGCTCGCACTCGCGTGGCTCCTCGAGCGCTCCCCCGTCATGCTGCCGATCCCGGGCACGTCGACGTCGCGCACCTCGAGGACAACCTCGACGCGGCGAGGTGCAGCTGACCGACGCGCAGTTCGAGGCGCTCAGCGCGGCGGCGAGCTGACCGGGCCGCGAGGACGATGCAGCTACCACGGCAGCTGCTCCACCCACGCTGCCGTCGTCACGACGGCGGCCTGACGGGGGAACACCTTCTCGAGCAGGACCCGGTGGACCTCGTGGTCGGCATCCGCACGCATCGCTCAGCACCGTGAGGTCGAAGTCGAGGTCGGCGGCCTGCCGCAGGGTCGAGAGCACGACCCCGCTCGTGGCGACGCCGGTGAGCACCAGGGCGTCGACGCGAGCCCGCGGAGCACGACCTCGAGTCGCTGCCGGTGAACGCGCTACCCGCTTCTTGATGACGACGACGTCGGCGGCTCGGGCGACCGCCGGATGGATCTGCGTGCTCTCGTCTCGTCGACCATGGGCAGACTCGGCCACGCGGAAGGCGCGGTTTCGGGCTGACCTCGGGCGTGCCGGCGGAACCCGCACGTAGATCACCGGCACCCCGGCCGCCGCGGTCGTCGCCGGCGTGGCCGCGCGCCTCGGACTGCTCGCCGACCCGGCCGAGGCCGTTCTGGACGTCCATCACGAGCAACGGAGTTCGTCATGCCGCAATCGTCGCCCGAACCTCCCGATCCGAGTCGTTTGCAACGATCTTCAGGAAGCGCCGGGGCCCGTCGATCCTTGGTGCGATGAGAACCGGACGCCTCGCGGTCGCCGCCGCACTGATCGTGCTCCTCGGCGCCGCCTGCACGCCGGCCGGGTCGGACGCGAGCACCGCGCGGCCCCACCGACAGGCTGGTCGATGCGATCGACGCCGACCTCGTCGCGCACCCCAAGATCCCGGGCGAGGCGGTGAGCGTGCCGTGCGCCGGGTCTCGACGAGCAAGCGGCCCGAGGGATTCGCCGACGTCGCGGCCAAGACCCCGCTTGCAGGTCGACACGCCGTTTCGCGTCGCGAGCGTGACCAAGACCTTCGTCGCCGCCGCCGTGCTCCGACTCGTCGAGCAGCACCAGGTCGCGCTGGATCAACCGATCGCCCGCTACCTCTCCCCCGACACGAACGCGCTGCTGACCCGCGGCGGATACGAGCCGGGCACGATCACCGTCCGCGAGCTCCTGAACCACACCTCCGGCCTCTTCGACTACGCCGCGAGCACCGCGTACGACACGTTGAACACGCACCGACCCCGGTCACCACTGGACGCCGCGCGAGCAGCTGCAGTTCGCGATGGACCACGGCCGGCCCCTCGCCGCGCCCGGGTCGCCGTTATCACTACGCCGACACCAACTACGTGCTGCTCGGCGAGATCCTCGAGCGCGCCACGGGTCATCCACTGGCCGCAGCCGTGCGGGACGAGGTCGGCTTCGATCGGCTCGGGCTCGACCAGACGTACTGGGAGTCGTTCGAGACCGCGCCGCCGGGTCAGGCGCCGCGTGCCGCACCAGTACTACGACCGGAGCTTCGACAACATCAAGCTCGACGCGTCGGCCGACCTGTACGGCGGCGGTGGTCTCATCTCGACCGTCGGCGACCTCACGCGCTTCTTCCGCGGACTGTTCGACGGCAAGGTCTTTGCGAGCTCCGCGACGCTGGACGAGATGTTGACCGATCACCAAGCCGGCCCGCCACGCGGGTGCCGGCCTCGGGATCTTCGCGACGAAGATCGCCGGGGAGCGGTGCTGGGGTCATCCCGGCTACTGGGGCACGGAGGCGTACGCCTGCCCGAAGTCCTCGATGGCTTTCGCGTTGGCGACGAACCAGGCCAACGAAGACGACCTCGACACCACCGCCGTGGAACGCACGATCGTTGCGATCTCGAACCGTGGCGAGCGGGGCGAGCGGCGGGTAAAGATTCGGCCAAGGCTTGCTCATCAAACTGTGACCGAGCGCGTGGCGCGATCGAGCCGGCGCATGCAGGATCGCACCGAGCCATCCCGGAGGTCACCTTGTTCGACATCACGTCCATCCGCGGACTCCCCGCGCACCCGCTCTTCGCCCACGTCCCGGTGGTGCTGATCCCGCTCGCCGGGCTCGGGGCCATCGCCATGCTGTGGCCAAAGGTGCGCGACCGGATCGGCTGGTACGTCGTCGGGCTCGTCTTCGTCGCCGGCATCTTCACCCAGCTCACGATCAGCGCCGGCCAGAGCCTCAAGGAGTACGTCCGTGAGACGGACCTCCTGCACAAGCACACGAGCATGGGCGAGAACATCCGGCCGTGGGTCCTCCTCATGTTCCTCGCGCTGGTCGGCGTGATGCTCGTCGCCCGACGTGCTCGCAGCCCCGCCGACGGAGGAACGGGCGCACTGAAGTACGCCGGCATCACCCTCGCGGTGCTCAGCATCGTCTTCTCGGTGGTCGCGACGGTCTGGATCTACCGGATCGGCGACTCGGGGGCGAAGGCGGTGCTGGCAGCGGACGCAGGTGAAGATCGACAAGGGCCAGAGCGGCGAAGGCGGCGGCGAGACCGGCGGCTGAGTTGCGTCCGCCGCGGCTGCCCCACTCGTTTCGGTACGGCCTCGCGCGGCCCTGACGACGCGAGCGGGTCCCCTGACGACCGTCACGGCGCCGATCGGGCCGGTCAGTCCGGGGAGTTCTGACGGGTTTGCGGCGAATCTTCAAGTTCGCACCGCTTCCATGCCGATGAGGTGAACCTGCCCGCTTCGGCGCGGATGTGCAGCACGTCGTCGTGCTGCGGGGCCACTGTCCCATCCCCCGAACGGCGCTGCACCGCCCGCTCGCCATCCCAAGTCGTGGAGATCGCCTGTGCCCCGAACGCCCGCGCCCTCCGTCACGAAGCACCGCCTCGCGCACCACCCCGATCGCGGTGCTCGCGGTCGTCGCGCTGGCGTTCGGCGCGATCGCAGCTGGTGCCGCGGGCCGGGGCCGACAGCACCGTCGTGGCGCAGGTCGCCGGCGCGACGGACTCGGGGGCGATCGATCTCAACCACGACGGCGTCGCGGACTTGGGCATGTACGGCGCTACCCGCGCGTCGTTGTCGGTCGGTGAGCAGATGCGCGACGGCAGCGACCTGCGGCTGTTCCTGCCGTTCACGGTCACCGCGAACGTGCTCCACGCGGTCCGCGGCGGCGGCGCAGCGAACGTCTCGATGCTGGTTCGCCGCGTCTCGAACCTCGGCAACCACCGGCTCGTGATCGACGCGTACACGAACGGCACCACCGCGCGACGTGCCGACTACCGCCGATCGGCGACAGCGACTCGGCCAAGCTCACGCCCGTCGTGGGCCGCATGGCCGTCGACGTCTCGCCGGTGCTGCGCACGATGACGAGCCCGGGAACACTGATCCTCCGTCTCCGGCTCAACCGGCCCGCGGCCGTCGACGGCGTCTCGACCCAGGTGAACATCGCGACCTCGGAGACCAGCCCGGCCAGGAACCGCCCGGTGCTGTCGGTCGAGCACGCTGCGCGCCACGCCGCGACCGACGCCGACCGTCCCGTCGAGCGCGCCCGGCACCGTCCCCGACGACCCAACCCGCGCCGGCACCCACGACGCAGCCGTCACTGCCGTCGACCGATCCGCCGGCGGCGCAACGAGCTGTTCCGCGACGACTTCAACGGCGCGACGCTCGACGTCTCGAAGTGGCGCCCGAACTGGCTGGCCGGCACCGACGACGCGATCACCAAGCCCGTCAACTCGGCCGAGCTCTCCTGCTACGACCCGGCGCAGGTATCGGTGTCCGGGGGCTACCTGCACCTGCGCGCGGTCGGACCGGCCGTGCCGCGCGAACAACGGCGTCACCTATCCCTACGCATCAGGGCTGGTGGAGTCCGCCGGCCACTTCACCTTCACCTACGGCCGGGTCGAGGCCCGCATCTACGCTGCCGTCGAACTCGGGCGCGGTCGCGAACTGGCCCGCGTTCTGGGCCAACGGAACGGGCACCTGGCCCGTCACCGGCGAGCTCGACGTCATGGAAGGGCTCGAGGGCCACGCGTGCTGGCACTTCCACTCCACCGCGGGCGGCCCGGGCGGTTGCGCGCCCTGGCCGAACCCCGCGGGCTGGCACACGTTCGCCGCGGAGTGGGCGCCCGGTTCCGTCACCTACTTCTACGACGGCGAGCAGGTCGGTCGGATCGCGTCCGGCATCACGGCGTCGCCGATGTACCTGGTGCTCAACCTCGGCATCTCGACGACCATCTCCCCGCCGGTGCAGCTGCCGTCGGAGATGCTCGTCGACTGGGTGCGCGTCACCCGCTGATGGGGTTCAGACGATCTCGCTCGTCTGCATCACGGGCGCGATCGTCGGTGTAGTTCGCGACGTCGGCGAGCACGTCACCGGTGCCCTCGACGCCCATCTTCGTCGCCATGTCGTCGAGCGACGCGAACGTGAAGTGCACCGCGGCGACGTACGGACCGTCAATGCCCTTGTCGATCTCCGCGCCGTCGAGACCCCATGTCTTCACTGCGAGCGGCACGTGCTTGGACTGGTAGTAGTCGTGGTCGAAGGTCGCACCTTCGGTCGTCGGGTACAAGACGCTGAGCCGGATCATGGATCTCGTCCTCTCGGGAGGCGGAAGCGGAGCCGCAGTCTTCCCCAGAACGCGGCCTCGGCGCCGGTTCGCAACTGTCGGGGAGTGATCGGGTCACGACGACCCCGGAATCCCAGGACCGGCGCCCCGTCCACAAACCGCAGCGGTCGGAGCAGCACCCGTCGGGCCCCACCCGCGTCGTAGCCCACGGCGCCACTCGACCACGCGGCGAAGACGAGGAAGTCGGGGCCGCGCCGGGGTTGAAACGCGGAGCCTCCGCCCGGGCCGGCGATGTCGCCCTTCGAGGCGAGCCACGGAGTCGAGCGGGGCTTCCGGCACGGACCGGTGACGCTCGCACACACCGCGTACCCCATCGCGTAGCTGGCGCTGTCCCAGCGGTTCGCGGAATAGAAGAGGTAGAAGCGTCCGTCGTTCTCGATCATCGACGGACCCTCGATCAATCCGTGCTCCCACGGCTGGTCCGCGCCGAGCAATGCGACCGGCTTGTGCTCGAGGTGTCGTCCATCTTCGGTCAGCGGCGCGATCCAGATGCGGGTCGGGATGTTGCAGCAATTTCCGTCGTTCTTCCACATCAGGTAGTGCACGCCGTCGACATCGATGGGACTCGGGTCGATGGAGCCTCCGAGCGCCACCTGGCACTCCAGCGGTCCGCTCGACGAGTCGACGAAGGGTCCGACCGGTGAGCTCGCGGAAGCGACCGAGACGCACTGTCGGCCACTCGAACGGTCCCGGGTCGTGTAGTACAGCAGGTACCCATCGGAGTTCGGTGTGACCGCAGGCGCCCAGACGTGCCCCGGCTCGGACCACGACGGCAGCTTCGGGAGCGCGTCTCCGTCGAGCCGGGTCCGCTGACCCGCCCGGCCGCCGCCGACCGGTATGTTCGCGCTCGGAGTGTTCGTCGCGTACGCGTAGAACGCGGTTCCGACCTGCAACACGAACGGGTCCGCGAAGTCCCCTTCGAACGCCGGGCTGCGCGACCGGGTCCCCGCCGCGCGGGAGACCGCGGCAACGATCGGCGACGGCCGGCGGACATCCGTGCCGGCCGCGCCCGCGACGGCCGCGTCGGGCACGCCGAGCGCGGCGACGACGAGGAGCACAACGAGGATCGGACGTGCTGCGTTTCGGGGCATGCCCGATTGTGTGAACGCGATCGTGGAGATGCGTCGAAGGTGATGCGAAGAGACTGTGAGCTCTGACGCCGTCAGGGACGACCCGGGTCAGCGGGGCCAGGCGGGCGGGCGCTTCTCGATGAACGCCTGCATGCCTTCGACCATCTCGGCGGAGCGGATCGCCCGGTAGAAGAGGCCGACGTCCGCGGCCGGGAGCCGCTGGTTGATCTCGCGCTTCACCGCCGCGCGCGCCGCGGGCCCGGTCAGAGCGATCTGCCGCGAGCACCGCATCGACGCGCGCGTCGAGCTCGTCGTGAGGAACGACCGCGCCCGACGAGTCCCATCACCCCGGCCTCGGCCGCCGAGATCTCCTGCGCGCCGAAGAGCAGGTAGCGGGCGCGGGCCAGGCCGACCACCTCGACGAGCCGCGAGGTGAGGAACGGGTCGGGGATGCCGCGCAGCAGCTCGGGCGCGCGGAACCGGGCCCGGTCGGACGCGATGGAGACGTCGCAGTGCAGCGTGAGGACGAGGCCGCCGGCATGGCAGAGCCCGTTGACCCGGGCGATCCAGAGCTTCGAGCACCGTTCGATGTGACGGAACGGGAACTGGTCGGTGGCGTCCCACTCGACCGCGAGCCCCTCTGGATCGTCGGCGTGGCCGGACATGTCGCCGCCGGCACCGAACCACTCGTCGGTCCCGGTGAGGCAGACCGCGTCGAGCTCGGGCTGGTCGTCGGACCAGATCGCGGCACGCTTGATCGCGCGGTACATGTCCTGGGTGAACGAGTTCCGCCGTTCCGGGCGGTCGATCCGCAGGTGCAGCACCCGGCCTCGGAGCTCGGCGCGGATGTTCGGCGAGCCGAGGTCGGGGACGACGAGGTCGAGCTCGGGCTCGGTCATGACGAGGCCGTACACCGCGGCGGCGTTGTCGTGCAGCACCTTGGCCAACACGTCGTCGGGGAGCTCGCCGAGCACGCGGGTCGCGTAGTCACGCGGCCGTTGCGCCGGCGTGCGCGGACCCGGGGTGCTGGCAGGTCGGGATGCGGGTAGTCGGTCTCGTAGAGGATGTTGTCCGGGTAGCGACTGATCGCGGTCACCGCCGACTGCTCCTCGAACCAGAAGCAGCCGTACACCTGCCGCGACGAAGTACTCGCTCGGCAACAGGTCGTACTCGGGGTGCTCGTCGAGGACTCCCCCGTTTCGCCACTGCCAGTCGCAGGTCTCGAGCGTGCTCGGGATCCAGCCGACGCCCGACTCGACCGACACGAGCTTCAGGTCCGGGAAGCGATGGCACACGCCGCCGAAGATCAGGTCGGTGACGCAGCGGATGTTGTCGAGGAAGATCAGCGACGACACCTTGGCGAAGTTCGTCATCCATCCCATCTGCGGCGACGTCGTCGAACTGGGTGCCCATCGACCCGCCTCCGACGTGGAAGCTCACCGACACGCCGGCCTCCTGCGCGGCGGCCCAGATCGGGTCCCAGTGCGGGTGCGCGAACGGCGGCTGGCCGAAGTCCTGCGGGCTGGTTGCAGAAGTTCACCGCGCGGTGGCCGTTGGCGACGCACCGGTGCAGCTCGGCGACGGCAAGCTCGACGTCCCAGAACGGCAGCGCGGTGATCGCGACGAGCCGGTCCGGCGCGACGCTGCACCAGTCGGTCAGGAAGTCGTTGTAGGCCTGCACGCAGGCGAGCACGAGCTCGGGATCGCCGAGCTTGGTGAAGTAGCCGTTCCCGAAGCCGCCGACGTTCGGGTAGAGGACCTGCGCCTGGATGCCCTGCTCGTCGAGCAGCGCGACCCGCGCCGACGGGTCGTACATGGCGCGGCGCGATCTCGTCGTAGGTCGCCGGCACCCGCGCGGGGAGGACACCGTCGAAGCCGGCCATCGAATAGAAGCCCGGCGCGCCGATGTAGTTGCCGTCGGCCATCCAGATGTCGCGGCCGTCGACGCGCTCGATGTGCGGCACCACGGTCGTGCAGCGCCGCGGGCATCCGCGCGGTCCACACGTCGGGCGGTTCGGTGAGGTGGGTGTCGACGTCGATCACCCGGTAGCGGTCGAACAGGTCAGTCACGTGTGCTCCTCCTCACGTGCCCACGGGTCGGTCGGCCACGATGCCATCCGCGTGGAGCGTCGGCGAGCTCGGCGGCGCTCGAGCCCGAGGAGCTCGGTGAGCACCTCGTCGGTGTGCGCGCCGAACTGCGGCGCCGCCGTCGTGATCCAGCGGTCGACGCCCTCGACCCGGAACGGTTGCGACGGGATCGGGATCGGACCCGTCGTCCGGGTGATCGACGATCTCGTGGAAGCCCGCGCGCCGCGAACTGCGGGATTGCGCACGGTGAGGCGCGGATCGCGCGCCGGCGCGGCCGGGACGCCGGCCGCCGCGAGCCGCTCGACCGCGTCGGCGAGGTCCTGGTCGGCAGCCCACAGCGCCGAGCACGACGTCGAGCTGGTCGTGCGCGGCGCGGCGACCGGCGAGCGACGCCAGCGTCCGGGTCGGCCGCGAGATCGGACCACCCGAGCACGTCGGTGAGCGCCCGCCACTGCTCGTCGGTCGTGACCGACACCGCGAGCCACGCATCGAAGCCGTCGCACCGGTAGACGCCCTGCGGCGCGGCGAGCGCGCTGCGATTGCCGTCGCGCTCGAGCAGGTTCTGGTGCGCGGTCCACTCGACGATCGCCTCCGCCGCCAGCGGGAGCGCGGCATCGAAGAGCGACGCCTCGACGAGGCTGCCCTTCGCCGGTCCGGTCACGCTCGTCGAGCGCGGCCAGCATGACCGATCACCGCGTGCAGACCGCCGTTCGGATCGCACGGTCCGCGCTGGATCCGCGGCTGGTCGTCGGCGTGCCCGGTCACCCACGCGAGGCTCGTCGCCTGCTCGATGTTCTGGGCGAAGCCGGGCCGTTCCCGCCACGGCCCGTCGAGCCCGAACGCCGGCATCCGCACCTGGATGGCCCGCGGGTTGGCCGCGTGCACCGCAGTCCCAGCCGAGGCCGAGCTTGTCGAGGACGCGGGGCGTGAAGTTCTCGACGACGACGTCGACGTGCTCGATCAGCTCCAGCGCGAGCTGCCTGCCCGCGGTCGGACGTGAGGTCGAGGACGAGGTCGCGCTTGTTGACGTTGATGGTGAGGAAGAACGGGCTCCACTCCCACCAGTCGGCGCGACCCGGGAACGACATGCCGACCATGCGCATGCCGTCCATGCGGCCCGGACCCTCGACGTGGATCACGTCCGCGCCGAACGCCGCGAGCAGCGACGGTGGCGGACGGGCCGGCCCACCACGCGGTGAGGTCCAGCACCCGCAGTCCGGTGAGCGGACGTCCGAGGGGGACCGCGTCACCGGGTGGCGGCACCATGCCGGCGCGCGGTCGCGCCACCGGGGCGTCCCGTGCGGCGCGTCCGACAGGGTCGGCCGGCGGGTTCGGGGATCGGGACCCCGGTCGTCGTTGAGCCGCCACGGCCGGCGCGGCATCCGGAATCGGCCCCCCGGATCGTCGACCAGGCTCTCGCGCGCGATCACGTGATCCAGCTCGACGACCGCGCGGCCGTTGCACACCGGGGCGACCGGCACGTTGTGCGCGAGCGCGGCCTCGATGATCTCGTCGGTCGTGCGGGCCGACGTCCACGCGGTGACCAGGGGCTGCCACTCGTCGATGCGGCTCATGCGACTGCCCGCGAGCATGAACTCGCCGCGGTCGGCCAGGTCGTCGCGGCCGATCATGCGGAGGAAGCCGTCGATCTGATGCGGCGCGTTGGTGTTGAAGCCGACCCATCCGTCGGCGGTGCGTTCGATCGACGGCGTCTCGAACGCGCGCGGCCCGGTGGTCGGCTCCGGCGTCGACCCCCGGTTCGATCGCGTGGAAGACGTCCATGAAGTTGCCGGCGCCGACGTTCGTCACCTCGGCCAACGAGACATCGACGAGCGCGCCCGGTCCCCCGATGCGCCGGGCCCGCCACATCGCCAGCGCGACCGCCGCGGCGTACGCGCCGGCGAGCCACTGGGTGGTGCGGCCGCCCATCTGGACCGGCTCCTGACCCGCTCGGCCGCGGATCGCGAGCGCGCCGCTGTCGGCCTGGAGCGTGAGGTCGCTCGCGGCCCGATCGGCGTAGGGGCCCTCGAGGCCGTAGGGCGTGATCGCCACGATCACGAGACCCGGGTGCGCGGCGTGCCGCCTCGAGCAGCGCGTCCCGCTCGCGCGGGCGTCGGCGACGCGAGCCAGACGTCGGCGCCAACCTCCGCCGGGGAGGCGCCGTCGAGGTCGACGCAGCCCTGCCCCTGCCGGAGGTAGCCCGCGAGCGGCGACGCCGCAGGAAGCTGCGAGGTCGTCCTCGGCCCGCACGCGCCCGGACGACGTCGGCTCCCGCCTGGTGCAGCAGCAACGCGGCGTACGCGCCGGCGATGCCGGTCGTCGAGTCCAGGACGCGCGGGGCGATCGGTTCCACCATGGGCTGCCGAAGGTACGCCATCGGTCCTGCGACGAGAAGCGCGCTACTGATCGGCGGTGGTGCGTGCCTCGAAATTCGGGTCGTGCTGCACCGGCGTTGACCGGTCGGCCGGCGCGGGAGGCTGAGGATCGCCGGCCCGAGCGGGTGCGGGTGCTTCGTCGTGGGTCACGTGGAAGAGGTCAGCGAGCGTGCCCGGGGCGTCGGAGCCGAGCAGGTGCATGAGGTGCAGGTGCGGACGGTGCAACCTCACCGGCCGGCACGATCGGGCGCTGCGCCGAGCCGTCGAAGACTCGGAGGCGCCTGCGCAGACCCACCGCGAGCAGCGTGATCACCAGGCCGGAAACCCCGAGGGCGCCCCAGAGCGACAGCTCGTCGGCGATCGCGCCGATGAGGAGGCCGCCGATCGGCGTGACGATCGTCGTCACCGTCGCGTAGACGACGAGCACCGGCGCCTGGTCGTCGGGTTCGGTGCCGAGCTGCACGAGCACCTGCAGCAGGGACGAGTCGAGCGCGACGGCGAGACCGATCGGGATCAGGGTCACGCCCGGCGACGAACACGGCGTCGTACCCCGGCGTCCGCCACGCGGTGAGTGCCGCGTTCGCGCCGAGGAGCAGTCCCGGCGCTCGAGGAACCCGGCGAACAGGACGGTCCCGTAGGCGAAGCGGCGCCGGAGCCGGACGACGGCCCACGACACCGCCGCCGCGCCGGCGTAGAACGCGCCGGTGAGCAGCCCGAGCACGTGGGCGCGCGCGTCGATGTCGTGCGCGGCCGCCGGAAGGATGCTCAGCACCGGCCAGGCCGCAAGGTTCAGCACTGCCGCCAGGACGAACGCGCGGCGCAGCGTGTCGGTGCGACGCACGATCTCGATGCCACGGCGCACGGTCCGCTTGGCCCGCGTGCGAGTCCGGCGGCGTGCCCGGAACCATCTTCACCGCGACGATGAGCGGGATGTAGGTCAGGGCGTTGATGCGCGAACACGCAGGCCGAGCCGACGGCGGCGACCACGATGCCTCCGGCAAGCGCGCCGACGATCGCCGCGACCGAGCAGATGCTGGTGAACGTCGCGGTGACATCGGCGAGGCGACCTTCGGGGGCACTCATGCGGGCGAGTCGCGGCCAGGCCGGCGCAGTCAGTGCCGAGACTGACCCGTTCGCGATGTTGGCGATGAGCAGCACCGGGTATGTGAGCGAGCCCCGCGCCGCGATCATCGCGAGCGTCAGCGACATCACGATCTTCGGCGACCTGGGCGATCGCCTCCACGGTGCGCGGGTCGCGCCGGGTCGCCAGCTTCCCGACGATCGGCGAGAGCACGAGCGCGGGGGCTGCGTTGGCACCGAGCACGAGGACCGTGAGGACGACCGAACCCGACTCGTGGTAGGCGACGAACGCCATCGCGACGGCGACCATCGCCGAGCCGAGCGCCGAGAAGCCGAGCGTGAGGACCAGCCGTCGCACCGCGGGGGTGCGCATGACCGACTCGCGGTCGGTGTCGAGGCTCTCGTCGGCGACCTCCGCCGCGGTCGAGCTCACGTCCGGATATCGGCGCGAGGCCGCGAACACCTGAAGTACCGGGCGCGCGACGCGGACCGCCAGCGTGGACGTCGGTGCGGCACCTCCCGCCGTACATTGTCCGCCATGACCGGTGGCGCATCGATGGCGCTGGACGCCCGCGCCCGGTCCGGGCCGCCGGAATGAGCGGCTGGGATGCGCTCCTCGTCGCCGCCGCAGGGCTCGCGTGCGGCCTCATCAACAGCATCGCCGGCGGTGGGTCACTCGTCCTCTTCCCCGTGTTGCTGCTCACCGGGCTCTCGCCGCTCGACGCGAACGTCACGAACTCGGTCTCGACCTGGCCGGGCTACCTGGGTGGGGTCGGAGGGTTCCGCGCCGAGATCCGCGAGCGCCGATCGCGACTCCCCCGGCTGCTGCATCGCGACGATCGCCGGGATCGGTCACGGGGTGCGTGCTGCTCCTCGCGACCCCTTCGAGCCGCGTTCGACGTCATCGTGCCGTGGCTCGTGCTGGTGGCCACCGCGCTCACGGCGTTGCAGCCGGTCGTCCGCCGCCGCCTCCGCGAGTCGACGGCGGCCGACGGGTCCGTCGGACTCGGCGCGCTGGTGGGCGTGTTCGTCGCCACGATCTACGGCGGCTACTTCGGCGGTGCGCTCGGCGTGATCGTCCTCGCCATCCTCGGGCTGACCATCCACGACACGCTGCGGCACCTGAACGCGACGAAGTCGGTGATCTCGCTCGTCGACGCGACCGTCAGCGTGATCGTCTTCGGGCTCTTCGGCCCGGTGCACTGGGTGTACGTCGCAGTGGCTGCGCCGACGACACTGGTCGGCGGCTACTTCGGTGCCTCCATCGCCCGCCGGCTCGACGAGCGCGTCCTGCGGGCCTGCGTCGTCGTCTTCGGGCTCGCGGCGGCGATCTACCTGTTCGTCAACGGCTAGCCCGACACCTTGAGCGCGAACTCGACGACCCTCGCTTCGATCTCGTCCCGCTCGAAGTCGAGCGTGGCCACGTGATAGCTCCGGGTCAGCGTCATCCGCTCGACCGGTCCGGAGATCGCGCTCACGAACCGCTCGGCCGACTCCGGAGCGACCACGTGGTCCTGCTCGCTCACGATCACGAGCGACGGGGCAACTGATGCTCGGAGAGGTTCCGCTGCAGCGCGTCGACTGCGTCGAGGAGCGACAACAGGGACGCGACAGGGACCTCGGAGTACGCGATCTCGGTCTGGCTCGGGTCGGCGATGTCGTTGCCGATCCCGGGGATGACGGCCACGCCGCCGGCGTGGACGTCGTCGAGGCCGGTCCTCAGCGCGGGGTCGACGGGCGCCACCAGGCCGTTGATCTCGACCAGCCCGACGATCTCCGGATGACGGGCGGTGAGCCACGCGGCGAGCGTCCCGCCCATCGAGAGCCCGACGACGACCACGCTCGTGCACCGGGCGGCCAGCTCGGTGTATGACTGCCTCGGCCGCGGCCGACCAGTCCGCGAAGGTCGTGGTCCCAAGGTCGTCGACCGTCGTCCCGTGGCCGGGGAGCCGCGGCAGCTCGACCGTGAACCCGGCGCCGCCCAGGGCCTCGGCCAGCGCCCGCATGGACTGGGGCGAACCGGTGAAGCCGTGCAGCACGAGCGCCCCGTGCGGCCCGCCACCCACGGAGAGCGGCTCGGCTCCGACGAGCACCGCGAGGTCGCCGTCGGTCGTGATGCATCGGGTCATGATGCCTGATGTCCGCGGGTCGTCGCGGACGCCTGAATCGACGGACTGGAGCGGAGCGCCGCGGATGACCTTCCAAGACACCATGGAAACGATTGCGAAGACCGTCGAAGCGACCGGTGTCGCGATCATCGTCGTGGGAGTTGCCATCTCGCTTCTCCCGCGGGACTCGAGCTCCTGCAGAAGCTGGACGCAGCCAAGGTGTACCGGCGCACCCGTAGCCTCCTCGGGCGCAGCATCCTGCTCGGCCTGGAAGTGCTCGTCGCCGCCGACCTCATCCGCACCGTCGCGGTGGATCCATCACTCGAGAACGTCGGCGTCCTCGGTCTCATCGTCCTCATCCGGACGTTCCTGAGCTTCTCTCTCGACGTCGAGATCGACGGGAAGCTGCCGTGGAAGCCCCGACCGGGCGGAGCGGCAACGAACGATGCGTGACCTCCGGCGCCACGGAGTTGTCGAACGCGAGAGCCGAACGGGGCTGCCGGTAGCGTCGTCCGGACTCGACCGAAGGGGGATCGCATGGATTCGTTCGTTGGTCGCTTGGCGGTGGTCACCGGCGGCGGGAGCGGCATGGGCCGGGAGCTCGTCGTCCAGCTCGCGGCCGAGGGATGCTCGGTGGCGACCTGTGACGTGCACGAGGACTCCATCGCCGAGACGCAGCGGCGAGCCGAGAACGAAGCCACAGCCGGCGCGCGGATCACGGTGCACATCTGTGACGTCGCGGCTGAGTCCGACGTGAACCGCTTCCGTGACGAGGTGCTCGCCCAGCACGACACCGACCACGTCGATCTCCTGTTCAACAACGCGGGGATCGGCGGTGGCGCGAGCTTCATCACGAGCGACCGGGCGGAATGGGACCGCACGTTCGGCGTCTGCTGGGGCGGCGTGTACAACTGCTCGCGGGCGTTCGTCCCGTTGCTCATCGCGAGCGACAGCGCATATCTGGTCAACACCAGCAGCGTGAACGGATTCTGGGCCTGTCTCGGGCCGGGCACCCCGCACACCGCGTACAGCACCGCGAAATTCGCGGTGAAGGGGTTCTCCGAAGCGCTCGTCACGGACTTCAGCGTCAACGCGCCGCACGTGAAGGTGGCCGTCGTGATGCCCGGTCACATCGGGACGAACATCGTCACGAACACGTGGCGGGTTCACGGCGGCGCGGCGCCGGAGGCGATGACCGCGGAGCAGCTGACCGGGACCCGCGCCTCGCTGCAACAGACCGGGGTTCCCCTCGACGGCGTCACCGACGATCAGCTGCGCGCCGGACTCAAGATGATGGGCGACGGATTTCGAGACGGCGCCCCGGTGTCGGCCGCCGAGGCTGCGACCATCATCCTCGACGGGGTCCGCACGCGACGCGTGGCGCATCCTCGTCGGTGACGACGCCCTCGCGCTCGACGAGGCGATCCGCCGGGAGCCCACCGCCGCGTACGACGGGAGCATCGGTCTGCAGAGCCTCCCCGGCGGTCGGTGAACGCGGTCCACTGCGACCCTGTGGTGTCTCAGCCCCGCTTGGTACGACCCCGGAGGGCGGCGAAGCACAGCGACATGCTGATCGTGGCGACGATGCCGACTGCGAGCAGTGCCGAGCCGAGCTGGTCCCAGTGCCATCCGCCACTGACCAGCGACCGTTGGCCCTCGAGCACGTACGTGACCGGGTTCCACGCGGCGATCGTGTTCAACCATCCGCTGAGCTGGTCGCGCGGCACGTACGAGGACGTCATGAACAGGAACGGGAAGAACAGGAGGAACGCCGAGTTCACCGCGGCCGGGTTCCCGGTCTTCAGCGCGATCGCGTAGCCGAAGCCGGCGAACGCGAGGCTCCACAGCCCGGCGAGGGCGACGAACGCCAGGACCCCGAGCACGCCCGACTCGATGTGCACGCCCGAGCGCGAGGCCCGAGGATCAGGATCGGGACGGTCGAGCGCGGCAGCGACGACGACGTCGGCGACCATGTGGCCGAGCAGGATGGCGAGCCGGCTGACCGGGGTGAGCAGCAGCCGGTCGAAGTATCCGTCCTGGATGTCGAGGACGAGCGAACCGGCCCGGGACACGCCCGTGACCCCGATGAGGATCGCGGTCGGCATCATGAACGCCTTGATGTCGAACCCGCTGGTTGCGGTCTCGGTGACGCGCTGCAGCGTCCCGATGTTCACCACGAAGAAGAAGAGCGCGATGAAGATCGGCGGGATCACCGTCTCGAGCTCGCGCGGGACGCCCCGCAGTGCCCGACCCGCGATCGAGGCGACGTCGCGCCCGAACGATGCGGGGCGGGCGTGGATCGAGTCCGCGCGCGGTGAACGTTCGGGACGCGTTGCGATGTCGACGGTGGTCATCGGGCTACCTCCACGGCTTCGGCGAGGGTCGGTTCGTGCACGTCGGTCCGGCTGACCCGCCGTCCTCGGACTGGATGTGGTTGCCGGTGAGCTCGAGGAAGACGTCGTCGAGCGTCGGCGTGCGCAGGGTGAGGTGGCGCACGGCTCCGACCGTGTTCAGCGCCACGGCGACCGCGCCGATCGTCGACGGCGCCGTCGATCGTCGTGACGGTCATCTCGTCGTCCCGAGTCTCCACGCCCTGAACGCCGGCGACGGCTTCCACGGCACCGCGCGCGGCCTGCGCGCTCCCGTCGACGCGGGCGACGATGAGGTCGTTGCCGACGCTGCGCTTGAGGTCGTCGGGCGCTGCCCTCGGCCACGATCCGACCGTCCGTTGATGATCCCGACGCGGTCCGCGAGCTCGTCGGCCTCTTCGAGGTACTGGGTGGTGAGGAAGATCGTCATGTCGAGCTCACGGTTGAGCCGGCGCACCTCTTCCCACATCGTGGCCCGGCTCACCGGGTCGAGGCCGGTGGTCGGCTCGTCGAGGAAGAGGACCTCGGGGTTGTGCACGAGGGCGGCAGCGAGGTCGAGCCGGCGCTTCATCCCACCCGAGTAGGTGGCGATGCGGCGGCCGAGCGCGTCGCCGATGTCGATCAGCCGCCCGAGCTCCTCGAGGCGCTGGTCGATCTCGGTGCCGGACAAGCCGTAGAGCCGGCCCTGCAGGCGCAGCAGCTCGATGCCCGGTCTGCTTGGGGTCGAGCGCGGCCTCCTGGAGGGCGACGCCGATGCGCAGCCGGACCTGGTCCGGTTGCGTGGCGACGTCGTACCCGGCCACGACCGCCGTGCCCCCGGTCGGCGACAGCAGCGTGCAGAGCACGCGAACGGTCGTGGACTTGCCGGCGCCGTTGGGGCCGAGGAACCCGTAGATCTCGCCCCGGCCGATGTGGAGGTCGATGCCGTCGACGGCCGTGAGCCCGTCGAACTCGCGCACGAGGCCGTCGGCGGCGATTGCGTCAGGTGTCTCCGAAGTCGTCTGCATGCGACCATCATCCGCCCTGAAACCGGCCACCTCATGACCGGGTTGGCCGGATTTCAGGATGGCGTGCGGCGTCCCGATTCTGTCGTGCTCAGCCATGTCACTCCCCTGTCGACGCCCGGTCGAGCGTCAGAGGTGAGACGGTGTGGCGGCTCGAAACTCATCGCTCCCGGCCCGGGCGGGGCGGTCCGATGGGTCGGGCCGGACCGGCCAGAATGCGTGCGGTGAACCATCGCCGCGATCGGGATCGACCCCGAGCAGCTCATCCGCCACGTCGGGCTGCTGGGTCTGTTCCTCGTCGTGTTCGCCGAGTCGGGCATCCTGATCGGCTTCTTCCTCCCCGGCGACTCGCTGCTGTTCACCGCCGGGCTCCTCGTCGCGACGGCCGTCATGGTCACGCCGCTTGCCGTTCGTCATCCTCGGCTGCGCGGTCGCGGCGATCATCGGCGATCAGGTCGGGTACGCCGTCGGCCACCGGTACGGCCCAGGACTCGCGACGCGACCGGACTCACGGTTCCTCAAGCGCGAGCAGCTCGCCCGTGCGGAGGACTTCTTCGATCGTCACGGATCCAAGACCGTCGTGCTGGCGCGCTTCGTGCCGTTCGTGCGCACGTTCGCCCCGATCGTCGCCGGCGCGTCGAAGATGGAGCACCGCACGTTCACGATCTACAACGTCATCGGCGGCACGCTGTGGGTCGTGATCGTCACGACGCTCGGATGGGCGCTCGGCACCCGGTTCCCCGGCATCGCCGACTACCTCGACGTCGCCATCCTCGCGATCATCGGATTCTCGGTCGCCCTGATCGTGGTCGAATACGTCCATCGTCGCCACGCCCGGGACTGACCGGTTCTCCCGCGTGCCGCTACGAGCTCGGCTTGGGGAGCTTCGGGATCAGCCAGTCGAGGAAGCTGTCCTCGCTGCGGGTCTGGATGTAGACGCGACCGGGGCCGGTGAGGCCCACGACGAGGCCCTCACCGCCGAGGATCGTCGACTTCCAGTTGCCGGCCTTGTGCACCTCGTACTTCACGCCCTCTTCCCAGCCGACCATGTGCCCGGAGTCGACGGTGTAGCTCTGGCCCTCGGCGAGGTCGATCGTCTGGATGGCGCCGTAGCTCGAGACCACGAGGTCGCCGGTGCCGACGCACTTGAGCATGAACAGGCCCTCGCGGCTGAAGAACGTCTTCGAGCCACCCCACTTGCTGTCGACGTCGATCGTCGCGGGCGACGCGAGGTACGAGCCCGACTGCAGGTAGACGGTGTTGCCGGTCAGCGGCCAGGTGATGATGTCGCCCGGAAGCGTCGGCGCGACGACGACGTGCGCGTCCGGCCCCGTTCGCGGTGAACGTGTTCATGAAGAACGACTCGCCACCGAGCACGGAGCGGCGGAGGCCCTTGAGGACGCCACCCTTGGTGCTGGTCTGGATGTCGACGGTGGGCGTCATCGCCATCATGGCGCCGGCTTCGGCCTGCACGGACTCGCCTTCGTCCATGTGCACCGTCGCGATCGCGAACGCCGGGCTGTATTTGATCTCGGTCCTCATCGGTCCTCCACGCGGCAACGGAATCACATGAAGGTACGTGACGACGGTCCTTCGTACCCCGGTCCGGGCATTTGTCCGATTGCCGGCGGTGTGATCCACTGACGCCGGTGGGCTCGCACTCTCGTTCGAGCAGGGGCTGGTCGACGGTCGGGATCCTGATCGCGGTCGTGCTCATTGCGGTTGCCTGCCGCCCGCCGCTCGTGCCCCCTCCGCAGGGTCCCGGCTCGCACCTACCGGTCATCGCCTGCTCCGCGGGGCCCGAACGCGTCATCGTGACGGTGAGCAGCGCGCTCGATCCGTCATGCACCTACACAGCCGGATTCGACGTCACCGCGTCGGGCACCACGCTCGATTGTCGCGGCGCGATCATCGACGGCACCGGACGGGGCGGTGCCGGGATCCTCGTCCACGCTCCGGCCGAAGCCGACCTCGCCGACGTCACGATCCGCAACTGCGTCGTCCAGGGCTTCCTCAACAGCATCCGCGTCACGCGCGACGGCTTCAGATCACTCACGGCCGGTCACGAGTACGACCACGGTGTCACGGGCGTCGTGATCGAGGGCAGCAAGGTCGGTGGATCGCACGGCGTCGGCATCTACGTCGACGGCTACGTGACCAGGACGACGATTCGACATGACGTCATCGACGGAGCGGGCAGCAGCGGGATCTACCTCGAAGCGGGTTCGGCGGACAACGTGGTCGAGCAGAACACGATCCGCAACAACGGCTACATCGAGAACGGGCCCGGCGGTCAGCTCGTGACGTTCGCGGGCGCACAGTTCCGCTTCTGGGGCATCGGCCGCGAGGGGATCTCGATCGATGGCTCTCGGCGCAACCAGGTCATCGGCAACTCGTTCTCGGGCAACTCCGCCGGCGGTGTGTTCCTGTACACGAACTGCAGCGAGTACGTGCACCAGCGCCCCGACACGTGGTTCCCCCGGCGGTACGGCGCCGATGACAACGTGATCTCGGGCAACGTCGTTCGACGGTGGCATCAACGGCGTCTGGGTCGCTTCCCGCATGGGTGAGAACGTCCTGCCCATGGACTGCAGCGATCCCGCCTACGTGAGCACCGCGGCGCAGCGAATCTCACTCGACCGGGCCGCTCGCACGACGGTCGCCAGGAACACCTTCCGCGACGTCGTCTACGGCGTGCGGGTCGAAGACGACGGCACCACGGTGGCGGGGAACCGGTTCATCGCCGGATCAGACTCGTCGTACGCGGTCATCGTCGGCACGCCGTACCGCACCTCCGTGCTCGCGCAACCGGTCCGCGACACCTCGATCATCGGCAATCGGGCCGCGATCTCCGGCAACCCGAGCCCGTACCGTTGGGTCGACGGCGAGACGGGGACGGTCTTCACGCGCAATGTCGCCGATGACGTCCCGGTCGGCTGGTGCTCCGGTGCCGATCTCCCGCGAGGTTCTTTCGTGTTCGTGATCGCAGTCGCGTTCGAGCCCCCCGGGAGCCCGGTCACCCCTCCACCCGACCTCACCGTCCCCGTCGTCGGGCCCCAACCGGCCTGCACCGCGACCACCGACGGCTGACCCGCTCGCCCGTCGTCTCCGGACGGGACAGGATGGGCGCCGAGCCGTCGCCAACAGGAGCACCCGCGTGAGCGACAACCGGAACTGGCACCAACTCTACGTCGGTGGTCGTTGGGTCGATCCGGCGGGGTCCGACCGCATCACCGTCATCTCGCCGGTCACCGAGGAGCCGTTCGGCTCGACGCCCGACGCGACCACCGAGGACGTCGACCGCGCCGTCGCCGCGGCGCGCCTCGCGTTCGACGAGGGCGAGTGGCCGCAACTCGACCCGACCGAACGGGGCGCGGCCCTCCGCCGGTTCGCCGACATCTACGCGTTCGCGACTCGACGAGATGGCGGAGCTGGTGACCGGCGAAATGGGATCGCCGATCTCGTTCTCTCACCTCGGCCAGTCCGCGGGGCCGTGGGCGCTGATCAACCTCTACGCCGGAATGGCGGGTGACTATCCCTGGGAAGAGCAGCGCGCCGGGTTGGCGGGCGGGCGGGCCATCGTGCGGCAGGAAGCCGTCGGGGTGGTCGGTGCGATCGCGCCGTGGAACGTGCCCCAGGTGACGATCATGTCGAAGCTCGCGCCGGCCCTGCTCGCAGGATGCGCGGTCGTGGTGAAGCCGTCACCGGAGACCCCGCTCGACGCGTTGCTGATGGCGCAGTGGGTCGACGAGGCCGGCTTCCCCGAGGGCGTCGTCAGTGTGATCCCAGGGGGCCGGGAGGTGGGTGAGCACCTGGTGCGCAGCCCGGGCATCGACAAGATCGCGTTTACCGGATCGACCGCCGCGGGACGCAAGATCGGTGCGATCTGCGGCGAGGCGTTGCGGCGGGTGAGCCTCGAGCTCGGTGGGAAGTCGGCCGCGATCGTGCTCGACGACGCCGACCTCGAACGCACCGTGAGCGGCTTGAGGTTCGCATCGTTCGTGAACAGCGGTCAGGCCTGCGCGGCACAGACCCGAGTGCTCGCACCGCAGTCACGCTACGACGAGGTGCTCGACGCGATGGCCGGAGTCGCGAACACTCTGGTCGTCGGTGATCCGAACGACGAGGCGACCGAGATCGGCCCGATGGTCGCCCGGCGCCAGCAGCAGCGGGTATCGGGCTACATCGACATCGGACGGGACGAGGGCGCACGCATCGTCGCGGGTGGTACCGGAATGCCCGAGGGCATCGACCGCGGCTGGTACGTGAAGCCGACGATCTTCGCGGGCGACAACTCGATGCGCGTTGCGCGCGAGGAGATCTTCGGCCCGGTGATCGTCGTCATCCCGTACGCCGACGAGCGCGACGCGATCCGCCTCGCGAACGACTCCGACTTCGGCCTCGCCGGCTCGGTGTGGACCGCGGACAAGGCCCACGGCCTCGATGTCGCCCGCCGCATCCGCACCGGCACGATCGGCGTCAACAAGTACGGCCCCGACTTCGTCGGCCCGTTCGGCGGCTACAAGGCGAGCGGCATCGGCCGCGAGTACGGGGTCGAGGGCCTCGAGGAATTCCTGGAGGTGAAGAACATCGCGCCGTAGCGAGGTCGTCGTGCACCCACGCGGCGTCTACGGTACGCAGATGACTGCGCCGCTGGCTTTCACCGGTGGCCGGCTGATGATCCTGGACCAGACGATGCTTCCGGATCGCGAGGTCGTGCTGGAGCTCCGCGATGCGGCCGAGGTGGCCGCGGCGATCAAGCGCCTCGCGGTGCGCGGCGCGCCGCTCATCGGGATCGCGGCGGCCTACGGACTGGTGCTCGAGGTGACCGGCGCTCCGGGTGCGGAATCGCTCGAGCAGGGGGCACGACTGCTCCGCGACGCACGTCCGACCGCGAGCAATCTCTCCTGGGCCGTCGACCGCATGCTCAGGGCGGCCGCGGCCGCCGGCCCGGAGGGTCTCGTCTCCGCGCTGCAGGCGGAGGCGATAGCAATCCACGGGGCCGAGGACGCGGCAAGCGCGGCCATGGCGGCCCACGGTGCCGAGCTGCTCGCTGGTGCGCGGCAGCTGATGACGATCTGCAACAGCGGCGCGCTTGCTGCGGGTGGCCGCGGGACCGGACTCGGAGTGATCGCCGAGATCGCCGAGCGTGCTCCCGCCGGGGCTGTCACCGTGCTGGCCTGCGAGACGCGTCCGCTGCTGCAGGGCGCGCGCCTCACGGCGTGGGAGCTCCGGGGTCTCGGCATCCCACACGCGCTCATCGTCGACAGCGCCGGGGCCGGGCTGATCGCGCGCGGTGAGGTCGACGCCGTGATCGTCGGCTGCGACCGGGTGGCAGCGAACGGAGACATCGCCAACAAGGTCGGGACCTATGGACTCGCGCTGGCCGCCCGGGCCGCGGGGATCCCGTTCGTTGTCGCCGGACCGTGCTCGACCATCGATCCCGCGACCCCGAACGGCGCCGGAATCGAGATCGAAGAGCGCGACGGCGAGGAAGTCCGGCGCGCTCACGGCGAGCTCCTCACCCTTCCGGACGTCGCGGTGCGCAATCCGGCGTTCGACGTCACGCCGGCCGAGCTCATCACCGCACTGGTGACGGAGGCCGGAGTGGCCAGCCCGCCGGACGCGGCTTCGATCGCGGCGCTGATCGCCTCAGATGGTCCGGTCGGTGCCGCCGTCGATCGCGATCTGCGCGCCGGTGGTCTTCGCGAAGGCGGGTGAGCACAGCGCCACGATGAGCCGCGCCACGTCGCGGCTCGTGATCTCCACCCCGAGCAGATTGTTCGTCTTGTAGGCATCGACGTCGAGGTCGTAGCTCGACGCCCGCGAAGCGATCGTCGCTTCGTCCCAGATCCCGGTATCGAAGACCGCGTTGGGGTGGACGATGTTGACGCGCACACCCTTCGTCGCCCATTCGAGCGCGGTGACCCGCGCCAGCTGAGTGAGAGCCGCCTTCGACGCCGAGTACGCCGCCGCACCGGGTCCGGGGGCATGCACGTTCTTCGAGGCGTTCACGACGACGCGCCCGTATCGCGGGGACGATGCGAGCAACTCGCCGCACGCGCGCAGGACTGACAGGTTCGCGTCGAGGTTGACCGCCATGACGCGCCGCCACTCGCCGGTCCCGAGCGCTTCGATCCGGACCGATGGCGGGAAGACCCCGGCATTGAGCACGAGCATGTCCAAGCCCCCGAAGCGCGCCACTGTTCGATCCAGCGCCACATCGAGCGCGGCTTCGTCCGTGACGTCGCACTGGATTCCGAGGAACGCATCACCATCGAAGCGCCCATCGATCGAGCCGTCGAGGTCCAATCCGACGACCGCGGCACCCGCGTCGAGCAGCGCTTCGGCCGTGGCCCGGCCGATACCCGACGCCGCGCCGGTCACGAGCCCGATCTCGCCGGCCAGTGGTGCCATGGCGCCGTGCCGCTTCAGCTTCGCCTGCTCGAGTGACCAATATTCGACGTCGAAGAGCTCGCCTTCGGGCAGAGGCAGCCAGTCATCGAGCGCCGCCGCACGCTCCACTGCATCGAGCGTGTGGAGCGCGATGTCTCGCGCGATCCCCGCATCGCGGGCCGTGCGCCCGCAGCTCAGGAGACCGAGCACCGGGTCGAGCACGAGTCGGGGCGCCGGATCCAGCATCGTCAGCGCCGCATCGCCGCGCGATGCGAGTCGGTCGAACGACTCGCGGTATGCGGCGGCGTAGGACTCGACATCGCGACCGGTGAGTGGGCAGCGCTTCGTGCGAATCACGTGATCCGGGGTCAACGGGCCGCGGGACACGAGAGACTCGAAGTCCGGCCGCCGAACGAACGCGGCGACTCGGGGCGTTCGCGTCGTCTCGACGATCATCGGCGCGCCGGCAACCGACGAGATCGCCCCGCGTAGGCGCGCGGTCTCGTTGCGCGACGGAGCCGGAGTCCGGTACTCGCCGTCGCGGAGGCTCCAGGCGCCATGGTCCCGGAGGTACTCCTCGGCCATCGTCACGAGCCGGATCATCCGGTCGTAGGACTCCCGCGCCGTGTCACCGAACGAGAAGACGCCGTGGTTCATGAGCACCATGCCGATCGTGTGCTTGGTGCATTCAACCGGGAACTGCGCCGCGCACTTGCGGGCCAGCTCGAAGCCCGGCATGGCGTAGTCGACGATCACGACCTCGGCCCCGTACAGCTCTGCGATCCGCTTGCGGCCACCTGGCGTGTTCGTGATGGTGA
Source organism: uncultured Acidimicrobiia bacterium (assembly GCA_963848485.1). Taxonomy (GTDB): domain Bacteria; phylum Actinomycetota; class Acidimicrobiia; order IMCC26256; family JAENVU01; genus Chersky-806. The sequence goes on from CAWKDX010000008.1 coordinate 483,738, forward strand.
GCACCGCATCGGCATGGGTGTGGTCGACGAAGCGCGCCGGCAGGCATGCATGGAGGATCGCTTCGACCGAGGGAGCGGGTGCGTCGGCGCGCGTCGTGGCGAGCCGAAGCTGCTCAGCCATCTCGTCGTCACTCAGCGCGTCGAGCGTTGCGAGCTCGGTCAACCGTTCGAGCTCGACCGGTGTGAAGTCGCGCTCGGTGATCGAGGCGAGATCGGAGCCGGATCCCTTCACGCAGAGCAAATCGACCTCACGACCGAAGATGTCGTGGTCGGTCAGCTTGACCGAGGTGTTCCCACCACCGTGGAGGACGAGGGCCGCATCGGCTCCGAGCAGCCGGGACGAGTAGACCCGCTGAGCCAGCGGCGTCGCGTGGGCTCCGGCATCGATATCGGACCAGCGGTTTTGCATCTCGAGAGTCTGGCGTCGACGGCTCGCGGCCGTCGACTTCGAGCGGAGCCTGACCACTGCTCAGTCAACGGGCCCCGGGCTGTGGATGGTCATGCCGCCGTCGACGCGCAAGGTCTCGCCGGTGACGAACGCCGCGTCGTCGGACGCCAGGTAGGCGACCGCGACCGCGATCTCCTCCGGGTAGCCGAGCCGCCCGACCAGGTGGCTCGTCGTGTACCGGCGGAGCCGGTCCCCCATCGGGCCGCCGAGCGCGTCCTGCGCGGCCTGGTCCACGACGACTCCCGGTGCGACTGCGTTGCAGCGGATGCCGCGGTCGCCGTAGGCGGTCGCGACGTAGCGGGTGAGCGCGACGAGACCGGCCTTGGAAGTGCCGTAGGCCGCGAGCGTCTTCGAGCCGTAGAACGCCGCGGCCGAAGCGGTGTTCACGATCGCGCCACCCCCGCGCTCGAGCATCGCCGGGATCGCGAAGCGACAGCCCAGCATCGGGCCGGTGAGGTTGACGTCGAGCACCTGCTGCCAGACGTCGAGGTCCATCGTGACGACGTCCTGGTCCTTGCCGTTCAGCGCGATCGCGGCCGCGTTGTTGTGCAGGACGTCGAGCCCGCCGTACGCCGCAACCGTGTCGCGCACCATCGCTTCGACCGCGTCCGGATCGGTGACGTCGGTCGCCTGCGCCACGCGCGGTACCGCCCGCGGCTTCGATCTCGGCCACGACCTTCGCCGCGGCATCAGCGCTCAGGTCGGCGACAGTGACCGACGCGCCCTCGGACGCGAGCAGCTTGCGCGGTCGCGCGCCCGATGTTCCCGCCGCCGCCGGTGACGATCGAGACCTTGCCGGCGAACCGTCCCGCAACCACCTGACGAGCTCATCGCTCCCCTTCCTTCTCTCGACCGCCACGCGTCGATCGGCTTCCGCGCGTGCCTAGGCGGCTGCTCGACCACGACTTCGTCGCCGAGCGCAACCGGCCCGGCGGTGGTGACCGCGGCGTACGCGCCGACGCACGACCACGTGCCGAGGCCGGGGATCTCGATCCGGTTGTGCCGGGCGACGCGTGCGCAGCGTCCCGTTGTCGCGTGGCAGGTCGCCCTGCGCGAGCGTCGTCATGATGCAGCGCATCGTCGGGATCAGCCCCGATGCGGTCGAGCTCGGCGCCGAAGCGCATGCGTCGCGCCGCTCCATGTCGTTCTCGGCGAACGGCGCGCCGTCGGTGTCGAGGACGATGTTGGGCCGGTAGCGCTCGACCGCGAACCGGCTGTCCGGCGCCAGCTCGCCCAGGTGCTGCGAGGGTCGCGGTCGTGACGACGTGCAGCGCCGAGACGTCGAAGAAGGTTCCCGGCGGCGCGGCGAGCGGCGAGCGACAGGTCGGTGAGCGTGCCGTCGGCCTCGTCCCCTCGCACCGCGCTCTGCTCCCGGAAGTCGTCCGGCATGACGCCGTCCATCGTCGGCCACACCGCGAGGTAGCTGTTGCCTTCGGGCGCGACCGTCGTCAGCTGCACCGGGCGGCCGAACACCTCGGAGAGGCGTGCGTCGACCTGCGGGTCCTCACTCCCGGTCTCGCGGCCGTCGGGCAGCGTGATCGCGACGGCTGGAAGGGCTCGTCGGCGGGGTCCGAGTCGAGACAACCGCGCCTGGCACTCCAGGAGCGCGCCCCACAGCCGCGGATGCTTCGCGCTGCCGACCTTGCCGCGTGGCCGCATCGACGACCGCGTACTTCCGGTCCCCGGTGCAAACCCAGGTCGCCGACGTCGGATGCGTCGACCCGCTCCCCCAGCATCGACTTCACCGGGTACCGCCAGAGCTCGGCGACGGTCGCGTGCGTGGAACGTGGCTCACTCATCACGGACTCCGTCGAGGAAGGAGACGACCGCGTCATTGAACAGGTCGTTGCGGTCGCCGGCAACCATGTGACCCGCGCCGGCCACGTCGACGTACGACGCCTGCGGCACCAGCTCGAGCAGCTCACGCGCGCCTTCCTCGCTGAGCAGGTCGCTCTGGCGGCCGCGCACCAGCAGGGTCGGGACGTGCAGCCCACGCGCCGCGGCCTGCAACCGCTCCGGGTCGATCAGCGACGAGCGCGTCTCGTCGGGTCCACCCAGCGGACCGGTGATGAACACCGGGTCCCAGTGCCAGTACCAGCGGCCGTCGTCGCGGCGGCGCAGGTTCTTCTCGAGCCCGCCGAGGTTCGTGGGCCGGGGCCGGTGCGGGTTGTAGCGCTGGATCGCGTCGGCCACCTCGTCGAGCGATCCGAACCCGGACTCCATGTGCTCGATCATGAACTCGCCGATCCGGTTCCGGCCCGCTTCCTCGATCCGCGGCGCCACGTCGACCAGCACCAGGGCCCGCGCCACCGTCAGGTCGGGATGCTCACCGATCGCGGCGAGCGAGGAGATGCCGCCGAGCGACGCGCCGACGAGTGCCGGCGGCGCGTCGAGCGACTGCGCGATCGCGACGACGTCGCCCGCGAACGCATCCATCGTGTAGTCGCCGTCCGCGGCCCATTCACTGTCGCCGTGCCCGCGCAGGTCGACCGAGTACGCGCGCCAGCCGTGCGCGCCGAGGTTGCCGAGCGTCGTTCCCCACGAGTGGCGGGTCTGGCCACCGCCGTGCAGCAGGACGACCGGCGGGTCCGACGGATCCCCCACCGCGTCGCCGACGAGACGATTCCCGTCCCGGCCGAGGAACTCCACGCGTTCGTTGGTCATGGCAGGCATCCTGACATCTGCGACCAGCGATTCGAGCACCCGCGCTCCAGGGACGGAGCGTGGTTCAGCTGCGCACTGACGGCTCGAGGAAGCGCGCGAGCTCGCGGCGTCGAGCCTCAGAAGGACGACGCCGCGTCAGGTCAACCCGAGCCGCTCGTACTGCTCGGTCGGCGCCTCGACGGAGGCCAACGCGACGCGCAGCATCTCCTCGGCTTCGACCTCGGCCGGTCGATGCCCGCGAGGTTGCGATCCTCGCTGGGGTCCTCGTCGAGGTCGAAGAGCAGGTGGTCCCGGGCGCGACCCATCGCGGCCCAGAGCGGCATCGGATCACCTTCGGCGAACGGCTGGCGGATCACCGGCACGTCGGTGCCCGGCATGAAGTCGAGGCGCGCCCGGCGGTCGGGGCGCGGCAGACGCAGGTCCGGGAACGCAGGGACCGGCATCGTCGACCACCGGTTCGACCACATGAACAGCGGCTGGTTGCTCGGCACCGGAGCTCGGGCGTACATGCGGTGCCCGTCGGTCACGTGCACCTCGCGCCCCCACACGCCGGTGAGCGCGAAGTCACGCACCGCCGCGTCGCGACCCTCGAGCACCGGGACCAGCGAGTGGCCGTGGGTGCGTTGCGGCACGGTGACGTCGAAGACGTCCGCGAGCGTCGCGAACAGGTCGACCGACGTCGTCAACGCGTCGACCTCTCCCGCGGCGCAGCCGGGCCACGCGATGAGCAGCGGGATGTGGCCGAGCGGCTCGTAGACCGGGACGCCGGGCTTCCCCCAGATGTCCTTCTCGCCGAGGTAGTGACCGTGGTCGGTGCACACGATCACCGCGGTGTCGTCCCAACGGTTCGTCCGTTCGAGTGCCTCGACGATCCGGCCGAACCAGTGGTCGATCATCGACAGCTTCGAGCCGTAGTTCGCCCGGATCTGACGCGCGGCACGCTCGTCGAGCATGCCCCTTCGCCATCGCGTCGACCGCGTACGGCGGCCAGATCAGCCGCTCCTCGTCGTCGGCGACGTCGAAGTAGCGCGACGCCCACGGCTCCGGGGTGTCGAACGGCTCGTGCGGGTCGAACTCGTCGACGAAGAGGAAGAAGCGCTCGTCGGCCGGTGCCTCGTGCTCGATCCAGCGTGCGGCCGCGGCCATCGTGCGAGGTCCCGGGAAGTCGGACTCGTCACGGAACCACGTCCGCGACAGGTCGTAGTGATGCGGGATGGGTCCCGCGGCCGCCGGGAGCGCGGGTGCGCCCAACCACGACGGGTCGGCGCGCGTGCGCCAGGGGTCGCTCTCGTGGCCGCGCTCGTAGTCCCACGCGTCGAAGTCGGTGTGGTAGTTCTCGCCGCCCACCTCGAAGAGGTGCGGGTGATCGGTGAGCAGCATCGTCGTGACGCTCGGCGCGGCGGAGCTGGTGGACGATCGAGTCCTCCCACACCTCGATGGATCCCCACGGCCGCCACAGGAAGTCGAGCGCGCCGCACAGGATGTCGTGACGCGCCGGAATGCACGGCAGGGAGCCGGTGTGGTGACGGGTGAAGCGGGTCGACCGCTTCGCGAACTGATCGAGCATCGGCGTGTCGAACTCGCCGCTCCCGTAGCTCCCCAGCAGGTGCCGGTTGAGGCTGTCGAGGAGCACGACGACGACGTTCTTCGGAGCCACGCCGTCATCGTGCCAGCCCGGCGACGGTTCGCGCCGCCCTTCCGACGGAGCGGGGTTCACTCCGGGGTGACGCCGAGGTACTGCGCGATCCTCCGGAGCATCTCCGGGTTGAGCTCGCGATCGCGCAGCAGCATCTCCTGCGCGATGAGCACACCGAGGCGGCCGTGCTCGCTCCGCAACGAGCCGCTGTAGACCCCGCGTGAACCGCTCGCCTTCAGCGGCCAGAGCTCGAGCAGCAGCCACTCGTCGGCGCGGATCGGGTCGTGGAACCAGAGGCTGTGATCGATGCTCGGACCGCCGGCGGGAAGACCCGGGACCTCGACCTGCCCGAAGCCGGAGCCGAGATCCGAGACGTAGGTGAGCGCGCAGGCGTGCACGAGGGGATCATCCGGAAGCCCGATGACGCGCGCACCCACAGAGAATCGGAGTGACGGACCTGCCCGCCCGTGATTCGGGTTGGCGTGACCTCCCGGACCTCGACCAGGAACGGCGACGGACGTGCGGTCAAGGTCTCGGGATCTGCACCCCCTCGGGTGACAACTGCGTCGAACGTCGCACTCCTTCTCGGCCGCATGGAACGACGCGACCATGGAGAAGATGACCTCGCCGTCCTGCACCGCGCGTACGTGTCGAGCCGAGAACGACCCTCCGTCCCGGTCGCGATCGACGTGCAGGATCACCGGACGGTCGACCAGACCCGGCCGGAGGAAGTACCCGTGCAACGAGTGCGGCAGCCGCTCGGGTGGCACCGTGGCCCCCGCGGCACGCAAGGCCTGCGCCGCCACTTGACCGCCGTAGAGCGCCGGGCGCGCACCCGCGCCCGCTTCGTTCTCACCCCGGAACAGGTCGCGGTCGAGCACCTCGAGGTCGAGCAGCGCGGCCAGCCCGCTCGCCTGAGGTTCGCCGCCGGTCGATTGCACGCTCGGACCATAAACCTCGTTGGCGCCGAGCCGAAACCGGTGACGGATGTGAGACTGCACCCATGCATGCGAACATCCGATCGATGCTGCGATGACCTTGCTGGCAGACCTGGTCGCGACGTCGGCGGCGCTGAGCGCGACGTCGTCGCGCCGACGCGAAGGTCGCCGCCCTGGCCGATCTCCTCCGCGCGCTCGACCCGGACGAGATCGTCGTGGCCGTCGCGTGGCTCAACGGTGCGCCCCGCCAAGGCCGGATCGGGGTGGCGTGGACCCGTGCCTCCACCCTGACGGGACGCGCGGGCAAGCCGACGGTTCAGATCGACGACCTCGATGAAGCGCTGAACCGGCTCGAGGCGTGTGTCGGGCCCGGGTCGGAGTCTCGGCGGGCCGCGATCATCGAAGAGCTCGGCGACGGCCTCACCAGAGAGGAAGCGGCCTTCGTCCGAGCCCTGCTGACGGGTGAGCTGCGTCAGGGCGCGCGCTCCGGTCTCATGACGGACGCGGTTGCCGTCGCCGCGGATGTTGCGGTTGACCTCGTTCGCCGGGCGGCGATGCTCAGTGGCGACCTCCCGGAGACGGCACGGAACGCGCTGACCGGCGGGGCCGCGGTGCTCGAGGACGTGCACCTCACCGTCGGCGTCGCAGTGCAGCCGATGTTGGCCACGACCGCGACCGACGTCGCCAACGGGCTCGGTAGCACCGGGCCCGCGTCGGTCGAGTGGAAGCTCGACGGCGTACGGATCCAGGCGCACCGGCTCGGCGACCTGGTCCATCTCTACACGCGCAACCTCAACGACGTGACTGATCGCATGCCGTCGGTGGTCGACGAGCTGCGCGCGCTCCCGGTGGAGTCGGTGATCCTCGACGGTGAGGTCATCGGCGTGACCGAAGCAGGCCTCCCGGAGGCGTTCCAGGATTCGGCGAGCACCTTCGGCCGGCGCACCGGTCCGGGGCCCGTCACGCTGGACGCGTCGTGGTTCGACATCCTGCACCTCGACGGTCGCGATCTCATCGACGAACCCCTCGAGACCCGACTCGCCGCGATGGACACGGTTCCCGGGTTGCGTCGCATCCCCTCGGTGCACACCGACGACGCGGGGGTCGCGCAACGCCTCCTCGACGACGCGCTCGCGACCGGGCACGAGGGCGCGATGGTCAAATCGCTCGCGTCGACCTATGGCGCCGGAAGGAGGGGCCGCGCCTGGCGCAAGGTCAAGCCGGTCCACAGCCTCGACCTCGTGGTGCTCGCGGTCGAATGGGGTTCGGGGCGACGCCGGGGCCTGCTGTCCAACCTGCACCTGGGCGCGCTCGGACCCGATGGTGTTCCGGTGATGGTCGGCAAGACCTTCAAGGGACTCACCGACGAGCTGCTCGCGTGGCAGACCGAGCGGTTCCTCGAGCTCGAAACGCACCGCGACGGACACGTGGTCTTCGTCCGGCCGGAGCAGGTGGTCGAGATCGCGCTCGACGGCGCGCAGGTCTCGACGCGGTACCCCGGCGGCCTGGCGCTGCGCTTCGCGCGGGTGCGGCGCTACCGGGAGGACAAGGCACCAACCGACGCAGACCCGCTCGACGCCGTCCACGCGCTGCTCCCCCGGGCGCGCCGCTGAATCGAGGGGTCGGCATCTCCCGGAGCATGTCGAGAGACGACTACCCCATCGGTGGCACGAGCACGACGGGTCGGTTCGCGCGGTTCACGAGCTTGTGTGCGGTACCCCCGACGATCAGGTCATGAAGGGCCGCGTGCTTCCGTGCACCGGCGACGACGAGGTACGCGTCCAACTCGACTGCGATGCGAACCAGCTCAGTCGCGGGATCACCACGAACGAGCCGGGTGTGATAGCTGACGCCTGCATCGCGCAGGGGCTCGGTCCAAAGATCATCGAGAAGATCTTGTAGCTCGGCGAGATATGGGTTGATGTCGATCTGGACCGCCGAGAACTCCCAGAGCGCGGCCCGCGACTCCACGTGCACGACCTCGATCTCCGCCCCGACCTCCCGGGCCAGCTCTGCGCTCCATTCCAGAGCCCTTCGGCTTCCTTCCGATCCGTCGGCTCCAACGACAATCACCTTCGCCATCCGCGCACTCCGTTCACATGAGCTGAGATCGATCGGTCCGCCTTCTTGCAGACCCACCGACGGCACTGAGGCTCACGCCGACCGGCCTGCTCGAGCGGTCATCATTCTGGCATCATGCGGCGCTCCGTCGAGAAGACAGGACCGTGGGACCGATGATGGCCACTCTCGCCGTGTGCGCCGCGATGATCCTCGCCGCGTGCGGGTTGGGGGCGCGTCGAGTTCGTAGCTCGGAGGGGTGGCGGGCGACGGTCACGCCGCTCGCTTCCATCATCGGGAGCGGCTTCCTCGTCCTTGCGCCGCTGTTGGCCGCGACCGTCGGGAGCTGGGCTCCGGTCGCGATGACCGGCATCGTCATGTTGGCCTATGCAGATCGGGGCAACCGTGCGCTTCAACATCGCGCACAGCGAGAAGGTCCTCAGCTCAGAGCATCCGCCGCGGGTCATCGTCGGCGTCGAATCGGCTGCGCGCATCCTTCTGGGCCTCGCGTACATGATCTCTGTCGGCTTCTACCTCCGCTTGCTCGCTTCTTTCCTGCTGCAAGCCGTCGGACTCGAAGGCGCGCTGCTCGGTCGCCTGGTCACCACCGGGGTCCTTGTCGTGATCGCGACCATCGGATGGTTCCGAGGTCTCCATGGAATCGAGGCGTTCGAGATTCCCGCGGTGGACATCAAGCTCGTGGTCATCGCGGGGTTGCTGGCCGGCTTGGCCGTCTACGCGGCGACGCACCATGTCGCCGCGATCGACGCCTACTCACGACACCCGATCAAGGGCGGCACTCTGACCGTCGCGCGCCACCTCGCCGGCATGCTCCTCGTGGTGCAGGGCTTCGAGACCTCGCGGTACCTCGGCCGGTACTACAGCCCCGAGGTCAGGATCCGCACCATGCGCCGCGCGCAGGTCATCAGCGGCGTCATCTACGTCGTGTTCTCCATCCTCATCGTTCCCCTCTTCGGGCACTTGGGCGGTGGTCCGCAGGAGACGTCGATCATCGAGGCCAGCGCGTTACGTCGCACCGCTGCTCGCGCCCCTCCTCTTGGTCGCGGCCGTCGCCAGCCAGCTCTCGGCGGCCGCAGCCGACACCGCGGGTGGCAGCGAGATGATCACGGGTCGGGCACCACACCAGCCGGGCAACGCCGGCTATCTGGTCGTCACCGCCGGAGCCGCGGTCGTCGTGTGGGCGACCGACGTCTTCGGGATCGTGAGCGTCGCATCACGCGCCTTCGCCGCGTACTACCTGTGCCAGACCATCGTCGCGGCATCGACGGCGTCCCGAGCGCAGCTTCCCCATGCCAGACGAATCGTCGTGGCGAACATCGCTCTGGCTGTGCTGTTGCTCTTCATCGCAATCCTCGCGGTTCCCGGTGAGTGAGCGTCGCCACCGATCATCGAGCCCGACATCAAGGCTGGACCGCCGGCCGGCACGCCTGAGCCAATCGGAGCACGAGGCGTCACGCGTCACAGACCGCTCGCGCGATGTGACCCGAAGACATCGGATCCCCTAGCGTGCCGCGGATCGTGAGCCCTGGGGGGGGTCCAACATGAGGCATCCGCGTCGCAGTCTGGCCGTCGGCGTCGCCGTCCTGGTGCCGGTGCTGCTCGGTCTCACCGGTTGCACCCGCTTCGGGGCCACGCTCTCTCGTGAGTCCGATCCCGTCGTGCTCACCGGCAGCGCGCTCCCGAAGCTCGTCGGCAGCGATCCGATGCACGTGGTCGGCTTCGTGTGGGACGCGACGGAGTGGCACCAGATCCCCGTCCAGGTCGACGAGCGCGACCTGGTGAGCCCGGGGCAGATCTACCACCGTCCGACCTCGAGCTACCCGAAGCTCTTCGGCACGTCGACGCCGTACAAGATCCTCGTCTACACGCCTCCGGCGAACATCACCGCCGGCTACACGTCGGCAGCCACCTACACACCAAACGACTCGGATCCGACCTTCGACACGAACGACGAGGTCTCGTTCCTCGCCAAGGACACCGGCCAGCTCGCCGACACGTCCGTGTCCGCACCCCCCGGGGTCGACGCCGGCACTCGTGAGGAGGTGAAGGCCACCGACCCGCTCGCGCCGGACAACGTCGGATACGTCTACCTCTTCCACAGCGACACCCTGACCGGAGGGAGCGCCGGAACCACGGGCGTCAACTACACCTTCAGCCTCGACTCGGGCGCTTACCTGTCGACCTACAAGATGGGAGACGCCTCGCTCAGTCCGAACAACAGCTGGGGCTTCAACCCCGAGCATTCAACGGTAGTCACGCCGGGATACAGCGAGCAGCTCGGCGACCGGTGGCTCAACGACGGGTTGGCCATGACGACGATCGGCGCCAACAAGAAGAACCTCCTCGAGCGCACCCACTACTACGTCGTCGGCGGCGGGTGCGGTCGGTCCGAGGACACCTTCGACGGCGGGGCGAACAATCCCGGTGAGGGCGCATACGTGGCGAACATCTCGGGGCCTGTGCGCGCGATCCGCTCCTACCTCGGCGCGAACAGCTACCAGTACACAGTCAACACGAACATCTTCTATCCCTATCGCGAAGAGACCGTCACCGACCTGCGTGGGCACACGGGACTCCCCGGTTACGGCAGCGCCGACGACTACGCCACGGGGACGACGGGCCTGACGTACACCGACCCGAGCAACTCCGGGGTCGTGATCGACGGCGTGCCCGACGCGGTGGCACCGATCACGTACACGACCGGCGCCACGGCTCCGTCGATGTGGCAGATGGTCTCCGGCAAGCAGGGTTCCGTCGTGACGGTCCGCACGCTCGACACGGACATCACCGGGCTCAACGTCACGTCGGTCTACCAGGACAAGAACCCGGCGTCGCCCGCGCAGTGCACCGGCGACGCGGCCGCGTGGGGCCAGAACGGTGTGAACGTCTCGTCTCCGGTCAACTCCGTCCCCATCACCGATCCGACCCTCTCCGCGACGCCCGCCACCTTCGTGATCCACCGCTACCGCTTCTTCAAGGCTCCGGACCTCGACCCCGCGGCCGCATCCACGTTCGACACCCAGGCTCGCGCCCCGCTCCAGATGAGCGTCACCGGATAGACCGCTGACGGCGCATCGAGGTCAGGCCGCGGGGAACGCTCCGGCGAGGAAGGACTCGAACGCGACCGGATCGCTGGTGATCCGCAGGTGGCCTCCGACCTTGGTGATGTCGAGCGCCGGGCAGAAGAACCCGACGTCGTCGACGAAGAAGTGCGGGGAGCCCTCCACCCCGCGCCGGCGCCCTTCCTCCAAGTCGGCGGCGATGACTGCCCGGTCGACACCGTCGGGCGGTGCGAGATCGTGGGAGCCGGCGATGTCGGCGAGGACTCCGGCCGATCCGATGTCGCGGCCTTCCTCGAAGAGCGCATGCCGCAGCGCCAGGCTGCACGCGTTCGCCGAGCCGCGCGCTCCGACGGTAGGCCGCGTCCGCGAGGGTCATCGCGGGGAGCGAGCTCGCCGGGAACTGCGACGGATCGAACCCCCTGAACAGGTCTGGAGCGACCTGGTCGCGCAGCTCTTCCACCTCCTCGGCAACGACGTCGGCGGCCAGTGGCTCCCCGTTCACCAGCTCGAGCGGCCACGCCCGCACCCGCAGCACCGCGCTCGAGCCGAGCTCGTCGCGCCGGTCGACAAGACGGCGCAGCCCGACATGGGTGAACGGGCAGACGACGTCTGCGAAGACTTCGATCATCTCGTTGGTTCCATTCGTCGTCGCCGACTCAAGTGAAGATGATCTGGGCGCCTGCGGCCTGTTCGTAGAACTCGCCGACCGTGATGATGGCATCGATCTCGTCGATGAAGTCGTCCCGGGTGAGCTCGAACATGTCGACCGACGCCTTGCACGCGTACAGCCCCGCTCCGGAGTCGTGGAGCAGCTCCATGAACTCGGGGATTGACGGGAAGTCGAGCTCCTCCATGCGCTTCCCGAGCTTGTGGGTGACCATCGCCGACATCCCGGGTACGCCTCCGACCCATGTCGCCAAGTGGAGGCCCGGGTTCCCGACCGAAGCGACCTTGACGTGTTCGTTGCGGGCCTTGTTGATCGCGTCGAGGCCGAAGAAGGTGAAGAAGACGTTCGCCTCGATCCCTTCCATGCCGCGCGCCGTTCGCCATGATCAGCGCGGGATAGATGCCGTCGAACGAGCCTTTCGACACGATGATCGACACCTTCTCGATGGGTTCAGCACCCATGGTTCGCTCCAGTCGTCGGTGTTCGGGTTCGTCGGCTCAAATGCACCCGCGTGGCTTCGGGATGCCGGCGATCTTCGCCGCGAGCTTCGCCGGGCCCTTCGGGAAGAGCTGATACAGCTCCTTGACCGGCACGCCCGAGACCTTGCCCAGCGCGCGGATCGACGGAGCCGCGCCGGTGTCGAGGTACTGCTGGCGCATGAAGCGCACGACCTGCCAGTGACGATCCGTCATCGGATCGATGCCCGCCGACTTCGCGATCTCGACCGCCGATCGCGTCACTCCACTGCTGGGGGTCCACGAAGAACCCCTCGTCGTTGAGCTCGACGTCCGTGCCGGCGATGGTCTGCATGCTCATGGTGTCTCCTCTTCTTCACTCGGACGCTGCTTGCCGGCCATGCTCATCGCCGGGGAGATCCCGGGAAGGTCCCGCCCGGGGAGCAGCGCGTGCCAGTACAGGGGTTGGAACATGAGCTTGCCGAGATGGTTGAGCCGCGACTCCTTCAACAGCGGCATGGGTCCGGCTCGCCCGGGAAAATGGCCCGGGAGCGGTTCAGTGTCGTAGTTGAAGTCGATGAGCAGCGCCTTGTGGAAGCCCGTTTCGATGAAGCAGTTCGTGTGCCCGTCGAACGAGGCGTCGAGCTGCTCGCCCGCGAGGAAGTGCACGATGTTCTCCTCCAGGACCTCGCCTTCGAAGTGGGTCACCGAACCTGCCTTCGACGTCGGCACGTTGGCGGCGTCACCGAGGACGAAGACGTTCGGTGCCGCGTCGGACTGCAGGGTCCGAGAGTCGGTGGGTATGAAGTTCAGCTCGTCGCCCAGACCCGGTGATCGGGCAACGAAGTCCGCGCCGCCGTGGACCGGGACGGTCACCAGCAGGTCGAACCGGACCTCGCGGTCGTCGTAGGAGACGAGACGCCCCGCGGCGCCATCGACCTCACCGGTGTTGAACTCGGTTACGAGGTTGATGCCCTTCTCCGCGAGCAACCCGCTCAGCGCTTCGGACGCGACCGGCTTCGTGAACGCTGCGTCGAGCGGGGTGACGTACGTGATGTCGACTTCGTGGCGGATCCCCCGCTCCTGGAAGTACCAGTCCGCCAGGAACGCGAACTCCAATGGCGCGACCGGGCACTTGATGGGCATGTCGACGACGTTGACCACCAGCCGCCCGCCCGTGAACTGCTCGAGCGCGCGGTGCAAAGCTGCCGCTCCCTCCAGGGAGTAGAAGGTGAACACCTTCTCCATCCACCCTGGGCCGGTCATCCCCTCGGTCTCGCCGGGCAGCAGCTGGGCGCCGGTCGCGACGATCAAAACGTCGTAGTCGAGCACCGAACCGTCCGACAGGTGCACCGCGTCGCCCTCGATGCGCACGGAGTCGACGCCGCTCTGGCGGAAGACGATCCCACGGTGCAGCTGCTCGTGACGGGGCTTGACGATCTCGTCGGCCTCGAGGAGACCGAACGGCACGAACAGGAGCCCCGGTTGGTACACGTGGCGATCGTCCTGGTCCACCACCGTGATCGCCATCTGCTCGTCGCGATACCGACGACGGAGACGGTTCGCGATGAGTGTCCCTCCGGTCCCGGCACCCAGCACCACAACCTGATCGGTCAATGTCCACCACCTCGCGCGTTCATCCCACAGGGCATTCCGTCAACCCAGGATACGGACGGGCCCCGACGCCGAGTAGGGCCACAAGTCCCTGGGCGCGCCGCCTGCAACCCTGATGCTCGGACCGTCCGGCCGGCGATCAGGGGCGGATCTCGTAGAACGCGTTGACCGGATGGTCGATGTCGAGCCGGCGGAAGCGGCTGAACCCTGCGGCGCGTGCCATCTCTTCGGCCTTCGCCGGAGAAAGACCGAGGGTGCCGAGGCCGGCGCCGTCGGGCTCCGACATTGCCGATGACATGCACGACAGAACGCTGATGCCGTACATCAACGACGCCATCGGGTTCTCGGATGCGTTCAGGGCGAACGTGTCGTGGGCCTTGATGTCGACGAGCAGCCAGGTGCCGTCGGGCGTGATCGCGCGGCGCAGCATCTGCATGATCTCGAACGGATGGGTCATGTCGTGGATGCAGTCGAACGTGGTGATGAACCCGACCGATCCGTCAGCCGGAAGCGGCTCGGCGCGGGGGTCGTGGAACGACACGTTGGCTGCGTCGGCCTCCAGACGTTTCTCCTCGGCCCGTCCGAGCGCGAAGCGACTGATGTCGTAACCCAGGAACCGGCTGTTCGGGAACGCGCCGGCCATCAGCAGGAGTGCTCCCCCGGCACCGCAGCCCATATCGGCCACGGTCGTCCCGCGGCGAGCCGTCCGATGACGCCGTCCAGCGCGGGCAGCACGACCGGCAGCAGGTTCGTGCGGTTCCATGGTTCGAAGGAGCGCTCGATGCCCACCGCGGCTTCCGGGCCCATGGCTGTCGTAGTCGTGTCCGAGCCCGGTGCGGAAGCTCTCGGGCATTGCCCGAAGGGATTCCATCGTGTTCGGGAACCGGTGGAACATCCCCATCCCGTACGCCGGATGGTCGGGGTCGGCAAGGACCGCGGCGGCCTCCTCGGAGAGGGAGAAGCGTTCGTCCTCGTCGCAGTCGATGATGCGCGCGGCAGCCTGGTTGTAGGCCCATTCGCGGACCCAGCGCTCGTGGAGGCCGGTTCGTCGGGCGAGCTCGTCGGCATGCAATGGCTCGTCGGCGGCTCGCATCGCCGTGTAGAGACCGAGCTGGTCGCCGAGGTGGATCATCCCGGTGGTCACCGCGCCCTCGAGCTTGGTGAAGACGAGGAACGAGAACATCTGGAGCTTCTTCTGGTCCATCCCAGGCATCCCTTCGAGCCCGGGTCACACGTGCTCGGGTTCTTCGCCGGTCGCCGCCGGCGGAGCCACCCCCGGGGCTCGGGAACCGGGTCGTCGGGCCCGCACCGGCAGCGTTCGGCCGGTGGCACGTGGCCGAGGACCTGTTCCACGTGGGCTCCACAGCCCGCCCAGCTCGGTCGGCCGCACTTCGAACATCTCGTCTGTCTGCACATACCCCCCAGGGTATCAAGCAACCCAGGACGGAGCCACTCGTCGTCGCGCGGGACTCAGGGTTTCTCGCGACGAGCCCGCACGAGACAGTCGATGGCCATGGCGGTGCCGGTGTCGGTCTCGACCGGCCGCTCGATCCGCTCCGCGCGCTCGACGACGAGGCCACCGGCGCCGGATCCGCTGAGATCACCGCGCACGTCGTCAGGCGTGTAGAGCACCGCCGGATCCTGCGGCCCGCCGATCCCGTCGGTGAGGTTGGTGAGGTCGTGGGCGACGACGAGGAGCGTCCCGCCGGGAGCCAGTGCCCGCGCGGCCGATCCCAGGGCGGCGCGCCGTTGCGGTTCCGGGAGCTGGAGGTAGAAGACGACGACGAGATCGAACCGCTCGGTCGGTTGCCAGCTCGTGACGTCGGCGTGGATCCACGCGACGGTGACCTGGTTCGTCTCGGCGAGCTGCGCCGCCTTCTCGAGCCCGGTCGCGGAGAAGTCGACGCCGGTCGCGTCCCATCCCTGGGTCGCGAGCCAGACCGCGTTGCGGCCTTCCCCGCAGGCAAGGTCGAGCGCCCGGCCGGGCGTCAGGCCCTCGACCGCAGGGGGGAGGAACCGGTTCGGTTGGGTCGACCAGACGAACTCGGCGGCTCGGTATCGCTCGTCCCACGACGCCGCGTCGCTCATGGCCGTCCGGTCTCACGGGTGTCGCCGTATGCGTTCATCGCTGCCTCCGTGGGCAAGGTGTCGAGCAATTGGTCAGAGCGTTGGGGTTCATCCGAGTTGGCGAACCAGGAAGAAGATCGAGAACACGATGAGCATGATCCCGAATGCGGCTCGCAGACGTTCGGCGGAGATGCGTTGCGCGATGCGGGCGCCGACGGCAGCGCCGGGGATCAGCCCGGCGGCGAAGCCGGAGGCGACGGTCCAGTCGATGTGGCCGAGTGCCCAGTGGGTGGCGAGGGTGGGGATGGTGAGGATCCCGACGACGACCATCGACGTGCCGGCCGCTTCGACCGCGGTGAGGCCGAGGACCAGCACGAACACGGGGACGAGCAGGAACCCGCCCCCGTTCGCCAGCAGGCCGGTCAGCAGCCCGACGCCGAAGGATGCTCCGACGACGATCGCGGTGCTGTCGCGCCGGCCGGCGGCGCGGTGCGCGGCCCCGGCCCGGTCGGGCAGGACGAACCGCACGCCGATGCCCAGGAGCAGCAGGCCCGAGAGCACGAGCAGGTTCGGGCCGCCGACGAAGTTCGATGCGAACGCGCCGATCAGGGTGCCGGGGACGCCACCGATGACCGCGAGCTTGGCGACCCGGCGGTCGAGGTTGCCCGACCGGAGGTAGCGCCGGGCGCCGACGAAGGAAGCCGGGAGCATCGCCGGCAGCGGCGACGCGACGGCGAGGAGCCCGGGAACGCCGAGGAGCGCGAGCACCGGGGTCGCGAACGCCGAGCCGCCGGCGCCGAACATCCCGAAGACGACCCCGACGCCGAGGCCGGCCAGAACGTATTGCAGGAATTCCACCGCCACCAGCCTATACCCCCAGGGGTAGACTTGATACCCCCGGGGGTAACGGCTAGCATGTGCGCATGAGCAGACGATCAGCTGCCAGCGACTCCGGCCATGGAGCTTCCCGAATCGACGATCTCCGATCTGCAGCGTCGATTGCGCAAGGTGGAAGGCCAGGTGCGGGGGATCCATCAGATGGTGGCCGACGGCCGCGACTGCCGCGAGGTGGTCACCCAGATCGCGGCGGCGAACAAGGCGCTCGAGCAGGCCGGGTTCCTGCTGGTGTCGGCCGGGCTCACGTGGTGTCTCGAGGACCCGGAACGCTCCGCCGCGGCCGGTTACGACGTCGGCGACGTGCAGAAGATGTTCCTCAAGCTGGCCTGACGCGCCGAACGCCACGAGCTCACAGCGAGGTGTCGCATGATCTTCAAGCAGTACAACCTCGGATGCCTGTCACTGTTCAGCTACCTGATCGGCGACGAGTCCACCGGCCGCGCGGTGGTCGTCGACCCGCAACGCGACGTCTCGCAGTACCTCGCCGACGCCGACGCGCTCGGGCTGCGCATCGAGCGGGTGATCGAGACGCACTTCCACGCCGACTTCCTCTCGGGTCACCTCGAGCTCGCCGCGGCGACCGGTGCGGTCATCTCCTACGGCGACGAAGCCCGCGCCGACTTCCCCATCGACGGGCTCGCCCACGGGCAACGCCTCTCCCTCGGCGACGTCACGCTCGAGATCCGTCACACCCCGGGTCACACGCCCGAATCGATCTCGATCGTCGTCTGGGAGCACGCGAGCGATCCCGGCGCCATGGGGCGTGCTCACCGGCGACACCCTCTTCATCGGCGACGTCGGCCGCCCGGACCTGCTCACGTCGATCGGATGGACCGCGGATGACCTGGCCCGCCGGCTGTTCCGCTCGGTCCACGACCAGCTCCTGAGCCTCCCGGACTCGACCCGCGTCTACCCGGCCCACGGCGCCGGCTCGGCCTGCGGCAAGAACCTGTCGACCGCCGTCGAGTCGACGATCGGAGAGCAGCGGCGCACCAACTACGCGTTGGCGCCGATGACCGAGGACCAGTTCGTCGAGGCCGTCACGCAGGGACAATCCGTCGCCCCGCTGTACTTCGCGTTCGCCGCCAACGCGAACCGCGCCGAGCGCGAGCTCCTCGACGACGCGCAGGACACCCCACGCCTCGACATCGACGACGTGCTGCACCGCCAGGCCGAAGGGGCCGTCGTCATCGACGGGCGGGCGGCCGAGCTGTTCGCCTCCGGGCACCTCCGCGGGTCGATCAACGTCGGGCTCGACGGCCGGTTCGCCGAGTACGCCGGCGACGTGCTGCGCCCCGGCGACGCCGTCATCGTCGTCACCGAAGCCGGGCGCGAGAACGAGGCGCGGATCCGTCTCGCCCGCATCGGGTTCGACCACGTCGTCGGCGCACTCGCCGACATCGGCCAGGTCCTCACGGACCGGCCCGAGCTCGCCGCCCAGGCCCCCCGGGTCACGGCCGCCGAGCTCGAGGCGTGGCGGCGCGACGAACCGTCGCTGCAGATCGTCGACGTCCGCAACCCGGCCGAGTGTGCCGACGGGATCATCGAGGGATCCGCTGAACCTTCCGTTGCCGACGCTGCTCGACCGGCTCGGTGAGCTCGACCCGAGCCGGCCGACCGTCGTGTACTGCGCCGGCGGCTACCGCTCCGCCACCGCGGCGTCGCTGCTTCGAGCGCGTGGGTTCGCCACGGTCGCCGATCTCCTCGGGGGCTACGCAGCCAGCACCGGTCCGGCACTCGCGACGACCTGAACCCGCACCGCTCAGGGGTCTCGTTCACGTCGGGGACCCGGTCCTGGTCTCGGGCATCACCGGCCCCGGGGTGCCCCTCCCCCGACTTCTGCGGTACAATTGGCCCCTCACGCCTGTCGGGTCCCCGCAGTGTGTTGCCACCACCGCGAGGACCTCCAATGCAGCGTTTCGAGTTCGTCTGTTCGGTCCACGGCGTTGTCGCGGATCGTCGTCACATGGACGCCCGTCTCGACCCGTCGAAATGCCCCAAGTGCGGCGAGCGCCTCCGGATCGTGCACGGCGCCCGCGGGCACGAGGGATCGACTTGACGCGGTGACCTCACCTGGTCAGTGGCTGAACTTCACCACGGGCAGGATCCGAGCGAGCCACTTCGGCAAGTACCAGTTCCGCTCCCCCAGGAGGGCCATCGTCGCAGGGACGAGCATGACCCTGACCACGGTGGCGTCGAGGAGCACCGCGAAGGCCAGCGTGAGGCCGAGCTCGGTCGGCGGGATCGGCCCCGTGACTCCGAACGCGATGAACACGACGATCATCACGAGCGCGGCGTTGGTGATCGGCCGGCCCGTGCGGGCGATGCCTTCCCGGATGGCCCGCTTGGTGTCGCCGGTCGCTTCGTAGCGTTCGCGGATCGCGGCGAGGAGGAACAGCTGGTAGTCCATCGAGAGCCCGAACAGCAGCGCGAAGAAGAACAGCGGAGCCCACGCGTCCACGAACGGCTGGTGCTCGATGCCGAGCAGTCCGGTGCCGATCCCGTGCTGGAACACGACCGTCGAGAACCCGAACGCCGCGCCCACCGTCACGAGGTTCATCAGAATCGACGTGAGTGCGATCACCAAGCTCCGGAAGACCAGCAACAGGAGACCGAACGCGAGCAGAAGGATCAGGCCGATCGCCAGCGGCGCCCGGCCGGTGAGCACCGAGGTGAGATCCGCGTTCTGCGCGGCCGGCCCGCCGACGCGGGCGCTGGGAGCTGCCGCCGAGAGTCGGTCGCGGAGATGGTGCACGAGCGTGGCGGTGCGCGAGTCGTCGACGGGGGTGGATCCGGTCACCCGCACGACGGTCCGTCCCGATGTCGCGGCCGGGGTCACGACGCGCGCGTCGACGACTCCTGCCTGTGCCGCGGCGACCTTGACGACCGTGGGCGCGTCGGCGGCGGAGACGGTGATGAACACTGGCGCAGCGGCGCCGGGGCCGAAGGACTGCACGAGCCGGTCGTATCCGTCTCGGCTCGTATGGCCCTGGTCGACGACGCGGGCGCCGGGCATGCCCAGGTGGATCCCCACCGCGGGAAGCACCAGCGCGCCGAGCAGCACGATCCCGATCGCGAGCACGGTTCCCGGCCGACGCAACGCGACGCCCGTCCACCGGGCCCAACGGCCCTCGGCGACGATGTCCGGGTCCTTCTTCCCCCGGGTCACGAGCACGCGGTCGCCCAACGCGACGAGCAGCGCGGGCAGGAGCGTCAGTGATGCGAGCGCGACCGCGACGACCGAGAGGATCATGCCCAGGGCCATCGAGCGGAACACCATCACTGGCACGAGGAAGACGGCTGCGAGCGCGAGCACGACCGTGATGGCGGAGAGGAACACCGCTTTGCCGGCGGTCGAGAGCGTGTTCTCGATCGCCGCGATCGCGTCCTTGCCCTCGATGCGTTCCTCGCGGTAGCGGCTGACGATGAACAGGCTGTAGTCGATCCCGACTGCGAGGCCGATCATCATCGAGAAGTTCATCGACCACACCGACAACGGGGTCGCCATCCCGAGCAGGTGCAGCAATGCGAAGCCGACCGCGATGCCAGCCATCGCGAGGAGGAGCGGCAGGAGCGCCGCGATCAGCGAGCCGAACGCGAAGAACAACAGGATCATCGTCGGGATGCCGCTCACAAGCTCCGCTTTGTGCAGCGCTTCCTCGTTCACCTTGTTGAAGTCGCTCCACACCGGCCACTCACCGGTGACGTCGGCGCGCGCACCGGGCGCGAGCTTCAGGCCGCTGACGTACGACCCCAGAGCGCCGGCCGCAACGGGTCGCGATGCGTCCGACGTGACCGTGAGATCCACCGGCACGATCGCGGTCCGGCCGTCACGTGAGATCAAGCCGGCATCGGCGGGCAGGGTGAGCGGGTCCGCGACCGAACGAGCCCGCGGGGCGCGCTGCAGAGAACGAACGAGGGCGCGGAGGCCGCTCGGATCCGAGGCGATCGGAGCGCTCTGGCGGTAGACGACGACCGGGTTCTCGGCGCCGAGCGCCGGGAAGTCCTTCCGAAGCTCGTCGCGGACCTGCTGTGCCGTCGATCCCTGCGCCTCCCAACCGGCTCCCGACAGCGCGCCGGTCAGGGTGAGCGCCAGCGGCGCCGCCGCGAACGCGACCACCAGCCACACCGCGATGACGATCCGACGGTGGCGAGCCATCGACGCCGCCAGCCGGGAGAAGCGCGCCCGGGTGTCGGGCGGCTCCGACGGGGCGTGCTCGAGCGCCGGGGTACCTGGGGTGGAGATGGTGGTCATGCCTGCTCCTGGCTCGGACTGGAATACCCCTATGGGTATCCGGGGTACTGTAGTACATACCCCCTGGGGTATCAATCACAAGCCGCGGAGACCGCGTTCGACCTTGCCCGGACCCTGCCCGCCAAGGTCGGTGTGGAGCGGCGGGCGCGATTCCAGCCTGAAGCCCCGTCCGTGCACACGAGCGGTCCCCCCTTTTCGAGCGAGCACGCGGGACCGAGCTCGGCCGACGCCGGGAGCTGCGTGATCTGCGCACACGGGCTGTCCGGATGCGCGGCTACCCAGTCCCAGGTGATCGGCTCGTACCTTCGACACGGCTCTGGATGCGAGTTCGTCCAGGGCTGCCCGTCCCAGTGAGTCGTCGATCTCGGCGCGCAGCCCACCGCGGCCACGGCGATGCCGAGCGTGACAACGATGATCGCAGCCGCGCGGCGCGCGGCGCGCGTCCCGTGACCGAGCGAGGATCTTGCAGTGGAAGGCCGATGCGTCGAGTCGTCGATGCGGGTCGTCATGGTCTGCGCCTCCTGCTCGTCAACCCAACGACTCTCCCCAGGCTCCTTGCCGAAGACGCGCGCTTCGAGTTGCCATCGCGTGATCTTGGCGCGGGAGGGTCATCTCCTCGCCGCGCGAACGGGCCGCCCGTCATGCCGTGAGCTTGTATCCAAGTCCTCGGATGGTTCTGAGCATGCTCGGGTTCGAGGGATCCTTCTCGATCTTCGTTCGGAGCCGCCGAACGTGCGCGTCGACGAGCCGGCTGTCACCGAAGTAGCCGTACCCCCAGACGCGTTCGAGCAGCTGCTCGCGGCTCAGGACGATTCCCTCGTTCTCGACCAGCTCACACAACAGCAGGAACTCCGTACGGGTCAACGAGACCGGATCGCCCGCACGATGGACCGTCCCCGCTTCCGGCCGAATCTCCAGATCGCCGATCCGGTGCACCGAGACGTCGGCGGCTTCGATCCACTGGTTCGGCTCTCGAACGACGGAGCAGCGCGCGAATCCGCGCCTCGAGCTCCTTCACGACGAAGGGCTTTCGCACGTAGTCGTCCGCACCGGCCTCGAGTCCCGCGACGACGTCGTGACTGTCGGAACGCGCGGTGACGATCACGATCGGGACCGTGCTCCGGCGGCGAACCTCACGCACGAGATCGAAGCCGTTCATACCCGGAAGCATGAGATCGACGAGAAGGAGATCCACCGGTGCGGCGGCCAGGCGATCGATCGCTCGTTCACCGCTCTCGACCTCGGCCACCGTGTAGCCCTCGTCCTCCAGGGCCATGCGGAGGGTGGTGCGAATCCCGTCATCATCTTCCACGACGAGGATCCCCAGCGGCGGCATGCCTCCCATGATGCCCTGGGCCGCGGATCCGAATCCCACCCTGAACGGGTGTTCACCGGTCCGGCGGCTCCGCTGGGGTTCCCGACGGGACCTGAGCGCCGAGATCCGCGCACTCCAACAACGCTTCGAGTCCGTCCGGAGTCCACTCGGTGACCGCACTGACGTCGATCACGACTTCCGGGCTGACGCTCAAGGCGATCGCGGTCAGCTCCACGAGCTGCGTGCCGATCTCGTCGTCCAAGGCGCCGGAAAGGTCGACGCGAAGAACCTCGTCGCCTTGAAACACGGTGAGAGCGCTCATCGCGAGACCATCGCCGGTCGACGCGCGGGTTCGGTGACGAACACCCGGCAATCGCGTCACGAAACGACGGTGGGCCGACGGCCCCGGAGGTTCCATTGCGTTCGAAATCGGGTACACGGCCGGCCATGGGTCCCCCGGCACCCTGCGCAGGTGCAGGCTCGAGGCAGTTCGGTGCCACTTCGGCGGAGCGGGCGGGTCGCTGAGCGGTTGGCGGCAGTCGGGCACGCGCTCAGCCTCGCGGGCTCGATGGCGTGGCAGATCCTGTGGGGGCTGATCCTCGGCTTCACGCTCTCCGGGGTGGTCCAGGCCGTCGTCTCGAAGCGGGAGATGATCCGGCTGCTGCCCGACGACTCGCCGCGGACGCTTGTGCGTCGCGGCCGGGCTCGGGGCCGCGTCGTCGTCGTGTTCCTACGCCGCAGTCGCGCTCGCCCGGTCGCATCTTCCGCAAGGGCGCCGACTTCACCGCCGCGATGGCGTTCGAGTTCGCGTCGACGAACCTCGTCATCGAGCTCGGGGTCATCCTGGCGGTGCTCATGGGCTGGCAGTTCACGCTCGCCGAGTTCGTCGGCGGCCCATTGATGATCGCGACGCTCGCGGTGCTCTTCCGCATCTTCCTGCGCACCCAGCTCGTCGAAGATGCGCGCGCCAGGCCGAGAAGGGAATCGCGGGTCGGATGGAGGGTCACGCGGCGATGGACGACATGGCCGTCGAGAGCGGCTCGATCTGGTCGCGCATCACCTCGTCGCGCGGGTTCACCGCGATCAGCCACTTCTTCGTCATGGACTGGGCGTCGATCTGGGGCGACATCGTGATCGGTCTGCTGATCGCCGGGTCGCTCGCGGCGTGGGTGCCGTCGTCGTTCTGGCAGCGCTTCTTCCTGGTCGACCACCCTCTGCTCGCGCAGCTGTGGGGGCCGCTCGTCGGTCCGCTGGTCGCGATGCGCGAGCTTCGTGTGCTCGGTCGGGAACGTCCCGCTCGCCGCGGTGCTCTGGAACGGCGGCATCAGCTTCGGCGGGGTGGTCGCGTTCATCTTCGCCGACCTGATCGTGCTGCCGATCCTCAACATCTACCGCAAGTACTACGGGTGGAAGATGAGCATGTTCCTCCTCGTGACGTTCTACGCGACGATCGTCGGCGCGGGGTACGTCGTCGAAGCTGCTCTTCGCGGTGCTCGGTCTCACACCCACCGATCGCAACGCGCAGGTCGTCGAAGCTCGATCTCGTGGAACTACACGACCGTGCTCAACCTCATCTTCCTGGCCCTCGCCGCGGTGCTCGTCGTGCGTTCCTGACCACCGGAGGCCCCGCCATGCTTCGACGGATGCACGAGAAGGCGAGCGCCTGATGCCACGCCGAGTCGAGAGCCCGATCCGCTGTCGCTCGAACGCGGGCAGGCTCTCGTCCGACGGCGCGGCATCCCACGGCTTCTCTCACGGGTTCTCGCCCACGTCCCGATGCTACTTCCGAACGGAAGGTCGTCGTCGACCGGGCGAGGCGATCGAGTTGATCAGTGCACCCCGTGGAGCTCGTCATGATCTGCAGGACGAGCTCGTGGTGAGCCTCGCGAGCACTGCGAGGTCGTCGCGTACCGCGTCGACGACGTCGTGGCGACTCCGGTACACCGCACTGTCGCGAGCGCCTAATCGCTCTGGGACGGCGCGTGGAAGATGGCTTTCCTCCAGCAGACCGCCGGTCTGCACCTCGGTTTCACGCGACCGATCCGGGGTCGACGGCCGAGGAGTCGGCGCATCCGACGTCGATGTGGTGCTCACGACCGTGCCCGCACCCGCGTCGGACCGTGTCGCTTCGTGCAGTCTCGTCGCGAGCCCTTCGGGGCCGATTGGAGGCCAGTGTGTACACCGTCAGCGATTTCGTCATCGACCGCCTGATCGCCTGGGATCTGCACCGGTTCTACGGCTTTCCCGGTGACGGCATCGGCGGGTTCGACGGTGCCCTCGGTCGGGCCGAACGCGACGAGAAGGACTTCCGGTACATCCGGCCGACGCACGAGGAGATGGCCGGGCTGATGGCGTGCGCGCACGCGAAGTTCACCGGCGAGATCGGCGTGTGCATCGCCACGTCCGGGCCCGGCGCGGTGCATCTGATGAACGGCCTGTACGACGCCAAGTGCGACAACCAGCCGGTGGTGGCGATCGTCGGCCAGCAGGCGCGGGTGGCGATGGGCAGCGAGTTCCAACAGGAGCTCAACATGGAGCGGCTGTTCGGCGACGTCGCCGAGTACGTCAAGGCCGTCACGACGCCGATGCAGGCCCAGATGGTCGTCGACCGGGCGATCCGCATCGCGCGCGCGTACCGCAAGCCCACCGTGATCGTGCTGCCGGCCGATGTCCAGAACCTGGAGATGGAAGCGCCCACGCTCGAGCACTGGGTCTCTCGAACCGGGATCGGCCATGCGTCGACCCGGGTCGCGCCACCGCCGGACGAGCTCCAGGCCGCCGCCGCGGTGCTCAACCGCGGCGAGAAGGTCGCGATGATGGTCGGGCAGGGCGCGCTCGATGCCACCGACGAGGTGCTCGCCGTCGCGGAGCGGCTCGGCGCCGGGATCGTCACCGCGCTGCTCGGCAAGGGCGCGGTGCCCGGCGACGTGCCCTTCCACACCCAGCAGCTCGGTCTGCTCGGCTCGAAGCCGAGCTACGACATGATGCAGGACTGCGACACGCTGCTCATGGTCGGGACCAACTTCCCGTACGGCGAGTTCCTCCCGCCGAGCGGTCAGGCGCGTGGTGTGCAGATCGATCTCAGCCCGGCCCACCTGAGCCTGCGCTATCCGATGGACGTCAACCTCTGGGGCGACGCGAAGACCACGCTCGCCGCGCTGCTCCCCCTCCTCGAGCAGCAGCAGGACCTGAGCTGGCAGCAGGGCATCGCCGACGGCGATGCGGACGTGGGACGACACCGTCGAACGCGCCGCGAAGGCGAAGGCGGAACCCGTGAACCCGCGGCTCGCGTTCCACACGCTCAACGAGCGGCTCCCGGACGACGTGATCGTCACCGCAGACGCGGGCACGACCGCCGACTGGTACGGGCATCACATCAAGCTCGGCCGGAACATGATGGGCAACCTCTCGGGCCGGCTGGCCACGATGCTGGCCGCCATGCCGTACGCCATCGCGGCGAAGTTCGCGTTTCCCGAGCGGCCGGTCGTGTGCACCATCGGCGACGGCGCGTTCCAGATGCTCGGGATGAACGGTCTCATCACGGTGAAGCGGCACTGGCGTGAATGGGACAACCCTTCGTTCATCGTGTTGATCCTGCACAACGACGATCTGAACCAGGTGTCCTGGGAGATGCGCGAGGCCGGCGATCCGCGCTACGACACGAGCCAGCTGCTCGAGGACATGGACTACGCCGGCTACGCGAACCTGCTCGGCCTGCGCGGCATCCGCGTCGACGATCCCGACAAGCTCGGAGCCGCCTGGGACGAGGCATTCGCCTCGGACCGACCGGTCGTCCTCGACGTGATCACCGACAAGAACGTCCCGCCCGCTCCCCGCGCACGTCACCTTCGAGCAGGCCAAGGGCGTCGCCCAGTCGCTGCTGCGCGGCGATCCCGACGCGGTCAGCGTCGTCGAGAACAGTGCCCGCGCGGTGGCGTCGCAGATGTTCGCCAAGGTCCGTGGCGGCGCGAGCACGACGACGAGCGGTGATCGCCGCCGGCACGGGACTCGCGGTCGAGAACGTCGAGGCATCGGCGTTCACGATCCCGACCCCGGCGCCGGAGTCGGACGGGACCCTGACCTGGGATTCCACGACGATCGTGATCGTCGAGGTCACTGCGGGCGCGACCACGGGCATCGGCTACTGCTACGCGCCGCCGGCCGCGGCGAACGTGGTGCACGACACCCTCGCGAGCGTCGTCAAGGGCTCCGACCCGATGGCCATCGGACGCGACGTGGTCCGCCATGGCCGGGGCGGTGCGCAACCAGGGCCGGGCCGGGGTGGTCAGCGCCGCGATCTCGGCCGTCGACATCTCGCTGTGGGACCTCAAGGCGAAGCTGTTGGAGATCTCGGTCAGCGACGCGGTCGGCGCGACGCATCCCGACAGTACCGGTCTACGGGAGCGGCGGCTTCACGAGCGCGTCCGAGCGCGAGCTCGCCGACGCAGCTCGGCGCGTGGGCCGAGCAGGGCCTTCGCGCCGTCAAGATGAAGGTCGGGCGCGCACCCGGAGGCGGACGTGCGTCGGGTTGCTGCGGCTCGCGCCGCGATCGGTGACGGCGTCGGCCTGTTCGTCGATGCGAACGGCGCGTACTCCCGCAAGCAGGCGCTGGCGATGGCGCACGCCTTCGCCGACCAGGACGTCTCGTGGTTCGAGGAACCCGTCAGCTCGGACGACCTCGACGGGCTGCGGCTGATCCGCGACTGCTGCGCCTCCGGGCATGGACATCACCGCCGGTGAGTACGGGTACGACCTCCCCTACTTCCGCCGCATGCTCGACGCCGGCGCCGTCGATTGCCTCCAGGCCGACGTCACCCGCTGCGGTGGCATCACGTCGTTCCTGCGCGTCGGCGCGATCGCCGACGCGCACTGCATGGATCTCTCGTCGCACACCGCGCCACAGGTCAGCGCGCACGCGTGCGCGGGCGTCTGGCACCTGCGCCATGCGGAGTACTTCGCCGATCACGTGCGCGTCGAGTCGATGCTGTTCGACGGCGTGCTCGAACCCGTCGACGGCGCGCTCCGGCCTGATCGCGACCGGCCCGGCCTGGGGATCGAGCTCAAGCGTTCCGATGCAGAGAGGTTCCGCCAGTGACCGAGCCGCACGACATGACGAGTCCACGGCACTTCGAGGGCATGGACACGGTCACGCCCGTCGAGCTGTCCCACCTGCTCGACGACGACGCGCGGGCACTGGCCGCCGAGCTGGCCGCGACCATCGACGGTGAGGTCCGGTTCGACGTCGGCAGCCGGGCCGCGTACTCGACCGACGCGTCGAACTACCGCCAGGTGCCGATCGGCGTCGTGGTCCCGCGGACGATCGACGACGTGGTGACCACGGTCGCCGCGTGCCGGCGTCACGGCAGCCCGATCACCAGTCGCGGTGGCGGCACGAGCCTCGCCGGGCAGTGCACCAACGTCGCGGTCGTCATGGACTTCTCGAAGTACCTGAACCGGGTCTGCTCGATCGATCCCGACGCGCAGATCGCGGTCGTGGAGCCGGGATGCAACCTGGATCACCTGCGGCGCGCCGCGGAGGAGCACGGCCTCACGTTCGGGCCGGACCCGGCCACCCATGACCGCAACACGCTCGGCGGCATGATCGGGAACAACTCGTGCGGCATCCACTCGGTGATGGCCGAGCTCTACGGGCCGGGACCGCTCACCGCCGACCAGGTCGTCGAGCTCGATGTCCTGACCTACGACGGCCACCGCATGACCGTGGGCTCCACCTCCGAGGCGGAGCTGGAGCGCATCGTCTCGGGCACGGACCGGCGCGCCGAGATCTACCGCCATCTCCGCAAGCTCCGCGACGAGCACGAGCACGCGATCCGCACCGGGTACCCCGACATCCCCCGGCGCGTCTCGGGCTTCAACCTCGACCGGCTCCTGCGCGACCGCGGCTTCGACGTCGCGAAGGCACTCGTCGGCACCGAGGGGACGTGCGTGGTCGTCCTGCACGCCACGGTCCGGCTCATCGATGCGAAGCCGAAGCGCACCCTCGTCGCCCTCGGGTACCCCGATGCCTACCGGGCCGGCGACCACGTGCCGCTCGTGCGCGAGCACCGTCCGGTGGGCCTCGAGGGCATCGACGCCAAGCTCATCGACTTCATGCGCAAGAAGGGCCTGCATCCCGACGATGTCGACCTGCTCCCCGAGGGCAGGGCTTCCTGCTCGTCGAGTTCGGCGCCGACACCAAGGCCGAGAGCGATGCGCAGGCCAAGGCGCTCATCGATGCGGTGTCGAAGCGCGAGGACGCGCCGACCACCAAGCTCTTCGAAGACCGGTGGGAGGAGCGCAAGCTCTGGCAGGTGCGCGAGTCGGGTCTCGGCGCGACCGCCCAGGTGCCGGGCATGCCCGAGAGCCATCCCGGCTGGGAGGACGCGGCGGTCCCGCCGGACCGGGTCGGCGACTACCTCCGCGACTTCCGGGACCTGTTGCACGAGTTCAAGTACGAAGCCGCGCTCTACGGGCACTTCGGCCAGGGTTGCATCCACTGCCGGATCGACTTCACCCTCGACACGGTGCACGGCGTCACCCAGTGGCGCGCGTTCCTCGACCGCGCCGCGGACCTGGTCGTGTCCTACGGCGGCTCCCTCTCCGGCGAGCACGGTGACGGGCAGGCGCGCGCCGCGCTGCTGACCAAGATGTACGGCGAGGAGCTCGTCGGCGCGTTCGCCGAGTTCAAGGACATCTGGGATCCCGACGGGAAGATGAACCCGGGCAAGGTCGTGCGCCCGTACCGACCCGACGAGAACCTGCGCAAGGGCCCCGACGCGAGCCTGCGGCGCGTGAAGACGCACTTCGCCTTTCCTGACGACGACTTCGACTTCGCGAACGCCACGTCCCGGTGTGTCGGTGTGGGCAAGTGTCGCGACGTCGACTCCGGAACGATGTGTCCCAGCTACATGGCGACCCGGGAGGAGGAGGACTCGACGCGCGGTCGGGCACGAATGCTCTTCGAGATGCTGCGGGGCGACGAGCTCAACGGCTGGCGCGACGATGCCGTCGCCGACTCTCTCGACCTGTGCCTCGCGTGCAAGGGCTGCAAGACCGACTGCCCGGTGAACGTCGACATGGCCACGCTACAAGGCCGAGTTCCTCTCCCACTACTACGCCCGTCGGCTGCGTCCACGCGTCGCCTACGCGATGGGGTTGATCTACTGGTGGGCCCGCGTCGCGACCAGAGCTCCCCGACTGGTGAACGCCGTCGCCCATGCGCCGGGCCTGTCGAAGCTCGTGAAGAAGGCCGGAGGAGTCGCCGTGGACCGGACGATCCCCCGGTTCGCGTCGCCGACGTTCACCGACTGGTTCCGGGCCCGGGCTCCGGGTCGGCTCGGGCCGGGCCGCCGGCACGACGGGAGCCCGATCGTCACCAACGGGGAGCTCCCGAGGTTCATCGCCGAGAGCTACTCGCCGCCGAGCGCTGCACGCACGGCGCGCGATGCACCCTTCGTGACCGACCGCGTCCTGCTGTGGCCGGACACGTTCAACAACTACCTCGAGTCCTCAGTGCTCCAAGCCGCCGTCGAGGTGCTGGAGCACGCCGGCTACCTCGTCGAGATCCCGCCCCGCCCGCTGTGTTGCGGCCGTCCCCTCTACGACTTCGGCATGCTCGACACCGCCGAGCGGCTCTGGCGCCAGACGCTTCGGACCCTGCGGCCCTGGATCCGCGCCGGAGTGCCGGTCGTCGGGCTGGAGCCGAGCTGCGTCGCCGCGTTCCGGGACGAGCTGATCAACCTGTTCCCCCACGACGACGACGCCGCGGCGCCTCTCCCGGCAGACGCTGCTGCTCTCGGAATTCCTGGAGCGTCAGCGCTACCAGCCGCCACCGCTCCACGTTCGGGCGCTCGTGCACGGGCACTGCCACCACAAGGCGGTGCTCGGCATGGACGCGGAGGTTGCGCTGCTCAAGCGCCTCGGAGCGGACCACGAGGTCATCGACTCGGGCTGCTGCGGCATGGCCGGCTCGTTCGGGTTCGCGGCCGAGAACTACGAGGTCTCGATGCGCGTCGGCGAACGCGTCCTGCTCCCGCGGTGCGAGAGCTCGATGCCGACCAGGTCGTCGTCACCGACGGGTTCAGCTGCCGGGAGCAGATCGAGCAGAGCTCCGGACGGGCACCGGTCCACATCGCGGAGCTCCTCCGCGCGCGATCGCGCGTGAAGGCGACGGCTGATCGTCGAAACACGAGAGGCACCACGCCGCCGGAACTCGAGGGTCATCGAACCGAGAAGTGGTCCAAGACCGCCGCGTCCCGCAGCACCCACTCCACCGAGGAGCTGATTGCCTCGAGCACGAGACCGACACCGGCGTCGGCCGCACGCAGCTCTGCGCGGAGAAAGCACCCGGTTCCGGCGTCCTCCAACGTGTCCAAGCCGGAGCAATCAATGACGAGTCGGCGTGGTTCTGCTCGGTGGCCGCGACGACGCAGCCGTCGAACGCTCGAGACCCCCGGCGCCGAGCCGACCGCTGAGCTGCAGGAAGATGTCTTCACGTGTGTAGACGACGAGGATGGAGAACTCGGACGGTCGCGGGCACGGCCAGCGCCGGTTCCGGTGCGGTGAGAACCTCGGCGCCCCGACTTTGACGTCACCCATCGTCCTCCCCCACAGTCGCAGAGCTCCATCGATTCTCCATTGACGTTTTCCTCTGCAGTAGCGCCTCTAAACTTCGACCGCGCGGCGCCGCTGGCAAGCTCAGGGCGGCAGATGCGTCACCTGAAGATCGCGAAGCCCGTTGCGATCGCGGCGTCTGCCAGCGCGGCTCTCCGCCACGGCCGGGCGAGCAGAGCGAAGCCGACCGCGGATGCGGCATGGACTGCATCGATGCCTGTCGCGACCCCCCGGGCCGATCTGCCATAGCGCAGCTCGGCGGCCGCTTCGAGCAGATGACGAGCGCCGAGGATGCGCACCACTGTTCGCGCCAGTTGACCTTCGTCGGCAGCGCCGAGCAGCGCCAGTGCCCTTCCCGGCCTCGCGACCAGGACCGCACCCCAGGCGACGCGGAACCCCGAGAAGAGCTGCCGGTCGACCGCTCGGAACCGGGCTGCCCTTCACCGATGGGCCGTGATGCGGCGCGCCCGGTCTCGAGCATCCGCCAGTGCGGCGGCGACGAACGTGCGCGCCGTATCGGGAAGCGACTTGAGGAAGCTGGGATCGAGCGAGCCACCGGCACGCGCGTCGAAGATGCCGTGCGTGCCCGCATCGCCGTCTTCATCGGCCGGCGCCCGTAGGTTGTCCGGGCGATCGGCTCGGATCTCCTGGTCGGTCAGCTGCGTGTCCCATGCGCCACGCGCGGCGTAGTGATTGCCCAGGGCCGGTGCGACCTGACCCGCGGCGACGAGCACCTTGTTCCACGCGCCGACCACCTTGGAACGCCGACCGTCGAGCGCGACCTTCACGATGGCCTTCGCCGGGATCTCGGGCTGGTAGATCGGCGGTACCGGCTGCGGATGCCGGTCCATGCTCGTCTGGCACCAGTCGAACTGCGGCGTGTTGACGGCCGGGAGATGCACCATGGAGAGCCGCACGTTGCTTCCTTCGTGCAGCAGCTCCGCCCGCGTCGACTCGAAGAACCCGCGGCACGCGAACTTGGACGAGCAGTACGCGGCCTGCAACGGGATCCCGATGAACGCGAGCGCGGATCCGACGTTGACCACCGAGCCGCGGTCGCGTGGTCGCATCCGTTCGAGCGCGGCCATCGTGCCCCACACCTGCCCGAGGAACGTCACCTCGATCGCCCGGCGGAAGTCCTCGGGCTGCGTCTCCGACACCGGTGAGAAGCACGTCGTCATGGCGTCGTTGACCCACACGTCGATCGGCCCGAGCTCGGTTTCGGTCCGGGACGCGGCCTCGTCGACTGCGTCGTGGTCCGAGACGTCGGCCGGCAGGATCAATGCTCGGCCGCCGCTCGGCCTCCACGTCCTTCGCCGCGCCCTCCAAGCCGGCCCGGCCCCGGGCCAGCAGGGCGACGTCGAAGCCCCGCTCGGCGAAGCGCGACTGCCGTCGCCCGTCCGACTCCGGCTGATGCACCAGTGACGAGTGCAACGCGTCCTTCGTCTCATGTTCCCTCCGCAGTGCTTCGGGTTCGTTCCGGTCGAACCTACCCACGCGCTGGCCGATTATCCGGGCCGTGACGACATCTCTGCGGGCACTCCGGCGCCCGCGTCACCGAGCCGTTGCGCGCACTCGATGAGCAGCGCATGCACGAACGCCTGGGGCAGATTGCCCCGCAGCTGCCGTTGGGTGACGTCGAACTCCTCGGTGAACAGACCCGGCGGCCCGCACGCGGCACGGTTCCGTTCGAACCAGCGCGCCGCGCCCGGTGACGTCACCCTCATCGAGGAGCGAGAGCGACACCAGGAAGCCGCAGAGCAGGAAGGCGCCCTCGGCGCGATGCAGCGGCTGGTCGCCGTGGCGGAACCGGTAGGCGTACCCGTTCTCCGTCAGGTCTTCGAGCACCGCTCGAAGTGTGGCGCGACTCCGTGGATCGTCAGGGGCGAGCGCGCCGCGAATCGCCGGGAGCAGGAGTGCGGCGTCGACGCGAGGATCGGTCGGGCTTCGCTGCCAGCGTCCACTGGGGTGAAGGCCGTGCTGCGAGCTGTCGGCAACGAGCGTGTCGGCCAGCGACTCCCAGCGCGCGGCCATGCTCCCCGCGCGCGGACGGCGGGCGACGGCGCGCAAACCGGCCGCGCACGCCAAGCGGCTCTCCGTCCACGGAGCCGGATCGAGCTCCCAGATCCCGGCGTCCGGCTCCCGCCAACGCGCCGCGATCGCCTCAGCTGCGATCTCGGCCGCCGCCCAACCGTCCGCATCCAGCCGATCCTGCTCGTCGGCGGCGGCGAAGAGCTGCAGCGCCTCGCCGAACGCGTCGAGCTGGAACTGGCCGTTCACCCAATTCCCGACGACGGCAGCGCCTCCCGGGTACCCCGGCAAGGTCGAGCCGGCGCTCGTCGGGGACCGGCTCGCCCGCCACGGTGTACGCCGGTGCGAGCTTCGGACCATCGTCGTGCAACCGACCGCGTCACGAATCGAACCGCGTTGTCGAGCAAGGTCGGGGTTCGCGCCGTGCGCCGCGGCCATGCCGACGAAGCACTGGTCGCGGATCCAGGCGTAGCGATAGTCGTAGTTGCGACCCTTCTCCGCCCGTTCGGGGAGTCCCATCGTGGCCGCCGCGACCATGGCTCCCGACCCGCTCGACAACCCGGCGAGCACCGAGTGGGCGTGGTGCACATCTCGATCCGCGATGAGCCCGGCGCCGGCCACGTGGTGGCGCCGCCATCCTTCCTCGGTCGCCGACCAGGCGCGGTCCGGGTCGACCGCCTCCGGCTCCTCGCCGACCGTCAGGGTCAGCGCGAGGTCGTGGGTCCCACCGGCGGCGAGGCGCAGCTGCGAGGTCGAGGTCGTGATGACGGCCGTTCTCGACCACGACGGCCTCCGCGGCCCCGGTCCAGCAGAAGCGCATCCCGTCGAGTCGCCCACGCCAGCAACCGTCGTCAGCGAGCCGGAGGTCGCGGACCCCCCGTTGCCCGAAGTCGCTGCGCAGCGCGAGCTTGACGCTGATGGTCGAGTCCTGCTGCACGGTGACGCGCCGCAGCACGGTCATCTGATCCGATCGGCCCGGAAGGCTCAGCGCCTCCCGGCACTCCACCACACCCGAACCCGTCACCCAACGACTTCGCCAGATCAGGCTCCCCGGCTCGTAGCTGCCGCCCCAGACGTAGTCGCCGCTCGGCACCACCTGATAGCCGCCGCCACCGCCGATCAGCGATGCGAACACCGCGGGGCTGTCCCAGCGTGGGAAGCACAGCCACACCATCTCTCCGTGCGGGCCGACGACGATGCCCCGTTCGCCGTCCGCGACGAGCGCGTACTCGCGCAACACCGTCGGTTCCCACTGCGCGTTCATCGCGCGGCCGGCTCGCCCGGAGGCCAGTTCGGCGCGACCCGGGCTTCGGGCCACGGAATCACGAAGTGCTGATCGTAGATGTGTTCGACGCGACCAAGATCGTGTCGGACCGAGACCGGCGCCCGCCGCGGCCTGCATGATCAGGCTCGCGTGCCGATCGAGGATCTGGGCCACGCCGTCGCGCGGTGTGCCGAGCGCCGTCTGCAAGAGCGCGATGCTCTCGAGGAGATAGATGACGACCGACGGGTACGGTGCCGCCGCGATCCTGACCTCGTCGAAGGCGAGGCCGATCAGCTGCTCGTAGCCGGCCGCCTGAGCCAGGATCAGCCGGCGACCGTCTTGGCTCACGTCTCGGTTCGGGGGATCGTGGTGGAGGAACGCTCGGAGCACGGAGGCGATGTGGAAGATCGCGTCCTGCGCCGTTGTCGGATCGTTCACGCCCGGCGACAGCGCCTTCAACGCAACGTCGGCGAGCTGGCGGATTCCGTAGGACGCGTCCTGCTGGAGCGTGCGCGTCTCCCCGACGTGGACGGCCGCGCGCGCGTCCTTCGTCGCCTCGTCACCGTCGGACGGCGCCGGCCACAGCGTGCACAGGGGCGACCCGTTGACGACGTAGCGCCCGACTGCGGTGTCGAGTCGGATCGTCCCGCCTTCGGGCACCAGTCCGAGGAGCCGGTCGTGGTCGAGCAGCTGCACCCAACCGTCCCGGTCGAAGGTGATCTCGAGTCCAGGACCTTCGGGCACGACCTCGGGCTGTTGCACCGGAGAGGGTTGAAGCGCATTCGAAGACCAATGGCGCTCGACCGCATCAATCGCGTCGCGCGTCACATCGTCGAGGATCTCGCTGATGTCCATCGCGTGCGCGTTGTGGTTGATGAACGCGATGATCGCCAGCACCGCCGCGATCCCGAACAACACCCCGGCGGCGACCGAGACGTTGGGCACGACCGGCTGCCCCTGCTGTTCGATCGCGGACCGGACCGACCGCAGGACGACCAGGCAATACGTGAAGGTGCCCACCACGATCCCGATGACCCGCTTGTTGAAGGGGTCGCGGAAGAGACCGCTCACGACCCGGGGCGAGTACTGGCTCGACGCGAGTTGGATCGTCAGGAGCGAGACCGAGAAGGCGATGCCCGCGACGGTGATCGTGGCCCCGGCAACGGTGCTGAGCACCGATCTCGCGCTCGCGACCGTCGAGGTGAGGCCCAGCGGGAGCCTCGTCGTCCCCGCGCCGAGGCTCCGGTCGACCGCGATGCCGACTTCGGCGAGGACGATCGCCGCCGATCACGAAGATCATCGGGACGACGAACAGACTGCCGCGCCAGCGCTCCGCGAGCGCCGAGACGCCGATCTTCGATCCTCATTGCGTCATCAACACACTGTCACCCGTGCACTCTTGCCGACCTCATGGGTTGGCCGTACCCGTGGGCTGGAAGGGCCAACCCAGCAGGAGCCCGGGTCGCCGTTCCCTGCCGCTGAGAACCGTGACGCGTGGAACGAGCGTGCATGAGGGCACCAGCCAACGTTTACCAGCGGATCGCGTGGGTAAGTCCGACAATGAGCGGCTTTCACGAGCCATGAGGTGGTGAACATGCCTGCCCCCGAAATGGTCCACGTCTACAACCGGTCCGCCGACGAGTGGGTCGTGTTCAGGTCGGGCGCATTCACAGAGCGATCCATTGAGACCGAGTTCGACCGAGCCGTTCGTCGTGCCCGCGAGCTCGCGCGGAGGTCGGGTGTTCCCGTGCGAATCCATGGCGGTGTACGACCGACTTGACCGCGATCAGGCACGGCTCGGTTTCCTGACACCGGAGGGAACAGCCATGACAACACAGAAGATCGAACGAGATGCAGAAAGGGTCCGAGAGTCGGCCGAACGAGCATCCGAAGCGACCCGGACGGTGGCCGATTCGGCAGTGCAGGCGGGCCGCGGATCCGTTGACGTCGCTACCGACGTCATCTCGGACGGAGCCCACGCCGTCATCGGAGCCGTCGACCTCGCGGTCGCAAAGGCCCGCGGGCGCAGTGACGCAGAGCTGCTGCCCGACGAGGGGCAGCTGACGACGAAGCTGTTCACGGCCGTCGACCGTCTTTCCGTGAGAGGACGACGCGTCACCGGACGGGCGAAGCGCACGACGAGTGCAGAGCTGCACTCTCTGGAATCAGAGACGGAGCAGGCGATTGACCGCGCTCGGGAGACCGGCGCAGACGCAGTCGCAGCACGGTGGAAATCAGATCGCGGATGCTGCTG
The DNA here is from genome assembly GCA_963848485.1 of uncultured Acidimicrobiia bacterium. GTDB lineage: Bacteria > Actinomycetota > Acidimicrobiia > IMCC26256 > JAENVU01 > Chersky-806. The sequence continues at coordinate 519,997 of CAWKDX010000008.1, forward strand.
CGAACGCTGCGGAGCGGGCGGCGGATGAGGTGGACCGCGAGGCGCCGCTCCACCGCCCCGGTCTCCCCTATGAGCACCGGACCATGGACGAGCTCCAGCGCCTCGCAGCCGAGCGCGGCATCGAGGGACGCACGTCGATGAACAAAGACGACCTCATCGCCGCGCTGCGCGGGTGACCAGGCCGTCGCGCACAACTCGTCTACGTCCGCTGTGGCTCCTCGCGGCGCCGATCGGCCTCCTCGGCGTCGTGCTCGGAGCAGGACGCGCCACAGTTCAGTCTCGAGCTCGGCGATGCAGGAGTGCGCTTCGGTGGGTCCAAGTCGGGGAACGGCAGCTGGCCGAGTCGCCTGCAGCACGCGGAATGGTCCCGACGTGGGAGGAATGTCGGCGTGCTGGGTGAGGCCCAGGACGTGGAAGCCCGACGGGATGCCCCGGCTCGAAATCTCTCGTCGCTCCTCGAGGCGAACCGGTCAGTTCCGCGGGGAGTGGGCGCTGACGACGACGGGACCTGACCCTTGTCTCCGCCAGCGTCGCGTTCCCTGCCTCGCTCGGTTTCCGCGTATCCGGCGCGGGGTAGGAGCTGATCAACGGCAGGGGTGTTCCCGTGACAGGAGGGCTGATATGGCAGTCCTAATTTGGTGTGTACCCAGACGAGCAGACCGCAGCGGATGTCGCCGAGACACTTCGACACGCGGCGCCGGACAACGCGGAGATCGTGATCGCAGACCGATCGGACGCGGATGAATCGACGGCGGCCGAGATGGATGCAGAGCTCAGCCAAGGCTGGGGTGGCGTCGCCGCGTTCTTGACCGAAGAGCAGACTCGAGGTGCACTTTCGTTCGCGGTCGGTCTGAGTCTCGCCGGCGCGTTGGTGGGCCTCCCCCTCGGTCTGCTCTATACCGCACCCGCGGGCTTGCTCGTCAAGCTCGGGATCGGCGCGCTCGTGGGCGCGCTGTTCGGCTCGGTGGTCGGGGCGCTCCTTGGTGGGGGCTTCGCGATGCAGAGCCCGGCGGACGAGCTGGCGGCCGAACGGGGCGTGACGGTCTCGTGTGAGCCGGACACGGAGATGGCAGAAGTCGTGATGGAAGGCTTTCACCCGTTGCGACTCGACCGGATCGATCGCCATCAGCTCCTCGAGACACCAGCGACCGAAGGACCGAGCGGGCTGGCCGAGTCGATCGACCAGTTCCGGCGAAACACCGCAAGCCCACGGCGACAGGGTTGACCGGCAGGATCGTCCAAGTTTCTCGAGCGCGGTTGAAGGGGTACCACGCAACCCATGAGGTCTTGGTCATGACCGCGCGTTGCATCCGCTGGACCGAGTGCACGCGATTCGCCGCTACCCGCGCATCCAGCCTCTGACTCCCATGTACACATGGCTGGCTGGATCGTGGCGCTCCGCCGGGTACGTGGCGCTCAGCGGGGTGCTCATCTATGTCTCGACCGTGCTCGCGCTGCGGTGGTTCGGCGAACGTCGCACCCTCACCCAGATGACGATCTTCGACTTCGCCGTCGCCGTCGCGCTGGGCGCGATCGTCGCCCGTACCGCAACCACGCGCTCACCCAGCTACGTCCAGGGTGTCACCGCGGTCGTCGCACTCCTCATCACCCACAACCTGATCAGTGCGGCGCGGGTGCGGTTTACCGGCGCGCGCAAGGTGTTCGGTCGACACGCCGTGGTGCTTGTCGTCGCGGGTCAGGTGCGAGACCACGCGCTGCGCCGCGCCCACATGACCCGCGACGATCTCGACACCGCGCTCCGTGAGCGTGGGATCGCGTCGCTGGCCGAGGTCCGGGTAGCCCTCCTCGAGTCGCGCGGCGCGTTCTCGGTGCTCCGCAGCGACGCACCAGACGACGCGTTGTGGCCCGATCCGCCGGCTGATCCCGCGACCGAAAGGTGACGAGTCGCCACCCCGGCGACGGCAACCGGGGTCAACTCACGTCAGCGGAGTGATCGCTCTCCGTTCTCGGATTGCCGGGCCTCGAGCCCCGAGAGCAGGGCGAGGAGGCCGTGGCGGAACTGGGCATCGGCGGTGAACTCGACGAGATCGGGTTGGAGGCGTGCGAGATTCGGGAACTCGTCGGCGGTCAGACTCGCGAAGAACGCAGGCCAGTAGTGGCGCGATGCCTCGGTGAGCCCTCCCGCGGCTCGACGGGGCTCGCGCTGGGCGGACGTCTCTCGCGCGATCTCCAGCGCGGCGAAACCGAGCGTGTACGTGTGAATCGCGGCGTAGGCACGAACACACTGATCGTCCGTGAACCCGGCTCGCCGCAGCACCTCGAGCGCCGTCTCCATTCGGCGAAGCGCGGCGGGAACCCCAACCGGTCTGCGGCGGTAGCGGTCGAGCAGCGCCGGGTATGCCGTGAGAACCGCGCGGAGGTGTTGCGCGGCCTCAAGGGTCCAGGACTGCCAGTCGGTCGCGTGTGGCGGCAACGGGAGCGCGTCGCGCGCGAGCACCCGATCGATGATCTCGTCGAGGATGTCGTCCTTGTTCTCGACGTGGGTATACAGCGCCATCGCGGTCACGCCGAGCTCGTCCGCCAGCCCGCGCATGGTCAACGCTTCGAGCTCGCCGCGGTCGGCAGCTTCGAGCGCCGCCGCCGTGATCTTGTCGCGGCTGAGCTGGGGCGCCCGGGCCGACTCCTCCCCCCGGCTCCGAGCGGCCTGCTGACCTCGCGAGGCGGTGCGGGTCTTCCGCTTCGCGTCTCGGCGTTCGGATTTCGGCACTCCACTCCCTCTCCGTCAGGAGAACGCCCCGACCCTGACGCATACGGCCTCGATCCCGGTATCTACGCGTAGATATACTAGTAGAGCAGGGATTCGGGTCGCACGGACCCATCACGGCGCGCGTCACGAACGGCAAGGGCGACGAGGGACCATGGGCAACTTGGACGCACACCAGTCAGACGGCGTGGCTGACCGCTGGTGTCGGGACTACCTGGGGATCGATGCTCTGCTGGTGCAGGTCGGTCGCGAAGGCCCGAGCACGCCGGCTTCCTGCGGCCTCCTGGCCTCCGACTGGGAGCGTCACGTGGCGTTCCTCGACTCCTTGATCGACGCATCGCCGAACGCGATCCGGGAGCGGCTGGGTGTCGCGCGGTTGCGCGCCGATCGACTGCGTCACGACATCGAGCGCCTGCTGTCCGCGATGACGGCACCCACCCGACGAGAGCCGGAGATCACTCGGCTCGCCGCGATGCTCGAACCGCTCGTGATCGAGCATCGGGGCATCGAGCAGCACGAGCTGATGCCCGAGCTCACGGCGGCGCCGACGACGCTCAGCTCACGATGAGCTCTCTAACCGGTCTGGATCGACGGATCACCCTGCGTGGCTTCGACGCAGGCGACCCGCACACCACCGCATCGGGGGCAACGCGGACCGCGAAACGGGGGGCTGACCGAGACACCGTCGCGGAAGTACTGGTCGATCTCGGTACCACCCGAAAAGCGTTGGCTGCGCACGACGTAATCCCAGCTCCAGCTCGTAGAGCACGACCGGCAGCGGAACGTCATCCGACACGCATGGACCTCGATCATCGTTCTCCCTCCTCCTCCCTGCCTCTCTGGTCCGGGCGTTCCGAAGCTCGGCTGCATTGCCCTGGTGTACTAGTATACCTACGTGTATAAGCGAGGTCGCGCGTCGAGGAGGGAGAGCGTTCGATGATCGAATCAGCGTCCCGAACCGGGGCGACTCGTCAAGACCCGTCAGCCCGGTCGACTGCGATGCGGGCGGAATCGGTCTCGCCCCCGGGGGATTCGGCGAGCGAGCTCGGCTGCATCCTCGTCCATGAGGTGGACCGGGGCACGGTCGCCTGGCTGCGGGGAGATCTCGACGCTCTCGCAGCCCCAAAGCTGCTGCGCTTCCTGCTCGAGATCATCGATCTGCCGGTACGTCGGCTGACCCTGGACATGGCCGAGGTCCGAGAGGTCGATGCCGCGGGCTCGACCGTGTTGCAAGTTGCCGGGAAGGTAGCGGCGTCACGCGGCGTCGAGCTCGTGCTCGACGCGGTCCCGCCCGGAGTCGTGGTCCCATGTCTGGACCAGTGCAGACCCGACGACTGATCGTCACGACTTCAGCGCGACCGTGAAGACCGCCTTGCGCTGGCTTCGCGAGCGGGCGCTCACGGATCGCGCCAGGGGATCAGGATCACGAACCGGGCTCCACCGTCCGGACCCACCTCCTCGATCGTGACGTGCCCACCGTGCAGCTTCACGTGCTCGGCCACGAGCGAGAGGCCGAGACCGCTGCCGCCGTCGGACGCCCGCCGGCCGGCGGCGGCGCCGCGGTAGAAGCGGGTGAAGACCGCGGCCCGCTCGACCGGTTCGACGCCCGAGCCGCCGTCCTCGACCTCGATCCGGAGCCAGTCGTCCTGGCGCCCGGCCGTGACCCGCCGCAGTCCGTTGCCATGGGTCTGCGCGTTCGTGACAAGGTTCGCGAGCGACGCGCTCGAGCCGGCGCTTGTCCACGAGCAAGCGGCTGTCGGAGAGGTTCTCGGACACCACGACCTCAGCGCAGCCGACCCGGCGCGGGTCGACGGCGTAGCTCATGAACTCCCCGATCTCCACCGGGCTGAGCTCGAGCTCCTCGACGCCGGCGTCGGCGCGACTCAGCTCGAGCAGGTCCTCGACGAGCTGGCGGAGATGGTCGATCTCCAGCCCCATCAGCTCGAACGCGGGACGTGTCTGCTCCGGGATCTCGAGGTCGCTCGCGGCCAGGATCTCCATCGACGTGGCGAGGGTCGTGATCGGCGAACGCAGCTCGTGACTGACGTCGGCGACGAACCGCAACTCGCGCTGGATCCGTTGATCAACGCTGTCCACCATCTCGTTGAACGACGTTGCGAGCGAATCGAGGTCGCGGTCCCCGTCCGTCGGGAGACGGGTGCGGAGGTCGCCGCCCGCGACCCGTCCGGCGGCGACGGCGAAGTCGGACACCGGCCGGAGCACGCGCCGGCTCAGCCAGAACCCGCCCAGCCCCCCGAGCACGACGGAGAGCACCCCGGCCGCGATCAGCGCGTCGCGCAGCACCCGAAGCGTGTCGTGCACCTCCACGAGGCGGGAGCTCTCGAAGTACTGGGCTTCGATCGATCGGAGCGGGATCCCGACGACGTACACCGGAGCTCCCCGGCCACGCGACAGGTCGTTGCCGATGGTGCCGTCGGCGACCGCCGCGTGGACCTGCGGTGGCGGGCGGGCGGCTTCGACGGCGTGCGAAGTCCGGTACCAGCGGCCGTCGACGTAGACCTGCACGTCCGTGTTGGGGAGCCGGCCGAGCCCGTCGAGGGCGCTCTGGACGTTGATGCCTCGACGAACGTCCGCCTCGAAGACGCGAGAGTCCCCCTCAGCGAGGTGCTGCAACGAGCGCTCACGCTGGCGGACCAGGTAGTGGTCGGCCAGCACGTAGGTCACGATCGCCAGGACCCCCACCAGCACGAGCCCGCCGAGCGCGAACGCAGCCGCGACCCGGAAGCGCATCCCGCCGATTCGACGACGCGGCGTGACGCCGGGCGCCGATCGACTCATGCCTCCAACCTGTACCCGAACCCTCGAACCGTCACGATCAGCGTCGGCTCTGCCGGGTCCGTCTCGATCTTCGTGCGGACGCGGTGGATGTGCGCGTCGACGAGGCGCGTGTCCCCGAAGTATCCATAGCCCCAGACGCTCTCGAGCAGCTGCTCCCGGCTCAGCACGACGCCCTGCTGCTCGGCGAGCTCGTAGAGCAGCTGGAACTCCGTCCTGGTCAGGTTGATCATCTTGTCGCCGCGGCACACGGTTCCCGAATCCGGCCGGAGCTCGAGCGGACCGATCGCCAGGACCTTGCTCTCCTCTCGCGGCGAGGTCCGAACCTCGGTCCGCCGCAACAGGGCGCGGATCCGCGCCACGAGCTCAGCCAGGGCAAAGGGCTTGCGCACGTAGTCGTCGGCACCCGCCTCGAGGGCGGCCACGACGTCGTGACTGTCGGATCTCGCGGTCACGATCACGATCGGGACGTCGCTCAGGACCCGGACCGACCGCACCACGTCGAACCCGCTCATGCCCGGGAGCATCAGGTCCACGAGGACGAGGTCGGGCTGCTCACGGCCGATCAGCTCCAGCGCGTCTTCACCCGTCGCCGCCTCCGCCACCGACCAGCCCTCGCTCTCGAGCGCCATGCGGAGCCCGGACCTGATCCGATCGTCGTCCTCAACCGTCACGATCCGGGGTCGCATCGCCGCCATTCTCGCGTCGTCGGTGCCGGCTGCGGTGCCAGGTCCGGGTTCCGGACGTCGTTGCGCGAGCTCACCTGCGGGACCTTCCCCGAATATGCGTTTTCTATGACAAACCCGTTTGAATACTGTTGTAAGTGTTCTAATCGTCCTAAGAGGTGCATACCCTACGCACGTCGAGACGCTCCTCCAACCCCGCCCGGAGGTAGGGGTCTCGACCGTTTGGGGCCGGGTGGGCCCGGAACCTGGTTCCGGAAGGGATCGGGTCCGGGACCGACCGGTTCTGACCCGCCTGCGGCATTCCTGCGCCCGACCGGCACCCGGTGATGCTCAACGCACCGCGCGGAGCTGGGCCCGGCGAACCTTGCCGGAGCCGGTGCGCGGTATGGCATCGACCAGGCGGAGCTCGCGCGGGAGCTCCGCGGGACTGAGCTGGGACCGGGCTCGGTCCCGCAGGTTGACCAGGGTCGGGAGCCTTCCGGCATCCGCGGGAACGACACAGGCCACGACCCGCTCTCCCCACTCCCGGTCGGGCGCGCCGATCACGCCGACATCCGCGACGCTGGGGTCGGTCGCGAGCACTGCTTCGACCGCGCTCGGGACTCACGTTCACCCCACCGCTGATCACGAGGTCGCGGAGCCGGTCGACCACGCGCAGGCCTCCGTCCGCGCGGATCTGCCCGACGTCACCGGTGCGCAGAGCGCCGTCGGCCGTGAACGCACGCTCGGTCTCTTCCGGCGCGCCGTGGTAGCCGAGCATCACTGGTCCTCGCACCAGGATCTCGCCGGACTCCGAATGCCCCGCTCCCGGCGCGAGCGAGATGTCCACGCCGGACAACGGATGACCGTCGTGCACGCAGCCGCCGAACGTCTCGGTGAGCCCGTAGGTGGTGTGCACGGCGACCCCGCGCTCGGCGCCGCCCGTTCGACCAGACCCGGAGGAGCAGGCCCGCCGCCGAGCAATACGACGCGGAACCGCTCGAGCGGCACTCCGGCCTCGAGCAGACGCAGGAGCTGCGTCGGCACCAGCGAGACCAGCGTGCAGTCGTCCGCGGCGCGAGCCACCGCCTCGATGTTGAAGCCGCCGTGCACGGTCACGGGCACACCGTTGGTCGCGGCGCGCACCACGATCGCGAGTCCGGCCACCGAGTGGAGCGGGACGCACGCGAGCCACCGGTCGCGACTCGCTGTCCGCGTCCAGCGCCTCGTTGACCGCGCGGCAGGAGGCAACCACCGGTTCGCGGGCGTGGACGACCAGCCGGGGGCTCGAGGTCGTACCCGAAGTCGCGACGACGAGCGCGGCGCCGGCGGGCAAGGGCGCCCGATCGAGCGCCGACCGCCGAGCCGCGCGCCGGGCCGCGGGCTCGCGCGGGTCGAGCACCATGAACGGTCGACCGCAGCTCCAGTGCTCACGGATCGCCGCGACCGCCTCGCCGGGGTTCGCCAGCTCGATCGTGGCGACCTCGCGGCCGTCAACGGAACCTGAGTCGTCGGTCGGGGACACCGCCCGGTAGCGTAACCATTGGAGTGATCACTCCCAGAATTACTCCCAACGTTGGAGATGCGCATGGAGACAGCGATCCGGCCCGGCGCCGAGTGGCAGCAGGTCGAAACCGGTGCCACGGACGTGCGCTACGAGCTCTCCGACGGCATCGCGAAGATCACGATCTGTCGGCCCGAGGTGCGCAACGCGTTCCGCCCTCGCACCCTGTTCGAGCTCGCCACCGCATTCGAACGCGCGCGCAACGATCCTGAAGTCGGCGTCATCGTGCTCACCGGTGAGGGTCCGCTGGCGTTCTGCTCGGGCGGCGACCAGAGGATCCGCGGCGACGACGGATACGTGGGTGACGACGGCATCGGCCGGCTCAACGTTCTCGATCTGCAGATCCAGATCCGGCGCTGCCCCAAGCCGGTCGTGGCCATGGTCGCGGGATACGCGATCGGTGGGGGCCACGTCCTCCACATCGTCTGTGACCTGACGATCGCGGCCGACAACGCGCGGTTCGGTCAGACCGGTCCGCGGGTCGGCTCGTTCGACGGCGGGTTCGGCTCCGGCCTGCTCGCCCGATCGGTCGGCCAGAAGAAGGCGCGCGAGATCTGGTTCCTCTGCCGGCAGTACGACGCGGCAGGAGGCACTCGACATGGGTCTCGTGAACACCGTCGTGCCACTCGCGGCGCTGGAGGAGACGACGGTCGAATGGTGCCGCGAGATGCTGGTGCACAGCCCGCTCGCGCTTCGCATGCTGAAGGCATCGATGAATGCAGTGGACGACGGGCTGGCGGGCATCCAGCAGCTCGCCGGCGACGCGACGCTGCTCTATTACATGACCGAGGAGGCGCAGGAGGGGAAGCAGGCGTACCTCGAGAAGCGCCGCCCCGAGTTCGATCGGTTCCCGAAGCGCCCGTGACGACCGCGCGGCACTGGTTCGCCGGGGCCCGGCCCCGCACGCTCGCGCTTGCTGTCGCGCCCGTGGCGGTGGGCACCGCAGCCGGGGCACTCGACGTCCGCCTGATCTGGTGGCGAGCCGCCGCCGCATTGGTCGTCGCGGTCGCGCTGCAGGTCGGAGCGAACTACGCGAACGACTACGCCGACGGCGTGCGCGGCACGGACGACGAGCGCCGCGGGCCGTTGCGGCTGACCGCGACCGGCCTCGCCTCCCCGCGGGCCGTCAAGCGCGCCGCGTTCCTGTCGTTCGGGGTCGCCGCGGTGGTCGGTGCCGTGCTCTCGCTCGCGGTCAACCCGTGGCTTCTCGTCCTCGGCGCGGCGTGTGTCGCGGCGGCGTGGTTCTACACCGGGGGTTCGAAGCCGTACGGGTACTCCGGGTGGGGTGAAGTCGCGGTGCTCGCGTGCTTCGGGTTCGCCGCGACGGCCGGCTCGGCCTACGTGCAAGCCGAGAACGTGCCGGTGGCGGCGTGGTGGGGCGCGCTCGTCATCGGCTTGCCGGCGTGTGCGGTGCTGCTCGCCAACAACGTGCGCGACATCGAGACGGACCGACGTGCGGGGAAGCGGACGCTCGCGGTTCGGATCGGAGCCCTGCCGACTCGCCGGGTCTTCGTGGCGTGCCTGGCCGGTGCGTTCCTGGCCGTCCTCCCGATCGCGTTCGTGCACCCGCTGGCGCTCCTTGCGTGGTTGGCGCTGCCACTGGCGGTCCGCCCGGCCCGGTTGGTGCTCACCCGCAACGACCCGCCCTCTCTGGTGCAGGCGCTCGTCGGCACGGTCCGGCTGACGTTGGTGCTTGCCGCCCTCCTGACCGTCGGGCTCGCACTCACGTGAGAGTGCCGACGACTCGGTGACGAGCCATGGGGTGCGCGAGCACCAACTCCGCATCGGCACCCGCGACGTGCTGCTGCTCGAGGGTCCTGCGGGTTGGGGCGAGTGCTCCCCGATCCCCGGGTATCCGTGTGACCCGGCGGCCGCACTCGCCGCCGCGACCGAAGCCGCGACCATCGGTTGGCCGGCCCCACGGCGCAAGGAGGTGCCGGTCAACGCGCTGGTCGACGATGGTCCGATCCTCCCGACCCGCCTCGTCGGCGCGCCGGCGGTCAAGATCAAGGTCGGGCGGCGCAGCATCGACGAGGACGTGAGCCGGGTGCGCGCCGTCCGGGATGCGGTGGGACCCCGCGTCGCGCTTCGGGTGGATGCCAATGGCGCGTGGGACGTCGATGCCGCGGTCGACGCGATCGGTCGACTCGCAGCCGTGGGCCTGGAGCTCGCGGAGCAACCGGTCGCGACGATCGACGAGCTGGCGACTCTTCGGCGGAAGGTGGATGTCCCGCTGGCGGCGGATGAGTGCGTGCGCAACCTCGACGACGCCCGGCGGATCAAGGCGCTGGGCGCAGTCGACGTGCTCGTGCTGAAGGTGCAGCCGCTCGGGGGGGTGCGAGCGGCGCTCGCCGTCGCCGACGCCGCAGGAGCTCCGGCCATCGTGACCTCCATGTTCGAAACCTCGGTGGGCCTCGCCGCGGGCCTCGCGCTCGCGTGCGCGCTGCCGGAGCTGTCGCATGCGTGTGGCCTCGCGACGCTCGACGCGCTTGACGCGGATGTCACCGTGGACCCGCTGCGGGCTCAGGACTGGGTGCTCCGGCCACGGGCCGTGGTCCCCGACCCGGCGCTCCTGAGCCGCTACTCGGTGACGCCGTGAGCGAGCTCGACGAGCGCGCCGGCGAGCGCCCGCGGCTGTTCGAGGGGCAGGGAGTGGCCGCCCGGCAGGCAGAGCCGAACCGCGTCCTCCACGCGTTCGAACATCTCGTCCGCGATCGCGCCGTACTTCTCGTCCTCGCGGCCGGTGATCAAGGCCAGCGGGAGCTCGAGCCGGTCGAGCCCGTCCCACAGCGGTGCTTGGCTCCCCTGGCCCAGCGCGCGGCAGCTGGTGAGCGAGTCGCGGCTCGTCGCCCGCGCCGAGCCGCGCCGAGCGCCCGACCGCTTCGGGCACGCCCGCGAACATCGATTGGCGCACCCAACGGTCGAGGAACGCGACAGCACCATCGCGCTCGACCTCGCGCGGCCAGCTCCTCGTCGGCGCGCCGGCGCGCGTCGCGCGCCGCGTCGGTCGACGATCCCCGGCGTGGCGCTCACGAGCACGAGCGCGTCGACCATCTCGGGATGGTCGAGCGCGAGCTGCAGGCAGAGGCGGCCGCCCATCGAGTAGCCGACGTAGGTTCCGCGTCCGCCAGCCACCCCGAGCGCCGCGGCCGTGGCCACGAAGTCCAGACCGTCGGGCACGTCGAGCGGGATCGCATCGATCTCGTCCGGCAACGCCGCGCGTACGTCGTCCCACGCCGCCGCGGTCTGGCTGAAGCCCGGCACCAAGCGCATCTGCACGCGAGGAGTCTCGCGTGAGCCGGGACGCATCCACTGCGTTCGCGCGGACGCTGGTCGACGAATGGGTCCGCGCCGGCATCGCCCATGCGGTCGTCTCGCCCGGGTCCCGATCCGCGCCCCTGGCCCTGGCGCTCGCCTCGGAGCCCCGCCTCCGCGTGCACGTGATCCTGGACGAGCGTTCGGCGAGCTTCTTCGCGCTCGGCGTCGGTCGAGCCACCGGAGCGCCCGCGGTCGTGCTGTGCACCTCGGGCACCGCGGCGGCAGGGTTCCACCCGGCGGTGCTCGAGGCCCGTCACGGCCGCGTCCCACTGCTGGTCTGCACCGCGGACCGCCCTCCGGAGCTGCGCGGGGTCGGCGCCGGGCAGACCATTGACCAGGCGTCGGCTGTTCGGCGACAGCCCTCTCCTCTCCCTCGATGTGGCCCCGCCCGAGGATCGACCGGGCGCAGGACCGGAGTGGCGATCGCTCGCGGCCCGCGCGGTGGCCACGACGACCGGCGCGCCCGCCGGCCCGGTGCATCTCAACCTCGCGTTCCGAGAGCCATTGGTCCCGACGGGCGCGCCACTCGTGGATGCGCCCGGACGTCCCGAGGGTGGTCCGTGGACCGTGGTCGATCGCGCCCGGCGCGATCGCCGACGAGCACACCATCGACGCGCTCGCGGCGCGCGTCGCGGCGACGCCGAAGGGCTTGGTGGTCGCAGGCTGGGGGACCGAAGCCACAGCAGAGGCCGTCGGGGACTTCGTCGAAGCATCCGGGTGGCCGTTGCTCGCCGACCCACTCTCCGGGGTGCGCACGGACTCGAGCGCGATCTCCACCTACGACACGCTGCTGCGGATCCCCGACCCGACGGGCGCACGGATGCCCGAGCTCGTGGTGCGGCTCGGCGCGATGCCGACGAGCAAACCACTCTGCCACCCTGCTCGCAGCCACCGCTCCCGGTGATCCGGGTGGACCCCTCCGGAGAATGGCTCGATCCGAAGCGCGCCGACGCGGAGCTGATCGTCGCGGACCCGGATCCGCTGCTGCGCGCGCGTGACCGCGCGACTCGAGCCGCGCGGCGCATCGCCGTGGCGCGACGCGTGGTCGAACGCCGAGCGGGCCGCGCGCCGAGCCCTTGACGACTTCCTGGACCTGCAGGATGCGCCGTTCGAAGGGCGAATCGCCCGCGACCTCCTCGCTCTGCTTCCCGACGGCAGCGATCTCTTCGTCGCGTCGAGCATGCCGGTCCGGGACCTCGACACCTTCGGGACGGCTCGCCGCGGCGTGCGGGTGCTGGCCAACCGTGGCGTCAACGGTATCGACGGTCTGGTGTCGAGCGCGCTCGGGAATCGCGGCCGCATCCGGCGCACGCCGGACCGTCGCCCTGCTCGGCGACCTCGCCTTCCTTCACGACGCCAACGGCTTGCTCGCTGCCGGAGCGCGTGGCATCGACGTCGTCTACGTCGTCGTGGACAACGACGGCGGCGGGATCTTCTCCTTCCTCCCCCAGGCCGCGCAGCCCGAGCACTTCGAGGACCTCTTCGGGACTCCGCACGGCATCGACCTCGGCACCATCGCCGCGGCGCACTCGATCCCGGTCCGCCGGGTCACCCGATCGAAGGGTCTCGGCCCCGCAGTCGCGCGCGGCCCTCGACGACGGCGGCGTGCAGATGGTCCACGTACGGACCGAACGGGCCACGAACGTCGAGCTGCCACCGCGCCGCAACGGCTGCGGTCGAACGCGCGATCGCCGGCCGCCGCGGGCTGAGGCCGCGTCCGTCAGCCGGCGGGACCGGGCCATCGAGACGGGGTCGGGATGCTCGTCGAGGCGCGCGGCGTCGGAGGGCATCAGGGCCCGGAGCATGGGCGCGAGCTTCGCCTCGGTCTCCTCCCACTCCTCGTCCGGGACCGAGCCCGGACGATCCCCGCACCCGGCGTGCAGGCGGGCCCGCGACCCGTCGAGCGACGCACTGCGCAGCGCGACGGCGAGCTCGCCGTCGCCGGCGGCGTCGACCCACCCCACCGCGCCGGCGTACTGACCTCGGCCCGGCGGGCTCGAGCTCGTCGATCAGCGCGAGCGCCGCAGCAGTGGGCGTGCCGCCGACCGCAGGGGTGGGATGCAGCATCCGGGCGAGCTCGAGCGCCGTCGGCGCGGGCTCGGCGAGGCTCGGCGCGCAGCTCGGTGACCAGATGCGCGAGATCGCCGACCGGGACCGGGCGGGGACCAGAGACGGCCGGCGCAGCGGCGCAGTGGGGAGCCAATGCCGCCCGGATCGCGTCGACGACGACCGCGTGCTCGTGATCGAGCTTGTCGGACGAGGCGAGATGGGCGAGACCGGTCTCGTCGGCGACCGGTACCGTGCCCGCCATCGGCCGCGACACGACGCCCGTGCCGCGCCGCCGGACCAGCAGCTCCGGGACTCGCGCCGACGAGGCCCTCAGAGGTGGCGAACACGAAGCAGCCGAGCTCGCGGGCGCGCAGCCGCTGGAGCACCATGGGCCGGTCGAACGCAACGTCGGCGTCGATCGTGACGTCGCGAGCCGAGCACGACCTTCTCGATGGTGTCGATGTCGATCTCGTCGAGCGAGCGGTCGGACCATGGAGCGCCACCGCGCTCGATCCTGCACGCGGGTGACCGTGAACGTCGACGGTTCGCACCGCTGATGCCGACGCGAGGGCGGGCGCGGGAGCGATCGTCGTCACCCAGGTCCGCCCATCGGAGCTCCGCCCGCAGACGCGGGACGGGATCACGAACTCGATCGCCCGGTCCCGGCGTGAACGGACAGCGCGCCGACCGCGATCGCACCGGTGCCGGGCGCGCGCACCTCGTCGTCGACGCTCACCGTCGACAACGCCGCCGACACCGGAGTCGACGCCGACCCTCGCCGCGATGCCGGCAGTGGCGAAGCCCGCAGTCCTCGTGCCACCACGCGAATCCGTCGAGTCGGAAGGTCTGCAGAGGGTCGGATCCGTCGTCCGGTGAACCGGGTCGACGCGTGCAGGGTGACGAGCGGCTCGGCTCCGGCGCTCATCGCCGTGTCCCCGTGATGAGCTGCACGGCGCCGCCGGTCATGGTCGACGCGGGAGACGTCGGTGAAGCCGGCTGCGGCGACCATCGCCACCAGGGCCGCCGCGTCCGGCAGGTACGCAGTGGACGCGGGAAGGTAGCGGTACGCGGATGCATCGGAGAGCGCCGCGCCGATGCGCGGGACGAGCCGTCGGAACCAGAGATCGTGGCCGGCACGCATGATCACGTTGCTGGGCTCGGCCGCGTCGAGCAACGCGATCCGGCCGCCGGGACGAAGCACTCGCGCACACTCGTCCAGAAACGGTTCAAGGGCGGTGAGGTTGCGGAGCGCGAACCCACAGGTGACCCCGTCGAGCGCGGCGATCGGGACGGGGAGGACGAGCACGTCGGCCCGGACGAGCGGACTCCCCGCATGCGCCGCGGCCAGCATCCCCGCGGAGAAGTCGAAGCCGACGACCCGATGCCCCGCCGCGGCGAGCGAACGGCAGAGATCGCCGGTGCCACACGCCAGGTCGGCAACGGTGGAGCCGGCCGGGACCGCGAGCTCGACCAAGGTCCGCCGGCGCCAGCGGACGTCCTGTCCGAACGAGATCACCCGGTTCACGCGTTCGTAGCGCGGGGCGATGCCGGTCGAACATCTCCTCCACCGCCACGCGCTTCTCGTCGCCGCTCGGGAGCACCGGTGCCTTCGATCGAGTCATGCGATCGACTCGTCGGCCAGCAGCTCGGCCTCGGCCTCGGCCGCCGCGAGCTCGGCCGGATCTCCGACCGCCTCGAGGTGCTCCTGGGCCACCTCGAGCAACACGCGCCGGAAGTGGTGCGCGACGATCGTCGTCACGGTCGGGAGGAGGGCCCGGAACGCGTCCACGAGCAGCGCGGCGTGCTCGTCGTCGGGGAGCTCCTGCGCCCGCAGCGGCTTCCGAACGTGCTCGTCGAACATCTCGACCGCGCGCTCGGCGATCGCGCGAGTGTCCTCGTGCTGGCGCCGCGCCGAGCTCGATGAGCTCGGGAAGCGGGAGCCCGGCTTCGAGCAGTCGCAATCCGGCCCCGACCACTGCGAGGTCAGCCGTCGTGTACACCGCCGCGCCGTCGACGCGCCGGGGAACGAGGAAGCCTTCCTTCCCGATCGCGACCAGCAGCGAGACCGGCACCCCGGAACGCTGGGCCAGGTCGTCGAGCGTCAGCAGCTCAGCGGCTCGGCCTCTTCGACGACGGCCCGTGACACCTCGAGCGCGAGCGGAGCATCGGACGCATCGAGCTCCCCATCCAGCACGCGTCGCGCCACGGCCAGCGTGAACCCCTGCGCCTGGAGCTCGCGGATCCGCTCCACGCGCTCGAGATGCTCGGCTCCGTACCAGGCGATGCGGCCCTCTCGAGCGGGCGGCGGCAAGCAGCCCGCGCTTCTGGTAGAAGCGGATGGTGTCCACGGAGAGCTCGGTCCGGCGCGCGAGCTCCTCCACCCGCATCCGGTCCGGGCGCCGCGGGGTCCGGGGCCGCGGCGGAGACCTGCAGGGGGAGCGCCAGACGTCATGCGCCCATTCTAGGAGTGATCACTCCCATGGACACCACCCGGCCCCGGGGCACGCCCGAGCCGTTCGTGGCGCGGCGCTCCGGTTCGGTCAGGCGACCGGCACGTCGTCACGACGCACCACGAGACCGGAGCGGCCGGCGCGCTCCACCATCTCGCAGACCCGCAGCGTCTCGAGGTTGGCCCGTCCGCTGATGCCGGTGGCCTCCCGCCTCGTGACCGCGCGGTGAAAGGTGTCGAGCACCCCGTGTTCGCCGGTCGGGGCGACATCGGCCGGCGGCTCGAGCACGACCGGCGCCGCGTTCCAGCCGAACGGCGCGTCGTCAGGTGCCAGCGCTTCCTCCCACCGCCACTCGTCGCCTCGGCGCGTGAGGACACCACGGTCGGTGTGCACGGACCACCGGAGCTCGTTGCCGCGGCTGACATTGCTGAGCAGGTACGCCGCGGTGAGCCCGGAGACGAACGTGAACAACGCTTGGATCGCGGCGTCATCGCGATACCTCGACCATGGGACCGAGAAGGTCCGCGCGGCGACCGAGGCGATCGGGACCGAAGCACCACTGCAGGTCGTCGACGTGATGACAACCCTGGTCCCAGAACATCGCGAACGGGTAGTCCTGCTGGCGCGGTGCGGGGCGGTACTTGTGCATGGCCAGGTCGACGATCGCGGCATTGCCGTACGCGCCCGACGTGACGGCGCAGTGGAGGGTCCGGGTCGCCGCGGTGTAGCGGTAGTTCTGGGCCACGACCAGCTCGACGCCGGCCGCCTCGGCCTCGGCGACGAGCGCGCACGCCTCGCTCCAGCGATTCGAGAGACACTTCTCGACGAGAACGTCCTTGCCCGCGGCGTAGGCGGTGCGCAGGTCGCGCCCGTGAAGCTCCACCGGTGTGCAGACGACGACGGCGTCGCACTCGGTCGAGTCCAGCGCGGCCGTGAGTGACGTGAATGCAGCCCCGATCGGGAGGCCGGCCAACTTCAGCTCCGCTTCGATCGTCGCCGCGTCCCGGGTGACGATCGCGACCGGTTCGGAACCGTGGATCGCTCGCCATGAGCCCGAGCGCCCACGCCCCACGGCCACGGCGCTCCGACGTGGACGGTGCGCAACGGTGCTTCGAGCTGGCGCCTGTCGGTCACGACGGGTACTCGAGCAACACGCCGAGCCAGCCGTCGGGGTCGTCGCGCAGGCCTTCGTACGCGCGTGCTGCGCGTCGTGGAACGGGACCCGATGGGTGACGAGCGGATCGACCGCGACCCGCTCGGTGGCCAAGAGGTGCTCGAGGAAGGCGTCGTACGGCGCTCGCTGCTCGCGGGTGCGGCGCCATTCGTGCGCGCCGATGAGCTGCACCCCGCGGTGGTGGATGTCGAAGTACGGATCGATCTCGATCGACTCACGGGGGCTGGAGAGGACCACCACGCGACCGTCGAGGCTGACGGAATCCAACGCCGCGCGCAGCGCCGGTGCGAGCCCCACGGCCTCGATCACATAGGACGCCTGGAGCCCGTCGACGCTTTCACGAGCTTCGAGCCCGCACGCCCGGGCCGTACGGGTGCGCGCCGCTGAGCGGTCCACCGCGGTCACCGGGTGGGCACCCGCGACCCGGCAGACCTGCGCGGCAAGGTTGCCCACGAGGCCCAGGCCGATCACGAGCGCGGGCTCGCCGAGGCGCACGGGGGCGAGCAGCTGCGGGGTGAGCGCGATCCCGAGGAGCTTGAGGAAGACGGCCCGCTCGTCCGCGAGCGAGTCGACCCGGATCACCGCGGCCGCCGGCTGGCGCGTCGCCGAGCTGTGGTTCGCCTGGTGGACGACCCGCATGCCCGGCTCGAGGTCGGTGACGGCGGCACCGACCGCCTCCACCGTCCCCACGCCGCAGTAACCAGGCGCGTACGGGTAGCGCGCCCAGTGACCCTCGACCGCGAAGCCCGGATGGGTCCGACAGAACATCGCGAGCTCCGTCCCCGGCGAGATCAGGCCGAGCCGGTTGCGGATCAGCACCTCGCGCGGCCCGAGCTCGGTCGGGAGCTCGTACGTCGAGATCTCACACACGTGTTGAGCGCTGAAGACGAGTCCCTCGACCTGCACGATTTCGGAGCGTATGCGGTCGCGGCGACGCCGCGCCGAACCGGGTCGGCGCCGGCCTCTCGTGGTTCATCGGTCCCAGCGTTGGGCCGACCGCGGTCCGGGGCCACACGTGCATGTCGCCCTGCTGATCGAACCCAGACGAGCGTTCCCCGGGACATTGCTGCCACGGCGTCAAGCGTGGAGACTCAACGGAGCTCGGAGCTACGCGAGCTTGCTGGCAACCGGGTCGTCGCCGCCCACGAGGTGCTTGCGCCCCGGCCACCACATCCGCGCTCCGCCGAGGAACAGAATCCCCGGGAGGACCACCATGCGCGTCACGAACGCGTCGAGGACGATCGCGACCGTCATCCCGAAGCCGAACTGCTTGACCGCGGCGCCGGGCTGGGCCACGTAGGACGCGAACACGAAGATCATGATGAGTGCGGCCGCGACGACAGTGCGGCTTCCTGCCCCTTGCCCTCGGCGCACCGCCACGCGGGGTGCGGCTCCCCCGTCGAGCTCCTCTCCCATCCGTGCGACGAGGTACACCTCGTAGTCGTTCGAGAGACCGAAGAGGATCGCGAAGAACACGGGCGCGAGCAACGACAGCACGGGAATGTTCTCGGGGATCCCGATCAGGCTCCGGCCCCACCCGTACGTGAGGAAGGCGACGAGCACGCCGTAGGTCGCGAGGATGGTCAAGCAGGTCGAGCAGTGCCGCTTTGATCGGGATCGCCACCGACCGGAACGCAATGCCCAGGATCAGCAACGCGACGAGGATGACCAGTCCAATGAAGAGGAACAGACGATCAGTGATGCGATTGTCGAGGTCCACGAAGATCGCGTTCGTCCCGGTGACGAGCCCGGTGAGGTTGGTCCCGCTGGTCGCAGCGGGAATCGTCTCGTCGCGCAACCGCGACACCAGCTCGGGCGTCTTCGCCGATTGCGCTCCGCTCCCGGGGACGAGCTGGTAGACGCCGAGCGTTCCCGCGGAGTCGAAGCTCGGCGGCGTCACCGCGGCGACATCCTTGGTCGCGACGAGATCGTCGTAGAACTTCGTCAGCTGGGCCTGGGTGTCGGCGGTCCTGGTCGGGACCTCCACGAGCACGAGGAACGGATTGGTCGATCCCGCGCCGAAGGACTCGGCTCTGCAGCTGCCACGCCTTGTACTGCGTGGAATCGGTTGGGAACAACGAGTTGTCGAGGGGTCCGAGGCGCAGGTCTCCTTTGAACACCGGGATCGCGAGCACCAGGAGGAAAAGCACGCCCGCCGCGACGCTGAACGGCGCGAAGCGGGTCACGGTGACGGCCCAACGGGCACCCAGCCCCGGCCCGGCGTCGGTCCCGCGGGCCCACGGCACCTCCGAGGTCGAGACCCGAGACCCGAGGAGACCCACGACCGCCGGGACCAAGGTCACCGCCGAGAGCACGACGGCGGCCACGGTGACGGCGATCGCGTAGGCCATGGCCGTCACGGACGGCACCTGGAAGATGAGCAGTGCGAAGAGCGCGATGAGCACGGTCGCTCCGGCGGTCAGGACCGTGCGCCCGACGGTGGCCGCGGCGTGCGCGGCGGCCTCGGCCGGCGACTCACCCTGCTTGAGGTAGTCCTTGGCGCGGCCCATCACGAACAGCGCGTAGTCGGTCCCCACCCCCAGGCCGATCATGACGGCCGCCGTGTCAGAGATCGTCGGGATGTCGAAGAAGTGCTCGAGGATGCGTACGAGACCGACGCCGAGGACCACACCGACGAGCGCGCCGACGACCGGCCAGGGAAACGACCACCACGTGGCGAGCGCAAGCAGCAGGATGACCAGCGCGACGGCAAGTCCGAGGAGCACGAAGATCCCTTGCACGTCGATCGGTTGCGCCCCTGGCATCGACCCACCCAGCTCGATCTCGAGCGACGTGGAGCGATACGGCGCGATCGCGTCCTGGAGCTTCTTCATCGCCGGGACCCCGTTCCCGGGAAGCTCCGAGAACGGGACCGAATAGGTGACGGTCGCGAGCGCGGTCGTTCCGTTCTTCGAGACGAGCTGCGGCGTGTTCAGCGGGCTCGCAACCGAGCTCACCCGGTTGAGGGCCTCGATCGCGGTGACGCTTTCTCCGATGGCCGCCTGAGCGGTTGGGTCGGTGGCGACGGTGCCACCCTCGCGAAGGTGGTACACGACCGTCGCGCTCGTGCCGGCGGCTGACGGGAAGTTGTCGGTGAGCTGGTTGTAGGCATCCTGCGCCGGGGTCCCCGGGAGGGTGAAGTTGTTGCTCGCGGAGCCGCCCAGATCGACCGCCGTGACCCACACTGCGACGAGCAGCACCACCCAACCGGCGAGGAACCACCAGTGCCGCGTCGCCACGAACCGTCCGAGCCGACCCAAGAGTCCGTGAGTCGCGAGCCGGCCGCGGCGCGGTTCCTCGGGGGCGTCGAGTGTCTCCACCGATTCGAACCCTAGTTGTCGTGCTTCCGGGCTTGCGGTCGAAGGTCGCCGAGATCCCGGAGGACGCACCGATCCGAGAACGTTGCTCGTTGAGCCCGGCACCCTGCCGGCGATCTCCCGACATGGCCCATCTCCCTCGCTCGCGGTGATCGGCGTACGCTCGAAACGCTCCACGAAGAGCCCCTGTCGGCAGGAGGAGGTCGGTCGATATGCGCGTCATGTTGCACGTCGCGATGAATACCGAAAGGACCAACCAGATCGTCCGGGACGGCACGATGGGTTCCACGATCGAAGGGATCTTGGAGAAGTTGAAGCCCGAGGCTGCCTACTTCCACGCCGCGGACGGTTGTCGAGCGTTCACCCTGGTCGTCGACGCGCCGGACGGCGCGATGCTGCCGAGCCTTGCCGAACCGATGTGGCTCGAGCTGGGAGCGACGGTCGAGGCCATCCCAGTCATGACGGCCGAGGAGCTCGCTGAGGGTTTGTCTCGTCTCGGCTAGACCACAGCCCTCGGGGAAGCGGGATCCGACGTGGAGCTCAAGACCATCCGATACGAGCAACCCCACGCAGGGATCGCGTTGCTGACGCTCGACCGGCCTCATCGCCTCAATGCATGGACCGGTCGAATGCACACCGAGCTGCGATGGGTCATGGATCGAGCCGAGCTCGACGATCGCGTTCGGGTGGTCGTGATCACGGGGGCCGGCCGAGGGTTCTGCGCGGGAGCCGACACTGCGGCGCTTCAGGGCCATGCGCAGCAAGGGGGCTACGACCCGGGAACCCCCGCGGATCTGGCCCAGCCGGCGGCCGGCTCGGGGCCGGCGTTCCAAGCCGACTTCGCCTGGTTGCTCGGGCTGGAGACCGTGACCATCGCGGCGGTGAACGGTCCGGCGGCCGGTGTAGGGCTGGCGCTGGCGTGTTGGTGTGATCTGCGGTTCGTGGCCGCCGATGCCAAGCTCACGACCGCGCACGGACGACTGAACCTGCCGGCTGAGTTCGGACTCTCCTGGCTGCTCCCCCGGCTGATCGGGCTCGGGCACGCGAATGATCTCTTGCTTTCGAGCCGCGTCGTGCTCGGTCGAGAGGCAGGCCGGTTGGGTCTGGCCAACCGGGTCGTCGACGAGCCCGACGACGTTGCCCGGCAAGCTCTCGAGTACGCCCGAATGCTCGTCGAGAACGTGGCACCAGCATCCTTGGCCACGACCAAGCGCCAGATTGCCACGGACCAGCTGCACGACGACCCGGCTGCTGCTGTCGTCGAGGCGCAGCGACTGTTGGACCTGATGATGACCGAGCCCGACTACGCCGAGGGCGTCAGCGCGTTCAAGGACCGGCGGACGCCGCGATGGGTGCAGGCCCCCCGCACTGCGAGGTGAGCGAGGGCCCTACGCTGCGCCGCATGACCGAGCCCACGCCCCCGACCGCCGCACCGACGTCCGCGGGACCGGCCCAGCCGGGTCCGACCCGCGACCCGGCTGAGGTCGCCAGCCGCCTCCGGATGCCGATGAGCGACGCGATGCGGACCCGAGCGCGCCGTGCGGAGACTCGTCACCACCGAACCGGTCGCGCACGAGGTGCTGCTCCCGCTGCTCGAACTGTCGCTCAAGGCGCCGACGAGCTCGAACACGCAGGACTGGACCTACCTCGTCGTCGAGGATCGCGAGCAGAAGGCCCGGATCGGCAAGGTGTACCGGCGGTTGTACCGCCTCTTCAACCCGATCGTGACGCGACAGGCCAAGGGTGACCCCCAGGAGCTGGCCAACATGGCGCCCGGCCAATGGCAGGCGGAGCACTTCGACGAGATCCCGGTCCTGGTCATCCCCTGCTACCGCAGGAACATGAACCACCGCCCGACCGGCAGACCGCAGATCCGGGTGTCGTCGTTCTACGGATCGGTGTATCCCGCGGTCCAGAACCTGCTGCTCGGGTGCCGTGCCGTCGGACTCGGTGCATCGCTCCAGACGCTGCCGATCTGGTGGCTCCCTTCGATCCGCAAGATCCTCGACCTTCCGCGCGACGTACGCCCGGTCTGCATCATCCCGATCGGCTGGGCGAAGGGTCGGTACGGCCCGACGCAGCGGACACCGATCGGTGACGTGGTCCACCTCGACCACTACGGACATCGACCCTTCCGGAAGCAGGCCGACACCTGACCCACGCGACCCGCCGACCTGGAAGCGTCACCGGGAAGGAAGCAGCAACCTCCGGTCGGCAATCGCGGTGTGCAGCGAGGTTTCGAGCTGGTCGACCTCGCCGGCACACGCTGCCAGCGCAGCCCGGTCGAGCAGGGTCACGATGCCCGAGTCGGTCACGGCGACGACGCACGGAAGCGCATCACGGGTCGCGACTTCCACGTCGGGGCTGCGCTCGTTGCGGTGCACGACGTCGAACGGAGCACTGAGCCGCGCCCGGAACGCGTCGAAGGTCTTCTTCCGTCGGACCGGACCGTGGGTGATGTCGCAGAGCGCGCACTCCACGCGCCCCAGCAGATGGCCCACCACGTACTTCGCCTCCCCGGCAATGCCCCCGTCGGCGTCGTAGACACCGACGATCCGGCTGATCATTCAGGACCCGGTCGCAACCGGATCGGTGTCGCTGCGGATGCGGCGGCCGCTGACCTGCTCGGTGCGCAGGCGCACATACTCGTTGCGGTAGTCCCCCGCCCAGGGTTCAAGCCCGAGCTGCTCGGCTCGTTCCTGCTCGGTTCGGTTGACGATCCGTTCGGCTCGGGCGACCACGTTCACGCTCCAACCCGCATGGGTCTCCCGCTCGACGGCGTCGATCTCGAACACGACCTGCTGGCCGAGCGCCGCGGCGATGAGCTTCTCGCCCGGTCCGGTGCGGAACACGACGTCGCCGTCGAGCATCCCGTAGAGCACGGGCAGCACCGCCGGATGCTCACCGCTCCACACCGCGAGACGACCGAAGAACTGGCCGGCGAGCAGCGACGCACACTCCTCTGCGCTCAGCGTCTCGAGCCCGAACGACGTCATGTCCCGCACACTACCGAAGCCACCCGACGCGTGGCAGCGGCACCGCTACGCACGGAGGTAACCGAGCTCGTGAGCCTCCCGTTCGAGCACCTCGCGGAACTTCGGGTGCGCAATGGCGATGAGCGCGCTCGCACGTTCGGCGATCGACCGACCCCGGAGCTCGGCGACGCCATGCTCGGTGACCACGTGGTCGACGGTGTTCTTCATGGTCGTCACGGGGGCGCCGGGACAGAGCCGGGAGACGATCCGCGAGAGCGCTTCGTCACTCGTC
This sequence comes from uncultured Acidimicrobiia bacterium, assembly GCA_963848485.1. GTDB lineage: Bacteria > Actinomycetota > Acidimicrobiia > IMCC26256 > JAENVU01 > Chersky-806. The sequence goes on from CAWKDX010000008.1 coordinate 543,322, forward strand.
GTGGAGTGGAGGACGACGAAACCCATGCCGTGCTCGCTGTACATCGCGCCGCGAGCGAAGTCCGTCTGCCCGCCGCTCCCCGAGTAGTACCGACCAGCGATCATCTCGGAGTTGCATTGCCCCAGCAGATCGACTTCGACGGTGGCATTGACCGATACGAAGCATCGTTCGCGCCCGATCACCCGCGAGTCGTTCACCCAGTCGACGGGCAGGAGCTCGACCGCGCTGTTGTCGTGGAGGAAGTCGTACAGGCGACGGGTACCGAGCGCAAAGGTCGCTACGAGCTTGCCGGGACGCGTGACCTTGTTCGTCCCGGTCAGAGCACCCGATTCGAACAGGTCCATGACGCCGTCGGAGATCAGCTCCGTGTGCAAGCCCAGGTTGCGGTGGTCGCGGAGCAGCTCGAGAATCGCGTTGGGGATCGCGCCGATCCCGGCTTGGATCGTCGCCCCATTCGGCACGCGGTCGGCCACCAGCGCCGCGATGTGGCGATCCTTGGCCGACATGCGTGGTGCCGGTACCTCGATGAGCGGATAGTCGGCCTCGGTCCAGCCCACGACCTGGCTGAGGTGCAACGAGTTCTCCCCGAAGGTGCGTGGCATCTGCGGGTTGACTTCGATGAAGAACGGAAGCTGTCCGATGAACCGCGCCGTGTAGTCGGCGTTGGTGCCGAGCGACACGTACCCGTGCGGATCGGGTGGTGACGCGGCGGCCAGGACGATCGGGTGCTTCGTCTGATGGCGCAGCAGCAACGGCATCTCACTGAAGTTGACGGGGACCAGGTCACAGCCCCCTTCCGCGAACGCCGATCGTGTCACCGACGACAAGAAGTACGAGGTGTGGCGGAGATGGTCTCCATAGCTGCCGTGCAGGTACGGGTGATCCTGGAGGGTGTGCATCTGATGCACGCGAACCCGGGTCGAGCTCGCGGCGTGTTCGTCGAGCGTGTCGATCAGCGTTCGCGGCTCGCCGTTCGCAAGCGGCACGATCACGTCTGCCTCGGGCGCGATGTGCGACAGCACGGCTTCGCGCGGTGAGGCCGTGGGAGTGGCAACCATGGCCCGACATACTGCCAGGGCCTGCCTCGTCGAGTCCCTGCCCTCAGCCCTTCGGGAAGGTGTACGACTTGACGGTCTTGGACTCGTAGTTGGCCTTCAGCGCCTTGAGCGCCCCGGGAACGTTCGAGTCGACGCTGAAGATCGTGCTCTGCTCGGGCGGGACCCGCTGTTCGGGGGGTCCGTAGGTGTAGTTGCCGGCCAACCCGAGGGTGTCGACCGTGCCCAGCTTGTCGATCGCCTTCTTGATGCCCGCATGGCTGAGATCGCCGAGCGCGACGGCCTTCTCGAGCAGCTTGGTCACGGTGAGCGCCTGGGCGTAGCCGTATTCGAAGTACAGGTCGGGCTTCTGGTCCGCCTTGTACTTGGCGATGTCGGCGAGCATCTGCTTCATCCCGGGCGAGCTCGTGTCGCCCCACTGCGGACCCTGGGCCGCGAGCCAGAAGTGCTTCGCCATGTACGTCGCCGGTCGCGCCCGACGCGAGCAGCGAGACCCAGGTCGGCGCCTGGCCGATCCAGCGCACGTCGAGGTTCTGGGTCGCGGCAGCTCCCATCGTCGGAATCGTGGTCGTCGGCAGGGCGACGAGCCAGACCGCGTCGCAGCCGGTGCGCACCTGCTGGAGCTGGGCAGTGAGGTCGGTCGACGCCGCGGGGAACTCGGCGACCGTACCCAGCTTGAAGTCGAGCTTCGACGCGGCGTACTTGACGCCGTCGAGACCCGGCTTGCCCGTAGAGGTCGTCCGAGCGGATGACACAGAGCGTCTTGCCCTTTCCCCCGCCTTCGTTGACCCAGTAGTCCAGACCGTTGATCGACTCGATCTGGTACGGAGCGGCGACAGGCAGGAGGTTGGGGTCACGTACCCACTCCGCGTCGAGCGTCGCCGGTGCCGCCACCATGTCGTCCTGGCGCATCGGCGTCAGCAACGCGTTCGTGATGTCGGTCCCGAGGACCTGGGCGAGCATCGCGACGTTGTTGCGGAGGTCGGAGTAGTTCTGCTGCGCGGTGTTCGAGTTGTACGCGCTGTCGCGCACCTCGAGCTTCACCTTGTACTTCCCCGCGACACCACCTTTCGCGTTCAGCGCGTCGAAGTAGACCTGGTTGCCGGCCGTGAGCGGGATGCCGATGATCGACGCGATACCCGTCTGCGGCGAGATGGCGCCGACGGTGATCGTCTTCCCGTCGAACCCGATGGTCGAGCCCGGAGCGCCCGCTCTTGCCGCCGCTCGACGTGTCGCTGCTCCCGCGGCCGCCACCCCCGCAGGCCGCCGCGATCATGGCCAGCGCCACCAGGACGATCGTCAGGCTCCGTGCACGCGTCTTCATCGGCGTCGCCTCCAAGTCTTCGCTCGGATCACGGTACCGCCCGGAGGCCGACGGGTGCTCTCGGGCGCACTTCACGACGGAAATGGCCAGGACACCACGTAGCGCTTCGCCCGTTGCCAGACCGCTGCGAGACCACGCGACTCGAACAGCAGGAACACGATGATCAGGACTCCGAACAGGAGCTGGTCGAGCTGGAACACGGTGATGACACCGTCGGTGGCCGTCGGGCTGCTCTTCACGAAGGGGATCGCGATCGACTGGTTGATCTGCTGGATCACGTTCGGGAGCGCGACCACGACCAACGCACCGACGACCGACCCCCCGATGGTGCCCATCCCACCGACGATGATCATCGCGACGTAGGTGATCGACAGCAGCAGGCCGGGTGCGCCGCCGAAGTCGCTCGGGTTCACGAACTGCTGCACCACACCGAAGAGCCCACCCGCCACCGCGGCGAACGCGCTCGAGACCGCGAAGGCCCCGACCTTGTACAAGGCGACGTTCACCCCGACCACTTCGGCCGCGACGTCCTGGTCGCGAACGGCTTGCATCGCCCGTCCGGGCCGGGTCCGCACGAGGTTCTTGGCCAGCAGGGCGGCGAGCGCGACCAGCAACCAGACGAGCCAGAACAGACCCTGCCGGCGCGACCAGACCTGCCCGAAGAGGTGAAGGTTCGCGAAGTCGAGCGGCCCGATCGAGACGGGCGCGGCCGTCGCGGTGCCCGCGTGGCCACCGGTGAGGCTGTCCAGTTGTTGAAGACCAGGTTGCCGATGTAGAGCAGCCCGACCGTCACGATCGCGAGGTAGTTGCCGCGCAGCCGGAGCGCGAACGGCCCGATCACGGCACCGATGAGCCCGCCGACGACCGCGCAGAGAGGGAGCCACACGAGCAGCGGCATCTGTTGCTCGACACCGAACCACGCGGCGACGTACGCGCCGACGCCGATGAAGAACGCGTGACCGAGCGAGATCTGTCCGGTGTAGCCGGTCAGCAGGTTGAGCCCGATCGCGCCGATGGCGGCGAGCCCGCAGCGCGCGAGGACGTCGAGCCAGTAGTCGCTGAGGTACGACGGCGTCGCGACCCACACGACCGCGAGCAGCACCAGGAACGCGCGCTGCGACCGGCTCGGAGTCAGCCGCAGCCGGTCCTGCGCGCGCCGGACGAGGCCGCGGCTCGGCCGGCCCCCCGCGAGGCGACCAGGGGAAGACAGACGCGCCATCAGACCCGTCGCACCTCTCGCTGGCCGAAGAGCCCGTAGGGCCGGACCAGCAAGACGACCACCATGATGATGTAGGGCAGCGCCAGGTCGAAGCCGCTGCCCAGCCACGGCGCGTACTCGGGCTGGTACCCGGAGGCCAACGACTGGGCGAGCCCGATCAGGAGCCCGCCGACGACTGCGCCGACGGGCGAGTCGAGACCGCCGAGGATGATCGCCGGCAGCGCGGCGAGGGCGACGAGCTCGATGTCGAGGCGTACTCCGCCGCCGCCGCCGGCGAGCGTGACCCCGGCGAGTGCGGCGACTGCCCCGGCAATGGCCCAGGAGACGCCGATGACGAGACCGGCGCCGATGCCCTGCGCGAGCGCCGCCTCCTGGTCCGACGCGGTGGCGCGCATCGCCACACCCATGCGTGAGTACTTGAAGTAGAGGAAGAACACGATCAGGACCACGGCGACGATGCCGAGCGTCCAAAGATCGGCGACGGCGAGCGCGACGTCGCCGAACATGATCGAGCGAACGCCCCAGGGATCGCCGAGCGCCAGCGGGTTCTGACCCCACACGACGGGGACGAGCTGCTCGATCAGGATGAGGAGCCCGATCGTCACCATGATGATGACGAACGGAGGTCGTCCGAGGAGCCGGCGCAGGATCAGCGCTTCGACCAACGCGCCGACGACGGCGCCGGCGATCATCGCGAGCACGACCGCGACGTAGAACGGCAGGCCCCACGTCTGATGGAAGTTGTACGCCAGGTACGCGCCGATCATCACGAATCCGCCCTGCGCGAAATTGATGACGCTCGTCGCCCGGTAGATCACGACGTAGCCGAGCGCAACGAGCGCGTACTGCCCGCCGAGCGCGAACCCCGCAAAGCACAGCTCCAAGAACTTGGTCATGCCCGATACATCTCCTCGACGAGCCGGGCGTGGAGCCGCAGGGCGGCGACGCGGCGGAGTCGCCGCGTGCCGGTGACCTCCGCGCCGAGGGTGAGCGGATCGGGCAGGGCGCGGAACTCCCGCACCTGGGCCTCCGGGGGCAACGCGTCGTTGGCCGCCGAGACGTCACGGTCGAGCTCGCGGTGCAGCTCGGGCCATTCGAGCAGGTCGTGCAGGCCGCTGAACGGCGCCGAGCGCTCGGCCGCCCAGGCGAAGAGGCGCACCGGATCGAGCTCCAGCAGCGCGCCGATCGTCGGCCGCCCGTCGCCGGCGACGACCGCCCGCCGCACGAGCGGTCCACGCTCGAGTGCCGCCGCAACCATCGCGGCATCGACGCGCGCGCCGGAAGCGGTGACGATCAGGTCCTCGGACCGCCCGACGAGGTGGACGAGCGCATCGTCGCCGACAGCAGCGCGATCGCCGGTCTGCAGCCAACCCTCGGCGTCGAGTGCCTCGGTCGCGATCTGCGCACCACGGGCGAAGAGCCCGCCGTCGGCGTCGACGCGAACCTCGGTGGACGCGAGCGGCCGACCCACCGAGCCGGGCTGCACGTCGTCGGCCGGCTCGAGCGTGAGCAGCCCGCTCGCCTCGGCGGTGCCGTAGCACTGCCGCACCACCACTCCCAGCGCTCCAAGTGCGTCTGCGGTCTCGTCGGCGAGAGCTGCGAGCGCGCTCGAGTGGCGCCCGGATGCGATCGAGCCCCAGCTGGGCCCGGACTCGCCGGGTGCTGAGGCGACCCGCGAGGAACCCGGGCCGCGAGCCGCTCCGCAGACGCCGGAAGCCGACGGCGGCCACGGCGGATGCCCGCGTCGAGCACCATCCGCTTCAACCAGCGGGTCCGCGAGCGCCGTTCCTCGACCTGCTCCGCGAGGCGGTCCCAGAGGCTGGGCACGCCGAGCAGCACCGTGGGTCGGACTTCGCGCAGGTCCGCGAGCACGCCGCCCGGTCCGTCGCCGACGTTGACGACGGCACCGACCAGCGTCGCGACGCCCGTCGACAGCACGTACTCGAGGACGTGGCTCGGGGGCAGGTACGAGAGGATCTCGTCGTCGCTCACGACCGGGATCGCGCCGGCCAGCGCGCGGGTCGCGGCCATGAGGTTCGAGTGGCTCAGGGTCACGGGCCGGGGTGCTCCGGAGCCGCCGACGGTCAGCGCGAGCAGCGCCGGCTCCGTCGGGGGCGAGCCGGCCGACCGACTCGCGCCACGAGTCGATCGCTTCCGCATCATCGCCAGATCGCTCCGCGACGGTGACAAGACGCGCGGGCTTTCCCGCTCCGACCGGGATGCCGCGCGGGTCGACCACCAGCACCTCGCGTAGCTCCGGCCCCGATGCGGCGCGCCTCGAGGACCGTCGCGAGCTGCTCGGCGTCCTCGGCGATCGCGATCTGCGCGTCGGCGTCGGCGAGCAGCGCGCGGAGCTCCGGCACCGGCCGGCCGGGGTGCAGCGACAGCACGACCGCGCCCATCCCCTGCAGGCCGAGTCCGGCCGCCGCCGCCTCGATGCCGGGCCCGACGATCATCGCCACCCGGGAGCCGGGCCCGATCCCGCGGCTCGCGAACCCGGCCGCGTACGCGGCCGGCGCGCGCCTCGAGCCGCGCCCAGCTGATCTCGGTCCAGACCCCGAGCCGCTTCTGCCGCCACGCCACGCGATCGGGTGAGGCGGCGGCCCGGGCCGCGACAGCGCAGGGAGCGAGGTCGCCGCGGCAAGCTCGACCGGCTGCGTGCCGCCGTCGGCGGTCACGACCGCGCTCACGGGTGCTCCGTGCGCGCTCATGCATCGCCGCCGAGGTACGCCGCGATCACGGACGGATCGTTCTGGATGGCCTCCGGCGGACCGACGGCGGTCACCTGGCCGAAGTTGAGCGCGAGCACCCGGTCCGCGAGCTCCATGACGAGATGCATGTCGTGCTCGACGAGGATCATGGTCAGTCCCAGCTCGGCCCGGAGCGCGAGGATCGTGCGCGCCATCGCGTCGGTCTCCTCCACGTTCATGCCCGCCACGGGCTCGTCGAGGAGCAGCAGCTTGGGGTCCATCGCCAGCGCGCGGCCGAGCTCGATGCGCTTCTGCACCCCGTACGGCAGGGTCGCGACCGGCGTCCCGCGGTACGCGCCGAGCATCAGCATCTCGGCGATCTCTTCACAGGGTCGTCGATGCTCCACCTCCTCCCGCCTGGCCCGCCCGACCCACGCCATCCCGGACACGAGCCCGGTGCGCATCAGGTGGTGGCGGCCCAGCATCAGGTTGTCGATCACATCGAGGTTGGCGAACAGCGCCAGGTTCTGGAACGTCCGCGCGAGTCCTCGCGATGCGATCGCCGACGGCCGCCGGCCGGCGAGCTCGACTCCGTCGAGCACGATCGACCCGGTCTGGGGCCGGTAGGCACCGTTGAGGCAGTTGAAGATCGAGGTCTTGCCGGCGCCGTTCGGTCCGATGATCGCGAACAGCTCACCTGAGAAGACGTCGAACTCGACCATCGTCAAGGTGTTGATGCCACCGAAGCGCAGGGTGAGATCGGAGACCACGAGCAACGGGATCCGCCGCCTGTTCGACCCCGGCATCCGGCGGGGGCGCGACCGTCGGCGACGTCACGGCATCCACGCCCGGACGCGCGACGTCGGCGACATCGTGGTGAACGAATGGCGCACCCCTTCGCTCGCGCCGAGGTAGAGCCGTCGAATCTCGGGATCGTTGAGCAGCTCCGGTCCGGGTCCCTCCCGCACGACCCGCCCCGTCTCCAAGACGTAGGCGTGGTGCGCGATCGACAGCGCCATCGACGCGTTCTGCTCGATCAGCAAGACGCTCGTACCGGTGCTGTTGATCGCTGCGATGATGTCGCGGATCTTCTCGACGATCATCGGTGCCAGCCCGAGCGAAGGTTCGTCAAGCAACAGCAATCGCGGTGCGGCCATGAGCGCCCGCCCGATCGCGAGCATCTGCTGTTCGCCGCCCGAGAGGTAGCCCGCCTGGCTACGCCGCCGGTCGCCCAGCACGGGGAAGAGCTCGAGGACGTGCTCGTAGCTCGACCGGATGCCGCTGCGGTCGCGGCGGGTGAACGCGCCCGCGCGCAGGTTCTCCTCCACCGTGAGCTCGCCGAAGATCCGCCGGCCCTCCATCACCTGTGCGAGTCCGCGACGGACGACCGATGCGGGTTTGGCCCGCTCGATCCGGACACCGTCGAACTGGATCATCCCGGAGGTGACCGCCCCTTGCTGCACGCCCAACAGGCCCGAGCAGGCGCGCAACAACGTCGTCTTGCCCGCGCCGTTCGCACCCAGCATGGCGACGATCGCGCCGGTCGGGACCTCGAGGCTGACCCCGCGCAGCACATGGATCGCCTCGCCGTACACCACATCGATGTCGTGCACCCGCAGAATCGGTCGCTCTCGCTCGGTCGACATCGACGCGGAACCCTACGGCGGAGACAGAACCTCCTCAAGGGATCGGACGACACTCCGATCCCGTGCTCGCGCCGCCGGTCAGGCGTCGTAGGCGCTGGTGAAGCGGCGCAGCACCTGCCGGTAGTTGGCGCGCTCGTAAGCCGACGGGTCCGGCACCGATCGGGCGCTGACGCTGCCCCGAGCCTGCGTCGCGGACTCGTATTCGTGATCTTCCAGCCAGGTCAGGAGGCCCCGGTGCAGGGTGCCGAGGTATTCAGGACCGTGGACGAGCAACGACGAGGTGGCCATCACGACGTCGGCTCCCGCCAGCAGAGCCTTGACCACGTCCGCCGGCGCGTGGACGCCGGTCGACAGCGCGAGCGAGCAGGACACCCGCCCGGAGAGCAGCGCGATCCAACGAAGTGGAAGGCGCAGCTCGGCCGAGGTCGAGAGGTCGAGGGTCGGCGTGACGTCCAGGGTCTCGAGGTCCACGTCGGGTTGGTAGAAGCGGTTGAAGCACACAACTCCGTCCGCCCCGGCGGCCGCGACCTGTGCGACGAGGTGCGAGACGGTCGTGAAGAACGGTGAGATCTTGACCGCGAGCGGAACGGCGATCTCATCGCGAACACCCCGAACGAGGTCGAGAAGCTCGGCCTCGAGCGACGCGGCCGTGTCGTGGGAGTCCGCCCCAAGGCCGTAGACGTTGAGCTCGATCGCATCGGCCCCGGCGTCCGCGAGCTCGGATGCGTACCGGGTCCATCCGCCGCTCGTCGTGCCGTTCAGGCTTGCGATCACCGGCACGTCGAGGTTCTTCTTGGCTTCGGTGACGAGCTCCAGGTGCCGATCGATCTCGTCGGTTCCTTCCGGCTCGGGGAGGTACGTAAGGGCCTCGGCGAACGCCTCCGTTCCCTGCGTGAAGAGTCGCTGACGGTCGAGCGCCGCGGCGACGACATCCTCCTCGAACAGCGACGGCAGCACGACCGCGGCCGCGCCCGCCGCGGCGAGCCGCACGAGGGTGTCGATTCGCCCGGTCAGCGGACTCGCGGACGCGACCAGCGGGCTCGAGAGCTCGATGCCGAGATAGGTGGTCCTGAGATCGGTCATCGTCCGCGTTGCATCACGTGCTCGTTCCCTCATCCGGGGTGGTCGTCGGGAGATGAGCGAGGCTGCGCTCGATCCCGGCGAGCTGGGCGTAGTAACGCCACCGTTCGTCCACATCCGCTTGCGCGAGCGCGCGTAGCTCGCCGGCCTCCGCGGGGTTCGCGCGCGCAAGCATCGCGAATCGTCCCTCGGCGTCGAGGAAGTCGGCGAGCGGGATCGACGGAGCCTTGCTATCCAAGTGGAACGGCTGCGTGTGCTCGTCCAGACCGGGATGGAAGCGGTACAACGGCCAGTAGCCCGATCTCACGGCATCGTGCTGGTGGGTCATCGACGTCCGCATGTCGATCCCATGGGCGATGCAGGTCGAGTAGGCGATGATCAACGACGGTCCCGGCCACGCCTCGGCCTCGGCGAACGCCTTGACCGCCTGGATGTCGTTGGCACCGATCGCGACCTGCGCGATGTAGACGTCGCCATAGCGTCGGGCGTCGACGCCGAGGTCCTTCTTCGGGGTGTGCTTGCCGCCGGACGCGAACTTCGCCACCGCGGCGCGGGGCGTCGACTTCGAGGCTTGCCCACCCGTGTTCGAGTACACCTCGGTGTCGAGGACGAGGACGTTGACGTCACGTCCGGACCCGAGCACGTGGTCGAGACCTCCGGCGCCGATGTCGTACGCCCAACCATCGCCGCCGACGATCCATACGTTCTTGCGCACGAGGGTGCCCGTCAGCGGGATCAGCGCACGGGCTCGCCGTGCGACCTCGGCGTCGTCATCGTCGACGAACCGAACGAGGCGCGCGTCGAGCTCGGCGATCCGGGACCGTTGGCCCGCGATCGTGGCATCGTCGACCGGAACCGACGGGTCGACCGCGAGCACGGCTTCCACCAGGTCCGGGCCGAGGGACGGCTCGAGCTCGGTCACGAGCTGTCGGGCCGCCGCACTCTGCCGATCGAGGGCAATGCGCATCCCGAGCCCGAACTCGGCGTTGTCCTCGAAGAGCGAATTCGACCATGCGGGGCCGCGCCCGGCCGCATCGGTCCCCCATGGGGTCGTCGGCAGGTTGCCGCCGTAGATCGACGAGCAGCCGGTCGCGTTCGCCACGCAGCGCGCGGTCGCCGAAGAGCTGGGTGAGGAGCTTGAGGTAGGGGGTCTCGCCGCATCCCGCGCACGCACCCGAGAACTCGAACAGCGGCTCACGCGCCTGGGAGCCCTTCACCGATGCCGGGTCGAGGAGACCATCGGGCACGCCTTCGATGTTCAGGTACGCCTCGAACCGGTCGCGCTCGCGGTCGAGGTGATCGGCGATCGGCTTCATCTCGATGGCCTTGTGCCTGGTCTCGGACTTCGATCTTGCCGGACACACGTCGACGCAGACTCCACAGCCGGTGCAGTCATCGGGCGCCACCTGGATCGTCAGGAGCAGACCCGGGTGGTCGTGCGATCGGAACGGCTTGGTGGGCACGGCGGACACCAGGTCGGCGCCGTCGATCGCGGCCGGGGCATGGATCTTCATGCGGATCGCCGCGTGCGGGCAGACGAGCGCGCAGCGAGCACAGTCGATGCAGATCTCGGGATCCCAGATCGGGATCTCCTCCGCGAGCGTGCGCTTCTCCACGCGTGCAGTTCCTGTCGGAAACGTACCGTCGACCGGGAGGGCGCTCACCGGCAGCAGGTCACCTTCTCCAGCGAGCATGCGTGCGGTGACGCGCTGCACGAAGTCGGTCGCGTCCATCGGCACCGGAGAGCGCCGACCACGGGTCGCGGTGAGCGCGCCCGGCGAGACGAGCGGGCTCAGTGCGGCGGCTGCCGCGTCAATCGCGGCGAGGTTCGCGTCGACGACTGGGCCGCCTCGCTTGCCGTACACCTCGCGGACCGAGGCACGAACGGCGTCGAGCGCGACGTCGAGCGGCAACAAGCTCGTGAGCGCGAAGAAGCAGACCTGCATCACCACGTTGATCTGACCGGCGAGGCCTGCGTCGCGGGCGACGCGGTGAGCATCGACCACGTGGACGTCGAGACTCTTCTCGAGGATCGACTCCTGCACCTCTCTCGGCAGATGGTCCCACGTGGCGTCGGCCGGGTACGGGCTGTTCAGCAGGAAGGTTGCGCCCGACGCGGCGACGCCGAGCACGTCGACGCGGTCCAGGAGGCCGAACTGGTGGCACGCCACGAAGTCCGCATCGCGGATGAGATAGGTGGAGTGGATCGGCGCGTCGGAGAACCGCAGGTGTGACACGGTCATCGAACCCGACTTCTTCGAGTCGTACACGAAGTAGCCCTGTGCGTGGCGCTCGGTGTGCTTGCCAACGATCTTCACCGTCTGCTTGTTCGCGCCAACCGTGCCGTCACTACCGAGTCCGTAGAACAGCGCCCGCAGCGCGGACCGGTCCGTCGCGAACGAGGGGTCGACCGACAGGCTCTTGTGCGTGACGTCGTCGACGATCCCGACGGTGAAGTCGTCGCGGGGCTCGGGTGACTGCAGCGAGTCGAGCACCGCCAGCACCATTGCCGGCGTGAACTCCTTCGAAGACAGACCGTATCGACCGCCGACGACGTGTGGCAGGGGACGCATGCCACGGCTCGCCGCGTCGGCGAGGGCAGCGAGAACGTCGAGACGCAGCGGCTCCCCCGGCGCGCCCGGTTCCTTGGTCCGGTCGAGCACCGCGACCGCGCGCACGGACTCGGGTAGGGCGGCGATCAACGCGTCGACGGGGAAGGGCCGGTAGAGGTGGACCTGGAGCACGCCGACCTCCTCGCCGCGCGCGACGAGGGCATTCACGGCCTCGACCGTGGCACCGATGCCCGAGCCCATGAGCACGACCACGCGCTCGGCATCGGGCGCGCCGGTGTACTCGACGAGCCCGTAGCGGCGGCCGGTCCGTTCCGCGAGGCGTGCGAACGCACCCTCGACGATTCCGGGGACCGCGTCCACGAACGGGTTCAGCGCCTCACGTGCCTGGAAGAACACGTCCGGGTTCTGGGCGCTGCCGCGCAGCATCGGACGGTCCGGGTCGAGCGCCCGGCGCCGGTGGGCGGCGACCCACTCGTCGTCGACGAGGGCTGCCACGTCGGCATCGGTCGGCGGGTCGACGGTCGTGATCTCGTGCGACGTGCGGAACCCGTCGAAGAAGTGGAGAAACGGCATTCTCGACTCGAGGGCGGCTGCGTGTGCCACCAGTGCGAGGTCGGCAGCCTCCTGGACCGAGCCCGAAGCCAGCATGGCCCATCCCGTGGTGCGGGCGGCCATGACGTCGCTGTGGTCCCCGAAGATCGAGAGCGCATGGGTCGCGATCGATCGGGCCGCGACGTGGATGACCGCGGGCGAGAGCTCTCCCGCGATCTTGAACATGTTCGGGAGCATGAGGAGCAGCCCCTGGGACGCGGTGAACGTGGTCGCGAGCGCACCACGCGTCGTCGTGCCGTGGAGGGTGCCCGCCGCGCCCGCCTCCGACTGCATCTCGATGACTTCGGGAACGGTGCCCCAGAGGTTGGCCCGTCCGCTCGTCGCCCACGCGTCGCAGTGCTCGGCCATGGGCGACGCCGGCGTGATCGGGTAGATCGCGATCACCTCGGAGCAGCGGTACGCGACCTGTGCCGCCGCCTCGTTGGCGTCGAGGATCTGCCGGGTACCCATCGTTCAAAGGTTCACCGATCGGGAAGATCCCGACAAGGGTCGGAAGTCACCTCCGCCAGTTGCCATTCTTCGGTGCCGTCGCCACCATTGCGACGTCGGGTCGTTCGGCCCTAGGACGCGCCGCCGCTCTGGTCGATCCTGGACGGGAGAGGGCGAGATGCCGACATTCATTCGAGACGACCTGACCCTGCACTACGCGGAGCGCGGCGATCCCACGGGGTCCCCGGTGGTGCTGTTGCACGGTCTGACGATGTCATCGAGGACGATGGAGCGTCTCGCGGCCTCGCTGTCCGAGCACCGGGTCGTCCTGCTCGACTTTCACGGCCACGGCAAGTCGACCAAGCCGCGCGACCCCGACCGCTACCTCGTGTCGGAGTTCGCCGACGACGTCGTCGCGCTCTTCGACCACCTCGGCATCGACCAGGCCGTGCTCGGTGGCCTCTCACTCGGCGCCAACGTCTCCTTCGAGGTCGCGCTGCGCCATCCCGAACGAGTACGGGCGCTCGTGCTCGAGATGCCGGTGTTCGCCCGTGGGGTGGCGGCAGGGCGGGTGTTCTTCGGAGCGCTCGCCGCCCTCTTCACCGGCCTCTACCCGTTGCTGACGCCACTTCATCCGGTCATCCGTCGACTCCCGATCCCGGAGCGCGCCTACGAGGTCGCGTTCATCCGTGACCTGCTGGTTGCGGACCATCTCGCCCAGGCCGCGCTCATGCGCAGCATCTCGCGGCAGGACGCTCCATCCAAGGATCCCGGCACGCTGTCTCGGTTGACCATGCCGATCCTGGTCACCGCGCATTCGTATGACCCGATCCACTCGGCCGACGACGCAGCGGAGCTCGTCGCCGACCTGCCCGACGCCCGGCGCGTGGACCTTCGATCGATACTCGACTTCGCGCTGCACCACGCCGAGATCAACCGAACGGTGGCGGAGTTCCTGCGTGAGCTCCCGGCCGCCCCGTCGTGCTGACCGGGCGTCGCAGGTGCGCTTGAATGTCGGCATGATCCCGATCCCGGAATCCGCCCGCGCGTTGCTCCAATCCGGAAAGCTCGCGCACCTCGTGACGACCAATCCGCGATGGATCGCCGCAGATCTCGATCGTCTGGGTGGGGCTCGACGGTGACGAGATCGTGCTGGCCCACCTCGGTGGCGGTCAGAAGATCAAGAACCTCGAGCGAAACCCGAAGGTCGCGTTGTCCGTCGAGGACACCGAGATGCAGCCTCCGGGCCTGCAGCAGTATCTCGTCGTGTACGGGACGGCGCGGATCACCCAGGGCGGAGGACCCGAGCTGCTCCAGGAGCTTGCGCACGTCTACCTCGGTCCCGGCGCGAAGTTCCCGCCCGGCGACGATCCACCGCCGGGCCGGATCGTGCACATCACCGTCGAACGCGTCGCCGGCGTAGGCCCATGGTCGGTCACGGATTGACTGACGCCGGCATCCACAACCGCGCGAGCTGAGGATGCGGCGTACCGTGGCAACATGCCGACGGCGCTGAGCTCATCTGCGATCTCCGGGCGGCGCGAAGCCAAGCAGCGGCGAGTCGCGTCCCGGATCAACACCGTGGCCGACGCCAAGCGGCTGGCCCGGAGTCGAGTGCCCCGCCCGGTGTTCGACTACATCGAGGGGGGCGCGGGCTCCGAGTCGACCGTGCTCGCGAACCAGCAGGAGGTCGAAGCGGTCCGGTTCCGTCCCCGCGTCGGCCAGACCGTCGGTGTGCCGGGGCCCGATCTCGCGACGACGGTGCTCGGAACACCGGTTTCGATGCCGCTGCTGCTGTCGCCGGTCGGGTTCACCCGGATGATGGACCCGCGCGGCGACGTGGCCGCGGCCCGGGCCGCGAGCACCGCGGGAACGCTGTTCACGCTGAGCTCGATGTCGGGTCACGGCATCGAAGAGGTCGCCGCGGTCGTCGACCCGCCGGCGTGGTTCCAGCTCTACTTCCTCGGTGGTCGACCCGGCGCCGAACAGCTCGTCGATCAGGCGCAGGCCGCCGGCTACGGCGCGCTGGTCGTCACGCTCGACACTCAAGTCCCCGGCAACCGTGAACGCGACCTGCGCTACGGCCTGTCCCCTCCACTCGAGCTGAACCCCAGCACCGCATTGAAGATGGCCCCCCACGCGGCGCTCCACCCACGGTGGCTCGCCGATCTCGCCCGGGATCGGTTCCGACTCGAGCTGGTCAACGCAACGGGCCTGGAGCTCGACCATCAACCGATCTCGGCCGGCGAGGCCCTGATCCACTGGCTGGCGTCTCCGCCCCGATGGGAGGACTTCACCTGGCTGCGCGAGCACTTCGACGGGCCCGTGATCGCCAAAGGCATCCTCACCGGCGATGACGCGCGGCGCGCCCGGGACTGCGGCGTCGCCGCGATCGTGGTCTCGAACCACGGCGGGCGACAGCTCGACTGCGCGCCCGCGACGATGACGGCTCTCGTCGAGGTGCTCGACGCGGTGGGCACCGACGTCGAGGTCTTCGTCGACGGCGGGTTCCGGCGCGGCGCCGACGTGGTGAAAGCCGTCGCTCTCGGCGCGCGGGCCGTCATGGTCGGCCGACCCTGGGCCTACGGCCTTGCCGCCGCCGGAGAGCCCGGGGTCGATCGGATCCTCGCCATCCTGCGCGCCGACATCGACCGGACCATGCGTCTCCTCGGCGCGTCCACGATCGCCGATCTCGACCGCGGGCTCGTCGACCTCCCGGGCACCGCCTGATGCCCCGAACCTCGCGCTCCTCGGTTCGCGGACCGATTCACCTCGGGGGCGACGTTGATGAACGCGTCGAGCTCGATCTCGCTCGACCTGGCTGTGCTCCGCGCTCCCGACACCGGTAGCGACGTAGTCGTCGGCGAACTCGGGGCGGACTTCGCCCATTTCGTCGAGCAGCCACACTGGCGCCATGCGGCGAGGAACCGCGACGACGCCGGGCTCGTCGTAGGTTCCCCAGAGACGGTCCCACACCGGGGTCGTCACACCAAAGTTCCGCATCGGCGCACCGAAGTGATGGTGCATGTGACTGCGCCGGGCCCACCGGCCGTACCGGTTCGCGGCGGGTGCGTGTGCGTGCGTCGGTGCGCAACCTCGTATCCGAAGTACGTGCCGATGAACCCGACGGTGAAGGCGGTCGCCCATCGCCTGCCGGCGACGACGGTCACGACCGGAGACGCCACGGCGGTCGTCGCGGCAGCCGACAGCAGCTTCTTGGACGCAGCCGAGAAGTACGTGACGTCCGCGTGGTGCTTGAGGTGCTCGACCGATGCCGTTCCCCGGCCCCGCATCTCGTGCATCGCGTAGCGGTGGAGGCCGTACTCCGCGGCGGTCCATGTCACCGCCCCGACGAGCGCGGCGACCGATCGGGACCGGAAGATGGCCATGACCACCAGGATCGCAGATCCGTCGGGCTCCCGCCGTGTTCGAGCTCAGCGACGTGTGACGTGGCGCTTCGACGTGCAGGCTTTCGTGAGCGCGATGCCGATGACGATGAGCGCGATGCCGACGACCTCGGGTGCGCCGCCGGCGAACAGCACGATGATGCCCACGATCGTGATCCACGGGGTCACGGTCGCCAGGAAGTCCAGGATCGTGGGCGCCGCTGCGGCCCGACCCTCGCGCACCGCTCGGAGTCGATTCGGGTACCAGATCGTGAACTGCGCCGCGACGATCAGAGGGAGCGTCTGGACGATCCATCCCGTCCAGATGTTGTTCGCGTCGCGGAGCACCGCGTCGCCGTAGAGGCCCGACAGCGCCTCGATCGCGAACGCGACGACCCAGACCCACGAGATCAGGTAGTTCACCCGCAGGAACTCGGGGGTGTGCCAGTACTCCTCGGGGGTGTCTTCCCGGGCGTATTGCAGGGTGAACGGCATCCTGATCAAGATCGAGCCGAACGTGATGACGAGCAGCGCGGCGTTTGCGACCTCGCCTCCCCAGAGCTCGAGCCAGGTGCGGGTTCCGGCCGACGGCGAACGCGACCACGACTGCGAGCGCCGCGAAGTACACGACGTCGGAGTACTCGAGCATCTTCGGGGCGCTACCCCGGATCCAGTTGACCGCGAGGATCAGGACTGCAAGGCCGAGTGCAAGTGCAGCCGACAGCTCGAGTCGGTCCTTACCTTCGACGATCGAGTAGAGGATCCACGGCGAGAGCCCGACGAGCGGATTCGCAAGGACGCGATCGATGATCGACGTGCTGGATTCGTGCTTCGCCTCGGTGGCCGTCATGTGCCATCTCCTCGGTCCCGGGTCCCTGGTCGAACCGGAGTCGGCTCAGGCATCGGCCACCGACGACATCGCCTTGAGCAACGAACCCCGAGACGAGGTGGCAGCTTTCGGGGCGATCTCGCCCTCCACTCTCGGCGGACCCGCCAGATTCACGGCCCGGGCGGGGCGGCCCTGATCTGGACGTCCCGATCGAGGTAGCGATCGATCGTCGGCGCGATGGCATCGAGCAGCGTCTCTTCATCGGCGTCTGCGATCGCCGCGACCGGGACGACGAGACGGAGCATGGCAAGGCCCGCCATCTGGGTCGCGACGAGCGCGGCCCGCAGGTCGGCGTCGGGTCCGGGCGCCCAGCGCGAGAGCATCGCCACGAGGTGGCTGGTGAAGAGGTCGCGCACGACGCCGGCCGCTTCCTCGTCCGACACCGCGATCCTGAGCAGGGCGCGCAGCTGCAGTCGGGTGTCGGGCGCGTCCCAGATGGCGAGCGCGCGGCGGAGCAAGGCGCGTCCGTCGACGCCGGTGTCCGGGTCGAAGGCCACGGCGAGTGTCGCCGGGTCGAACGGGAGCTGGAGGGCCGCGGCGAGGAGGTCCCGCTTCGCGCCGTAGTGGTGGTGCACCGAGGCGGGGTCGACGCCGGCCCGGGCCGCGATCGCGCGGATGGTCGTGCGGTCGTAGCCCAGGTCGGCGAACAGCTCGCGCGCGGCCTGGAGGATGTCGCCGCCCGCGTTGCTTTGGCCGCGGGGGCGGCCCCGACGGCGCGCCGTCATGCCGCGTCGTGACCGACGAGCGTGACGACCTCCTCGAGCGTGGCCGGTACCGTCTCGATGTCGGCCTCGACCCCGGCCGCGTCGAGCACGCCGCGCACGGCCTCGGGTGGCGCGTCGGCGACGCGCACACGCGTCCCGTCGAGCGTCACGGGAAGGTCGGCCGCCCGCAGCGCGGCAAACGCGTCGGACCACGAGGGTGCCTCGACGCTGGTCGCGGTCCGGCCGTCGAGGATCTCCTCGAGCATGCCGCGCACCACGACCCGGCCGCCCGCCATGAGTACGAGGCGGTCGCACTGCTGGGCCTCCTGGAGGTAGTGCGTGGTGACGAGCACGCCCGCGCCGCCCTCGGCCTGCTCGTGGATCTGGTCCCACAGCCGGGCCCGCGCAAGCGGGTCGACGCCGGACGTCGGCTCGTCGAGCACGAGCAGCTCCGGCGCGTGCGCGAGCGCGGTGGCGAAGGCGAGCCGACGCTGGCGACCGAGCCCGATGCTCGCGACGAGATCGTTGCGCACGGCCGCGAGGTCGTCTGCGAGGTCCGCGGGCTCGGTGCCGAATGCGGCGGCGACGAACTCGGCGTTCTCGCGCGACGGTGAGGTCGGGGTAGAGGCCGAGGCCCTGGGCGACGTAGCCGAGCCGGCGACGGGATCCGCGACCGGGCGGCGCGCCGAAGAGCGCGACCGTGCCGCCGCTCGGGCGGAGCAGGCCGAGGAGCATGCGGATGAGCGTCGTCTTCCCCGCGCCGTTAGCCCCGATGAGGCCGACGATCTCACCGCGACCCACCGCGAGGGAGACGCGGTCAACGGCGACGAAGGCGCCGAAGCGAGAGGTGACGTCGACCGCGGCCGCGAGCTCCGTCACGGCGTCCTGGCGCGGTCGCGGGCTCCGAGCATCGCGGCGATCACGACGTCCTCGAGGTCGGGGGTGACCGGCTGGTCGCCGGGTTCGGGCCCGTCGGGCCGGCGGTCGTGGAACGTCCGGCCCCGCCGCCACGCCTCTTGGGAGGGGTTCGTGGTCGCGACGATGGTGCCCGCGCCGTAGCTGAGCACCTCCTCCGGGGTTCCGGCGAGGAGCGCGATCCCCTCGTCGAGGACGAGAACCTGCGCGGCGCGTTCGGCCTCGTCGAGGTAGGTCGTGGCCATGAGCACCGCGGTACCGGCGGCGGCGGCCTCCGCGATCATGCGCCAGAGCTCGACCCGGCTGACCGGGTCCACGCCGGTCGACGGCTCGTCGAGCACGAGCAGGTCGGGTTCGTGGAGGGTCGCGAGGCAGAAGCCGAGCTTCTGACGCATGCCGCCGGAGAGGTTTCGGACCAGGCGGTCGTGCGCGTGGGTGAGCCCGGCGTCGGCGAGGCGCCGGTGGCGGCGGTCGGCGAGCACGTCGACGGGGACGCGGTAGCTGCGGGCGACGAAGTCGATGTTCTCGTCCACGGTGAGGTCGCCCCACGTACCCGATGTGGAGGGCATGGAGCCGATGCGCTCCTTCGGCGTGCGGTCGACGGTGCCGACCGTGGGTTCCACCTCGCCGACGAAGCACCGCAGCAGCGTCGTCTTGCCCGCGCCGTCGCCCCCGACGACGGCGGTCACCGCACCCGGTTCGACTGCGAGGGACACGTCGACCAGCGCGAGTTTCGAACCGAACGCGACGGTGAGGTCGGTGGCGCGAGAGGTCATGGCGACTCGGTCGTGCCCGCGACCTTCACCCGGGGTGCGAGATCGCGGCGGAAGCGCAGGACCGCGGCGCCGAAGATGCCCACGGCCATCACGGTGAGGACGGCGAACGGGATCCAGAGGCCGGTGATGGACTCGCCGCGCAGCATGACGCCCTGGGAGATGTCGATGAAGTAGGTGAGCGGGAGGAGATAGCCGATCCAGCGGATGCCCCAAGGCATTGCGGTGAGCGGGAAGATCATGCCGGAGAGCAGGATCTGCGGGAGCAGGAAGAACATCGCCGTCTGGATGGCCTGGCCCTCGGTCTGGGAGATCGAGGAGATGAGCACGCCGAGGCCGAGGACGGCGAGGAGGAAGAGTGCGGCACCGAGCGCGAAGACGAGCGGTGATCCGGCGAACGGCACGCCGAAGAGAACCAGACCGAGCACGGTCACGAGCACCATGTCGATCGACGCGACGAGGAAGTACGGGGCGATCTTGCCGACGATCACGTCGCTCGGACGGAACGGCATGACCGCGAGCTGCTCGAGGGTGCCCTGGCGACGCTCGCGGACGAGGCCGAGGCTGGTGACGATGGTGCCGATGAACGCGAGGATGAGCCCGATGAGGGCCGGCACCATCACCCACGAAGTCTCGAGGTCGGGGTTGAACAGGACCTCGACGCGCACCGCGTCCCCAGCCTGGCCGAGCGCGCCACTGGCCGCCTGGGCGGCGAAGAGCTGCGAGCCGTTCACGAGAGCCAGGGGTTTCGACGACCCGGTGGTCACGATGGCGACGTCGGCGTCATTGTCGACCAGCGACGCTTCGGCGTCGCTGCGGGTGCCCGCAGGGTCGATCGTTGTGACGTCGAACGTCGACGGCAGCGCGTTCTCCACCGACTGCGCCTGCGGGCCGTAGACCTCGGTGCGGATGGAGCTGACGGTGAAGTTGGCCGCGTAGCCGAAGATCACGAGCAGGATGAGCGGCAATGCGATCAGCAACGCCATCGTCCGCCGGTCCCGCCGCAGCTCCCGGAACTCCTTGACGATCATCGCGAGCACCTTGGGCACGGTACGGGGTCGGGGGCGCTAAATCAACGGTTGTTGAAATACCTCCGGTCGCGCCGCGATGACCGTCTCCGGCATGCCGGCGCGATCGGCGCTCAGTGCGTCTGCGCCGACACGCGGATGCGGACGCGAACCTCGGGGTGGACGCGGAGGAGGCCGATCCGCGGCGGCCGGAGGCCCCATTCGCGCACATCGAAGCTCTGAGCTCCTTCCACGACGAGGCGATCATCTTCGAACGAGACGGCGAGCTCCCCGCTCACGGAGCACACCTCACCGCGAAACGCGATGTCGCCGGTCACCATCAGGCGGTCGGGCGCACTCCGCTCCGCCGAGGTCACGGTCCCGACGATCTCGGGGTGGCGCCGCGCGTCGATCCGACGCCTCGTCTCCCGATCGACGAGCGCGTTGCCCGAGGCCAGCAGCTCGACCGCGATGCGGACCTCACCGGTCACCTCCGGAGCGGCGGCGATTCCGTCGCCCGACCGGACCAGGTCGATCCAGCCGGTGAGCCCGGTCGCGGTGGCGTGGATGGGATGCACGGACGAGCTCCCCTCGACCCATACCTGGGACGAGTCGGGGTCGATCGCCCACCGGCTCACCGGATCCGTGCACCACGCAGTCGGCGGCGGGCTGTCACCGCAGCCCGGACACGCCCGCGAGGAAGAACTCGGCGATGTGGTCGATGTCGGCGCGCGCCGGCCGGGTTCGCCTCCACAAGAAGTCCGACAAGACGCCGACGGCACCATGCGCGGCGATCGCCGCGTCGGCATCCGGACGGGCGCTTCCGAGGGCAGCGAACGGCTCGCGCAGAAGCTCGGCCAGCGCCTCCGTCTGCGAAGGCCGGCTCGATCCGAGACTGTCGCTGATGCGACCACCGTTCCACAACACGGCGCGCGTCGTCGTGGCGATCTCGTCGTCGGCCGCCTGCGACATCACACCTTCGACCCAGCGGCGCACGCGGCCTTCAGGCGTCGACTCTTTCGCCATCTGATGCGCGAGGTAGCTGCCGAGGCGCATCGCACCATCTTCGATGATCGCCGCGACAAGGGCCTCCTTCGACGCGAAGTGGCGGTAGAACGCGTCATTCGAGAGGCCGGCCCTGGCGACGATGTCCGCCACGCGCGGACTCGACGTCGTGCCACAGCGGCGCATGACGTCGAGCGCCGCGTCGAGCAATCGCCGCACTTCGCTCGCGTACTGCGCCTCGCGCTTCGCGAGGGTCTGCTGCGCGATCAGCTCTGCGACGTCGGCCTGCTTCGTAATTGCGTTCTCTGACACCAGAACTATATTCTGGCACCGGTCGAGAGGGGGCGCAATGGCGTGGGACTTTGACACCGAACCCGAGTACCAGGAGAAGCTGGACTGGGTCGACCGGTTCGTTCACGACGAGGTCGAGCCACTGGACCTGGTGTGGCACGGGCTGGAGTTCACGCCGCTCGACGACACGCGTCGCCAGGTCGTGGACCCACTGAAGGACGAGGTGCGCCGGCAGGGGTTGTGGGCCACGCACATCGGCCCCGAGCTCGGTGGCCAGGGCTTCGGTCAGCTGAAGCTGGCGCTGCTCAACGAGATCCTCGGGCGCTCGTCGTGGGCGCCCATCGTGTTCGGATGTCAGGCGCCGGACACGGGCAACGCGGAGATCATCGCCCACTACGGCACCCCCGAGCAGAAGGAGCGCTACCTGCGGCCCTTGCTCGAAGGCGAGCTCTTCTCCTGCTACTCGATGACCGAGCCCCACGCCGGCGCAGACCCGACGATGTTCACGACCCGAGCCGAGCGCGACGGGGACGAGTGGGTCATCAACGGGTGGAAGTTCTTCTCCTCGAACGCGAGGACCGCGTCGTTCCTCATCGTCATGGTGGTGACGAACCCCGACGTCAGCGCGTACAAGGGCATGTCGATGTTCCTGGTCCCGACCGACACGCCGGGCGTCAACATCGTCCGCAACGTCGGCCTCGCCGGCGAGCCCGCGGACGAGGGCGCCCACGCGCTCATCCACTACGACAACGTGCGGGTTCCGCTCGACGCGCTCCTCGGCGGCGAAGGCCAGGCGTTCGCCATCGCGCAGACCCGTCTCGGTGGCGGGCGCATCCACCACGCCATGCGCACGATCGGGATGGCCCAGAAGGCACTCGACATGATGTGCGAGCGTGCGCTCAGCCGCGAGACGCAGGGCAGTCTCCTGGCCGACAAGCAATTCGTCCAGGGCTACATCGCCGACTCGTACGCGCAGCTGGTCCAGTTCCGGCTGTTCGTGCTCTACACCGCATGGTCGATCGACAAGCACAACGACTACCGCAAGGTCCGCAAGGACATCGCGACTGCGAAGGTCGTCATGCCGACCGTGCTCCACGACATCGCCTGGCGGGCGATGCAGGTGCACGGCGCCCTCGGCGTGAGCAACGAGATGCCGTTCAGCGCAATGATCCTCGCCGCCGGCATCATGGGCCTGGCTGACGGCCCGACCGAGGTGCACAAGGTGACGGTGGCCCGCCAGGTCCTGCGCGACTACAAGCCGAGTGACGACGTCTGGCCGACGCAGCACATCCCGAAGCTGCGTGCGGCCGCGCGGGCGAAGCTCGCTGACTACCTCGAGCACGAAGTGGGGAACCTGTGATCGATCTGGACCGGCTCATCCCCTGGATGGACGACAACGGGCTCCCCGGAAAGGGAGAGCCGATCGACCAGCGGTACGTCTCGGGCGGGTCGCAGAACGAGATCTACGAGATCCGCCGCGGTGATCTGCATGCAGCCCTGCGGATCCCTCCGACCACCGCACCCTCGTCGCGCGACGACGGCATCATCCGAGAGTGGCGCATCATCGAAGCGCTCGACGGGACCGACGTCCCCCACACCCCGGCAATCGCGGCGTGTGCCGATCCTTCGGTGCTCGGTCGGACGTTCTATCTGATGGGTTTCGTGGACGGCTGGTCCCCGATGGACCAAGGAAGGATCTGGCCGGCGCCGTTCGACACCGACCTCGACGCGCGCGCGGGTCTTGCCTTCCAGCTCGCGGAAGGCATCGCGCTGTTGTCGAAGGTTGACTGGAGGGCGAAGGGCCTGGAAGACCTCGGCCGGCCCGATGGGTTCCACGAACGCCAAGTGGACCGTTGGACGGCATTTCTCGAGCGGATCAAGGGTCGCGAGCTGCCCGGGTTCGAAGTCGCGTCCGCTTGGCTGCGGACGCACCGGCCGATCGACTACGTCCCCGGGCTCATGCACGGCGACTACCAGTTCGCCAACGTGATGTACCGCCACCGCGCGCCGGCCCGACTCGCCGCGATCGTCGACTGGGAGATGGGAACCGTCGGCGATCCCAAGCTCGACCTCGCCTGGGTGGTCCAGGGCTGGCCGGCGGACACCACCGTGGCCGACGAGTCGGGGTACGTCGACATGACCGGGATGCCGTCGCGTGATCAGATGCTCCAGTACTACTCCGAAGTGTCGGGACGGCAGGTCGACGACATCGACTACTACGTCATCCTCGCAAAGTGGAAGCTGGGCGTCGTCCTCGAGCAAGGATTCCAGCGCGCCGGGGACGACGAGAAGCTCAACGCGTTCGGTCCGATCGTGCTCGACCTCATGCAGGCTGCGGCAGATCTCGCCGAGACCACCCCCTATCGTGGATGAACGACCGCAACCGTTCCTCGGCACGAGAGTCGCCCTCGGAATCGTCTTGGAGCTCAATCGTCGAGAAGCGCCTACCGATCTGGCAGGGTCGGTGAGCTGAGGTGCGGGCCGCGCTCTGCCGCGAGTACGGCGGTCCCGAAGTCGTGCGGATCGAGGAGGTTCCCTCTCCCACCCTCGCGACGGGGCAGGTCCGGGTCGCCGTGAGTGCAGCGGCGGTGAACTCGCCCGACGTCCTGCTCGTCGCCAACCAGTATCAGGTCACGGCGCCGACGCCCTTCGTTCCTGGAAGCGAGTTCGCGGGTGTCGTCACCGAAGTCGCCGGAGACGTCGTCGAGCTCGTCGTCGGTGATCGCGTCTTCGGAGCGGTGCTCTTCGGCGCGTTCGCCGACGAGGTGGTTGCACCCGCACTCTCTGTGCGGAAGATCCCCGACGGCGTCGGCGACCGGGTCGCAGCGGCGTTCGGAGTGGCCCACCGGACTGCGTACCACGTGCTTCGGTCGGTGGCCGCGGTCCAGCCGGGTGAGGAGCTCGTCGTACTGGGCGCCGCCGGTGGGGTCGGACTCGCCGCCGTGCAGCTCGGCGCCCTCCTCGGTGCCTCGGTCACGGCGGTCGCGTCTTCACCCGCCAAGCTCGAGGTCGCCGCGACCTACGGCGCCGGCAACCTCATCGACCATCGATCGCGTCCGCTGCGCGAGGCCTTGCGCGAGGTGCTCCCGAACGGTGCGGACGTCGTCGTCGATCCCGTCGGCGGCGACCTGTCCGAGCCCGCGCTCCGGGCGTTGCGATGGGGCGGGAGGTTCGTCACCGTCGGCTACGCCTCAGGTGTGATTCCCAGGATCCCGCTCAACCTCGTGCTGCTGAAGGGCATGAAGATCCTCGGATTTCAGTTCCTCGACTTCGCGATGAATGCGCCGGACGAGCTCGAGCGCAACGAGCACGAATTGCTCGAGCTCCTCGCTACCGGGTGCGCAACGCCGCACGTTGGCGCCGCGTTCGAGCTCGGCGAGGTCGCGGCCGCGCTCCGATACATCGCGGACGGCAACGCCATCGGCAAGGTCGTGCTCGATCTCGGTCGGTAGCTCGAGGAGGCTTGCAACGAGCCTGGCGCAAGCCGGCCGCGTGTCCCGCCGTGCGCAGGAGCCGCGCCAGCGCGCTGATAGCACCATCCACCGTGCGCTCACTGCGGGTTCTCTGCAACGGCGGGGTGGACTCGTGCATCGTTTGGGGGCATGGCGAGATCAGTGTCCACCGACGACCGCCTCATCGTTCGGGGCGGCGAGCAGAATCCAGGGGGGTTGGGCCTGGAACTTGCCACCGCGGTAGCTCGGTAGCGACGCGGACTGCAGAATTCGTGACTTTGGACTCTGCCGCATCGAGCACCCCGGGCGCGACCGTTCCCTCGAGCGGTCGCTTTCCTCGTCAGGCCGAGGGTCCGAAGCGCGAGCCGAAGGGAGGGAACGTGGCCACGGCCGAGCAGAGGGCACGAAGCGAGCTGAACCCGGCAAGACCTACTCTCGGCATCATGTCTGACACCCCGCAGCTCTCCACGCTTCATGCTCGACCCACGGCGAGCCCGGACGACGCGGTACAGCTCGCTGCGCCCGGCACCGGGGGAAGTCGACCCTCGCCGACGCTGGAGCGGTCCTGACGTGCGCGAGGTCAGCGTCCCGGCACTCGATCCACGCCGCCTGGAGCAGCTCATCGGTGCCGAGCGCGCCGAGTTGTTCGAAGCGCGCGCAGCCGCGCGCGCACGTTGCTTGACGGCCGGCGGGTGGTCAACGTCAACTCGACCGCGACGGGTGGTGGGGTCGCGGAGCTGTTGCAGACCTTGCTCGCGTACGTCCGAGGTGTCGGCATCGACGCCCGTTGGGTCGTGATCGACGGCGACCCCGAATTCTTCCGGATCACCAAACGCATCCACAACCATCTCTACGGCTCGACCGGCGACGGAGGCCCGCTCGGTGCGAACGAGCATGCGAGCTACGAGCGCAGCATGCAACGCAACGCGGGTGAGCTCCTCTCGTACGTTCACCCCGGGGACATCGTGATCCTGCACGATCCACAGACCGCCGGTCTGACGCACGCAGTGCGGACCGCGGGCTGCGCGCGTGGTCTGGCGCTGCCACGTCGGGCGCGACACGCCGAACGACGCGACGGAGCGCGGCTGGGACTTCCTGCGTCCCTATCTCGACGACGTCGACGGGTTCGTGTTCACCCGCGCCGATTTCGCACCACCGTGGGTGGAGCGCGATCAGCTCCACGTGATCACACCGTCGATCGACCCGTTCGGCCCGAAGAACATGCCCCTGGCGACGGCGGAAGTGCGGGGGATCCTGCAATACGCCGGCCTCCTGGGTGGTGACGACACCCCGCGGGCACCCGCCTTTCGCCGAATGGACGGCTCCCCCGGCCGGGTCGACCGCCGGGTGGACATCCTGCAGACCGGGCCGCCACCCGACCCCGAGACACCGCTCGTCGTCCAACTCTCGCGTTGGGACCGCTGGAAGGACATGACCGGTGTGCTCCACGCGTTCGCCGATTCGGTCGACCGGAGGTTCGGCGCTCATCTCGCATTGGTCGGCCCGTCGGTCCACGGGGTGACGGACGACCCGGAGGGCGGCGAGGTGCTCGACGAGTGCGTCGAAGCGTGGCGCGCCCTGCCCGAGTCGGCGCGACAGCGCATCCACCTCGCGTGCATCCCGATGCACGACTCCGACGAGACGGCGGTGATCGTGAACGCGCTGCAACGTCACGCTCACGTGGTCACCCAGAAGAGCCTCGCCGAGGGCTTCGGGCTGACGGTCGTGGAGGCGATGTGGAAGCACCGCCCGGTGGTCGCGAGCAGGGTCGGCGGCATCGTCGACCAGATCGACGACGGAATCGACGGTCTTCTGATCGACGACCCCAGCGACCTCGCGGCGTTCGGCGCGTCCATCAACCGGCTGCTCGCCGACCACGCGCTCGCCGACCGCATCGGTGGGCAGCGCCTACGAGCGTGCGCACCGCGACTTCCTCGGTGACCTCCACCTCGAGTTGTTCGGCTCGCTCTTCGCCACGTTGCTCGCAGACGATCCGCCCTCGTGACGCCCGCGCACATGAAAGAGGCACGACATGGATGAAGCTCGGCTCGAAACCCTCGACCTGGCCACCTGCCTGGCCCATCTGCGCTCCGAGCCGGTCGGGCGCATCGCAACGGTGATCGACGGGTTCCCGATCGTGCTTCCCGTCAACCACCGGTTGGTCGAGACGCTCGACCTGACCTGGGTCGCGCTCCGCACCCGTCCCGGCAACTCCATCGATCGAGCATCGTCGAACGTCGCATTCGAGATCGACGGCATCGATCCTGTTCACCACCGAGGCTGGTCGGTGCTCGTGCGGGGGACGCTCCAATCCGTCGACCCGGACGCCGCGGGCTTCCGGGAACGATTCGACTCCCACCCGTGGCTGAGCTCCGAGCGAGACTCGTGGCTGGTGATCGAGCCGTTCTCGATCACCGGCCGCGAGCTCCATCCCGCGGAGCAGGACTGGGCGTTCCACTTGCGGGCCTACCTGTGAGCACCAGCGTCCGGTTGGCGCGAGCGCATCAATGCCCTTCGACCGCATCGCGTGACTCGGCGCCGTAGAGGTTGGATCTGGGCCAGTGTGCTCGCGGTCAGCGCCGCGGTCTTCTTCACGACGTGGGACGCGGTCAGTGAGCTGGGCACGACGGTGCGAACCGACCGGTCGCTGGTCGACTTCATTGTCGCCCACCGCAGCGGCTGGCTCACCGATCTCGCCCAAGCCTGGACGCGGCTCGGTTCCGCCTGGATCGTCGCTCCGGTCGTTACCTTCGCCGCCGTGACACTCGCTCTGCGGCGTCGGCTCCCGGCTGCGATCGTCGTCGTCGCATCAAGCGCGGGCTGCGCCATTGCGGTCGCAATCATGAAGACATCCGTGGCCCGGCCCCGACCTCCCATCAGCGGCCGTCTCGTGAGCGCGACCGGAGCCGCGTTCCCATCCGGGCACTCCGCGCAGTCGGTCGCCTGCTACGCCGCGCTCGCCTGGGCCGTCACCACCCGGATCGAGTCGCGGTCGACCCGGATCCTGGTCTGGTCGGGTACCGCGGTCATCGCACTGGGGGTGGGTTGGTCGCGCGTCTACCTCGGCGTGCACTGGCCCTCCGACGTGCTCGGCGGCTGGTCGCTCGCCGCCGGCTGGCTCTCGATCCTGGTCCTCGTCGACCTCTTCGGTCGGACCTGGCGAGCAAGAGACGAGCGCGGGACCGGGTAGTGCTTGGGCGCGGTTAGCTGTCGACGTGGGTGTCGGTCCCGTGCCTCGGCTCGGCTTGCAGAGCGCTATCGCCCGGCCTTGGAACCATCGCGCCAGCCGGGCACGCTCGGCGCTCGTGGCTCGAGCGACCGGAGATACGTCACGACCTGCCGTACTTGCTCATCGGTGAACGTGCCGCCGTAGTCGAGGCTCCACGCAGGCATCTCCGTGCCCGAGACGCCTCCGGTCACGAGCGCGAAGATCTGAGCGTCGGTCGTGTTCTTGAGGAACTGCACTCGAGTTCAGGGTGGGCGCGCTTCCGCCGCCGTTGGCGTCCTTGCCGTGGCACTGCGCGCAGTTCGCGCTGAAGATCTGGTTGCCGATGGCCTTGTAGCTGGTCGTCTGCGCGCGGGTCGCCGAACGGCGCAGGCCGGGCTCGCGCACGCGGTACGCGATGAAGCCGGCGAGGAGCAGCACCATGAAGACGAGTCCCGCGGCGAGGTAGCGGTTCAGGCTGCGTTCGAGCCACTCGGGCTCGAACGGCGGCGGTTCAGGGCGATCGCGGGGCACGTCAGGCCTTGCCGATGCAGCTCGGACCCTTGGGTGGCGTGAGGAAGACCTTGGCGCCGCGCGGTGGGCCGGCGATCAGGACGCCGGTGTCGACAACGACGTTGTCGCCGTCGATCTTCACCTCGAAGCGGTCCATGCCCCGCGGGGCCGGACCCGTGATGTACTCGCCGGCGAGGTCGTAGATCGAGCCGTGGCACGGGCACTCGAACCGCCCCGAGCTCTCGCAGTACGGCACGTGGCAACCGAGATGCGGGCACTTCTGCGAGAGCGCGAACAGGTAGTCGTTCGCATTCACGACGTACATCCGCCCGGCGGGCACGTAGGTGCTCGTGTCCTTGGCGAAGCTCGAGACCGTGCCGGCGGCGATCTTGGCCCCGCTCGAGCCGGCCGTGAGCGGGCGCAGCGCTTCGTAGCCGGTGTACGCCGCGGCGCCGAAGAGCAGGGCACCGCCCAGCTTCCACCCGTCCCGGAGAAAATCGCGTCGGCCCTTGTCGTTCATTGGTACTCCTAGAACTCGATGTACGAGTGGGTCCACGGGGCGATGAACTTCCAGCCCGGTCCTCGGAAGAACACGCCGATGACGGTGAGCACCACCGCGATCGCGAGCAGCACGCTGAACAGCAGGATCGCGACCTTGCGATGGCTCGCCCTGCGTATCGGGATTGCGATCGATGTAGGGCAGGAGCAGGAGGGTCAGCGACCGCGCCCGCGGGTACGAGGATTCCCGCGACCAGCGGGTCGAAGCGCGAGAGCAGCTCCTGGAGCCCGGCGAAGTACCAGGGTGCCTTCGCCGGCTCGGGCGTGACGTTCGGATTCGCGAGCCCACGAAGTGGCGCGCTGAAGGTGACCGCGAGACCGAGCACGACCGCCAGCGGTGCCGAGCGCGACCACGACGTGACGCACCAGCAGGTGCGGCCAGGTGAACACCGTGTCGTCGACCGGGCGCTCGGCCTCGGTGATCGATTCACGGTCGACGACGCCGAGCAGGCGGACCCGCCCACCGTAGAGCTCCGGCGCGGCCTGGGCCATCGGAGCCGCGGCGGCGCAGCCGGTCGGTCGGCCGGACGTTCGGTTGCCTCCTCGGCGAACGCTCCGACGCTCGTCCGCTGCACCGCGAAGCCGTCCTTGCGGACGCGCCAGATGTGCACGGCCAGCATCAGCACCAGCAGCATCGGCAGCACGGCGACGTGCAGGGCGTAGAAGCGCAGCAGCGTGTTCTGACCGACCTGGGGCCCGCCGATGAGCAGGTCCTGGGTCTTGCCGCCGAGCAGCGGGATGTAGTGCACGAGTCCCGTTCCGACCGTCACCGCCCAGTACGCGAGCTGGTCCCAGGGCAGCAGGTATCCGGTGAAGGAGAACGCGAGCGTGAGCAGCAGGAGCATCACGCCGATCACCCAGTTGAACTCGCGTGGCGCCTTGTAGGCGCCGGCGTAGAACACGCGTACGAGATGCAGGAAGACGACCAGCACCATGAGGTGCGCGGCCCAGCGGTGGATGTTCCGGATCAGCTGGCCGAAGCCGACGCCGGTCTTCAGGTGCTGCATGTCGCCGTACGCGGAGCCGACCGACGGCGTGTACACGAACATCAGATAGATGCCGGTGACGAGCAGGATGCCGAACAGCACCGCCGCGATGAAGCCCAACCGGTACGAGTACCGGTTCCGGAGCACCCGCTTCGGGATCTTGACCGGGTAGAGGTGCAGGAAGAAGTTGCTGAACGACTGAAGGGCGCGGCCTCGGGGCGTGTCGAGCTGCGCGTGGCGGAACATCGACCGGTACGCCTCACTGCGCTTGACCCGCGCGGTGATGCCGTGATCCACGGATGTGCGGCCCGGTTCGAGCCCGTCGCGGTCGACGTCGACGTCAGTCACGGGTCATCTCCCTCGCGTGAACCATCGACAGCGCACCCGGCGGGCAGCGGTTGACGCACAGGCCACAACGGATGCAGAGGTCTTCGTCGAGCAGGAGCACCGATTGCTGCTCGCTTCCGAGCCCGACGTGATCGGCGCGGGCGATGGTGATGCAGTTCGGCGGGCACACGTCGACGCAGAGACCGCACAGGATGCAGAGCTCGGGCGACAGCATGATGTTGTCGAAGCAGCGCAGACAGCGCAGCCCTTCGAGACGGGCCTGGTGCTCGTCGTAGCCGGTCTCGACCTCGCCGAAGCCGACGCGCCGTTCCGTCGGTGTCGCCGGGATCACTTGCCGAGGGATCGCGTCGTAGTCGCTGTCGAGCCGCCGGAAGCCGGTGCGGAGCTCGACCCGCACCTCGTGCGACGCGGTGGTCGGCGGTGAGCCCGTGAGCGCGTTGTGGATCGATGCGGCGGCGCGTCGGCCGTCGGCGATCGCGTCGATGAGGTTCCGGGGACCGTGGGCGACATCGCCACCCGCCCAGATCCGGGGATCGGACGAGCGCAGGGATTCGAGATCGATCTGCACACCACCCATGCGATTGCGCTCGAGGCCGACGGCATCGAGGAAGCCCACGTCGGCCCCCTGACCGACCGCGAGGATCACCGTGTCGGCGGGCAGCACCTCCTCGGTCCCCGGCTCGAACGTCGGTGAGAAGCGACCTTCGGCGTCGAACACGGACGACACCGCGATCGTCTCCAGCCCGGTGACCTTGGCGTCGCCGACGAAGCGATGCGGCCCGCGTCGATACACGATGCGAATGCCCTCGCGCTCGGCTTCGTCGATCTCCTCGGGATCGGCCGGGATCTCCTCCGGTGACTCGAGGGCGATGATCGTCACGTCGAGCACACCCGCCCGCCGTGCCGCTCGGGCGACGTCGAGCGTCGTGGTCATCGCCCGGCGGGCGTCCTCTTCCGAGGTCGCGCTGAGCGGGACCGGTGCCGGTACCTGCCGTGCCGGCGGAGGCGGCGCGCAGTGCGGTCCGCGCCGCATCGAACGCGACGTTGCCCCCGCCGACGACCACGACCCGCTCGCCCAGCTCGACCCGGAAGCCCTGATTCACGTTCAGGAGGTACTCGACGGCGCGGAGCACGCCGTCGAGATCGTGGCCCGGCAGATCGAGGTCGCGGGCCCGGCCCGTTCCGACCGCGAGGAACAGCGCGGCGTGCCGATCGAGGAGCTCGGTGATCGAGTGGGTGTCACCGATTCGTGCGTTGGTCTCCACGTCGACGCCGAGCTCGACGATCGCCTCGATCTCTCGAGCGATCAGCGCTCGGGGCAGCCGGTACTCCGGGATGCCGAGCACCATCATGCCGCCGAGGCGATCCTGCGCTTCGTAGATCGGTGACCGGATGACCGGCGAGCCGAAGGTCGCATGCCGCGGCGAGACCGGCGGGTCCGCCGCCGATCACGCCGACGCTCGGACCGCTGGCCGGGCGGTACCTCGCCGTGCGCGGCGTGCCACATCGTGTTCGCCGCGAAGCTCTCCACGCCGAAGCGTTCGGTGACGAACCGCTTCAGCGCCCGGATCGAGACCGGTGCATCGACGCTGCCCCTTCGACACGCCCGCTCGCACGGCGCCGCGCACACGCGCCCGCACACCGATGGGAACGGGTTCGGGGCCCGGGCGATGAGGTAGGCCTCCTCGAAACGGCCTTCGGCGATCGCCGTGACGTAGGCGCCGGCGTCGGTATGGACCGGGCACGCGGCGCGACACGGCTCGTTCTCCCACAGCCATTGGGCGTCGGGAGCGGCGGGGACGGGCACTAGATCACCTTCCGGCCGCTGGAGCTTTCGCAGCGCCCACGCCAACGCGACCAAGCCGACGAAGAACATCGTGGTCGCGACCGCGACGAGGCTGCCGCGGGTCTTGCCGTGCACCTTCGTGAGCACCGCATTCGTCCCGTAGACGAGCACCGCGATCGCGACGACGGCGATGACCGCAACGGTCAGGACGGCGCGGAGCCATCCGATCGGACGAGGAACGTTCCGTGTCGTCGGTCATCGATCAGCCCACCTCGAATGCGGCGCGCATGCCCATCGCGTAGTGGCTCGGCGAGGTTGCACACCACGACGTAATGACCCGGCGCCATGTTCTTGATCGTGAAGATCCGGGTCCCACCCGGCTTGAGATCCGGATCCCCCGTCTCACCGACGTTCGCGTCCTCACTCACCTTGTTCCCACCCGTCGCGACCGGCACCGGCGGATCACCCCCATACGTGATCGGCAGCTGATCGAACGGCACATCGGTCTTGAGCACCACCGCCTCGTGGACGATCGTCCCGTTGTTCTTCACCACGAACGTCACATTCCCCGCCGGAACCGACGCCGGCGACAACGTCAACGTCATCGGGTCGCCACCCTTCGTGTCACCCAACGCCACATTCACCTTCGACGTCGTCACCGGCTCGGTGACGGTGAACGCGGCACGCATGCCCATGGCGTAGTGGTCCGCGAGGTTGCACACCACGACGTAATGACCCGGCGCCATGTCCTTGATCGTGAACATCCGGGTCCCACCCGGCTTGAGATCCGGATCCCCCGTCTCACCGACGTTCGCGTCCTCACTCACCTTGTTCCCACCGGTCGCGACCGGCGCCGGCGGATCACCCCCATACGTGATCGGCAGCTGGTCGAACGGAACATCGGTCTTGAGCACCACCGCCTCGTGGACGATCGTCCCGTCGTTCTTCACCACGAACGTCACATTCCCCGCCGGAACCGACGCCGGCGACAACGTCAAGCTCATCGGGTCGCCACCCTTCGTGTCACCCAACGCCACGTTCACCTTCGACGTCGTGACGGCGGTCGTGTCGCTGCCCGTACCCGGGATCTTCACCCCGCCCTCGATCGTGTTGGTCCCGCCCGTCGTCGAGGTCGTGCTTGCGCACCCCGTGAAGAGCACCAGCACGCCCAACAGCGCGATGGTCGTGAAGGTCCGGGGACTCCTCACGCGGCTACGCCTCGGCCGCGGTACTCCGGTGCCGGCATCACTGTCCCCACGAGCTTCGGATCGACGACCCATCGCGCTACCGGGGGCAGGAGCAGCGCCGGAACGCGGTTGACCGTATACCTCTCGACGGCTTCGTGCGCTGCTCGCTCCCACACATGGGAGCGTCGCGAATGGAGACCGCGAGGAACCGCGACGAAAGTCCTTTCCAGACCGTGGTCACCTCACCCGCCCGCGGCCGCGGCCGGGGGCTGACCCCCAGGTCCGCGCCGCCAGGGTCCATTCGGCGAGCATCTCGAGCGGGTGCTGCAGGTTGCGCGGACCAGGCTCCTACGTCATCAGACTCGCGATCTCGGCGCGGTCGGCCTCGGACGGCGTGCCCCAGCCGGGCTCGTAGCCGAAGACCTTCATGGCCGGGCGCGTGCCGAAGCGATCGTCCACGAGCTCGAGGTGGTCAAGGGTGACGAGCGCCGGGTGAGGGAGTCCACACGCCCGGCTGAGCTGCAGCAGCTCCTTGCGCATCTGGACGAGGTAGTTCGCGGCCCGCACTGACTTGGCCGCTGGATCCAAGCCCCGCTGCAACCACGCGCTGTTCGTCGTCACCCCGGTCGGGCATCGGTTCGTGTGGCAGCGCTGCGCCTGGATGCACCCGATCGCGAGCATCGCTTCGCGACCGACGTTCACCGTGTCACAACCGAGCGCGAACGCGAGCAGCGCGTTCTCGGGCAGTCCCAGCTTCCCGCCGCCCGTGAACACGACGTCCTCGTTGAGGCCTGCCTCCGCGAACACGCGGTACACGCGCGAGAAGCCCACTTTGAACGGCAGCGCAACGTGATCCGTGAACACCAGAGGCCCGGCACCCGTGCCACCCTCACCCCCGTCGACGGTGATGAAGTCCACGCCCCGTCCACCCGCCTCCATGAGGGCCGCGAGGTCGTCAAAGACCTCGAGCTGCCCGACAGCTGACTTGATGCCGACCGGGAGGCCGCTCGCTTCGGCAAGGAGCTCCACGAAATCGAGCAGCCCGTCGGCATCGTGAAACGCCGAGTGCACGGACGGGCTCCAACAGTCGACTCCTTCGGGGATTCCGCGCATCGCCGCGATCTCCGGGGTGACCTTGGCCGCCGGCAGCAGCCCGCCGAGCCCGGCCTTCGCACCTTGACTCAGCTTGATCTCGACCATCCGGATCTCCGGATGGGCGGCGATCACGTCTCGAAATCGGGAGAGGTCGAAGCGACCCTCGGGGTCGCGGCACCCGAAGTACGCAGTGCCGATCTGCCAGACGAGGTCGCCACCGTGCTGATGAAACGGGCTGATGCCTCCCTCGCCGGTCCCCTGCCAGCATCCCGCGACCGCCGCCCCCCGGTTCAACGACTCGATCGCCTTGGCGCCGAGAGACCCGTAGCTCATGCTCGAGATGTTGACGACCGACGGCGCCCGCACCGCCTTCGCCCGTCCGCGAGCGCCGCCGAAGACCTTCGCGGCGGGCAACGGGTACTTGGCGTCGAATCCCGGATCACCCGGGTGCGGCTCCGCCAACGGGAACGAGGACTGCTTGATGATCAGGTACCCGGGTGAGCCCTCGAGATCGTTGTCGGTGCCAAATCCGAAGTAGGAGCTGCGCTGCTTCGAGGCGGTGTAGATCCATCGGCGCTGATCGCGGGAGAACGGCTTCTCGGCATCGTTGTCCACCACGATGTACTGGCGCAGCTCGGGCCCGACCCCCTCGAGCAGGTAGCGGAAGTGCCCGACGATCGGATAGTTGCGAAGGAGCGCATGACGGCGTTGCGTGAGGTCGTACACGACGATCCCCACGATGAGCACCGCCACCGCGGCCAGGAACCACGTCCACCACGCCATGTCGCGATCCTGGCATATGGACCTTCGGCTCTACGGTGTGCCGCCGGTAGACGACACGCTAGGAACGAGCGAGACGGATCGTGGAGGCTGACGTCCCCGAGCTCGCCGCTCCCGTCCCGGGCACCGCCGGGATCACACAAAGTCGTTCAGCAGGACCACGGCAGGAGATGGCATGGACCGGTCGGAGAACCAGAGGCCGCATCACCGACGATGGTGGCTGATCGTCTCTGCCGTCGTGCTCGCGGTCGTCGCGATCGTCGTTGGCGGTGCGGTGGTCTGGTGGAACGGACGCGGCCCGTCGAAGCCGTCGATCGGCGAAGCAGTCGATCGGTTCCGCTCGTCCTCGACGGCACCCGGAACAACCGCCGCGATGCACCCCGAGCCGGGCGTGTACACCTACGCCGGGAGTGGCACCGAGCACCTCTCGTTCCTGGCCACCTCGCAGTCGCAAGACGGGAGTCTGCCGGGCTCCGTGACCATGGGAACGGGCAGCTGCTGGACCTTCGCCATCGAATACAACTCGTTCCATCATGAGACCTGGGATCGCTGCTCGCGCGATGGACGACTCGTCGAACGGGGCAACACAACGGATCAGAAGTTCGACTTCGGCGCACTCAGTCAGAGTGAGCACACCGAGGTCGTCTGCGATCCACCCACGACGCTCTACAACCCGACGGCCCGGCCTGGCGCCCGCACTCCGGTGCGCTGCACCGGTCACTCGCAGACGACGAATGCCGACATGACGCAACGGGGCGTCATCACCTTCGTCGGTCGTACCACGCTCCTCGTGGGGACCACTCGGGTTCCGGTCCTGCACTACGTGCAGACGCTCAAGATCACCGGTGGCCAGGCAGGAACGCAGCGGGAAGAGGTTTGGCTGGCCGCCGACACCTGGCTTCCCGTGCGGGAGGAACGGAAGATCACGGTGGTCTCGCCGGCGCCGGCGCCGATCAACCACGTGACCTACACGGAAAAGGGGAGCTGGCGTCTGGTCTCGCTGACGCCCCGGACGTGACCTCGCGGCGCTCCCGTCCCGAGGCTCAGGGCGCAAGCTGCGAGGCCAGGAGGATCCGGGCGCGCCAGGCGTCGGCGGAGACGGTTGCCGGGGATGTGGTGTCCATGAAGTCGGTCAACACCGCCGCGAAGCGATCCGGCTGCTCGCAGTGCGGAAAGTGACCGCAGCCCTCGAAGATCTCCAGTCGACTGCCGGGAAGCGCCGAATGGGTCTCGAACCCCTGTTCCACCGGAATGATCCGGTCGTGATCGCCCCACACGATCATCATGGGCGTCTCGGTGGCGAGGTACAGGCGGTCGGCAGCACTGACCCGCTGACCGGCGTGGTCGACCACTGATCGCAGGGTCTGCAGGAACGCGATGCGCGTGGGGGCGTCTGCGAGTGAGCCATAGCTCTGCCACAGCTGGGCGACGTTGGAGCTCACGTGCAGCCCCGCATGCCGCAACCAACCTGCGATCGCGATTCCGGCTTCGTGCACCCAGCCGTTGCAGGCGACCGGGAGCACGTACTCGGCGCCGGGGAGGGTGAGCAGGCGGAGCAGCACGCTGACCTCGTCGCCGAGTCCGCCGCTCGACACCAGCACGAGACGGTCGCATCGCTCCGGGAATTGGTACGCGAACTGCATGACGACGCCGCCACCCAGCGACTGGCCCACGAACGTGGCTCGCTCGTGGCCGAGCGCGACGAGCAGATCACGCACACCGCTCGCGAACCCCCCGAGCGAGTAGTCGGTGCGCGGCTTTGCCGAGTCGCCGTGGCCCAGCAGGTCCGGCGCGATCACCGTGAACCGCTCAGCGAGGGTGGGTATCACGGCCCGCCAGGTGTCAGATCTGCCGGCCATGCCGTGCACGAGCACGATGACGGGGCCCGAACCGGCGGTGAGATACCCCACGTCGTGACCATGAAGCACGATGTGCTGCTTGGCGAACTGTGCCATTACCCCACGCTGTCAAGCTCACGCGGCTCGCAACAGGGTCTTTCGTCCAGGATCTCGGCGCGCGTCGCCGGTCTCCGACGCTCATCGGTCGGCGGCGCCGGTACACTCGGGCACCGATGCCCGAAGACCCCGTCCAGACCGGCGACGAGCGGCCCCCGATCGACATCACTGATGCACTTGGATCAGGCGGCCACGAGGTCGAGCAGCTCGGGTACGAGGGTGTCGAGGACACGGGGCCGGTGATCGACCACCACGAGGACTCCGAGCTCGACGACGAGTCCGCCCTCGACCGAGTCGCGATGGAGTCACCGCCCGACTGAGCCCGAACCTTCGTCCACTTGACGACGGCACCCGGCTCGCGCCGGTGTCTTCGATCGAGAGCAGTCCTTACCGAGCGGGTTTCGTCACGAGGCCGGCGAAATGGGCGAGTGCGGAGTCGGCACGTGCAAATGGCGAGAGCGCGAACACAGGATCGTTGACGAGAAAGAACCCCAGGCTCGACTCACGGTCGAGCCCGCCGTGCGTCCCGGCAAGTCGGCCGCCCCGCACCCAGGCACCGACAACTGCCGAATGCCACCCTCCTGCCCAGGAAGGCCCAAGGGAGAACAGGACGCTGGCCCGGCTTCGGACCCGGTCACCGGTGAGC
Source organism: uncultured Acidimicrobiia bacterium (assembly GCA_963848485.1). Taxonomy (GTDB): domain Bacteria; phylum Actinomycetota; class Acidimicrobiia; order IMCC26256; family JAENVU01; genus Chersky-806. Next base: position 581,431 of record CAWKDX010000008.1, read on the forward strand.
GCCCGTCGAAGCCGACGGAGCGCATCCGGGTAGTACTCGGACGCGGTCACTCGCAGCCATTCCTCGTCGGCGGCGTACCCGTCACCGTCGAAGAGCCCGTCGTCATCGAGCTGCCGTCGTGCCCACCGCGAAGCGCAACGGATCGCCGTTGCGATCCTCATAGGCGTATCGCGTCGTTCCTGCCGACCCGCGCCACCGAATCTCGGCCCGACCGGAACCGGAGACGACTTCGACCGAGGTCGGCCCCGATGGGAACGCAGCCAGCTCGACCGCCCGGTGACGGGTGATCGCGCGGGCCGCGTCACCGGCTCGATCGGCGTCGCGAAGAAAGAGCGCTCCATAGTTGACCAATCCGAACTTTGGCGCGACGACGTCAGCGGGCGCTTCGAGCTGCTCGACGACATTCAATCCCGCATCGCGAAGGAGCTTGTCCAAGCCCTCCGCGTGATGGATCTTGAGGTTTCCGCAACCGTGGTCGGAGAACAACACGATCCGCAATGGTCGGTTCCTCGTCTGCAGATGCTGCTCGCAGAGCACGGCGAGTCGCTGGTCGAGCTCGATGAGGAGCTCGACCATGTGCGAGTCGCCGTAGATGTGCATCAGGCCGTCGGTCGCGCCGACGTACGCCAGGAACACATCGAGATCGGAGGCAAGGACCTCACGTTCGATCTCCTCCACGGCGTGGTGGGCGGCACTCCGCGGCGACACGTAGTTGGAGAGCTCTGCGCCCAGGCTCCGGTGCGGCAGGTCAAAGAACTCGAACCACGGTGGGAGGTCCCGGCCATAGTTGGCGACGCCACCGCCCACGGTCGCGTTCGTCGTTGTATCGAAGTGCCGGAGCTCGTAACCCAGTGAGGGTGGTACACCGAACGGTTCGAACAGCGAAGCGAACGCGACATGCGTGACCGTTGGAAACGGTGCAACCACCGCCGAAGGCGGGGCCCAACCCGCGAACGCACCACGGCGCCGGGCGGCTTCGACCACCCGGAACGGCACGGCGTCGAGTGCGACCATCAACGTCCTCGGGCCCTCATCGGTGCCCTCGGAGGCCATGTGCGCAGCGTACGGCGCGGTGCCGGGCTACTGGAACGGCGACAGCAGTCATGTCATCCTCGGCCGATGTCGAGCGCCGTGGACCAACGCCTCGACGCGCATCCCCACGTGGGTCCCGCCTGGTATCGGGAGCTCGCGCGAGTCGTTGGCCGCGCGGTGACCGTGCCTGGCCTGCGGCGCCTGCATCCTGTCGCCCGGCGCATTCATTCCGTGACCACGGCGTCAGGACGGGTCACCAGGCTCAGCAGCCCGACCGTGCGGCACCCACAGGACACTCCCGAGATCACCGTGCTCTGCGCCAACTTGTGGCACGACTGGCCGCGTCATCAGCGCCTCTCCGAGCGGCTCGAGGCATTCGCGCGATTGGTTGAAGTCGTCGGAGCCGACGTCGTCCTGTTGCAGGAAACGGCCCGCACGAAGACGGTCCGCGCCGACGTCTGGCTGGCAGAGCGTCTGGGCCTCCACATGGTCTCCGCTCGCGCGAACGGCGACGTCGAGGCGGTCGGCTTCGAGGAAGGGCCGGCGATCCTCAGCCACTTCCCGTTGGGTGAGATCCACCTTCGGCAGCTCAGCCTCGGATCCAACCCGCTCGTTCGTCGCGTGGCCTTGGCCTCGCACGTCGAGACTCCGAACGGGAGACTGCTCGTCGCGTCTGTTCACCTCGGGCTTCTCCAGCGCCACAATCCCGGGCAGATTCGTCGACTGCGGTCCTGGGTGAGCGAGGTGTCAGAAGGCGACGCGGCTGTCATCGCCGGCGACTTCAACGCCCCCGAGCACATGCCCGAGATCTCGAGGACGAGCCAGGAGTGGACGGATACATTTCGTCGCGCCCACCCCGACGCCGATGCCACGACGCACACGCGAGCACGCCGGTTCGGCGGCTTGCTGCACCGGAGACTCGACTACATCTTCGTGCAGCAACCGATGACGGCGCCCCATTGGCACGTCCTCGAGTGCCGTCACCTGGATGCGCCAGGTGGTCCGCATTCCGATCATCGGGCCGTCCTCGCCCGACTCGGCGTCCAAGCACCACTTGCCGCTGAGGGCAACAGAGTCTGAGCGCGTCGTCAACCGGATCTGTCCCGTTGGCCAGCGCGTTGGAACGTCGGCAGCGCTCGCCCGACGGCCGAAGACCCTGCGACATCGGTCAGGTGAAGGGGCTTAAGGAGACCAATCGGGCACCGGTCCGTGGCGCGTCGGTCGAGTCCTGGCGAGTCCGCTGCGCACCGACCGTCCGGGGGTCGTACGGTGGAACCGTGAAGGAGCTCGTGTACGGACGGCTGTTGTTTGCCGCGGCGAACCGCTCTGCCGACCGGGTCGGCTACCACGACGGGACCTATCACGGGACGTTCGGTGAGCACATCGAGCGGGTGCTGCGCCTCGCTTCCGCCCTCGGGACCGAGTTCGACCTCGGTCGCGAGGATCGCTTCGCGGTGGTCGCGGGCAACGGGCACGAGTACCTCGAGCTGTACCACGCCGGGTTCCTCGGCGCCGGCATCGTCAACCCCCTGAACCTCCGGCTCAGCGCCGCGGAGCTGACGTTCATCCTGCGCGACTCGGGGACGCGCACGGTCTTCGTGGACGCGCTCTTCGCGGAGCTGATCGATTCGGTGCGTCGCGATGCGGGGATCGAGCACGTGGTGCTCGTCGGCGATGGCGACGTGCCGCACGATGCCCGCTATGAGGATCTGCTCGAGAGCGGTGCGCCGGTTGCACCGGCGGAGCCGGACGAGACCGATCCGGTGATCCTCATGTACACGGGGGGCACGACCGGTCGACCGAAGGGTGTCCTGCTCGAGCACCGCGCCGAGATGCTCAACCTCTACCACGCCGCCATGGCGATCGGGCTCGACGAGGACCGCGTCTACCTGCACCAGACGCCGATGTTCCACGCCGCGTCGATGACCGGAGTGCTCGGCATCCCGGCGAGCGGTGGCGTCTCCGTGTTCGTGCCCTACTTCGATCCGGCCCAGGTGCTCGAGGCGATCGAGCGCTTCCGGGTGAACATCACCTTGATGGTGCCGGTGATGGTCGAGATGCTGCTCGGGGCGCCCGAGTTCGGGCCTGAGCGCATCGCCACGGTCGAAACTCTGGTGTACGGCGCGTCGCCGATGCCGCAGGGCCTGCTCGAGCACCTGCTCGCCGCGTTCCCCCACCTCGACCTGTATCAGGGCTACGGGATGACCGAGGCTTCCGCCGCGCTGACGCTGCTCACCGCCAAGGACCATCGACTCGGTGGAGACGCGCTGCGTTCGGCCGGGCGGCCGTTGTACGGCGTGGAGCTGAGCATCCAAGGCGAAGACGACCAGGAGCTTGCGGTTGGTCGGTCCGGCGAGGTGTGTGCGCGCGCCGGCAACTTCATGCGCGAGTACTGGAAGCGTCCGGAGGAGACGGCCGAGGCATTCCGCGGCGGCTGGTATCACTCCGGGGACACGGGCTATGTCGACGAGCGGGGCTACCTCTTCATCGTCGACCGGTTGAAGGACATGATCGTGACCGGCGGTGAAAACGTGTACTCCATCGAGGTCGAGAACGCGATCTCCACCCATCCCGCGGTCGCCCAGGTGGCGGTCATCGGCATCCCGCACGACATGTGGGGCGAGGCTGTGCATGCGGTCGTGGTGCTGCAACCCGGCACGGACGCCACCGCGGACGAGCTGATCGAGCACGCGCGCAAGACGATCGCCGGCTACAAGCTCCCGAAGAGCATCGAGTTCCGCACCGAGCCGCTGCCGCTCTCAGGCGCGCTGAAACCACTGAAGCGGGAGCTGCGCAAGCCGTACTGGGAAGGCCGGGATCGCTCCGTGTGACCCAGCACGAAGACTTCTGGCTGGCCCCTGATCAGACGTGGCGAGGCAGCCGGTGCGCCGGCACGGCTCACCGCCCGCCCCGTGCTGCCGGCCAAGAGGGTCGTTCGGCCCTGGCCCACGCCTGATCGAAGGCCCATCGTGGAAGAAGAAGAAGCGTCGCCGCTCGGCCGCTTCGAGTGAGCGGAGGTCCGCGATGGTCGAACGATTGAACGGTCTCGACAGCGGCATGCTCGCAGGTGAGACCCCGGAATGGCACATGCATGCCGGTGCCCTCGCGATCCTGGAGCCGATCGACGGGAAGCATCCCGACATCGCTGACGGGATCCGCACGGTGCTGAACGCCCGGCGGTCGCTCCTCGGCCCCTTCCGCCACCGGCTGCTCGAAGCGCCCTTGGGGCTCGGACGCTCGGTCTGGGTCGATCCCGCCGATCTCGACCTCGGCGCGCAGGTACGGCGCGTCGGTGTCCCTGCACCCGGTGGCATGCGCGAGGTCGCCGCGCTCGCCGGCGACCTGTTCTCCTCCCCGCTCAGCCGCGGCGGTCCGCTCTGGGAGATCTGGGTGATGGAGGGACTCCGGAACGGTCACGTCGCCCTCCTCCTGAAGGTGCACCACGCCCTCATGGACGGCATCCGTGGCGAGCGCCTTCTCGAAGTCCTCTTCGACATCGAGCCGGACGCACCCCTCGAGCGGCCCGAGAACACACCGGTCTCGCCCGAGCGTGACCCGTCGCGCCTGCGGATGCTCGTGGAGTCGGGCATGTTCCTCGCCGGCACCCCGCTACGAGCCCTCAGTCTCGGTGGTGAGCTGGTGGGTGCGGCGGCCCGCGTCACTCGGGTGCTCGCCTCGCAGGAAGGTCGCGCCGCGGCATTGCCGTTCCGAGCGCCGCGAACACTGCTCAACCAGCCACTCACTTCACGTCGCTCGTTCGCGTTCGCCTCCGTCTCGTTGGAGGACATGCGCGCGGTGAAGCACACGTTCGGGGTGACGATGAACGACGTCGCGCTCGCCCTGAGCGCCGACGTGCTGCGCCGATACCTGGTCGAGCGGGACGGCCTTCCCGATCGCGGACTCGTCGCGCAGATCCCCGTCGGCGTCCACCGGGACGGCGACGGCGTCGGCGGCAACTTCGTCGCGGCGACCGGCGCCTCGCTGCGCACCGACATCGCGGATCCCGTCGAACGACTCGCCGCGATCCACAGCTCCACGCAGAGCGCGAAGGCGATGCAGACTGCACTCGGCGACGACATCGTCATTGACGCGCTCGCGGTGCTTCCTCCCGCCGCGATCACCGCGGGCCTCGGTCTCTACCGCGGCTTCGGCCTCGCCACCACCCACCCGCCGATCTTCAACGCGATCATCTCGAACGTCGCCGGCCCGCCGATCCCCCTCTATTCGTGTGGCAACCGGGTCACCACGATCTACGCGCTCGGGCCGCTCCTCGCGGGCTGTGGGATCAACATCACGCTCGCCAGCTACCAGGACCGCGTCGAGTTCGGCATCGCGGTCTGTCCGGATGTCGTCGAGAAGCCGTGGGAGCTCGCCGTCGGGATTCCGGACGCGCTCGCGGTCCTTCGCAAGGCGGCGGAGGGGTGAGCACGGCCGGGGATGCAGCGCGTGCTGCATCCCCGGCCGTCGATCAGACGCCTTCGAGTGGTTCGTCGGCGCGGTGGCCGGCCAGTCCGTAGATGATCAGGATGTCGATGACGATCATCGTGAACGACCAGAACTGGTTGTGACCGAGATACGCGAACTGGAAGATCAGGTTCACGCTCGCAACCAGGATGCCCACGACCCGGGCCCAGTTGGCGCCCGAGAGGATCCCGAACCCGGCGAGCAGCATGATCACACCGATGATCAGCGCGACCCAGCCCCAGGTCTTGACGTTGTTCGTGATCGGCAGCTGTCCGCCGATGTTCCGTTCGATGTAGTTGGACTGCGTGATCGCAACGAGCCCGTCGAAGGCGTTCAGCAACCCGCCCACGAGCACCATGATCCCGGCAAACGTCCACCAGCTGGATCGGACTTCCATGGAGTACCCCCTGCAGTCGTACTCCGCCTGACAGATTGTGTACACCTCAATCGGTCCGGGATCGGGGATGCCGCAGCTCCGCCAGCGGTTTCCGGTGCCTCGCCAGTCGATGGAGGCGCGTTCGTCGCCACCGTCCGCATGATGACCCAAGGGGCAAAGCGACGGGGCGTACGGATGAACGGGAAGGCGGAAGCGCGCTCGTCGGCCTCGAACCAGGCGGACCGGGCAATCCGGCGCCGTCGCCGCTTCGCTTGAGATGATGCGGGGCATCGAGCGCAGTGAGAGCGTCTTCACCTTCGACCACGTGACCGTCGCCGGTGCCGAGCGGCCGCGGCTCGATGACGCCTGCGGTGCGGTACCGGGCAACGCGATCACGGTCATGGTGGGTCCGTCCGGCTCGGGAAAGTCGACGCTGTTGCGCTGCTGCAACCGCCTGGAGGTGCCGAGCCGCGGGCGCGTCCTGTTCCACGCAACCGATGTGGCCGGCCTCGATCCGCTGCGGTTGAGGCGTCGAGTCGGCATGGTGTTCCAGAGACCGACGCCCTTCCCCGGGACCGTGAGAGAGAACCTCGCGGTCGCGCAGCCAACCATCGAGGACCCCGAGGCAGCATCGATGCTCGATCAGGTGGGGCTCCCCGCCGAATTCCTCGATCGCGTCGCGACGGAGCTGTCGGGCGGCGAAGCACAGCGGGTCTGCCTGGCGCGCACCCTCGTGACCCAGCCGGAAGTGGTCTTGATGGACGAAGTCTCGTCCTCTGTGGATCCGATTCAACGCCAGGGGCTGGAGCAGCTTGCGTGCACGCTCTCGTCGCATGGCGTCGTCGTGGTTTGGGTGACTCACGACCTCGCCCAGATGCGCCGCATCGCCGACCATGTCCTTGTCGTCATCGAGGGTCGCGTCGCGCACGCATCGAGCCTCGCCTCAATCGACGATGCGCCCGATCTCGTGCGAGGCTTCCTCGCCGGGGAGTCCTCGTGAACACCGAGAGACCGGTTCGGTCCCGAAGGCATACGCCATGAGCAACATCGGATGGTCAGGTCTTGCGCTCTCGCTGCTCCTCGTGCTGATCGCGATCGGCCTGTCCCTGTGGAAGCAACTCGGATTGGAGCGAAGCATCGCTTGGGCGGCGGTGCGCGCGGCGCTGCAGCTCCTGGCGATCGGCCTGTTGCTGCGGGTCCTCCTCGAGCCGGGCACCCCGATCGTGTGGGCCTGGCTCTGGGTCGTGGTGATGATCGTGATCGCGTCGTACACCATTCGGTCTCGCGCACCTGAGGTCCCAGGGCTGTTCCTCCTCGCGCTCATCGCGTTGGGTGCGTCGGCGGTACTCACCCTCGGGGTGCTGTTCGGGCTGGGCGTCTTCGAGCTCGACGTCCGCACCCTCATCCCGCTCGCCGGCCTCATGATCGGCAACTCGCTCGCGGCCACAGTCCTCGTCGGCCGGCGGCTTGTCGAGGAGCTCCGCGACAAGCGCGACGAAGTCGAGGCGCGCCTCGCACTCGGCCAACCTGCGACCGAGGCCGCGAAGCCATATGTACGCGCCGCTCTGCGCACCGCGCTGATCCCGCAGATCGAGACCACGAAGGCTGTCGGTCTCGTGGTGCTACCGGGAGCGATGACGGGCCTCATCCTCGCGGGCGTCAATCCGCTCGACGCGGTGCGCGTGCAGGCCGCCGTGATGTATCTCGTCCTCGGGTCGGTCGCCACGACGACCACGGTGGTGGCACTCGGAGTGCAACGCCGCCTCTTCACCCGTGACCACCGACTCCTACGAGTCGGCCCGACCCCGTCGGGCCGATGACCGGCCGGTCCCACGTCGTCGGCGAAGGGTTTGGCTGGCCGGTCACGCGATTGCGTGGTTCTTGAACCGCGCGGGCGTCGATCAACTCGGGCTCGGGAACTTCCTCAACGCCTTGACGCCAGGGCCGTGGGAGACGAGTGGTCGCACGTTGAGCACTTCTCTTCCGGCCCAGTGGACTTAGAGCGAGTCCCGATGAGCACGGTTGTGTCGGGGTTCGCCGCGATTCTTCGCATCGGTGATCTGACGGATGAGCTCGTCGCGGACCTCGACGAGCGCCGCGTCGAAGTCCGGTCGACTCGACGTCGCGACGAGCCGCGATTGACCCGCGATCCAGGCCTCGAGCGTCGTGTGCTGACTCGGCGTGTCGCGTTCCTTGACGCTCAACGCCAACTCCACCGTCCCCGCCGGAAACGAACGGAGCCGGTCGTCGAGCCGTCCGAGCGCGTCGACGACCCGATCGAACTCTGCGGGTGCGACGCCATTGGCAAGCTGCAAGGTGTCGGCAACAGTTGGTGAGGTCATGCGTCTCTCTCGGTAAGTGGGCTGTAGTCAGGTGAGCCAGGGGTGGCGGCGGACAAGACTGGTCTTGGTCCACCAGCGACCCAGGCCGAGTGTGTTGCCGGCGCCGACCACGGCCAGGCCGAGCAGCACGAGGGCGTAGATGATGTGGTCATCCATGAACACGTTGTTCGCGGGTGGGAGCGACGCGCTCCACATGAGCACCAAGAGGGCCGCGCCTGAGATCGCGGCGACCCGCATGCCGATGCCGAGCAGCAGAGCGACACCGATGCAGACCAGACCGAGCATGAAGCCCCAGTCCGCCCACACTGCGCCGGCGAGGCTGTGATAGATCCCGGCAAACGGACCGACTGCGCCGCTCAGAAAGCCGGTCGTGGGAGAACCGCCGTTGATCCAGGCACTGGCCGACGGCGTCTCGTGGCCCAGCCCGAACAGCTTGTCCAGGAAGGGCCATAGGAAGGTCCAGCCCAGACAAAGCCGGACTGCGGCCCACAGGTAGCGGGCGGTCCCGGTCGGGAGCATCTCGGCCGTCGTTGATCGGTCCAGATCCGGCGGCGACACGGATGCTGACGTGCGCTCGAGCGTGGTTGACACGGCTGTTCCTCCTGGAGTTGCGGAGGCGCGGAGCCGGTGCTCGGCGACATACCGCGAAGCGGTCGTCCAGCCCGAACCAGGCGTCTCATGGATCTGCACGTACGTGCGCTACCGGGGTCCGGAGCAACGCTCCCGGAAAGCTGCCTCCATACGCGAAGCAGGATCCAACACGCCTACGGGTCCCTCAACGTGTCAAGGGCACCGTACACCCTCGAGCGCACTGACGATCGTGGGCGTTCCCTTCGCTGACGCGACGCGGTAGCGCACGTACGTGCAGATGCTCCGGGAGGAACAGCCGCGCCGTAGCTGGCACGGCGTAGTACACGCGGCTCGGCACCACCGGCGGTGCCCCACTGCCCTCACCGCGGAGCTGCGAGATCCACAGGAAGAAGTCGCCGCGTCGCGGCGTCCCGCTACTCTGAACCTTGGCCAAGATTGGTGACGAGTTCGCCGCCTGCTCCGGCCGCGAACAGCGGGGCGAGCCGTAGGACGATCGGATCCGGAACGGAGCCCTCTGGTGGGTGGACAGCATGGTCAGGCCCGCAGCCTCGGGTTGGCCAGCACCATCGCCATTGGCATCGGCGGGATGGTCGGTGGCGGCATCTTCGCCGTCCTCGGTCTGTCCGTGGTGCTCGCTCGGGGTGCGGCTCCGGTCGCGTTCGTCATCGCCGGCAGCGTGGCGCTGCTCACTGCAGCCTCATACGCCAAGCTCTCGGTCGCCTACCCGAGTCGCGGTGGGACCGCCACGTTCCTCAACCAGGCCCTCGGCGACCGGGTGCTCGTCGGCGGACTCAACGTGCTGCTCTGGCTCAGCTACGTCGTCATGCTGTCCCTCTACGCCGCGGCGTTCGCGAGCTACGCCGCCAGCTTGTTGCCCGGTTCGCCTTCCACGCTCGTCGAACATGCACTGCTGAGCGGAGTCATCGTCGTCATCGCCGCGCTCAACGTGGCCAGTGCCGCGATCGTCGGGCGCGCGGAGCGATGGATCGTGGCACTCAAGCTCCTGATCCTCACCGTGTTCATCGCCACCGGACTCTCTGGGATCACCTGGGCGCATCTGAGGACCAGTCAGTGGGCAGACCCACTCGCCATCATCGGTGGCGGGATGCTCATCTTCGTGGCCTTCGAAGGGTTCGAGCTGATTGCCAACGCCGCCGAGGACGTCCGCGACCCGGAGCGCACCCTTCCACGCGCGTTGTTTGCTTCCGTCGGGATCGTGATCGTTCTCTATGTGCTCGTCGCCGCGGTCACGGTCGGCACGCTCAGCGTCGCCGAGATCAGCCGAGCCAGTGACTACGCGCTCGCCGAAGCTGCCCGCCCCGCGCTCGGCCAAGCCGGCTTCGTGCTCGTCGCCATTGCCGCCATGCTCTCGACGACGTCCGCCATCAACGCCACCATGTACGGCACCGCACGCCTGTCCTGGACCATCGCCCGATCCGGTGAGCTCCCCGAAGCACTCGACCAGCAGGTGTGGAATCGGCCCATCGAAGGACTCCTCGTCACCACGGTCCTCACCCTGATCGTCGGGAACGCGTTCGACCTCAGCCGCATCTCACTCATGGGCAGCGCCGGATTCCTGATCGTGTTCGCCGCGGTCAACGTCGCCGCGGCCCGAATCGCGCGACGACCCGTGCCGCGAGTGCTCGCAGTGACTGGCGCGATCGCGTGCATGGCCGCGCTCGCCGCCCTCTCGTCGAGGGTGGGAGCCGCGACCCTTGGGGCATCGTCGTCACCGCCGGCCTCGTCGCCGGCTCCTTCGCAGCCGAAGCCGGATACCGACACTTCACCCACCGCTCCATCCACGTCCAATGATCCTCCCCCGCGTCGCGTGACTCGACGGCGTAGAGCTCTCCCGCTCCCAGCGTCGGGTCCGGGGATGCTGGGGAAGGTCGTCGCGTCAGCTTGCTCTCACCCACGCGCCGCGGCGGAAACCGATCGGTCGTTCACGCCCCTCCGGTCAGCCGGGTCGAGGATCCGGTACGCGAGCAGCTTCACGCGGTCGTTCACGAGAAACCACACCAGCGCGTAGCCCCAGACGAACAGTGCCCAGCCCCAGCCGAGCGGTGTCATGAACAGCCCGTACACCGCGATGAGCGTCGCGACCATCTGTGTCCCGAGCACGGCGACCCACAGCACTCGGGCTGGGCGTATGGACCAGAACGGGCCACGCGTGCGGGTGAGAAAGATCGTCAGGTGTCCGGCGATGGAGAGCTTCAAGTACATGAGCGTCTGGACATGGGACCGGTCGAGGTGGAAGACGCGCTCGCCGAGGTAGAAGAGGACGAACGCAGAGATCACGCCGGCGATGCCAAGCACGGTCGAGATCCCGAGCACGAGGCGCATGTTCCAGGCTTCGGGCTGATCGTTGTAGCGGACGTTGTCGTAAGCGATGGAGAGGATCGCGGCGTCGTTGAGCAGCGCGATCATCACGATCATGATCGCGGTCACGGGATAGAAGTTGAAGACGAGAATCGAGAGTGTCATGAACAGCAGGACGCGCAGCGTCTCGGCGATGCGGTAGATGGCGTAGCTGTTCATCCGCTGGAAGATCTTCCGGCTTTCCTTGACCGCGTCGATGATCACCGACAGGCCAGACGTCGTCAGCACGATGTCGGCCGCCGCGCGCGCGGCGTCGGTGGCACCAGACACGGCGATGCCGCAGTCGGCTTTCTTCAGCGCGGGGGCATCGTTGACGCCGTCGCCGGTCATCCCGACGATGTGGCCACGCTGCTGCAAGACGTCGACGATGTGGAACTTGTGTTCGGGGAACACTTGGGCGAACCCGTCGGCATTCTCGATCGATTCGGCGACCGCCGCGGTCTCGGAGTGCTTGACGTCGCCGAGCCCGGCGGCGTCAACGATGTCAGTGCCAAGCCCTACCGTCTCGGCGGTCTCCTTCGCGATGGCCAGCGCGTCACCGGTCACCATCTTGACGGTCACGCCCATCTGGCGAGCGGTGGTGATGGTTGCCTCGGCGTCGTCGCGTGGCGGATCGAACAGCGGCAGCACGCCGAGGAGCTGCCAGTCGCCGTCGCCGGCGGCTCGTGCCACGCCCAAAGCTCGGAACCCGCGGGTGGCGAATTCATTGACGGCTATGTCGACCGCTTCCCTCACCTCGGCGGAGGGGGCGGCCAACGCGAGGATGACCTGCGGTGCGCCCTTGCTGACCTTGAACATGGTTCCGTCGGGAGCCTTGACGGTCGCCTCGGTGCGTTTGTGCACCGGGTCGAACGGCTGGAAGTGGACGACCTCACAGGCCTGCAGCGCCTGATCGTCGTGAACACCGCCGAGAACCGCGACGTCGATGGGGTCGTCATTGTCGGCCCGTGACGCGAGGGCGGCCTGCAGGATCACGTCCGCGGCGGTGGCATCTTCAACGCGGAACGGATCGCCGAGAGTGAGCTTGTTCTGGGTGAGGGTGCCGGTCTTGTCCGCGCACAGCACGTCCACGCCCGCCAGCTCCTCGATGGCGACCAGCCGGCTGACGATCGCCTTCCTCTTCGCGAGCAGGCGCGCACCGACTGCCATCGTCACCGACAGCACCGTCGGCATCGCGACCGGGATTGCGGCGACGGTCAGCACCAGCGCGAACTGCAGCGTGGTGAGGATCGGGTCACCGCGGACGACCGAGGCAGCGATGATCACGGTGACCAAGGCCACCGCGAGGACGATGAGATAGTTGCCGATCTTCAACACCGCGCGCTGGAAATGGCTGACGGTGTGCACCTCTTGCACCAGTTCTGCGGTCTTCCCGAAGTACGTGCCCGCGCCGGTGGCATAGACCAGCGCGCCGGCTTCACCCTGACGGATGATCGATCCCGAGAACACCGCATCGCCGGCCTTCCGGGTCGCCGGCAACGACTCCCCGGTCAGCGCGGACTGATCCACGTGAACCGGGTCTCCGGCGAGGAGGCGCGCGTCGGCCGGCACGATGTCGCCCGACCGGAGACGGATGACGTCACCGGGCACCAGCTCGCGCGCCGGCAGCGTGACCCACTCGCCGTCACGTCGCACTCGAGCGCTGATCGCCAACTCGGCCTTCAAGGCCTCGATGGCATTCCCCGCCTGGCGTTCTTCCCAGAATCCGACCAGGGCGTTGGAGACAAGGAGCACCAGAATGATGAAGAAGTCGGGCCAGTGCCGCGCCGCGGCCGACAGGAGCACCGCCCCTTCGATCATCCAGGGGATCGGTCCCCAAAAGTAGGTGAGGAGCTTCAGCAAGGGATTGGGCTTGTGCTCTTCGATCTCATTCGGGCCGTAGTGCGCCAACCGCTTGTCCGCCTCGGCCTGACTCAAGCCGTCGGGAGACGACCGCAGCCGCTTGGCCACCTCGCCCACCGGAAGCGACTGCAAGTCGTCGTCCGGTACGGGCGGATTCGAAGCGACGGCGCTCACCCGAGACCTCCCCATCTCCAGTCTTCGCACGGCTTGGACCAGGTGGACCGATCGAGACCGTTCTGCACTCGCATGTCGAACGGCGCCGTGATCGTGCCCCCTGCGTTGTAGCCGCGGGCATGCACATTCGTGTCCGTCAGCGTGTCGTCGTCCTCGTCGCTCAATCCATTGGGATGCTCGCTGCTGGGCTCGAGCTTCATGAGATCAACGACTTTGACCATCACGCTCACCCGCGCATTCTCTCGCTCCAGCAGGGTCCGCGTCCGCGAGATCAGATCTGAACGGGAAAGGTGAAGAGGATGCTCATGCCCGCGATCAGGACGACCACCGCGAGCCCGACGGTGAGCATCCGATTGCGCGTGGATCCGAGCTTGCTACTCACCCCCGCGAAGAACAGCACCGACGCGAACAACACGGTGGTCAGCACGTAGTTGTCACCGCGCTGATTGTCGCGACGCCGCGAGCACTGCCTCGATGTCCGCACCAGCCGCAAGCTTCTCCGAACGTTGGCGCGCCGCGAGGTGGTACTCCGGCAGAGAGAACGGAGTGGGTGCTGCGTCAGGATCATCGAGCGGGCGCATCGCGAGCCACGCTTTGATGGCCGGCTGGAACTCGGCGCGGAATCGCTCGAAGAGAAACCCGGAGAGCTCGGCCGGGTCCGGCTGGTAGATCCCATCAGCACCGACCGAGCTGTTCGGGTCTTGCTTCCGCTCCTGCGCAACCGCGCTGGCCCAGTTCACGAAGACGTCGACGTCGACGATCTCTTGCGCGTTCGCGGTGCTCGCCTCCTTCGCCGAGTCCGTTCGCAGCGCACTGGCGCGGGCAAAGTGTGTGGCCTGGGTTCCACTCCACTTCGTGCTCTCGAACGCCGACCAGGCCGTCAGGACCGTCGCGAACGCGAGGAGAACGGTCGCCACGAGCTCGATGCGTTCTCGCATCCGGGCATCGTGCTGTTCTCGCCCTTCCCCGGGGGTCACGTCGTCCGCCACAGACAGATCCTTCCATCCGAGGAGCCGGTGACCGAGCCACTCCAAGAACGCGCTCGCAGACGGCTCCACGCGGCTGGCGGAACGGCGAAGCGTCGCTGGCGTCACCTGGGTCACGATCGACGAGGTCGAAGGTGGCGACTGGGGCATCGGCGAAGCGTCAGCTCTGGATGCGGTAATGGAGGTTCACGACACCGTTGCTGAACCGGTGCTCCTCCAGCAGCTCCAACTGGATGCGGGCGTCTCTGGGGAATGCGGGCTTGCCTTCACCCACGAGCACCGGACCAACGAAGAGCTGGCACTCGTCGACCAGCCCGGCGTTGAACGCGTGCGCCGCGACGGTCGGCCCGCCGATGGTCAAATCGCTCGCGGAGGACACCTTCATCTCGCGGACCGCATCGGGGTCGAAGCGGCGCTCGAGCCGCGTGTTGGCGGTCGAGACGACGCCCAGCGACGTGGAGTAGACGATCTTGTCGGCCGCTTGCCAGACGTTCGCGAACTCGGCCCTGAGCCCCGACTGGGCGGCCAGGGTGGGATCGGTCTCCCAGACGGCCATCGTTTCGTACATGCCCCGGCCATAGAGGTAGGTGCCGACCGGGCGGACGAGGTCAGTGATGAAGGTGAAGAGCTCGTCGGTGGGCGCAGTCCAATCGAAGCTGCCGTGCGCGTCCTCGATGTAGCCGTCGAGAGACACATTCGCTACGTAGATCACCTTGGCCATGTCGTTCCTCAGAGGCCCGCGTGACGGTGATCGGGCCAAGCGTATGAGACGAAACGGGACTGCCGGCGGACAGGACGCGTGGCACCTACGCCGGATGCGTCAGACGCAGAAGAGCAGCCGTTGGTTCCAGCTCGAGACAGGCGGTCTGGATGAGCGTGGTCCAAGCTGACCGACGGTTCGCCGTGGCCGCGGTGGATGCCTCGACGTCGCGATGCGACAGGCCGCACGATCACCGGGGGCGGATGCCCTTCGCCAACGCAACGGGACCGCTGGATACGATGCTGCGCGGTGCCTGGTGAATCGAAACTCACGCTTCGAGTCTTTCCCGGACCATTCGGGGCCGCCGAGATCGAAGGGTTCGATGCTCGACGGGACACGCCCGACCCTCGGAATGCTCAGTTCCTCGCGCGATGCGCTCTCGACCCACGGCGTTCTGTGCATCCGGCAGCCCGCCCCGCTCGGAGATCCAGCGGCGCGCGCCCTGGTGTCGATGTTCGGGCACGTCAAGGATCCGGTCGGTCGCACCGCCGATGGCAGATCACTGCGGTACGGCGAGGATCGCCAGATCATCGATGCCGGCTTCGTCATGACCGACGAGATGCGCGCCGTGCTGGGCGACACATCGTATGGCGGCGACGAGGTCCGCCCGGGGCTCTTCGAGTTCTTCCATACCGACGATTCCTATACCGAGCGCCCCGCATCAGTCACCGTGCTCCACGCTCGTGAGCTTCCGAGGAGTGGCGGCGGCGACACCTGCTTCCTCGACATGCGCGCGGCGTTCGAGATCCTCGACCGCGACGAGCGAGACCGAATCGTCGGGCTTCATGCGGTGCACGCCTACAACAACGAAGGAGCGTTCCCTCCACGCGCTCGCGGCCTCGGGGGATCTCGAAGCATTGGTCGAGGTCGCACACCCGATCGTGCGCGCGCACCCGGTCACGGGTCGGCCGGCGCTCTACTTCGACCTCGACCGCGCCAAGCGCATCGTGGAGCTGCCGACCGAACAAGGACGTGCGCTGCTGCGAGGTTTGCAGGATCACGCCGAGCAGCACGCACCGCGGTACGCCCATGCTTGGCGCGATCACGACGTGCTCATCTGGGACAACGCGGCGGTGCAGCACAAGGCCAGCAACGACTTCCCCGTAGGAGAGCCAAGACGCTTTTGGCGCTACATGGTCGAGGGATCGCTCCCCCGCGCCGGCGGGTGCAGAGCACCTGCCGCGGTCGGACGTCGTCGTCAGGCCTGTGAGCTACGGCGACGCGGGGTGGGTGCTATCGGCCGGCCTCGATTGGGAGAAGGTCGGTCGCCAGTACCACTGGCTCGAGACTCCGCTGCAGCTGTACGTCGCGCCGGCGCGGGCGGTGCTCGGCCCCCGTGCGGGCGCGGTGATCGTCGAGGTCGACGGTCGTCGGGCCGGCTACATCGGGCGCAACCCCCTCTCGGGCAATCTCGAGTACTTCCTCCAGTCGTGGGCGCGCGGACAGCGGCATCGGGACGCGGGTGATCGAGGAGTTCCTCACCAAGCATCGTCACGAGGATTGCGAGCGGAGGTTCGTCGTGAAGCACGGCAACGGCCGATCGCTCGGCGCGTTGCTGCGAGCGCTCGAGCGGCTCGGGTGGTCCGAGGGTCGCGACTACCGGATCGTCGAAGGAAGGACGGCGACGTCCGTGTGGGTGAGGTCGACCTCGACGCCATAGATCTGCGTCGGTCGGAGCTGGCCCACCACCCAGGGCCGCCAGGCTGGAAACGGCGGGGAGCTGTAGTCGAACACGAGGTGACGACCGAGGCCGAGCGGTACCTGCGCACCAAAGCTGGTGTCGCCGACACCACCGAGGTCCGCGATGGGAGCGACCTCCAACCCGACTGGGTCGACGGCCCACAACGTGGACCGTTTCGGTGTGGCCCACGAGATCCCCTGATACAAGCGGGTGCGCGTGAGCGCCGACCCGTGGCGGAGCCCCAGGTCGAAGCGCCCTCCGAACCATGGTGCGCGCCGTGCGATCAGGTAGATGCCATTTCGGCTCTCGAACAGCAATGGCGAATCGAGCTTGCGCGGTGTCTCTCGCCTGGTGGCCCACCGAGCCGGGTAGCCAGGATCGCTGATGCAGACATCCGATCCCCAACCCCCGATCGGGCCTTCCTTGCGCACCGTCACGACGATGCGGCCGTCGGCCAGGGGGAGGAACTCCGCTTCGGCGCCACCGACATGCGAGACCGGATGCTCGGGATCGAGCGGGCTCCACGCTCGGCCATCGTCACTGGCCCAGAGCTCGACCGACAACGGCACCGGTTCGGTCGTGTACAGCGTGCTCGCGTTGCGGTACACGCTCATGACGAGGCGCTCGCCCAGTGGCCGCACCCGCCAGACCACGGTGTCGGGCTCCGAGACCGCCACGGGGTCTGCCCATCGCCCGTCGGGCGCGGCGCGTGCTGAGCTGCACCCGATCTGGCTCGAACCGGTGGCCCTCGATACCCGCGGTGAAGCAGTACAGGAGCAACCGCTCGCCCCATTCGACGAAGCGAGGCTCACGGACGTCGCGCCCAAACGCGAGCGTCGTCTCGTGGTGCCAGGTCTGCCCGAGGTCATCGCTCACCATGACGTGGATCGCGGCGTCCCGGTGCGCGAAGTGCACGGGCGCGGTCCGCCACGCGAAGAACAGCCGACCGCCGTGCCAGGTGAGATCGAGATTGTTGTTCGAAGCAAGAACCCGCACGCCATCTGGGAGCCCGGGACCAGGGACGATCGGACGTCGCGCGGAGATCAAGGATCACCCCGGTGTCGACTGCTGCGGAGTTCCACCTTCAAAGACGTCCCATGCCAGGCTCTCGACATGGCCGACGTGGAGATCAGACGGTATCGGCCCGAGGATCGGGCGGCAGTTCGCCGCATCTGCTTCGTCACCGGCTACATGGGGGAGCCGGTCGAGTGGCTGTGGCGAGACGAGCAGAGCTTCGCCGACATGTTCAGCGGCTACTACACCGACCGGGAACCCGAGTCGGCCTTCGTGGCGGTCACCGACGGCGAGGTGCTCGGCTACCTGCTCGGATGTCGGCAGAGCACGAGAGCGTGGAACCCTGCTGCGGTCGCAGGCCGCCACGTGATCCGCCGGGGCATCGCGTTCCGGCCCGGAACCGCGGCGACGATCTGGCGCAGCATCGGTGACGTCCTCGGCGACGTGGCCCGGCGCCGGGTCCGCATCGCCGACTACAGGTTCGCTGATCCCGACTACCCGGCGCACCTGCACATCAACCTGTTGCCCGCGGCTCGCGGTTCTGGTGCGGGCGGCCGGCTGGTGCGGGCGTGGCTCGACGATCTGCGTGCCGACGAAGCTCTGGGTTGCTTCCTGCAAACCACGGCGGAGAACACCAACGCCATCGCCTTCTTCGAGGCCATGGGCTTCACCCGTTGCGGAGACCCGATACCCGCTCCGGGCGAGCGGACACGCGCTGGGCGGCGTCTTCACATCCAGACCATGGTGCAGCGCATCGGCTGAGGGAGAGGCGTCGCCCGGTCCGGTTCCGCTGGGTCGAGTCGCCTCCAGTTGCCGTCGCGCGCCCCGAGGTGTGGTCGTCGACCTCATCCGCCACGACCCTCGTCGAGCGAAGTGCAAGCTCCGGGTCGGCCTCGACCGCGACGTACCGCCGGCCGAATCTGACGAACCGGTGACCGACGCGCGGTCGGAGCGTCGACGGTCTTGTTGACTTCGGCGGTTCAGGAAACCGTTGTCATCGCTTCGCCATGCGCCATGCGTTCGAGCTGAACCCGCACGCGAGCCTGGAAGGCGCCCGACCATGGTGCAGAGACGATTGTCAGTTACGCCTTCACGTGCAGGCGCTTCATGGCCGCCGTCGCGGCCGTGGTCAACTGCGCGCGTTGGTTCTTCGGCGCGTCGTCGCCGCGGAGGCTGATGCTGAAGGTGTCGCCGTTCTTGGTCAGCACGTTGACCGTCTCGGTCGTTTGGCCGAATGGGTTCTGCTCAGTCTTGTACAGCGCGTCAGCTGCACCGTTCACCTTGACCGGCTGGCCGCTCGCGAGTCGGTCGTAGACGTCGCGTCCGCCGCTGGCGGCGGCGGTGAAGGTGATGTCGACACCACCGGCGCCTTGAGCGAGGGCAAACGAGCAGGAGCTCGGCTCTTGGAACGCGACCCCGAATGCGGTCCGGAGCTGGGCCGACGTGAGGAGGTCGGTGCAGGTGAGCTTGGCGAACTTCTTGGGGTGCGTCACCGGCACCTTCTTGGCTGCAGCCTTCTGAAGCTTGGTGAGTCTGGCACCCATCGCAGTCGCTACGGATTCGATGACCTTGGGTGTGATCGCCGCGCCATTGATCATGTAGGTGAAGTTGACGAACTGCCCGTTGCGAACGGCAACATGCACGATGTTGGCAGAACTCTGGGAGTCTGTTACCACGGCGGTGTCGGCAACGCGCTGGTCGCCCACTCTGGGCAGCTTCGGTGCTTGCGTTCCGGGGAGGTAGTTCGCCGAGGGGCTGTTCGGGTAGCTGTAGACCTGCTGGCAACCCGCGACGAGATGCGCCACGCGTCGAATGAACGACTTCGCGCTCGAAGCGCGGTTGAAGGCGACGGCGGAGTTCTGGAGGTACGTGTTCGCCGAGGGGTGGTACTCGACCAACCGCCCTGCGACGGAACCGCCTTGGGTGCGAACGGTCTGACCGCAGATGTGCACCAGGTAGGACCCCACCGAAAGCGGGTCCTCCTTGGGTGTGCTCCCAGTCACCCCGAGGAATGGCTTCGCTTCCTTCTCGCTCAGCAGTCCTATCTGGTAGCCCAACGACTTGAGCCGAGCCGACGAGACGGAAGTCACCGCCGCCGAAGCGGTCTGCCCACCGACGACGACCGCCAAGACGGCGATGAACATCGCGGTGCTTGCATGCCGGAGCCGTTTCATGCCCAGCATCCCCCGCCAATCGTGCACCCCTGCACGTCGTGTGGCCAACCTGCCCCGATCACCTGCCAACCTTCCTGACCTCACGACCCCTCCTACGCTGTGGTCCGCCACTTCCCCCCGGCGGAACCAGAGCCCACCGATGGTCGTCCACCCGCCGCGAAAGATCTGATCGACGAGTATTGCGGGTCCCCCGACCGCCATGACTTGCGCGTCGCTTGCTTGCGCAGCTCACGGCTCGATGTCCACCGGGGTACCCAGCGGCAACATGCCGGCGAGATCGGTGATGCCTTCGTTGCTCATGCGGATGCAGCCGTGGCTCACGTCGTGGCCGAGCACAGTCGGATCGTCGTTGCCGTGGATTCCGATCTCGGCATCGCTTCCGTCGAAGGTGTCGAGCACCTGGGAGAAGCCGGAGAGCGCGTACGCAAAGGGTCCGTACACGGTCCCGGGCGTGGCGGCTCGCAGGAGCGCGCGTATGAAGAAGTGACCGGTCGGTGTCGGAGTGGCCGGCGCACCGATGGCGACCACCTCGTGCATGACGGCGCGGGTGCCGTCGTAGACGTCCAGGCTGTGCGCGCTCAGATGCACGTCGATGCGGTAGCGCGTCGTGGTCAGCCGAAGGTCAGCTGCACGTATCCAACCGGTGCTCCCACTCGGGCGGAGGGGCAGATCTACCTCGACCCATCCCCTCACCAGGTCCTCGACCAGGAACGTCATCGGTACCGGTTGCGCCCGGTCGCCACCGATGAACCAAGGATTCGGGAAGGTTCGCGACGATGCCCCGGCGTGCGGCGTCGCGAACACCGCTACGACCGGAACATCTGCGGTCGCGACGAGGCGACCGCTCGAGACCGGTGGCTGGATCGCGACACTCGTCGTCGACGTGGTAGCTGGCGCGACGCGATCGCAGCGCGTGCCCCGACGAGCACGCGAAGGCAACGACGACCACCAGCACGGCTACGAGCGCCCGTTCCCGCCCGCCGTTCACCCGGTCAGGAGCGGTTCCGCCGGCACCGCTTGCGCCGTCGACGCGGCGGGAGTGGCGCTGCTCGCAGGTGCGACGGGACTGGTCGTGGTCGTCGCGGTTCCACAACCCGCGCTCGGCGTGAACTCGATCGTGACCGCACCCGGACCTGCGTTCGCTCCGTTCGCTATCGTGCCGCCAGTCGGCGTGAGGTCTGCCCCGCCACCACCACCACCTGACGGAAAGCCGGACCCGCCACCTCCACCACCGAATCGCCCGCCGGCGCCGCCGCCGGCGCCGAATCCGCCGGCACCACCCGTGATGCCGCTCCCAGCCGCTCCGGCACCGTTCGAACCGGTACCGGCCGCGCCCGGGCCCGCGCTCGTGCCGGGACCGCCGCCCGTCGCGTCACCTGAGTCGCCGCCGGATGTTGCCGCGGCACCGCCCGCGGGACCGAGCCCGGACCCACCGCCGCCACCCGCCGCGACCAGCACGCGGTCGGCCAGGGCGGTGCCGCCGTGGCGAACGTCGGAGGCACCACCTCCGCCCCCGCCCCCTGGACCACCCGCGATCCCGTTCCCGCCGTTCCCGCCGCTGCCAGCCACCGACGCGCCGCCCGCGCCCCCACCGGTACCGAACGGCGTCGGCTCGTCCGCTCCTCCGGACCCCCCGCTCCCGACATCGATCTGATACGTGTCTCCCGGCGTCACGGCAAAGGTCGCGCTGACGCGGGCTCCGGCCCCCCCGGCCCCGCCTGAGCCCCCGGTGCCCCCGCCGCCGGAGCCACCACCGGCCCCCAGCACGACGAAGGTCGCCGTGCACACCTCGTCCGGGACCGTCCAGGTCTGGGAGCCGGGACCGAACGAGACAGTGGTCGGCGCGGCCGAGGCCGCCCCGCCTGTAAATGCGATCGCGCCACCGACGAGTCCGACCACAGCACCGGTCGCGGCCAGAAGGCCGACGCGGCGAGCCCGGATCCGCTCCGGACGGCTCCCGTGCGAGTTCCCCATCAGATCCTCCCGAGTGAGCTCATCGATATTCCGTCGTCGAATGCACCGGTGTACGGCTCGGTGTGCGCCGCGAAGCTCGTCCCGAGCTCGAACTGCCGCATGCGGTCACGGGCATGAGCGAAGCAGGGCTCGCGATCGTCAGGATCCGAGAGCGGCGTAGCTTCATACGACCGTCACCGCTTGTGACCGGCGATGATCGCGAGGCCGACCAGATCGAAGCTCTGTCCGTTGAAGCGACGGACGCGCACGAGCGTGACGACGCGACCTCGGGCGATCGCGACGCCCGACGCGGTGGCAGTCGAGCCGACCGAGAAGGTGGGCTTGTCCGCGACCCGCGCCCAGGTCGTACCGTCGCGTGAGCTCCAGAGTGCGAGCTTGCCGCCGTCGTGGCCGACCGCGAGCACCCCCTTGCCGTTCGATACCCCGGCGTCCATGCCCTGTCCTGCGGTGCTGCCCGCCATGAACACCGGGAGGCTTCCGCGGTCCGCCGACCAAGTGGAGCCGTCGGTCGACCTCCAGGCGTAGGCGATCTCCGAACCGACCGGCCCGTCCGCCACCCCGACCGCGACCAGCGCCGAGCCCACCGGCACCAGGTCCTTGATCCCCGAGAAGACATCGGGCTGGGCGCCCTCCACCGCGGCCGCGGACCAGCTCGCACCCGTTCTCGAGTGCCACACCGCCGCATCGTCGGCCGTCGCGCCACTCTGCGTCCCGGCCACGACCAACCGGTGCCGGCCCCGGGCCCGTTGCACCGCGAACAGTGTGCCGCTTGGCGCGCCCGTGGCGGGAGCCGGACCCAAGGACTTCCAATGGTCGGCACGCGAGCTCCAGAGCGAGTAGCCGTTCGTGGTGCTGTTCCCGACGAGCAGGAGGAGCCCTTCCTTCGTCCCGGTCGCCGCGACAGGTTCGTCCATCGCGGTGACGGGGAATCCCTTGGGCTTGTAGCGCTTCCAGGTCAACCCGTCGCGTGAGCTCCACGCCAACGTGCCCTGACCGGTGCCCGAAGCCGGTTCGCCGAACGCGAGAAACCGCTTCCCCTGCCACACCACGTCGATGATCACGGTGCTGGCCGGAAATGCGCCCCGCGCCAGCTTCGCCGACCTCCAGGTCAATCCGTCGGTCGACGTCCAGATCGGGACGGACCGAGGGGGGAACCCGGACACGAGCCCCACGGCAACGAAACGCCGACCGTCGGTCGCGATCCCGTTCAGGTTCCCCGCGCCGGGAGCGCCCCCGGCGCTCTGCGCCCAGACCAGCTTGCCCGGGTCCACAGCTTCGCCGCGGCCGGAACGATTCGCCGCCCCCGCCCCCGTCGGCGTCGCCGCGATGGACACCGCAAGCGCGAGCCCGATGGCACCGACGACCCGCCCCCGCCACTGCTGCGCCACGCTCACCCTTCCTCACTCTCGTGGGGCTCGCCCCGGGGTCCCCGACCGCCACGAGCCTCCCAGAACCCACGAAGAGTGAGCATGACGGACCTGACGACCACCATGGCTTGCGCGTGGCTTGCTCATCGCTCGTGGTCCGCCGGTCTGGGGGACATTCCGGACCTCGCCCCTCCTCAGCCGCTCGCTAGCCTCGGTCCGTGGATCCGGACGTCTGGATCGAGGTGCTCGGCCACCTGAACCTGACTGTCGATGGTGACGCTCGGCCGGTACCACCACAGCTCGTCGCGATGCTGCTCGCGCTCGTGCTCCTCGAGCAGCCGATCAAGAAGGTCACACTCGCCCGCGACGTGCTGTACCTCTCGCCGAGGACGATCGACTCACGACTGTCCCGACTCCGGCGGCTCGTGGGCCGACCGATCCACCGCGTCGTCCGCGCCCGCTCCGGTCTGATCGAGCTCCACCCGGATGTCCGGACCGACGTCGCCGAGTTCCGGGCCGCAGCGCGTGCGTCGCTGCGGTCCGCGGAACCCACGATCGAGCTGCACCGCGCCGACCGGCACTGGTGCGGTCCGCCGGTGACGAGCGCGGAGGTCATCGAGACGAGCGAGGGAACGCCAGTAGGGACCGCGATCGCCGACCTCGTCGAGCTGCGGCAGGCGAGCTCCGAACAAGCGACGACTGCCATGCTCGCGACGCATCGCTTCGACCTCGACCTGCTTCGGAGCTGGACCGACGCGGGCGCCGCAACCCCGACATGCTGGTTCGGTCGAGTGGTGGCAGAGATCGCCGGTGGCGATCCCGTCGCAGCCTCCGGGACGTTGACTCGTTGGGCGGCCGAGCGTCCCGGACCGGATGAATGGCGCGATCAGGGCCGTCGGCTGGTCGCCGGTGCGCTCCACTGGGGCACGCCGGAACCGGTCCCGACGACCGCACGGCCGATCGGCCGCGACCGCGAGCTCGCCGACGTCGAAGCCGCCCTCGCGCGGCCGGCGGCCGATCCCAGGTCATCTGGGTCGAAGGTCGGGCCGGATCCGGCAAGACGAACATGCTCGACCATCTGGCCGCCTGCGCCCATCCGTCCGTCACGGTCCTGCGCGTCGACCTCGCGGGCGGGGTGCCCATGCGCGCCGCGCTCGCAGCTGCGTTCGGACCGTGCTGGTGGCAGCTCTTCGCCGCGGTGCCGGTCGGCTCGATCGCCGATGCTCGCCACCGCGTCCTCGATGAACTCGGCTTCGTCGGCGATCGCCAGCGCCCGGTTGTGGCGGCGCTCGAAGCCGATCGTCGAGGAGGTCTTGAGGTCGATCCCGGAGCTGCCGCAGAGCGAGCCGCCGAGGTGCCCCGGCCAGACCTCGACCTCGTCGGGCAGCGAGAGCAGCCGCTCGTGCAGCGAGCGGAAGATCCCGGCGGCGCCCTCGCGCGGCTCGACCGCGAGGTCGGGGCGGGCGACGTCGCCGACGAACAGCGAGTCGCCGCTCAGCACCGCGACCGGGTCGCCGCCGCGCTCGGCGTCGCGCAGCAGGAAGGAGGTGTGCTCGGGCCGGTGGCCGGGCGTGTGGACGGCCTCGATCGTCACGCCCTCGCCGAGCGCCAGCGTCCAGCCGTCGGCGATCGGGTCGTGCTCGTACTCGGCCTCGGCCAGCGCGCTGACGTGGATCGTCGCCCCGGTCGCCCGCGCCAGCCGGCCGTGGCCCGAGACGTGGTCGGCGTGGTTGTGCGTCTCCAGCACGTGCTCGATCCGCACCCCGTGCAGGCGGGCGAGGTTGAGGTAGGGGTCGATGTCCCACTGCGGGTCGACCACCGCGGCGACGCCGGCCCCCGAGTCGCCGACCAGGTAGGAGGCGCAGCCGAGGTCCTCGTGGATGATCTGGCGAAAGAGCATGGCGTCCGAGTTTGCTGTGGAACGTTGAAGGGGTAGCGTTCCCGTCAAGCGTAGCGGCCACGGAAGGAGCGCGATGGGAGTCGAAGAGGAAACGTTCGCTGGAGCGGGAGCTGACCGAGCTGCTCGAGGTCGAGCGCTTCGAGCCGCCGAGCGAGTTCGCCGCCAGGGCGCTGCTCGCCGACCCGGCGGTGTACGAGGAGGCGGCGGCCGACCCCGAGGCCTGGTGGCTGCGCCAGGCGAAGGAGCTGCTCGACTGGGACAGCGAGCCGAGCGAGGCGCTCGACGAGTCCAACCCGCCGTTCTTCAAGTGGTTCGCCGACGGCGAGCTGAACGTCTCCGCCAACTGCCTCGACCGGCACGTCGCCGCCGGGCTCGGCGATCGCGTCGCCTACCACTGGCGCGGCGAGGAGGGGGAGGAGCGCGACCTCACCTACGCCGAGCTGCTCGCCGACACGCAGCGCTTCGCCAACGCGCTGCGCGACCACGGCGTGCGCAAGGGCGACGTGGTCGGGATCTACCTGCCGATGATCCCCCAGGTCGTCGTCGCGATGCTCGCCTGCGCGCGGATCGGCGCCGTCCACAACGTCGTCTTCGGCGGCTTCTCGGCCGAGGCGGTGCGCGAGCGGATGGAGTTCTCGGAGGCGAAGGCGCTGATCACCGTCGACGGGGCGCGGCGCAAGGGCAAGACCGCGCCGGTCAAGGCGCGGGTCGACGAGGTGATGGGCGACGTCGGCTCGATCGAGACGATCTTCGTCGTCAAGCACAGCGGCGAGGCGTGCGAGATGCGCGACGGCCGCGACGTCTGGTTCGAGGAGGCGATGGCGGCCGCCGACGCCGAGTGCCCGGCCGAGCCGATGAACGCCGAGGACCCGCTCTTCATCCTCTACACCTCGGGCTCGACCGCGAAGCCGAAGGGCATCCTGCACACCACCGGCGGCTACCTGACCGGCGCCGCCTTCACCCACCGCTACGTCTTCGACCTGAAGCCCGAGCAGGACGTCTACTGGTGCGCGGCCGACGTCGGCTGGGTCACCGGCCACTCCTACATCGTCTACGGCCCGCTCGCCAACGCGGCGACCAGCGTGATGTTCGAGGGCGCGCCCGACTACCCGGACAAGGACATCTGGTGGGAGCTGATCGAGCGCTACGGGGTGACGATCCTCTACACCGCGCCGACGGCGATCCGCGCCTGCATGAAATGGGGCGCCGAGTACCCGGCGCGCCACGAGCTCGGCTCGCTGCGGCTGCTCGGCTCGGTCGGCGAGCCGATCAACCCGAAGGCCTGGCTCTGGTACCACAAGGTCGTCGGCGGCGAGCGCTGCCCGATCGTCGACACCTGGTGGCAGACGGAGACCGGCCAGATCATGATCACGCCGCTGCCGGGGATCGTCGCGACCAAGCCCGGCTCGGCGACGCTGCCGCTGCCGGGGGTCGACGCCGCGGTCTACGGCGAGGACGGCGAGCCGGTCGAGTCCGGCGCCGAGGGCCTGCTCGTCCTGCGCCGCCCCTGGCCGGGGATGCTGCGCACGCTGTACCGCGAGGAGGAGCGCTTCGTCGAGACCTACTTCGCGCGCTTCGGCAAGCAGACCTATCTGGTCGGCGACGCGGCGCGGCGCGACGAGGACGGCTACTTCTGGGTGCTCGGGCGGATCGACGACGTGGTCAACGTCTCCGGCCACCGGCTCTCCACGGCCGAGGTCGAGTCGGCGATCGTCTCCCACCCGAAAGTCGCCGAGGCGGCGGTGATCGGGCAGAGCGACGCCGACACCGGGCAGGCGATCTGCGCCTTCGTCACGCTCGAGGGCGACCTCGAGGGCGACGACGCGATGGTCGCCGAGCTGTCCGAGCACGTCGCCGCGCGGATCGGCAAACTGGCGCGCCCGAAGCGGGTGATCTGGTCCGGCGACCTGCCGAAGACGCGCTCCGGCAAGATCATGCGCCGCCTGCTGCGCGACATCGCCGAGGGCCGTGCCCTGGGCGACGTTACGACGCTGCGCGACCCGGACGTGGTGCGTGAGCTGGAGGCCAAGGTCGGCGGCGACTAGGTCGTGCGGTCGCCGGCGATCTTTTCGACCGCGACCTCGAGGCCCTGGAGCTGCTGGCGCAGCTGGTGCAGTTCGCGCAGGGCGATCGCCTCGGCGGTCAGGTTCTCGGACTCGAGCTCTTCCTCGACTTCGACGATCTGCGGGCCGAGGAAGCGCTGGGCGATCGCGCCGGTCAGCAGGGCGACGAAGGAGATGCCGACGATCACGGTGACGACGGCGACGATCTGGCCGCCGGTCGTCGTCGGGTAGATGTTCGAGCCGACGGTCGTCATCGACGTTATCGCCCAGTACATCCCTTCCCACAGGTTGAGGTGCTGGTTGTGGCGCTCGAAGCCGATGAAGAGCTCGCCGCCGGCGACCACGGTGAGCATCGCGAGCAGCGCCGCGTAGTGCAGGCCGCGCAGCGAGAAGACCTGGCGGGTCAGCTGCGCCAGGCGGGCGAGGCGCAGCAGGCGGAGCAGCCGCAGCACGCGCAGGCCCTGCAGGCCCGGCGGCAGGACCGGCGGGGTGAAGACGACGACGATCAGGTCGAGCGGGTGGGCGCGCAGCCAGGCGCGCCGGTCCGGCACGACGGAGAGCATCACGACCAGCTCGATCAGGAAGGCGAGCCAGGTGACCCAGTTGAGCGTCCGCGCGACCGCCTCCAGGGCGCCGCCCGGGTGCGACTCGCTGATCGCGACGGCCGGGATCACCAGCGCCGAGGCAATCAGCATCGGCGGTTCGAGCAGCGCGCGCGATCCGCGTGCTGCGCTCGTCCATCCCCGGCTCGTAGGCGACCGGCTGCGCTGCGCTCTGGGCGGCCATCCGCGCCTACTTCGACGCGTATCGCCGGGAGCCTACTCGCGCGCGGCCAGCGGCTCCCAGCGGAATCGGCGCACGGCGACCCAGGCGCCGCCGGCGGCCCAGGCCGCGAGCACGGCGAGGTTGCCGGCGTCGAGGCCGCTGCCGCTCGCGCCGGGGGCGAGGCTGGTCTGCAGGCCGAGCGCGAGGTGGTAGAGGGGGAAGATCCTGGCGATCGATTCGAGCCAGTGGGGGAGCTGGTCGACCGGGATCCAGACGCCCGAGATGAAGGCCAGCAGGACGACCGTGAAGGGCGCGACGGTCGAGGCGGCGTCGGGGGTCGAGGTGAAGGGGGAGAGGGCGATTCCCAGCGCGCTCATCGTCGCCGTGCCGAGCACGACGTAGAGGACGAAGGCGGGAAAGGTCGAGCCCGGGACCGGCACGCCGTAGGCGAGCGCCCCGATCGCCAGCAGCAGCGCCGCCATCCCCACGGCCTGCAGGGTCGCGCGCAGGACCTGCGCGGCGACGAAGGTCCAGCCGGGCATCGGCGTGCCGCGCAGGCGCTTCAGCTGGCCCCGCTCGCGCAGCGTGGTCAGCGAGACGGCGAGCGTGGTGAAGGTCGAGAGGGCGATCGAGTAGGCGGCGATGCCGGCGGTGAAGTAGGCCTCGGCGCTGAGCTTCAGGCTGTTGGGCAGGGTGGCCGTTTCGCTGCCGCCGTTGACGAAGATCGAGTTGAAGAGGAAGAGGAAGAGCAGCGGGAAGGCGGCGGTGAAGAGCAGCGCCCGCGGCGTGCGCAGGGCGACCAGCAGCGCCACCCGGGTCTGGGCGAGGACGATCGCGCGGTCCCTCATCGGGTCGCCTCGAGGAAGATGTCTTCGAGATTCGGCCGCCGAACCTCCAGCTCGGCGAGCTCGACGCCGCGCTCGTCGGCCCGCGCGATCAGAGTCGCGCAGGTCCTCCTGCGGATGCTCGCTTTCGATCGAGATCCGCTCGCCGTCGAGAACGCACTCGATCGTCGTCGTCGGCTTCAGCTGCCCGCTCAGCTCGCCGATCGAGCCCTGGGCGACGATCCGGCCCTCGCGCAGGATCGCCACCCGGTCGGCGAGGTGCTGCGCCTCGTCCATGTAGTGGGTGGTGAGAAAGACGGTCTTGCCCAGCTCCTTGAGGCCCTCGATCATTCGCCAGGCCTCGCGGCGCGCGGTCGGGTCGAAGCCCGTCGTCGGCTCGTCGAGGAAGATCAGGTCGGGATCGCCGACGATGCCGACGGCGACGTCGACGCGCCGTTTCTGGCCGCCGGAGAGCGAGCCGATGCGGGCGTCGCGCTTCGGGCTGAGGCCGGTCAGCTCGATCGTCTCCTCGACCGGGCGCGGCGCCGCGTAGAAGGTGGCGAAGAGGTCGACCGCCTCGCGCACCGTCAGCAGCGGGTCGAGCTCGCACTCCTGCAGGACGAGGCCGACCCGCTCGCGCCAGGCGCGGGTCGGCTTCGAGGGGTCGGCGCCGAGCACCGAGACCTCGCCGCCGCTGGGCTCGCGGTAGCCCTCGAGGATCTCGATCGTCGTCGTCTTTCCGGCGCCGTTGGGCCCGAGGAAGCCGAACACCTCCCCGGCGGCCACCTCGAAGTCGATGCCCCGCACCGCCTCGTGCTCGCCGTAGGACTTGCGCAGCCCGCGCACGCTGATCGCTGTTTCAGCCACACGCGCACGCTAGCCAAAGTGGCTCGTCGTCGTTCCGGTGCGACTTTCGTACCCAGGGAGTACGAAAGTCGCACCGGAAGGTAGTTTGCTAGACTAATTACCAAGGCTAATGACTTTGAAGACGACGGACACGAGGCTCACCGAGACCGCGGCGCGGTTGCGGATGGCGATCGTGCGGACCTCGCGGCGGCTGCGGCAGGAGGCCGCGGGGGTGGCGGGGCAGCTGACGCCGACCGCGGCGGCGGCGCTGGCGACGGTCGAGCGGCACGGGCCGCTGACGCCGAGCGAGCTGGCCGAGATCGAGCGGGTCAAGCGGCCGACGGCGACGCGCACGCTCGGCGGGCTCGCCGACGCCGGCCTGGTCGAGCGCGCTCCCGACCCCGAGGACGGGCGCAGCGCCCTGGTCAGCGTCACCGCCGAGGGGCGCGAGCGGCTGCGCCGCCTGCGCGGGCGCAAGAACGCCTACCTGGCGCGGCGCATGCGCGACCTGCCCGACGACGACGTCGCCGCGCTCGCCCGCGCCGCCGAGATCCTCGAGCGAATGCTCGACGGGGAGCGAGGGTGAGCGCCGCGGTGAGGCGCAGCTTCGAGTCGCTCTCGGTCCGCAACTACCGCCTCTACTTCGTCGGCCAGCTCGTCTCGCTGTCGGGCAACTGGATGCAGATGGTCGCCTCGGTCTGGCTGGTCCTCAGCCTCACCCACAGCGGCTTCGCGGTCGGCCTGACGACCGCCCTGCAGTTCCTGCCGATGCTTGCGATCGGCGCCTGGGGCGGGCTGCTCGCCGACCGCTTCGCCAAGCGCGAGCTGCTGATGCTGACCCAGCTGCTGATGGCGCTGCCGGCGGCCGGCCTGCTGGCGGTCGCCGCGGCCGGCGTGGTGGCGCCGTGGATGGTCTACCTCGCCGCCTTCCTGCGCGGCATCGTCAACGCGGTCGACAACCCGACCCGGCAGAGCTTCGTGATCGAGATGGTCGGCCCCGACCGGGTCGTCAACGCGGTCAGCCTCAACAGCGTGCTCGTGCAGACGGCGCGGATCCTCGGCCCGGCGCTCGCCGGCGTCCTGATCGCGACGCTCGGCGTCGTCCCCTGCTTCGCCGTCAACATCGCCAGCTTCGGCGTGATGATCGTCGCGCTCTGGGCGATGGACCCGGCGCGCCTGCACGCCGCGCCGGCCAGCGGCCGCGAGCCCGGGGCGATCCGCGCCGGGCTGCGCTACGTGCGCCGCACGCCGCAGCTCGCGATCCCGCTGGCGCTGATGGCGCTGGTCGGCACCTTCGGCTTCAACTTCCAGGTCGTCCTGCCGCTGCTCGCCACCTTCAGCTTCGAAGGCGGCGCCGGCGCCTACGCGGCGCTGGTCAGCGCGATGGGCGTCGGCTCGGTCGCCGGCGCGCTGCTGGTCGGCTCGCGCGGGCGCACCGGC
This sequence comes from uncultured Acidimicrobiia bacterium, assembly GCA_963848485.1. Taxonomy (GTDB): domain Bacteria; phylum Actinomycetota; class Acidimicrobiia; order IMCC26256; family JAENVU01; genus Chersky-806. Next base: position 612,425 of record CAWKDX010000008.1, read on the forward strand.
CCGCGCCTGATCGCCGCCGCGGCGCTCGCCTTCGGCCTCACCGCGCTGCTCGCCGCGGCGATGCCCTCGCTGGCGCTGGAGATCCCGATGCTGGCGCTGCTCGGCGCCGCCGCCGTCACCTTCGCCGCCAGCATCAACTCGACCCTCCAGCTCGCGGTCGAGCCGGCGATGCGCGGCCGCGTGATGGCCCTCTACTCGGTCGTCTTCCTCGGCTCGACGCCGATCGGCGGCCCGCTGACCGGCTGGCTGTCGGAAGCCTACGACCCCCGCGTTGCCCTGCTCCTCGCCGCCATATCGGGCCTCGCCGCCGCCTACGCCGCCCGCGCCTCCTTCTCCCGGCTCGCGGACCCCGAAAGCGGACCGCCGTAGAGGTTGATTGCGCTATGCGAGCAAAATCGACGGCGGTCCGCGTCGACTGAGGCGGGGGCCCGGCTCAGCCGGTGTAGCCGGCTTCCTTCAGGTAGGCGGCCGCGGCCTTGGCGGGCGACTGCTTTTCGAGTTCGACCCGGGCGTCGAGCTCCTGCATCACCGGCAGGGTGAGGCCCTTCTGCACCGCGACGATCGTCTTTTCGTAATCCGGCCCGGCTTCTTCGACGACCGGTTTCGTGGTCACGAAGATGACGTTGCCCGCCGGGAAGACGTGCTTGTCGTCTTCGAGGATCGTGAACTTGTCCTTCTCCGCCGCGAGCTGCGGGTCGGTGGTGAAGAGGATCGAGAGGTCGGCCTGGCCCTTTTCGAGCACCGTGTAGCGCAGGCTGATATCGACCGGGGTGAACGACTTGAACTTGAGGCCGTAGTACTTTTCGAGCCCGGCCAGGCAGTCGATCCGCTGGCGGCACTCGGGCGAGCCGTCGAGCGTCATTTCTTCCGACTGCCCTTCGAGGTCGGAGATCGTCTTCAGGTTCCGTTCTTCGGCCGTCGTCTTCAGCGTGCCGACCGCGTTGGCGGAGGCGAACGGGGTCGGCGGGAACGCCGTCAGGCCTTCCTTTTCGAATTCCGCCCGCGCCTTTTCGTAAGCGGCCTGCGCTTCCGCCGGCACTTCTTCGGGTTCGATGCGCGAAGAACGAGGTCAGCGCCGTGCTCGCGTACTCCGGGTAGCCGGAGATCTGCCCGCCCTTGACCGCCTGGTGGGCCACGGTTTCGGAGCCGAGGTTGAGCGCGCTCGTCACCTTGTAGCCCGGCCGCCTTCAGGGCCTGGGCGTAGATTTCCCCGAGGATTTCCTGTTCGGGGAAGTTCTTCGAGCCGATCGTCAGCGAGACGCTGCCGTTTTCGGGGTTGGAGACGATCGCGCCGGCGCCTTCTTCTTCGCTGCCGGTGCTTTCGTCGTTGCTCGAGCCGCAGGCGGCGACGCCGAGGCTGAGGAAGAGCGCGAGCAGCACCGCTGCCGCGGCCCGCGCACCGTTGGTCGTTCTTCTCACTGGTCGTTCCTCTCTCGTGATGGTTGGACGTGGGGACACATACCGGGTCAGGCGGCGCTCACCTTCAGGCCCTTCGAGGTCAGCGCCCGTTGCAGTGCCGCAAGCGAGAACTCCAGCGCCATCGCGAGCAGGGCGACCAGGATCGCCCCGGCCAGCAGCCCGTCGGCGCCGTAGACGTTGCGGTTGATGATGAAGTCGCCGAGCGTCAGCACGCCGGCCAGCGGGGCGATCGTCGCGGTGGCGACGATCGCGATCGTCGCGCCGCGGATCCCCGCCATCACCGTCGGGATCGCCAGCGGCAGCTCGACCCGCCAGAGGATCTCGAGCTCGCTCATCCCGATGCCGCGCGCCGCGTCGACCGGCGCCCGGTCGACCTGGCGGATGCCGACGAAGGAGTTGGTGAGGATCGGCGGGATGCCGAGGATCGCCAGGGCGATCGTCACGTTGCGCCAGCCGACGCCGATCGCCGCCGCCATGAAGGCGATCAGCGCCAGCTCGGGGATCGCCCGGCCGGCGTTGCCGAGGCCGATCGCCAGCAGTTCGCCGGTCCCGCGGTGGCCGAGGTAGAGGCCGAGCGGCAGCGCGACGACCATCGACACGGCCAGCGCCAGCAGGGTCAGCTCGAGCTGGTTGATCGTCAGTTCGACCACCTGTTCGAAGCCGCCGACCTGCTTGCCGCCGGTGACGCTCGAGCTCTGCGGCTCGAAGATGAATTCGATCGCGCCGCCGAACGAGGCGAGCGGCGGCGGAAAGGGGAGGGCGCCGGTCACGCTTCAGCCGCCCTCCGCCACGGCGTCGCGAGGCGCTGGATGCCGAGCAGCAGCAGGTCGAAGGAGATCGCCATCAGGATCGCGATCGCCCCGGCGATGATGATGCTCGTCTTGAAGGTGAGGTTGCCGCCGGCGTAGATCTTCACCCCGAGGCCGCCGCCGCTCGCCAGCACGGCGAGGGTCGCGATCGCGACCGTGCTGACGGTGGCGATGCGCAGCCCGGCGACGATCTCCGGCGTCGCCAGCGGCAGCTCGACCCGCCAGAGGATCTGACGCTCGGTCAGCCCCATGCCGCGCGCCGCGTCGCGCACCGCGTCCGGCACGTTGGCGAGCCCGGCGAGCGTGTTGCGGTAGATGGTCTGCAGCGTGTAGGCGCTGAGCGCGATGATCACCGAGTCGCGGCCGAGCCCGGTGATCGGCAGCAGGAGGAAGAAGAAGGCGATGCTGGGGACCGTGTAGAGGACGCCGGTCGCCGCCAGCAGCGGTGGCTGCAGCCAGCGCCGGCGGTGCGCCAGCAGCGCCAGGGCGAAGGCGATCGCGAAGCCGACGACGACCGAGATCGCGACCAGTTCGAGGTGCTGCACGGTCGGCGTGCCGAAGCTGCCGATGTTTTCCTTCGCCCAGTCGAAGCAGAAGAGCTTGCTCGTCGCCTGGCAGGGCAGCGTTTCCGAGCTGCGTTCGTGGAAGAAGCCTTGGCCGACTTCGCCGGCGGCGGCGAGCGGCAGCGAGGCGAGGAATGCCGCGATCACTGCGGCCGCTCCGCCGCGCCGCGCTCCTCGGTCTTCGCCTGCGGCGAGCCGAGGAACTCGGAGATGATCTCGACCGAGAGCACGCCGGCGATCCGCCCCGCGTGGTCGGTCACCGCGGCGTACTGCGCCTCGCCCTGCAGCAGGTCGGCGAGCGCGTCGCGCATCACGTCGTCGCGGTCGAGCAGCGGCCCGAGCGGCGAGTCGGGCCGCGCCGGCACGGTCTCCGCCGCGAGGTCGCGCTCCGAGAGCCAGCCGAGCGGGCGGCGCTCGGAGTCGACCAGCAGCGGGTATGGGACCTCGGCACCCTCGAGCTTCGCCCGCACCTCGGCGGTCGCCTGGCCGACGTAGGCCAGCGGCGCCTCCCAGAGGTCGATGTCGGCGACCCGCATCAGCGCCAGCCGCTTCAGCGCCCGGTCGGCGCCGACGAAGTCCTCGACGAACTCGTCGGCCGGCGCCATCAGCAGCTCGGCCGGGGTCGCGTACTGGGCGACGCGGCCGCCCTTGCGCATCACCGCGATCCGGTCGCCCATCTTGATCGCCTCGTCGATGTCGTGGGTGACGAAGAGGACGGTCTTGCGGATCTCCGCCTGCAGGCGCAGGAACTCGTTCTGCAGGCGCTCGCGGTTGATCGGGTCGATCGCCCCGAACGGCTCGTCCATCAGCATCACCAGCGGGTCCGCGGCGAGCGCCCGGGCGACGCCGACGCGCTGCTGCTGGCCGCCCGAGAGCTGCGCCGGGTAGCGCCCCGCCAGCTCGGCTTCGAGGCCGACCAGCTCCAGCAGCTCCTCCGTGCGCGCCGCGATGCGGTCCTTCTTCCAGCCGAGCAGCCGCGGCACCGTGCCGACGTTCTCGGCGATCGTGCGGTGCGGGAAGAGGCCGATCTGCTGGATCACGTAGCCGATCTCGCGCCGCAGCCGCGCCGGGTCGCGCTCGCGCACCGAGGAGCCGCCGATCTTCACGTCGCCGGAGGTCAGCTCGACCGTGCGGTTGACCAGCCGCATCGCGGTCGTCTTGCCGCAGCCGGAGGGCCCGACCAGCACGCAGACCTCGCCCGCCGGGACCTCGAGGTCGAGCCCGTCGACGGCGGCCTCGCCGGAGCCGTCGTAGCGCTTGGTCGCGTTCTCGTAGCGGACCGCGGAGGCGTCGGACGAGCCTTGGTCAGGTGACCTCAGGGGAGGGCACTCGGGGCGAGCCTATACCCGGCGCGCGCGCGAGAGCCACATCAGGACCGCGAAGATTCCCAAACCGAGGATGTTGAGGAAGAGCTTGTAGTCGACCTGGACCGAGCCGAAGATGTCGTTGCGGCTGGGGCGCGGGCCGGTCGGGATCAGCCCCGCCAAGCCGAAGACCAGGTCGACCAGCAGCGCCGCGATCACGATCGTCACGAACATCAGGGCGACGATCCGCACGGTGAACGGCGTGCCGTAGAACTTGCGGTAGGCGGCGACGATCGTCAGCACGATCAGGTCGGCGAAGATGAAGGCGATCACGCCGGCGAAGCTGATCCCGCCGGACCAGAGCACCGCCGCCAGCGGCACGTTGCCGACCGAGCAGACGAAGCTGAGGATCGCGATCAGCGGCCCGACCAGCACGTTCTCGATCGTGCGGATCGGCGGCGGGCGCGTCGGTGATGAAGAGGAAGTTGAAGAAGTCGTTGCCGAGCAGGCCGATGAAGCCGGCGAGCAGGAAGCCGATCGTGATCTCCTTCCAGAGCATCGTCCAGTCGGCGCGGAAGCCCTGCGCGACCGCCGTCCATTTGCCTTCTTCCTCGTCGCCGCCATGCTCGTGGCAGCCGTGCGTGTGCTCTTCCTGCGCCTCCTGGGCGTGCGCCCGGGCCTGCTCTTCCAGCCGCGGCGAGACGAAGAAGCGCAGCAGCAGCCGCCATCAGCACGATCAGGACGACGCCGCCGACGTACTCGGCGAGCGCGAACTGCCAGCCGATCAGCACCCAGAGGATCAGGCCGAGCTCCCAGACCAGGTTGGTCGAGGCGAACTGGAAGGCGAGCGCGGTCGTCGCCGAGGCGCCTTTGGCGATCAGCGAGCGGGCGATCGAGATCGCCGCGTAGGAGCAGGACGAGGAGGCGGCGCCGAGCCCCGTCGCCAGCGCCACCGGCTTCGGCCCGCGCCCGGAGAGGCTCGCCTGGATCCGCTCGCTCGGCACCCAGGCCTGGACGATCGCCGAGATCGCGAAGCCGAGCACCAGCGCCCACCAGACCTGGTAGGCCATCAGGAACGACTGCTTGAAGCCTTCGCCGATCGTGCTCAGCACGTCCGCCATCAGCGAATTCCCAGCCGATCGGCGCGCTCGGCGGCGCGGGCGACGATCTCCTCGACGCCCTCGACGACGCCGCCGCGCATCAGCACGCGGCCGGCGACGACGGTCGTGTCGACGACCGAGCCGCTCGCCGCGTAGACGAGGTCGGAGGCGAGCTCGCCGAGGCCGAGCTCGGGCCCGTCGCCGCGCAGCAGCAGGAAGTCGGCCGGGGCGCCCGGCTCGAGCCGCCCGGCGCCGCCGGCGAGCAGCGGCGCGCGGACGCCGGTCGCGATCTCGAGGGCCTCGGCGGAGGGGACGACGGTCGGGTCGCCGCTCGCGTGGCGCTGGGAGAGCGCGAACAGCTTCAGGTCGGCGAGCAGGTCGAGCGAGTCGTTGGAGCCGGCGCCGTCGGTGCCGAGCCCGACCGCGACCCCGGCGCGGCGCGCCGCCGGGTAGGGCAGGACGCCGCCGACGGCGAGCTTCATGTTGGCGACCGGGTTGGCGACGACGGTCGCGCCGCGCGCCGCGATCGTCTCCAGCTCCGCCTCGTCGAGCCAGACGCCGTGCGCGAGCACCGTGCGCTCGCCGAGCGCGCCGAGCCGGTCGAGGTAGGCGGCGGGCCGCTCGCCGTGCGCGGCGAGGCAGTCGGCGACCTCCTTCTCCGTCTCCGAGAGGTGGGTGTGGAAGGCGAGCCCGCGCTCGGCCGCCGTCTCGCCGGCCCAGCGCAGCAGCTCTTCGCTTGCCATGTAGATCGAGTGCGGGGCGAGCGTCGGCTCGACCGCCGGGCCGCGCTCGGCGAGCGCGTCGAGCTCGCCGAGCACCCGCGCCTTCGTCTCCTCGGTCCGCCCGTCGGCGTCGAACAGCGGCCCGCCGATGTGCGCTCGCAGCCCGGCGTCCTCGACCGCCCGCGCGGTCGCCTCCGGGTGCCAGTACATGTCCCAGAAGCGGGCGGTGCCGGTGCGGATCATCTCCGCGCAGGCGAGCCGCGTGCCCCAGTAGACGTCCTCGTCGTCGAGCTTCGCCTCGACCGGCCAGATCCGCTCCTCCAGCCAGCGCATCAGCGGCAGGTCGCCGCCGTAGCCGCGGAACAGCGTCATCGCCGCATGCGTGTGCCCGTTGACCAGCGCCGGCACGAGCGGCATTCCGGCCGCGTCGATCGTCTCGTCCCCGGCCTGCGGCGCGACCTCCGGCCCGATCGCCTCGATGACCCCGTCCACGCAGCGCAGCCCGACCGTGGCGCCGTCGAGCGCCGCACCCGTGACCGTCAGCCCGTCATCGCCGCACCGTCGATTGCTGCATTGTCCACACCGTCGTGGGGAAAATCGAGCAATCGCTCACCGGGACAGCTCCGGCAGGGCGGCGGCGAGGTCGTCGCGCAGGCGCTCGGCGTTGCGCCCGCGGTCGCGTTCGAGCTCGGCGGGGGAGAGCGGGCGGGCGGCGACGCCGTTGGCGAGGTTGTCGACGACGCAGACCGCCGCGTAGGCGAGCCCGAGCTCGCAGGCGACGACGCACTCGGAGGCGATCGTCATCCCGACCAGGTCGGCGTGCGCGGCGAGCAGGCGGATCTCGGCCGGGGTCTCGAAGCGCGGGCCGTCGGTCTGCCAGTAGACGCCGCCGTCGCGCAGCGGCCCGGCCCCGCTCTCCTCCCAGGCGCCGAGCACGCGCGCGCGCCACCCGGCGTCGAACCCGGCCAGCATGTGGCCGCGCGGGTCCTCGAAGGTCGTCACGGTGGCCGTCAGGGCGATGAAGTCGTCCGGGCAGACGACGCTGCCGACGCCGAGCTCGGCGTCGAGCGAGCCGACCGAGGAGATCGCCAGCACCCGGTCGCAGCCCGCCTCGGCGAGCGAGCGCAGGTTGGCGGCGTGGTCGATCCGGTGGGGGAGGACGTAGGCGCCGCCGGCGCCCGCATGGCGCTGCAGCACCGTCGCGTGCGCCTCGCCGTGGCGACGATCTCCGCGCCGCCGGGGCCGGCGGCGCCGCTGCCGAGGATGACCGCAAGGCGTCCCACGGGCGCGAGGGTACCTTGGCCGGGTGCGGCGGGACCGTCCCGGCTATCGCTCAGCGGAGCGGCGCGTGCTCGCCTTCGGCGCGCTGGCCCCAGAGGCCGACCATCTCGTCGGCGAAACGGTCGACCAGCGGCACCCCGGGGGCGTTCGCGAAGAGCATTTCCAGGTCGAACTCCCAGACGAGGATCTTCATGTCGAGGCTGACCGGCAGGTCCTCGTCGACGTCCTCGCCGAGCACGGCGTAGGCCTCGCGCAGGACTTCGACGTTGGCGACTTTGTCCGCCGCGAAGACCGCCTGCGCCTGCGGCCCGGCGGCGGCGACCCGCTCGCGGTGCTCCTGCTTGCGTTCCTCGTAGTCCTCGATCGAGGCGTCTTCGGTCAGCGCCTCGACCAGCGTCGCCACCTGATCGCCGAAGCGGCCGTGCAGCCCCTCGACGCCGAGCTCGCTGCTCTCGAGCACGTCGTGCAGCAGGCCGGCGGCGAGCACCTCGTCCGGGTAGTTGTGCTGGGCGAGCTGCTCGGCCACGGCGAGCGAGTGCTCGATGAAGGGGATCTCCCCGCAGCCGGTCTGACGGGTCTGCCCGGCGTGCGCGCGCCGGGCGACCGAGATGGCGCCGCGGACGAGCGCCGACCGCTGAGCCTTGGCGTCTAACCGACTGGAAGCGGGATACATCTGTCACAAAGGGTAACGGACCAAACGAAAAAAGCACTCCATTCGTACCGAAAGAGGACAGATGTCTTGCTTAGACTGCAGGGACCGGGCTGGGCGCGCGGGGCGCGCAGCTCCAGCTCCGCTCCCTCGACGCCGAGCTCGATCGCGCCGGGGTCGCCGCCGGCCGCCAGCCCAGCGCTCGCGCGCTTCCTCACCCAGGCGGTCGAGCTGGGCGTCGGAGTGCAGCGGATCGTGGTGGAAGAGCACCGTGCGGTCGGCGCCGGTGCGGCGGGCGAAGCTGAGCGCGTGCGAGAGCGAGGAGTGACCCCAGCCGAGGTGGTCGGGGTACTCGGCGTCGGCGTACTGGCCGTCGTGGATCAGCAGCGAGGCGCCCTCGGCGAGGCCGAAGCCGGAGATCCACTCGTCCTCGAGCTTCTCGAGGTCGGCGCCGAGCGCCGGCTCGTGGTCGGGGATGTAGGCGAGCGACCGGTCGCCGTCGTCGATCCGGTAGCCGAGCGTCGGCCCGCGATGGGAGACCGAGGCGGCGCGGATCCGCGCCGGGCCGATCTCCCACTCGCTCTCCGGCGTGCTGCGGAAGGAGACGTCGCAGGGCAGCTCGCGCACCTCGACCGGGCTGAGCGGCGCCGAGATGTAGCGGGCGATGCGGTCGCGCAGCGAGGCCTCGGGCGAGGCGGGGCCCCAGATCACGATCTCGGTCTGCGGGCGGAAGCAGGGGGCGAAGAAGACGAGGCCCTGGATGTGGTCGAGGTGCAGGTGGGTGAGCAGGATGTGCAGCCGGGTCGGCTCGTCGGGCAGCGCCAGGCCGAGGTTGCGGATGCCGGTGCCGGCGTCGAGCGCCAGCAGCGAGCCGTCGGAGAGGGTGACGCCGACGCAGGAGGTGTTGCCGCCGTAGCGGATCGTCTCCGGCCCTGGGGAGGGGACCGAGCCGCGCGTGCCCCAGAGCTTGACCTTCATCTCAGGCGCTCGCTCCGTTGGCGGCGCGTCGTCCGCGGCGGGCCAGAAGACGGCGATCGCGCCGCGCGAGCCGTGCGGCGGTCTGGATCGGGAAGGCGGAGACCTCGACCCGGTGGCCCTCGCCGTCGGTCGAGCGGATCTCGAATTCGGCGTGCGCGGGGCGGTCGTCGCGGACCGCCTTGACCAGCGGCAGGTCGTCGTAGGGGATCGGCTCGCCGCCGTCGTCGAAGGGCCCGAAGAGGGCGCCCCACTCCTGCGCGCCGACCGTGCCCAGCTCCTCCCAGGGCTTGCCCAGCAGCATGCCCGCGGCCTCGTTGTAGAAGACCAGCAGGCCGCCCTCGTCGACGAGGAAGGCGGGGGTCGAGAGGGCCGACATGAGGTTGCGAGCGAGGATCAGCTCGAGCGGCTTCTGGGTCGAAGTTGGCACGTGATCGCCTAGCTTCCGTTGTGGGTGTGTGAAGGGGCTGTGACTTTCGTCACTTAGTGAATCTACAGCGCGAGGGAAGGCTCATCGGGTACAACTCCCCGGCCTTGGAACAGCGCACCCGAATGTACAGCCTGGCGATGGCCCTCTCCCGCCCCGCGGTCGCGGTATGGGGCCGGCTCGAGGTCGAGGGGTTGGAGGCTCTGCCGGCGAGCGGCCCGCTGCTGGTGATCGGCAACCACGACAGCCACTGGGACCCGGTGGCCGTCGGCGTCGCGGCGATCCGCCGCCGCCAGATCAGGGCGCTGGCGAAATCGACGCTCTGGGACGTGCGCGGCCTCTCCCCGGTGCTGAACGGGATGGGCCAGATCCCGATCGTGCGCGGCGCCGGCGACAAGCAGGCGCTGGCGCGGGCGATCGAGGAGCTGCGCGGCGGCGCCTGCATCGGCGTCTTCCCCGAAGGCACCCGCTCGCGCGGCGAGGTCCTGCGCGCCCGCAGCGGCGTCGGCCGCCTGGCGCTCGAGGTCCCCGAGGCGAAGCTCGTCTGCGTCGCGATAGAGGGCACCTCCGAGCTGACCGGCTTCCCCCGCCGCCCCCGCCTGCGCACCCGCTTCTTCGAGCCCGGCGGCGGCCAGGCCCGCCCTGGCGAGGACCCAGGCGAGCTCTCCGCCCGCCTGCTGGCCGAGATCCGCGAGCTGGTGCCGCCGACCGTGTCCTGGCGCAAGCGGGTTTAGAGCCGGGCGGCTTGCGCCGCCCGGCGGGCTACTCCGAGTTTCCCGATCTTGAAGATTTTGGTGCCGCAGTCGGGGCAGAGGCCCTGGATCGCTGGGCGACCGTTTTTCATCGTCACCTGCTTGGCGTCTTTGATCTCGACCTTCTTGCGCTCTTTGACGCAGTAACCCTCGGGCATGGGGCTCCTTTCGCTCTGCCGTGTTCGGCAAGGCTCGCGCCTCGGCGCGAGATGGATTGCGGCGAATGTAACGCAGGTGGGGGACGGTGCCCAGGCACAAACGTGCGGATCGGCACGAATAGCTGCCGGCGTTCTACTTCGCTCCCGCTTCGGCGTTCTGCTTTTTCGCCCGTTCGAGCAGTTCGAGGATTCTGCGCGCTTTTGTCCTGCTGGCCGCCGGAGGAGCTCTTGTTCTGCTTCTGGCTGCCGCCGTCGGACTTCGGCTTCGGTTCTTCGGGCTGTGACGTCGGCGGCGGTTCGGCTTCGACCGGTGGCACGGCGGCGTCGCTGCGCCGCCCGCCGCGGCTTCGTCGATCCGCGTTTCGAGCTTCTGCTGCAGCGCCTGCACGTCGCTTTCGCTGACCGAGCTGTTGCGGGTGTCGATCGCCAGGTAGAGCGAGGCGGCCGCGATGCCGATCGCGATCACCGTCAGGGCGAGGAAGACGCGCGTGCGCTTGCCGAGCTTGCGCTCGACCTCGCCGATCCATGCCCGCAGCCCCTCCAGCGACATCGCTCTAACTTAATCGAGAATCGCGCCGGGGGGCGGGGTCGAATACCCTGCGGGCCGCACTTCCCAATCCGAAATCCAAGGAGAGCACCGCATGCCCGAGGCAGTAATCGTCGACACCGTCCGCACGCCGATCGGCCGTGCCTTCAAGGGCTCGCTGGCCCAGCTTCGCCCGGAGGAGACCGGCGCCTACGTGGTCGACCAGCTGCTCGAGCGCAACCCGCAGGTCGACCCGAGCGAGATCGAAGACCTGTTCTGCGGCTGCGGCATGCCGCAGGGCCTCGAGGCGTTCAACATCGGCCGGATCATCAGCCTGCTCTCCGAGAAGCTGCCGCAGGAGGTCAACGGCGTCACCGTCTCCCGCTACTGCTCCTCCAGCCTCGACGCGATCCGCCACGCCGGCAACGCGATCAAGGCCGGCGAGGGCGACGTCTACATCGCCGCCGGGGTCGAGTGGGTGAGCAAGTTCAACGAGCGCACCGAGCCGGCCGGCGCCGACGACCGCAACCCGAACCTGATCGGCGAGAACGGCCAGCCCAACGCCTACATCGACATGGGCCTGACGGCGGTCAACGTCGCCGAAAAATACGAGGTCAGCCGCGCCGACATGGACAAGTTCGCGCAGCGCTCGCAGGAACTCGCCGTGCAGTCGCAGGAGGACGGCTTCTTCGACCGCGAAATCGTCCCGGTGAAGCTGCCCGACGGCAGCGAGGTCGCCAAGGACGACGGCCCGCGCGCCAGCTCGACTCTGGAGAAGCTCTCCGAACTGCCGGAGGCCTTCGGCGGCGGCGGGGTCACCGCCGGCAACTCCTGCCCGCTCAACGACGGCGCCGCCGCGGTGCTGCTGATGAGCGACACCAAGGCCAAGGAGCTCGGCCTGACGCCGCGCGCCCGCATCGTCACCGCCGCCACCTACGGCAACGAGCCCGAGTACATGGGCGTCGCCCCGATCGGCGCGGTGAAGAAGGTGCTCGAGCGAGCCGGGATGACGATCGACGACATCGACGTGGTCGAGCTCAACGAGGCCTTCGCCGCCCAGGTGATCCCGATCATGGACGAGTGCGACATCCCGCTGGAGAAGCTCAACACGCACGGCGGCGCGATCGCCCTCGGCCACCCCTTCGGGATGACCGGCGCCCGCATCATGGGCACCCTGCTCAACGTGATGGAGACCGACGACCACCAGGTCGGCATCGAGACCATGTGCGTAGCCGGAGGGCAGGGCAAGGCGATGATCGTCGAAAGGATGTAGACAGAGCGCTACTCACAAACCTGTGATGATTCACCACAGGTTTGTGATATTCCGAGGATCAGGCCAGCGGGTCCAGTTCGGCTAGGTAGTGCGCCAGCAGCGGGTCCGTGATTCGCCAGTCTCCGCGGTCCTCGCTGCGGGCGACACCGATTCCACGGAGCTCCTCGAGGGCCCGCCGTACCGAGTTTCTCGGCAGATCCGGGTAGGGCGGTTCGTCGCGGGCAATCCGGCGAGCGATCTGAAGGGCGTAGTGGTGGACGTTGCGCAGCCGCTCGACGCTCTGCTCATGGCTCATGCTCTCGCCGTCGATAGCGGCTCGAAAGCCCTGGTCGACCGCCGCCAGATCGATGTCGCGCGTATCGAGCAGCACGGTGGTCATGTGGGTCTTTTGGGCGATCAACATCGTCGCGCGCGGATGCCCTTCGCTCAACTCCAAGAGCCGTCGCAACGCGGAGTCGTCAGCATCGCATTCGTCGAGCTCGAAGCGCGATTTCAAGCCACCAATCCAGTCTTCGCGCGCGATCGGCCGGAGGTCGTGGAAGCTGCCGAACTGGCTGAAGGCTCGCTGGCGCGGCGTGAAGAGGTCGCGCATCAGGTGCTCGACGCTGCCTGCGAACAGCAGGCTGACACCTGCGCTGCGCTGGAAGATTGCCCGCATTCGTTTCGTCAGGGCATCGGGGTCGCCGTATGGAGCATGAGAGCCGGCTATCTCCTGGAACTCGTCGAAGAAGACCACTACTCGCTTCTTGTCGGCATCGGCGATGCGACCGGGCAAGGACAGCGCGTAGTCGAGATAGCGCTCGGGATCGCGCCGAGCCATCTGCGGCGTGAACGCGATCTCCAGCTCCTCGCCGAGCTCGCTTTTCGACTTGACCACGGCTGAGACGCCGGCTGCGTCGGCCACGAGCCGTCCCGCCTCGCGCGCTTGGTGCACCGCTCGGCGCAGGGCAGAGCGGTTTGCGATCGTCCCCGCGACGAGGGTTTCCGCGAGCTCGGCTGCCGAAGCGATCCGAAACAGATCGACCTCGACGACGTAGAGGCCGTCATCTTCGAGGGTGCGCAGGGCAGCGTCGCAAACACTGGTCTTGCCGGTGCGACGGGGGCCCGAGATGATCACGTGCCCGCCCCCCGACAGCGTGGTTGCGACCTCCCGCACATCGTCTGCCCGCCCGATCAGGTTGTCCGCCGGAAGCGGCCGGTCGGTGGGGAAGAGATGGGCGCTGTCCAGGCGGGCCATGAGCTGCAGCGTAGCATCATGCGTCGAAATCGACGCATAATACGTCAGGCTCGACGCATGATGCGTCGAATCTGACGCATTGACGAGCCAGTAGGGTCCGGGAGGTGGACCTGACGACCCTCACCTACGAGTCCGCGGATCGGGTCGCTCGGATCACGCTGAACCGGCCGCAGCGCGGCAACGGGATCGTGCCGCGGATGCCGGTCGAGATCGCCGCCTGTGTCGAGCGGGCGAACCTCGACCCGGAGGTCCATGCGATCGCCCTCGCCGGTAACGGCACGGGGTTCTGCGGCGGCTACGACCTGGTCGCCTCGGCCGAGGGCGACATGAGCGACCTGGGGGAGGGGCTCGGCGCGCCGCCCGGCTCGCCGCTCGACCCGGCGGTGATCGGCGCCAACCACGCGCCGGAGTCGAACTGGGACCCGGTCACCGACTTCCAGTTCATGTGGCGCAACGTGCGCGGCTTCATGTCGCTCTTCCACTCCGAGAAGCCGGTGGTCTGCAAGGTCCACGGCTACTGCGTCGCCGGCGGCACCGACATGGCGCTCTGCTCGGACCTGCTCGTGATCGGCGCCGACGCCAAGATCGGCTACCCGCCGGCGCGCGTCTGGGGCTCGCCGACGACGGCGCTGTGGGCGGCGCGGCTGGGGCCGATGCGGGCCAAGCGCCTGCTGCTGACCGGCGACTCGCTGAGCGGCGAGCAGGCGGCGGAGTGGGGGCTGGCGACCGAGGCGGCGCCGCCGGAGCAGCTCGACGAGCGCTTCGAGGAGCTGCTCGAGCGCGTCGCCCGGCTGCCGATCAACCAGCTGGTGATGATGAAGATGCTGGTCAACCAGTCGCTCTACTCGCAGGGCCTGCAGCAGACGCAGCTTCTCGGCACCTTCTTCGACGGCGTCGCCCGCCACACGGCGGAGGGCCACGACTTCGTCCGCCGCGCCGCCGAGGGCGGTTTCAAGCAGGCGGTGCGAGAACGCGACGAGCCGTTTGGGGACTTCGGCCTGCGGCGGCTCCGGGCATATCGGCGTCCTCGCGCTCGCGTGAGAGCAGCCAGTATGCGTTTGATTGTTGGTCAGACGACGTCAGGTAGGGTCTCGCGCTATGGCCGACGCGCCGCACCCCAGCTCGCTGATCACGCCCGATTCCGTGCGCGACTTCCTGCCGGGGAGCTTTCCGGGGGACCTGGGGATCGAGCCGCTGGAGATCGAGGACACGCACGCTCGCGGGCGGATCGTCGTCGACAGGCGGCACCTGCACCCCGGCGGCTTCGTCCACGGCGGCGTCTGGACGGCGCTCGGCGACACGGTCGCCGCCTGGTCGACCTTCCGCAGCATCCCCGCCGGGCACAACTTCACGACGATCGAGCTGAAGCTGAACGTCTTCGCCGCCGGCGTGCTCGGCGACGAGATCGTCGCCGTCGGCGAGCCGCTGCACGCCGGCAAGAGCACGGTCGTGATCGAGGTGCGGATGGAGCGCCGCCGCGAGGGCGCCGAGCCGCGCCTGGCCGCGAACCTGATCGTCTCCCAGTTCGTCCTGCCTCCGCAGGACTCCTGAGCGGGGCCCCGATGCGACCGCCGAACCTGCTGCTGCTGCTGTCCCCACCAGGAGTGCCGGCCGCGCCACTGGCCGACCGACCCGGGCTGGCTGCGGGACCTGATGCCCAACGAGGCCGAGCTTGCGCGCACCGGGCTGACCTTCCGCAACAGCTTCTGCAACGCCTCGATGTGCTCGCCGAGCCGGGCGACGCTGTTCACCGGCATGTACCCGGCGCGCCACGGCGTCACCCTGACCCTGACCGCGGCCGACCTGAAGCCCGACCCGCGGCACGCCGGCGCCGTGGCGGCGGGCCTCGGCCGGCTGATGCTGCGTCGCGGCGCCCCGCACGGGCGGGCGCTGCGCCAGTTCGCCCGCGGCGCCCTGCGGCTCGGGCCGAAGGGCGGCGGCGAGCCGCAGCTCGACCCGCGGACGCCGAACCTCGCCCAGATGCTGCGCGCCGCCGGCTACGAGGTCGCCTACAAGGGCAAGTGGCACCTGACCCAGCCGCTCGAGCGAGTCGGGCTGGGGGCCGCGCGACGCGGAGGCGCTGGAGCGCGAGTTCGGCTTCGCCGGCTGGGAGCCGCCCGACGCCGGCGAGAACGCCAAGGCAGAAAACTTCGGCGGCGGTAACGCTGGGCGGCTGGGCGAGGGCTGGGACGAGGTCTACACCCGCCAGGCCGAGGCCTGGCTCGGCCGCGATGAGCTGCCCGAGCCCTTCTGCCTCGTCGTCTCGCTGGTCAACCCGCACGACGTTCTCGGCTACGCGTCCTCCTACCGCGAGGGCGGCTACGAGGCCGGTGAGTTCCGCGGGATGGGCGTCGCGCCTGCCGCCGACGATCGACGAGGACCTCTCGACCAAGCCGACCGTCCACAGCCTGATGCAGATGGGGATGACCGCCTACCT
This sequence comes from uncultured Acidimicrobiia bacterium, assembly GCA_963848485.1. Taxonomy (GTDB): domain Bacteria; phylum Actinomycetota; class Acidimicrobiia; order IMCC26256; family JAENVU01; genus Chersky-806. The sequence continues at coordinate 628,057 of CAWKDX010000008.1, forward strand.
GGGCCCCCTGCGGGGGCGCCGTGCGCAGCTCGACTACGTCAACTTCTACGCCTACCTGCACCGGCTGGTCGACGCGAAGATCGGCCGCCTGCTGGCGGCGCTCGGCGACCCGGGCGACCCGGGCTCGCTGCGCTCGCGCACCGTCGTCGTGCGCTGCTCGGACCACGGCGAGATGGGCCTCGCCCACGGCGGCCTGCGCCAGAAGGCCTTCAACGCCTACGAGGAGACGATCGGCGTGCCGCTGGTCGTCTCCAACCCGCTGCTCTTCCCGCGGCCGGCGGAGAGCGCGCGGACCGCTCCGAGCGCGACCGCCTCGCCGCGGCGCTGCGCGCTCAGATGGAGGAGCTCGGCACCTCCGATCTGGCTCCGACCGCCTCGTCCTGAACGGGCGCCGCTTCGAGCCCTTCTATGTATGGGATGCGCCAGAGCGCGCTGGCGATCGTCAGGCCGACCGCGGCGCAGAGCAGGGCCAGGAACCACTGGCTCGACGTCAGCAGGGACATTTCGAAGAATTCGCGCACCGGGGCGGCGGCGAGGATCAGGGCGAAGAGCGCGCCGAGGCCGGCGACCATCGCCAGCATGTAGCTCTGGATCGCGATGTGCTCGCGGCCGGGGCCGCGCTCGAGCAGCAGGACGAAGGCGAGGCCGAGCACGATCAGCGTCGTCGTCGCCGCGGTCCGCCCGTCCTCCAGCGAGCCGCCGAAGACGGTGTCGACGAGGAAGAAGCAGAGGATCGAGCCGAGCGCCGTCGCCAGCCCCGCGGGCACGGCGAAGGCCGCCAGCGCGCGCAGCAGGCGGCCGCGGTAGAGCGGCCCGTCGGAGGGCGCCAGGGCGAGCACGAAGGACGGCACGCCGATCGTCAGGAAGGCGGCGAGGGTCAGGTGGCGGGGGAGGAAGGGGAAGGCCCAGCCGGGCACGGCGACGAGCAGGATCAGCGCCGCCGCGTAGACCGACTTGGTCAGGTAGAGGCGGCCGAGCCGGTGGATGTTGCGGGCGATCCGCCGTCCCTCGCCGACCGCCTCGGGCAGGCGGGCGAACTGGTCCTTGAGCAGGACGACGTCGGCGATCCCCTTGGTCACCTGGGCGCCCGAGCCCATCGCCACCGCGAGCCGCGCCTGCTTCAGCGCCGGCACGTCGTTGACCCCGTCGCCGATCATCGCCGTGTAGCGGCCGGAGGCGCGCAGCGCCTCGACCAGCGCCCGCTTCTGCTCGGGCGCGATCCGGCAGAAGATCGTGTTGCGCTGCGCGACGACGGCGAGCTGCTCGGGGTCCTCGGGCAGCTCGGAGCCGTCGATCACGCCGGCGTCGTGGGGCACGCCGACCGCATACGCCACCGCCGTCACCGTCGCCCGCGCGTCGCCGGAGATCAGCTTCAGGTCGACGTCGGCGTCGCGCATCACGGCGATCGTCTCGGCGGCGTCGGCGCGCAGCGTCTCCTCCAGCACGACCAGGGCGATCGCGGCCAGCGGCGGGGGAGGGGTGTGCGCCGGGTCGTCGGGCAGCGGCTCGGGCGAGCCGGCGAAGGCGACGACCCGCCGCCCCGCCGCCGTCTCCTGATCCAGCTTGCGCGCCAGGCCCGGCGGCAGCGCAGCGCGCCGCTCGCGGCGAGGATGTCGGGCGCGCCGAGCACGTAGCTCGATGCCGCCGATGCGCAGGCCGCTCCACTTCCATTTCGAGGAGAAGGGGACTTCGCCGCTGACCCGCTGCGGCTGCGCCGGGAAGGCCTCGGCGACCGTCTCCAGGGTGCGGTTGCGCTCGCCGGCGCTGGCGGCGAAGCGGCCGAGCGCCGCCTGCGCCTCCTCGGCGTCGCCGCCCTCCGCCACCTCGACCCCGAGCAGCCGCAGCCGCCCGTCGGTCAGCGTCCCCGTCTTGTCGACGCAGATCGTGTCGACCGCGGCGAGGCTCTCGCTGGCGCTCATCTGCTGGACCAGCGTGTCGCGGCGCGCCAGCCGCACCGCGGCGACGGCGAAGGTGACGCTCATCAAGAGCACCATCCCCTCGGGGATCAGCGTCACCAGCCCGGCGGTCGCCGTCTGCGCCGCTTCGACCAGGTCGGTGCTGCGCAGCTGGAAGGTCAGCAGCAGCAGGGCCGCGAGCGGCAGCATCGCCCAGGTGCAGGCGACGATCACCCGGTTGACCTCGTCCTGCAGCGGCGACGGCGGGTGGCGGAAGGTGCGCGCCTCGCCGGCCAGCCTGCCGGCGTAGCTCTGCTCGCGCACGGCGTCGACCCGGTAGTGGCCGGAGCCGGAGATGCAGAAGGAGCCGGAGAGCACGCGGTCGCCGGCGTCCTTGGGCACCCCGTCGGCCTCGCCGGTCAGCATCGACTCGTCGAGCGTCATCCCGCGGCTGGCGATCGATTCGCCGTCGGCGACGAGCTGGTCGCCGGGCTCGATCGCGACCACGTCGCCGGGCACGATCTCCTCGGCGAGCAGGCTGACCACGGTCCCGTCGCGGATCGCCTTGGCGTGCGGGGCGACCAGCACCGCCAGCTCGTCGAGCGTCCGCTTCGCCTTCAGCTCCTGGCGGATGCCGATGTAGGAGTTGACGATCGCGATCAGGCCGAAGACGGCGTCGGCGATCAGCCCCAGCGAGAGGATCAGCACGAAGAAGATCCCGATGATCAGGTTGAAGAGGGTGAAGACGTTGCCGGCGACGATGCTCGAGACCGAGCGCGAGGAGTCGTCCGGCGGCGGGCCGAGCTCGCGCAGCCGCTTCGCCGCCTCGGCGCTGCTCAGGCCGCGCTCGGCGGCGTCCGGTGTGTCGGCGGCGGTGGCGGCCATCGGCCCACATTCAATAGGGTTCCGGACGGATGGCTCTGAAGCTCGGACTCAACCTCGGCTACTGGGGCATCGGCCCCGCGGGCGAGGACGCCGTCGAGGTCGTGCAGGCGGCCGAGGCCGCGGGCTTCGAGTCGGTCTGGGCGGCCGAGTCCTACGGCTCCGACGTGGTCAGCGTGCTCGCCTGGCTGGCGCCGCAGACGAAGACGATCAAGCTCGGCGCGGCGATCATGCAGGTGCCGGCGCGCCCGCCCGCCGCGGCTGCGATGGCAGGAGCGACGATCGACAAGCTCTCCGGCGGCCGCTTTCTCTTCGGCTTCGGCCCCTCCGGCCCGCAGGTCTCCGAGGGCTGGTACGGCGTCCCCTACGCGAAGCCGTGGGGCCGCACCCGCGAGTACATCGAGGTCGTGCGCGAGATCGTCGCCCGCGAGGGCAAGCTCGACCACCAGGGCGAGCACTACCAGCTGCCGCTGCCGGGCGGCGAGGGCAAGCCGCTGAAGCTCAACTTCCACCCCCAGCGCTCCCGTATCCCCGTCTTCGTCGGCGCGATCGGGCGCAAATCGGTGGAGATGGCGGCCGAGATCTGCGACGGCTGGATCCCGATCTTCTTCTCGGTCGACGCCTTCGCGCAGACCTGGGGCGAGCACCTCGAGGCCGGCTTCGCCAAGGGCGGCCGGCAGCGCTCCGACCTCGAGGTCAGCCCCTCGCTGCAGGTGGCGATCGACGGCGACCTGGAGGCGGCGAAGAGCGTCGTCAAGGCCGGGCTCGTCCTCTACTTCGGCGGCATGGGCAGCCGCAAGACCAACTTCTACGTCGACCTGGCGCACCGCTTCGGCTTCGGCGACGTGGCGGACGAGGTGCAGCGCCGCTTCCAGGACGGCGACCGCGAGGGCGCCTTCGCGGCGATGCCCGACGAGATCGTCGAGGCGACCTCGCTGGTCGGCACCGAGGCCGAGGTGGCGGAGCGGGTCGAGCGCTTCCGCGGCGCCGGCATCGACCGCCTGATCGTCTCTCCCGTCCACGTCGAGCGCGAGCAACAGCTGCACACGATGGAGCGACTGGCGTCCCTCGCGGGCGTCAATGCACCGGCCTGACCGGTTGTCATAAGGTCCGCCGCCGCAGATGAAGATCGGAGTGCCCAGAGAGACCGTCGATGGGGAGCGCCGGGTCGCGCTCGTCCCTGACATCGTCAAGTCGCTGAAGAAGAACGAGCACGTCGACGTGCTGGTCGAGCGCGGCGCGGGCGACGCGGCCGGGCACCCCGACTCCCAGTACGCGGAGGCGGGCGCCGAGCTCGTCGACCCCGACGTCGCCTGGGGCGCCGAAGTCGTCCTCCGCGTCGCCGCCCCGACCGCCGAGCAGATCGGCAAGCTCAACTCGAACCAGCTCCTGATCGGCCACCTCTCGCCCTGGACCGCCGCCGAGACCAACAGGGCGCTCGCCACCGCCGGCGTGACCTCCTTCGCGATGGAGGCGATCCCGCGGACGACGCGGGCGCAGGCGATGGACGCGCTCTCCTCGCAGGCCGCCGCCGGGGGCTACGCCGCGATGCTGATCGCCGCGCGCGAGTCGGGCCGCTTCTTCGGCATGATGACCACCGCCGCCGGCACGGTGCCGCCGGCCAAGGTGCTCGTGCTGGGCGCCGGCGTCGCAGGCCTGCAGGCGGTCGCCACCGCGAAGCGCCTCGGCGCGATCGTCACCGGCTTCGACATCCGCCGCGCCGCCTGGGAGCAGATCGCCTCGCTCGGCGGCCGGCCGCTCGAACTCGACTTCATCCCCGACGCCGAAGGCGAGGGCGGCTACGCCCGGCCGCTGACCGACGAGGAGAACGAAAAGGTCGTCGAGGCGATCGGCGAGAACGCGGCCAAACAGGACGTGATCGTCACCACGGCGGCGATCCCCGGCCGACCGGCGCCGCTGCTGATCACCGCCGATGCGGTGCGCACATGGAACCGGGCTCGGTGATCGTCGACCTCGCCGCCGAGAGCGGCGGCAACTGCGAGCTGACCGAGGCCGGCCAGACGGTCGAGGTGGGCGGCGTCAAGGTGATCGGCCCGCGCAACCTGGCCAGCGAGATGCCGGTTCCCGCCTCGCAGCTCTACGCCAAGAACCTCGAGAACCTGCTCGGGCTGCTGGTCACCGAGGAGGGCGAGCTGAAGGTCGACTTCGAGGACGACATCGTCGCCGCCGCCTGCATCACGCACGGCGGCGAGATCCGCGGCGAGAGGGCCGCCAAGTAGATGAGCCTGTTCACCGAGATCACGATCTTCGTGCTCGCCGTCTTCGTCGGCTTCGAGGTGATCTCGAAGGTGCCGACGACGCTGCACACGCCGCTGATGTCGCAGACCAACGCGATCCACGGCATCGTCATGCTCGGCGGGCTGATCGTGGTCGGCTACGCCAACGACCCGCTCGAGTACATCATCGGCACGATCGCGATCGCCTTCGGCACGATCAACGTCGTCGGCGGCTTCCTGGTCACCGACCGGATGCTCGGCATGTTCTCGAGGAAGCCGAAACCGAAGGCCGAGGGCGACGGCAAGGGCGGGGACGGCAAATGATCGAGGCAGTGCTGAAGCCCGGCGGCGACGCCGCCACGGCGCTCTACATCGTCGCCTTCTCGCTGTTCATCATCGGGATCAAACAGGGCACCCACCCGACCACGGCCAAGCGCGGCAACATGATCGCCGCCGGCGGCATGGCGGTCGCCGTCCTCACCACGCTGCTGCTCGACGGGGTCGGCAACTGGGGCCTGATCGCGATCGGCCTCGGCGCCGGCGCGGCGATCGGCGTCGTCGCCTCGATCCGCGTGCAGATGACCGAGATGCCGCAGATGGTGGCCCTCTACAACGGCGTCGGCGGCGGCGCCGTGGCGCTGATCGCCTGGTCGGAGGTCCGCCACGGGATCGGCGAGATCGACGCCGGGACGATCGCGTCGATCCCGCTCGACACGCTGATCCCCGTCCTCTTCGCCGGCGTGGTCGGCTCGATCTCCTTCTGGGGCTCCAACATCGCCTTCGCCAAGCTCCAGGACCTGATCCCGACCCGGCCGCTGGCGGTGCCCGGCCAGCAGGTGATCAACATCGCCCTGCTGCTCGGCATCGTCGCCGCCTGCGTCGACATCGCGGTCAACAACGGCGACCCCTCGCAGGGCCTGTTCATCGCGATCCTGATCGCCGCGGCGATCCTCGGCAACATGGTCGTGCTGCCGATCGGCGGCGCCGACATGCCGGTCGTGATCTCGCTGCTCAATGCCTTCACCGGCCTTTCGGCTGCCGCTGCCGGCTTTGCGCTCGACAACGTCGCGCTGATCGTCGCCGGAACGCTGGTCGGCTCCTCGGGAACGATCCTGACGATGGAGATGGCGACGGCGATGAACCGCTCGGTGGGCAACGTTCTCTTTGCCGGCTTCGGCGGCGCCCCGGCGGGCGGCGGAGGGGGGGACGGCGAGGAACGCCCGCACACCTCGATCGGCGCCCAGGACGCGGCGATCAAGCTCGCCTACGCGGATACGGTCACGATCGTCCCCGGCTACGGCCTAGCGGTTGCCCAGGCCCAGCACGCGATCAAGGAGGTCGCCGACGAGCTGGAGAAGCGCGGCGTCACGGTCAACTACGCGATCCACCCCGTCGCCGGCCGCATGCCCGGCCACATGAACGTGCTGCTCGCCGAGGCCGACGTGCCCTACGAGCAGCTGAAGGAGATGGAGGAGATCAACCCGGAGATGCCGCGCACCGACGTGGCGGTGGTCGTCGGCGCCAACGACGTCACCAACCCGGCGGCGAAGAACGACCCCGACAGCCCGATCGCCGGCATGCCGATCATCGAAGTCTCCGAGGCCCAGCAGGTGATCGTGATCAAGCGCTCGCTCAGCCCCGGCTTCGCCGGCATCGACAACGACCTCTTCTACGAACCGAACACCTCGATGCTCTTCGCCGACGCCAAAGCCGCGGCGGGCGAAATCGCATCGGAGATCGGTGAGCTGTAAGAGGGGGTATCCCGGTAGGGCCTCCACTTAACCTTTTTGAAGGTTTGGGGTAGGGCTGCCGCCCGGGGCAGTCGACAAAAAGGTACAAGACGTTTCGGCCCTACCGGGATACCCCCTCTCGAAGGGGGAGAGATCTCCGCTCTGAGCCCTTGGTAGAGCGTGCAGGAGCGCGGACAAACGACCGTCGAGTGGGTTGGCGTCATCACGGTCGTTGCGCTGCTGCTCATTGGGTTGCTTGCCGCCGGGGTGCGGGTGCCGGGAGCGGGGCTGGCCCGGGCGGTGGCCTCGCGGATGCTCTGCGCGGTGTCGATGGCCGACGGGTGCGGGGACGAGCCGGCGCTGATCGCGACCTACGGGGACGAGGTCGGGCGGCTGGTGCGGCGTCACATGCCGACGATCATGCTCGAGCGGGGCTCGCGGGCGCTGCCGGTCGACTTCCGGCGCTGCAGGGCGACCGCCTGCGGGGACGGGACGCCGCGCGGGCTGGTCCACCTGACCGACGAGGGCCAGCACGTCACCGCCTTCGTCCATGTCGTCGACTGCCGCGGCGGGCCAGGCAGCGCACTCCCGCAAGGCGGCGCGGCGGCGCCAGACTGCTCGGGTCCCCGCGCCGGCTATCTCTATATCGAGTACTGTAGATGTCAATAGAGACAAAATTGATTTTCTCCCGCGAAGCCGCACTCTCGCCGACCGGGATTGAGAGGTTGGCATCGAGGAGAAAAAGCGCTGGTAGCATAAACGCGCTGGTTTCTGAGCTTATGAAGCTCCAGGGAAATCCATTGGGGCGGGAGGCTGATATGTCGAGCAGGGGTCGGTGGTCTTTGAGGGTCGGAGCTGCGATTCCGGTTGTGCTCGCTTTGCTGCTCAGCCCCTCGGCTGCCTTCGCCTCTGCCCCCACGATCGACGAAGAGTCGGTGTCGGGCATCACGTCAACCAACGCAAACCTGGAAGTGCAGGTCAGTCCGCATGGAGGTTTTGGTGCGCAGGTTCAGTTCCAGCTCGTCACCGATCCGGAAGAATACGCCTCGGAAATTCTCTGTCCCTATCCGCCTGAACCGGGGCCATTGTGCCTCGGTGAAGATTATGAAGGTAAATATGGGGAAGGTGCCCTGCCGATCCTCCGGTTTTTCAAAGAAGCCCAACGGGTGAGCCTTAACCTCTCAGAAGACTTCGGCGTGACCCTGCAGCCCGGTGCTACGTATCACTATCGGGTTCTGGCGGCCAGGGCTATTACGAGCGAAGACACGATCGAATGGGAAGGACCGACCGTCTTCGGACCCGATCAGACCTTCACGACGCTGAGCGAAACCCCCGCCGGCCCTCCCCTCACCCTCAACATCGAAGAAGGCTTGGGTACGGTCGTTTCCAATCCGGCCGGGCTCATCTGCACGGGCACGGCACCCCACAAATGCACGACCGAATCGATCGCCGAAGGCACCGTCACCCTGACCGCGTCCCCGGTTCCCGGCTACCGCTTCAAGAGCTGGAAGGGCTGCGACAAGAAGGGAGGCGAATTCGGCGTCAACGGCCGCCAATGCACGATCAGCCTGAACAAAGCCAAGGAAGTCGGCGCCAAGTTCGTCAAGACCTATGACCTGACGCTCGAAAACAGCGGCGGCGGCAAGATCTCCACCAAGCCCGAAGGCGCGCTTTGCCTGCCCAACTGCACCGAAGCCAAGGCCGAATTCGACGAAGGAAAGACGGTCGAAGTGCTGGCTCAGCCCAGCAGGCACTTCCACTTCGTCTCCTGGGGCGGCGGCTGCTCGGGCGGCGGACCCTGCAAATTCGAATCGATAGCCGCCGACCACACGGTCTCGGCGACCTTCGCCCAAGACACCAAGTACGCCCTCAGCCTCGCCAAGGCAGGCGGGGGCCAGGGCCTCCTCAAGTCCACGCCGGCCGGGATCGACTGCGGTTACACCTGCCCACATGCCGAAGCTTTCTTCTACAAAGGCGCGGCGATCACGCTCAGCTGGAAGCTCAACAAGGGCACGACCTCGATCGATTGGGGAACTGGCTCGGGCACCTGCGCAGGCGAAACCAAATCTCTCGAAGGCTCCTGCACGGTGGAAATGGACGAAGCCCACTCGCTCGTCGCCAGCTTCGAATGAAAGCCTGCCTCAGCACCCGATATCTGCATCTGGTCGCCATCAGCGTTCTTGCGCTAGCGTCGTTGCTCTTCGTTGCAACAGCATCCGCCTCAGGACCCCCCTTGATCGAAGAAGAGTCGGTGTCGGGCATCACGTCAACCAACGCAAACTTGGAAGTGCAGGTCAGTCCGCATGGGGGTTTTGGTGCGTACGTTCAGTTCCAGCTCGTCACCGATCCGAAAGAATACGCCTCGGAAATTCTCTGTCCTGAATCGCTTGAAGCGGGGCCCGTGTGCATCGGTGAATTTGCCGAAGGTGCCTTGCCGATCCTCCGTCCCTTCAAAGAAGCCACCTGGGTGAGACTTAACCTCACAAAAAACGTCGGTGTTACCCTGACTCCCAACACCACGTATCACTATCGGGCTCTGGCGGCCAGGGCCCTTCCGAGCGAAGATACGATCGAATGGGAAGAACCGACCGTCTTCGGGCCCGATCAGACGTTTACGACGCTGAGCGAAACCCCCGCCGGCCCGCTCCTCACTCTCAAGATCGAAGAAGGCCAGGGCACGGTCGTCTCCGAGCCGGCCGGGATCGAATGCATCGGCTCCGAAGGTGAATCCTGCACGACCGAAGAAATCGAAGCGGGCCCCGTCATCCTGACCGCCTCACCGGCCTCCGGCTACCTGCTCAAGAGCTGGAAGGGCTGCGGTTCGGTCAATGGTCGCCAGTGCACGGTCAATCTGACCGAAGCCAAGGCGGTCGGCGTCAAGTTCAGTCCAGCCCACTCGGTCACCGTCGAAAAGGCGGGCAACGGCCTCGGCTCGGTCAGCGGAGTCGCCTGCTCCTACACCTGCACCGAAGCCACGGTCGCCTTCGCCAACACCAAGGCGGTGGAGCTCAAAGCCAAGGCGCATAAGACCGCCGCTTTCGCCGGCTGGAGCGGCGAGGTGCCGGTGGCCTGCGAAAGCCCCGCGTCCACCGAATGCGTGCTGCCCGCGGGCGCATCCGATCGGACGGTCGTAGCCACCTTCACCGAAAAGGACAAAGAGGCCCTCACCGTGACCAAGGAAGGCGGCGGCCAGGGCTTGGTCAAGAGCAGCCCGGCGGGGATCAACTGCAGCTACACCTGCAGCTCCAGCGCCGCCTATTTCCACAAAGGCGCCACGGTCACCCTGACCGCCCAGTCGGGCAAGGGCTCTGAACTGGGCGAATGGGGCGGGGCATGCTCGGGCAGCGAGGCGAGCCCCTGCGTCCTCTCCTCGATCGGCGAAGCCAAATCGGTCACGGCCGAATTCAAATAGCCCCCCGCAGTTAGCGAGAAGCAAAGCCCCGGGATCGTGGCTTTGCTTCTTCACCTGCTTGCGTCCTCCTTGCCCATTGTCGCGGGCGGGAAGGACTCTCAAACAGGACCGAACTCAGGGGGTCGGGGCCTCTGGGCAGCTGCACGGCGTCAGCTTCCCTGCGGCCGCGATGCTTCAAGAAGAACGCCTCACGCTGGTGCCTCCAGGACAACCCCCTTACGGCCCGCCCCGCCAGCGCCGCATCGTCGGCACTCTGGTGCTCGTCGTGTGAATCGTCGCCCGGCTCTGCGGCAGCATCGCGAAACCGTGGTCCAAGGTCGCGATGTCGGCAACGTCCGCGGAGAAGAGCGAGGCTGCGTGTACGGCGTCATAGGAGCGCAGGCCGTGGGCCCGCATCAAGCCCGGCACCTCCGCGCTGACCTCGTTCAGCTCAAGCTGCAACCACGACACGGTGTCCAGCAGCTCATCCCACGCCGCCAGGCCGGAGTCAAGCAGCCGACCCGCCCGGCGCCTGGCCCGTCCGTCGTAGCGCGCCGTCCTCCATCGCTTGCCGTGCTGCTCCTTGAGGGCGATGTTGAACAGAACCTCGCACAGCTCGGTTTCGAGCAGACGGTTGAAGATCAGCGTGGACCCGCTCGTCCCGACGCGCTCGAAGAAGGCGATGCAGGCCGCGTGGTGGGGTTGGGAGGGCAGAAGCGCCTCGACCACGACCGTCGTGTCCAGCAGCAGCGCCTCCGGCGGCGTCCAGCCTTCAGACTCGAAGGAGACGATCCCGCGCGGCAGCGCCGGGCGCCCGCGCGGCGCCACCGACTACCGGCCGCGCCGTTCGCGGGTGAAGTTCACCCGCACGTCAGTCTTGATCCGGCTGGTGGCCCGCTTGATGGCCGCCCGGCGCTCCTCGGGGTCGGTGATGCGCGGCGGCTGGACGCGGTCCCGCCAGTCCCCGTTGAGCGAGCCGGCATGCCCGTTGGACGCGGCACGCGTCCGCCGGTCGGTTCCCTTGCTCTTTTTGGCCACTCGCGTTGTCATCGACCCGATTGTACCGACGAGGAGAACGCCCTCTCCCCCGCCGACCTACCCAGATCCAAGCGCCCCGCGCTGCGGCCGTCAACCCCCTGTGGGGGTCGGGCGCGAAGCGCCCTTGACTGCCGCAGCGCGGGGCGCTAAATCCTGCAAGTAGGTCGGCGGGGCGCCCCTGCCGGGGGACCGGATCGGGGTGGACGGAACCGTGGACAGGGGCATGGAACGGAGATCCACCCCCGCGCCGCTTGCCAGGGCGGAAGGATACGCATCCCGGCAGCCGACCACGCCCACACACCATGAGAAAAGAATCAGGTGGTGTGCGGTCGTGGTCGGCTGCCGGGATGCTGGGTGGGACCGGGGAAGCGGCGCGGGGGTGGATCGTGGGGTCCGGGACCGAGAGCGAACAGCGGAGGGGAGCAGGTGGGACCAGGGGAACCGGGAAAGGCAGCGGACGAGGGTACGAGTCGGCAGAGGGGGAGAAGCAGGGGCCGGCTACGTCTTGGAGGTGCATGGAGCCGGCGATGGAGGCAGTGGCGGCGGGGCGGCCGGGGCAGGGGCCGGAGGGCCGTGCCGGCGGGAACCGCAGGCAAGCGGGTCCCGCGTCTCGCTTAAGCCGTTCCTTAGAAACCCGTGGTACGCATACCTACCGGCAGCTAGAGCTACGCCCTCAAGCGTCCCACGGCTGGCTGCCGAGCCCTCTCCTCCGTCGCTGTCTTGCTCCGGCCATTGTCGCGCCGGCGAGCCGTCGCCTCTGGCCTCCGTCAAGCCAGCGACGGACGGAGGAGCAGATGCCCGAGCAGACAGCCAGCCGCGGGAGCGCCGCCGTCGCCCAGCCAGTCAGCGCAGGTAGGGGTGGGCCGAATCGCCCCCGGCCAACGTCTTGGGGGCAGATGGCAACGCCGAGCCTCACCGAGAGCCTGCCGCCGCTCGCCCCGCCTCGCAGTCGCGACGAGGAGCTGGTCCGCTACGTCGGCCGCCACGGCCTCGTCGCGATGCGCCACGTCATGGACGCGCTCGGCGTCGGCCGCACCGCCGCCTACCGCCGGGTAGCGGCCTGCGTCGAGGCCGGCCTTCTACAGCGCATCGACATCTTGCGCACCGAGCCCGGCCTGCTGCGCGCCACCCGCGACGGCCTGCGCTACGCCGGCCTCGGCCTGTCGCTCGCTGCCGTCTCCCCGGGAACGGTCGAGCACCATCTGCGCTGCGCGACGGTCGCCCGCCGGGCCGAAAAGCGCTACGGCCCCGAGCGGGTCCTCAGCGAGCGCGAGCTGCGCCTCGCCGAACAGATCGAGGGACGGCGGATCGCCGCCGCCGAGCTGGACGAGAGCCGGGGCCGCCCGCGCCTTCACCGGGCCGACCTGGCGATCCGCGCCGAGGAGGGCACGATCGCGGTGGAGGTAGAGCTGACGCCGAAGGCGCCCTGGCGCCTGCAACGGCTGATCCGCGCCTGGAAGTGGGAAGTCCTCGCCGAAAGGCTCGCCGAGGTCCACTACCTCTGCGCGCCCGGACAGACGCGCCGCGCGGTGGAGAAGGCGGTGGACAACGTCAGCGGCGGCGATCAGATTGTGATCGGCGAGGCGCCGGCACGATGAAGGTGCGCCAGGTCAACACCTCGGGGCGCGATCCCATCGAAGCCCTACAGCGCGGTGCCGGTCGCGGCCTAGCCGCGGTCCTGCACGCTCGCTACCCGCACCTCTCCTTCGAGATCGCCGTCGGGCCAAGCGAGCACGACCGGTGGCCCAGCCGGGCGGCCCTGGACGCTGAGGCCCGCCGGCTCGAAGCCGTCGGCGATCAGCCGGACGCGCTCGCCCATCGTCGCGAGGCCGCGACGAATTCAGATCACCAAGGTCGGGTCCACACCGAGCTTTAGTCGGTCTCGGCCCCGGTATCCTCACCGCCACTGCTCGCCGCGCGCAGCCAGCTGACCAGCAAGCAAGCAGCGAGCGCCCAGGAAGCGATCAACGGCCCAAGCCATGCTCGCTGCAGGCACTCGCCCTCGCCGGCGTAGCGCAGCAGCAACACCGCCATCAACACCGGTACGGCGCTGGCAGCCAGCGAGAGCAGCTGCACCCCAAGTAGGAAGCGCCGGGCCTGCGGGGGGTCAGAGGGCCGGTTGACGATGTAGCCGATCAGGGCCGGGATCAGGATCAATACCGAGACCGCAGCGTCGGTGTTGTGCGGCGATCCGATCTGCGTCCGCCAGAAATAGAAACCACTGACCAGGGCGGCGACCGCTAGCGCTGCGCCAAACATTGCGGCGACCACGCCTGGTGAGGGGGCGAAGGTCGTGATCAGATCGGCGCCCAGCGGGCGGCGCCCGCTGACATAAACGTGGGCCAGCCCGCCCTCTATGTCGACGTATTCTTCGGGACGCAGTTCGACCTTCTCGGCCTGTTGGGTGTCAGCATCGGCATCGCTGCTCTCGGGCGGCTCGCTGAACCACAAGTAGCGAGTCTGCAGCGAGCGGATCGCCAGTACCGACGGGGCCTCGATGTCGACGTGGAAGTTGGCGTCTGCACCGATGTGCCAGAGCGGGATGTAGTCCGCTGGAAAGCGCCAGGAGAGCGAGCGCAGGATCCGCAGCCACATCCGTTCGCTCTCGAAGTTGCGTATCAAGTACTCGATCTTGCAGACGGTGCGCCGCTCGGTTTCGCCGGGCTCGACCGGATACCAGAGCAGGGTGGCTGCGGTTAGCGTTGCCGCCAGGTCAAGGAGCCGCTCGACCTTCGGCTCGGCCGGATCGTCGACCAGCCGCTCGCGGAAGGTGTCAAACGAAGAACTGAGGTGGGTCTCGGGGCCACAGCAGAGACTCTTGAGCGCTTTCTTGAACTTCGCGTCTTCAAGTGACTCCGGGCTTGCCTCCTCTGCGACAGCGAGCATCAGTGCCTCGTCGACGGCGCCATTCTCGACGCTGGTCAGCAGCGGAATCGGGCTGCCGTCGGCGCGCTCGAAGTCGAGGCGGTAGACGGGCGGCCACTTCGGCAGCACTGAGACTGGCACGTAGGCGCCCGCCTCCGGCACGGTGAAGTCGACGCTCAGTCGGTTGATCAGCAGCTGGCTGTCGCGGTAGGCAACACGCTGGACGCGGCGGTGGACCCAGTCACTGCCCGGCAGCACCAGCTTCGCGGCAAGCTTGCCAGCCTCCTCTAGGTCGACCGTCGACATCAGGGAGCGTCGTCGATGGTGATCGGCCTAGGCGCGTGCCTTGCCCGCGAAGCGAGTGCCGTTCACCCGCTTGCCGCGCACCACACGGGTGCGGCCCGGGTCGCTGTAGTAGACAGCGCGCACGCCGCCGCCGGAAACTCGCCCGACCGAGGGCAGGTTCTTGACCTTGGCGAAGCGATCGAGGATTGAGATCGAGCCACGCGGCACGATCAACTCCCCCAGCCAAACCGGACGGCAAGATGCGAAGCGGAAAACGGCATCGGCGCGCAGGCTATCGCGGAGCCAGCCATCGCGTCAGTTCGGGCACCTTCTCGCCATCGCCGGCCCAAGTCGCTACAGAGTCCCATCACGGAGTTGGTTCTCCAGCGCACGGCCATATCCTGTCTGCTGGCGCGGACGGAGCGCCGGGCAATTGGTCGCCTGGCTGGTGGGGTTCGGTGGACGATTCACTGCGCCAACGATCCTACGCAGCATGGTCCAGTGCCTTCAGATTCGTGCCTGAGACGCAATGCATTGCTAGATGAAACACGAGCCGAGGCCCCGGTTGCGCTGCCCGCCTGCCGACGCTTCCAAACTGCGTTGAGACCGGATGGGCACCAAGTCCTTCAAGGCTCTGTGTCGGGTATTACTTGCACGCCTCTCCGTCGGCTGCTCGCACCTCTCCTTCGAGATCGTCGTCGGGCCAAGCGAGCGTGATCGGTGGCCCAGCCGGGCGGCCTTGGACGCTGAGGTCCGCCGGCTCAAAGCCGTCGGCGATCAGCCGGACGCGATCCGCAACGGCGGCGCGACCCTTACGAATCCAGATCACCAAGAAGGCACCGCGAAGGATCTGGCGGCGCTCAGGGACGGTCAGCTTCGGCCAGAGGTCGGCGAGCGTCCCCGGTAGGACGCGGGGCGCCGCGAGGCGCTGACTCGCCAGCGCTCGCCGCACTTCCTCGACCTCGGCGACGCGACTTCGCATCCCCGCCTCGAAGTGGGCGGCCCCGACCTCGCTGAGGCGTACCGTCTCCTGGTAAAGCGACAGCTCGGCCTCAGCGTTTTCGAGCCGCTTTTCGGCCGTCTCGATCGCCGCCGTCCGCTCGCTGGAGCTGTAGGAAAGCTCGCGGGCGTGGGCGAACAGCGCCTCGGTCACGTAGGGCTCGATCAGCGGGGCGCTGATCGACGCCGGCTCGGGGCAGTCGCCGGCCGCGTGGTAGCGGCGGCAGCTGTAGTAGCGGCGCCCGTTGCGGAAGGTGGACGAGGTACGGCGTGAGCAGCCCGCGCAGCGGACCAAGCCGCCGAGCAGCGCCTCGCCGTGGATTCCGCGCGCCGGTTTCGGCTGCGCCACCTGCGCCGCCTCCCAGGTGGCACGGTCGACCAGCGGCTCGTGCGCGTCGGGGTTGACGTGCTTGCCCTGGCTGGCCTCGCCGAGCACGGTCCGGCTGCGAACCATCTGGCGCACCGAGGCTGGCAGGAACGAGCGCCCGGTCTGCTCGCGGACGTAGGTGGCGAGCGAATGCCAAGACTCGCCGGCGCCGCGGCGGCGAATCACCTCTGCCCTGACCGGCCCCTCGACCGGATCGGGCTCCAGCCGGCGCTCCGCGTTCTTGCGGTAGCCGAAGGGGACGACCGGCGCCGTCCAGATGCCGCGCTCGATCGCATCGGCCTTGGCCTTGTCGAACCCTTCCGCCTTTGTCTCGCGCTCGGCCTGGGCAATTGAGAAGAGGAAATTGCGGGTCATGCGCCCGGCCGGCGTGCTCGGGTCGATCTGCTCGCTGGTCGAATAGAGCTGGCCACCCGCCTGCTCGATCGATTCCAGGAAGGAGACGCTCGATCCGAGCGAGCGAGTGAAGCGGGCGAAGTTCCAGACGATCACGCCGTCCAGCTCGCCGCGTTCGATCCGCTCGATTGCGCCCTGCAGGATCGGGCGACTATCGTCGGCGCCAGAGCGGTCCAGCTCGGCTGGCAACATCTCGACCTCCAAGCCGCGCGGCTTCGCCCAGCTGCGTATTTCGCGCTCCTGCAGCTGCGGCGAGATTAGGGTCTCGGCCCGATCTCCGACCCGGCTGACGCGGACATATCCGGCGAATGTGCCCATGTGTCCCTATGATAACGCACACTACTGGCTCTACTACGCCGATTCCGCCACGCTTCGCGGCGTGCCGATTGCCGAGGACGAGGGCTATCACCACGACGACTGGGAAAGCGTCGACATCCGCATCGGCGCGGACGGCAGGGCCGACGAGCGCGCCTCCTCGCATCACGGCTACAACTACGCCCAGAGCGTCGCCAACGCGGGCTCGGACATCGGCTCGGACGCCCTTCGCGAAGCGGCCGAAGCCGTCGGCGCCCGCCCCCGCGGCGGTTGGGGCCCGGAGACGCGCCTCCTGCTCGTCTCCGGCGGCAGCCACGCCGGCAACGCCGCCGGCTTCCTCGGCAACGTCGACCGCATCGTCCCGGGTCGCCGCGTCCACCTCGTGCCGCTGGAGCCGGTCGCCGCGGCCGAAGGCGACGCCTACCGCTTCGTCGTCACTCCGCCCTGGCGCAAGAAGGTCTGGCGCAACCCCGAGGCCGGCGGGACGGACTGAGCCGCGTCGATTGCTGCATTGTCCCCACTCCCCTGGGGAAAATGCAGCAACTCACTTCGGCGGCATGCGCAGGGCGCCGTCGAGGCGGATCGTCTCGCCGTTGAGCATCGGGTTGGCGACGATCTGCTCGACCAGTTGCGCGTATTCGGCCGGGCGGCCGAGGCGCGAGGGGAAGGGGATGCCGGCGCCGAGCGCCTCGCGCGCCTCCTCCGGCAGCGCCGCCAGCAGCGGCGTGTCGAAGAGGCCGGGGGCGATCGTCACCACGCGCACGCCGCGCGAGGCCATGTCGCGCGCCGCCGGCAGGGTCATGCCGACGATCCCGCCCTTCGAGGCCGCGTAGGCGATCTGGCCGATCTGCCCGTCGAAGGCGGCGATCGAGGCGGTGTTGACGCAGACGCCGCGCTCGCCTTCCTCGTCGGGCTCGTTCTGGCTCATCGACGCCGCGGCGAGTCGCAGCACGTTGAACGTCCCGATCAGATTGACCTTGACCACGTTGGAGAAGAATTCGAGGTTGTGCGGACCGCCCTTGTGGGCGACGCGCTCGGCCCAGCCGATCCCGGCGCAGCAGACCGAGACGCGCAGCCCGCCCTCGCCCGCTGCCGCCGCGGACTCGACCGCCGCCGATACGGCCTCCTCGTCGGTCACGTCGGCCGCGACGAAGCTCGCGCCCTCGCCCAGCTCGTCTGCCAGCGCCTCGCCCTTCTCCGCGTTCAGGTCGGCGATCGTCACCCGGGCGCCGTCGCCGTGCAGGGTGCGCGCCGTCGCCTCGCCAAGCCCCGACGCGCCGCCGGCGACCAGCGCTCCCTTGCCCTCGATCCGCATTGACGCAGGTTTTATAGGTTCGTCACATCTTCTGCGGCGACATCGTTACTGTGTCCGCATCGCCACCGAGGTGACGGCACAGGCCCAGGACGCTAATGCAGCGATCGCGGACCGGCTCGCGGAGGCGCGCAGGCGCACCTACCAGTTGATCGAGCCGCTCGACGAGGCGCAGCTGAACCGCGTCTACTCGCCGCTGCTCAGCCCGCTGGCCTGGGACCTCGGCCACATCGCCAACTTCGAGGAGCTCTGGCTGGTGCAGACGATCGGCGAGCGCGATCCCCTGCGCGGCGAGCTCGGCCGCCTCTACGACGCGATCGAGAATCCGCGCGGGAGCCGCAACGAGCTGCCGATCCTGCGCGACGCCGAGCTGCGCGCCTACCTCGCCGACGTGCGCGGGCGGGCGCTCGAGGTGCTCGACGAGGTCGACATCTCACCCGAAGCCGAGGACCCGCTGCTGCGCGACGGCTTCGTCTACGAGCTGCTGATCGCGCACGAGCAGCAGCACAACGAGACGATGCTGCAGCTGCTGCAGATGGTCGAGGGGTATGAGCTTCCGGCGGAGTTCGGTGTGTCCGACAGCGCCGGGCATCTCTCGCCCGGACAAGCGTCGGGCCAATTGGCCCGACGCTTTGAGTATCCGCCCGTTCGAGAGATGCCCGGCGCTGGCCTACGAGATCGGCGCGCCGGTGACCGGATTCGCCTACGACAACGAGCGGCCAAGGCACACGGTTGAGCTCGCGCCCTTTGAGATCGACAGCTTGCCCGTCACGAACCGCGAGTACGCGCAGTTCGTCGCGGAGACTGGCGCCGAGCCGCCGCTCTACTGGGAGCGCGAGGGGGACGGGTGGGTCCACACGGCGATGGGTCGGCGCGAGCCCGTCGCCCCCGACCGCCCGGTTGTCCACGTCTCCTGGCAGGAGGCGGACGCTTTCGCGCGGTGGGCCGGCAAGCGACTGCCGAGCGAGCACGAGTGGGAGGCCGCGCAGGCCCAGCTCGACGCCGTCGGTCAGGTCTGGGAGTGGACCGCCTCCGACTTCCTCGCCTACCCCGGCTTCGAGGCCTTCCCCTACCGCGAGTACTCGGAGGTCTTCTTCGGCGACGAGTACAAGGTCCTGCGCGGCGGCTCCTGGGCGACCCACCCCAACCTGATGCGCCCGAGCTTCCGCAACTGGGACCTGCCCCAGCGCCGCCAGATCTTCTCCGGCTTCCGCTGCGCGAGGGACGCCCGGTGAATCCCGGCGCGGCCGCCGAGCCGATCGAGATCGAGGTCCGCCTGCGCGCCGACGGCGGCGTGGCGATGGCGCGCGACATCCGTCTCGGCCTCACCGCGAAGCCGAAGGAGCTCTCGCCGAAGTACTTCTACGACGAGCGTGGCTCGCAGCTGTTCGAGCGGATCACCGAGCTCGAGGAGTACTACCCGACCCGCGCCGAGCGCGAGATCCTCGAACATCGCTCGGGCGAGATCGTCGCCGCGGCGGGCGGTCCCGGCACCCTGGTCGAGCTCGGCTCGGGCTCGGCGGCGAAGACGCGCCACCTGCTGAGCGCGATGCGCGACGCCGGCTGCCTCGACACCTACGTGCCGGTCGACATCTCCGAGGAGATCACCCGCGAGACGGCGGACTCGCTGGTCGAGGAGTACGCCGGCCTGACGATCCGCGGACTCGTCTGCGACTTCGAGCATGACCTGGAGCGGATTCCGGATGGCGGCGGCGGGCGCCTCGTCGCCTTCCTCGGCGGCACCGTCGGCAACCTCTACCCCGACGCGCGCCGCGACTTCCTCGCCCGCATCGCCGCCTTGCTGGAGCCCGGCGACCGGATCCTGCTGGGTACCGACCTGGTCAAGTCCGTCGAGCGTCTCGAGGCCGCCTACGACGACGGCGAGGGGGTCACCGCCGAGTTCAACAAGAACGTCCTGCACGTGCTCAACCGCGAGTACGGCGGCGACTTCGACCCCGACGCCTTCGAGCACGTCGCCCGCTACGACGCAGAGGCCGAGCGCATGGACATCCGCCTGCGCTCGCTCGCCGAGCAGTCGGTGCGGCTCGACGGCCTCGACCTGACCGTGCGCTTCGGCGCCGGCGAGGAGATGCGGACCGAGATTTCCTCGAAGTTCACCCGCAGGCGGCTCGAATCCGTCTATCGTGAGGCGGGGCTGCAACCGGACGGCTGGTTCACCGACTCCTCGGAGGACTACGCGCTCAGCCTGGCTTCGGTTTAAAGTCCCGGACCTTGGATACCCGGAGGAGCATCGAGGAGGACCCAAATTGAGCCTTGACGTCTACCTTTACGGGGAGCGCGTGGGGATGCTGTTCCCGGCGGGCGACAACGACTACCGCCTCGCCTACGATCCGGAGGTGGTGGAGCGGCTGGGCCCCGGCCGCACGCTGCTCAGCAGCTCGCTGCCGGCGCGCCCCGAGCCCTACAGCGCCGAGGCGACCCGCGCATACGTCGAAGGCCTGCTGCCTCAGGGCCCGCGCCGCGCCCGGCTCGGCCGCGAGCTCGACGTCGACCCGATCGACGGCTACCTGCTGCTGGCGGCGCTCGGCGAGGACTGCCCGGGCGCGGTCAGCTTCCTCGCTCCGGAGGACGCCCCGCGCGCCACCGAGCCCGGCCCGATCGCCTGGCTGGAGCCCGACGAGCTGGCCGCCGCGGTCAGGCACCCCGCGCCCGGCCTCGACGGCGACGGCGCCGGGCGCCCGCGCTTCGTCCTTCCGGGCCAGCGGCCGAAGCTCGCGCTCGTCCGCGACGAGGCGAGCGGCCGCTGGGCCTGGCCGCAGGCCGGGCTGCCGAGCACCCACGTGGTCAAGCCCGAAACGGGCGAATACGCCGAGTACGTCGCCAACGAGATGTTCTGCATGACCGTCTGCCGGCAGGTCGGCCTGCCGGTGGCGAAAGCGACGGTCGAGGAGATCGGCGGCCGCCGCTGCCTGGTCTCGCCGCGCTACGACCGGGTCGCCGGCGAGAGCGCGCTCGACACCAGGCGCCTGCACTGCGAGTCCTTTTCGCAAGCGCTCGGAATCGTGCCGGGCGCGATCGCGGCGGCTGAGGACGGGAAGGAGCGGGAACCGCCCGGATGGGCCGAAGCGCGCGGCCTGCTCAACGCCGTCAGCCGCGCGGACGAAATCGTCAACCTGCTCACCGCGGCCTTCTGCAACTACATCCTCGGCAACGGCGACGCCCACGGCGACAACTACGCGCTGATCGACCGCGACACGACGGCGCTCGGCGGGCCGGAGCCGAAGTGGCGGCTGGCGCCGCTGACCGACCTGACCTCGACCGTCGTCTACGACGACCCGATCCACCGCGGGCTGGTGATCTCCGACGAATACCAGGAAACCTCCTACCTGCTCGAGCTGGCCGAAGTCTGCGAAGAGTGCGAGTTCGACTTCGAAGTGATGCGCGGCCTGGCCTCGACCACGGCGACGCGGGTCGGCATGGCGGTGGAGACGGTCGCCACCCGGGCGGCGAAGGAGGGCTGGCACACGCCGATCGTCGACAAGATCGTCGAACTGGCAGCGGACCGCTCGTTCGGTTTGGGTGCCGAGGTCGAGTACTAGGGCGCCAGCGCGTCGATCGTCTCGGCGAGCCTGTCGGGCGTGACGATCGGGGTGAGGATCGGCAGGGTGATGCCGCCGGCGACGAAGGCGTCGAGCCGCTCGCGCATCTGCTCCGGCGTGCCGAAGACGAACATGTCCTCGATCAGCTCCCAGGGCGCCGCCGCGGCCGCCGCCTGGCGGTCGCCCGACTCCCAGGCCGAGATCATCTCGCCGATCTGCTCGCCGTAGCCGAGCCAGCGGTAGAAGGCGGCGTAGACCGGGACGGTGATGTAGGAGGAGAACATGAAGCGGGCCAGCGGCTCGACCGCCTCGCGCTCGCCCGGCAGGCAGAAGAAGCGGCAGAGCAGCTCGAAGCCCTCGGGCGCGCCCTCCAGCTGCGCCGTCACCTTCGGCAGGCCGCCGAGCGGCAGGAAGTTGGTGAAGGCGCCCTCGGCCCGCTCCATCGCCAGCTCGAGCATCTTGCCGCGCAGCGCCGCGAGCACGATCGGCACCCGCTCGGCCGGCGCCGTCTCCAGCTTGAAGCCGCTCTCGGTGCGCTCGCCGGCCAGCGCGACGCGCAGGAACTCGAGCGTCTCGCGCACCCGGCTCAGCGGCCGCTCGAAGGGGATCCCGTTCCAGCCCTCGACGATCCGGTCCGAGGAGGAGCCGATGCCGAGCACGAAGCGCCCGTTCGAGGCGTCGGCCAGCGCCGCCGCCTCCTGCGCGAGCAGCGCCGGCCCGCGCTGGAAGACGCCGACGATCCCGGTCCCGAGCCGCGCCCGCTCGGTCCAGGCGGCGCTCAGCGAGAGCGGCGTGAAGCCGTCCGGCCCGTTGGTCTCGCCGCTCCAGAAGTCGGTGTAGCCGGCCGCCTCGGCCCGCTTGACCAGCTCCTCGTGCGCGTGCAGCGGAGTTCCCGGCAGCGGCAGCGTCAGTCCCCAGCGTTGAGCCACCCGCCGACCTTATAGGGTGCAGCGCGCATGGGGGAGACCTCGCCGCAGAAGCCGGATCGCAACCTCGCGCTGGAGCTCGTCCGGGTGACCGAGGCGGCGGCGCTGGCCGCGGCGCGCTGGGTCGGGCGGGGCGACAAGATCGCCGCCGACCAGGCCGCGGTCGACGCGATGCGCTTCGTGCTCGACTCGGTCTCGATGGACGGCATGGTCGTGATCGGCGAGGGGGAGAAGGACGAGGCGCCGATGCTCTACAACGGCGAGCAGATCGGCGACGGCAGCCCGCCCGTGGTCGACATCGCGGTCGACCCGCTGGAGGGGACGCGGCTCTGCGCGCTCGGCATGCCCAGCGCGCTCGCGGTGATCGCGCTCGCCGAGCGCGGCACGATGTTCGACCCCGGCCCCTGCGTCTACATGGAGAAGATGGCGGGCAGCGAGGAGATCGCCGACCTGCTCGACCTCGACCGGCCGCTGCCGGAGACGCTGAAGCTGATCGCCGAGCGCAAGGGCGGCAGCGTCGGCGACGTCACCGTGGTGATGCTCGACCGGCCGCGCCACGAGGAGGCGATGAGGGAAGTGCGCGAGGCGGGCGGGCGCATCCGCCTGATCGCCGACGGCGACGTCTCCGCCGCCCTGCTGGCGGTCAGCGACCGCTCGCCGGTCGACCTGCTCTGGGGGATCGGCGGCACGCCCGAGGGCGTGCTCTCCGCGGCGGCGCTGAAGTCGATGGGCGGCCAGCTGCTCGGCCGCCTCTGGCCGCGCGACGACGAGGAGCGCAGCGCCGCCGTCGACGCCGGCTACGACCTCGACCAGATCCTCACCGCCGACGACCTCTGCTCCGGCGACGACGTCTTCTTCTCCGCCAGCGGCGTCACCGACGGCGACGTGCTGCAGGGCGTGCGCTACCGCGGCGCCGGCGCCAGCACCGAGTCGCTGGTGATGCGCTCGCGCTCCGGCACCGTGCGCCGCGTCCACGCCCGCCACGACCGCGCCAAGCTGCGCGCGGTCATCGGCGAGCGCTACGGCTGAGCCGCCCGTTTGGCCGGCGACGGTCGTTGGGTAGGTTTGGCGGGTAAGCGACCCGACGAGGAGGCCCGCCAATGGACATCGGCATCGCACTTCCGAACGCGATCCCCGGCGCGACCGGGGCCGAGCTGACCGAGTGGGCGCGCCGCGCCGAGGCGCGCGGCTTCTCCACCCTCGGCACGATCGACCGGATCGTCTACGACAACTACGAGCCGCTGACCGCGCTCGCCGCGGCGGCGGCGGTGACCGAGCGGATCGGCCTCTCGACGACCGTCCTGCTGGCGCCGCTGCGCACCAACACGGTCGAGCTGGCCAAGCAGGCGCTCAGCGTCAACGCGCTCTCCGGCGGCCGCCTGACGCTCGGCGTCGGGCTCGGCGCCCGCGAGGACGACTACGCGCTCAGCGGCGTCGAGCTGAAGGGCCGCGGGAAGCGCTTCGACGCGATGCTCGAGCGGCTGCGCGAAGTCTGGGACGGTGACGAGGTCGGCCCCTCGACCGCCGGCCGGCCGCGACTCGTCATCGGCGGCCACGCCGAGGCCTCCTACGCCCGCACGGCGCGCTTCGGCGACGGCTGGATCGCCAGCGGCTCCGGCCCCGAACAGGCCCAGGAGGGCGCCGGGAAGGCGAAGGCCGCCTGGAGCGAGGCCGGCCGCGAGGGCGCCCCGCAGATCATGGCGCTCGCCTACTTCTCGCTCGGCGAGCGCGCCGAGCAGGACGTGCAGGAGAACCTGATGCACTACTACGCCTGGCTGGGCGAGGAGATCGCCGGCATGATCGCCGGCGGCGCCGCCAAGGACCCCGAGACCGTCAAGCAGTACGCCGCCGCCTACGCCGGCCTGGGCTGCGACGAGCTCGTCTTCTGCCCCAGCTCCAGCGACCCCGCGCAGGTGGACCTGCTCGCCGACGCCGCCGGGCTGTAGCCGCTCGAGCGCGCCGAGCGCCGGCGCGAACGCACGCGTGGCGCGCAGGATGTAAATCCTGTGTACATCGAATATGACGAAACACGCGCAAATCGAGGTCAGGCTGCGTTCTCGAGGCAGCAGGGACGAGTTGATGGGACTGCACGACGGTGTGCTCCGAGCCAAGGTGACCGCGGCGCCGGTCGACGGCAAGGCGAACAAGGCGCTCTGCAAGCTGATCGCCAAGCGGGTCGGCGTGGCGCCCTCGCGGGTCAGCGTGGTGCGCGGAGAGAAGTCGCGCGACAAGATCGTGCGAGTGGAAGGCGTTGACGCGGAACGATTGAGGGCGGCTTTGGCGTAGCAATCCGGCCGGCGGGCCAGCAGACCCCACCCAGGTCGACCTGTTGGCCGACGCAGCGGGGCTGCAGCGAACCCAGTCGCGGGGCGGCTCAGTGCCGCCGCTTCGGCGGCATGCGCTTCGTGACCTCGCCGGCGATCAAGCCGGCGCCCGACGGCGCCCAGAGCGATCATGGCTCCGCCGACATCCGGGTCGACGCCAATGCCATAGGCGATCGCGCAAATCACCCCGCCAAGGGCTGCTGACACCAGCATTCCGATGAGAAATGTTTTGTCCACAGAGGGCATGTTAGCCCAGCACCGCATCGACGACAACGACCCCGATGCCGAACGCGAAGCCGATCAGACTGCCGACAATCGTCGCGCGTCGAAGTTCTGCCGGCTCAGGGTCAGCCCGTAGAACCGCCAGCGCTCGCCCCAGAAACCCACCGATGGCGATCACTGCCGCCAGGAAGCCCGCAGTTATGGCGAAATGTTTTGTCACCAAGGCTCATGTTAGTCCGTTGCGCCGTTGATCACCGTCGGGACTGGCACCTCCGGCGCGCTTCGGGTCTGTTTCAACAAGAGCCAGGTGCAGCACGGTGCTACACTGGCCCTTGATGCCGACCAAACGCCCCCGGCATATGGTCACGGAGACCGAACCCGTCAAGGAGGCGCTCGATGAGCTGCGCTCCGAGCTCGGCGAGGACCGACTTGAGCTTCCCGAGCTGGTGATTCGGGGCGCCAGGGAGAAGACCAGGGAGCTGCGGGGTAGAAGCAGGTCGGTGCGCGATGCTCGGATCCGTCTCGCCCGGTCGATTCGTCAGGGCGGCGGTGTCGATCTAGACGAGGTACGGCTGGCCGATGAGGCCAAGCGGGCCGGTCTGAACGCGGAGATCTAGACCGTGCTCCTGATCGACAATTCGGCATGGGCGCGGCGGGGCGCCCCACTCGTCCGGGAGCGCTTCGCCGGCATGATCGAAGAGGCGGAAGTCGGAGTGTGCCTTCCCTTCCTGCTCGAGGCCGGCTACTCCGCCCGCTCGGGCGACGATCACTCTAGGCTCGTCGCCGATCTTTCCGTCCTTCCACGCGCCCAGATCGACCGGTCCGTGGAAGCCGTTGCACTGCGGGCGCAGGCGCAGTTGGCGCGGGTCGGTCACCACCGGCTGCCGCCGAGCGACATCGTGATCGCGGCATGCGCCCAATGCGCCGGAGGCGGGGTGCTGCACTACGACCGCGACTACGACCTGATCGCGAAGCACACCGAGCTCGAGTTCGAAAGCGAATGGCTGGCGCCGCCGGGCAGCCTGCCGTGAAGGTAGAGGCCCCTTTGAGGTCTGCGGCAAACCCGCGAGGTCGGTCGCCGCATGGTCGGTTAGGGTCGGCTCACTGTCTCCTCCTCCAGAACGGAGTTCCCGCATGGCCTATGAGATGAAGATCCGCGGCACCGAGTCCGAGGTGAAGGTGCGCAGCCCCTGGGCGGCGGCGCTGCTGCCGCTGATCACGCTCGGCATCTACCACCTGGTCTGGTGGTACCGGATCAACCGTGAGCTGAGCGACTACGGCAAGTCCAAGGGCTACGACCTCGGCCAGAACCCGACCAACTCGCTGCTGGCGCTGTTCCCCGGTGGGCTGATCATCGTCCCGGCGCTGATCACCTACTGGCGCGGCACGAAGCGGGTCATGCAGGCCTCCGGCCTCGCCGGCAAGGAGCCGCTCAACGGCTGGATCGCGATCGTCCTCTACCTCTTGCTCTCGCCTGCCCTCTGGGCCTACATCCAGGTCTCGCTGAACGACATCTGGCGCCAGGAAGCCGAGGCGCTGCCAGGCCAGGAGCCGCCGCCGGCGCCGCCGAGCGAGATGCCGCCGCCGCTTCCGCCCGACCAGCAGACGCCGCCGTCCCAGTAACCGCCGCGGCGACGTGCCGTCGCTCGTGCACCCATATGGGCACATAAGCGACGGCACGTCTCCCGCTACACTCGGGGGGTGGATCGCGCCCTCTTGAAGCAGACGCTCGCCGATGCCGGCGAGCCGTCCTATCGCGCCGCCCAGGTCTGGGAGTGGGTGGCGCGCGGGGCGGGCTCCTATGGCGAGATGACCAACCTGCCGGCCGCGCTGCGCGAGCGGCTGGCCGCGGCGGTGCCGCTCTCGACCCTGGAGCTCCGGACCGAGGCGAAGTCCGACGACGGCACGGTCAAGGCGCTCTTCCACACCGCCGACGGGCGGCCGCTGGAGGCGGTGCTGATGCGCTACCGCGACGGGCGGCGCTCGGTCTGCGTCTCCTCGCAGTCCGGCTGCCCGCTGACCTGCACCTTCTGCGCCACCGGCCAGATGCGGTTCGGCCGCAACCTCAGCGCCGACGAGATCCTCGACCAGGCGCTGCACTTCCGCCGCGTCGAAGACATCGACCACGTCGTCTTCATGGGGATGGGGGAGCCGACGATGAACGTCGACGCGGTGCTCGAGGCCTGCGAGCGCCTGCCCGAGCTCGGCGTCACCCACCGCCGCACGGCGATCTCGACCGTCGGCTGGGTGCCGGGGATCGACCGGCTGGCCGAAACGCCGATGCCGATCGCCCTGGCGCTCTCCCTGCACGCGCCGAACGACGGCCTGCGCTCGCAGCTGATGCCGGTCAACGAGCGCTACCCGCTGGCGGAGGTGCTCGCCGCCTGCGAGCGCTGGCGGGCGCGCCGCCGCCGCAAGGTCTTCGTCGAGTACGTGATGCTCGACGGGGTCAACGACCTGCCCGAGCACGCGCGCGAGCTGGCCGAGCTGCTCGACCGCCGCGCCTACAAGGTCAACCTGATCCCCTACAACCCGACCGGCGCCTACGACGGCTCCTCGCCGGAGCGGATCGAGCGCTTCCGCGCGGTGCTCGCCGAGCACGGCCTCGCCGCGACCGTGCGGCTCACCCGCGGCCGCGACATCGAGGCCGCCTGCGGACACTAGCCGCATCCACCCCGTCCTGACCCGGCGCCGTAGAGGTTTCACGGATTGCGGCCAGACTGGCGGCGACTGGCCGGTCAGCCAGCTAGCATCCGAAAACGATGCCGGTCGAGACCGCCGCACCCGTCGCCAGGCCCCGGCAGCTCTCGCCCAACCCGGTTCGCCGGGTCGCAACCGACATCCTCGCCGAGTGGCGCGGAAGGGGGAAGTTCCCGCCCGGGCCGAACGACTTCAGCTTCGCCCGCACGCACCAGATCGCCCACGACCCGCTGCCGCTGCTGCTCGCCGCTTACGAAGCGCACGGGCCGATCTTCAGCATGCGGCTGCTCCACACCAGGGTGATCTTCATGCTCGGCCCGGAGGCGAACAACTTCGTCACCGTCGCCCAGCCGGAGAACTTCCACTGGCGCGAGTCGAGCTTCGGCGACCTGATCCCGCTGCTCGGCGACGGCCTCTTGACGATCGACGACGACTACCACGACCGCGCGCGGGCGATCATGATGCCAGCCTTCCACCGCCGCCAGCTGACCGCCTCGGTCGAGGCGATGGCCGCCGAGGCGGGCGCGGCGATCGCCGCCCTGCGCCCCGGCAGCGTCGTCGACGTGTACGACTGGATGCGCAACCTGGCGATGCGGATCGCGATGCGGGCGCTGCTCGGGCTCGACCCCGACGAGGCCGGCAAGGGCGCCGCCGCGGCGCACCACTTCGAGCGCGCGCTCGGCTTCTACGGAATCGACTACCAGTGGCGCCTGCTGCGCGGTCCGGGCTCGCCCTGGCGCAAGCTGGTCGCCTCGCGCAAGGTGCTCGACGAGATCGTCTTCGGCGAGATCGAGCGCCGCCGCGCGGCACCCGACGCCGAGCGCCAGGACATCCTCAGCCTGCTGCTCGGCGCCCGCGGCGAGGCGGGGGAGGCGTTCACCGACCGCGAGGTGCGCGACCAGACGATGACCCTGATGTTCGCCGGTCACGACACCTCGACCTCGACCCTGAGCTTCATGATGCACGAGCTCGCCCGCCACCCCGACGTGGTCGAGAAGCTCTGCGCCGAGCAGGACGAGGTGCTCGGCGGCGAGCCGCCGGACGTCGACAGCCTGGAGAAGATGCCCTACCTGGACATGGTCCTCGACGAGGTGCTGCGGCTCTACCCGCCGGCCTGGATCGGCCCGCGCCGCGCCGTGCGCGAGTTCGAGTTCGGCGGCTACACGGTGCCGCGAGACGCCTACGTCAACTACTGCTCCTGGGCCAGCCACCGCATCCCCGAGGTCTTCCCGGACCCCGAGGCCTTCATCCCCGAGCGCTTCACGCCGCGAGCGCAAGGCGGCGCTGCCGCGCGGCGCCTACGTCCCCTTCGGCGGCGGCAGCCGCATCTGCATCGGCAAGCGCTTCGGCCAGACGGAGGTGAAGCTGGTGGCGACGATGCTGCTGCAGCGCCTGCGCCTCGACGCGCTTCCCGGCCGCACGATGACGGTGCGCCAGATGCCGACGCTGTCGCCCAAGGGCGGTCTGGAGATGCGGGTACTGTCCCGCCCGTGACGACGGGCCTCACTCGCTGGGCGCTGTGGTTCGGCGGCCTCGCCTTCTTCACCTGCTACCTCGGACAGACGGCGCTCGGCGTGATCCAGCCGACGATCGTCGCCGATCTGCACCTGAGCGAGGCCGAGGGGCAGTGGGTGGTCAACGCCTTCTTCCTCACCCTGGCGCTGTTCGCCGCGCCGGGCGGCCGGCTCGGCGACTACTACGGCCACCGCCAGGTGCTGCTCGTCGCCTTTGCGGTCTTCGCCGCCGGCGCGCTCTCGGCCGCCGTCTCGCAGGGCTTCGTCTGGCTGGTAGCGAGCATCGCCGTCTCCGGGGCCGGGGCGTCGACGCTCTACCCGGCGAGCGCCGCGATGATCGCCAACCGGGTGCCCAAGGAGAGCCGCGGCCGCGCGATCGGCGCCTACTCGGCGATCGGCGTCAGCGTGCTGACGCTCGGGCCCGTGCTGGCGGGTGTGCTGACCGAGGCGATCGACTGGCGGGCGCTCTTCGCCCTGCAGGCGGCGGTCGGGGCGAGCCTCGTCGTCGTCGGGGCGCTGAAGGTCGACAACCGGCCGGTGGGGGAGCCGGAGCCCTTCGACACGACCGGCCTCGTCGTCCTCTTCGCCGGGCTCACGGCGCTGCTCGTGGCGCTGATGCAGGCGCTCGCCTGGGGTTGGGACTCGCCCGCGACGCTGAGCCTCTTCGGCGTCGGCCTCGCACTGCTCGGCGGCTTCGCCGCGCTCGAGCTGCGCACCCGCCATCCGCTGCTCGACGTCGGCCTGCTGCGGGTGCGCGCCCTGCGTGGCATCGTGCTGGCGATGTTCGCGGCGCAGATGATCATCACCAGCTTCATCATCTACATGGCGACCTTCTTCCAGCACGTGCTCGGCTACGGGCCGCTGCTCGCCTCTCTGGCGCTCGCCCCGGCGGTCATCACCCAGCCAATCTTCAGCGTCTTCACCGGGCGGCTGACCGACCGGATCGGCGCCCGCGCCCCGGCCCTCTTCGGCTACCTGCTCGCTGCCGTCGCGCTCGCCTGGCTGGCGCTCTTCGTCGACAACGACAGCTACGCGCTGCTGCTGCCGGGCCTGCTGCTGCTCGGCCCGAGCATCGCCCCGATGTTCACCTCGCTGCTCACCGACCTCAGCAACGAGGTCGCGGCCGGGGAGCGCGGCGACGCCAACGCCCTCGTCCTCACCGTGCGCTGGATCGGCGCCGCCGCCGGCACGATGATCCTCGGCGTAGTGATCCACTCTGGCGAAGGCCCGATTCCCGGCCCCGGCCCCTACGCCACCGCCCTTGCCATCCTCTCCGCCACGGCCCTCGGCGGCGCCCTCGCCTGCTTCGTCCTGCTCGACAGGAGGCCCCTCGGATGAGGGCGCTGGTCATCTCCGACACCCACTTCGGCGCCTGGACGGGGCGGGACCTGCTGCGCGAGGAGGCCTTCCTGGAGCGGCTGGCGCCGGCGCTGGAGGGCATCGACGAGCTGATCTTCCTCGGCGACCTGTTCGACTTCCTCTTCGGCTCGGTCGACGCCTCCGACGGGCTGCTGCGGCTGATCGCCGAGCGGCTGCCGGGCAAGCGGCTCGTCTTCCTCGCCGGCAACCACGACCACCACCTGGTTCACCGCGACGCCGAGAACCGGCTCGAGGCGGCGCTCGCCGGCGGCGCCGCACGCCCGGCTCAGCGGCTCGCGCGGTAGCCGGCTGCTGACGCGCACGCTGTGGGGCATCGCGACCGGCGGCCCGGAGCAGCCGAAGACGATCGAGGACTACGAGTCGGTGATCACCCTGCTCACCGAGTGGCTGTACAGCGCCGCGCAGATGCCGCATGGCACCCATGCCCAGCAGAACGTCTTCCGCGCCGCCGGGCGGGCCGGGAAGATCGAGTCGGCGCTGAAGCTGCCGCTGCGTGGCCTGCACCGCCTCAGGGGCGAACGCCCCGTCCCCGGCGAAGACGAGCCCCGCCGCTCTACCCCTCGGCCAGCGTCGTCTCGCCCAGCGACCCCTCCGAGCACGCCCTCGAGGCCTTCGCCCAGGTCGTCGCCAACCTCGGCTGGCGCGAGCACAGCGACCGCATCGTCTTCGCCCACACCCACCAGCCGCTCGCCGACGTCCGCTCGAGCGCCGACTCGCGCACCCGCTACTGGAACACCGGCTCGTGGATCTACGAGCCCGACCGCAGCTCGCGCCAGGCCTACGACCGCTACCTGCGCTTCGGCTGGCCCGGGACCGCGGTCGTGATCGACGACGCGGAGCCCGAGCCTCGCCTGCTCGAGCTCCTCGCCGACCTGAATCCGCGAAACGGCGGCCCGGGCCTGCCCGCCGAGACCGCCCAGCGGACTACTTGATGAACAGCATCTCCTCGTACTTGGGCAGCGGCCAGAGGTCGTCGGCGACGACCTTCTCCAGCGTGTCGGCCGCCTCGCGCACCCTGTCCATCGCCGCGAGCTGCTTGTCGCGGGCGTGGATCGCCAGGTCGACCCCCTCGAGCTCGTCCGGGTAGGCGTTCGCTTCCTCGAGCTCGAGCAGCGACTGGCCGAGTGCGTCGAGCCCGGCCTCGACCTCGCCGGCGACGCCTTCGGCGCGACCCGACTCGCGGATCAGCGCCATGTAGCGCAGCGCCGCGGGAAGGATCATCGTCTTGGCGATCGAGTGCGTCGTCTCGGCCTCGATGTTGGCACGGATCGCGTACTGCTCGAGCCAGACCTCGAAGCGCGACTCGAGCTCGCGCCTGGAGAGCACGTTGTAGTTCTCGAACGCGGCGACGGTCTGCTCGGAGATCACTTCCGGCAGCGCGTCCGGGGTCGTGCGCAGGTTCTTCAGCCCGCGCTGCCCGGCCTCCGCGTGCCACTCCTCGGCGTAGTTGTCGCCGCCGAAGCAGACCTGCTTGTTGGCCGAGTAGCTCTCCTTGACCAGCTCGATCACCGCCTCGGGCATCGGCTTGCCGCCGTTCAGCTTCTCCTCCAGCTTGCCGGCGAGCTCGTCGATCGCCTCGGCGGCGATCGTGTTCAGCACCGTGTTGGGGAAGGCGAGCGACATGCTCGACCCCAGCGCCCGGAACTCGAATTTGTTGCCGGTGAAGGCGAACGGCGAGGTGCGGTTGCGGTCGCCGCCGTGCATCGGCAGTTTCGGCAGCACCGTCGCGCCCAGCTCGAGGAACGAGGCCGGCGTGTTCGGATCGCCTTCGCCGGTCGCGATCGCCTCGAAGACCTTTTCCAGCTCGCCGCCGAGGAAGATCGAGATGATCGCCGGCGGCGCCTCGTTGGCGCCGAGCCGGTGGTCCTGGCCGATGTTGGCGACCGAGGCGCGCAGCAGCCCCTGGTGCTTGTTCACCGCCTGGATCACCGCGGCGCAGAAGAAGAGGAAGTGGATGTTGTCGGCCGGCGTGTCGCCCGGGTCGAGCAGGTTGGAGCCGCTGTCGGTCCCCATCGACCAGTTGTTGTGCTTGCCCGAGCCGTTGACGCCGGCGAAGGGCTTCTCGTGCAGCAGGCAGACGAAGCCGTAGCGGCGGGCGACGCTTTCCAGCGTCTGCATCAGCAGCTGCTGGTGGTCGGAGCCGACGTTGGAGTTCTCGAAGATCGGCGCGATCTCGTACTGCGCCGGCGCGACCTCGTTGTGGCGGGTCTTGACCGGGATGCCGAGCTTGCGCATCTCCAGCTCCGACTCGAGCATGAAGGCCAGCACCCGCTCGGGGATCGAGCCGAAGTAGTGGTCGTCGAGCTCGTGCCCTTTCGGAGGCTTGGCGCCGAACAGGGTGCGGCCGGTGGCGATCAGGTCGGGCCGCTCGAAGTAGTACTGCTCGTCGATCAGGAAGTACTCCTGCTCGGGGCCGACCGTCGTGAAGACGCGCTGGCTCTCGTCGTCGCCGAGCAGGCGCAGCGCTTTGATCGCCGAGCGGGAGAGGGCGTCCATCGAGCGCAGCAGCGGGATCTTGCCGTCGAGCGCCTCGCCGGTCCAGGAGGCGAAGGCGGTCGGGATGCAGAGCAGGACGCCGTTCGGGTTCTCCAGCAGGAAGGCGGGGGAGGTCGGGTCCCAGGCGGTGTAGCCGCGCGCCTCGAAGGTGGCGCGGACGCCGCCGGTCGGGAAGGAGGAGGCGTCGGGCTCGCCCTGGACCAGCTCCTTGCCGGAGAAGCCGGCCAGCGCCGTGCCTTCGCCCGCCGGCTCGAAGAACGAGTCGTGCTTCTCCGCGGTCGAGCCGGTCAGCGGCTGGAACATGTGGGTGTAGTGGGTGGCGCCGTTCTCCAGCGCCCATTCCTTCATCGCCTCGGCGACCGCGTCGGCGAGGCTCGGGTCGAGCGCCTCGCCGTCGGCGAGGGTCGCCTGCAGCTTCTCGAACACGTCGCCTGGCAGCCGTTCGCGCTGCACGGCGATCGAGAAGACGTTGGCGCCGAACGGGTTGTTCTCGGGCAGGGTCAGGTCGATCGCGCCGAGGGCCTCCCCGTTGGAGCTCCACTGCGCTGCGGTCACGTTCTGCTGGCGAATACGAGTCATCGAGTGTCTGTTCCTCACTTGGTCGAAGAGCCAGAGGAGCCTAATGGGAGCGCGCCTGAGATGCCTTTGTACCGCGGTACAACGATCGCCCGGCGCCTTTGTCCGCATCGGCGCGCGCGCCGATTGCTGCCTTTTCCACCCCGTCGTGGGGAAAAGGCAGCAACTTCCGCCGCGGCTATAGCCTTCTCCGGCCCACTAACTGGAGGAAGCCACCGAATGTTCGTCTCGAAGGCCGCCGTCGTCGGCGGCGGCACCATGGGCGGCGAGATCGCGCAGGCGATCGCCGCGTCCGACATCCCCGTCGTCGTCAAGGACATCGACCAGAAGTTCGTCGACGCGGCGGTGGAGAAAGCCCGCGCCGTCACCGAGGGGCAGCTCGCCCGCCTGGTCAAGAAGGAGAAGCTGACCTCCGAGCAGGCCGATGCGCGCCTCGCCGAGGTGATGGGGCTGATCGTCGGGACGACGAGCTACGGCGAGTTCGGCGACGTCGACTTCGTCGTCGAGGCGGTGCCGGAGCGGATGGAGATCAAGCAGGCGGTCTTCCGCGAGCTCGACGCCGCCACCCCCGGGCACGCGATCCTCTCCTCCAACACCTCTTCGCTCTCGATCACCGAGATCGGCGAAGCGACGCTGCGTCCCGACAAGGTCGTCGGCTTCCACTTCTTCTATCCGGCCTCAGTGATGCCGCTGGTCGAGGTGATCGCCAGCGAGGACAGCTCGGAGGAGACCGCGACCGCCGCCTACAACTTCGCCCAGGCGATCAAGAAGCAGCCGATCGTCTGCGGCGAGGTCCCAGGCTTCGTCGTCAACAGGGTGCTGATGGCGACGATGGGTGAGATCTGGCGCGTCCAGGAGATCCAGGGCCTCTCGCTGAAGGCGATCGACGAGGCGATAGCCGGCGCCAAGGCGGCGCCGATGGGCCCCTTCTTCCTCACCGACCTGCTCGGCCTCGACACCGTGCTGCACGTCGCCGAGCACCTCAACGACTCCTACGGCGAGAGCTTCTACGTCCATCAGGGGCCTGCAGGGCCTCGTCGCCGACGGCAAGCTCGGCGTCAAGAGCGGCGGCGAGGGCTTCTTCAAGGAGGGCGAGCAGAACATCCCCGGCGACGCGGAGCCCGACACCGAGGAGCTGGTCGCGATGTTCACCGGCCGCGCCCTGATCGAGGCCTGCCAGCTGGTCGAGGAGGGCGTCTGCTCGGTCCGCGACATCGACCTCGGGATGATGGCCGGGGCCGGCCTGGACCCGCGCAAAGGCCTCTTCCCGCCGTTCTGGAAAGCCGACCTCGAGGGGCTGGACACGATCCTCGAGCGGATCGAGGGGCTGGCGGAGAAGCACGGCGAGCGCTTCGCGCCGCCGCTGCTGCTGAGGCGCCTCGTCGCCCAGGGCCGGCTCGGGCTCAAGTCGGGCCAGGGCTTCTATCCCTACCCGCAGCCCGACGAGGGCGACCAGCCGGAGACGGTGAAGCTGGAGACGCGCGGCGACGTGGCGATCGCCTGGCTCGCCAACGCGCCGATGAACGCGATCTCGCCCGACGTGATCCGCGATCTCGGCACGGTCTGGGAGAAGGTGAAGGCGTCGGATCAGCTGGGCGCGATGGTCGTCGCCTCCGCGATCCCGGTCGTCTTCTCCGCCGGCGCCGACATCAAGGCATTCACGGCGATGGACGAAGCGGCGGGCGAAGAGCTGCTGCACAAGGGCCACGCGCTGCTGCGCGAGCTCGGCAGCGAGAGCACGGCGACGGTCGCCGCGGTCAACTCGATCGCCTTCGGCGGCGGCTGCGAGCTGGCGATGTCCTGCGACGTGCGGATCGCCGCCGAGGCGGCGGTCTTCGGCCAGCCGGAGATCAAGCTCGGGATCGTGCCCGGGTTCGGCGGCACGCAGCGGCTGCCGCGCCTGGTCGGCCCGAACAAGGCGCTGGAGATGAACCTGACCGGCGAGGCGATCCTCGCCGGCGAGGCGCTCGAGGCCGGGCTCGCCAACCGGGTCGTGCCCGACCACGAGCTGTTCGAGACGGCGCTGATGTGGGCGCGCAAGCTGGCCGCCCAGGCGCCGATCGCCCGCGGCCAGATCAAGAGCGCCTCGCACAAGGGCGACCTCGACGAGGGCATCGAGGCCGAGAAGCAGGCCTTCGGCACCGCCTTCAACAGCGAGGACGCCAAGGAGGGCATCGCCGCCTTCCTGGCCAAACGCACCCCCAAATGGAGCGGCAAGTAGCCGACGGGCCGAAGCGAGTCGTGGGAACGGCCCGTCGGCGGGAGCTGGCCGAGCTGGTCCGGGCGTCGCGCTGCACCGTGGCGCTGACCGGCGCCGGGGTCTCGGTCCCCTCCGGGATTCCGGACTTCCGCACGCCGGAGACCGGGTTGTGGGCGAACGTCGATCCGATGGAGGTCGCCCACATCGACGTCTTCGAGCGCGACCCGGCGCGCTTCTGGTCCTACTACCGGCCGCGCTTCGCCTCGCTTGGCGACAAGCGGCCGAACCGCGCGCACGAGGCGCTGGCCGAGCTCGAGCGGCGCGGCCTGCTCGCCGGCACGATCACGCAGAACATCGACCGGCTGCACCGCGCCGCCGGCTCGCGCGAGGTGGTCGAGGTCCACGGCTCGATCGCGACCTCGACCTGTCGCGAGTGCGTCGCCGGCTATGGGCTGGACGACGTCGAGGCCCTCTTCGACGCCGACGGCGTCGCGATCTGCGCGGTCTGCGGCGGCGCGGTCAAACCGGACGTCGTGCTGTTCGGCGAGATGCTGCCCGAAGACGCGATGCGCCGGGCGCAGGAGCTCGCCGCGAGCGCCGAGCTGATGCTCTGCATCGGCAGCTCGCTGGTCGTCCACCCGGTTGCCGCCCTGCCCGAGCTGACGCTCGCCTCCGGCGGCAGGCTGGCGATCGTCACCAAGGGCGCCACCCCGTACGACGATGCCGCCGAGCTGAAGCTCGACGGCGAGGTCGACGAGGAGCTGGACGCCCTGCTCGCGGCGCTCGGCTAGCCGCAAGCTGCTGCGGCTCAGAACTTGATGCCCTGCCGCTTGCACTCGGCGACGACGCCCTGCGCCCGTGGGCTGTCGTAGAGCGCCGCGTGCGCGCATTTCGCTTCCGCCTCGACGCCGCAGCCGCTGATCGTTTCGGCGCCGACGACCCCGGCGACGTTCGGCTCTGATGCAGCCGATCGGGGTCGGCGGGTTGCTGTCGCCGGCGGTCGCGACGACGACGGCGAGCAGCGCGACGACGGTCACCAAGAGGACGAGGAGGGCCGCCTTGGTCTCGCGCGGGCTCAGCTTGTAGAGCGGGGTGGTCTGCCGCTCGTAATGTCCTTCAAGTGGCATGAGCGGCAGGTTATACGGCCCGGTGAGGCCGGCGCCGCGCCAGCGGGGAGAAGAATCGGCGCCGATCTTTAGACACGTGTACGTAGTGCCGCGGCGGCCCCGGCGGGAGGGTTCAGCGGTCCGAGAAGCATCAAAGTCGAGAAAGGAACGAACTCTTCTATGGAATGGCTGAGCGAAGGCGCCAACTCATGGCAGATGACCGCCGCGACGCTGGTAGGCCTGATGAGCGTGCCCGGTCTGGTCGTGCTCTACGGCGGGGTAATGCAGAAACGCTGGTCGGTGAACTCGATGATGATGGCGTTCGTCGCCTTCGCGATCGTGCTCATTCTCTGGGTGCTCGTCGGCTTCAAGATGGGCTTCGGCGAGCCGATCCACATCTCCGATAGCGGCTTCTTCGGGAACTTCTGGGGTAAGCCCGGATCGATCCTGAGCAGCCACGAACTCTTAGGCCAGGCGCACATCCCGGAGCTGGCGGAAGAAGAATTCCTCTTCCCGCAATCGACGCTCGCCTACTTCCAGATCGTCTTCGCGGCGATCACGCCGATCCTCATGCTGGGCTCGGTGCTCGGGCGGATCAACTTCAAGGCGTGGATCCCGTTCGTCGCCCTCTGGACGCTGTTCTGCTACACGATCAACGCCTTCCTGATCTGGGGCGGCGGCTTCTTCGCCCAGCACGGCGCGGTCGACTACTCCGGCGGTTACGTGATCCACCTCGCCGCCGGCGTCTCGGGCTTCGTCGCCGCGGCCGTGATCGGACCGCGCCTGCAGCGCGATCGAGAGATCGACGCGCCGAACAACCTGGCGATGGTCGCGGTCGGCGCCGGGTTGCTGTGGATGGGCTGGAACGGCTTCAACGGCGGTGACTGGTACAGCGCCGGCGAAGTCGCCTCGGCCTCGGTGCTCAACACGAACATCTGCACCGCGGTCGCCTTCCTCGTCTGGGTCGCGATGGACTACCTGACCGGCCGCAAGCCGAGCCTGATCGGGTCGGTCAACGGGATGATCGTCGGCCTCGTCGCGATCACGCCCGGCGCCGGTTTCGTCAACGGCTGGGGCGCGATCATCATCGGCGTCGTCTCCTCGGTGATCGTGTATCTGGCACTCAACTACCTGAGCCGCACGGCGCCGTTCCGCAACGTCGACGACACGCTGGGAGTCGTGTACACGCACGGCTTCGCCGGCGTCTGCGGCGGCCTGCTCGTCGGCATCTTCGCCAACGTGGCGATGGGCGGCGAACACGAAGGCCTGATCTCCGGTGGCGGTTTGGAGCTGCTCAAGTGGCAGGCGCTGACCGCGCTCTGGATCATCGTCTTCTCGGCGATCATGACCTACATCCTGCTGAAAATCGTCAGCATCTTCGTGCCGTTGCGGATGACGGAGGAAGAAATGGAGACGGGCGACATCGCCGTCCACGGGCACGAGGTGTACCCCTCGGACGTGCCCTCGCTGGGCTACCCGGACGGGGCACCCAGCCGGCCGGCGGCGCCGGCTCCAGGAGGAGCCGGGTAGGGCCCCGAGTGCGATGCCAAGCCGTCCCCGGCGCTCTCCCCGGGGACGGCTTGGCGAAGCACGTCGAGCATCGTCGCCACCGCCGGGGTGATCGCGGCGGCGCGGGGCGTCGCGGCGAAGACCTTGCGCATCGGGCTGCTCGGCTCCAGCGGTCGGATCTGGATGTCGGCGCGCAGCGTCGAGAGGGCGAGACGGGGGATCAGCGCCACGCCGACGCCGGCGGCGACCAGGCCCTGGACGGTCTGGTAGTCGTCGCTCTCGAAGGAGACCTGGGGCTCGAAGCCCGCCGCGTGGCAGGAGCGGACGACGTGGCGCGCGCATGGGGTGGAGGCCGAGGTCTGGATCCAGGCCTCCTCGCTCAGGTCCTCCAGCCGAACCCGCCGGCGGCCGGCGAGGCGGTGCTCGGCGGGGAGGGCGAGCTGCAGCGGGTCGTCGAGCAGCTCGAACCGCTTGATCCCCGCTTCGAGCCGCTCGCCGACGCCCTCGAACTCATAGAGCAGGACGAAGTCGAGCTCGCCGGCGCGCAGACGCGGCGCGATCTCCTCCGGCTCGCCCTCGGCGAGCGTGATCTCGACCCCGGGATGCGAGGCGCGGAAGCCGGCGATCGCCCGCGGCATCAGCGTCGCCCCGGCGCTCGGGAAGGACGCCGCCCGCAGGCGGCCGCCGCGCCCGGCGACGATCGCCGCCAGCTCGGACTCGGCCGTCTCGATGCTCGCCAGGATGCCGCCGGCGTGGCCGGCGAGCGCCGCGCCCGCGGCGGTCGGCCGCGCCCCGCCACGGCTGCGCTCGATCAGCTGCGCGCCGACTTCCTCCTCGAGCGCCGCGACCGACTGCGAGACCGCCGACTGCGAGTAGGAGAGGGCGTCCGCCGCGCCGGAGAAGGAACGCCGCTCGACCACCTCGCGGAAGACGTTGAGGCGGTTCGAGTTCAACATAAGCAATACTGATCTTAACAAGCAGGCATAACAGTTGCGCTGATGTCAGACCGGTGCCAACATCGATTCCAGACTTCGCACCGTCCCTCAAAGGAGGCACCGAAATGGCTTTGAAGATCATCGTTTCCTACGACGACACCGACAACGACCGCGACGCGCTGGCGCTCGGCCGGCTGCTCGCGACCGCGGGCGCCGAGCTCTCGCTCGCTTACGTCCGCCACTCCTACGGCGAATCGCTCGAGCAGAAGGAGGCCGAAGAGCTGCTCGCCCACGGCGCGGCGGCGGTCGGCACCCCCGACATGTCGCGCCACATCGTGATCAACCCGAACACCAGCGTCGGCCTCTCCGAGCTGGCCGAAGCCGAAGGGGCCGACGTGATCGTCTTCGGCTCCGAATACAGGACGGCTACCGGCCTGGTCAAGCCGGGGATCTCGGCCCACAAACTGCTGCTCGGCGGCCCGTCGACGATCGCCGTCGCGCCGGCGGGGCTGCGCGAGCGCCCCGCGGTCGGCGTCAACACCGTCGGCCTGATCGACGAGGGCGACGACGCGGCGCGGGCGACCGCGGACGGCCTGGCCGCTGCCCTCGGGGCGAGCGTCGTCAGCTACGAGCGCGGCCCGGTCGACCTGCTGGTCGTCGGCTCGCGTCCCGAGTCGCCGCAGGGCCGGGTGACGCTCAGCGCCTCCAGCGACTACGCGGTCGAGGCGGCCACCTTCCCGGTGATCGTCGTCCCCCGCGGCGTCACGGTGCGCTTCGACGGCGCGTGACCAGGATGACGGCCGCGACCTCCGGGTCGCGGCCGTCGAGCTTTCTCTCGACGTCGCTGAGTGGAACCGGCAGCGCCTGCTGCCCCTCCAGCATCTTTGCCACGGTCGCCTCCGGCAGGTCGGTCTCGACGACGAAGGCGTCGGGCAGCTTCGGCGGCTTGGTCTCGGCCAGCACTCGCTGCGTCACGTCCTCGGCCGTGCGCTCGGCGTTGGCCCAGCCCTGGCCGAAGGAGAGGTCGGGAGTGTCGAGGTGGCGCCCTTCGAGGATCCGCAGCGAGCTCTCCTGCGGCGGCCATTCGCGTTCGCCGAGCTCGACCGACCGGCCGGTCAGCCAGGGCTCGAGCACCTGACGCCGCAGCTCGTCGAGGCTGAGGTTGAAAGCGCGGGCGTGGTTGAGGGCCCCGCTGATCTCGACGTGGAACGGCACCGCATCAGCTTATGCTGCCGCGCATGCACCCGCAGCCGCTGACAGCCGTCGTCTTCGACAACGACGGCCTGCTGCTCGACACCGAGTCGGTCTGGACGCGGGCCGAGCGCGACCTCTTCGAGCGCCGCGGGCTGGAATTCACGCCGACCGACAAGCGCGAGCTGGTCGGCACCTCGGCCGAGATCGCCGGCGGCATCCTCGAGCGCCGCCTTCAGGAGCCCGGCCGGGCCCTCGCGCTGATCGAGGAGCTCAACGAGCTGGTCGTCGCCGAGCTCGAGCACGGGGTGGAGGCGATGGTCGGCGCGCGCGAGCTGCTGGGAGAGCTGAAGCGGCGCGGCACGCCGCTCGGCCTGGTCTCCAACTCGCCGCTCGCCTTCGTCCGGCGCTCGCTGGAGATCGCCGGCTTCGAGGACCGCTTCGACGTCGTCCTCAGCGCCCACGAAGTGGCGGAGCCCAAGCCTGCCCCGGATCCCTATCTCGAGGCCTGCCGCCGGCTCGGAGTCGAGGCCGGGCCGGGGGTCGTCGCGCTGGAGGACTCGCCGACCGGCGTCGCCGCCGCCCGCGCCGCCGGGCTGACCGTGATCGGCATCCCCTCGCTCGAGGGCATCGCGCTGGAGGAGGCGCACGAGATCGCCGAGTCGCTGCTCGACGAGGTCGTGGCGCGGCGGCTTTCGCTCTGACGGGGAGGCTGCCGCGGGGATGCTCTCGCCCCGACAAAACGCGGTCTAATCAGACCGCGTTTTTGAGTATCCGCCGGTTCGAGAGCATCCCCGCGTCAGCCTCTTAGCACGCGGCGACGCCTGAGCACGCGCTCGGATACCTCGAGCAGCTCCCTTACTGAGCTTAAGTTGGGGGAGCTGAGTTCGCCGTGGAGCGCTTCGTTTGCAGCCTCCCCAACCTCACTGCGACGACTCTTCAGCGTTGCCATGTCCTCCTGGTGGCCGGGATCGGACAGGGCGCCAGTCGAGCTCGACCAAGAGCGCCTCGAGGCCTACGCGGAGCTGCAGGGCGGCCTCGCGGTTGCGGCCGGCGTCGAGGTCGGCGCGGGCTCGGAGGAGCAGGGTCTCGCAGGCGTCGAGCTGCTCGCGGCCGCCGAGCAGGGCGGCGACCCGCTCCTGGGGGCGCAGCTCTTCCTCGCGCCGACGGCGCTGCGAGCGCCCGCCGCGCACGTCGACCTCTCGCGCGCTGGAGAAGCGTCCGGACGCCACCTCCTTGCCGCTGCCATGTCCGATTCGCACGGTCGCCGCATGCTCGCTGCGCAGCTCACGGCCCAGGCGCACCGCTCGCCACGGCATTCGCGTGCAGCGCCCGGTTGAGCAGGGCCAGCGCCTCGGCGATCGCTGCGTCGGTCGCTTCTTCGCCCTCCAGGGTCTCGCTCAGCCAGCGCTCCGCCGTCTCGCTCGAGTCGAAGGGCTCGTGGGCTCGCACGGCGGTTGCGCGGGCCAGTGAAAGCGGTGCCGGCTCGGCGCCGGGCTCGTCCGCATTCTGCGCCTTGCGCCGGCGGCGGCGCGGCCGGCGGTGGCGCGCCCACCGTCTCGACCACCAGCACCCGCTCGCCCGTCTCGTCACGGGCGAGGTAGCGACCGTCGGGAAGCCCGAGCTCGCCGGGGAGCTCGAACTGGACGAATCCGAAGAACTGGCTCAGTTGCCCTTGTGCCCGTCGGGCAGCGCGAACCGCGACGGCGCCGTGCGCACCTTCGGGTTCTGGATGCCCTCGAGCCGCTTGGTCAGGCGCAGCCACTGCTTCGGCCCCAGCAGGGCGTTGAACTCTTCGCCGAAGGCGCCGCCGAGCGGCCGGTAGCCGATGTGCACGTGGTCGTAGTGATCGGGCAGGGCGAAGCTGGTTTCGCCCGGCAGGTCCTCGAGCGAGATCACCTGGTGGGGGTGCATCGTCCCCTGCAGCTGCAGGACGGTGCGAATCAGCTCGTCGGTCAGCGTGCCCGGCCCCTGGTGGCCGGTGACCGGCACGCCGTTGATCGTCGGGATGTCGACCGCGTCGCCGGTCGAGTGCTCGGAGACGTTGCCGGACGTGGTCAGGTAGCCGTGGCCGCACTCGAGCGCGCTGACCGAGAGCTCGAAGCCTTTCGAGACCAGGTACTCGAGCACCGCCAGCACGCGGCGGTCGATCTTGCCGGTGGCGATGTCGGTGCGGCCGCAGTCGTAGATTTCGAGCTGGGGGTCGGCGAGCACGCGGCGCTCGAGCGCCTCCTTGGAGAGCAGCAGGACGCCGGCGCCACTGAGCTCGCTGGTCAGCGGGTTGCGGCCCTTGGCGCGGTAGATCGCCGTCGCCTCGAGCAGCTTCCAGCCGTCGAGGATCGGCTTCGGGTCGATCTTCGGCGCGCCCTTGCCGGCTGGGCGGATGGCGAAGTTGACGTGTGGGTCCACGCCGCCTTCGGGCCCGCCGATCGTCCCCAGCTCGGTCCCGGCTATAACCCTCGACCCGACCCTTAGGGTGCCGTCGGCGCCCTTGGCGGCGGCGCTGTCGACCGCCGCCCCCGACGGCCGGTCGCCCTCGCTGCGTCGCGGCAGCGCGTAGAGCCGCGGGCGGATGTTCTGGCTGTCGACCGGGACCCGCTTCTCCTTGCCGCTCGGGGTCACCACACGGCGGTGCTTGCGCACGATCGCGCCGAGCTTGGCGTAGATGTAGCGGTTGCCGTAGGCGTCGCGCAGGATCACGTAGCGGCCGAGCTGCTTCGAGTCGCCCAGCTTGACGATCGTGCCGTCGTTGACGGCGACCACCGGGGCGCCCTGGCGGGCGTAGATGTTGATCCCGCGGCGGGTCGGCGAGGAGGAGATCACCTCGGCGGCGTTGCCGTATTCGTCGCGCTGCTGCGGCGTCGCCTTGCTCAGCGCCGCGCGGGTGGAGATTTCGTCCGCGTAGCGGGCGTCGGCGGCGACCGGGAAGTGAGCGCCCTCGGTCAGCCCGGTGAGCGAGCCGACCAGATCGGTCGGCAGCTTGCCGTAAGCGCGCGCGTAGAGCAGCACCTCCTGCACGTACCAGTCGGCGTGGTTGTAGGCGAAGATCGCGTGGTAGAGGTCCTTGCCGCCGCCCGCCACCTGGAGATAGTGGGCCGCGGCGCAGATCGCGTCGACCGGGTTGTAGGGGTCCTTGCGGCCGTCGCCGTTGGCGTCGACGCCATAGGTTTCCCAGCTCGAAGGGAGGAACTGCATCCAGCCGACGGCGCCGGCGCTGGAGACGTTGAGGTTGGTGCCGAAGGCGGTCTCGATCTTGTTGATCGCGGCGAGGACCTCCCAGGGGATCCCGTACTGGGTTCCGCAGGCCTGGTAGATCGGCAGCAGGAAGGGCGGGATCTCGAACGAGTCGATGACGAAGTTGGGGACGCCGATCGGCGCCGGGCCGAAGGTCGCGATCGTCGCGTCGGGATTGGCGGGGGTCGGAGCGCCGCCCTGGCCGAACTGCGAGCCGCCGTCGCCGCCTTGCTTGGGGGGCTGCACGCCGGCGGTCGCGGCCGGCGCTGCG
Organism: uncultured Acidimicrobiia bacterium; assembly: GCA_963848485.1. GTDB lineage: Bacteria > Actinomycetota > Acidimicrobiia > IMCC26256 > JAENVU01 > Chersky-806. The sequence goes on from CAWKDX010000008.1 coordinate 671,931, forward strand.
ACGCCGCCGCTTTCGCCGCCGCCGCCAAGGCTCTGGTTGCGCTTGACCCCGGTGCCCGGTTCGCTGGGGGCTTCGGAGGCTTCCAGGGTTGCGCCGCTGCGGACCTTGCCGCCGCCCGCCTGCCGCGGCTGTTCGGCTTCTTCGCCTTCCGCGGGGGTCGCGGGCTTGCCTTCGCCGCCCGCCGCTTCTTCGGCTTCCTCGCTCGTGTCTTCGGCCGATTCGCAGTCGGGGTCTTCGAGGTCGGTGAGCCCGTCTTCGTCGTCGTCGACGCCGTTGGAGCAGGCCGGCGTTTCGCCCGGCGGCGTGACCAGCGAGGGGGTCGTCGAGAGGCCCTGGGTCGCCTGGGCTTCGCCGAGACCGGTCGAGGGGTCGGCGCCCGCCATGCCGACGCCGAAGCGCGGTGACGACCGCGAATCCGGCCAGCGCGATGATCAGTGCGAGCTTCTGTCTCATGCGTTCGCGTTCCCGCTCCCTGCGTGCACGAGCAGGTCCCTACCCGTGTCCACCCTCTCCCCAAGCATGCGGCCTGCCCAAAGTACTGAGTTGTGCGGAGGCGTGCAACGCGCCGCGCCACCCCCCAACATGCCCTTAATCAACGAATGACCCATGCCTGTGGCCTCGCAGCTTTTCAGCCGCGCCGGATGGGCCGGTGAAGAAGTCGTTACGCAGCGCGGATCCCCCGACGTCAGAGCGGATTCTCTAAGGTGTCGCGGGTGAGCTTCGAGAGCGAATACGAGGACGATCAGGACGGCCTGCGGCGCCGCAGCGAGGCGGCGATCGGCGAGCTGGCGCAGGCGCTGCTCGACAGCCACGTGCTCGAGAACGCGGTCGCCGCCGCCTTCGGCGCCCGCGAGAAGGCGGTGGAGGCCCAGCACGCGGCGCTGGCGGCGCTCAATCTGCCCACGGCCGGCGACGTCGAGCGGCTCGAGCGACGGCTGCGCGCGATGTCGCAGCGGCTCGACGAGGTCGAGGACGAGCTCGACCGCGTTTCGCGCGAGGTGGGCGGTCTACGGCGGGAAATCGCCGCCGAGCGCCGTCGCGCCACCGCCGACTCGGCTTCCGACGACTAAAGTCTAACCTTCGACTTGAGGGTTAGATAGGGCCTCTGAAGCGGCCCTTCCGAGCCCTTTCGCGGCCTCGTCCAGGCGCTCGCCCGTCAGCGTCTCGCCCCGCTCGGCGTCCGTCGCGATCAGCAGCGCGGCGGCGGCGACACCGAGCCTGCGGGCGGTGGCCAGCACGGCAAGGGTCTGCATGTCGGCGGCCGCAGCACCCGCCGCGGCCTCCGGATGGGCCGGCATCGTGTCGAGGCTGGCGACGGTCACGGTGCGTGCAGTCCGCTCGGAGTGAGCTCGTCAGCCGCCGCTGCAGCTCCCCGTCCGGCGCGACCGTCTCGCCGGCGCCGACCCCGAAGGAGGCGGCGCTGCCGCCGGCCGCCAGCGCCGCCTCGACCGCCAGCAGCTCGCCGGCCCGCGCCGCGGGGCCGAAGGCGACGCAGGTGCCGACCCGGACCGCCCGCTCGACGCCGAGCTCCGCGAGGTCGGCCAGCACCAGCGCGGCGCTGGGGCCGCCCATCCCGGTCGCCTGGATCGTCAGCTCCTCACCCTCCGCGGTGCGCCCGCCGTACCCCCAGAGCCCGCGCGCGTGGTTGCTCATCTTCGGCTGCTCGAGCAGCTCCTGGGCGAGCAGCAGGGCCCGGCCCGGGTCGCCGACGAGGATCGCCGCCGGGGCGATCGGCGCGGTCGGTTTGAGGCGAGCCGGCATCGGCGGCGCATCCTCTCACCGATCTCGCTCCGCCATTGAGGAGAGAGCGGCGAGCGGGATTTTCGCCATCCGTCCAAACACGGCCGCGACGCCCCTTCGTAAGTTGATTCCCGAATGAAGAAGGTGGAAGCGTTCATTCGCCACGAGGCCTTCGAGCCGATCCGGGCCGAGCTGGTCGAGAAGGGCCTGCCCTCGCTCTCCGTCAGCGAGGCGAAGGGCTCCGGCCGGCAGAAGGGGATGGTCGAGGGGTATCGCGGTTCGTCCTTGACGATCAGCGTCCGGCCGAAGCTGAAGCTCGAGATCGTGGTCGAGGACAAGGACAAGGGCCTGGTCGTCGAGACGATCCTCAAGCACGCCCGTACGGGCGAGGTCGGCGACGGCAAGATCTTCGTGCTGCCGGTCGAGGAGGCGATTCGCATCCGCACCGGCGAGGACGGAGAGGCGGTGCTTCAGGCGCACTCTGAGGAGGAGATAGTCGCCTGAAGGGGGGAGCGGCGCACACCGCTCCCCCCATCTCTAGCCTCGTCCTTGAGCGCGGAGCGACCAAGCGTCCATATCTGACTCTCCGCGTCGGGAGCGAAGCGCGAAGATGGTGGTCCGATGGCCGACGAGAGGATCTCCCTGAGCGAGGCCGCGCGCCGCTCCGGCGTCCCGGCGAGCACGCTGAAACGCTGGGCGGCCGAGAAGATCCTGCCGGTGCGGCGGGGACGCTGGACGGTCGCCGCGGCAGCCCAGGCGCGGGTGGTGGCGCGGATGCGCGAGCGCGGCCACTCGCTCGAGGAGCTGAGGCGGGCCGGCCGCGAGGGCCGCCTCGCCTTCGGCTTCGTCGAGGAGCTGCTGCCCGACCGCGAGGAGCTGGTCACGCTCGACGACGCCGCCCGCGAGACCGGCCTCGAGCCGGAGCTGATCGAGCGCATCCTGGTCATCCTCGGCACGCCGCTCGGCCGCGAGCGGCAGCTCAGCCACGACGACCTGATGGCCCTGCGCCAGATCGCCCGCGTGCTCGCCGCCGGCCTGCCGCTGGTCGCCCTGCTGCAGCTCGTCCGCGTATACGTGCAGTCGCTGCGGCGGATCGCCGACGCCGAGGTCCGGCTGTTCCACCTCTACGTGCACGAACCGATGATCCGCGACGCCCTGCCGGAGCTGGAGATCGCCGAGGAGATGGGCGAGATGGCCGCCGACGTGCTGCCGCTGGCGGGGCCGCTGACCGAGTACCTGCACCGCCGCTACCTGCGCTTCTTCCTCGAGCAGGACGTGGTCGGCCATATGGAGACCGACCTCGAGGCGCCGCTCTCGGAGCTCGGCGAGGTCCCGGTGACGCTCTGCTTCATCGACCTCACCGGCTTCACCCGCTACACCGAGGAGGAGGGCGAGCGCGAGGCGCTCGACGTGGTCGAGAACTTCGTCGAGACGGTCGAGGCGACGCTGCCGCCGGAGGCGACCGTGGTGAAGACGATCGGCGACGAGGTGATGGTCGTCTCGCCCGAACCGACCTCGCTGACCGTCTGGGCGGTCGGCCTGCTCGAGCGGTTCCCCGACCGGCCGCGCCCGCGGGTCGGCATCCACCACGGCGAGGCCGTCTACCGCGACGGCGACTACTTCGGCACCCAGGTCAACCTCGCCCACCGCGTCGTCGGCCGCGCCCAGGCCGGCGAGGTCCTCGTCACCGACAGCGTCACCGGCTCGCTGAGCGAGCGCGGCCTCGCCTGCGAGGCGATCGGCGAGGTCAACCTCAAGGGCTTCCCGGTCGCGACCCCGCTCTACCTGGTCCGCCGCGCGTAACACTGTCCGTATATGGAGAGCGAGGCGATGCTCGAGGCGGTGCGCGGGGGCGGCATGCTGCCGCCGGGGACGCCGCTGGTCGCGATGCTCTCCGGGGGGCGGGACTCGGTCTGCCTGCTCGACCTCGCGGTGCGGCTGCTCGGGGCCGAGGCGGTCACGGCGCTGCACGTCAACTACGGGCTGCGCGACGACTCCGACGCCGACGAGGAGCACTGCGCGGCGCTCTGCGCGCGGCTCGGGGTGCGGCTCGAGGTCGAGCGGCCGCGCCGGCCGGAGGGACCCGGCAACCTGCAGGCCTGGGCGCGCGACACGCGCTACGCGGCGGCGGCGCGGCTCGCCGAGGCGGACGACGGCCTGATCGCCACCGGCCACACCGCTGACGACCAGGTCGAGACGATCCTCTACCGGCTCGCCTCCTCGCCGAGCCGGCGGGCGCTGCTGGGGATGAAGCCGCGCGACGGCAGGCTGGTGCGGCCGCTGCTCGGCTTCGCCCGAGCAGCAGACGACCGCCTACTGCGAGGAGCGCGGGCTGGCCTGGCGCGACGACCCGAGCAACGCCGGGTCGGCCTACGCCCGCAACCGGCTGCGCCACGGGCTCGCCGCGGCGCTCGCCGACGTCCATCCGGCGGCGGCGCAGAACGTGCTGCGCACTGCCGAGCTGCTGCGCGACGAGGCCGAGCTGCTCGACGCGCTCGTCGCCGCCGAGCTCGACGGCTCCAACGGCTCGGCCCGCAACACGATCGAGCTCGAGCGCCTGGCCGAGCTGCCGCCGGCGCTGCGCCGGCTCGTCGTCCAGCAGCTCGCCGACCGCGCCGCCGGCCGCCCGGTCGCCGGCGCCGCCCGCCACGCCGAGCAGGTCGCCGGCCTGCGCCGCACCGGCACCGCGATGCTCGATCTCGGCGGCGGCGTCCGGGCGATCGCCGAGCGCGGTGTCCTGCGCGCCGAGCGATAGATAGTCTCGACACGTGAGCCAGGCCACCGGCGCGACTGAGGCGATCGGCGAGACGCTCGTCTCCGGCGAGGACCTGCAGCGGCGGGTCGCCGAGCTGGGGCGGCAGATCAGCGAGGACTACGCGGGTCGCGACCTGTTCATGGTCGGCGTGCTGAAGGGGGCGGTGATCTTCCTCGCCGACCTGATGCGCCACCTCGACATCCCCTGCGAGATCGACTTCATGGCGGTCTCCAGCTACGGCTCGCAGACCGACTCCTCCGGCGTCGTGCGCATCCTCAAGGACCTCGACGCGCCGATCGAGGGCCGCCACGTGCTGATCGTCGAGGACATCATCGACTCCGGCCTCACCCTGCAGTACCTGAAGCGCAATCTGGAAGCTCGCGAGCCCGCCTCGCTGGAGGCCTGCGCCTTGCTGATCAAGCCGGATCGCCTGCGCGAGGGTGTCAGGCCGCCCCGCTACGTCGGCTTCCCGATCCCCGACCGCTTCGCGATCGGCTACGGCCTCGACCACGCGCAGCGCTACCGCAACCTCGACCACGTCGCCGCGTTGAACGAGTGATCCCCGGCCGATGAATCGAGTGAGACCGCTGAAACCGCCCTGGTACGCTGAATTTTCCCTGTGAGGCGTTTTTTCAAAAGCGCGGCTTTCCCGATCCTGCTGGTGGTCATTCTGGCGTTCGTCGCCCAGCGGGTGATCAGCCCCGGCCCGAGCACGGAATCGCCGACCTACAACGAACTGATCAAGCAGAAGAGCGGCCTGATCGAAAGCGGTCGGATCGAAGAAGTCAACGTCAACGTCAAGGACAGCACCCTCGACGTCAAGCAGACGAGCGGCGACAGCTTCTCCACCGGCTATCCGCCCGACGCGGAAGCGAGCCTGATCAAGCAGCTCGAAGCGAACGACGTCAAGACCAAGGTCCACGGCACCGGCGGCTCCAGCCTGCTCTCGCTGCTCACCTACATCCTGCCCTTCGTCCTCTTCTTCGGCTTCTGGATCTTCCTGATGAACCAGATGCAGGGCGGCGGCTCGCGGGTGATGAACTTCGGCAAATCGAAAGCCAAGCGGATGTCGGTCGACGCGCCGAAAATCACCTTCCGCGACGTCGCCGGGGTCGACGAGGCGGTGCAGGAGCTGCAGGAGATCAAGGAATTCCTCGAGAACCCGAAGAAATTCCAGTCGCTGGGCGCCCGCATCCCCAAGGGCGTGCTGCTCTACGGCCCGCCCGGCACCGGCAAGACGCTGCTCGCCCGCGCCGTCGCCGGTGAGGCCGGGGTGCCCTTCTTCTCGATCTCCGGCTCGGACTTCGTCGAGATGTTCGTCGGCGTCGGCGCCAGCCGCGTGCGCGACCTGTTCGAGCAGGCGAAACAGAACTCGCCCTGCATCATCTTCATGGACGAGATCGACGCCGTCGGCCGCCACCGCGGCGCCGGCATGGGCGGCGGCCACGACGAGCGTGAGCAGACGCTCAACCAGCTGCTGGTCGAGATGGACGGCTTCGAGATGAAAGACAACATCATCCTGATCGCCGCCACCAACCGCCCCGACATCCTCGACCCGGCGCTGCTGCGGCCCGGCCGCTTCGACCGCCAGGTCGTCGTCGACCGCCCCGACCGCAAGGGGCGCAAGAAGATCCTCGAGGTGCACACGCGCGGCAAGCCGCTGGGCAAGCAGATCGACCTCGACGCGCTGGCCGGTCAGACGCCCGGCTTCACCGGCGCCGACCTCGCCAACCTGATCAACGAGGCGGCGCTGCTGACCGCCCGCCAGGGCAAACGCGAGATCTCCATGCACGAGCTGGAGGAGGGGATCATGCGGGTGATCGCCGGCCCGGAGAAGAAGACCCGCGTGATGAGCGAGAAGGAGCGGCTGATCACCGCCTACCACGAGCTCGGCCACGCGATCGTCGGCCACATCCTGCCCAACTGCGACCCGGTCCACAAGATCTCGATCATCAGCCGCGGCCAGGCGCTCGGCTACACGATCAGCCTGCCGACCGAGGACAAGTTCCTGACCAGCCGCGCCGAGCTGACCGACACGATGGCGATGACTCTGGGCGGGCGCGCCGCCGAGGAGATCGTCTTCGGCGAGATCACCACCGGCGCCTCCAACGACCTCGAAAAGGTGACCGAGACCGCGAAGCAGATGGTGATGCGCTTCGGCATGTCCGAGCGGCTCGGCCCGCGCGTCTTCGGCCACGATCGCGGCCAGCCCTTCCTCGGTCGCGAATTCAGCGCCGAACCCGACTATTCCGACGAGATCGCGCGGGAGATCGACGACGAGATCCGGCGCATCGTCGAGGCCGCGCACCAGACCTCGAAGGACATCCTCAACGAGAAGCGCGTAGAGCTCGACACGATTTCCAAGATCCTGCTCGATCGCGAGACGATCGACGCCGAGCAGTTCGTCGCGCTGCTCGAAGGCAAGCCGGAGAGCGAGGTCTTCGTCGACGACGAGGAGGAGCCGTCGGCGCCGGCCGAGCCGGCACCGGAGCCCGAACGGGCGGCCCGCGAGGGCGCGCGGCCGAATCCCGCGGCCTAGGCCCGGGTTTGCCGGTGGCGATGCGAGTGAGGGCGGGCGAGGCGCGGGGTGCCTCTCGCCCGGACAAAACGCGGTCTAATTAGACCGCGTTTTGAGTATCCGCCCGCTCGAGAGGCACCCCGTGCCCTCGCTCGATGGCTGCGATACTTCGCCCATGAATCCGAAGCTGATGGGCGTGGTCAACGTGACTCCCGATTCGTTCTCGGACGGGGGCCGGTACCTGGATCCCGGCCGCCGCGGTCGGGCATGGGTTGGAGCTTGTGGGGCACGGGGCCGAGATTGTTGGATGTGGGGGGGGAATCGACTCGGCCGGGGGCCGAAGAGGTTGGTGCGTGGGGAGGAGATGGCGCGGGTTCTGCCGGTGGTCGAGGGGTTGGCCGGGGAGCGCCACGGTTTCGATCGACACCTCGAAGGCTGAGGTGGCGCGGGCGGCGCTGGATGCGGGGGCCTCGATCGTCAACGACGTGACCGCGCTGCGGGGCGACCCCGAGATCGGGGCGCTCTGCGCGGAGCGGGGGGCGACGCTGGTCCTCATGCACATGCAGGGCGATCCGCGGACGATGCAGGAGGACCCGCGCTACGACGATGTCGTGGATGACGTCAAGGCGTTCCTGGTCGAGCGGATGGAGGTCGCGGTCGCGGCCGGGCGTCGCCGAGGAGCGGATCTGGCTCGACCCGGGGATCGGCTTCGGCAAGGACCTCGACCACAATCTCGAGCTGCTGCGCCGGCTCGGCGAGCTGCGGGCGCTCGGCCGGCCGCTGGTGATCGGCGCCTCGCGCAAGAGCTTCATCGGCAAGATCGACGGCTCGCCGGTCGACGAGCGGCTCGGGGGCACGATCGCCTCCTCGATCCTCGCCGCCGCCGAGGGCGCCGACGTGCTGCGCGTCCACGACGTCGCCGAGGCGGCGCAGGCGATGAAAGTGGCGAGCGCGATCCTCGGATAGGTTGCGCGGACTCCGATGGACGAGACCCGAACGGCAACGGGATCGAGTCGCGGGTCGAGGTCGACCTGCGCGGGATCTCGATCTACACCCACCACGGCGTCAGCGACGCCGAGCAGGAGGTCGGCCAGCGGCTCGAGTTCGACCTCTCCTTCGACGTCCCCGACTGCGACGCGGTGCTCACCGACCGGATCGAGGACACGGTCGACTACGCCGAGGTCTGCGACATCGTCGCCCTCGCCGCCACCGAGCGCAGCTACCGCACCCTGGAGCGGCTCGCCCAGGTCGTCGGCGGGCGGCTGATCGAGCGCTACGGCTGCGAGTCGGTGCGCGTCCGCGCCGTCGAAGCCCGAGCCGCCGCTGCCGCTCTCGATCCAGGAGGTCGGCGTCGAGGTCACCCAGGAGCGCGCCGCCGAGGACGACGAGGACGAAGCCGAGGAGTCGTGATCGGCTACCTCGGGCTGGGCTCGAACGTCGGCGACCGGGCGGGGCACCTGCGGGCGGCGATCGCGATGCTCGGGCGAGCGCGGGGTGGAGGTCGAGGCGGTCTCCTCGGCCTACGAGACCGAGCCGGTCGGCGAGGTGCTCGACCAGCCGGACTTCCTCAACGCCGCGATCCGCATCCGCACCGAGCTGGAGCCGGAAGAGCTGCTCGACGTCTGCAAGGAGATCGAGGTCGAGCGCGGCCGCGCCCTCGACGCCCCCCGCCACAGCCCGCGCCCGCTCGACGTCGACCTCCTCCTGCTCGGCGAGCTCGAGCTATCCGACCGACCGCCTGACCCTGCCGCACCCCGAGGTGACCAGCCGCCGCTTCGTCCTCGCTCCCCTTCTGGAGCTGGACCCGGATCTGACGCTCCCCGACGGCACTCGCCTCGCTGACGCCTTCTCGCCTCGGCTCGGTCAGCGAAGCGTCGCACGCTCTGAAGGCAGTCGGGCGCTCCCGAACGGGCGGATACTCAGACTCTGACCATCAGACCCAGTCGGGGGTGAATGCCGCGATGCGTCAGGCCGCCGCGGTCTCGCTGCGCAGCGGCTGAAGCCAGGCGGGGGGCAGGACCGGCGGGAGTGTGCCCGGGTAGTCCGGGACGAGGCGCAGCGCCAGCTGGCCCGCCGGGCGCGGCTCGATCGCCGGGCGCAGGTCGTCGAGCGTCATCGCCAGGCGCAGGCTGGGGGCGATCTGGAAGTCGGCGATGTTCGGCTGCTCGCCGCCGATCACGCCGGCCTCGATCCAGTCGTCGATCCGCTGCAGCATCGCCGGCAGCGCCGCCAGGCCGCGGCGCACGTTCTCGTCGGTCGCCTCGTTGAGCCGGGCGGCCGCGGCGACGATCGGCGCCGCCGTCTTCAGCGCCAGCCCGATCGGGATGCCGAGCTTCGCCCCCTCCGAGTAGCTGCGCAGCGGCTCCTTGTCCTTGCGCAGCGCCCACCAGAGGATCGCGCGGATGGGCTCCTGCAGGTCGGTGTCGCCGAAGCTCTCCGCCTCTTCGACCGCGGCGCGCTGCTGCGGGTCGGTCGGGACCAGCTGCGGCTCCGGCCGCAGCCGGTCGAGCTCGCGGGCGATCTCGCCGGTCCCCTGGACCTTGCGGCCGTCGAGCTTCAGCGCCGGCACGGTGTTGCCGGGGAAGCCGAGGACGCGCAGGGCGCCCTTCGAGACCACCGGCATCAGGTCGGTGCGCTTGTAGGGGATGCCCTTCGCCTCGAGCATCAGCCGCGCCGCCATCGAGGGATGGGAACCCGGAATGACATAGAGCCGCGCCTCCACGGCGAGCCATCATAGACTCGCGTCGCAGATGCTGCTCGCGGTCGACGTCGGCAACACCCAGACGCACCTCGGCGCCTTCGACGGCGAGCGCCTCGCCGAGCACTGGCGCTTCCAGACGCGCTCGGGAGCGACCGGCGACGAGCTGGCGGAGAAGATCGCCGCCCTGCTTCGGCCTCTGCGGGATGACGCCTCGCCGATCTCGACGCGGTCTGCGTCTCCTCGGTCGTGCCGCCGCTCGGCGTCCACTACGAGCAGATGACCGCGCGCTACCTCGACGCCGACTGCCTGACGATCGAGCCGGGCGTGAAGACGGGGATGCCGATCCGCATCGACAACCCGCTCGAGGTCGGCGCCGACCGGCTGGTCAACGCGATCGCCGCCTACGAGCGCTTCGGCGGCGCCTGCGTCGTCGTCGACTTCGGCACCGGGATCAACATCGACGCCGTCTCCGAGGACGGCCACTACCTCGGCGGCGCGATCGGGCCCGGCCTGGAGATCTCGCTGACGGCGCTGATCGACCGCGCCGCCCGCATCGGCCGCATCGACCTCGAGGAACCGGAGACCGCGATCGGCCGCTCGAGCCGCGCCGCGATCCAGTCGGGCTTCGTCTTCGGCTTCGCCGGGATGATCGACGGCGTCGTGCGGCGGATCGAAGAGGAGCTGGGTGAAGCCGACGTGCTCGCCACCGGCGGCCTCGCGCGCGGTCGTCGTCCCCTTCGCGGAGACGATCGACGAGATGGACGAGATGCTTACCCTGAAGGGCCTGCGTCTGATCCATGAGCGGAACGCCTGAACAGACCCAGCCGGCCCTGACCGATCCCTTCGCGATCGGCGGCGTCGCGATCCCCAACCGCGTCCTGCTGGCGCCGCTCGCCGGGATCGGCAACTGGTTCGTGCGCCTGCAGGCGAAGCGGCACGGGGCGGGGCTCGCCGTCTCGGAGATGATCTCCAGCTTCGGCCTGCACTACCGCAACGAGCGCACGCTGCGCGAGCTGATGCGGATCCACCCCGACGAGCACCCGGTCTCGGTGCAGCTGTTCGGCCACGACCCCGAGGTGATGCGCTCGGGCGCCGCGGTCGCCGCCGAGGCCGGCGCCGACCTGATCGACATCAACATGGGCTGCCCGGTGCGCAAGGTGCGCAAGACCGGCGCCGGGGTCGAGCTGCTCGCCGACCCCGAGCTGGCGCTCGCCCTGCTGCGCGGCGCCAGGGAGGGCAGCGGGCTGCCGGTGACGGCGAAGCTGCGCTCCGGCCTGCGCCCCGGCGACCGCTGCGGGCTTCGAGCTGGCGGTGCGCCTCGCCGAGCAGGGCGGGGCGGCGGCGATCGGCTTCCACCCGCGGGCGGCGACGATCAAGCACAAGGGCAGCCCCGACTACGCGCTGACCCGCGAGCTGGTCGAGCGCATCGACGTGCCGGTGATCGTCTCCGGCGGCCTCGACGACGCCGAGTCGGCGCGCCGCGCCTACCGAGAGTCCGGCGCCGCCGCGGTGATGCTGGCGCGCGGCTCGTTCGGCAATCCGTGGCTGTTCGAGGAGCTGACCGGCCGGCGCACCGAGCCGCCCTCGCGCGAGGAGGTCGTCGCCGAGCTGCTGTGGACGATCGACCGCGCCGAGGAGCATCTCGGGCCCGAGCGAGCGGCTCGCTACCTGCGGAAGTTCTATCCCTGGTACGCCGAGGCGATCGGCGCCACGGAGGAGGTCGCGCAGGAGCTGCAGCGCAGCGCCGACCTGCCCAGGGCGCGGCAGCTGATCGCCGCCCAAGCGGCCACCCAAAAACCCCTGAGTGCCGAGCTCACGCCCTCGCTATAATCCCGCGACTTCCGGCCCAGGTGCGGCGTCCACAGGCGTCGTTCCCGGGCATTTTTGGTCTACGAACCGAACAGACAACCGTCCAGCAACGCCGAAGCGAGGTCCAGCGCAAAGTGACTCGTCAAGCCGTAATCACTCCGGTCTCGAACGGCGCCGCCCAGAACCACGGGCCGTCGCCGATAGTCGCACTGCCCACCGCATTGACCACCGCGAGCGCGCCGACGGTGACGCCGCTTTCGGTTTTTGCCGAAGCCGAGCCAAGCCCGCCCTTGAAATTCGCCGTCGTCGCGCCGAAGCCGGCGCCGACGCTGCCCAGCGCGTAGTCGCCGCTCGCCGCACACGCTGCGGCGTAGCCGAGATCGCGATAGGGCGGGAAACGTCCCCATGCCTTGTTGCCGCCGTTGAGCAGATCGAAACAGATCGCGCCCGGCACGATCGGGATGACCGCCTCGCGGATTTTCAAACCGCGGCCCTGTTCGGCAAGCCAGGCCTGCACGCCGCCGGCGGCATCCAGTCCGAGCGCCGAACCGCCGGAAAGCGCGATGCCGTCAATTCCTCGACGGTGCTTTCCGGTTTGAGCAGCGCCTCTTCGCGGGTGCCGGGGCCACCGCCGCGCACATCGATCGAGGCCACCCCAGGGGAATCGAACAGGATCGCGGTGACGCCGGAAGCGACCGCCGCGTCGTGGGCATGGCCAACGCGAACGCCGGAAATATCGGTGAGCAGGTTTTTCAAGGCGCCGGTCCGCGGAGTGCATCTGTCTGGGCGTTTCCTCCACGGATATATCAGCCGCCGGAAATGCTTCAACTGCCTAGCGCGAGCCGGATCATCCTGGCGAGCTCGGATTTGCGATAGGGTTTTGCCAGCAGCAGCACGCCGGAATCCAGCCGGCCATGATGGACGATGGCGTTTTCGGTGTATCCCGAAGTGTACAGGGTCTTGAGTTCCGGCCGCCGCTTCAGCGCTTCCTCCACGAGCTGGCGGCCGTTCGTGCCGCCGGGCATGATCACATCGGTGAAAAGCAGGTCGATGGTGGTGACCTCATCGATGAAGCGCAGGGCGTCGGAAGCATTGGCCGCCTCCAGCGTGGTGTAGCCCAGGCTCTCGATCTGGGTCATCACGTAGCGCCGCACCAGCATATCGTCCTCGACGACGAGGACCGTTTCGTTGCCGCCTTCGATTTCGGTCGAAACCGGCGCTTCCGCGACGGTCTGCTGCGGTCCCGTTGCCCGCGGCAGATAGATCTTGACGGACGTGCCGTGGCCTTCCTCGCTGTAAATCTTGACGTGTCCGCCCGACTGCTTGACGAAGCCGAACACCATGCTCAGCCCAAGCCCGGTGCCCCGGCCGACCTCCTTGGTCGTGAAAAAGGGTCGAATACCCGTTCGAGCAGCGCCGGCGGGATGCCGGAATCCGGTGTCGCTGACGGCGATCATCACGTAGTCGCCGGGCGCAAGCTCGTCTGCATGCTCGCGTAGTTTTCGTCGAGGACCACGTTGCCGGTCTCGAGCGCAAGCTTGCCGCCATTTCGCATCGCGTCGCGGGCATTCAATGCCAGATTGAGGACGGCCGTCGTGAGTTGATTTGGATCGACCAGCGCGGCCCACGCATCCTCTGCCAAGAGCGGTGTGATTTCGATGTGTTCGCCGAGAGTGGGGTGCAGCAGCTTCGCGGACTCCAGCACCAGCGCATTGACGTCGATTTCAAGCGGCTGCAGCGGCTGCTTGCGGGCGAAAGCGAGCAGGTGCTTGGTGAGGTTGGCGCCGCGTTCGGCCGCCTCGTCGATCAGCCGGGCGACGGCGGCGAGCTGGGGGTCGCCGGCGACGGCTTCTTCCAGGATGCCGATCGTGCCGGTGATCACGGTCAGGATGTTGTTGAAGTCGTGCGCGACGCCGCCGGTGAGCTGCCCGACGGCATCCATTCTCTGCGCATGCCGCAACTGGGCTTCCGCGGCCTGCTTTTCCGTCAGGTCGCGGCCGATGAAGAAGTGGCGCCGGACCGGCTCCGACCACGTCCCCGTCCAGTTCAGCGCGACGGTCTTGCCCTCCTTGCTGACATAGCGCGTCTCGAAACTGCGCTTGCTTTGCCCCCGTCGTGCCGCCCGCATCTCGCGGCGGGTGTGTTCGAGATCTTCGGGATGAATGAATTCCACCGCACTATGTCCGATCATGTCGGACGGCTGATAGCCGAGGATATCGTTAACGCTCGGGCTGACCTGAATAAAGTTGCCGCTGGTATCGGTGACCAGGATGAGGTCGTTGGACGTGTCGAATATCCGCCGGCGCTCCTCGATCTGCTGGTCGAGCGCCTGACGCGTCTGCTTGCGTTCGGTGACGTCATGCGCCGTTTTGGAAATGCCGATGATCTCGCCGGAGGCCGACCGGATCGGAGATATGCTGAGCGAAACCTCGACCTTGCGTCCATCCTTGCACATGCGCGCGGTTTCGTAATGCTCGATATGTTCGCCGCGGCCGGCGCGTTCGATAATGTCGCAGACCTCTGCGGACGGTCCGGCGGGACGATGAGGTTGATGCTGTGTCCGATCGCCTCCGCCGCCGTGAAGCCGAACAGGCGTTCGGCGGCAGGATTCCAGCTCGTGATGGTGCTGTCCAACAACTTGGTAACGATGGCGTCATTGGAAGAATTGACGACCGCGGCGAAGAGGCTCTCCTGTTCGGTGCGGAGAACTCTTTCGGATGCGGCTTCTCGCCGTAGCGTTGCAAGCAGGCCGGCCAGCTTGGCATGCAGACCGACATTGTCGACGAGCAGCACGGCGAGCACAAAACTCGCGGCAGAGAGCGCGTAGATGCGACCGAGATAGAAACCGATGTCGAATCGCGCCACGGTCAGGGTCGCCGACAGGGCGATGTCGAACGCCAGGCGCTCATCACGACCATCGGCCAGACGTCGATGATGAAGTGCGGCCTGCGAAGCCAGAGCATTGCCAAAGCCGCCAAAGCTGAAGCACCACACGGCCGAGACCATTCCAACCATGGTGGGCGTGTAATGGCCACCGGAGAGCAGGATCGGCAGGCGGTCGCTCTGGGAAGTGACGACAAAGGTAAAGGCGGCCAGCACGAAGCTCACCGCGATGATGCTCGCGATAACGGCCACGCCGGTCGAACCCTGTACCCTGGCGTCGTTGTCTCTCGCCTTCAGCAAGGCATAGCCGAGGACCACGAGCGGAAATCCGCCATGCCAGAGGATGTAGAGCCAGACGCTGGTCTGGGGCCGGCGCCAAGCAGCCCGCCGGGCGCAAACAGTCCCGGAAAGGTCAGCGCGTGGACGATCGCTGCCATGGCGGTGAACAAATATCCGCTGGCCAGCAACAGCATCGCCCGCGAGCGGGTAATTGCAAATTGCGAAAACAACAGCAGCGCGGTGAACAGGTAATTGATCGCCAGCGCGGAGTGATAGCTGGCAACGAACGCCGGTAGCGGGGTGAGCGGCACACCGGCAAATGGTACCGCACAGAGGAACAACACGGCTGAGATGCAGACAACCGCGAGCGCAGTCCTGCGGTCGCTGCGGCTCGCCAACATGGTCGAAAGGAAGATGTTGCGCTCGTCGACCATTGTCGCCTCAGTAAAACTGGCGGCGAACGACGCGCCATGGCAATAGCTTGGAACCGGCAATATTTTCGACGCGACGTCGAGCCCCACCTAAGCCGCTAAATCGGATATGCCGAGGCTACGATAGCGCTGTGACCGCGGGAAAAAATTCAGGTGTACCAATTCCTCACGGTGCCGGAGGTAGACCCGGTACCCACAATCGGGATCATGTACCCGGTCAACGCCATGCTTTCATGGCGGCCAGCCCTGCCGTCACCGCTCGGCGCGCCGCAGTCCGATGCCGTCAGCGGTGGCCTCGCGGCGCGAAAGCGGATCGGTGGCAAACTGCCGGTGCGGTAAGGGAACCGAGAGACGGCAAACGAGGCCTTCCGGGCGCCAATCGAATTCCGCGTGGCCGCCGAGCTGCAACTCGATGCTGGCGATCACGCTCCTGGTGCCGAACCCGCGGGAAATCGGTTTCTCGACCGGCGGCCCGCCGGTCTCCCCATATGACCTTGAGAAGCCCTGACTGGTCCTCCCAGTTCACCGAAAGCCTTCCGGCAGCGCCGACAGGGCGCCGTACTTTGCGGAGTTGGTGACGAGCTCGTGCAGCGCCAGCGCCACGGTCTGGGCCGTCGCCGGCTCGAGCTGGACTTCCGGGCCGGACAGTTCGATTTGTTCGCCGGTGGAATAGGGCGCCAGCTCCTCGTCGATCAGCTTCCTTATTTCGGCGCCTTGCCAGCTCGACAGCGAAAGCACGGTGTGTACTCGCGCAAGCGCATGATCCGTCCTTCGACCGACCGGACGTAGCTCTTCACGTTCTCGCCGCGCGTCGGCCGGACGATGGATTGCGCCAGCGCCAGCGCGTTCTTGGCGCGGTGATCGACCTCCCGCGCCAGCAGGTTCTGCCGCTCTTCAGCCTGCTTGCGCTCGGTGATGTCGACGGTAACGCCGCTGACGCGAATGACGCGGCCATCCTTGTCGGCGCTCGCCGCCGCCGTTCCGGCGCACCAGCGCACTCGCCGTTCGGCCGATGATGCGAATTCCGCTTCATATCATTTTCGCGCCCGGGCGAAGCTCGCCCACGCCTCGTGCAATTCGTGGACGTCGTCGGGATAACAGGGCCTGGATATCGCGGATGTGGGCTGGAGTTCCCGGGATCGAGACCCAGTATCTGATATGGCCTTCGTCCACATCCAGTCGCCTTGACCCAGTCCCAGTCCCACGATCCCATCTTGCCGGCCGCGATCGCCAGGCTGCGGCGCTGCTCGCTTTCCAGCAGCCTGCGTGCGATTCCTCGAGTTCGGCGGTGCGGGCACGAACCCGATCTTCGAGTTCGACGTTGAGGCGCTCAAGCTGGCGCGTATTCCGATGAACTTTCCGCGAACACCTTGATCTTGGCGCGCAATACCTCGGGCACGACCGGCACCGGAACATAGTCGACCGCTCCATTTCATAGCCGCGCAACCGGTCGATGTCGCTGACCTGGATCGCCGAGATGAATATCATCGCGATATTCTGGAAGCGGGGGATGTTCGCGGATCATGGCGGCGAGTTCGAAGCCGTCGAGTTCCGGCATGCAGACGT
>CAWKDX010000009.1:0-391430 GCA_963848485.1 uncultured Acidimicrobiia bacterium
GCCAATCCGGCGCTGTTGCATCGGCGCAAGGTCGCGCCGGGCGGTGAGGGTACCGAGATGATCTCTCGCCGAACTCGTCCGTTTCCCGTAGTTCCGAGTTCGGCGTTCGAGGGGTTCCGGTTCCCACCGGAGATCATCGTCCTCGCGCTGCGTTGGTATCTGCGGTATGGGCTGTCCTACCGCAATGTCGAGGAGCCGAGGTCGATCACGTCACGATCTACCGGTGGGGTCGGCCACGCCCGCCAACACGTCGACCTCCTCGGCTACGCCCTCATGGTCAACGGCATCGCGCTGCACCGACACGCGAAGCGCCGACCAGCCCTCGCCGCCTGACGGCCAGTGCGAGCTCGTTCCCAAACTGACGCCACTTCGGCGCGCCCTCAGGCGGTGGGTCGACGACACGATCGCTGAAACGCACGCGCCGGTCGAGAGCCCAGCCGTCCACCGGCACTGGCGTAGGTTTGTCCCAGGTTTTCACCATCCCCCGCCCTCGCCCTCGTAGCTCAGGGGATAGAGCATCGGTTTCCTAAACCGTTCGGGCGGTGCTGGTCAGAGCCTCGAATGCCCTCTGACCAGCGGTTTTGGTACTCATCGCTTCGCGTCGCGCTGCATGGGCCCGCGTCTCTCGCGGCATGCCCGCGGCCTGTCCCCAGGCTCAGAACGGACGACGCGGGTCGGCCAAGCCCCTGTGCGGTGCTGCCTCTGACCGGGGTGTGTGCCGGGGTGCCGGCGGGCGGAGAGGGAGGTTAGGCCCACGACGGAGATCCGCTTTTCCATCCGCGCCCTTCGAACGCATGACGAGACCCTCCGCAACTCACCGTCAGAAATCCAAGATGACCCGCTTATCTTGGCCCGTGACGGTCGACGTGGCACGTGCTTCTTTTTAGTTGGGCGCGGGCGGGATGGCGATGCTCACCGGGGGTGAATACGGTGTAACCCAGTATTCGTCGATGATCCGGCACCGTATAGGTGGCGGTCGAAGAATATGGGCACGTGTTGACATCGAAAGGCGGAGCGACATTGGCGATCCCGTTGCCGCTACTCATTGGGAACTCCGGGCAAACCCAGTTAACCAAGTAGCCAGTGACGGATTGGTTGTTAGTCAACGACTGCGGAGCTGAAATTGAGAGTCTGACCAAGGGATCGACAATTGCGCGCTATCAATCGTTGGTGGGAAGAGAAGGTCGGTTGCTTGCCAGTTTGAGAACGGCGTGTAGTACCCGTTGTTCAAGAGGGCTTGGATCCTGTATGAGGATGGCAAGCCGGAACCCTCGCAGTTGCTGGGTTGGGCAAGGAACGGGCTGTTGAACTCCAGGGTGTTTGCATTATTGCTCAGGGTCTGACCGCCATCGCAGGATGATTCCACGTTGTAGCTGGTGATGGTCACGGCGTCAGGTACCTGCGGAGCAGTGAATGTCAGCAGGACTCCGTCTTTGACGTAGACAGCGTCCGTGATTACGGGTGCCGGCAGCGGGGCGATCGTGATCGTGACGTATCCCCGCTACCTGCCCGAGGCTGTCCGTGACCCTCACATGAATCGTCGTGACGCCCGCTGCGACTGGCGTGCCCGTGATACGGCCGTCAGATTCGAGTTTGAGGTCCGGCGGCATTGGTTGTCCCAACGGGGAGGTGTCGAGAGCCCACGTATATGGAGGGGTTCCTCCCGCTGCCTGGAGCGTCGCCGTGTCACCCAGCGGAACTCCCTCAGTCCCGTTCACCGCCGTGGTGGTGACCCCGAGCGGGCATTTGGTCACGTCGAATGTACAGATTCTTTCTTTGTAGTCCCTCTGCATATCCCAGAGATCCTTGACGTCTTTCCCGAAGTGCCAGAGTTCGAATAGTTCGTGCGCTCCGTGTGCCGCCGTCGCGACTGCCGCGCCTTCCGCCATGAACGGAACTGCTGCAAGCAAGAGTCCGAAGCCGATCCCGATCGCGTGCTTTCCGCCGTTGCTATCACGACCTGCTTGACAAACCCCCCAGGAGTTGTTGGCCCCTCCAAGATTGAGTCGCTGCGAATTGACGGGCCTGCTGCGGACCGCTGCTCGGCAGTTGGAGTTGGAGTTGCTCAGCGGCGGGGATCATCGCCGCGGCCTCAAGTGGCCGCATCGATTTCGCTACCTCTACGGCCACGGGGCTCTTCATCGCATCTTCGACACGTCAAGGACCGAGACAACCGAGGGCGAGGCAGTCAAGCTCGTCAAGTTGGTCACGGCGGCGTCGTAGGTTGCGTCACCAAAAGTCACCGGATCCGGATCGGGCGTCGACGGGCTTGCCGCCACGGCCCCGAGCAGAGCCGTCAGTTGGGGACATCTTCCTTCAATTCCTTGCCCTCCGCGATCAACACCTTGATCGCAGGATCTTTGCGAACCTTGGCGCGTAGCGTCTTGAAGGCGTGGGCTTGCGAGGCGTTCAGGTGAGCCCCGCCGAACGCAACAGCGAGAAGCGAGCGATTGCTCTCCGTGCCAAACGTCGCGCCAAGTTCCACCATGTCTCTGGAACGGAGTCAGATCCGCCGTGTTGTCCGTGAGGACTTGCTGCGCCGCTTGACCAATCGCTGGCCCAAAGAGGGCGTTGCGGACCGCGGCCGACGTTTCAACGCCCGCCGGCGATGAAACGATCGAACACGCTCAACTCAGCGCCTTTCGCTGCTCCGGTCGAACCTGCCGACGCCGGGAGGGGAGCGGCGATCATCGCGAGGCATCGGCACCCCCGACCAGCGCCAAGAACGACCTACCCCGGCTGTGCTTCATCGAGCCCCTCCGCCCAGTTCATGCCGCTCCCCCTGGCAGGTCGAAACGTTATAGCGCAAGGCGCAATCTGGGCAACGCCACGTCAAACGCTTGCAAGCAGACAGCCTGGCCGGAACAGCGATCCGGCTTCGCCCGAAGCCGGCGCGCACCGTTCTCGCGTCGACCTAGAACATCCACGCACGTCAGCCGCGGTGAAGACCTACCTGGAACGGTCGCCTCAAGGCGAGCAGCGTCCTTTCTAAAGCCATAATCACCCGGTGTCGTGCGCGTATTGCGGGCAGAGCGGGGACGAAGCGCACGACTGCGTCCTAGACTCGCGGTTGCACGAGATCGTCAGCGAACCCTTGCCTCGCTGATCTGGCCGACGCATCGCGGAACTCTCAGACGCGGCAACCAAGTTGTCTGGTCGTGCACGCACGTGCACACACGCAAGAGAGACGCGCTCGCGTGTGCCGGGCAGCGGTGCCGTCTTCTTCAAGATCCCGACGTCCCTGGCCCTGAACTCGGCAGACCGGTGCTCGACGGGCTGAGCACCGAGGCGGCATTTCACGCGTCGGTGCCCGGACTTTCGAAGTCGTGCTGGGACGAGCTGTTGTTGATCTTCAACAGGCGCTGTCGCTACTGCGGGGCACGGGAGGATTTGGAACACGATCACCGGGTTCCCATTTCCAGAGGAGGCCTGAATCGCATCTCGAACATCGTGCCAGCGTGTGGCCCATGCAATCCGCCAAAGGCGCTTCGACCGAGACCGAATACGTTGAGGCGCTTCGCCTCGCATGGGGCCGGCGGGTACCTCGAATACCCTCCCGGCTCGATGCGACTCCAGTCCCTAGAAGGGTCCTACGGACCCGCAGAACCGGAGTCGCGGGCTGTCACGTTGCTTCGGTCGCTGAGGCTCAACACGCCACTCGCTTCCTGGGCTCGCGAACGCAACTCTCGCCGTCCATCGTAACGAGGAGCTGCAAATCGCCGGCATCTCCTACCGCCGACGCGGTGACCACAATCGCTGGCGTTGCGCAGGGGTGGATCGGCTACGCGGCCCTCCTGCCTTGATCCCACGAACGGGTCACGACACGTTCGCAGTCGCGGCCACCTCCTACCCGACGAGATGGACCGCCTCGCGGCCGGGCTCGAAGCCACCCGCGGAACCAATCGCGACTCTCCCGCGGCCTAACGCGGCATGGACCACGACACCATCACGACCACAGGTCACGCCGCAGTGCGCTGACCTGCGAACATGCACCTCAAGCCCTCGCCCTCGTCGCCCAGGGGATAGAGCATCGGTTTCCTAATCATCGGCGGGCGATCTCGTGACCTGCGGAGATGCAGGCGATGGCCTGCTGACCTGCACCATCGGATCACGGTGGATCACTCCGATGACCGGCCGATCCCACGCGTTCGCGGCCTGGCCGCGGCCTACGCGGTTCAGTCCCGGTCACAACCTGTCCGCATTTACCCGCAGCCCGACCACAACGACTGCGTACGCATCTCCTCGGTCCAGTGGTCGTTGATCCCAGCGCTTCGTCCGCCACCAGGATTGCTCGACCGCACCTGAGTCCCGGCCATCGGATCAAGCGACGGCCGCGCGCATCTCGGCTGCCGATACACCGCGCGTCGACTCCACGATTCGTACCACGGCTCGGGTCAGTGGCACGAGATGCTTCCGGTCGATCTTGTCGAGTCGGTCGATCGCGTCGAAGAGGTAGAACGGCGCGCTCAGGAACTGCATGATCGGCACGCCCGCGCGGTGATACGCCGCTCCGTCCGAGGGTGGGTTCTCGCCGAGGGCGTCGGGCGCGAGGATCATTGACCGGCTCAGATCTTCGGCCACGATTGCTCTCGCTACCGCGCGCTCGAGTCGTGGGATCCGACTTGTGAAGAACCACCGTGGGACACAGTGGCCGGTGGGTAGGAGGCGGCCGTTCTCGCGGGCGAAGTCGCGTGCGGCGTGTTCGAGGTGTACCTCCAACACGACGCTGGGCAGCTCCGCGCGGTGCGCATCGACGTAGGCCTGCAGTCCGGCTCCACCACACATGTGACCAGCCTGGAGCACGAACACCATCCGATGCGGTCGTCGTTTCCGGGGCTGTGACGCCCAGAAGCTCGCCTGGGCGAGCACGAGGCCGATGCCGGAGGCGTCCTCCACGGCCGATGACCACGGGCCATCGTGGTGTGAGCCGATCATGACGACGTCGTCGTCGGCTCCCGCGAGCTCGCCGACGATGTTGTGCGACTCGAACTCCTCAGTGGTTGAAGAGCTCGTGATCTTGACGTCCACCGGCCCAAGTTCGAGCTGCTCGTGCAGCCACGTGGAGTCACTGCCACTGATCCACACGCCGGGGATCGGGCGTGCGACTCCGTCGTAGGGCACGAAGTAGCGGTAGGAGTCCGCCGGATAGTCGATGAGCCCACCGATGAACGCCAAGGCGCCGGCCTCGATCGATGGATCCATGATCCGATTCCGCAACACCGTGTGTGGCAGCACGTGCTCGTCCTGAGCGAAGGTCCCGTCCGGATCGAAGACGCGGCCCGACAGATCCTCGGGCGCGCTCCCGGCCGCGACGAAAGCGGTCGGTGGCACGCGGAGGACTGCCGCGTCGTAGAGCGCCGCCTTGCCGGCCACCGCAGCGGGATGGCCGACGTCGTATCGCGCCAGCTGCAGCTCGAGGTGGTCGACCGGAGCCGAGTACGGCAACGGGAAGCAGTTCAGGACTACAGCCTCGCGGCCGTGCGGTACGACCTCCAGTGACCATTTCCGGGGCTTCCATCGAAGGGTCGGCACGGGTTCCATGCGGGCCTTCTCGAGCCCGAGCGCGCGGAATCGGTCGCGGATGAACCGCTCGGTCCAGATGTCGGCCTGGTAGCCGGGTCGGCGCACGCCCCGCGCGACGATCTCCTCGATCCAGCGGAAGATCTGCTGCTGCGTCGGCACGTCGCCGGACCGAAGTCCGGCCGGGAGCCCACGCGGCGGCGCACCGGCCCGCGCTCGCCGCACGGTCGCGCCCGCGCCTCCCCGACCGATTGCGCGTCCTGCGGCGATCGTCGCGGACGTGGCGATCGCTCCGGCGACGAACTTCCTCCGACTGACCTCGGTCACCCGTCCCCCCGGAGTGCTCCACCCCACTATTTATGGCGACGCCACTCTAAGTGATCTCTTGCAAAAGTTCAAGAGATCTCTTAGAGTCGATCGCTCGACCGATATCCGAGTGCGAGGGATGAGCCGTGGTCGCCCGTGACACCAGACAGCGCCTCCTGGAGGCGGCGGAGGAGCGCTTCGCAACCCGAGGGATCGACTCGGTATCGCTCGCCGAGATCACGACGGCGGCCGGACTCAACAACACCGGCGCGGTCCACTACCACTTCGGTGGGCGTGAAGAGCTCTTGGAAGCGATCATCGAAGAGCACCGCGCCGTGCTCGACCGTCGCCGCGATCCACCTTTTCGATGTGCTCGAGAGCGCGGGCGATACGAGCCTTGACTCGCTCGTCAACGTGCTGGTCCAGCCGTTGGTCGAGAAGCTCGACGACGTCCGAGGTCGGGCGTTCCTCTCGATCCAGGCCCAGCGGATGCTCCGGCCCCGGCCCGCGAACGTCGAACGCAGGCCACTTGCGCTCCGGCTTCTCCGTCTTCTCGGGATGCCCGATGTACCCGGGCCGGTCGCCGCACTCCTCAGCGACTTCAGCCAGCACCTGACCTTCAGCGCTCTCGCTCAACGCGCACGCGTGGAAGCCGAAGGGCTCCCCACCGAGCTCGACCGCGACGAGTTCGTGGAACAGCTTGTCGCGGCCGTGGAGCGGGTCCTGGACGATCGGCTGACTTCGCCTTCTCGGCGCGAGGGCGCCGAGGTCCGCGCCCCGTGAACACGCGTGTCGTGAGCGCGGCGCTCGCCGCGTGTGCTGTGGTCTCGGCGTGTTCGCTCGGGGCCGTCGGTAGGCGAGGTGACGAGCGGATCGACCTCGAGGTGGTCCCGGTCCCCTCAGTTGTCGCGGGCGAGCGCTTCCCGTGGTTCAGCAGCGACGGGCAGCGAATCCTGTTTTCGGGCAAGCCCGATGGTTCTTCACGGATCGAGCTGCTCTCGATCCGTGACGATGGCTCCGACTACCGCTGCTTGACCTGCGGGACCGCAACGGAGGTCACCGACCCACTCCTCAAGCCGATCCCGTTCAGCGACAACCGCCGCGTGTTGGTCCGGGTCGGTGAGCAGAGTCCGGTCAAGGCGGCGGACCATGCGATCGTCGAATGCCGGCCTACCGTCACCGAGTGCACGCATGCCGAGCTCGTACCGATCGTGATCCCATCGGCTGGGAACGCGGTGGTGCTCCAGGACCAGCGGGAGTTCCGCGTTGCCCCGGATGGGATGCACGTCGGATTCACCCAGGTCCGCGCGACGGCAACCGGGGAAGGCGGCTTCGTCGCGGTGGTGGCGAGCCTGGTGAGGACGGCCGCAGGGTACGAGCTGCGAGACGCGAGGGTCGTGAGCACGCGCGGGGAGCTCAAGGATTTCACACCCGACGCGAAGGCGGTCCTGGTCGCGGCCTTCACGACCAGTCCGTACGAGGCTGCAAACCCTGACGTCCTGCGCATCGATCTGCGAACCGGCACGGAATCGCGCGTGACGAGCGACCCCGATTACGACGAGGACCTCAAGTTCTCCCCCAACGGTCATTGGTACGTCGTCGGTAGTGGCCGCACGGCAGGCCTCTTCGAGACCGTGTCGCAGCTGAAGCGACCGAACTTCATCGGCAGCGGCATCGAGCCGCTCACGGCCGCACTCTTCGTGCAGCACAGGGCTGACGTCATCGAGCCCTGGCTCGTTCGCACCGGCACGGAACAGTTCGGCGCGCGAGGGCGACTCCTCAACCCGGGATCGCCGTCGCAGGGTTACGACGGCCGAGCGATCATGAGCTGGCATCCCGACGGCACCCGCATCATCTTCTGGGAGGGGAGCAGCGACCCGAGCATCCCGCCCGACCGCGGACGCGCATCGTCGTCGCACGCCTCGCCGACCGTCGACCCACCCCGCGCCGGCCGTCGCGAACCTCGCCCAACCCGACCTGGGCGCCAGTGCTCGACGGCTTCGTGCCACCGGATCCGGCGCTCCCGCAGTCTCGCGACGGCTCGCGGGGTGGCTCGGTCGTGGTGACGGAACGCCCGGGAACTGGCGATCGAACGATCCTTGAAGTCCAGTACCGGGGCTTCTCCGACGAGCGGGGATGGGTCCTCGATGGCGTCGAGCGGGCCGACTTCCGCGACGGCCTCACCGGTCAGACGATCTACACCGCGGACCTTCGCCTCTCGGGACGTCACCGTGGATTCCTCAAGGCCGACGCGACCATGTCGGCGGCGGGGATCATCGGGTCCATCGACTCCGAGGTGGACGGCCGGCACCTTCATCTCCCATGACCCCACCCGCGCGCGGGATCGTCGCCGTCGCCCTGAGCCTGGCCGTTGCCGTGACCGCATGCAGCTCGGAAGCGGCCACCGGCGGTCGCGACGCGACGGTCCCAAGCTCCGGAACCAAGGTGGCCGGGCCGCGTTGTTCGCCGCCTCGCCGGCCGGCCGCGGCCGACGGTACCCACACCTTCGAGTTCGACGGCCGGCAACGGTCATATGCGCTCACACTTCCCTCGGCGCACGACGGCCGGCGGATGGTGCCGATGGTCCTGGACCTTCATGGCTACGGCGGAAGCAAGGAACAGGAGGAGATCAACACCGCGATGGCGGTCAAGGGCGCGAAGCGTGGGTTCATCGTGGTCACACCGGACGCGCTCGGCAGTCCGCGGCGATGGAACTGGCGCCGTTCGCCCGGCGAGGCCGACGACTACGCCTTCATCCACGCGCTCGTCGAGGACCTCGAGCGCGCCTTCTGCGTCGATCCGGAGCGCGTCTACGTCGCCGGTCACTCGAACGGGGCGGGGTTCGCCGGATTCCTCGCGTGCAGCCCTCCCTTCCAGTTCGCCGCCGTGGCGATGGTGTCGGGGACCACGCCGTCGACGTGTCCATCCGGCGTGACGCCGTCGGTGCTGGCGATCCGCGGCACCGCAGACGTGACCGTCCGCTACGACGAAGCCGCGATCGACGTCTTGATCGACAGCTACGTGCGCTCCTACCGCTGCGACACCGACCCGACCCGTGATTCACCCCACGTCGGTGTCGAACGCGTCCGCTACCAGGGATGCGACAACGGTGCCGAGGTCCTGCTCGACATCATCGTCGGCGGCACGCACGTCTGGCCGGGAGGGCCGACCGCGTCGGGGAGTAGCCCCTCGGCGGCGGGCAACTCCGTGGCCGGGAGGACATTCGTAGCCACCGACCACATCCTCGACTTCTTCGAGCTCCACCGCCGAAGCTGGGATTGATATTGATGGCGAACTCGGGCGGCTGCAGGACGCGCGCGCGCGAGATCGTCAAAGGGCACTGTTGCGTTGATTCGGACCAGGCCGCGTAGACCCCTTGCCTTCCCTTTAGCCGTCAGATCGTGTGGGCGAGTTGGGTGAACGCGTGCTCGATGCGCCGGTAGTGGCGCGGCGTCGATGCTGTGGGTGCCGGAAACTCGTCCGGATGGGTTGACCTGGGGTTTCGCGCTGGGCTGATCGGTGGGGTTCTGACGCTGCGAGGATCAGCATGTGGCCCGCTTCTACCGACTTGTCCGCCTCGTGATCGGCCTGTTGGTGCTTCGCAGTCGCACCGATCGTTCCAAGGACGCAGAGATCCTCGTGCTGCGCCATCAACTCGCGGTCTTGCATCGTCAGGTGCCGCGTCCGCGCTTCGAACCCACCGACCGAGCGTTCATCACCGCGCTGGCTCGCGTGCTCGATCGTGACTGCTGGTCGATGTTGCTCGTGAAGCCCGGACACGATCCTGGCGCTGGCATCGACGGCTCGTCGCCAACCACTGGACCTACCCGCATCGGCCCGGCCGGCCATCCACCGCCGTCGAGACCCGCCAGATCGATCGTCCGTCTCGCTCGCGAGAACCCGACGTGGGGCTACCGCCGCATCCATGGCGAGCTCGCCCGGCTCGGCATCACCATCGCCGCAGTCGACGGTGTGGGCGATCCTGAAGCGGGCGGGCATCGATCCGGCACCAGGCCGGAACTCGGAGTCATGGACCACGTTCCTGCGGGCCCAAGCGGCGGGGATCGTCGCGTGCGACTTCTTCACCGTCGACACCGTCCTGTTGCGCCGCTACTACGTGTTGTTCTTCATCGAACTGCAGATCGCGCCGCGTGCACCTCGCGGGGATCACGACGAACCCGACCGGCGCATGGACGACCCAAGCCGCTCGGAACCTCATGATGCGTTACGACCGCACGATCCGGTTCTTGATTCGCGACGGCGCCGGCCAGTTCATCGGCGCGTTCGACGAGGTGTTCCGCAGCGACGGCACCACGATCATCCGCACCCCGCCGCGGACACCCGTCGCGAACGCCTTCGCGGAACGGTGGGTCGGGACTGTTCGCCGCGAGCTCTGCGACCGGACGCTCATCTGGAACCGCCGCCAGCTCGAACAGCTCCTGCGCGACTACGTCGAGCACTACAACACCCACCGACCCCACCGGTCCTCCGCCAACGCGCACCCGACAACATGGACGTCGTCGCGCATCGGCCCGGCCAGCCGATCCGACGACACTCCACCTGCAACGGACTCATCAACGAGTACCGCCAAGCAGCCTGAACCACCCCGACAACGGCCAACCCAACCAGACGTCGCCAACATCGACGCGCCCACCTCCCCCGCCACTCCCCCGTCGTGGACCAAGACCCCCATGACCGCGCCTCCGAACGCATTTCCGGCACCCACAGGTTCCTCGCCAGGGCATTCCGTTCGCATGGCGAGCCGGTCGAGGTGGTAACCGAACGAGCCCCAGCGTTGCGAGCCGCGATCAAGGACCTCATGCCCTCGGCGTTTCACAACACCGAGCAATACGCGAACAACCGGGTCGAATGTGACCATGGCCGACTCAAAGCGCGGCTGCGTCCGATGCGTGGACTCAAACGCGACCACACCCGCGAGTGATCATCCGCGGCCACGCGCTCATGCAGAACATCCGCCGCGGCCACTTCGAACTTGGCATCGACGCGCGCCCACACCGCAGGATCGAGACCGCGTTCAGCGAACTCGACCGCACGATCTGAACCCGGATCTGGACGGCAGCTCGATCCCACGCGACCCGATCCCCCTCAACGCAACAGTGCCCTCGGCATTGGTCGGGTTTCGGTTTCCGTCCGAGATCATCGTCCTCGCCGGACGGTGGCGGTACGTCTACCGGGCTGTCGACCAGCGCGGGCAGATCATCGATGTGAATGTGTCGGCCAAGCGCGGCGCCGAGGGCGGGCGTCATGCGTCAGCCCTCGAGGCTGATCGCGAACTCGGGGCAGTTGTCCGCGGCGGCGCGGGCGTACGCCTCCTGGTCGGCCGGAACCTCGCCGGTGACGAGCAACACCGCGTAGCCCTCGTCGTCGGAGTCGAACAGCTCGGGCGCGAGGACGTAGCAGCGACCGTGGCCCTGGCATCGCTCGGAGTCGAGCTTGATCCTCATGGTCACTCCTCCCGGAGGATCCTCACGGGCAGCGTACGAGGCCCGCGGACCTGACCGGCCGACCAGCTCACCGCGTCCGGGTCGGCCAGCTCGAAGTCGGGGAAGGCCGCCGTCCAGACCTCGAGCGCGACCTGCAGCTCCATCCGCGCGAGATGCGAGCCCGCACACCGGTGGGGTCCGAGCCCGAACGCGGCGTGGCGGTTGGGGCTGCGGTCGAGGAGGACCTCGTCGGGCCGGTCGAAGAACTCGGGGTCCCGGTTGGCGGCCGGGAACGGCAGGAGGACCCAGTCCTCGGGCTCCATCGGGCAGCCCTCGACGGTCACGGGCTCCTTCACCAGGCGCGCCATCGTGACCGGCGCGTACGCGCGGAGGAACTCCTCGACCGCGGTCGGGATCGCGGCGGGGTCGTCGGTGAGGGTGCGGAGGTCCGCCGGCGTGTGCGCCAGATGCCACAGCGACGCGCCGATGGCGCTCCAGGTCGTGTCGATACCCGCCAGCAGCAACAGCCCGACCGATCGCAGAGACGTAGAAGTCGTCGACCGGCTCGCCCCCGATCTCGACCTGCGTGAGGAACGAGATCAGGTCGTCGCGCGGCTCGGCACGCCGCGTGGCGATCTTCGGGGTGAGGTACTCCACCATCTCTTGGAAGTTCTCGATGCGCTGCTCGAACGGGAGCGTGACACCCTCGAGGATGTTGTGGACGAAGTGGCGGAACAGGTCGGCGTCGCTCTCGGGCAGGCCGAGCATGTTGACGATCACCCGTACCGGGATGTGCTGGGCGTACTCGGTCGCGGCGTCGACGACGTCGTGACCGCGGATCGCGTCGACCAGGGCCTCGCAGTGCGCGCGCGTCGCGGGCTCCAGCTTCGCGACCGCCTGGGGCGAGAACGCGGGCAGCAGCTTGCGGCGCGACTCGCCGTGGAACGGGGGGTCCGAGGAGATCGGCGGCGCGATCCCCTGGGGTGCGAGGAACTCCGGCGGCCGGTGGTTCGTCACCACGACGCTGCGGGACGTGAAGTGCTCGGTGTCGTTGGCGATCGCGGCGACGTCCTCGTGCCGTGTCGGGAGCCACACGCCGCCGTAGCGGTCGGAGTGGGCGACCGGGCAGCGGGCCCGCAGGTCGTCCCAGATCGGGTACGGGTCGGCGACCCAGGCCGGATCTGTGTGGTCGAAGTCGGTCGCCCAATCCGAAACGGCATCGCTCATCGGTGCCTCCTCGACGTCTCGACGGCGGTGTGCTGTCCCATAAAGTAACAACCGTTCGTTATTTACGTCCAGGCCGGACGCATCGCCGCCGCTCAGGGAGGTCCGCGTGGCCCGCATCGCCGGTGTGACGGCGGAGGAGACCTGCGATGACAACGGAGTGCCTCTCGGCAACGCCCAGTCGAGGTACCGCCGGGCCGGCACGGGGAGTCCATCGAGCGACGCGGGATCAAAACGTTGCGTCGCGCTCCGGCCGGTGCCGTCGCCAGCGCCGCCCACGTCGCATCGGCGAAGCCCGTCAGCGCGGGCCCGGCCCTTCGTCGCTTCCGTTCGGTCGTTGCCAAGAATCGCCCCACCTCCGGCTTCAGGTGCCGTTCCCAGCATGCCCTCGGCCACGCGTGGAGCACAGAGGCCAAGGGCCCTCGGCGCGTGGCTCGATTCACCGAGCGGCCGGTCGGCGCCCGTCATTGCGAGGCGACACCGGTGAGCCCGTCACTGGATCAAGCAGGAAACGCTCGGGGACGTTCGGCCCTACACGAACGGCGACCAGACGCCCAGAGTGGACAGTGGACGTCGACCGTCAAAGCCGAGCCGCAGAGGAGCGCATCCCCGCATGAACGGCCACGCGGACCACGAGATCGTCGAGCCGGCGTCACCTCGTGACGATCTCGACGTTCGCCGGATCGGTTCGGCACGACCGGTTTCGTGGCGCGCCCGTCTTCGTAACGGCTGCGACCGTTTGACCCGCCTCCTGCAGCCACTGTGGCGAGAGCGGTGGATCGGTGCCCTTGTCGCGATCGGCACTGCTGCGGTCTGGGCGGTCGTCGCGGGTTGGTGGACTCCCCGGAGCCCGCTCACGACCGGCCAGGCGCTCTGGTCGATCGCCATCAGCTTCATCGTCGGCCTCGCCGCCGGACTGGTCACACGGTCGCGGTGGACGATCCTGGTTGCCCCCGCCGTGTTCGCCGCACTGTTCGAGCTGACGAGAATGGACACCAGCGGACCCACCGTCGACGCGATCGCGACCAGCACCTACGGCCTGTACGCCTTCGCGGTCGGTCGCGGTTTCCACGCCTTGATCTCCCTCTTCCCCATGGCGTTCGGCGCCGTCGTCGGTGCCGGCATCGCCCGCCAGCTCGATCCGCGGTCGCAGCCATCCTCGAAGCGCCGTCGCTGGCCGCGATACCTGCGCCGCAGTGTGGCGATCGTCGCCGCAGTCGGACTCGTCGGGTTCACCGCCCTCCTGGCCCGACCCGCCAGCACCGCCCCCATCCGTCGACGCGAACGGCACGACCATCCCCGGCTCGATCGCCGAGCTCACCACCGTCGACATCAACGGACACGGACTGGCGATGATGATCCGCGGTCGCAGCATCCACAATCCGGTGCTGCTGTTCCTGGCCGGTGGGCCGGGTGGCTCCGAGATGGGCGCGATGCGCAAACACCTCCCGGCACTCGAACGACACTTCACCGTCGTCACCTGGGACCAACGCGGCACCGGAAAGTCCTACGACACCCTCGATCCCACCGACACCTACACCCTCAAGAGCGCCATCGGCGACACGATCGCCGTCACCAACTACCTCCGCGACCGCTTCGGCCAAGACAAGATCTATCTCCTCGGCCAATCGTGGGGCACCACCCTCGGCGTCCTCGCGGTCCAAGATCGACCCGAGCTGTACCGGGCCTTCATCGGCACCGGCCAGATGGTGAGCCAACTCGCAACCGACCGCATCTTCTACAGGGACACCCTCGCCTGGGCCCGCAAGACCGGCAACGACGGCCTCGCCGACCAGCTCACCAAGATTGGCCCCCCGCCCTACGACCGGATGCTCGACTACGAAACCGCGCTCGCGCACGAACACGACGTCTACCCCTACGACCACACCGGCAATTCCGAAGGCGAAGGAGGGTTCTCGGAGAACTTCTTCGTCTCCGAGTACACCCTGATCGACCAGGTCCACTTGCTCGGCGCGTTCATGGACACCTTCAGCGTCCTCTATCCCCAACTCCAGCACATCGACTTCCGCCGAACCGCTACCAACTTCACCGTCCCGATGTTCTTCGTCGAGGGCGCGCACGAAGCCGACGGCCGGGCCCAACCCTTCGCACAGTGGTATCCGATGATCCACGCGCCAATCAAGGACCTCACCGTGCTCGACAACTCCGGACACCGGCCACTCTGGGAACAGCCCGACGAGTTCGTCCACTACATGGTCAACACCGTCCTCGCCCAAACAAGGGAGTCGCATTGACCATCGACACGGCCGATGCCAAGTCGACGCGGCTGCGAAGGGTGACAGTCATCGACCAGTGATCACCTGCGCGTACGTGGCGCGCGCCATGTACTCGTCATCGAGCGCCGCGATCAGACCCGCCTGCTCCTGATCGGACAACGTGCCCTCTGCGGATGTGTTCGGTTCCATCGCCTTGTACGGCACTGTTGCATTGGCGCGGCAGCACGGTCGGCGGTGAGGGTCGCGATGAGGCTTCGCCGTTCCCGCCCTATCCCCGTGGTTCCGAGCTCGGCGTTCAAGGGCTTCCGGTTCCCGCCCGAGATCATCGTCCTCGCCCTCCGCTGGTACCTGCGGTATGGGTTCTCGTACCGCGATGTCGAGGAACTCCTCAGTGAGCGTGGGATCAAGGTCGACCACGTCGCCATCTATCGCTGAGTCCAGCGCTTCATCCCGCTGCTCGTCGATCTAGCCGGGTCGTGCCGGCACACGGTCGGCGACCGCTGGTTCGTGGACGAGACCTACGTGAAGGTCGCGGGTCGGTGGCGCTGCGTCTACCGAGCCGTTGATCAGTACGGCCAGATCATCGACGTGTACGTGTCACCCAAGCGCGACTTCCTCGCGGCCCGCCGATTCTTCGCTCGGCGCTCCGCGCGCATGGTGAGCCGGTCGAGGTCGTGACCGATCGATCTCCGGCGTTGCGGGCCGCGATCGAAGCACTCGTGCCCGCCGCGTTTTACAACACCGAGCAGTACGCGAACAAGCGCATCGAGTGCGATCACGGCCTGTGGGTGCCGGAAATCTATCGCCGCTGTGTTTCGGGGAGTTTTGAGCTGCTCGATCGGTCGATACCACGTCATCCTCCGACTCCGGACGGGCGTCTTCGCGGCCTACGCGCACCTCCGACCCGGAAGCGTTCGGGTGAAAGCAGGCCAACGCGTCCGGACGGGGCAGATCCTCGGCAACCTCGGGAACTCGGGCGAGTCCGGCGGTCCACACCTCCACTTCCAGCTGATGAACCGGCCGTCGATCCTCGACTCCGACGGAATGCCGTTCCAGCTGGACCGCTTCCGCCTCGACGGCTTCACGTCATCGCTCGACGCGTTCCTCGGCGCCGACCTGACCGGCGCAGCCGTGCCCGTCGACGCAGACGGGCGACGCATGCACCGCTACGAGGGCCTCACGGGCCTCGAGGTCCTCACCTTCCCGGGACAATCAGGTTCGAGCTAGACACACGATTTCTTGCACCGACGCTCACGCGCCCTCGCGGCCATCTCAGTTAACGACGCGCCACGCTGGCCCGCACCGACACGTTCGCGAACCGCACGTGACCCACGTCCAAGAAGCTGCTGCTCACGCGAAGCACGGGGCATGCTGAGGGCTGAATCGGACACCGCTCTCAACTGCCGAGCGCAACAAGTACCGTCTGACCTGCACGAACAGCATCCCGCCCTCGCGCCCTCGTCGCTCAGGGGATAGAGCATCGGTTTCTCACTTCCTGTCACGCCTCCTTTCGATGCAGCGCGGCATCCACGGGCACGAACGGGAAGGCTGCGCCGCGGACAGCGCTCGCGTCGAGCGACGACCCGACGTTGCGCCCGTCGCATCTCGACGGCCATGACATGTGTCCTGCTGGCGTTCATGCACGCATCTTGCCCGTGACCCCTTCACGACTCCCTGCTCCACGCCCGATCCGGGTCCTCCGTTGCCGAGATACCCGAGCGCGTCGCGGGGATCGCATCGCGTCGATGCTCACCGGTGCGAAGCGGACATCCCTTCTGGGTGACCTCGTCCATCAAGTGCTCTTGGCTCAGGATCTGGTGCGGCGCGCTCGGTGCGGGATCAGAGTCGACCGAGTCCGCGCAGCCAGGGGATGAGGAGCCCGAGTCCGTCGTCGAGGCTCATCGGTTCGTAGCCGAGCTGCCGGTGGGTCGGATTGTCGCCCGCGGCCTGACCGCAACTCCGCGAGACTGCGATCCGTGTTGAGTCCAGAGACCCGTTTCGCCAACGCCGGCGGAGTTGACGTTGCGTATCAGGTCTTCGGTCAGGGTTCCGTCGACCTGATCTGGGTGCCCGGATGGATCTCGCATATCGAGGCGATGTGGGAGCTCGCCGAGCTCGCACGATTCCTCGAGCGGCTCGCCGGGTTCAGCCGGGTCGTCACGTTCGACAAGCGCGGCACCGGTCTGTCCGATCGGATCGATGGCGTCGCGACGCTCGAGGCGCGCATGGACGATGTCCGGGCGGTGATGGACGCGGTCGGGGTTGAGCGGGCCGTGTTGGTCGGCTGGTTCGATGCTGCCACGATCCTGGCCTTGTTCGCGAGTGTGTACCCCGACCGGGTCCAGGGTCTCGTCGTCGGCGGTGCGACCGTGAAGCTGGCTGCGGATGGTGAGGGGCCGTGGGGTATGAACCCGATGGTCGTCGAACGCGCGGCGAGCGCGATTGAGGGTGGCGACTGGGGGCAAGGCACGATGCTCGATCTGATTGCGCCATCGGTTGCGCACGACGAGCGCGTCGTTGCGTGGTGGCGTCGATACGAGCGGATGTCGGCGACTCCGAACGCGGCGGCCGCAATGTTGCGCGCCAACGCGCAGATCGACGTGCGTGAGCTGCTTGGTTCGGTGCGGGCACCGACGCTGGTGCTGCATCGGCGTGACACGCTTCTGGTCGATGCCCGGTCGGCTCGTTACTTCGCTGACCAGATCGAGGGGGCAGTGTTCCGGGAGCTGCCGGGAGGGGACGTCTTCCCGTACCTCGGCGATCAGGAGTCGGTGCTCGCCGAGATCGAGGAGTTCGTGACCGGCACGCGTCCGTCACCTCCGTCGGACCGTTTCTTGGCCACGATCGTGTTCACCGACATCGTCGGGTCGACCGAGCGTGCGGAACGAGATGGCGATGCGCGCTGGCGAGACACTCTCGCAACCCACAACACGCTGGCCGAGCGTCTCGCGAACCGGCACGGTGGACGGATCGTCGACACTGCTGGCGACGGCATCTTGGCCGTCTTCGACGGTCCGACCCGGGGCGTCGAATACGCAGCATCGTTCTTGGACGCGGTCCATCAACTCGGGCTGCAAGCCCGTGCCGGAGTGCACACCGGAGAAGTCGAACGGCGCGGTACGGACCTCGCGGGTATCGGCGTGCACATCGGCGCGCGGGTCTCGGCCCTCGCTCAAGGCGACGAGGTGTTGGTCACCAGCACTGTCCGCGACCTGACCTTCGGATCAACCCTGGCGTTCAGTGACCATGGCGATCACGAACTGAAAGGCGTCGCCGGCACCTGGCACCTCTACGCCCTCGAGCGACGCTCTCAGCGACCGTCTTGATGCGATTCCGTACTGCAGCCGATCGGGGCGATCCGGAGCGTCTTCACCTTCGAGCGCGTCGTGGGAGCTGCGCGCGGAAGTCGGGGTGCTTCAGCGAAGTTGCGGAAGGACTTCAAGTGATGTGTATTCGAACTGTGCACGTTGGTGTGCGAGTGGCATGTAACGCGCGAGTTCGTCATGTCCATGGCGAACGACACCGGCGTCGCAGCCATTCACCGGCCCTGTCGTTACGTCGACAAGACTCGTGTGATGGCCACCGTGCGAGACGCGGTTCCTGCCGACGCCGATGCTGTCGAGACTGTCTGGGGCGCCGTTGCCGCAGAGGCTGAGTGGATTGGCACGGAATCTCCGCTCCGCTCCGGGTGGGGTGACCGTTTCCGAGCCACGCTCACCAGCTCCGAGTCGGCCTGGTTCGTTGCCGAGGTGGAGGCGAACGTGGTCGGCGGCGTCTTTGTCGTCGACACCAACGGTGTCGCCCACCTCGGTATGGCCGTCCTCGAGGACGCACGCGGTGCCGGACTCGGTCGGTCGCTCCTGAATGCCGCCGTGGGCTGGGCTCGTGATCGTGGGTGTCACAAGGTGGCCCTCGAGGTGTGGCCGCACAACGCCCGCGCTCGGCGCCTCTACGAGACCAGCGGGTTCGCGGATGAGGGCTACCTCAAGCGTCACTATCGGCGAAAGAACGGCGCGCTCTGGGACGCAGTTGTCATGGCCCTGATCCTCGACAACGAGTCCCCGGGGCGCCCCTGATCGCTGCCGGGCGCGTTCAGGGACAGAGTTCCGCGGCGGAGACCACCGTGGTCTCGCCAGCCGTCGGGCTTTCGGTTGCGGGGATCAGAGCGTCATATGTCCGCGTCTCAAATTCGCTCACGACTCAGTCCGGTCGCCTGTGCGGAAACGTCTTGACTTCGCGTGCAGTTAGCATCTCACGGAACGTGCGAACGGTCGGGTGTGACACACGGTTCAAAATATGCATGTCACCGTGCGCACGGGCACGCCACGGGCTGGAATCGGACATTGCACCGCCTGGCCGGAGACACAGACAACCCGCGGCGAGCGTCTGATCAGCACGTTTTCAACTTCAAGCCCTCGTAGCTCAGGGGATAGAGCATCGGTTTCCTAAACCGTGTGTCGCAGGTTCGAATCCTGCCGAGGGCGCTGTGTCATCAGGTGCAGGGAAGGCTTCGAAGCCTCAACGGGTTCGGAGCGTTTCCCGTGTGCTGATGCACGGCACTGCCGACAGCGGGCCCGGACCGTCGGCTTCGCTCATTCGCACGCCCGTTTGGGAACCCATTTGGCGGCGAGGATCGTGGCCTTCCGGCCGTCGGGGAGGTCGACCACGTCACAGCGCACGAACCCGGCCGCCCACGCGGCGGCGACCACGGTCTTCGGCGCGGGCTGGTCCGTTCCGAAGATGATGTCGCCAGGGCGGTAGTCATCGACGCTCACAACGAGACCGGCGCCGCGGATCGCCTGCTCGAGCTCCTCGGCCTTCGATCCTCCCCCGTTGAAGAACTTGGTGAAGTCGATGCCGGTGCTGTAGCGCAGCTCGAGCGCGAGACCGATGGTGTTGCCGTTGACGAGGAAGTCACGGGTGTTGAGGGCAACCTTGGGATCGCCGCCGGTCGCCTCGTACGCGACCCAAATCCGATCGGCGACCGCGGCCACCGCCTCGCGCCACTTCACCCCGGTGGCGTTGTCCTTCACCTCACATTGGTCCTTGGCGACGTCGCTGGTGCACCAGGCGAGCCGGGCGTGGAGCGCCGGTCCCGGGATGAGGATCGCAGGAACGATCGCGCCGACCACGACCACGGCGACCCAGATCCGCCAGCGTCGACCGTCGAGGGTCCGCGCCACCAGCGCGACGCCGGCCGCGACCGCCCAGGGAGCCAGGGGCAGGGCAAAGCCCACGCCGAAGGCCCCGACCACGCTCAGTGCCGCGATGCCGGTCGCGACCGCGGCCCACACCGGCCACACCGCGAGATTCGCCGAACCATCATCGACCGGGCCCGGCTCCGCGCGGTCGCGACGTCCGACCCAGAAGCGCAGCACCAGGTACGCGAGCAGTCCGAGGATCGGTGCCGCCAACCCGAGGAAGGCGAAGAGCTCGCCAATGTGAATCGATGCCTTGAGGATCGGGTTGTGCATCTGCGCCGTGTCGGCGCTGCCCCCGCCGAACAGGTAGTCGCTGACGTCGGCCCACCGGAGGATCCACCACCACGCCGCGACGCCGAGCGCGCCCACGGCGGCCAGCGCACCGTTGCGGATCAAGGTCCTCAGAGGCGTGCGCCGCGAGTAGGCCCATCCCCCGGCGGCGACCGCCAGCGCCGGCAGGAACCCGATCGTCATCGAGCGGCTCAGGGTCATGCAGCCCGCGGCGACGCCGGCGACGAGGACCCAGCGGGCCCGTTCGAGTCCGAGACCCGCGACGAGCGCGGCCATCGCGACGGACCCGAAGAACACCGAGGGCATGACCGTGAGGGCCAGACGGCTGTACTCGATCATCCCGGGGGCGAGCAGCACGAGCACGCCCGCGACGAGCGCCGGGCGGCGTCCGGCCAGGCGGCGCGTCATCAGGTAGACGACCACCGCGGTTCCGGCCCCGAACAGGACGTTCTGCCAGAGCAGGGTCGCCGGATCGCGGCCGTGGATCCATTGCGTCGGGGTCGCGAGGATCGCCTGCAGCGGCCCCTGGTTGCCCTGGTGGAGCGTGGACCACACGCCGGAGAGGGTCCGCTGGCGGGCCAGCGACACCGCCAAGCTCGCGTACCCCGACTCGTCGAACTCGAAGAGCCGGGCCCGGCGGAACTCCCAGAGCCAGAGGAGGTTCGCGGCGACCCACGCGCCGGTGATCCACAGCATCGGATTCCGCAACCACGACCCGATGCGAGCCCACCAGCCCGTCGTCGTACGGGCTTCTGCTTCCAACGACTGTTCCTCCGCCCGACTGTCTCTCCGCCCCGAGTTCCCGGTGAGGGTAGGGCGTCGCCAACCCGGGCGCCCGTCGGTCCCGGGCGGTTCGGCGAGCGCCGGCGCTACGGCGCCGGGTTCTCGATCGTGTTCCAGTCCCGCGTCGTCAGGTAGGTGTTGAACTCCCGACCGATGTGGGCCAGGTCGTCCGCGACCTTCGGGCGACGCAGCTCGTAGAGGTGCGGGAACCGCGACATCGACCGGACCAGATCCCAGAGCGCGATCGCGTCGTCGCCTTCGGGGGCGGGGACGACAACCGGTCCGTACACTGCGTGGCCGGCCGGTTGGAAGACGATCGTCGGCACGCCGTGCGCGCCGTAGCGCGTGACCGAGTCGAGGTGCTCGTCGCGGACCTCCGTGAGCGTCGACCCGTCCGCGACGGCGCGCACTACGAGCGCAGGGTCGAAGCCGGCTCGCTCGATGACGGCCGCGTGCTCGTCCGGCACGTGGGTCTTGACGCCGTCGTAGAAGAACGCGTGCCCGACCGCCTCGTACCAGCGATCGAGCGCCTCGTTGCCGAGCTCACGCCGGATGAGCGCGCCGACGCGCATCTGCCCGAATCCGAAGGACCACGGCCGGTCCCACGGGTGCTTCTTGCCGTCGACCCGGTTCACCTCCTCCAGCGAGAAGAACTTCCAGGTGATGTCGAGATCGACCTCGGTGCGCACCGACCGGATCCAGCGAGACGTCTGGTAGGCGTAGGGGCACATCGGGTCGAAGTAGAAGTCGATCTGCTCGGTCACGACCGAAGTCTCGCGCCGATCTCCGCGGCGCTACGGTGCGCGCATGACCGAGCCTCTGATCGACGCCCTCGAAGCAGTCTGGACCGACATCGCCGCGGTGTGCGAGGACCTGACCCCGGCGCAGTGGAGCACCCCGACCGACTGTCCCGGTTGGACCGTGCACGACAACGTCGCGCACATGATCGGCACCGAGCGGATGCTGCTCGGGGAGCAGCCGACGGCCACTGCCGCCGATGTCGCAGGGTCACCACACGTGCGCAACGACATCGGAACGGCGAACGAGCAATGGATCGCGACCTACCGCGACTTCGACGGCGACGAGCTCCTCGAAGAGTTCCGCGCGGTGACCGCACGGCGTCTCGAGACACTGCGAGCGCTGACGGCCGCAGACTGGGAGCGGGAGGGATTCACCCCGGAAGGCCCGGGCCCGTACCGCCTGTTCATGGAGATCCGCCTCTTCGACTGCTGGTTCCACGACCAGGACATCCGCGAGGCGCTCGACCGACCCGGCTACCTCGACGGTCCGGTCGCGGACCGGTCCCTCGGCCGGATCCCGGCGAAGGCGCTCGGCTACGTCGTGGGCAAGAAGGCAGGCGCACCACCGGACACGACGGTCGTGTTCGACATCGCCGGCGCACCGTCGATCATCGCCACGATCGCGGTGCCACCCGAAGGGCGGGCCACCTTGCTCGACGCGCCGCCGGACTCCCCCACGGTGAGCATTGCCATGGACCGCCGGACGTTCGCGCGCCTCGCCGGCGGCCGCTGGACCGGAGACCACGCTCGCACCCACGGCGCGGTCCACGTCGAGGGTGACACCGACCTCGGCCAGCGGATCGTCGACAACCTCGGCTTCACGATCTAGCGCGGGTCACTCGACGATCTTGCCCGGGTTGAGCTGGTGGCCCGGGTCCACGCCGTCGAAGAGCGCCTTGATCATGGTCACGCCGGCCTTCGAGATGTCCTCCTCGAGCCACGGCGCGTGGGCGAGCCCGACCGCGTGGTGGTGCGACAGCGTTCCGCCTTCGTCGATGAAGGCCTGCTGGATCGCCCGCTTCACCGTGCCGTACTGCTCCAGCGCGTCGCTCCGGTCCGAGCCCTTGAACGCGAACGTGAAGTAGAGGCACGCGCCCGCGTGGGCCGAGTGCGAGAGGTGGCACATGATCCAGCCCTGCACCTCGAGCTCCGCGAACGCCTTCTCCGCGGCTTCGATCACGCCGTCGTAGAGCTTCGGCAGCACGCTCCACGACGCGGAGGTCTCCGACACGTCGGCCAGGCCACCGTACGCGAGCAGGTGGTCGCGGATGTACGGCGTGTCGAACTTCTTCTGGTCGTACATCTCGCCCGGGCTGGACCCGATGCAGATCCCGTTGTGGCTCGAGACGATCTCGCCGATCAGCTTCTTCTGCAGCTTCACATGCTTCTCGCTGCCCTCGTACCCGATGAAGCCCAGGCAGGCCTTCTCCATGTCGTAGTGCTTGACCCGCCCCAGGAACTCCTTCAGCGCGACCGACGAATACTTGTCGATCAGGTTGCCGGGCTTCTTCGTGGCGAACGAGAACTGCGTCTCGTTCGGGTCCGAGACGCGCGTGACCGACGGCGACGCTTCGCTCTCGGCGATCTCGGCCATGCAGGAGATCGCGTCGTACCAGTCCGGGAACAGGTACCCGAGGATCTTGCGGTTCTCCGGCGCCCGGTGCACCCGAACGGTTGCCTCGGTGATGATCCCGAGTCGGCCTTCGCTCCCCAGCATCATCTGGTTCACGTCGGGGCCGGTCGACTTCGCCGGCACCGCGCGCGTCACCAGCACCCCCGCCGGAGTCACCGCCCGCAACGCGGTGGTGATCTCCGCGATGTCGCCGTACTTGTCGGACTGCATCCCGGACGATCGCGTCGCGATCCAACCGCCGAGCGTCGAGTACGTGAAGCTGTCCGGGAAGTGGCCGAACGTCCAGCCCTTCGCGTTGAGCTGCTCCTCGAGGCGCGGGCCGAGCACCCCGGCCTGCACCCGCGCCAGGCGCGCGACCTCGTCGATCTCGAGCACCCGGTCCATCTTGCGCACATCGACGGACATCACGGTGCGCGTCTCCGCGAGCGGGGGCTCCAGGCTCTCGGAGATGTTCGTGCCGCCTCCGAACGGGATCACCACGACGTCGTGCGAGAGCGCGGCCGACATGATCGCCACCACGTCGTCCTCGCTCTCCGGGTACACGATGACGTCCGGCAACCGGCCGAGGTCACCGCGCCGGACCCGCAAGCAGGTCGCGCAGGCTCTTGCCGTACGTGTGGACGACCCGCTCCATCGGATCCGACGTGATCTGGTCCGCTCGCAGCCGGTCCGCGAGCGCCGCCGCGAATGCGTCCGTGACCGTCGGGTCCTCGATCGCCAGCTCCGAGAAGTCGATGACGTCGTCACGCGGGCCGTCGAGGTCGATGCCGATCTTCTCGCGCACGAACGGCGCGAGGTCGGGCTTGTCCTCATGGGTGAACGTCACCTGCTCGTCGCCCCAACCCCACCACTTCATGTGCTGCACCATCTGACGCTCCTTGCCGGTCGGCTCGCCGCCGAGGCTCCGCA
Organism: uncultured Acidimicrobiia bacterium; assembly: GCA_963848485.1. Taxonomy (GTDB): domain Bacteria; phylum Actinomycetota; class Acidimicrobiia; order IMCC26256; family JAENVU01; genus Chersky-806. The sequence continues at coordinate 24,349 of CAWKDX010000009.1, forward strand.
CTTCCGCTTCGAGTCGCTTCGCCAGTCGCGGCTTCTTCGGGGCCGGGGTGCCGTCGGGTGACACCGCCGAGTACATCGGGTCCCCGATCTCAACGGTGACCGTGCCTCGGCGAAGCCACCTTCGCCCCTTCGGCCACGACTCGTACGCCCCGTCGATGTGCATCGGCACGATCGGGCCGTCGAACTGCGCGCCGAGCTCGTCGATGCCGCCGCGGAACCGCTTCATCTTCCCGTCGGGTGAACGCCCACCCTCCGGGAAGAAGATGACGACATCGCCTGCGTCGCACGACGCGCCCGAGCCGGGCGAACGCGTGCTGCCGAGCAGCTCGCCGTTCCGCCGTCTCCCCGAGCTGGCGCACCGGCATCGGCTCGAGCCGGAACGCGTTGCGCAGCAGCAGCCCGAACCGCGACGGCTTGCGCCCCGCGGCCTCGGCCATCGCGGACGCCGAAGAAGTAGTCCCCCGCCGCCGCGAGGTGGAAGCGGCGGAACGGTCCGCCCACCACGTGCATCAGCACGATCGAGTCCAGGTGCGACGCGTGGTTGCTCACCACGACGTACCCGCCGGTCGGGAGCTTGTCCCGACCGTGCACGTCGAGCTTGATGTACGCCCGGAACGTGGTCCGGGTGAAGGCCTCGAAGCCGAGCGCGACGGCGCGCCGCGAGACCGACATCCGATCGGTCGGCTCGGAGCTGTCCTGCTCGGGTGGGGCGCCCTCTCGCATTCGGACCAGACTCTCATGCGGGGCACCGACGAGGCCAACACCTCGGAACGAGGTCTCGAAACCGATCGAGCACTAAGTTTCAGGGTTTTGGACCCCCCGAGAGGCCATCGATGACCTCACGCACCGCCCTCCTCACCGGCGCCACCGGCTTCCTCGGGAGCAGCCTGGCCCTCGAGCTGCTCCGCTCGGACCGCGAGCGCGTGTACTGCGTCGTACGCCCGCGCGGCGACGTCACCGAGCGCCTGCACGGCGCGGTCCGGGCCGCGGCCGACGCCGGCGGGCATCGAGGGCGGCCTCGACGACGAGCTCCGCCGGCTCGTCCCCCTCGCCGGCGACATCGCCGAACCTGGCTTCGGGCTCAGCGAAGCTGACCGGGCGCGCCTCGCCGACGACCTCCCGGACGAGACGTGGCACACCGCCGCGTCGCTCCGGTACGAGGACAAGCACAAGGCCGAGATCATGGCGACGAACGTCGACGGCACCGCGCACATGGTCGAGACCGTCGCCGGGCTCGGCATCCCGGTGCTCAACCACATCAGCACCGCGTACGTCGCGGGACTGCGGACGGGCGACGTCCACGAGGAGCCGTACGACCCCGGCTTCGAGCCGAACAACTGGTACGAGGCGTCGAAGCGGCTCGGCGAGGACACCGTCATCGCGCACGCGGACCGCTTCGAGCGGGTGCGCATCATGCGGCCGTCGATCATCGTCGGCAACCTCTCGACCTACCGGTCCTGCTCCGACAGCGGCTACTACGGCTTCCTCCGCGGGCTCGAGCGCTTCTGCCGCCTGATCGAGCGCCAGGAGGACGGCTACCTCGATCGCAACCGGGTCAAGCTCTACGTCGAGCCCCACTCGTCACTCGACCTCGTCCCGATCGACATCCTCGTCACGGAAGCGATCGAGATCGCCGACGACGACACCGGAGACGATCGGTACTTCCACCTCACCAACCCGTTCCCGGTGACCATCGAGCAGGCGCGCATCGGCCCCGAGACGTCGATCGACCGGCTCCGCCTGCACCTCGTCGAGGATCGGGCCGAGCTCGGTGAGTACGACGCGCTCCTCGACGACGCGCTCGACTTCTACCGTCCCTACCTGCGCAACGACAAGACGTTCATCCGCGCCCGCGACGGTGGCACCCCGCCCACCGCGATCCGCATCACCGAAGCCGACCTCGCCGCGCTGAGCGTCGTGCACTTCGAGCAGAAGCGCGAAGCAGTCGGCGCGCGCCGGGCCCGGGCCGCCGCACTGGATCCCACCGGCGCCTGAGCCACGAAGGACCCCCCGTCGCGCCCAGCTCCGGGGCGCATCGACCCGTCAGCGCGGCTCCGCACGCAGGAAGGCACTGGCGACGGGACCGAGCCGGTCCTGGACCGCGGCAGTCAGGCTCTGGTCCTCCTCGGACCACGCGTGCGGCTCACCGAACGCGCACGGCTCCAAGATCCCGAGCAGCTCACCCTCGTCGTACACCGGGGCGTGGATGAGCCTCGTTCCATGCGTCGGGGACGAAGTTCAGGAACCAACCGAGGTGGAAGCGCGCTGCGGCCACGGTTTACCTCGTTTCACGATCGAAGTTGGTGGTGATGTCGCCCCAGGACACTCGACCCATGTTTCGCGCGCGAGTCCGGTGCACGGCCCGGCAGTTACGCCCCGGTGACGCGAGTCCTTGTGGATCCGGTGCCCACGTCGCGCCGTGATGGCGGGCCGGCGGACCCACCCGCGTCAGACAGCGAACCCGTTAGCGTGGCCCGGTGCTCGAGGCTGGACTCTGGGGGTTGCTCGGCCAGGCGTCGTTGATCATCGGCGCGTGGCTCGCGATTCGGTTCGCGGTGCCCCGTCGTCTGCTCGGGCTCATCACCTCGTTCGGCGCCGGAACGCTCGTCGCGGCGGCCGCATTCGAGCTGAGCGTCCCCGCGTACCGGGAAGCCGGCGGGCCGAGGACCGGCCTGTGGATCGCGATCGGCGCACTGACGTTCTTCTTCGCGGATCGTGCGGTTGCACGACGCGCCCCGGCGGGTGAGCACGCGTCGACCGGGATCGCCCTCGGTGCACTCCTCGACGGGATCCCTGAATCCGTCGCCATCGCGATCTCGTTGGTCCTGGGCGCGACCGTCAGCGGCGCGATGGTCGTCGCCGTCCTCCTCTCCAACCTGCCCGAGGGGATGGCGTCGACCCCCGGGTTCATCCGCAGCGGCTGGCCGGCATCCCGGGTGCTGCTCCTCTGGCTCGGCATCGCCGGGGCGGGAGGCCTCGCGGCCGGCATCGGCTACGCCGTGCTGGGTGACGCGTCCCCACTGGTGCTGGGCGCGATCCAGGCCTTCGCCGCGGGCACCATCCTCACGATGCTCGCGTCTGTGATGATGCCTACCGCGTACGCCGACGGCGGGGAGCCCGTCGGGCTGTCCTTCGTGTTCGGCTTCGCACTGCTTGCATTTCTCACCACCTTGGGGTCCTGAACATGACGTTGCAGGTCGTCGGCGCCGGACTGGGGCGCACCGGCACCACGTCGCTGAAGGAAGCGCTCGAACAGCTGCTCGGCGGTCGCTGCTTCCACATGATGGAGGTCTTCGGTCGGCCCGACATCGCCGAGACGTGGATCGACGCGGTCGCGGGCAATCCCCCGGACTGGGACGCACTTCTTCGCCGACTACCGGGCAACGGTCGACTGGCCGGCGGCCGCGTTCTGGCGCGAGATCAGCGAGGCGTTCCCCGACGCGATCGTCCTCCTCTCGACTCGCGACGCCGATGCCTGGTGGAAGAGCGCGAGCAACACGATCTTCCAAGCGATCAGTCGTGACGTCCCCCCCGACACGCCGATCGCGACCGAGCGCCAGATGATCCTCGACATCCTCCACGGCCGCTTCACGCTCAACTGGGACGACGCCGACGCGGCCAAGGCCGCGTACCTCCGTCACAACAACGAGGTCCGCACGACCATCCCCGCCGAACGCCTCGTCGAGTGGCACCCGGGCGACGGGTGGGGCCCGATCTGCGCCGCGCTGGACCTCCCGGAACCCGACGCGCCGTTCCCGCACGCCAACACCACCGACGAGTTCCGCCTCATGGCCGGGCTCGACGAGTCGGGCTGACCCGCATGGTCATGGCCGACCGACCGGGGGTGAAGACCGCGCCGATGCCCGAAACCGCGATCACGCTGGCCGAGCTCGGCGCCCGCATGGCGGCGACGACTGGCGACGCTTCCGTTGCACCAGCCGTGGAACGGTCCCGAGTCGATGATGAACAACACGGTGCACGAGAGCGTTCGCGAGATCATCAAGACGCTGCTCAGCTACTCGCTCACCCTTCCGACGCCGCGGTTGCGATCGCTCGAGAAGGTGCTCGACGACCTCTGCCGCGCGGTGCTCCGCCCGATCGCGACGCGCGACGGCGTCACGGTCGACGGACGGCGAGGTCGGTGGGATCCCCGGCGTCTGGGTCCGCCCGAAGGGTCGACCCTGCGCCACGATCCTCTACCTCCACGGCGGTGGCTACCTCGCGACGACCCCGTGGATGTACGCGATGTTCACCGCCGAGCTGGTGCGCGCGATCGGCTGCGACCTGTTCATCGTGGACTACCGCCTCGCGCCGGAGTTCCCGTTCCCGGCCGGCCTCGAGGACGCGATGGAGGTCTTCCAGACGCTTGCTCGACGACGGGCGGCCGATCACGGAGCTGTTCGTCGCCGGCGACTCCGGCGGCGGGGGGCTCGCCACCTCGCTCTTCGAGGACGCGCGGGCCCGGGAGCTGCCCGAGCCCGCCGGCGCGATCCTCTTCTCGCCCGAGGTGGACCTCGTCATGGGCGAGCCGTCGGTGACCGCGAACGCCGAGCACGACGTGCTGCCCGACGAGATCCCCGTGCTCCAGTACCTCGGCGGCGCGGACCCGAAGGACCCGAGGGTGTCGATCGTCTACGGCGACGTCCACCGCTTCCCGCCGACGTTCATCGCGTACGGCGGCGAAGAGATGTTCCACGACGAGATCGAGGAGTTCATCGGCGAGCTGAAGCGCTCGGACGTCGAAGTCGAGAGCTTCGAAGCCGAGTTCCTCTTCCACGTGTACGAGATCCTCATGCCGTGGGCCGACGCGTCGAAGGACACGATCGCCGAGGTCGCGAAGTTCGTGCACGACCGCCTGGACGCCTGAAGCCGACCGCGCGATCCAGACCGGGCGCTCCGGTCACCGCATCGCTCCCAACCCGGTGAAGCCGGGCACGATCTGCTTCTGGTTGTTCTCGCCGTACGCGGTCACCGCGGCCTGGCACTCCTGGCTCGCGCCGGTGCACGTGCGCAGGACCTCCTTGACGAGCAACAGCTCGGTGCCGAGCCCCTGCACCAGCTTCGCACCCGCCGCGGCGTCGGCCGCGGGCGGCGGACCGGCGCTGCGTGATCGCGGCAGTGAGCGCGGTGTTCGCGGCCACGACCTTCTGGCCGGCCGACTGCACGTCGGCGACCAACCCGCCCTGGATCGCGGTGAGGAACGCCTGCTGCGCGGGCCCGTAGGTCTTGGTCAAGACCGGCTTCCACTGCTTCGTCCACGCCGACTCCTGCTTCGGCACCGTCGTGCTCGTCGTGCGACGCTGTGCTCCCCGACGAGCCTGACGAGCCGCTGCACCCGGCGAGCGACCGGCCGAACACGACGACACGCGACCGCCAGCTTCTGCACCGGTCAGGCCTTCCAGACGGTGTGCTGCGGGTTCCAGTCGCCGTGACCCGTCGTCTTCGTCGTGAGGCATGTGCTCACGCGGAGCTCGAACAGCTGCTCGTCGTCGAAGCCCGGCGGCTCCTCGGTCATCTCGCGCTCGACCATCAGGTACTGGTGTGCGATCCGGGCCCGGAGCGCCGGATCGGACTTCGCCTCGGCCTCGCCGGTCAGGTAGAAGGCATCCTCGTTCTCCGGCGCGGGAACGCGTGGAGGGCGTAGCGAGGGTCCCGCACGAGGTCCGCCCGCTTCGGCGACGCCACCACGAAGAGGTAGAGCCCGTCGTCGGTGAGGATCGGGCAGACCGGGTGGACCCGGGGACCGCCGTCGGCCCGCACCGTGCCGAGGAACCCGAGCCCGACGCCGAATTGGTAGAGCAGCGCCCGGCCGCGTCGCCGCGGCCTCCGGTTGGGCCGCGGTCGAACGCTCCCCAGGTCAACATGGCCGTCACGCTCGCGGACCTCGCACGCTTCGTCAAAGCGGTGTCCCAGCAGTCTTCGGGCCCGCCGGAGCCGTGCCATGATGCGGCGCCGCAGAGGAGGTCGGGATGGCTGCCGAAGACATCGTGAACGAGTTCATGGCCCGCATCGTCCGCATGGATCTCGACGCGCGCCTGCGAGCTCGTCGCCGACGACGTCGAGTACGACAACGTGCCCATGGGCAAGGTCTACGGACCCGACGGGATCAAGAGCGTCCTCGGCCAGATGGTCGGGATGCTCGACGAGGTCGACTGGGTGATCCACCGCCAGATCGCGTCGGACACGTTGGTGCTGAACGAGCGCACCGACCGGTTCGGCAAGGGCGGCAAGTGGATGGAGCTCCCGGTCGCCGGGGTCTTCGAGGTCCACGACGGCCGCATCACCCTCTGGCGGGACTACTTCGACATCACCACCATGACCAACCAGCTCACCGAGCTCGTGAGCTGACGCTCCCCTTCTCGCTCGCTGCTCTCAACCTCGCTGCTCTCAACCCCGCTGCTCTCACCCGGAGGAACCACCTCATGACCGAAGCCGTCATCGTCGCCACCGCCCGCACCCCGATCGGTCGGGCCAACAAGGGCTCGCTCGTCGACGTGCGTCCCGACGACCTCGCCGCCGGCATCGTGCGCGCCGCGCTCGCCAAGGTGCCCGAGCTCGACCCGGCCACGATCGAAGACGTGATCATCGGGTGCGCGCAGCCCGCGGGTGAGCAGGGCTACAACCTCGGCCGCGTCGTCGCGATCCTCGCCGAGCTCGGTGACGTTCCCGGCACCACGGTGAACCGCTACTGCTCGTCGAGCCTGCAGACCATCCGGATGGCCGCGCACGCGATCAAGTGCGGCGAGGGTGACGTGTTCGTCGCCGCGGGCGTCGAGTGCGTGAGCCGGTTCGACAAGGGTCGCTCCGACGGTGGCCCGGGCACGACCAACGACCGCTTCGCCGACGCGCGCGGCCGTTCGAAGGCGCGCCAGGAGGCCGGCGCGCCGTCGCTGGACGCCCGGCAAGGGACTTGCCGGACGTCTACATCGCGATGGGCCAGACCGCGGAGAACGTCGTGCAGCAGGAAGGCGTCACCCGCGAGGAGCAGGACGAGTTCGCGGCGCTGTCCCAGCAGCGCGCGGTCCAGTCGCAGGAGAACGGCTTCTTCGAGCGGGAGATCACCCCGGTGACGCTCCCGGACGGCACGGTCATCAGCAAGGACGACGGCCCCCGGCCCGACACGACGGCCGAGAAGCTCGCCGGGCTCAAGCCGGTGTTCCGGCCCGACGGCACCGTGACCGCGGGCAACGCGTGCCCGCTCAACGACGGTGCGGCCGCGGTCATCGTGATGAGCGACACCCGTGCGAACGAGCTCGGGCTCACGCCGCTGGCGCGCGTCGTGTCGAGCGGGGTGTCGGCGCTGAACCCGGAGATCATGGGCCTCGGCCCGATCGGCGCGTCCCGCCAGGCGCTCGCCCGCGCCGGGCTGACGATCGACGACATCGACCTCGTCGAGATCAACGAGGCGTTCGCCGCGCAGGTCATCCCGTCGGCCAAGCACCTCGGCATCCCGTGGGAGAAGCTCAACGTGAACGGCGGCGGCATCGCGCTCGGCCACCCGTTCGGCATGACCGGCGCCCGCATCATGACGACGCTGCTCAACGGCCTCGAGGACCGCGACGCCCGCTACGGCCTCGAGACGATGTGCGTCGGCGGCGGCCAGGGCATGGCCATGATCGTCGAGCGCCTCTAACCCGGCTCCCGAACCTCGTTTTGGCGTCACGTAGGACACCCATACGGTGCTCAAGTGACGCCAAAATCGGTGTTCGCGGTCGGCGCAGGATGCGGTCAGGAGTACTGCTGGCGGAGGTCGCGCTTGCGGATCTTGCCCATCGGGTCGCGGGGAGCTCGGCGACGAGCTCGACCCGGCGCGGGCACTTGTACGCGACGAGGTGCTCGCGGGCGAACGCGATGATCGCCTCGGGCGTGACCTCGCCGTCGGCGACGACGATCGCGGTGACGATCTCGCCGTACTCCTCGTCGGGCACGCCGATCACCGCGACCTCGGCCACGTTCGGGATGCCGGACGAGCACGGCCTCGACCTCGGCCGGATAGACGTTCGCGCCGCCGGTGATCACCATGTCCTTGCGCCGGTCCACGACGAACAGGTAGCCGTCGTCGTCCACGTACCCGACGTCGCCGAGCGTCGCGAGATCGCCGCGGTAGATCGACTCGGTGAGCTCGTCGGGCCCCGCGTAGCGAAAGCCGCGACCCCAGTCCGAGCCGATGTAGATCAGGCCGGTCTCGCCCGCGGGGAGCTCGATGCCGTCGTCGTCGAGGATCTTGATCGTCGAGCCGAGCGCAGGCCGACCGACGCTGCCCGGCCGCTCGAGCCACTCCTCGGGCGTGATCACCGTGCCCATCGTCTCGGTCCCGCCGTACGTCTCCCAGACCGCGCCCGGGAGGGAACAGCTCCATCACCGCGCGCTTCAGGCTCGGCGCGCACGGGGCGGAGCCGTGCATCACCCGCCGCATGCTCGAGAGGTCGGCCCGGTCGCGGACGCTCCTGGGGCAGGCGGGTGAGCCGGTAGAGGTGCACCGGCGCGCAGATCCAGTACGTGACCCGCTCGGACTCGATCGCGTCGACCGCGTCCGCGGCGTCGAAGTGGTCGAGCAGCACGGAGGTGTGCCCGACGATCAGCGCGCTGTGCGGGCCGCTGAACCCGGCGAGGTGGTGCAGCGGCGACGCGGTGAGGTTGACCTCGTCGGGCCCGGCGATCCCGTACGACTCGTAGTAGCGGACCATGCCGAGCATCGCGGCTTCGGCGGAGCCCGACCGCGCGGAGCACCGCCTTGGGACGCCCGGTCGTCCCCGACGTGTACGGGCGCAGGACGACGTAGTCGGGGCTCGCGTCCGCGACGGGCTCCGACGGCGCGGCCGCGACGTCGGCGAGGAACTCGTCGAGCCCGGCTTCGTCGAGCAGGAACGCGACCTCACCGTCCTCGCAGAAGTACGTCGCGCTCTTCTTCGGTCGCGCCGTACGGGATCGGGACGACCTGGGCGCCGAGCCGGGCCGCGCCGAGCGCCGCGATCAACCACTCCGGCCGGTTGCGCAGCGCGATGCCGAGCCGGCGCGTCGGGCCCGACGCCGCGGGCGCGCAGCGTGTGCGCGGCGCCGGTGACCGCGGCGTCGAGCTCGCCGTAGGTCAGCCGCCGATCGCCGGCGACGATCGCGACCTTGTCCGGCCTGAGCCGCGCGTGCGCGGCGACCCCGAGCGCTCCAGCGTGTCGTCCATGCGAGCGGGAGCGTACGACGACCACACCTTCGACGTCGGAATGCACTGCAGGGGTGGTGGAGCGACGCCGACGCGTCGACGGGCGTGGATCGGAGCCGTGGAGCGAGGTCAGGCGCCGTAGACGGGTGCCGGCGCGGGCGCGCCGTCGAGCAGCTCGCGCACGATCGGTCCGAGCTCGGCCGGATCCCAGCGCGCGCCCTTGTCGACCGGTGGTGCCGTGCTGCCAGCCGTCGGCCACCGAGAGGATCCCGCCCTCGACCTCGAAGACCCGGCCGGTGATGCCCTTCGACTCGGCGCTGCCGAGCCAGACGACGAGCGGCGCGACGTTCTCCGGCGCCATCGCGTCGAACGCGTCGCCCTCGGGCTGGGCCATCGTGTCGGCGAAGACCGCCTCGGTCATGCGGGTGCGCGCCGCCGGCGCGATCGCGTTCGCGGTGACGCCGTAGCGCCCGAGCTCGGCCGACTCGACCATCGTGAGCGCGGCGATCCCGGCCTTGGCCGCGCTGTAGGTGCCCTGGCCGACGCTGCCCATGAGCCCCGCGCCGCTGCTCGTGTTGATGACGCGGCGCGTCGACCGGCTCCCCGCCTTCTGCTGCTCCCGCCAGTAGGCCGCGGCGAAGCGGGTCGGCGCGAAGTGGCCCTTGAGGTGGACCCGGATCACCGCGTCCCACTCCTCCTCGGAGGTCGAGACGATCATCCGGTCGCGCAGGAAGCCCGCGTTGTTCACGAGCACGTCGAGCCGGCCGAACGAGTCGACCGCGGTCGGCACGAGGCGCTGCGCGCCTTCCCAGTCCGCGACGTCGTCGCCGTTCGCGACCGCCTCCCCACCCGCGGCGCGGATCGCGTCGACGACCTCACCGGCCGGCCCGGTGGACCCGCCGGTGCCGTCGGCCTCCGCGCCGAGGTCGTTGACGACGACCTTCGCGCCCTGCCGGGCGAACTCGAGCGCGTGCCCGCGGCCGATGCCGCGTCCCGCGCCGGTGACGATGACCACTCTTCCGTCGCAAATTCCCATGGGGCGGGAACTTAGTGCTGCACATGAGCCGCGGAGCTAGCCGGGGAGCGGTTCGGTCTCCGGTTCGGCGGGGCGGTCGGCCGAGGTGCCGCGGCCCCAGTAGAAGGCGAGGACGGTGAGGATCGCGACCCCGCACGCGGCGGCACCCCACATCGCCTCGGCCCCGGCCGCGCCGTACAGCGGCGCGGCACCGAACGCGGCGAGCCCGGCGGCCGACGCGGCGGCGGCCGCGTACAGCCCCTGCCCCGCTGCCGTCAGCGCCGGCGGTGCGGCGCGGGCCACCGCAGCCTGGCCGGACGGCGTCGAGATCGCGTCGAACACCGAATGCACCAACGCGATGAGCGAGGCGACGACCACCGAGTCGGCGATCCCGTAGGCCGCGACGAGCGGCACCGTGAGCGCCGAGAGCGAAGACTCCACTGCGCAGCGGGCCCCGCCGGTCCGCGAGCCGTCCCCCGAACGGGCTCAGGGCCACCAGCGGGAGCGCGAACAGCGCGAGGGTCACCGCGATGACCGTCGTGCTCGCGCCGAGGTCGGTCATGTACTTCGCCCAGGTCGCGTCGAACACTCCGATCGAGAGGTACAGCGCGGCGGCGAGCGCGAGACCCGACCGCACGCCGCGGTTCGCCACCAGGACCCGCAGCGCCCGCTTCGGCTGCTTCGCGCCGACCGGCGGCTCGTCGATGCGCGCCACCGCCGGCGAGGTGAACGCGAGCGCGACCGGCGAGGATGAGGAACGGCGCGTGGAGGCCGAACAAGCGCGGAGAGCACCGCGGCGATCGGCGGCCCGGAGATGAAGCCCGCGACCTCGAAGCTCGCGAGCCGACCGAGCGCCTCACCGGACTTCTCGCCCGAGCGCGCGACGACGACCCGGCGCGCCGCGGGGACGAACATCCCGGAGCCGAGCCCGAGCAGGAGCCGCGCGCCGATGAACTCCCAGAGCTGCGACGCGAGCCCGAACCAGAGCATCCCGACGGCCGCGACCGCGAGCCCGACCCGGAGCAGCAGACGCGTGTAGCCCCGGTCCGCGTACCGGGCGAGGCCGACCTGCGCGCCGAGACCGGCGAGGAAGCTCGTACCCGCGATGAGCCCGAGCCCGTACGTCGGCAGGTGGTACTCCTCCTGCAGCTCCGCGAGCAGAGCGAAGATCGCGCCGTACCCGAGCGCCTCGAACGCAGTCGCCGCGTACAGCAGCTTCGGGACGCGCTTGGGCGGCTCCCCCACGACGGCATCCCCGGATGATCGCACGCGGCGTCCGATACGGTGACCGAAATGCGGTACGGGGTGACGATGTTCATGACCGACCTGACGATGCGGCCGGACGACTTCGCCGCGCGAGGTCGAGGCGCGCGGGCTGCATTCGATGTACCTGCCCGAGCACACGCACATCCCCGTCTCGCGCCGCACGCCGCCGCCGACCGGCGACGCCGAGCTGCGTGACGAGTACAGGCGGACGCTCGATCCGTTCGTCGCGCTGGCGATGGCGGCCGCGGTCACCGACACGATCCTGCTCGGCACCGGCATCTGCCTCGTGGCCCAGCGCGAGCCGATCGTCACCGCGAAGGCCGTCGCCACGCTCGATCAGCTGTCGGGCGGACGGTTCGTCCTCGGCATCGGCTTCGGCTGGAACGCCGACGAGATCGAGCACCACGGCATCGCGATGCCGGACCGCCGTGACGTCACCCGCGAGCACATGCTCGCGATGCGCGAGCTCTGGAACGAGGACGCGGCGGAGTTCCACGGCAAGCACGTCGAGTTCGCGCCGTCATGGTCGTGGCCGAAGCCGACGACGCAGAACGGCGTCACCGGTCCTCCGGTGCTCATCGGTGGCGCGGCGGGGCCGAAGATGTTCGCCCACATCGCCGAGTACGCCGACGGCTGGATCCCGATCGGCGGCCGCGGGATCCGCGACGCGCTGCCCGAGCTGCACGAGGCGTGCGAGTCGGTCGGGCGGGACCCGTCGACGCTGCGCATCGTGCCGTTCGGGACGATCCCGGACGCCGGCAAGCTCGAGTACTACGCGTCGCTCGGCATCGACGAGATCGTGCTGCGGGTCCCGAGCGGCGGACGCCGACGAGGTGCTCCCCCTCCTCGACCGGTACGCCGCCCTCCCCGCCTGACTCCTCCCGCTTGACCCACTCCGTGCCATTCGGATCCGAGGGGAACCGGCAACAAACGGGGCTGACGGGGGCTAGAGGCGCTCGATGATGGTGACGTTGGCCTGGCCGCCGCCCTCGCACATGGTCTGGAGGCCGTAGCGGCCGCCGGTGCGCTCGAGCTCGTTCAGCAGCGTCGTCATGAGCCGCACGCCGGTCGCGCCGAGCGGGTGGCCCAGCGCGATCGCGCCGCCGTTGACGTTCACCTTCTCGAGGTCCGCGCCCGTCTCGCGCTGCCACGCGAGCACGACCGACGCGAACGCCTCGTTGATCTCGACGAGGTCGATGTCGTCGAGCGACATCCCCGACTTCTCGAGCGCGTACGCGGTCGCCGGGATCGGCGCGGTGAGCATGTAGATCGGGTCGGCGCCGCGCACCGAGAGGTGGTGGATGCGCGCCCGCGGCGTCAGGTTGTGCTCCTTCAGCGCGCGCTCGGACACGACGAGCATCGCGGTGCCGGCGTCCGAGATCTGGCTGGCCAGCGCGGCGGTGAGCCGGCCGCCCTCGACCAGCGGCTTGAGCGACTTGATCTTCTCGACGTTCGGCTCGCGCGGGCCTTCGTCGGCGGTCGACACCCTTGAGCGGCACGATCTCGAGGTCGAACCGACCCTCGCGCTGCGCCCGCAACGCGCGGTCGTGCGACTCGATCGCGAACTCCTCCATCTCCTCACGGGTGATCGCCCCACTTCTCGGCGATCATCTCGGCGCCGCGGAACTGGCTCACCTCCTGCGTGCCGTACGCGCCGACCCAGCCCTCGGAGGTGGAGAACGGGTCGGTGAAGCCGTACTGCTCGGCCACGAGCATCGCCGCGGAGATCGGGATCATGCTCATGTTCTGCACGCCGCCGGCCATGATCACGTCGTTGGTGCCGCTCATGACGGCCTGCGCCGCGAAGTGCACCGCCTGCTGGCTCGAGCCGCACTGCCGGTCGATCGTCGTGCCGGGGATCTCCTCGGGCAGCCCGGCCGCGAGCCACGCGGTGCGCGCGATGTCGCCGGCCTGCGGGCCGATCGCGTCGACGCAGCCGAAGTACACGTCCTCGACGGCCATCGGGTCCAGGTCGTTGCGCTCGACGATCGTCTTGATGACGTGCGCGCCGAGGTCGGCCGGGTGCACCTGGCTCAACCCGCCACCGCGCTTGCCCACGGGCGTGCGGGCGGCGTCGACGATGTAGGCCTCGGGCATGGTGTGCTCCTCGTCAGTCGGTGCAGCTACAGGATCGCGCGGGCGACGCGCTCACGGTGCCAGGCGCCGTCACCCCAGGTGACAACCAGCGCCCACGCCCGTTTCATCCACAGCTGCAGGTCGTATTCGAACGAATAGCCGATCGCGCCGTGGCACTGGAGCGCATGACGGGCCGCGAGCGCGGCCACATCACCCGCCCGGGCCTTGGCCATCGAGACGTGCACCGACGCCGCGGGATCGCCCTCGGCGAGCGAGTACGCGGCCCGGTACGCGAGCGGGCGGGCGAACTCGAGCCCGACCCGGACGTCCGCGAGCTTGTGCTTGATGGCCTGCTGGGAGCCGATCGGCACCCCGAACTGGCGGCGCTCGGCCGGCGTACTCGACCGTCGTGTCGAGCAGCGCCGCGGCCAGCCCGAGCAGCTGCGCCGCGGTGCCCGAGCGCGCCACGGTCGAACGCCGCCGCGAGCGCGTCCGGGCCGCCGATCTCCGTCACCTCACCGGCGCTGGCGTCCCAGTCGACCGCGGCGACGTGGCGCGAGTGGTCGACCGACGGCCGCGGCTCCACGACGAGCGCGGCCCGCGACACGAGCAGCAGGCGCTCGTCGTCCTCGACCAGCACCGCGTCCGCGGAGCTCGGCGTACGGCACCAGCGGCGACGGGCCGAGCGCGGCGGTGACGGTGCGCAACGACGTCGGCACGATCGGTGCGGCGACCATCGCGTGCTCGACGAGCGGCTCGGGCAGCGCGGCGCGTCCCGATGCCTCGAGCAGCAGCACGAGGTCGAGCTCGGTGAGGCCGAGCCCGCCCGCGGCCTCGGGCGCGAGCGCGCCGAGCACGCCCATCTCGCCGAGCGCGTCCCAGCACTGGTCCGTGCGACCGGTCTCGTTCTCCCACGCGGCGCGCACGGCCTGCGGCGGGCACTCCTTCTCGAGGAGGTCCGCGACCGCGTCGCGAAACGCGAGCTGGTCCTCGGTGAACGCGAAGCGCACGAGTCGCTACTTCCTCGGGAGCCCGAGCACGCGCTCGGCCACGACGTTGCGCTGGATCTCGTTGGTCCCCGCGTAGATCGGGCCCGACAGCGCGAACTGGTAGCCCTTCATCCAGCCGTTGTCCTCGAGCTCCGCGGCCGGACCGAGCAGCCGCAGCGCGGTCTCGTGCAGCCGGACGTCGAGCTCGGACCAGAAGATCTTCGTGAGGCTCGACTCCGCGCCGATGCTCTCACCGTCGCTGATGCGCGTCACGGTCCCGAGCGTCTGGAGCTGGTACGCCTCGGCGTCGATGTAGGAGTCGACGATGTCGTGGCGCAGCGCGGGATCGTCACCGGCGACCGGCCGCGCGAACAGGTCGACCGCGCCGGCGAGCTCGACCAGCCGGCGCGACGGTCGCGAGGAACCGGCCCGGGCTGCGCAACGTGAGCCCGCGCTCCGAGCCGGTCGTCGCCATCGCGATCGCGCCAACCCTCGTGCACCTCACCGAGCACGAGGTCGTCGGGGACGAACACGTCGTCGAAGAACACCTCGGCGAAGCCCTCGTCGCCGTCGAGCCGGCCGAAGCCGCGCACGGTGACGCCCGGCGTGTCGAGCGGCACGAGGAAGTAGGTGAGCCCGTGGTGCCGTTGCGCCTCGGGGTCGGTGCGGAACAGGCCGAAGAGGTGGGTGCAGAACGCGCCCCGCGTCGTCCAGGTCTTCTGGCCGCTGAGCCGCCAGCCGCCCGCCGTCTCGTCGCGGACGCGCCTTGGACGCGATGGCCGCGAGGTCGCTGCCGGCGTCGGGCTCGGACCAGCCCTGGCACCACGTCTCCTCGCCGCTCGCCATCGTGGGGAGGTAGCGGTCCTGCTGCTCGAGCGTCCCGAACTCGAAGATCGTCGGCGCGAGCAGGAAGATGCCGTTCTGGGTCACCCGCTGGGGCGCGCCGGCCCGGTAGTACTCCTCCTCGAAGATGAGCCACTCCCAGAGGCTCGCCTCGCGGCCGCCGTACGCCTCGGGCCACGAGACGACGGCCCAGCGCGCGTCGAAGAGCGTGCGCTCCCATTCGAGGTGGCGGGCGAAGCCCGTCCCGGGTGTCACCGCTCGGCAGCGGGTCCGCGGGCACGTTCGCCTCGAGCCAACCTCGCGCCTCGGCCCGAAACTCCTGCTGGTCGGCCGTCCACGTGAGGTCCATCGGGTCGCCGAGGCTACCGGCCGATCTGACGCACCGTCAGATCGGCCGGGCCGCCGTCGTGCGTCAGCTCTGGGCGTGACCCGCGCGACCTTGCGGCCGTCGATGTCCGCCGCGGTCACCGTGACCGGTCCCGAGACGGACGGCGATGCCACAGTCGACGGGGAGGGTCGCGCCGGCGGCGTCACCGGACGCGGTCGATCTCGGCCAGGACGGCGGCGCGGATGATCGCCGACCTCGTCGGGCGACAGGCCTCGATCGCGTCCCGGAGCGCGGGGTCGACGAGGTCGGTGAACCCGAGCCGGTCGATCATGTCGAGCAGCGGCAGCTGCTGGGCGTGCCAGGTGAGGAGCTGCTCGCGCACCTTCGGGTCCGCGAAGAGCTGCTCGGCCTTCTGGACGGCCGCTACCGGGGGTCCCATCTCGAAGCTCCTGATCCTCCGCTCGCGTGGAGGTCGTCGTGGGGGGCGTTCGTCAACGTTCGCGGTGCTGAGACCTCGGCGAAACGGGCCCTGTCCCACGTGGTGACCGCCCACGGAGTCCCGTCTCGCCGAGCGCCGGTCCGAAGGCCCTCCCTCGGCCGGCCGTCCCCGCACGGAGTTGACCCCAGGGGTGTTAACGACGGGCTAACTCACGCACGTCAGGCATTGGTACTCTCCGCGCCGTGCGCATTGGGGGCCGACCGGCGGGATGAAATTCTTCGTGCTCGGTGCCACTCCGGGTCCGCAGCGGTGATCGCGAGATCGCGCTGACCCGGCCGATGAGCCGAGCACTGCTGGGCCTCCTGCTCGCCCGGGTCAAACCACCCGGTTTCGGGCGCCCAGCTCATCGAGGACCTCTGGGGCGAGGCCTCACCGGCCACCGCGAAGGGCGCACTGCGGGTGCACCTCAGCAACGTCCGCAGCAGCCTGGCCGCGGCGGAGCCGGCCGAGCCGGGGCGGATCGAGGCGACCGCGGCGGGCTACGGATCAAGGTGGCGGTCGAGGAGCTCGACGCCGCGCGAGTTCGAGGCACGCGGTGCCACACCGCCCGCCAGGCTGCGGACGCCGGCGCGGCCGACGAGGTGCGGGACTGCTCGGGCCGGCGCTCGGCTGGTGGCGGGGCCCGGCGTACGAAGGGCTCGGCGATTTCGGGCCGCTCGCGGCCGAAGCGGTGCGGCTCGACGAGCTGCGGCTCGGTGCGCTCGAGACCCTGGCCGACGCGCACCTGGCGCTCGGCCGGCCCGAGGCGCGTGTGAGCTGCTGGCGGACGTCGCGCTCGAGCATCCCGTGGCGGGAGAGCGTCACCGAGCGGCTGATGCTCGCGCTCTACCGGTCCGGGCGTCCCGCCGACGCGCTGCGGGCCTACAGCCGGCTGCGGGAGGCACTCGACGCGGAGCTGGGCCTCACCCCCGGACCGGCGGTGCGGGAGCTCGAGGAGTCGATCGTGGTCCAGCGGCCCGAGCTGGACCTCGCCCGCGGGACCGAGCCGCGGGCCGACCGTGACTCGATGCCCGGAGGCGCTCCCGATCGTCGGCCGGCGGGCCGAGATGCACCGCGATCGAACGAACGTGGCGTGAACGCGCGGACGGTGGCCCGGGTCTCGTCCTCGTGTCGGGGCCGGCCGGCATCGGAAAGACGACGCTGGTCGAGCGGGCGACGGCAGCCGATGGGAGCGGACGGCGCGTGCGTGCTGATCGGCCGGTGCGATCCGGAGCCGTCGAGCGACTACGAACCCCTCCCCCAGCTCGTCCGGGCGGCGCTTGAAGCTCGTCGAGTCCGAGGCGCTGGCACGCTGCCGATCCTGGGTGAGCTCGCGCGCCTCGTTCCCGACGAGGCGGACCGGCTGCCGACGGAACGCCACCGGTCGCCGAAGCGTCGACCGGGCGGCTCCGGCTGTTCACCGCGGTGTCGTCGTTGTTCGAGATGCTCGCGACGACCCCGGTTGGTCCTCGTCGCGGAGGACCTGCACTGGGCGGGACGGGACGCCTTCGCCCTCCTCCGCCACCTGCTGTCGACCTGCGACCGCCCGCTGCTCGTCGATCGGCGACGTACCGCGACGACGAGCTGCCCGCGGACGGAGCCGCCGCCCAGGGGTTGGGCGAGGGCCGGCTCGCCCGTCCCGATCTGGCGATCAAGCTCGACGGACTCGACCGCGCCGAGCTCAGCCGCACTCGTCCGGGCGTGGGGGCCCGAGGAGCTGCGGACCCGCATGCTCTCCAGCATCGACGAGCTGCGGCGACCTCACCGCCGGGAATCCCATGTTCGTGCGCGAGGTCCTGCGCGAGGTCGGCCGAGTCCCCGGACCTCCCGGCGCTGGACTCGCTCGCGCCCGGCGGGGTGCGGGCGCTGGTCGAACGGCGGCTCGCTCGGCTTCCGGCCGCGGCGCGCGTCCACGTTGAGCGTCGCAGCGGTGCTCGGGCGCGAATTCCCGGTCTGCGCTGCTCGCGACGACCGCCGGACATCAGCGAGCACGAGGCGCTGGCCGTGATCGACGATGCACTCGCAGTCGAAGCTCGTCGTGCGAGACCGACCAGATGGATCGGTTCGCATTCAGCGATCCGTTGGTCCGCAACACGATCTACTCCGGCATCAACCGTCAGTCGTCGGGCGCGGCTGCACCTCCGCGCCGGCGAGACGCTCGAACGGCGACGGCGCGCACGAAGCGGAGCGGTGCGCCGAGTGCGCGCGCCACTTCGTCGCGGCACTTCCCCTCGGCGACGTCGGCGTCGCCGCGGCGGCGACCCGGGAGGCCGGGCACGAGGCGTCCGAGCGCTTCGCGTACACCGACGCGATCGGCTGGTACCGGCGGGCGGCCGAGCTCGGCGACCGAGGCGGGCTGGAGCCACCGGCAGATCGGCCGCGACGTTCTCGAGCTGGGCGCGGCGCTGGACCAGAGCGGTCAACGCAACGAGGCCCGAGCTACGTACCTGGAGGCGGCCGAGCACGCGCGGGCGGTGGACGACGGCGCGCTGCTCGCCGACGCGGCGATCGGCTCGACCCCCCGGTACGTCACGGTCTACGACTTCCAGCCGAGCCAGCGCGCACTCGTCGACGAGGCGCTCGAGCACGTCGGTTCGGACGGTCGCCGGCTCGCATGGCTGCTCTGCTGCGCGAGCGCGGTCGCTACTACGAGGAGCCGGGCGACAAGCCGTACGCGGTGCGCGCGCTCGCCCTGGCCCGGGAGTCCGACGACCCCGAGATCCGGGCACGGGGCTGCTCACGTACCACCGCTGGTTGACCCACGACCCTCGGGCCCTCGAGGAGCGCCTCGCGTTCAGCCGGGAGCTCCTCTCGATCTGCCGGACCGAGCAGCTCGATGAGCTGGCCGGCCGCGCGGTCGCGCACGTACCTGATCGACCTGATGGGCATCGGCCGCCTCGACGACTTCGATCGCGAGCTCGAGGCGCTCGCGGAGTTCGCGCACCGGAACCGGGCCCCGGCCGACATCTACTGGGTCAGCGCGTTCCGGGCCACGCGCCGGCTGATGATCGACCCGTGGGGGAGGCCGAGGAGCTGGTGCGCGCGGCCCGCCGCATCGGCCGCGAGCTCCAGCAGGACGACGCCGAGGGCGCGTACATCCTCCATTCGTTCACGTTGCGCTACGAGCAGGGCCGGGCGCGCGAGGTGACGGCCGGGCTCGAGACCCCGGGCTTCGGGCCACCCGCGCATCCTCGCGGGGCTCTCGCTGCTCGCCGCCGCGCTCGTGGCGTCCGGTCGGGCCGACGACGCCCGCCTCATCCTCGATCGCACCGCGGTCGGTGGCTCGCTGCGGCTCCCGCACGACAACCTCTGGCTCGGCGCCACCGCGCTGTACGCCGGCGTCGCTGCGAGCACCGGTCACATCGAGCAGCGCGACCTGCTGCGCCAGAGCCTGCGGCCCTTCGCTGACCAGTGGTGCGTCTTCGGAGCCGGTGGCGCGGTCTTCGGCACCGGCCATCACTGGCTCGGTCGGCTCGCGATCGCAGACGGTGACCGTGAAGGGGCGCGCTCCCACTTGGAGCGCGCCGTCACGATGTCGGAGGACGCGGGTGCCCGACTGGTGGACCGAGATCGCACGGAACGATCTCGAGCGGATCAGCTCGCGGTGATCGTGCCGCCCATGCCGCTCGACGCACGGAGGATCGCCACGGTGGGGATCACCCGCGGCGCTGACGTTGACACCCGGGCCGCCGGCCGGGAAACCTGCGCACCATGACCCTCGCTGCCGTCACGATCGAGGTCGACGCCGGCGCGCTGCTGATCCTCCCGCTCATCCTGCTGATCGGTTGGTTCGCATCGCGCATGCTCGGCGTGCGCCAGACCTGGTTCCGCACGTTCGTCACCGGCTTCTTCGGCTGGGTGCTCGGCGTCCTGATCGCCGGCGTCTCCGTCGAGCCGCACGCCAGCACGTCCGAGATCCTGCTGCGGGTGATCCCGTTCAGCGTCCTCGCGACCATGGCGATCGCGATCGCCCTGGACTTCATCGCGAAGCCGGGCGCGAAGGACCCCTACGAGCGGCTCGGGCGACTGCCGCAGGTGCCCCACCCGGTCCGGCGGGTGCAACGCACCGCGGCGCCGCCGATGCGGTTCCGCCAGGTGCTCTCGGTCGCGCGGCAGGAGGGCCTGCTGCACCGGCGGTTCGCATCTGCGGCGGGCATCGCCGACCCGGAGTTCGGACCCCGCCTGCGCGTCGACGCTCGAGGAGTGCGGGGGAATGTTCATCAAGCTCGGCCAGGTCGCGTCGACGCGCAGCGACCTGCTTCCGGAGCCGGTGATCACGGAGCTGACCCAGCTCCAGAGCTCGGTGCCTGCCAGCGGACCCGGACGCCATCCGCGGGGTCGTCGAGGAGGAGCTCGGCCGCCCGGTCGAGGAGGTGTTCGCGACCTTCGACTGGACGCCGCTCGCCGCCGCATCGATCGGCCAGGTCCACCGAGCGACCCTCGTGTCCGGCGAGGTCGTCGTCGTGAAGGTGCAGCGACCTTCGGTGGCCGACGTCGTGAACCGCGACACCCAGGCCATGCTCAGCCTCGCCCGGTTCGTGCAGCGCCGGACGTCGATCGGGCTCCGCACCGACGTCGTCACCCTCGTGAGCGAGTTCACCGATGCGGTGAACGCCGAGCTCGACTTCACGCAGCGAGGGTCAGGCCGGCGAGCGCATCCGCAGCGACCGCGGCGACGACATGGGCATCCACATCCCGGCGGTGCACCTCGACCTGTGCACCCGCCGGCTGCTCGTGCTCGAAGAGGTCTCCGGGGTGCCGGTCTCGGATCAGGACGCGCTCGACGCGAGCCCGGTGTCGCGCGAGGAGCTGGCCGACCGCCTGCTCCAGTGCTTCCTCGCGCAGATCCTGGAGGACGGCGTGTTCCACGCCGATCCGCACCCGGGCAACATCCTGCTCGCCGAGGACGGCACCCTGAACCTGCTCGACTTCGGTTCGACGGGGATCCTCGATCCCGCGACGCTCGAGGCGCTCGGCGGGCTGCTGCTGGCGTCGACGCTCAACGACCCCGAGCTGCTCCAGCGATCGGTGCTCGCGATCTCGCCGCCGCCGCCGGGCACCGACCTCGCCGCGCTCGAGGCCGACCTCGGCCGGTTCATGGTCGTCCACCTGAACAGCGGCAGCGGGTTCGACGTCGGAATGCTCAAGGCGATGATCGAGGTCCTGCAGCGCAACCGGCTCGCGGTCCCGACCTCCCTCACGCTGCTCGAGCCGCGCGCTCATCACGCTCGACGGCACGTTGCGCACCATGGCGCCGGGCTTCGCGTTCGCCGAGCAGGCCCAGGCACTCGCCGGCCCGCTGGTAATGCCCGTCGACGGCGACCAGGTGGAGATGCAGCTCCAGAAGGAGCTGCTCCGCGCGATGCCGTCGCTGCGCACGCTGCCCGGACACGCCGAGGCGATCGGCGGGCAGCTGCGGTCCGGGCAGCTGACGATCCGGACCCGTCGCTTCGCGGACGCCGACGAGGCAACGTTCGTGCGCGACCTCGCGAACCGGGCGATCCTCGCGGCCATCCGGACTGGTCGGCATCCTGACCGCCGCGGTCCTGCTGCTCGCGGCGACGAGCGCCGGCGACAGCAACGAGGCCGCCACGCTCGAAGGGATCGGCTACGTCGGGCTGTTCCTCGGCACGGTGATCTCGATGCGCGTCGTCGCATTGGTGGTGCGCGACCGCTCCGCCTAGTTCTTGGGCGGTTCTCACCCGGCTCCTACTTCGGTCTTGCCTGCCCGCGGGATCGTTGCTGCATGCACGAAGCACCGGCGCGACGCCCGAGGCTCGGCTCGTCGACCCCGACGACGCGGCGCCGCGTGCTCCGGTGCCTGGCCGTCTCGGGCGCGACGACGGCGTTGAGCTCGCTCGTCCTGATCGGCGTCGCGATCGGTCTCGGAGTCCCGGCGGGTCCCGCCAACGTGGTTGCGTTCTGCTGTGGTGTCCCGGTCTCGTACGTCGCGAACCGGCGCTGGGTCTGGCAGCGGCGCGGCCGTTCGGACCCGGTGCGCGAGGTCGGCGCGTTCTGGCTCATGAACGTCACCGGACTCGTCCTCTCGACGCTCGCCGTCGGCACGGCCGGCGTCCTCACCGCATCGTGGCCCGCGCCGTGGCGGGCGGTCGCGCTCGCCGGTCACCAGTGCCGCGGCGCTCGGCATCCTCTGGCTCGTGCAGTTCGTCCTGATGGACCGCGTGATCTTCCACCCCACCACCCAGCTCGGCGTCGGAAGTGCACCGCAGAGGTGTTGCAGCGACGCCAAGACCGGATGAGGGCTCGTCCGCGCCGTCAGTCCTTGCCGGTGGCGGTGGCCTTGGCCCAGCGGTAGTCGGCCTTGCCCGACGGTGAGCGCTGGACCTCGTCGACGAGGTGC
Source organism: uncultured Acidimicrobiia bacterium (assembly GCA_963848485.1). Lineage (GTDB taxonomy): Bacteria > Actinomycetota > Acidimicrobiia > IMCC26256 > JAENVU01 > Chersky-806. The sequence goes on from CAWKDX010000009.1 coordinate 46,862, forward strand.
ACCTCGCGGCGGGACCTTGTACCCCGCGATGTGCTCGCGGGCGTGGGCCGCGAGCTCATCGGCGCTCGGCGCGGAACCGGGGCGCGCCTTCACGACCGCGGCGACCCGCTCGCCCCAGCGCTCGTCGGGCACGCCGACCACGACGACGTCGAACACGTCGGGGTGGCTCTTCAGCGCGTTCTCGACCTCTTCGGGGAAGACCTTCTCGCCGCCGGTGTTGATGCTGACCGATCCGCGCCCGAGCAGGGTGATGAGGCCGTCCGCCTCGACGATCGCCATGTCACCCGGGAGCACCCACCGCTTGCCGCCCGCCTCCGCGAACACCGACGCAGTCTTCTCCGGATCCTTGTAGTAGCCGATGGGCACGTAGCCACCGCGGGCGAGCCGGCCCACGACACCGTCACCCGGGGACACCGGCATGCCGTCGTCATCGAGCACGGTCGTGTGCTCGCCCATGGCGAAGCGGGGGCGGCCTTCGTCGTCGGCGCCCGCGAACGTCCCCTGGAACCCGGTCTCCGACGCGCCGATGCTGTCCGACACGATGACGTTCGGCAGTCGCTCGGCGATGCGCTCCTTCACCGCGGGCGAGAGCATCGCGCCGCCCGAGCCGACGACGTACAGGCCGGAGAGGTCGTAGCTCGCGCCCTCGTCGTCGAGCGCCTCGATCAGTGGACGGGCCATCGCGTCGCCCACGATCGTGATCGCCATCACCTTCTCACGCTCGACCGTCGTCCAGATCGCGTGCGGATCCATCTTGCGTTGCGACGTGAGCACCAGCGTGCTCCCGCCGAACATCGCCATCAGTGCGACCCACAACGCCGCGCCGTGCATGAGCGGTGGGATCGGGAACGAGACGGTGGGCGTCCCCGACACCGCGAGCTTCACGACATCGGCAGGCTCGTCGAGCTTGGTGCCGCCCAGCTCGAGCAGCGGGCCGATCGTCGAGAGGAAGAAGTCCTTCTGGGTCCACATGACGCCCTTGGGCATCCCGGTCGTGCCGCCCGTGTAGAGGATGTAGAGGTCCTCCTCGGAGCGGGGCGGGAAGTCCCGCTCCGGTGCGGCGGCCGCGAGCGCCGCCTCGTACTCGGTGGCGCCGATCGCCGACAAGTCCTCGTCAGAGCCGTCCTCGACCGCGACGAACGCCTCGAGCTTCGCGCACTTGTCCTTGACCGCCGCGATGCGGGGCACGAACTCGCGGCCATGCACGAGCGCGACAAGATCCGCATTGTCGAACAGGTACTGCAGCTCCGCCTCGACGTACCGGTAGTTGACGTTGATCGGGACGGCACGCAGCTTGTACGCGGCGAACAGGCCCTCCACGTACTCCGGCCCGTTGTAGAGGTAGAGCCCGACGTGGTCGCCCGGCTGCACTCCCGCCACGGCCAGGTGGTGCGCGAGACGCGTGGCCCGCTCGTCGACCTCACGAAACGTCAGGCGCCGGTCGCCGACGATGATCGCGGTGCGATCCGGGACGGCGTCGGCGACGGATTCGAACAGGTCAGCGAGGTTCCATTGCGTCGGTGTGGTCACGTTGCCGACACTAGCGGCGCAGGATCACGCAGCTCCCGTGCCCGAAGAGGCCCTGGTTGACCGTGAGCCCGACCCTCGCCCCCTCGACCTGGCGGTCACCCGCCTTGCCCTGCAAGTGCCAGGTGACCTCGCACACCTGCGCGAGCGCCTGCGCGGGAACCGCCTCGCCGAAGCACGCGAGCCCGCCGCTCGGGTTCACCGGGACGCGCCCGCCGATGGTGGTGTCGCCGTCGTTCAGGAGCCGCTCGGCCTCGCCCGGCTTGCAGAGCCCGATGTTCTCGTACCAGTCGAGCTCGAGCGCGGTGGAGAGGTCGTAGACCTCCGCGAGATCGAGGTCGTCGGGGCCAAGGGCGGCCTGCTCGTACGCCGCCGCCGCGATGGAGTCGCGGAACGTGTGCGCGGGTGCGGCGACCCCGGCCGCGGAGTCCGTCGCGAATGCCGGCATCTCGATGACCGTGTTCGGGTAGGTGGGAGTGACGGTCGAGACGGCCGCCACCCGCACCGGGTCGCCCGAGCGGTGCGACTTCGCGTAGTCCATGCTCGAGAGGACGACCGCGGCGGCGCCGTCCGACGTCGCGCAGATCTCGAGGAGGCGCAGCGGATCCGCCACGATCGGCGCAGCGTTGATCTCGTCGAGCGTCACTTCCTTGCGGTAGCGCGCGTTCGGGTTGTGGAACCCGTGGCGGGCGTTCTTCACCTTGACCTTGGCGAAGTCGTCCGGCGTGGCGCCGAAGATCTCCATCCGTCGCCGTGCGTAGAGCGCGAAGTAGGTCGGGTTCGTCGCGCCGAGCAGGCGGAACCGCAGCCAGTCGGGGTCGTCGCCCCGCTCCCCCGCGTTCGGGGCGAGGAAGCCCTTCGGCGTGGTGTCGGCACCGACGACGAGCGCGACGTCGCACAGTCCCGCGAGGATCTGCGCCCGGGCCGCGTTCAGCGCGGTGGCACCACTCGCGCACGCCGCGTACGAGGACGCGACCGATGCACCTTGCCACCCGAGCGCCTGCGCGAACGTCGCCCCCGCGACGTAGCCGGGGTAGCCGTTGCGCATCGTGTCCGCGCCGGAGACGAACTGGATGTCCCGCCACTCGACGCCCGCGTCCGCGAGCGCGGCCTGCGCGGCGACGATGCCGTACTCGACGAAGTTGCGGCCCCACTTTCCCCACGGGTGCATGCCGACCCCGAGAACCGCGACCTCGCCCGGTGTGCTCCCGGCCACGCTCATCCTTGCCGCTCCTGGCCCTGCGGGCCGGGCCGCTCGGGCCCCACTCCGCTTGTCGTGCGGCACTGACCGCGACCTGTCCCCGCGACGCTCATCCTTGCCTCCAGGCCCACACGACGTACTCGTTGTCGTCGTCCTCGTACAGGGTGGTCAGCGTCAGCTCGACCTCTTGGCCGACCGCCAGCGTCTCTGCATCGGAGCCGGGTGCGAGCGGGCCGAGCACCACCATCTGCTCTTCCACCAGCTCGACCGCGACGACGGTGTACGGCACGAACGGGTCGGGCGCCACGTACGGCTCCGGCGGCTTGTAGTGGTTCGTGGTCCACGACCAGACCCGCCCGCGCGCCGACAGCGCGACCTCTTCCAGCTCCTCGGCCGGTGCCGCCGGGTTGCGCGAGAACGCGAGGGTCGGCGGGAAGAAGTAGCTGCCGGTCTCGGTGCCACGCCGGCCGAGCAGGGCCGGCGAGTCCGGGTCCATCGTGTACCAGCCCTCCGCCGCCGGGACCTTCGTCTTCGTGCTCATGTCGCGGTTCCCTCCAGCCGGGTGAGGGTCGCCTCGGCTTCTTCCATGATCGCGCTGATGATGTCGGCGACCGTCGGCAGCGCGTCGACCACGCCGACGACCTGGCCCGTCGGCAGGACGCCGGCGTCCAGGCGGCCGTCGACGAGCGCCGCCTTGGTGAGCATCGGCGCGTTGCCCGCCATCGCGACCTGGGCCCAGGTGAGGTCCTGGTTCTTCTTCATCGCGAGACCTTCACGCGCGAGGTCGTCGATGGAGCGGCCGCTGAGCTTCCGGAACCGCAGTGCGTTCGCCAGTGACCGCGGGAGCGCAGTGATGCGGCCCGAGCCTTCGAGGTGGTCCACCAGCTCGGTGCGGATGACCCGTTGCGGGTGGCCGTCCACGCTCTTCGTCACGACGGTGTCGGTGACCGATGCCTCGAGGTACCGCTGCTTCACCGCGTCGGGCACCGTGCTCTCGGCGGAGAGCAGGAAGCGCGTCCCCATCGCGATCCCGGACGCGCCGTAGGCCAGCGCGGCAACCAACCCGCGGCCGTCGTGGAACCCACCCGCCGCCAGCACCGGAATGTCCACCGCGTCGCACACCTGCGAGAGCAGGAGGCTGGTCGGGACCGTACCCGTGTGCCCACCACCCTCGGCGCCCTGCGCGATCACCGCGTCGACACCCCAGGCCGCAACCTTCTCCGCGTGGCGGCGCGCCGCGACGGTCGGCATCACGACGACACCTTCGTCCTTCAGCATCTTCACGAGTCGCTCGCCCGGCGCCTGGGCAAAGCTCGCGACCTTCACTCCTTCGCGCACCATGAGGTTGATGCGGTCCTCGACGTCCGGCTGGTCGGAGCGCAGGTTCACGCCGAACGGCTGGTCGGTCCGGCTCTTGACCTCGTGGATCGCCTTGGCCAGCTCGTCGAAGGTCATCGTGGCGCTGGCGAGGATGCCGAGACCGCCCGCCGCGCTCGTCGCGGACGTCAGCCGAGGCCCGGCCACCCAGCCCATCCCGGTCTGGACGATCGGCAGCTGCACCCCGAAGAGCTCACAGGCCCGCGTCTTCAACGCCGCGTGCGTCGTCATCTCGGAGCGCTCCGGTCTCCGCACCTCGTGCCCGCTCCGGCCTGCGCACTCATGGAGTGGGGACTTCCTGCTCGCGCAGGCCCGTAGGGTCGAGGATCTCGTGGATCAGCCCCAGCTCGTCCGGTGTCGGCGCCCGGGTCTCGGGCACCGCATCGGGCACGGAGAGCTCGAAGCCCGTCGCGGCAACGATCTCTTCGACCGCCACCCCGGGGTGGACCGAACGGATGCGCATGGTGTGATCCGGCGTCTCGAAGTCCAGGACGCCGAGGTTCGTGACGACGTGGCGCAGGTTGTGGAAGCGCCCCGCCGGCCCGAGCGCGGCAGCCCGGTCGTACCCGACGCCGCTCACTACGTCGACCTTCTCGACGAACACCTTCGGGGTGTGGTTCGGGATCCAGTAGCTCGTCGTGTTCTGGATCGTGTTCCCGGGCGCGCCCCGGAAGCCGAGCAGCTGGGCCTTGGGCTGGTCCCACGAGCCGATGAACGCGAAGTTCTGGTTGCCGAAGCGGTCAATCTGCGAGGCGCCCATCATCACGTGCCGGCGTCCGGACCACACGACGTCGAACATCGACCGGTACGGGTTCCACGCCTCGACGACCTTCGGCTGATCCGTCGCGCTGATCGGGTACGCGCCGGCGATCAGCAGCGCCTCGCCGTCGGTCATCACGAGATCGGGCTCGAAGCTGGCACGCGCGAGCCGGCCGCCGATCGCCGGGATGGTGCCGATCGGGTTGGCCATGATCTCGCCGTCACCCCGGAAGCACTCCGCCACGCCGATCACGCAGTACTCGGCGCGTGTCACCAAGTGCTTGGTCTCTCCCGCGGTGCTCACAGCCCTACGACCTTTCGGTACTCGTCGTGGCCGCCGCAGTCGAGGTACTTCGCGCGCCAGGCCTCCCACGCTTCCTTCGTCTTCGCGCTGCCTGCGTACTCCCGTTGGAACGCCTCGTCGCGGCCGTAGTCCGGGACGCACTCGGTGAAGTGCGCACCGAACGGTGCCTCGACGACGCCGTCCGTCATCAGCCGGTTGATCTTCAGGCTCTGCACCGGCCCCTCGCCCAGGAGGTCGTCGGTCTCGACGATGCGCTCGACGCTCATGAACCGCTGCTGGGCAGCCATGCAGAACAGGTCGTCGAAGTACGGGATCCACGTTGAGGTACTGCCCGTTGCCGCGGGCGTCGCCGCGATGCATGTGGATCAGCGCGACGTCGAGCGTGAGCGCGGGTGCCGCGACGAGCTCCTCGCCGTCGTCGTAGGGCGACGTGACCGTCCGGATCTCGGGCTGGCGTTCGACGATGTCCGATCCGAGCCCGACGCGGGTCGGGAGGAACGGCACCCGCCACGCCGCGGCCTGCAGGCCGAGGAGGAACATGCCCTCGTCGAGCTCGAGCGTCGAAACCGCGCCCGTCTGGCGCGCGACCCGGAAGTGCGGCTCGAGCGCGATCGAGTCGAGCGAGCAGAACGGGTACACGACCCGGCTGACCTTGCCGGCGGCGCAGAGCAACCCGATGTCGGGCCCGCCGTACGAGACGATCGTCAGGTCCTTCAGATCCGACTGCGCGATGGCGCGGATGACAGCTCATCGGCTTGCGCCGCGATCCCCAGCCCCCGACGCCGATCGTCATGCCGTCGCGCAGCTCCGCGACGACGTCTTCTTCGGTGGTTCGCTTGTCGCTCACTCGCTGGTATCCGTCTCCCGCTTGGCGACAAATGCGTCGCGGTGCTCGTCCGCGACGCCGGACAGGTTCAGCTCGAACGTGAAGCCCTGCTCGAACCGGTAGGAACGCTTCACGTCGATCGGGTCGATCCCGTTCAACGACTCCTTCGCGGCACGAATCACCGTCGGGCTCTTCGCCGCGATCTGCCCGGCGACCTCGAACGCGGCCGCCCGCAGGTCCGCGACCGGCACGACCTCGAGCACCGACCCGAAGTGGTGCAGCTCCGCCGCCGTGGCGGTGGCCGACGTGTAGACCATCGCCCGCATCTTGTGCTGAGGCACGAGCCGAGCCAGGTGCGTGGCCGCGCCGAGCGCGCCCCGGTCGACCTCGGGCAGGCCGAAGGTCGCGTCGTCGCTGGCGACGATCACGTCCGCGTTGCCCACGAGGCCGATGCCGCCGCCAAGGCAGAAGCCGTTGACGGCCGCGATCACCGGTACCGCGCACTCGTAGACCGCCGCGAACGCGGCGTAGCACCCGCGGTTCGCCCCGATCAGCGCGGCAAAGCCCTCGGTGGCCTGCATCTCCTTGATGTCGACGCCCGGCGTTGAAGCCACGGCCCTCCGCCCGGAGCACGACGACCCGCACCGCCGGGTCCTCGCCGAGGCCCCGCACGATCCGGGCGAGGTCGAACCACCCCGCCACGGTGAGCGCATTGACCGGCGGGTTGTCCATGACAACCTCGGCGATGCCCTGGCTGTCGACGGTCTGTGAGATGCCCATGCGCTCGCGGCTGCTTTCTGATGGGTCGTCAGATCGGGTGTCAAACTAGCCCGCATGGCGAATTCCAGCCCCTTGGCGGCGAGCGCGGCCCCGGACCTGTCCGGCCAGGTCGTCATCGTCACCGGTGGTGCCCGCGGCATCGGGCGCGGGATCACCGAGGGGTTCCTCACGGCCGGGGCGGAGGTGACGATCTGCGGGCGCTCCGAGCCCGAGTCGCTCCCGTCGGTCGACGGTCGGACCGCGGCCTTCGTCGCCGCCGACGTGCGCGAGCCCGATGACGTCGAGCGGGTGGTCGCGGAGACGGTGCAGCCGCGTCGGTCGGCTCGACGTGCTGGTGAACAACGCGGGCGGCTCGCCTCCGGCCGACTCGGCCACGGTCTCCCCGCGCTTCTCGCGCTCGATCATCGACCTGAACCTGGTCGCACCCCTGGTGTTCGCGCAGAAGGCCAACGCGGTCATGCAGGGCCAGGAGTCAGGTGGCTGCATCGTCAACATCGCGAGCGTGAGCGGGATGCGCCCCTCGCCTGGCGAGCGCGGCCTACGGCGCCGCGAAGGCAGGGCTGCTCAACCTCACCACGACGCTCGCGGTCGACTACGCGCCGCGGCGTCCGGGTCAACGCCGTCACCGCCGGGCTGATCGTCACCGAGCAGGCCCACCTTTTCTACGGGGACGAGGAGGGCATCGCCGCGGTCGGCGCGACCGTGCCGCTCGGTCGCATGGGGACGCCGCAGCGACGTCGCGGGGGTCTGCCTCTTCCTCGCGTCACCACTCGCCGCCTACGTCAGCGGGGCGAACATCCTCGTGCACGGCGGTGGCGAGCGACCCGCCTTCCTCGAGGCCGCCAAGAACACGAGTGCATAGCGCACGACGCGCCGCAGTCACGTTCCTCGCCGCGGCGTTGACCCTCGCGGCCTGCTCGGGCGGCGGCTCATCGGATGCCGGCAGCGTTGCGCCCGACGCCGCACCTCGCCGCGGGAGACGCCGTTGCGGGTCTCGGCGGGCAAGCACGGCTTCCTGGTCGGTGCCGCGGTCGCGGGCGACCTCCTCGCCAAGGACCGGCAGTACCGCAGAGACCCTGGCGAGTGAGTACAACGCGGTCACGCCCGAGAACGCGATGAAGTGGGACACGATCCACCCCGAGGAGGAACGCTACGACTTCGCGCCCGCCGACGCGATCGTGAGGTTCGCTCGCGAGCACCACATGGCGGTGCGCGGCCACAACCTGGTCTGGTACCGGCAGGTGCCGTCGTGGGTCACAGACCGGACGTGGACCCGGGCCCAGCTCGAGCAGGTGCTGCACGACCACATCCGCAAGGTGGTCGGTCACTACCGCGGGCAAGATCGCGCAGTGGGACGTCGTCAACGAGGCCATCGGCCAGGACGGCAGGCTCCGAGACAGCGTCTGGCTGGAGGTCATCGGCCCGGAGTACATCGACCTGGCGTTCCGGTGGGCGCACGAGGAGGATCCGAAGGCCAAGCTCTACTACAACGACTACGACATCGAGCGGCCGGGCCCGAAGGCGCGTGCCGTCACCGCGCTCGTGCAAGGCTTGCAGGCGCGCGGCGTCCCGATCGACGGGGTCGGCATCCAGGCGCACGAGATCGCGGGTCGCCCGCCGTCCGCGGGCCGACACGGAAGCCGCGCTGCGGAGCTACGCGGACTTGGTCTCGACGTCGCGATCACCGAGCTGGACGTCGGCGTCCTCCTGCCCGTCGGACCCGAGCAAGCTCGCGGAGCAGGCGAAGATCTACGGCGACGTGCTCGACGCGTGCCTCGCGGTCTCCCGATGCCGCACGTTCGTGACCTGGGGCTTCACCGACAAGGCGTCGTGGATCCCCGGCGAGATCCCCGGCTTCGGCGACGCGCTGCCCTTCGACGGGCAGTACCGCCCGAAGCCCGCGCTCGCGACGATCCGCGCCGGGATCGCTCGAGGCTGAGCGTGGCGGCCGCTCGGGCCCCGGTCCGGCCAGTTGACATGTGACACGGGTGTCATGAACCATCGCCGGATGCCCGCACCGACTGCCCACCCGCTCGCCATGGTCACGCCCGACGAGATCACCCGGGCGGTGGAGCTCATCCGGGCCACCGGCCGCCTGACCGACGCCGCGCGCTTCGTGCACGTCGTGCTCCACGAGCCGAGCAAGGAAGCGCTCGCGCAGTGGAAGCCCGGTGACCCGGTCGACCGGGAGCTGCAGCGCGCTCGTCGTACCCGGTCCCGAGCTGGCGATGATCGACGTCGTGGTGTCGGTGACCGCGGGTGAGGTGCGGCGCTGGGACGCCGTCGAGGGGATGCGCCCGGCGCTGCTCTTCCTCGAGTCCATGAACGCGATCTTCACGACGAAGGAGCACCCCGAGTACATCGCCGCGCTCGCCCGGCGCGGGATCACCGACCTCGACAACGTGCAGATCGACCCGTGGCCCGCGGGCTCGTTCGGGTACGACGCGGAGACGGACCGTCGCATCGCCCGCTGCATCTCGTTCCTGCGCGAGACGCCCGAGGACAACGGGTACGCGCGCCCGATCGAGGGGCTCATCGTGCACTTCGACCTCGGGCGCAACGAGGTGATCGAGGTCATCGACCACGGCGCGACGTCGCTCCCGCAGCAGCACGCGCGCTACTTCGCCGCGGACCACGAGCCGCTGCGCACCGACCTCAAGCCGCTCGAGATCACCCAACCCGAAGGGCCGAGCTTCACCGTCGACGGCAACCTCGTCCGCTGGAGCAACTGGTCGCTGCGCGTCGGGTTCGACCCGTACGAAGGCCTCGTCCTGCACCAGGTCACCTACGACGACCACGGGCGCGAGCGCTCGATCCTGCACCGCGCGTCGGTGAGCGAGATGGTCGTGCCGTACGGCGACCCGAGCCCGCTGCACGGCTGGAAGAACGCGTTCGACGCGGGTGAGTGGGGGCTCGGGCGCATGACCCAGCCGCTCGCGCTCGGCTGCGACTGCCTCGGCGAGATCCACTACTTCGATGCGGTGATGTCGAGCGAGACCGGCGACCCGTACACGGTCGAGCAACGCGATCTGCCTCCACGAGGAGGACTACGGGATCCTCTGGAAGCACGTCGACCTGTTCAGCGGGACGGCGGAGACGCGCCGCAGCCGCCGGCTCGTCATCAACCTCGTCGCGACCGTCGGCAACTACGAGTACGCGTTCTGCTGGTACCTCTACCTCGACGGGAACATCCAGCTCGAGGTGAAGCTCACCGGCATCGTGTCGCCGATGGCGATCGAGCCGGGGACGCGTGCCCGAGTTCGCGAACGTGATCGCGCCGGGCGTCGCCGCGCCGCACCACCAGCACCTGTTCAACGTGCGGCTCGACTTCGACGTCGACGGCACCGAGAACGAGGTCTACGAGGTCGAGGCCGAGACGATGCCGTGGGGTGACGACAACCCGTGGGGCAACGCGTTCCGGCCGCGCGCGACCCGCATCGCGTCGGAGGCGGACGCGCAGCGGAAGGTGAACCCCGCGACGAGCCGGTACTGGAAGGTCGTGAACCCGCACGTGCTGAACGGCCTCGGCCAGCCCGTCGCGTACAAGCTCGTCCCGACGATGAGCACGCCGACCCTGCTCGCCCAACCGGACTCGAGCGTCGGGAAGCGGGCCGGGTTCGCGCAGCACAACCTCTGGGCGACCGCGTACGCACCCGACGAGCGCCGCGCCGCGGGCGAGTACCCGAACCAGCACGAGGGCGGCGACGGCCTCCCGCGCTGGAGCGCCGCGGACCGCGACCTCGTCGATACCGACATCGTGCTCTGGTACACGTTCGGCGTCACCCACTTCGTGCGCCCGGAGGACTGGCCCGTCATGCCCGTCGAGTACGCCGGCTTCCTCCTCAGCCCGTACGGCTTCTTCGACCGCAACCCCGCCCTCGACCTCCCCCCGAGCACCAGCGCCCACTGCCACCCCGAGTAACCCCTCCCCCGAGTTTTGGCGTCACTTAGGACCCGCATCGCGGGTCCTAAGTGACGCCAAAATCGAGCTACGAGGCCGGACGGAGACGACGGTCGCGCAGCGCCTGGGCGATCGCGGCGCACGCCAGCGTCCCGCCGCGACGGAGATCCTCGGGTCCGACATCGATCGGGAGCCAGCCCGCCGCGATGAGCTCGATGCCGACGGCTGCGATCGCGCTTCGTCGCGGTCGCGGCCGGTGTGGAACTCGTCCGAGTCGTACTCGATCGCGATCTGCGCGTCCGGGTAGGCGACGTCGACCCGGGCGATGAACGCCGAGCCCTGCCAGACCTCGTGCTGCGTCGTCGGCTCCGGAAGGCCATGGCGCGAATCGCCTGCAGCAGGCGCGTCTCCATCTCGCTCTCTGTCGGCCGGCGATCGGGATCGCGGTCTTCGAGCGAGCGCTCGGAGCGTCGGACCACCGGGTCGTCCCGATCGGCTCACCCGTCGACGCATCGGCGTCCAGCTCGTGCTCCGTCGTCAGTCCCCGACGTAGTGCGTTCTCCAACGCGAGCTCGACCAGGCCGATCCGATACACTCCACCGAGATCGAACAGTGTGCGCGCCGGCCGTGGTCACCGCGATTCCGCTGACGACGGTCATATCAATCGCTTCCAGCGCCTTCGTCTCGTGGACTTCGATCCCGATCTGGTGTGCGCGGCGCCACCGCGGGCAGGTGATCTCGACCAGATCGCTGCCGTCGGCCCGGGCAAGCCATGGAGCTCTGCGGCGGATCGGCGCGACGCGACCGCGCGGAAGCCGCCGGCCCAGCACGCGGCGAGCGAGGTCGCCCTCCCAGGTCGGTCGGCGCGCCACTGATCGCGGTAGACGTCTCGGTACAGCCTGCGCCACCGCCGATCCGCGATTCGCTCGCTCGATCTGTCGCTTGCGTGAGCCCGGCCATGCGGGCGTGCTCGTCCACGGAACACTCCGTGGTGATCGCGCCGCGTGCGCGGCGAGGAGTCCGTCGGCGTCCGTGTCGACGTTCATGCCACCAGTCCATCCGCACCCTGGGACACCAACGATTTTGGCGTCGTTTACGACCCCGATATGCGGGTCCTAAGTGACGCCAAAACGGCAGCGGGGGGTGGGGGTGGGCGGTCAGGGGTGTTGGGAGCTGACGCTGACGATCTCGCCGGTCATGTAGGTGGAGTAGTCCGAGGCGAGGAAGACGATGACGTTCGCGACCTCCCAGGGCTCCGCGGCGCGGCCGAAGGCCTCGCGGGACGTGAGCTCGGCGAGCAGCTCGTCGCTCGTGACCTTGGCGAGGAACGGGTGCATCGCGATGCTCGGCGCGACCGCGTTCACGCGCACCCCGAACTCCGCGGCTTCGATCGCCGCGCAGCGCGTCAGCGCCATCACCCCCGCCTTCGCCGCGGCGTAGTGCGCCTGACCGGCCTGCGCGCGCCAGCCGAGCACCGACGCGTTGTTCACGATCACCCCGGAGCCGCGCGCCTGCAGGTGGCGCAGCGCGGCGCGCATGCAGCGGAACGTCCCGTTGAGCGTGACGTCGAGCACGGTCAGCCACTGCTCGTCGGTCATGTCGACGACGTTCGCGGTGCCACCGAGCCCCGCGTTGTTGATCACGACGTCGAGGCCACCGGTCGCCGAGATCGCGCCGTCGAACAGCGCCTGCACCGGCGCCTCGTCGGTGACGTTGCACGGGATCGACGCGACCACCGCGTCGCCCGAGCTGCTCCGCGGCCTCACCGAGCCGGCGCTCGTGCGCGTCGCTCAGGACGACGCGCGCGCCCTCCTCGACGCACCGCTTCGCCGCCGCGAAGCCGATGCCGGTTCCCGCGGCGGCGGTGACCAGCGCGGTCTTGCCCGCCAGCAGTCCGTGCGCGGGCGGGTAGGACGGGGCATCGGGTGGCATCAGACGACCTTCGGCTCGGGGGGCAGGCCCAGGACTCGTTCACCGATCACGTTGCGTTGGATCTCGTTCGACCCGCCGTAGATCGTGTCGGCCCGGCTGTAGAGGAAGAGGCGTTGGAACGCGCTCGAGGTCGTACGGCGCGGCGTCGGCGATCTCCGCGTACGGACCGAGCGCGTCGAGCGCGAGCTCGCCGAGGCGACGGTGCATCGAGCCCCAGAAGAGCTTCGAGATCGACGTCTCGCGCGTCACCTCGCCCTTCGCCATCGCGGTCAGCCCGCGCAGCGCGTTGTACCGCATGATCTCGAGCTCGATCCACGCCTGCGCGAGTCGTTGCCGCATCACCGGGTCCGCGGCGTTCCCGAGGTCGCGCACCCGCGACAGGATCTCGCGCCACTCGTTCGCGAACCCGAGCTGCTGACCGAGCGTGAGCGCGCCGCGCTCGAACGCGAGCGTGCCCATCGCGACGCGCCACCCGCCGTTGACCTCACCGACGATGTGATCGGCCGGCGTGCGCGCGCCGTCGAAGAAGACCTCGTTGAACTCGGAGTCGCCGGTGATCTGCTCGATCGGCCGGATCTCGACGCCCGGCTGGTCCATCGGCACGAGCAGGTACGAGATGCCGCGATGACGGGGCGCGTCGCGATCAGTGCGCGCGAGCACGAAGCACCAGTCGGCCCAGTGCGCGAGCGACGTCCACACCTTCTGGCCGCTGACCACCCACTCCTCGCCCGACGGACCGGATCTCGAGCTCCGCACGCGTCGCGATGTTCGCGAGGTCCGAGCCCGCGTTCGGCTCCGAGTAGCCCTGGCACCACAGCTCCTCGCCGCTCGCGATCTTCGGCAGGAACCGCTGCTTCTGCTCGTCGGTGCCGAAGTGCAGGATCGTCGGGCCGATCAGCCCCTCGCCCACGATGCCGACGCGACCCGGACCGCCGGCGCGGGCGTACTCCTCGTAGAAGATCACCTGCTGGAGCAGCGTCACGTCCCGCCCGCCGTACTCGGCCGGCCACGAGAGGCACGTCCAGCCCGCGGCGCCGAGCGCCCGCTCCCAGGCCAGCCGCTCCTCGAACAGCGCGTGCTCGTCGCCCGGCCCGCCCCGGCCCCGCACCCCGGCGAACTCGCCCTCGAGCGCGTGCGTCAGCCACTCGCGGGCCTCGGCGCGGAAATGTCTCATCTTCGGCGGAGAAGTGCAGGTCCACGCCGGGAGTCTCGCCGATCCGGGCCCCGGCCGGTAGAACCGGTTCCAGCTCGACGGCCCCGGGGCCCGACCTCCAGTGGTTCAGGTTTGCGTGGAGACTGCCGATTCCGTGAGAATCTTCTGTTCGCTACGACGCCGTGCGTGGCGTCGTGGCAGGGAGCTCCGTCTTGAAGATCGTCCGTCGTTCTGCACTCGTCGCGATTGCCGTCGCGATCATCGTGGGCTTCGGCGCGGGCGCGTACCTCCTCGTCCCGTGGAAGGGCAGCAGCACGAGGCCGACGCGGCCGGTGCACCCAAGGAGCGGCCGACGGGCAACGGCCGGTTCAAGCTCACCGCGTTCCCGCCCCCGGGTTCGAGCCACATCCCGCCCGAGATCTCGATCAAGGTCGACGCGCAGAACGGTCGCATCAAGCGCCTCACGGTCAAGGGACCGGACGGCGTGCCCGATCCACGGCTACCTCGACCGCGACGGCGAGTGGTGGCTGACGACGACGAACCTCGCGCCCGGCACCACGTACAACGTCAGCGCGCTCGTCGTCCCGAACCGCGGCAAGCCCCACACCAAGAAGTGGTCGTTCACCACCATCGCCCCCACCGCCTACCTCGGTGCGCGCGTCGTTCCCGGTGACAACGAGGTCGTCGGCGTCGGGCAGCCGATCGCGGTGCGCTTCACGTCGCCGGTCGTGAACAAGGCCGCGGTCGAAGCGCGCATGAACGTCACGACGAACCCCGCGGTCGAGGGTTCGTGGCGCTGGATGAGCGACACCGAGGTCCACTGGCGTCCCGCGGACTACTGGCCCGCGAACACCGAGGTCTGGTTCGACGCGGACCTCAACGGCGTCGACGCGGGCAACGGCGTCATCGGCAACGTGCACCGCACCGCGCACTTCCGCATCGGCGCGTCGCACGTCAGCATCGCGAACGCGCAGACGCACGTGCTCACCGTCAAGGAGAACGGCGCGGTGGTCAAGACGTTCCCGATGAGCGCGGGCCGGGACAAGTACCCGACGATGAGCGGCAAGCACATCGTGCTCGGGCAAGGCCGCGGACGTCATCATGGACTCCAGCACCAACGGGATCCCGATCAACTCACCCGACGGCTACTACGAGCACGTCGCCTGGGACACGCAGATCTCCTCGACCGGCGAGTACGTCCACGCCGCGCCGTGGTCGGTCGGCGACCAGGGCAGCGACAACGTCTCGCACGGCTGCATCAACCTGAGCACCGCCAACGCCGAGTGGTTCTACAACTGGAGCCAGCGCGGCGACATCGTCGAGGTCACCGGCACACCGCGTCCGCCGAACGACGACATCGCGATGGTCGACTGGAAGCTCCCGTACGACCAGTGGCAGCAGGGCAGCGCGCTGTACGACCCGACGCCCGCGCCGCACGCACCGCCCCGCAGCTAGCGCGCCGAGCGAGACGACCCGCTCAGCGCCGTCGGAACGCGAGCCGGCGTCGCGCGAGCACCACCGCGCTCGACGGCCGTCAGCGCCACGCCCGTCGCGATCTCGATCCGGATCCCCTCGGGCGACTCGTGCTGGATCCGCTTGTGGAACTCGTCGAGCCAGTGCGGCCACGGGTTGAACCCGAAGAAGTACTCGCACGGCTTGTCCGCGTCGAGGATCGCCGCGCCCGCGATGCCGGCGAGCAGCGCGGTGCGCGGCGGCACGCCGGCCGCGGCTGACGAGCGCGACCACCCCGAGACCGAGCACGCCGTCGCGCTTCGCGACCGCGATGAACCCGTCGCGATCGATCGTCGTGTTGCCCCAGTGCGGGGTCATGTCCATCGCGACGTGCGTCGCGACTCCGGCGCAGAACGCGAGGACGGGCCGCCGCCGCAACGCGGTACCCGCGATGGTGCCCGCAAGCACGTGGTTGGTGATGAACATCGCTCCGGTAGTGTGCCGCACCAACCCGTCCCGACAATGAAACGAGAGTTCTATGGCCCGCTTCAGAGTCGGAGTGCAGCTCCATCCGCAGGTCGCAACCGTGGACGAGATGCGCATCGCCTGGCGCGCCGCCGACGCGCTCGAAGTCGACAGCATCTGGGTCTGGGACCACTTCTTCCCGCTGTACGGCAACCCGGACGCGAACCACTACGAGGCGTACACGCTGCTCGCCGCGATGGCCGCCGAGACGACGAACGCGCGGCTCGGCGCGCTCGTCACCTGCAACTCGTACCGGAACCCGCAGCTGCTCGCCGACATGGCGCGCACCATCGACCTGATCAGCCACGGCCGGTTCGTGCTCGGGATCGGCTCGGGCTGGTTCGAGCGCGACTACACGGAGTACGGCTACGACTTCAAGACCGCGCCCGACGCGGCTGCGCGACCTCGCGCGACGCGCTGCCGCTCATCATCGACCGGCTCGGTCAGCTGACCCCGCCGCCCGAAGGGCGACCTGCCGATCATGATCGGCGGCAGCGGCGAGAAGGTGACGCTCCGGCTCGTCGCCGAGCACGCGGACGCGTGGAACACGTTCGGTCCGCCCGCGAACTTCGCGGCGAAGTCCGCGGTGCTCGACGAGTGGTGCGCCAAGCTCGGGCGCCCGCCGAGCGAGATCGAGCGCACCGTCGCGATCCAGCCCGACGAGGTCGACACCTGGCCGGAGTACCTCGACGCCGGCGCCGAGCACCTCATCGTGATGACCGGCTCGCCGTACGACCTCGGCCCGGTCGAGGAGCTCCTCGCCGCGGCCCGCTCCTAGCGACGGCGCCGCGAGCCGCGTGGACCATCTCCGGCTGCTCCCGCCGGGGAGCGGCGCCGGCTTCCTCGGTGACCTCGCGGTCCCGGCGGACCTCTACTGGGTGACGCGCCAGCCCGCGCCGCTCGCCGGCATGGGCTACCCGCGTGGCAACAGCTGGGAGGCGTTGCACGCACGCGGGGATCCGTCACGTCGTCTGCCTCACGCACGCCGAGGCGCCGTACGACTCGTCCCCGCTCGCGATCCATCACGCGCCGATGCAGGACCTGTACAACCGGGCCGAGCCCGACGACCCGGAGCGACGAGCGGCGCGCTCGCGTTGCGACGCGGCACGGTTCGTCGTCGAGCGGCTCGAGGCCGGCGAAGGTGTCGTCGTGCACTGCCACGCCGGGCGCGGGCGCACCGGCACGGTCATCGGCAGCGCGCTCGTCATGCTCGGCCACGATCCCGCGACGGTCGTCGACTGGCTCCACCGCGTCCAGCGCACGCGCGGCAAGCGCGGCTGGCCCGAGCAACCGTGGCAGGCCGGACGTCGTCCTCACCCTGGACCTCGCGTGACCGTGACGACGATCCCATGACGGCGTCCGTCGGCACGACTGCAGGGCGACCGCGCAGCTGAAGCGCTCCGGTGCATCGTGCCGAGAACGGCATCGCCGGTCGGACGTCACGCCGGTACCGCTGGACCCTGGCCCGGTGCAGATCGAGTTCCACGCCTCCGAGCGCGCCAGCCTGGGCGTCGAGGTGGAGCTCACCCTCGTCGATCCGGAGTCCGGGGCGCTGGTGAGCGCCGCGTCGGACATCCTCGAGGAGCTCGGCCGCGGCCATCCCGACGGGCGGCATCCCGAAGGCCAAGCACGAGCTGTTCGAGAGCACGATCGAGGTCATCACCGGCATCTGCCAGACCGCGGCCGAGGCCAAGCGCGACCTCGCGGCGACGATCGCCGAGGTGCGCGACGCGGCCGCCGCGCGCGGCCTGACCCTGCTGTCCGCGGGGAGCCACCCGTTCTCGCTCGCCCACGAGCAGGTCGTCGAGCCCGGATCCGCGGTACGCCGCGCTGATCGAAGAGATGCAGTGGATGGCCCGCCGACTGCAGATCTTCGGCATCCACTACCACGTCGGGGTGCGATCGGCCGAGAAGTCGATCGTGATCGCGAACGCGCTGCAGTTCTACCTCGCGCACCTGCTCGCGCTGTCGGCGTCGAGCCCGTACTGGGAGGGCCACGACACCGGTCTCGCGTCATGCCGGGTGAAGGTGTTCGAAGGGCTGCCGACCGCCGGGCTGCCGCCGGTCATCGAGGACTGGGCCGACTTCGAGCAGTTCATGCACACGCTCGTCTCCGCCGAGGCGATCACGACGATCCGCGAGGTGTGGTGGGACGTGCGCCCGCACCCGAACTTCGGGACCGTCGAGCTGCGGATCTGCGACGCGATGCCGACGTTGCGCGAGGTCGTGGCCGTCGGCGCGCTCGTGCAGTGCCTCGTGCACCGCATCGACACCCAGATCGACGCGGACGTGCAGGTGTACATCCCGCGGGAGTGGACGATCCGGCAGAACAAGTGGCTCGCGGCGCGCTACGGGCTCGACGCGAAGCTGATCGTCGACGACGAGGGCACGCGGGTCACGCGCGCGCGACGTGATCCTCGAGCTGATCGAGGAGCTCGCGCCGATCGCGGCAGAGCTCGGGTGCCGCGACGAGCTCGCCGACGTCGCGCAGCATCCTGGAGCGCGGTCCGAGCTACGTGCGCCAGCGCGAGGTCCGCGCGCAGGGCGGCACGCTCGTCGACGTGGTGCAGTCGCTGGTCGACGAGCTCGAGACCGACGAGCCGGGCCGGCGATGAGCGGACCCGTAGCGTCGTCGGCTGCTCCCTTCGGGGCCGGCCTCGACGCCTTCCTCGACGCCCACCTCGAGGAGCTCATCGCGTTCCGGCGCGAGCTCCACGCGCATCCGGAGCTGAGCGACGAGGAGCACGAGACCACGGCCCGGGTCGCGCGAACGGCTCCGGGTCGCCGGGCTCGCGCCGCGCGTCCTGCCCACCGGGACCGGGCTCATCTGCGACCTCCCGGCCCGCGGCCGACCGGGCCCGCGGGTCGCGCTGCGGGCCGACCTCGACGCGCTCGCGATGGCCGACGAGACGACCGCGCCGTACCGATCGCAGGTGCCGGGCGTCGCGCACGCGTGCGGCCACGACGTGCACACGACCGTCGTCCTCGGCGCCGGGCTCGCCCTGACCCGGCTCCTCGACTCGGAGGGTGCGCCCCGACGGCTCGGTGCGACTGCTCTTCGAGCCGGCCGAGGAGTCCGCGCCCGGTGGCGCGCTCGACGTCATCGACGCGGGCGGGCTCACCGACGTCGGGCTGGCTCTTCGGCCTGCACTGCGACCCCAAGCTCGACGCGGGCCAGATCGGGGTGCGCGTCGGGCGCGATCACCTCCGCGGCGGACCTCGTCGAGATCCGGCTGCACGGCCCGGGCGGCCACACCGCCCGGCCCCACCTCACCGTCGACCTCGTCGCCGTCGCCGGCCGGCTCGCCGCGGACCTTCCCGCGGCGCTGCGCGCGGCTCGATCCGTCGCTCAACCTCGTGTTCGGCGCGCTCCACGCGGGCGACGCGGCCAACGTCATCCCCGCGACCGCGACGCTGCGCGGGACGTTGCGCACGCCCGATCGCGCCGCGTGGGACGCGCGCGCCCGACCGGCTCGACGCCGCGCTGCACGCGTTCGTCGAGCCGACGGGCGCGACGTTCGAGATCGACCACGACCGCGGCGTGCCGCCGGTCGTGAACGACGAGCGGGCGACCGAGCTGCTCGCGGGCGCGGCCGCGGTGTCGCTCGGCTGCGGACGCGGTCGTGCCGACCGAGCAGAGCGCGGGCGGCGACGACTTCGCCTGGTACGCGGAGCTGGTGCCCGAGCACCTACGCCCGGCTCGGCGTGCACGACCCGTCGTCGACCGAGCCGCGCCGCGACCTCCACGCGAGCACCTTCGACGTCGACGAGCGCGCGATCGCCGATCGGCGTCCGGGTCCTCGTCGGCGCCACCCTCGCCGCCCTCACCGCCCCTGATCGCGTCCACCGCGACCCGTCGACCGCCCGACCCAGCCGACCTGAGCTCGTTCGCTGCGAGCTGGTACCCCCAGGAGGGTCTCGAGTCGCACCGACGAAACGCCGGACTGGGCGGCGCGGCAGCGGGCGGGTTAGGGTCGACGGCAACACGCGGGAGTCCGGTGCGCCGGGCTGAGAGGGTGGGCACGCAGCCCCCGACCGTCAGAACCTGATCCGGGTCATGCCGGCGCAGGGAGCCTCTCCAAGTCTTCCGTCGTCGGCGTGCCCCCGAGCCGTGGGAGCGACGATGGAGGCACTGGTGTTCGCGGGGGGCGACCCGCTCGACGCCCGCTTGCACGGACGCGCTCCCCGACGGCGCTGGATCGTCGCCGCGGACTCCGGGCCTCGAGCACGTGCACGCGCTCGGGCCTGCACGCGGACCTCGTCGTCGGCGACATGGACTCCGTGACCGCGGCAACCCTCGAGCGCGCGGTCGCCGACGGGCACCGTGGTCGAGGCAGCACCCGGCCGACAAGGACGCGACCGACCTCGAGCTCGCGCTCGACGCCGCGGCGCGAGCCGGCGCGACCCGCGTGACGGTCGTCGGCGCCGGCGGCGGCCGGCTCGACCACTTCCTCGCCAACGCCCTGCTCTTCGCGTCGTCCGAGTGGGCGAGCTTCGAGCTGCACGCGCTCGTCGGCGACGCGCACGTCGTCGTCGTCCGCGAGCGCGTCGAGCTCCGAGGTGCGGCCGGGCTCGATCGTGAGCCTCCTCCCGGCCGGCGGCCCGGCCCGCGGCATCCACACCACCGGGCTGCGCTGGCCGCTCACGGACGACGAGCTGCCGCCCGGCTCGACCCGCGGCGTGAGCAACGAGATGACCGAGCCCACGGCGACGGTCTCGCTGCGCCGCCGGCGTCCTCCTCGCGATCCAGCCCGACGCCGACCCCGGCTCATCCGCCTCGACCCCGGAGGAAGCTGACGTGCGACTTCGCATCCTGGCCTCGTTCATCCTCGGCGCGCTCGTGCTCGCCGCGTGCGGGAGCAGCACCGCGAACGACTCAGCGGCTCGTCCGGCTCGAGTGGAAAGGCCGGCGACACCGTCACGCTCGTCACCCACGACTCCTTCGCGGTCTCGAAGCCGGTGCTGCAGGCGTTCACGAAGCAGACCGGCATCACGGTCAAGGTGCTCAAGAACGGTGACGCCGGCGCCGCGCTCAACCAGGCGATCCTCACCAAGGACAACCCGCTCGGCGACGCGTTCTTCGGCGTCGACAACACGTTTCTCTCGCGCGCGTTGGCGGCTGGGATCTTCGTGCCGTACCCCGCGCAGGGCCTCGACCGCGTGCCCGCGGCACTGAAGCTCGACTCCGAAGCACCGCGTGACGCCGGTCGACTACGGCGACGTGTGCGTCAACTACGACAAGCAGTGGTTCGCCCGAGCAGCACGTCACGGTGCCGAAGACGCTCGACGACCTCACCGCGCCCGCCCTGCACGGCAAGCTCGTCGTCGAGAACCCGGCGACGTCCTCCCCCGGGCTCGCGTTCGTGCTCGCGAGCGTCGCGAAGTTCGGGCCGGACGGATGGGAGGAGTACTGGAAGCAGCTGCGGGCCAACGACGTGAAGGTCGTCGACGGCTGGGAGCAGGCGTACGACACCGACTTCTCCGCCGGCTCCGGCCACGGCGACTACCCGCTCGTCGTGAGCTACGCGTCGAGCCCGCCGGCCGAGGTCTACTACGCCAAGCCGACGCCCAAGACCGCGCCGACCGCCGTGCTGACCGACACGTGCTTCCGCCAGGTCGAGTTCGCCGGCGTGCTGAAGGGCGCCGCGCACCCGAAGGCCGCGCAGGAGCTCATCGACTTCATGCTCAGCGAGAGGTTCCAGGCCGACATCCCACTGCAGATGTTCGTGTTCCCCGCCCGCACCGGCACGCCGCTGCCGAGCGTCTTCACCAAGTACGCGACGGTCCCGAGCCACCCGTTCACGCTCCCGCCGGCCGAGATCGGCGCCAAGCGCGACGCGTGGATCTCGCAGTGGACCAACACCGTGCTGCGGTGACCGCGAGCACCACCACGACGGGTTCCCTCGCCCGCCGGCTCAGGACGGGCGGGACACGGCTCCTGATCGTCGCGATCCCGGTCGTGTTCCTCGGCGTGTTCTTCGCCTGGCCGGTCGTCGCGATCATCGGGCGCGGGCTCGCGCCGCACGGCGCGCTCGACCTCGACCCGCTCGGCGACGTCCTCACCGACCCCGGCCTGCGCCACGTCGCGTGGTTCACGCTCTGGCAGGCCGCGCTCTCCACGCTGCTCACCCTGCTGATCGGCATCCCGGGCGCGTTCGTGCTCAGCCGCTACCGGTTCCGCGGCCGGGCGCTGGTGCGCGCGCTGGTCACGATCCCGTTCGTGCTCCCGACGATCGTCGTCGGTGCCGCGTTCAGCGCGCTCGGGATCACCGGCTCGGTCGGCGCGATCCTGCTCGCGCACGTCTTCTTCAACTACGCGGTCGTCGTGCGCACCGTCGGCGGGCTCTGGTCGCACCTCGACCCCCGCCCCGAGGAAGCCGCGCAGATGCTCGGCGCGAACCGGTGGCGGACGTTCGTCGGCGTCACGCTGCCCGCGCTGCGGCCGGCGATCATCGCCGCCGCGTCGATCGTCTTCCTCTTCTGCTTCACCTCGTTCGGGGTGATCCTCGTGCTCGGCGGGCCCCGCTACGCCACGCTCGAGACCGAGATCTACCGCCAGACCGCGCAGCTCCTGAACCTGCCGGTCGCCGCCGCGCTCGCCGTCGTCCAGCTCGCCGCAGTCCTCGCGGCGTTGAGCATCGGCGGCTGGGCCCGCGGGCCGCCGCACCGCCGCGCTCGGGCTCCGCGCCGCCGAGCGAAGGCAGCGTCCGGATCACGCAGCGCCGGCGCCCGCGCGTTCCTCGCCGCGAACCTCGCGCTCATGGCCGCTGCTGCTCGGGGTGCCGATCGCGGTGCTCGTCACCCGCTCGTTCGACCCCGGGCTCGACGCGTACCGCCAGCTCACCCACGTCAGCAGCGGGTTCCTCGAGCCGCCGATCCGGGCCGTCGTGGACGTCGCTGCGGTACGCGTCGATCGCGACCGTGATCGCACTCGTCGTCGGCGGGGCCGCCGCGTTCGCGCTCGCCGGCGCCGCAGCGCAGCCGGCGGCGAAGCGCGTGGCTGCTCGACCTCCTGGTGATGCTCCCGCTCGGCGTGTCCGCGGTGACCGTCGGGTTCGGCTTCCTCATCGCGCTCGACCGACCGCCGCTCGATCTCCGGACCTCGACCGCGATCATCCCGATCGCGCACGCGCTGATCGCGATCCCGTTCGTCGTGCGCGTGATGCTGCCGGTGCTCCAGTCCATCGACCCGCGGCTCCGCGAGGCCGCCGCGATGCTCGGCGCCGCGCCGCGGCGGGTGTGGATGGAGGTGGATCTCCGGATCGCGGCGCGCGCCGCGCTCGTCGCCGCCGGCTTCGCGTTCGCGATCTCGCTCGGCGAGTTCGGCGCGACGCTGTTCATCGTCCGGCCCGAGACCACCACGCTCCCCGTCGCCATCTACCGCCTGCTCGGGCGGCCCGGCGCGTCGAGCTTCGATCAGGCGATGGCCGCGAGCACGATCCTGATGGTGCTCACCGCGGTGTCGGTGCTGGTGATCGAACGCCTCCGCGTGCGCGACGTCGGCGAGTTCTGATGCTCGAGATCACTGGACTGCGCGTGCAGTACGGCGACACGGTCGCGCTCGACGGCGTCGACCTGACGGTGGCCGACCGCGAGGTCGTCTGCGTGCTCGGACCGAGCGGCAGCGGCAAGAGCACGCTGCTGCGCGCCACCGCCGGGCTGGAGCGGCCGACGGCGGGCCGGTGCGCTGGGACGGCGACGACCTCACCGGCGTCGCGCCGCACCGCCGCCAGTTCGGGCTCATGTTCCAGGACCACGCGCTGTTCCCGCACCGCGACGTGCTCGGCAACGTCGCGTTCGGGCTGCGCATGCAGCGCCGATCGAGCGCCGGCGGTCGACGCCGGGCGCGCGCGCGGCGCTCGCACGGGTCGGGCTCGCACGGGTTCGAGCACCGGCGAGGTGCGCGAGCTCTCGGGCGGCGAGCAGCAGCGCGTCGCGCTCGCCCGCGCACTGGCGCCCGATCCCCGCCTGCTGATGCTCGACGAGCCGCTCGGATCGCTCGACCGGGAGCTGCGCGAGCGGCTCGCCGCCGAGCTCCGCGCGCTGTTCGTGGCGCTCGGGGTGACCGCGCTGTTCGTCACCCACGATCAGGACGAGGCGTTCGCGCTGGCCGACCGGGTCGTGATCATGCGGTCCGGCACGATCGAGCAGGTCGGCGCCGCCGCAGGAGGTCTGGCGCCGTCCGGCGACCGAGTTCGCGGCCCGGTTCCTCGGCTTCGCGAACGTGTTCGACGCGACCGTCGACGGCCGGCGGCATCCACTGCGCGTGGGGCGTGCTCCCTCGCCCGACCGGCGTGGCCGACCGCGCCGGCCCGGTCCGGCTCGCGGCCCGGCCCGACGGGCTGCGGCTCGACCCCGACGGTGCCGGTGCGCGGTCGGGTCACCGGGGCCACGTTCCGGCGCGACCACTTCCTCGTGCGGGTCGAGACCGAGCTCGGCCCGCTCGAGGTCGCGGCCGACGCCGCACCGGCGCGTCGGGCGAGCTCGTCGGGCTCGCGCTCGACCCCGAGGCCTTGGTGGTCGCTCTCCGCGTAGCCTCGGTCCCGATGACCGACCTGACGTTCGACCACCTCTACCCGTACGCGGAGCTCACCGACGCGCTGCACGGCCTCGCCGCCGCGCATCCCGATCTCATGACGCTCGAGAGCGCCGGGACATCGCACGAGGGCCGCGACATCTGGCTCGCCACGATCACGAACACGGCGACCGGTCCGCACGACGAGAAGCCGGCGCTGTTCGTCGAGGCGAACATCCACGCGACCGAGATCACCGCGTCGACCGCCGCGCTCCATCTCGTCCATCACCTCGTCACCCGCTACGGCACCGACGACGCGGTCACCCGCGCGCTCGACACGCGCTGCTTCTACGTCATCGCCCGGCTCAACCCGGACGGCGTCGAGATGGCGCTCGCCGACCCGCCGAAGTACCTGCCGGTCGAGCACCCGCGTCTACCCGCGGCCCGACCAGCAGCCCGGGCTGGTCGAGCAGGACATCGACGGCGACGGCCGCGTGCTCACGATGCGCATCGCCGATCCGAACGGAGTCGTGGAAGGTCCATCCCGGACGACGCGCGCCTGCTCGTGCCGCGCGCGCTCGACGAGGACGGGCCCGGCGACTACTTCCGCCTGCTCCCCGAAGGCACGATCCACGAGTACGACGGCGTGCTGATCCCGATCGCGCCCGAGCACCGCAGCCTGGACCTCAACCGCAACTTCCCCCAGGACTGGCTGCCCGAGGGCTCGCAGCAGGGCGCGGGGCCGTTCCCGACGTCCGAGCCCGAGGTGCGCGCGCTCGTCGAAGCCGTCGTCGCGCGGCCCGAACATCTGCGCGTACATCGCGTATCACACGTTCAGCGGCGGTGATCCTGCGCCCGTACGGCGGCTACGCCGACGACCACTTCCCCACGCCGGACCTGCACGCGTACCAGGCGCTCGGCAAGCGCGCGACGGAGATCACCGGGTACGAAGCGGTCTCGGTGTTCCACGACTTCAAGTACGACCCGAAGACGTCGATCACCGGCGCGAGCGACGAGTGGACCTACGACCACCTCGGGATCTTCTCGTGGACGACCGAGTTCTGGAGCCCGATCCGCGCCGCGGGGATCACCGACTTCAAGTACATCGACTGGTTCGACGACCACCCGGTCGAGGACGACCTCACGCCTGCTGCGCTGGAACGACGACGTGCTCGACGGCAAGGGCTTCGTCGACTGGTACCCGTTCGACCACCCCCAGCTCGGCCGGGTCGAGATCGGCGGCTGGGACTTCTTCCGCACCTGGACGAACGCGCCGCCGTCGCTCATGGCCGCGGAGGTCGCGCCGCACAGCGAGTGGGCCGTCGCGCACCAGCTCGCGTCGCCGCACCTCGAGGTGCGGTCGTTCACCGCCGACCCGATCGGCGACGGCGTGTGGCGGGTGCGGCTCGTCGTGCGAGAACACCGGCTGGCTCGCCACGAACGTGAGCCAGAAGGCGACTCGAGCGCAAGGCGGTGCGACCGGTCGAGGTGGAGATCGAGCTCCCGGACGGCGCGTCGCTCGCGCTCGGCGACCCGCGCCAGGAGCTCGGCCAGCTCGCAGGCCACGCGCGGGCCCGGCAGATGCTCGCGATGTTCGACGGTGGCTTCGACCCGACCGACGACCGGGCCAAGGCCGAGTGGGTCGTCCACGCGCCCGCCGGGCTCGACGATCGGCGTCACCGCCCGCCACGCCCGCGCCGGCACCGCCCGCGCCGCGCTCACCCTCCCATGACCCCCAGCCGCCGCCTGCGTTCGTGCCGGAATCTGTCGCTGAGCGACGGGTTCGGCACAAACGGCGGAAGGGGGCGGCGTCGTGAGTGAGGCGCTGCGGGTCGGGTTGGCGGGGGCGGGGCCGTGGGCGCGGAGCGTGCACGCGCCGATGCTCGCCGCGGGACCGGAGACGCGGCTCGCCGGCGTGTGGTCGCGCACCGACGAGCTCGGCGCAGTCGCTCGCCGCCGAGCACGGCGTCCCGGCGTTCGCGACGTTCGACGCGCTCCTCGACGCGTGCGACGCGGTCGCGATCGCGGTGCCGCCGAGCGTGCAACCCGAGCTCGCGGTGCGCGCCGCGCGAGCGGGCAAGGCCGCTGATGCTCGAGAAGCCGCTCGCGCTGGACGTCGCCGGCGCCGAGCAGATCGCCGACGGCCGTCAGCGACGCGGGCGTCGGCTCGGTGATGGTGCTCACCTACCGCTACGCGCCGAAGGTGCGCGAGTTCCTCAGCGACGCGGCCGACGTTCGACGCCGACCGGGCGGACGCGCGTGCTTCCTCTCCGGCGCGTTCCTCGGCGGTCCGTTCGCCGGCTCGGGCTGGCGGGTCGAGCACGGCGCGCTGCTCGACGTCGGGCCGCACATCCTCGATCTCGTCGACGCGGCGCTCGGCCCGATCGTCGGGCATGCGCGCGCACGGCGACACCGCACGGCTGGATCGGGCTGCTCGCCGACCACGAGGGCGGCGCGGTCAGCGAGGTCTCGATCTCCTGCACCGCGGCGATCACGCCGAGCCGGACCGAGGTCGAGATCTTCGGCCGCGACGGCTCGCTCGCGGTCGACGGGCGGTCGGACTCCCGCGACGTCGTCTTCGCCAACCTGCGCGCCGACTTCGCCGCCGTCGGCGGCCACCGGCGGACCGCATCCCTGCGACGCGGCCCGCGGCCTCGCACCTCCAGCGGCTCCTCGCGATGGCCCGGGACGCGCTCGCCGGACAGCTAGATGCGGATCACCCTCGGCGGTTGCACTTCCGGCGTCTCCGGCCGAAACCGCACCGAGCCGGGAGACGCCGGGTGGGCCAGAATGCGCAGGCGGCCCGCCGCCTTCCCGACGGCCACGAGGAGACGGCGATGGGCACGACCTTCACGAGCGTGAACCCGGCCCGCCCGGCCGAGGTCCTGGGCACCTATCCCGAAGGCACCGCGGCCGACGTCGACGCCGCGGTCGCCCGCGCCACGACCGCGCAGCAGGAGTGGGCCCGGGTGCCCGCGCCCGCGCGGGCCGAGGTCATCGACCGCTGCGGCGCGATCCTCGCCGCGCGCAAGGCCGACTTCTCGACGCTCGTCGCCCGCGAGGCGGGCAAGATCCTGGTCGAGGCGGGCGGCGACGTGCAGGAGGCCATCGACATGGCCCACTACGTCGCCGGGCTCGGCCGGGCCGCGTGGGGCGAGACGATGCCGTCGGAGCTGCCGAACAAGATGGGCTGGACGACGCGCCAGCCCGTCGGCGTCGTCGGGATGATCACGCCGTGGAACTTCCCGGTCGCGATCCCGTCGTGGAAGTGCTTCCCCGCGCTGCTCGCGGGCAACGGCATCGTCCTGAAGCCGTCCGAGCACGCCCCGCCGTGCGCCGACGAGTTCGTCGCCGCGCTGCTCGAAGCCGGCGTGCCGCGACGGAGCTCGTGCAACGTCGTCCACGGTCACGCCGAGCCCGGCCAGGCGCTCGTCGTGCACCCCGGCATCCGCGCGGTGAGCTTCACCGGATCGGTGCCGACCGGACGGATCGTCGCAGCCGAGGCGATGGCGACCGGGCCGCGCCTCGTCAGCCTCGAGCTCGGCGGGAAGAACGCGATGATCGTCCTCGCCGGACGCCGACCTCGCGCTCGCGGCGGACGGCGCGCTGTTCGGCGCGTTCGGCACCGCCGGCCAGCGCTGCACGTCGACGTCGCGGCTCATCGTCCACCGCGACGTCGCCGACGAGCTCGTCGACGCGCTCACCGAAGCGCGCGGCGGCGTTGAAGCTCGGTGATCCCGACCGACCCGACCACCGACGTCGGCCCGGTCATCGACCGTCACTCGGCCGAGCGCATCGACGGCATGGTGCAGGCCGCGCTCGACGAAGGGCGCGCACGCGACGACCGGCGCGCGAGATCGTCGACGGTCGACGGCTGCGACGGCGGTGCGTTCTACGCGCCCGACGATCCTGCGCGGCGTGCGAGCGGACCCACCGCATCGCGCGCGACGAGGTCTTCGGCCCGGTCCTCTCGGTGATCGAGGTCGACTCGCTCGACGAGGCGATCGACGTCGTCAACGAGAGCGAGTACGGGCTCTCCGCCGCGATCTACACCGCGGCGATCGCGCCGGCGCTGCAGGCCGTCGACCGGATCAACACCGGGATCGTCTACGTGAACGCGCCGACGATCGGCGCCGAGATCCACCTGCCGTTCGGCGGCACGAAGCACACCGGGAACGGCTACCGCGAGGCCGGCCGACGCGGCATCGAGCAGTTCAGCGAGATCAAGAGCGTGTACGTCGACTACTCCGGCAAGCTGCAGCGGGCGCAGATCGACAACCGGCCCCCGGTGGAGGGCGGCGAGTGACCGACGGTCCCGCCACGGGCGCGCAAGCCGTCGCCCACACGCTGCGCGTCGCTCGGCGTCGAGGTCGCGTTCGGCCTCCCCGGGGTGCACAACCTCGCGCTGTGGCCCGCGTTCCACGAGGCCGGCATCCGGATCGTCGGCTCCCGCCACGAGCAGGGCACGGTCTACGCGGCCGACGGCCTCGCCCGGGCGACCGGCGGGCTCGGCGTCGCGCTCACGACCACCGGCCCGGGCGCGGCGAACACCGTCGGCGCGGTCGGCGAGGCGTGGGCGTCGCACTCCCCCGTCGTCGTGATCGCGACCGACATCCCGACCACGCAGCGTCGGCCCGGCGTCTACCGCGGCGTGCTCCACGAGAGCATCGCCCAGGCCGCGATGTTCGTCGCGGTCACGAAGTCGACGATCGACGTCGCCGACGCCGACGGGATCGGCGCGGCGATCGTCACCGCGGCGACCATCGCCCGATCGCGCGCCGACCGGACCGGTCTACGTCGGCATCCCGACCGACCTGCTCGACGCGCCCGTCACCGCGCCGTCGGCCAGCGCGCCCGGCGACTGGGAGCGGAATCGCAACGACCTCCAGCCGCTGCTCGAAGCGATCGCCGCATCGGAGCGCCCGCTGCTCTGGGTCGGCGGCGGTGCGCGAAGGACGCCGGCGACGAGATCGGAGCGCTCGCGACCCGCCTCGGCGCGCCCGTCGTCACGACGTACCAGGCGCGCGGCGTGCTCCGGCGCGGACCATCCGCTCCTCGTCGGCGCGCCACCGCACGAGCCGCCGGTCATCGACCTCATCGAGCGATGCGGACCTCGCCATCGTGATCGGCAGCGACCTCGACGCGATGACCACGATGGCCTGGCGGCTCCCCTTCCCGGACCGCCGCGTCGCGATCAACGTCGACCCGACCGACGCGACCAAGAACTACTCGATGGACGCCGTGCTCGCGGCCGACGCGCGCATCGCCGAGCTCGTCGCCGACGCGATCCCGCCCCGCGATGCCGTGGGCCGGCGACCTCGCCGCGCTGGTCGAAGACCCTGCGCGACGAGCTGCGCGCCGCACCGCGAGACCGCGGAGTCGATCGAGTTCCTCGAGCACACCGGAGGCGGCGCTGCCCCGCCGACGCGGTGGTCTTCGCCGACATGTGCATCCCGGGCTACTGGCTCGCGGGGCACTTCCGGGTGCAGGCGCCGCGCTCGCTCCACTACCCCATGGGCTGGGGGACGCTCGGGTACGCGTTCCCGGCCGCGATCGGCGCGGCAGCCGCGTTCCAGGGCGACGCACCGGCCGGTCGTGTCGGTCAGCGGCGACGGCGGGATGCTCTTCGCGATCGGCGAGCTCGCCACCGTGGCCCAGGAACAGCTCCCGCTCACCGCCGTCGTCGTCGACGACGGTGGCTACGGGATGCTCCGCTTCGGTCACGATGCCGGACGCGGATCTCGGCACCGAGCTCACCACTCCGGACTTCGCCGCGGTCGCCCGCGGCTTCGGCATCGAGGCCCGCGGTCGTCGACGGCGTCGGCGAGGACTACCGGGCCGCACTCGCCGAGGCCGTAGCGTCCGGGACGCCGAACCTGCTGCACGTGCGCGCCCGCGTTGTTCCCACCCCGCAGCACGTCACCGCGCTGGCCCCTCCGAGGAGCGTGATCCCGCCATGGGCTTCCGAGTCACCTACGCCACCCTCTCGGCCGACAACGAGGAGATGCACGCGGCCTACGACCGCGGCATCGAGATCGCCGCGGTCGTGGCTCGGCGAGGACCACACTTCACGGTCGAACGGCGAGCACCGCAGCGGCGACGGCACGTTCTTCGAGGAACGATCGCCGAGCGACCGCGACCTCGTCATCGGGCGGTTCGCGACCGCCACCGACGGCCGACGTGCGCGACGCGGTCGCGGCGGCTGCGACGCGGCGGCGCCCGGCTGGGCTGCGACCCCGTGGCAGCGAGCGCGTCGCGATCCTCGAGCGCGCCGCGGACCAGATCAGCGAGCACCGCGCCGAGCTCGCCGCGCTCATGGCGATGGAGGTCGGCAAGAACCGGCTCGAGGCCCTCGGCGACGTCGAGGAGTCCGCCGACCTCATCCGCTACTACTGCCACCAGATGACCGAGCACGACGGGTTCGAGCTCCCGATGGGTCGGCTCAACCCGGTCGAGGAGACCTCGGACGTCATGCGGCCGTACGGGGTGTGGGCGGTGATCAGCCCGTTCAACTTCCCGATGGCGCTCTCGGCCGGGCCGATGGGCGCGGCGCTCGTCGCCGGCAACACCGTCGTGCTCAAGCCGAGCGAGCAGGGCGTCTTCACCGGGCTTGATGACCGTGCCAGGCCCTCTGGGAGGCGGGCGTGCCTGCGGGCGCGCTGCACGTCGTGACCGGTCCGGGCGAGACGGTCGGCCACGCGCTCGTGACGAACCCGGACGTCGACGGGATCACGTTCACCGGCTCGTACGACGTCGGCATGGAGATCTACCGCACCTTCACCCGTGAGCACCCGAAGCCGACGATCTGCGAGATGGGCGGCAAGAACCCGGTGATCGTGAGCCGGCACGCCGATCTCGACGTCGCCGCGCAGGGGACCGCGCGGTCGGCGTTCGGGCTCAGCGGGCAGAAGTGCTCCGCGGCCTCGCGTGCGTACGTCGAACGTCCGGTCGCGGCGGAGTTCATCCGCCGGCTGGTCGATCAGGCCGCAGGGCATGAACGTCGGCGACCCGCTCGCGCGCGACACGTACATGGGACCGGTCGTCGACGAGGACGCGGTCGCGCGGTACGAGCGAGCGGTCGACGAAGCGCGCCGCTGGGGCACCATCCACTGCGGCGGCGAGCCCTTGCGCGACGGGGCGCTCGGTCGCGGCTACTACCTGCCGCCGACCGTCGTCGAGGTGCCACTCGACTCCTGGATCTGGACCACGGAGCTGTTCGTGCCGCTCATCGCGGTCGCGCCCGTGGACTCGCTCGACGAGGCGTTCACCCTGGCCAACGACACGCCGCTCGGTCTGACCGCGGGGATGTTCAGCACCGAACCGACCGAGGTCGACGAGTTCCTGCACCGGATCGAGGCCGGGCGTCGTCTACATCAACCGCCCGGCCGGCGCGACCACGGGCGCATGGCCCGGAGTGCAGCCGTTCGGCGGCTGGAAGGGTTCGGGGACGAACGGCAAGGCGGGCGGAGGCCCGTACTACGTGCAGCAATACCTTCGCGAGCAGAGCCGAACGGTGGTGGGTGCATGACCAAGCTGGAGAGTGCGGACCTGGGGCGTGCGACTGCGCCGGCGCTGGTCACCGAGCTCCCGGGGCCGGTGGCGAAGAGCTGGATCGAGCGCGACCAGCGCGTCACCAGCCCGTCGATGGGCCGGGTCTACCCACTCGTGCCCGACCGTGCGTCCGGGCTGGTGATCCAGGACGTCGACGGCAACCGCTTCCTCGACTTCAACGCGGGGATCGCGGTGACATCGACCGGGCACTGCCACCCCGCGGTCGTCGACGCGATCTCGACCCAGGCCGGCGAGCTCATCCACTACTGCTCGAGCGACTTCTACCCACCGGTCTACGCGGAGCTCTCCGAGCGGCTCGTGGCCCGAGCGCCGATCGCCGGTGACTCGAAGGTGTTCCTCACCAACTCGGGGACCGAGGCGGTCGAAGCCGCGATCAAGCTCGCCCGCCACTCAACCGGCACGCCAGTACGTGATCGCGTTCCTCGGGGCGTTCCACGGCCGCAGCCTCGGCAGCCTCTCGCTCACCGCGAGCAAGGCGAAGTACCGGCAGGGGTTCAGCCCGCTGCTTCCCGGCGTGCACCACGCACCGTACGGCGTCGACGGCTACATCGAGGACGTGCTGTTCAAGCACCTCGTCACGCCCGAGGAGGTCGCGGCCGTCATCGTCGAGCCGATCCAGGGTGAAGGCGGCTACATCGTCCCGCCCGCGGGCTGGCTCGCGCGGCTCCAGGAGCTGTGCGTCCAACACGGAATCCTCTTCGTCGCCGACGAGATCCAGAGCGGCATCGGCCGGACCGGCAAGCTGTGGGCCGTCGAGCACGAGGGCATCGAGCCGGACGTGCTGCTCTCGGGCAAAGGCATCGCGAGCGGGATGCCGCTGGGCGCGCTGATCGCGCGCGCCGATCTCATGAAGTGGAGCGCGGGCGCGCACGGCTCGACGTTCGGCGGCAACCCGGTCGCCTGTGCGGCCGCCCTGGCGACGCTCGATCTCGTCGAGGGCTCGTTGACGGAGAACGCCGCCGCGGTCGGCGAGCTGCTCTTCACCCGGCTGCGCGAGCTGCAGACCCGTCAACCGCTGCTCACCGACGTGCGCGGGCGCGGGCTGATGATCGGGATCGACTTCCCGGACCACGACACCGCGGCCGCGGTCGAGCAGGCGTGCTTCCGGCGCGGCCTGCTCGTGCTCACCTGCGGCGAGCGTTCGGTGCGGTTCGCTCCGGCGCTCACGATCCGGCCCGATCAGGCGGAGACCGCGGTGTCGATCCTCGCCGAAGCCTGCGCCGAGGTTGCGTCCTGACCTCGCACGTCTACTCGCGCGCGGCCGGGTTGCCGGTCGCGGTCGAGGCGCACGGTTGCGAGATCGTCGACGCGGACGGCAAGCGGTATCTCGACGCATGCTCCGGGGCGATCGCCGTCAACCTCGGCCACGGCGACACGTTCGTGATCGACGCGTTGGCAGATCAGCTGCGTCACGTCGACTCCGTGCACGCCACCACGTTCACCACGGAGGTGCTCGAACAGTACACCGCCGATCTCGCGCCCCTGGTGCCGGTGGCCGACGCCCGCGTCTACCCGGTGAGCGGTGGCAGCGAGGCGATCGAGACCGCCGCCAAGCTGGCCCGCTCCTATCACCTCGCCCGTGGCGACACCGACCGGCACGTCGTCCTCGCGCGGCACGGGTCGTACCACGGCAACACCCGCGGCGCGCTCGACCTCTCCGGCCGGGCCCCGTTGCGCGCGCCGTACCTTCCCTGGCTCGGGCTCACCGAACGCGTCCCTGCGGTGTACCCGTACCGGTTGGACCTCTCGGGCCCGGAGCACGCGGCGCGCCTCGACGAGACGATCATGCAGCTCGGCGCGGAGAACGTCGCCGCGTTCGTCGCGGAGCCGATCGGCGGCGCGACGACGGGCGCGTCGGTCCCGCCCGACGACTACTGGCCGCTCGTCGCCGAGGTCTGCCGTCGCCGCGGCGTCCTGCTCGTCGCGGACGAGGTCATGACGGGGTTCGGGCGGACCGGTGCATGGTTCGCCTGCTCCCACTGGGACGTGCAGCCCGACGTGCTGGTCGCGGGCAAGGGCGCGTCGAGCGGGTACTGGCCGCTGGGCTTGGTGATCACGAGTGCGGACGTGCACGGCACCGTGCAGGACGGCGGCGGGTTCGTGCACGGGTTCACCTGGTCCCACCACCCGGGTGGCGCGGCCGTCGGGCGCGCGGTGCTGCAACGGATGACCGCGGACGGGCTCGTGGAGCGGAGCCGGGTGCTCGGCGCCCGGCTGCTCGAACAGCTGCGGGACGCGACTCGAGGCCGTCGAGATCGTCGGTGACGTGCGCGGCCGCGGGCTCCTGATCGGCGTCGAGCTCGTCGCCGACCGGGAGACGAAGGCTGCGTTTCCGCGGTCCTGGAGCGTGACGGAGCGGGTCACGAAGGCGGCGAGAGATCTCGGCCTCCTCGTCTATCCGAGCACCGGCTGCGCGAACGGCGTCGACGGCGACCTCGTCCTGATCGGCCCGCCATTGGTGGTCGCCGACGACGAGCTCGACCAGATCGTCGCCCGCACCCACGCCGCCCTCACCGACTTCACTCCCTGAACCCGTCGCACACGAAGGTGGCGTTGGGCGGGTCAGGGGTTGGGGTGCGGGGGGTGGATGCGATGGTGGGCGCGCATGATGGCGGTCAGGCGGTCGAGCGGGATGCCGGTGGCGGTGTGGCCGTCGCGGCCGGTCACGGTGTCCGCCGCGACCAGGCAATTGACCACGGCCTCCTCGGTCGCTTCGACCGCGGCCGCGAAGAACGGGTTGAGCGCCTCGTCGCGCAGCAGCTGGCGATGGAAGCTGCTGGTCTCCGGCTCCGGGAACGAAGCGCGCGTCATCCGCGCGCCGGTGCTGAACGCGACGAAGATCTCGCCGCTGCCATGATGCGCGACCGAGCCGGTGCGCGCGAGCCCGAGCCCCGCCCGCGTGGCCAGACGCTGGAGCTGGCGCGACGACAGTGGTGCGTCGGTCGCGAGCACCACGATGCAGCTGCCCTCGGGCTCCTCGCGGGCCGCCTTCCAACCGTCTTCGACGAACTGGCGCCCAACCGATACCCCGTCCACGGTGAGCGAAGCTCCGTCGCCGAAGTTCGCGAGGACGAGCGCGCCGAGGTGGTATCCCGTCGGCGGTACCAGCCGGGACGCGGAGCCGATGCCGCCCTTGAACCCCAGGCAGACCATGCCCGTGCCGGCGCCGACCGCGCCTTCCACGACGGGTCCTGCATCGGCACCGCGTGCCGCGTCGATCGCACGGGCCACATCGGCCGCCTCGACCTGCACCGCCCGACCGTCGCTCAGCCACGAGTCGTCGCACTCACCGACGGTCGGGATGACGACGTCCGTCGTGCCGACCCCCGGATTCGCGGCCAGCATCAGGTCGACGACGCCGTCGTAGACCCGGCCGACCCCCATCGTGCGGGTGAGCAGGATCGGGGTGTCGAGCGCACCCCACTCCTGCGCCTGCAGGTAGCCGGTGAGCTCGCCCGCACCGTTGAGCACCGCGGCACCCGACGGGAACGCGTGCGTCGAACAGCTCCCCCGGTGTGAACGGCACGACGCGGTCACTCCGGTGCGGGCCACGCCCCGGCCCGCGGGTGGCGCGGGCTCGTCGAACCAGACGGTCGAGTGGCCGACGCGCACATTGGCGACGTCCACGATGCTGTTCGTCGGCCCCGGAGGCAGCGTCCCGATCTCGATGCCGAGCGCCCGGGCCCGGGTGCGCGGGGCCGGCGGCCCACTCGGAGTCACGTCCACGACGACGCAGGCTACCGAGCCGCGGTTGCACCGAACGCCAGTGACCGTGCGAGTACGTTCGCCGGCGTGGAGCAGCCGTTGCGGATGCCGGCGGTCTGGACGCCCCGGCACGTGGGCCACGCGCCGGGCGGTGGGTACTGGCTGGGCGTCGAGCTGCCGGGCGACGAGGAGCCGCCGCGAGGCGAGATCCTGCGCGCCGCGCTCGAAGGCGCGGGCGCGCCCATCCACCTCGCGACCCTCCACGGCGACGGGCCGGTGCTGCGGGTGCACGACGCCGAGTTCCTCGACTGGTTCGCCCGCGCGTGGTCCGAGTGGGAAGCCGCGGGCCTCGTCGAGCAGACCGGCCAGCGTCGCGTCGTCCCGTACGTCTTCGCCCTCCCGCAGCTGACCTCGGGCCGGCCGGTCCCCGAGCCGGCCGCCGCGTGGGCCCGCAGCGGACGGTTCGCGATGGACACGATGACCCTGATCTCGCCCGGCACCTACGACGCGGCGCGCGGCGCGGTCGACGTCGCGCTCACCGCCTGCGACCTCGTGATCGACGGCGGCCACCGCGCCGCGTACGCCGCCACCCGGCCGCCCGGCCACCACGCGGGCGCGGCGCTCTACGGCGGGTCCTGCTACCTGAACAACGCGGCCGTCGCCGCGCAGTACCTCCGGGACCACGGCAGCAACCGCGTCGCGATCATCGACATCGACGCGCACCACGGCAACGGGACCCAGGAGATCTTCTACGCGCGTGACGACGTGTTCTTCGGCTCGGTGCACGTCGACCCCGCGCAGGGTTGGTTCCCGCACTTCCTGGGTTTCGCCGACGAGCGCGGCACGGGCGACGGCAGCAGCTGCAACCGCAACCTCCCGATCGCACCCGGCACCACGGACGACGAGTGGGTCGACGCGGTGCACGACCTCACCGAGGAGGCGCGTCGCTTCGCGCCCGCAACGCTCGTCGTCTCGCTCGGCGTCGACGCGGCCGAAGCCGACCCGGAGAGCCCGCTGAAGATCACCGGAGCCGGCTTCTGGCGCGCCGGGCGCGCGCTCGAGCACGCTCGACGTCCCGACCGTCTTCGTCCAGGAAGGTGGCTACGACCTCGACCACCTCGGCGCGCTCGTGCTCTCGGTGCTGCGCGGCTTCGAGGCCTGACCAAACCGGACCGGGATCCCGGCCGGAGCCGCCGCATAGGCTCCGGCGGATGGAGAGACCGGTCGATCTCGTCGTCGGCAAGGACGAGCACGGAGGGCTCCCGAACCCGGGCCGCCCGCACCTCCGGCCACCGGAGCACTGGCGGCTCGAAGCCATCGCCGCGGTGGAGCGACCGCGGGACCTCGTCGTGACGCCGAGCGGTGGGTTGGTGTTCATCCTCGACCGCGACAGCTCCGACGTCTGGCACCTCGCACCCGACACCACGACTCCCACGCGGGTCACGACCCAGCGCGGCATGGAGCCGTA
This sequence comes from uncultured Acidimicrobiia bacterium, assembly GCA_963848485.1. GTDB lineage: Bacteria > Actinomycetota > Acidimicrobiia > IMCC26256 > JAENVU01 > Chersky-806. The sequence continues at coordinate 83,859 of CAWKDX010000009.1, forward strand.
CTGGGAGGACACCGCACCAGGCGGTCTCCCCCGACGGCACCACGGTCGCGTTCGGCGACGGTGGGTTCGTCTGGACCGCGCCCGTCGACGGCCGCACGCCGGCGCGCCGGGTGGTGCGCGCCGGGGCGCCGGTCTGGCTCGACGATCACCGCCTGCTCGGCGTCGTCGGCCGCGAGGGCAACACCCACCTCGTCGTCTTCGACCTCGCGAACCCGTGGCCGCAGTCCGTCGCGCACGGCGACGGCGACTGCGGGGGTGCCGCCGTGTCGCCGGACCGCACCCGCGTCGCGTTCACCTTCTGGCCGCACGACGACCGCAACCGATCCGAGATCCGCGTCCTCGACCTGGCGAGCGGCGAGTCGCGCGCGCTGACCGGAACCCAGCGCATGCAGGACAAGGGCCCGGCGTGGGCGCCGGACGCGAGCACGCGTCGCGTACGTCTCCGAGCGCAGCGGCTGGTACGAGATCCACGTCGTCGACGTGGCCAGCGGGGACGACCGCCAGCTCACCAGCGACGGCGCCGACTTCGGCGAGCTCGAGTACCACCCGGACGGTCAGCGCATCCTCGCGACCCGCACCCGGCGCGGCCACAGCGACCTCGTCGTCGTCGACGCGACGACCGGCGCGGTCACCAAGATCGCCCGGGGCGGGGTCTGGTCGTTCCCGCACTGGCTGCCCGACGGCAGCATCGTCGCGACCTACGAGGACTCCGCGACCGCGCCGCGCGATCGAGCGGATCGATGGCCGACGAGACGGCGAGCGCACGGTCGTCTTCGCGCCCGCTCCGGCCGCGGTGCACGCCGCGCCGCACGTCGTGCCGGAGGAGGTGACGTACACGTCGTTCGACGGGCTCGAGATCCACGGGTTCCTGTTCCGCCCCCCGAACGCGAACGCCGACGCCCCCGTCCCGGCGATCGTCTACCCGCACGGCGGCCCGACCGACGCGTCGGCGGACGAGTGGGACGGCGTCGCGCAGTACTTCGTCGACCGTGGCTACGCCTGGTTCGCGCCGAACTTCCGCGGCAGCACCGGCTACGGCCGCGACTTCGAGCGCGGCAACCACGCCGTCTGGGGCGTCGACGACACGAAGGACTGCCTCGCCGCGTACGACTACCTCGCCAACCTGCTGTGGGTCGACGCCGACCGGGTCGCGATCGTCGGCGGGTCGTACGGCTCGTACATGGCGCTTGCACGCGGTGGTCGACGATCCCGAGCACCGGTTCGCCGCCGCGGTCTGCAAGTACGGCGACTGCGACCTCAAGGTGTCGTGGGCGATGGGCGACCGCGAGGGTCGTCAGGACATGGAGCGGATGATGAGCACGCCGTTCCTCGCGCCGGCCGAGATCAAGGCCGGCTCGCCCGTGCACCGGCTCGACAACATCACCATCCCGCTGCTCATCGCGCACGGCGAGCTCGACGACCGGGTGCACCCGGAGCAGTCCGAGGAGCTCGTCGCCGAGCTGCGGCGGCTCGGCAAGACGTTCGAGTACCTCACGTACCCGAGCGAGGGTCACGGCTTCCTCCGCCGGGCGCCGTTCCTCGACTTCTACCGCCGCCTCGACCGCTTCCTCGACTGGTACATCGGCTAGCTCGGACGGTTCTCAGCCCGCTCGAGCGCCCCGAGCGGCTCGACGGGCCGAGAACCTAGGCTCGATCCGTGGGCACCGTGATCCTGGTCGTGATCGCGACTCGTCGCGGTCGGCGCGGCGCGGCGGTCGGGCTGCGCCACCTCTACCTGAAGGTCTCGCGCCCCAAGGGGTTCGAGTGCTCGCTGCGGATCCGGTCGGGCGAGGTCGCCGGGCTCACGAAGCGGTTCCGCGCCGGGTACGCGGGCCGGGAGATGGACAGCTTCGTCTGGCGCCGCATGGCCTGGCCGTCGCCGCCGGTCCGCTTCCCGGCGACCGCGGTCCGCCTCGACGAGGAGCGGGCGCCGAGCGTCCGCGACCACATCCTCTCGGTCCCCGCGAGCTTCGCGGTCGTCGCCGTCGAGCTCGACGACGGCACGCCGCATCGACCTCGCCCTGGCCCGGCGCCGGCGCGGAACGCATCATCGCCGCGCTCGGTTCCTGAGCAGCCGTCCCGTATCCTGCGGCGCATGAGTCGACCCGGAAGTGCTCAGGACCCGTTCGACGTCGTCGTGATCGGCGGGGGCCACAACGGCCTCGTCGCCGCCGGCCTGCTCGCGAAGCAGGGCGCGCGCGTCGTCGTGCTCGAACGCCGCGACGTGGTCGGCGGCGCGGCGATCACCGAGAAGCCGTGGGGTCCCGACTACAAGATGACCGCGCTCTCCTACGTCGTGAGCCTCATGCCGCCGACGATCCTGCGGGAGCTCGAGCTCGAGAAGCACGGCTACCGGATCCACGCGCAGGGCCCGTACTTCGCGCCCGCACCCGGACGGCCGCGCGCCTGGCGCTGTCCGACGATCCGGCCGAAGCGGCGGGCGTCGATCGCGCAGTTCTCGAACCGCGACGCCGACGCGTACGAGCGGTGGGAGGCGTGGCTCGGCAGCATGGCCGACGTCCTCTCGCCGCTGCTCACCGAGACGCCGCCGCGGCTCGGCTCCCACCAGCCCGGCGACCTCTTCGAGCAGGCGAAGCTCGCGTGGCAGGCCCGGTCGTGGGACGTGCGCGCCACCGCGAACATCACGCGCCTCTTCACGTCGAGCATCGCGGACCTGCTCGAGGACGAGTTCGAGTCCGACGCGATGCGCGGCGCGCTCTCGGTCAGCGGGGTCATCGGCACCTGGGCCGGCCCGCGCTCGCAGGGCACCGCGTACGTCATGGCCCACCACAAGATCGGCGACGTCGGCGACGGCAAGCTCGGCGCGTGGGGCTTCCCCGAAGGCGGCATGGGCTCGGTCACCCAGGCGCTGCGCGACGCGGCCGAGTCGTTCGGCGCGACCGTCCGCACCGGGGTCGACGTGACCCGGATCGTCGTGCGCGACGGCGAGGCCCGCGGCGTCGCGCTGAGCACCGGTGAGCAGATCGACGCCGACGTCGTGATCGCCGCCACCCATCCCGCAGATCACGTTCCTCCAGCAGCTCGAGCCGTCCGAGCTGCCCGACGACTTCGTCGACGACCTGCGCCGGTGGAAGAGCCGCAGCGGCACGGTGAAGGTGAACCTCGCGATCGACCGCCTGCCCGAGTTCACCGCGGCGCCCGGCTTCGACCCCGACGTCCACGGCGGGACCATCGTGCTCGCGCCGTCGCTCGACCACGTCGAGAACGCGTTCCAGGACGCGGTCGCGGGCCGGCCCGCGGCGCTGCCGTTCGCCGACATCTGCATCCCGTCGGTGTTCGACCGCACGCTCGCACCCGAGGGCAAGCACGTCATGTCGATGTTCACGCAGTGGGTGCCCCACCAGTGGTCGACCGAGCCGCACTACGACGAGCTCGACGCCTACGCGGACCGCATCATCGACCAGGTCGAGAACGTCGCCCCCGGCTTCACGAGCTCGATCCTGCACCGCCAGGTGATCGGCCCGTACGACATGGAGCACACCTACGGACTGATCGGCGGCAACATCTTCCACGGCGAGCTCTCACCGACGCAGCTGTTCCACATGCGTCCCGCGCCGGGCTACGCCGACTACCGCACGCCGATCCGCAACCTCTACCAGGCGTCGTCCGCGACCCACGGCGGCGGCGGCGTCACCGGCATCCCCGGGCTCAAGGTCGTCGAGCAGATCCGCCACGACCGCCGGGACCGCTCCCCGCTCGCCCGCCTCCGCAACCGCTAGGCCGCGATCCGTTCGGAGCGTCGGTCAGGCGGTGGCGGCGACGGCGCTCGCGACGACGTCGAGGCTGCGCGCCATCTCGGCCTCGGTCACGACGAGCGGCGGCATGAAGCGCACGACGTTGCCGTAGGTGCCCGCGTTCATCAGCAGCAGCTGCCCGTCGTCGCGGCACCGGGCGATGACGTTGCCGACGCGCGCCGAGTCGTGCCGGCCGCTGCGCGGCATCGCCGAGCTCGAGGCCGACCATGAGCCCGGGGCCGCGCACCTCGGCGGTCAGACCGTGGTCCGCGACGATCGGCCGCGAGCCCCGACCGCAGCTGCTCGCCACGCGCGTTGACGTTCTCGAGGAAGCCGGGCTCGGTGAGCACGTCGATCGTCGCCAGCGCAGCGGCGCAACCGATCGGGTTGCCGCCGTACGTGCCGCCGTGCGAGCCCTTCGGCCAGCGGGCCATCAGCTCGGCCGACGCGCCGATCGCGGAGATCGGGAACCCCGACGCGATGCCCTTGGCCATCACGAGCACGTCGGGGACGACGGCCGCCGGCTCGATCGCGAACATCGTGCCGGTGCGCGGCGAAGCCCGGTCTGCACCTCGTCGGCGACGAACAGGATCCCGTGCTCCTTGCAGATGTCCTGCACGCCCCGGAGGAACGGCGGGCGGCGCCGGGATGTAGCCGCCCTCGCCGAGCACCGGCTCGAGCACCATCGCCGCGGTCTCGCCCGGCGCGGTCTGCGCGAGCAGCAGGTGGTGCAGCGCGGTCAGCGCGCGCTCGACCGACACCTCCTCGCTCACGCCCTCGCGCCCACGGGTGCGGGAACGGCGCGACGAACACACCGCCGGGAGCGGCGCGTACCCGGCGCGGTAGCCGTGCTTCGACGTCGTCATCGCCATCGTCAGGTGGCTCCGACCGTGGAAGCTGCCCGAGAACACGATGACGTTCGGACGGCCCGTCGCCTGCTTGGCCAGCTTCACCGCGGCCTCGGTGGCCTCCGCGCCGGAGTTGGCGAAGAAGAACGAGTCGATGCCGTCGGGGGTGACGCCGGCGAGCCGCTCGCCCAGCTGCTCGAGCAGCGGGTTCCGGTAGCAGTTGACCTGCGCGTGGATGAACTTCGCCGCCTGGTCCTGGATCGCGGCGACGACCTTCGGATGGCAGTGGCCGGTGCTGACGACCGCGATGCCGGCGGTGAAGTCGAGGTAGTCGGTGCCGTCCGCGGTGGTGACGGTGCACCCGGATCCGGAGACCACCGGGAGATCGGTGACCTGGAACCACACGTCCGAAAGATGTGAACCCATGTGGTTCAGGCTACGTGCTCACGGCTGCGGGCGGAGCCGGGTCAGCGGCCTCGCCGTTGGTCCACGCGGCCGGGTCGCCGGGCTCCCACCGACCGCCGGGCAGCGCCTCCGATGCGATGCGCTCACGCGCCAGCCGCTCCGCCGCGCGACCCGGGCGCGACTCCCCAGTCCCTCGCCGCGCGCGAACACGCGCGCGGTCGTCGCCTCGATCCGCGCCGTCGACGCGAGCGCGCGCTCGAGCGAGTAGCCAGGCGATCTCTTCGGCGATGTTCAGGATCCCGCCCGCGTTCACGACGAAGTCCGGTGCGTAGAGGATCCCGCGCGCCGCGAGCGCGTCGTCCATCGCGTCGGACTCGAGCTGGTTGTTCGCTCCGCCGCAGATGATCTCGCAGCGCAGCGCGTCGATCGTCGCGGGCGTCACGACGGATCCGAGCGCGCACGGCGCGAGCACGTCACACGGCTCGCTCACGGCGTCGGCGACCGGGATCGCGTCCACCCCGACCGTGCGCACGAGCTCGCGGACCCGCGCGTCGTCGACGTCCGCGACCGCGACCGTCGCGCCGTCCTGCACGAGCAGCTGCGCGAGCGCGGCATCCGACCTTGCCCGCGCCCTGCACGACGACGTGGCGATCGCGCAGCGACGGGTCGCCCCAGCGTTCGAGCGCCGCGGCCCGCATCGCCCGGTGGACGCCGAACGCGGTGACCGGCGACGGGTCCCCGGAACCGCCGGCCGACTCGCTCACCCCGGTGACCCACGGCGTGACCGCTGGCGATGCCGTCCATGTCCGCGGTGGTCGCGCCGACGTCCTCGGCCGCGAGGTAGCGGCCGCCGAGCTCGTGGATCGCCCGGCCGAGCGCGCGCAGCAGCTCCGGGCTGCGGGCCCGGCGCGGGTCGTCCCAGAGCACGACCGCCTTGCCGCCGCCCTGGTGCAGGCCGGCGACCGCCGCCTTGAGGCTCATCGCCTCGGACAGCCGCAGCACGTCGAGCACCGCGTCGTCCTCGTGCTCGTAGTGCCAGAACCGGATGCCGCCGAGCGACGGCCCGAGCGCGGTCGAGTGGATCGCGATGACCGCCCGCAGCCCGACCGACGGGTCGGCGACGAACACGACCTGCTCGTGCCCGTGCTCGCTCATCCACGCCGGTGACGTCCACCCGCGCAATGTAGGCCCGACCGCCGTGGTTGTGCGTCCGCCACGACGGGTCGCCACGAGGGCGGTTCGGCGGCGTCGGCTCGGCGGGCGTCGGGTCGAGCTCGAGGGACAGCGAGTTGATGCAGTAGCGCTGGCCGGTCGGGTTGGGCCCGTCCGGGAACCGGTGGCCGAGGTGACCGCCGCAGCGCCGGCAGACGACCTCTTCGCGGACCATCCCGTGGCTCGTGTCCATGACGACCTCGACCGCCTCGGCGACCGCGGGCTCGTAGAACGACGGCCAACCGGTGCCGGACTCGAACTTGGTGTCGCTGGCGAACAGCTCCGCCCCACATCCGGCGCACCGGTACATCCCGTCGGCCTTCGTGGTGGCGTACTTCCCGCTGAACGGCGGCTCGGTGGCCTGGGTGCGCAGCACGGCGTACTGCTCGGGCGAGAGGCGCTCCCGCCACTCCTCGTCGGTCAGCTTGACTTCCTCGGTACGGGTCTTCTCATCCATGGAGTTACCGTACGTCCCGGGCCCCGATTGTGTTCCCGGGCGGCTCGGAGCGCCCCATCTCCACAGAATCTCCACAGACCGGGTGGGACATTGCCCGGTGGCGGTCCTTATCCTGGCCGGGTGGCTTCTGCAGCAGCGCTCGCGCCCTCCGCGCGAACGATCCTCATCATCGAGGACGAAGCGACCATTGCGGGCGCGGTGGCCGCCCGGCTCCGATCCGAGGGATTCGCGGTCGAGATCGCAGCCGACGGGCCGATCGGGGTCGAGCGGTGCCACGACCTCCAGCCCGATCTCGTCGTGCTGGACCTCATGCTGCCCGGCCTCGACGGGCTCGAGGTCTGCGAGCACATCCAGGCCGACCGGCCGGTGCCCGTCCTGATGCTGACGGCCCGCGACTCCGAGCGCGACCTCGTCGTCGGGCTCGGCGTCGGCGCCGACGACTACATGACCAAGCCCTTCAGCACCCGCGAGCTCGTCGCCCGGGTGCATGCGCTGCTCCGCCGGGTCGACCGGGACCGGGCCGAGAGCGCGGACTCGCCACGCGAACGTCGCGGTCGCAGGTCGGCGACGTGATGCTCGACCCCGCGACCCGCCGGGTCACCCGCGAGGGCGAGGTGGTCCACCTCACCCCGACCGAGTTCGACCTCTTCGCCTTCCTCGCCGCCGCGCCCGACCAGGTGTTCACCCGCGAGGAGCTGCTCGCCGAGGTCTGGGGCTACGAGGTGGTCTCGGGCGGGCGCGCGGTCGACTCGCACGTGCGGGCGGTGCGCCAGAAGCTCGGCAACAACCTGATCCGCACCGTCCACGGCGTCGGCTACGCGCTCGACGAGGCTGGTGTCTCGTGAAGCACATGCCCGACCGCCCGCTGGATCCGCTGCCCTCGATCAAGATCAAGCTCTCCGCGCTCATCGTCGGCGCGGTCGGCGTCACGGTCTTCGTGTTCTGGTTCGCGTTCCGCGTCCTCGGGCTCTGGCCGAGCGTCAGCGGCATCGCGGCCGCGGTCGTCGCGCTCGTGCTCGTGCGCTTCGTCGCCCGCGGGCTCACGACCCCGCTGCGCGAGATGGCCGACGCCACCCAGGCCATGGCCAAGGGCGACTACTCCCGCCGCGTCACCGACACCTCACGCGACGAGATCGGTGGCCTCGCCCGGTCGTTCAACCGGATGGCCGCGGAGCTCGGCGAGACGGACCGGGTGCGCCGCGACCTCGTCGCCAACGTCAGCCACGAGCTGCGCACCCCGCTCACCGCGCTGCAGGCGACGCTCGAGAACATCGTCGACGGGGTCGCCACCGCCGACCCGGACACCCTCCTCACGATGCTCGCCCAGGTCGAGCGGCTCGGCCGTCTGGTCGTGCAGCTGCTCGACCTCTCCCGGCTCGAAGCCGGCACCGTCCCGCTCGACCGCCAGGACTTCGCGGTCGCGCCGGTGCTCGAGCACGCGGTGCGCGAGCAGAAGCTCCACGCGCCGGGCGTCGTGATCGAGATGAACGTCGACGAGCCCGGCCTCGAGGCCGACGGCGACCCCGAGCGCGTGCACCAGGTCGTCGCGAACCTGCTCGAGAACGCGGTGCGCCACTCCCCCGCGGGCGGCGCGGTCGAAGTGCGCGCGCGCCGCAGCCGCGTCCGGCGTGACGATCGAAGTCATCGACGAAGGCCCCGGCATCCCCGACCAGGAGGTGAGCCGGGTCTTCGAACGGTTCTACCGGGCCGACTCGGCCCGTGCATCGAGCGACGGCGGCGCGGGTCTCGGACTCGCGATCGCCCGCTGGATCGTCGACCTCCACGGCGGCGAGATCCACCCCGAACGGCGGGAGCCTCACGGTTGCCGCATGGTCGTAACCCTGCCCGGCGCCCACCCGACTGCGGTTCGGGCCTGATGCTCCACCACACAGGAGAGATGAAGATGAGCCGATTCGCGACGGTCGACGAAGCCCTGAAGCGCATCCGGCGGGGCGAGATGGTCCTCGTCGCCGACGACGAGGACCGGGAGAACGAGGGCGACCTCACGATGAGCGCCGAGTGGGTCACTCCCGAAGCGGTCAACTTCATGCTGCGCTGGGCCCGCGGGCTCGTGTGCATGCCGATCGACCCGTCGTACCTGCAGCGCCTCGACGTCCCGCCGATGGTCCCGGAGGGACGCGCCGGCTGCGACACCGCGTTCTCCGTGTCGATCGACCACGTCGGCTCCGGCAGCGGCATCGGCGCGGCCGACCGGGCCCACACGATCAAGAAGATCGTCGACCCGAGCTCGCGGCCCGAGCGACTTCATCCAGCCCGGCCACGTCTTCCCGCTGCGGGCCAGGGCGGGCGGCGTGCTCGAGCGCCGCGGCCACACCGAAGCGGCCGTGGACCTCTGCCGGCTCGCCGGTCTCGCTCCGGCCGCGGTGATCTGCGAGGTGCTCCACGACGACGGCTCCCCCGCCCGCCTGCCGTTCCTCGAGCTGTTCGCGCAGGAGCACCGGGTCGCGATCATCTCCGTCGAGCAGATCGCCGAGCACCGCCTCGCGATCGCCGACGCAGTCCGGCGAGCAGTCGGACAGCGCCCGCCTCCTCCTCTAGTCGGTGCACGTTCGCGCCGATGTCGACCCCGACGAGCAGCACCACGAGCGCAACGAATGCCTCGGACGGAACGTTACGCCGTCGACCCGGATCGAACCGGGGCCGGGCCGATCAGTCGCCCGGCGCTTCGCCGATCTCGCGCAGCGCGGCGGCGATCGCGCCGCGAAGCCGGCGGGCGGTCGCCGGGCGCCAGCTGCGCGACGACGCCGCGGGCCGCGGCGCCGCGCTCCTCGAGCGTGAGGCTCACCCGCGGCGAGCCGTCCTCCGAGGCGTCCGGGGTCGTCGCTCAGCCCGACCATCCACGAGACGGCCGGGAACTCGTCGTCGACCGGATGGTCGTCGAGCGCGTCGTCGATCGATCGTCGCATCCGCGTCAGAGTACGCCGGGCCGTCCGGCGGCTAGCGCACGAGGGAGAGGACGAGTCCGGCCTGGCCCAGGTGGTACGTGACCATGATCGCGACCCCGGCGCCGCGGTGGGGATGGACGAACCGGGTCTCGCCGATGAGCGCGTCCGAGGCCATGAAGAGCAGCGCGCCGATCGCGGCGAGCGCGTTGCCGCTCGCGACCGCGCTGACCACCATCGCCGCGATCACGACGACGTACGCGATCACCGGACCGAGCAGCGCGTCTTCGCCGCTGCGCTTGATCCCGCGCACCAGCCGGACCGCGAGCAGCGCCGCGACGATCACGACCGGGATCGCGAAGAGCCAGTTCCCCTCGGTGTGCAGGTTGAGCCCGACGGTGTACGCGAGGTGGCCGAGCAGGAACGCGCCGAGCCCGAAGACGAACCGGTCGCGCGGGAGCATCAGGAAGATGTCGCCGAGCAGCGAGAACACGAGCGCGACGACGAACCACGTCCGCATGTCGCCGTGCACCGGGTCGAGCGCGAGCGCGACCGCGATGAGGAACACGAGCGTCGCGGGCTTGCAGACGTACTCGAGCGGCTTGCGCTGCGGTCGCCACCGCGATCCAGTTGCCGACCGCGAACACGCCGGCGATCACCAGCAGCGCCCAGGCGGCGGTCGTCATGGCTCGACCCGTTCGCGCATCGTGTCACCATAGGTGACGTGTCCGGCGCCGACCCTCTCCTCGACGCGCTCGTCGACATCGTCGGTGCGGCCCACGTGCTCGTCGACGCGGACCTGCGGGCCGGCTACGAGACCGACTGGACCGGGCGCTTCCACGGCGACGCCCGCGCGGTGGTCCGCCCGGCCGACGGCGCCCAGGTCGCGCGCCGTGCTGGCCGCGTGCGCGGCGGCCGGCGCGCCGGTCGTCCCGCAGGGTGGGAACACCGGGCTGGTCGGCGGGCAGCGTGCCGCGCGGCGGCGAGATCGTGCTCAGCCTCCAGCGCCTCGACGAGATCTCGGTCGACGCGGACCACGGCGAGGCGATCGTCGGCGCGGGCGCGACCCTCGAGCGCGTGCAGGCCGCGGCGCGCGACGACGGGTTGGGAGCTCGGCGTCGACCTCTCGTCGCGTGGCTCGTGCACGATCGGCGGGATGGTCGCGACGAACGCCGGCGGCGAGCACGTCATCCGCTACGGCGCCGATGGCGGAGCAGCTGATCGGCGTCGAGGCGGCGCTCGCCGACGGCAGCCTCGTCGGCCGGGTCCCCGCACTGCGCAAGGACAACACCGGCTACCACTGGGCCGGGCTGCTCGCCGGGAGCGAGGGCACGCTCGGGGTGGTCACCCGGGTGCACCTGCGCCTCGTCCCCCACCTGCCCGAGCGGGTGGTCGTGCTCATGGCGCTCGACGACCTCGCCGGCGCGGTCGCGGTCTGCTCGCGCCTGCGCCGCGGCCTGGACTCGCTCGTCGCGCTCGAGGTCTGCTTCGCCGACGGGATCGAGCTCGTCCGCGACGCACCTCGGGCTCCCCGACCCGTTCACGCCGACGGCGCCGGTGGTCGTGCTCGCCGAGTGCGCGCAGCGTGACGGGAGCACGGACGCGCTGGTCGAGCGGCTCGGCGCGCTGATCGACGACGGCGCCCGAGGTGCGGGCGTCCGCGGTCGCGGACGACGCGCGCAGCCGGGCGCGGTTCTGGAGCTACCGGGAGGGCCACGCCGAGGCGATCAACGCCGCCGGGATCCCGCACAAGCTCGACGTGACGCTGCCGTTCGACCGCCTGGTCGAGTTCGAGCCCGCGGTCCGGGCGCGCGTCGCCGCGGTCGCCCCGGGCGCGCGGGTGATCCTCTTCGGGCACATCGGCGACGGCAACCTCCACGTCAACGTGCTCGGACCACCGCCCGACGACCTGACCGTCGACGACGCGGTGCTCGATCTCGTCGTCGAGATGGGCGGCAGCATCAGCGCGGAGCACGGCATCGGCATCGCGAAGCGGGCCGCGTTCGCCCGCAGCTGCCCGCCCGGCGAGCTCGCCGCGATGCACGCGCTCAAGCGGGCGCTCGACCCCGGCGAGATCCTGAACCCGGGCGTGCTGTTCCCCGACGTGAAGCTGATCGATCGGTGGCAGGCGCGGCTCGATCGGGCCGGCGCACGGCACCCCTGGCTCGCGGTCTCGGTCACGGTCCAGCGCCGGTTCGGCGACGAGCGGGGCGCGAACCTCGCCGCCGCGATCAGCATGCGCGCCTTCCTCTCGCTCTTCCCCGTCCTCGTGCTCGCGATCGCGTTCGTCGGCTTCATCGGCGGCGATCCGCGCACGGTCGCCAACGACATCGTCGACGCGCTCGGGCTCAGCGGCCGCGCCGCGGCGACGATCACCGACGCGGTGAAGACCGCGCAGGACACCAAGGTCGCGTCCAGCCTCATCGGCATCGTCGGTCTGCTCTGGGCCGGCACCGGGCTCGCGGCGTCCCTGACCGCGACCTGGAACCAGACGTGGCGCATCCCCGGCGGTGGCGTGCGCGGGCGGCTGTTCGGGTTCGTCTGGCTGCTCGGCGGCCTGGTGCTCTTCGCCGTCGCGCTCTTCCTGCTCGCACTCGTCGGCGGCAACGGCGCGCTGCCGGAGATCGGCGTCGTCGCGGGCGTCGTCGTCGACACGCTCGGGTTCCTCTGGACCGCCTGGGTGCTCCCGACCCGGCGGATCGCGTTCCGGATCATGCTCCCGGCCGCGATCGTCGGCGGCGTGGGCTTCGAGGTGCTGAAGCTGGTCGGGACGTTCGTGATCCCGCGGATCGTGTCGCCGGTCGTCCGAGCTCTACGGCGCGATCGGCGCGGTGTTCGCGCTGCTGGTCTGGTTCCTCGTCCTCGGTCGGCTCGTCGTCTACGTCGACGCTCATCGAGCACGAGACCTGGCTGCTGCGCCGCGGCCGCCGACCGGCGCCGGTCACGGAGCCAGACGCTCGATGACCCACCCGTCGCCGGCGCGGCGGTACCGGATGCGGTCGTGGAGCCGGTCGGCGCGGTTGACCCAGAACTCGAACGACGTCGGGCGTCAGCCGGTAGCCACCCCAGAACGGCGGCAGCGGGACGTCGACGTTCGGATCCGCGAAGCGCGACTCCGCGTCGTCGAACAGCGACTGCAGGAACGCGCGGTCCGGGATCGGCGTGCTCTGCGGCGACGCCCACGCCCCGACCTGGTGGCCGCGGGGCCGCTGCGCGAAGTAGGCCTCGGACTCGGCGCGCGCGACGCGCGTGATCGCACCCTCGACCCGGATCTGCCGGTCGAGCTCGGGCCAGTAGAAGAGCGCCGCGGCGTGCGGGTTCGCGTCGAGGTCCTCGGCCTTGCGGCTGTCGTAGTTCGTGTAGAAGACGAGCCCGCGCTCGTCGAAGCCCCGGAGCAGCACGACCCGCGCCGACGGCCGCCCGCTGGCGCGACGCGGTGGCGATGGTCATCGCCGCGGCCTTGTCGTCGGTCGCGGCCTGGGCGTCCGCGAACCAGCGTTCGAACTGCGGGAACGGGTCCGGATCGACCGACTGCTCGTCGAATCGGTCGGGTGACGGGCTCATGACGGCACGGTATCCTGGTCGCGCGTGAGCTTCCACCACGTCGCCATCGCCACCAACGACCTCGACGCCACCCACCGCTTCTACACGGAGGTCATGGGCTTCGACCTCGTGAAGGTCGTCGTCGGCGAGACGATGGAAGGCGGTTGGGCCCGCCACGTGTTCTACGACACGCACCAGGGTGGGCTCATCGCGTTCTGGGACATCCACGACGAGACGCTGCCCGAGTTCGACCCGTCGATCAGCCGGGGCCTCGGGCTGCCGGTGTGGACGAACCACATCGCGTTCGACGCACCGACGCTCGACGATCTCGACGCGCAACGGCGGCGGTGGCTCGACCACGGCGAGAAGGTCGTCGAGATCGACCACGGCTGGTGCACGTCGATCTACATCACCGACCCGAACGGGATCATGGTCGAGTTCTGCACGACGACCGTCGAGTTCACCGACGCGGACCGGGCCGAGGCCGCGGCGCTGCTCGTCGCCGAGCAGCCCGCCGCTCGAGGACTCCCCGACGGTCACGTTCCACGAGCCCACCAAGACCCCCGCCTGACCCACTGCTCGGCGCGGCTCACTCCGGCGCGCTCAGGCGATGACGTGGGCGGCGCGGAGGGTCTGGAGGTCGCCGTCGGTGAGGCCGGCGAGGTCGCGCAGGACGACGTCGGTGTGCTCGCCGAGCGCGGGACCGACGGTGCGCACCGCACCGGGCGTGCGGGAGAGCTTCGGGACGACGCCCGCCATCGGCACCGGCCGATCGAAGCCCGCCGCGAGCCGCAGCACCATCTCGCGCGCCGCGAAGTGCGGGATCGGTCGCGAGATCGGGCGCGGCGTGGATCAGCCCGGACGGCACCGAGTGGCGCTCGAGCCGCGCGAGCAGGTCGTCGGCCGAGTGCTGCGCGCTCCACCGCGCGATCTCGTCGTCGAGCTCCGTCCTGGTGCGCACCGCGCGCTTCGTGCTCGGCGTAGCGCGCGTCCGTCGCGAGCTCCGGCCGGTCCATCGCGTCGCACAGGCGGGCGAACACCGCGTCGGCGTTCGCGGCGATCACCACGTCGCGGTCGTCGGACGTCGGGTACGCGTTCGACGGCGCGACGCCCTTCAGCACCCCGCCGTTGCGGGTCCGGGTCACGCCGCCGAGCTCGAAGTCCGCGACGGTGGACTCCATCAGCGCGAACACGGCTTCCGCGATCGCGACGTCGACTTCCTGACCCCGTCCGCTGCGTGACCGCTCGTGCAGCGCGGTCAGCGTCCCGATCACCGCGAACAGCGCGGCCAGCGAGTCGCCGAGCGAGATGCCGGTGCGCGCCGGTGGGCGATCGGGCTCGCCGGTGGTGAAGCGGACGCCGCCGACCGCCTCGCCGATCGCGCCGAACCCCGGCTCGTGGGCCCGGGGGCCGGTCTGGCCGTACCCCGAGACGTGGACGAGCACGACGGCCGGGTTCACCGCCGCGAGCGCGTCGTACCCGAGGCCCCAGCGCTCGAGCGTGCCCGGCTTGAAGTTCTCGAGCACGACATCCACGTGCGCGGCGAGCCGGCGGACGACGTCGCGGCCGCGCTCGTCGCGGAGGTTCACCGCGACCGACCGCTTGTTGCGCGCGATCGCGGGCCACCAGAGGCTGCGGCCGCCGTCGAGCACGCCCCAGCGCCGCATCGGGTCGCCGGTCTCCGGCGGCTCGACCTTGATGACGTCCGCGCCGAGATCGCCGAGCAGCTGGCCGGCGAACGGGCCGGCGATGAACGAGCCGAGCTCCAGGACCCGCAGACCGTCGAGCGCAGATGGTTCGGCGGACATCGGCCGGTAGCCTGCCATGCGATGGCAGCGCGGCCCGCAACTCGGATCGGTCACTACGACAACCCGTACCTCGTCGCCGAGTGGCACCGCGATCCGCCGAGCGGCACGACCTGCACGCCGCTCATCCTCGAGACGGCCGACCGCGCCGTCGCCGCAGGGTTGGCTCTACGCCCGCGGCGGCGAGGACACCGTCGTCGTGCTCATGCACCCCCGGGCGAACTTCTCCCACCACTACGTGACGCCCGGGCTGCTCGAGGCCGGCCTCGCGGTGCTGAACGTGAACAGCCGGTGGTTGAACAACGACGCGACGCTGATCCACGAGCAGGTGCTGCTCGACGTCGCCGCCGCGCTCGCCGAAGCCCGGCAGCGCTACGACCGCATCGTGCTGTGCGGCAACAGCGGCGGCGCCTCGCTCTTCACCTTCTACCTGCACCAGGCGCTCGCACCCGAAGGCGAGCGCCTGACCGACACCGCGGCCGGCGACCCGTTCGACCTCAACCGGTTCGAGCTGCCGCCCGCCGACGCGATGGTGTACCTCGCCGGCCACCCGGGCGAGGGCCACTACCTGATGCACGCGATCGACCCGTCGGTCGTCGACGAGGGTGATCCGGTGTCGTGCGATCCCGCGCTCGACCTCTACGACCCGGCCAACGGGTTCGTCGAGCCACCGGACGAGCCGCGGTACACCGCCGAGTTCCTCGAGACGTACCGCGCCGCGCAGCGGGCGCGGGTCGAGCGCATCGACGCGCGCCGCACGCGTCGCGGTCGACCGTCGGCGCGACGCGCGCCGGCGCTGGGCCGAGGGTCGGGCACACCGCGGATCGCCGGCTCTCGATCGCGACCGACTTCCTGCGGGTGTACCGGACCGACGCGGACCCGCGCTGCGTCGACCTCTCGATCGACCCGTCCGAGCGCGCGCTACGGCTCGCTGTGGGGCACCCGACCCGACTGGATCAACTACGGCGCGGTCGGGTTCGGTCGGGTCGTGAGCCCGGAGGCCTGGCTCTCCACGTGGTCCGGGCTGTCGTCACGAGCCGAGATCCCGGTCACCGGCAGCCGCATGACGCTGCCGAGCCTGCTCGTCTCGTACACCGGCGACCCTGCGTGTTCCCGTCCGACAACGACCTCATCGCCGAGTCGCTCGCGACCACCGAGCTCGACCGGGCCCTGGTGCCGGCCGACCACTACGGCTTCCCCGTCGAGCGGGCCGGGAGGTCGCCACCCGCATCGTCGCCGACTGGATCACCGCCCGGTAGCGGCCGCGCGCAGTCCACTTCGACGGGCCGGTAGGGTGCCGAACGCCCCCGGCCGTCTCCGAAGGAGCGCCATGGACTTCGCGATCTCGCCCAAGGCGGAGGAGCTGCGCCTGCGCCTTGCCGACTTCGTCACCGAGCACGTCGAGCCCGCCACCCCCGTCTACTTCGAGCAGGTGCGGGAGTCGGGCGACCCGCACTTCCACCCGCCGGTGATGGAGGAGCTGAAGGCCGAGGCGCGCCGGCGCGACCTCTGGAACCTGTTCCTGCCGAACGACCGCTACGGCGCCGGGCTGAGCAACGTCGACTACGCGCCGCTCTGCGAGATCATGGGCCACAACCTGCTCACCGCCGAGGCGACGAACTGCGCGGCGCCGGACACCGGCAACATGGAGATCCTCGCCGAGTTCGGCACGACCGAGCAGCAGGAGGAGTGGCTCGTCCCGCTG
Source organism: uncultured Acidimicrobiia bacterium (assembly GCA_963848485.1). Taxonomy (GTDB): domain Bacteria; phylum Actinomycetota; class Acidimicrobiia; order IMCC26256; family JAENVU01; genus Chersky-806. Next base: position 100,492 of record CAWKDX010000009.1, read on the forward strand.
CTCGAAGGTGAGATCCGCTCGTGCTTCGCGATGACCGAGCCGTGGGTCGCGAGCTCGGACGCCACGAACATCCAGAGCCGCATCGAGCGCGACGGCGACCACTACGTCGTCAACGCGCACAAGTGGTGGACGAGCGGCGCGGCATCGGCCCGGTGCACGTTCGCGATCCTCATGGGCGTGTCGGACCCCGACGCCGACCCGTACCACCGGCACTCGATGATCATCGTCCCGATGGACGCGCCGGGCGCGCAGGTCGTGCGCACGCTCTCGGTCTTCGGCCACGACGCGGGCGGTGGGCACTGCGAGACGCTCTTCGAGAACGTCCGGCTGCCCGGAGGGCAACATCCTCGGCGGCGAGGGCAACGGCTTCGCGATGGCGCAGGCCCGGCTCGGCCCCGGCCGCATCCACCACTGCATGCGGGCGATCGGCCTGGCCGAGAAGGCGCTCGCGCTGATGTGCATGCGCGCGCAGATGCGCACGCCCGTTCGGCAAGCCGCTCGCGGACCAGGGGGTGGTGCAGGACACGCATCGCCGAGAGCCGCATGGAGATCGAGCAGGCCCGACTGCTCACCATGAAGGCCGCATGGCTGATGGACACCGTCGGCAACAAGGGCGCGCGCTTCGAGATCGCGGCGATCAAGGTGCTCGCGGCGCGGACCGCGACGACGGTGATCGACCGGGCGATCCAGGTGTTCGGCGGCGCGGGCGTCTCCCAGGACTGGCCGCTCGCCGACATGTACACCCACGCGCGCACGCTGCACCTCGTCGACGGTCCCGACGAGGTCCACAAGCAGCAGATCGCCCGCCGCGAGCTGCGCAAGTACGAGGCGTACCGCAGCGCAATGAAGATCCGGATCGGGTACGGGCTCGGCGCGCAGCGGGGGTTGACCGCCGACCGGTTCAACGAGCTGGTCGACACGCTCGAAGCGCTGCGGTTCGACTCGCTGTGGCTCTCGGAGCGGGTGAGCGGCGACGCGCCCGATCCGATCATCGGGCTCTCGGTCGCCGCGGGCCGGACCAAGAAGCTCAAGCTCGGGACCAGCGTGCAGGTGCTGCCCGGCCGCAACCCCGCGCTGCTCGCCAAGGAGCTCGCGAGCCTCGACGTGCTCTCCGGCGGGCGGCTCCTCCCCGGCTTCGGGCTCGGGGTCGTGAACCCGGCCGAGCAGCAGGCGTTCGGCGTCGCCCGCGAGGACCGCTCGGCGTGGTTCGACGAGGCGCTCCCGCTGGTGCGCCGGCTCTGGATGGAGGACGCGGTCGACCACGACGGGACCCGCTTCCACTACGAGGGGCTGCGGGTGCTGCCCGAAGCCGGTGCAGCAACCGCCCGACGTCTGGCTCGGCGGCCGGGCGCCCGGCGAGCTCCGTCGGGTCGGGCGGCTCGGCGACGGCTGGCTCGCGTCGTTCTCGACTCCGGAGATCTGCGCCGAGGGCCGGCCGGTGATCGAAGCCGCGGCCGCCGAGGCCGGGCGCACGATCGATCCCGAGCACTTCGGCGCGATGGTCTTCTACTCGCACGGCGAGGTGCCGGACCCGATCCGCGCGCTCATCGCGACCCGGAACCCGGACGCGGACCTCGACGAGCTGGTCCCGAGCACCGTCGACGCGCTCGAGCGCCAGATCGAGCAGTACATCGCGCACGACTTCTCGAAGCTCGTGCTCGTCCCGCTCCAGGAGCCCGAAGACTGGCGGGCCGAGCTCGAACCACTCGCCGACCGCCTCCTCGCGCTCCAGAACTGACCCGTGCCGATCGGTCACCTCGCGCTCAACGTGCCGGACCTCGCAGTCGCGAAGGCGTACTACGACCAGGTGATGCCGGCGCTCGGCTATGCGGGCTTCGTCTCGGCGGACGACGAGTTCGCCTACATGCCCGCTGACGGCAAGCGCGGCGCGTACGTGTTCTTCTACCTGTCGCTGGAGCCGGGTTCGTACTCGCTTGACGCGACCGGGCTGCAGCACCTCGCGTTCATCGTGCGCGGTCGCAAGCGACGTCCGCGCGGTCCACGACCGCGTCGTCGGGCTCGGGTCGACGGTGCTGCGCGAGCCTCAGGCCTTCCCGCAGTACGGCCCGACCTACTTCGCGACCTTCTGGCTCGACCCATTCGGCTTCAAGCTCGAAGCCGTCTGCCACCACGACCGCGACTGACGCGGCGCACACCGGCGCCGCGACCCGGCGAGATCCCGCCGTGCGCCTGTCGGGCGGGCCACGCTCGTCTTCGTCATGCAGTCCGCCACCGTGCCGCACGCGGGCGGTGCCCGGCCCGCTCGCGGAACTGTCCGGATCGACCCGGCCATAGCGCCTCCCAGGGCGGCGCCGGGCTCGACTGGCCTGCCACGTGTGCAGATGCACGGCCGGGCTGCACTTCTACCCGCGACTCGGTGTTGTGCCGTGCCAGGTTGGCGACGCGGCTGGCGGGCGTGCCGCCGATGGCGGTGTGGTGTCGGTGACCGGCTCGTTCGCCGGTGGCACCGGACAGTCCTCGGCAGCGGGCTCGAGTTCGGCCCGCAGATCGCACTGGCCTGCACCCCGAATACCAGGGGGCTACCGGGTTCCGGCGGCGTCAAGCGCTTCGAGCCGATCGACAACCTTGCGGTCCTGGTCTCATCACCCACCAACAACGGGTGACGGCGACCTGACCGGGGGGTGGGACCTACGATCCCGCGATGGCGACGATGTGGTGCCCTGAGTGCGGCGGCGAATACCGCGACGGGTTCACCGAGTGCAGCGACTGCGGGGTGGCGCTCGTTGCGGACCTCCGGCCGCGCCACGATCAGCGGACCACGCATACGAAGCCGTCGGGCCCATTCACCCACGATGACCTCACGGTCGAGCTCGTTCGACTGAGCGCGGTCGAGGCCGAGCTGGTCGCCGCGCAGCTGCGGAGCGCGGGCATCCGGGTGGCAGTCATGGCGGTCGGCACCACCGGGGACCTCGTCGCGATCCAGTTCACCCAGGGATCCCGGGTGATGGTGCGGCGGGGCGACCTCGCCACCGCGCGCGCCGCACTCGCCGAGCTCTCGGTGAACGGCAAGCCGATCGTCCCGGTGGACGATGCCGGGCTCGCCGCACAGGCCGAGGCGGCGACGGGTTGGTCCGACCCGGAGAGCGGCGCCGTCGTGTGACGACGAGCACGGCGAACGCGGTGGCTCGCCGCTGCAGCTGTGGCGGTGGTGGTCCTGCTCGTCGTCGCCGGCGGGTTCGCCATCGCGGCGCAGGACGACGACGCCGGCACCAGCCGGTCCGAGCCCCCGGTCGTCGCCCGCCTCGAGCTCGATGCGCTCCCGATGCTGACGTTCCAGGCGAAGGAGCTCACGACGATCGCCGGCGTCAACCGGATCTCGCTGGTCCAAAAGGGCCCCAGTGAGGCTGTGGCGATCGATGATCCGACCCTCTCCTCCTTTCGACTCGCCGGCCGCCGGGGCGGTCCACCGTCGGCACGGTCGATCTGCACGCCGGACGGGACTACCGAATCCACTCGGTGATCCCGGGCCACACGGCAGCCGGGGTCGACGCGGTGATCCACGTCCTCCCTGCCGGCGCGCCGGAACCCCTCCCCTGCCGCGCCAAGGTCCTGGACGAGGTCGTCGCCAGGAGTCGCAGCACTTCGGCGTGGGCTCAGTGCACGGCAGAGGCCGAGTACGCGATCAGCGGCCGCAATGCCGCCGATCACGCCGCTGATGCAGCGACAGATTCCGGCGACGACCAACCGGTCTACGTGTTCGTCCTGCACGGATCGTTCGTGGATCGACAAGGCGATTCCCGGATGGTCGACGTCGACCTCCAGCGCAGAGAAGCTGGAGAACCTGATGACGTTGACGATCTCCCGACACCCACCCATCCGTCCATCGACTTCGGCACTGGGAACATACCCAGCCCGACCTCTCGGTCGTAGGTGGCGCGATCCGCACGAGGTACTAGCGAGGCCTGTGGATGCCAGGGTCCCACGGGACCGCCGAGTGTGGATATCTCCGGCCGGGTCCAACAGGATGAGGCCGTGGCGTGGGAGCAGCTCGGGTCGTCGTACGACACGGTCGCGGGTGCCTACGAGCAGCGGTTCCTCGACGAGCTCGCGGGCAAACCGAGCGACCGAGAGCTGCTGACCGCGTTCGCCGCGACCACGACCGACCCGGTCGTCGAGATCGGCTCCGGACCCGGACAGATCGGCGCCTTCGTCCGCGCGCAGGGCCGTCGCATCTTCGGCCTCGACCTCAGCCCGGAGATGGCGAGCCTCGCGAGCCACCGACTCGACGGCGCGCTCGCTGCCGACATGCGGTCGCTCCCGTTCCCGGCGGAGTCGGTTCGGCGGGATCGTCGCGTTCTACTCACTGATCCACCTGCGTCGCGCCGACCTGGTCGACACGTTGGCTGAGCTCCGGCGGGTGCTGCGGCCCGGCGGTCACGTTCTGTTCTCGGCGCACGAAGGCGATCGGCGAGATCGTGCACGACCGGTTCCTCGACCAGCCGGTGCCGTTCGTCGCCACCTTCTTCGAGCTCGACGAGCTCGTCGACGCGAGCGAGGCCGCGGGACTCACGGTCGTGCTCGCCGAACGTCGAGACCCGTATCCGTCGGAGTCCGGGACCACTCGGCTCTACATCGAAGCGATCCGGCGTCACGACCGACGGAGCAACAACCAGCCGAAGTCGAGCAACCCTCACTCGGCGCGGTGCGCTTCGATGTGGAGCGGGATCTTTCTCGGCGCCGTCCCGGGCCGACTCGTACGACAGCACGTACCGCACCGGGGCAGTCTGGTCCGCCGGGCCGACCGTCTGCAGTTCCGGTGCGAGTTGATACCCACGGGAGGGTACGAAGTCGCACCGGAAGGGGGAGGCGCGGAGGTCAGGGGGCGGCCGGGGTGACCGCGGGATGCGCGTGCTCGCCGGTGACGAGTGGGGAGCGGGAGAGGCTGATCGTCCCGGCGATCATCACGACGACCGCGCCGGCAGTCGAGCGCGATCGGAATCGGGCCCGTCGCGCCGAGCGTCTCGCCGAACAGCGTGATGCCGATGATCGAGGAGAGCACCGGGTTCGTGACCGCGAGCGCGGGCAACGACGCCGCGAGGTGGCCGGCCTGGAACGCGCTCTGGTTGAGGATCAACCCGACGATCGACACCAGCGCGAGCGCGTAGGTCTCCCACGCGCCGATCACTCCGGGCACGCCGTGAGCACCGAGCGTGTCGACCACGGTCTTGGTCAGTGCCGCCGTCACCGCGTAGGTCGCGCCGGTCGCGAACGCGAGGCTCAGCGCGCGCACGTGCGGGGCCGCGCCCCGGGAGAAGATCGACCGCGCCCGCCGCGATCGAGCCGCAGATCGCGAACACGATCGCCCACTGCCAGATCGGCGCCTGCGAGTCGCCCCCGGACGGCGATCCAACGGTGACGAACACGGCGATGCCGAGCGTCAGCGCGACGGCCGCGATCCACTCCCTGCGCCCCGGCTTCCCCACCCGACCGATGGCCGAGAGCGGGAGCGCGAAGAGCAGGCCGCTCACGAGCAACGGCTGCACCACGACGATGGATCCCACCGACAAGGCCGCGGCTTCGAGCAGGTACGCACCGACGTCGAGCACGATGCCCGGCGAGCCAGAGCGGCCGCTTGATCAGCTCCAGGATCAGGCGCGGCTTGAGCGACAGCTCGGGCGCCTGCTGCGCCGCGACGGTGTGCTGCATGACCGACGCCAGCGCGTAGCAGAGCCCGGCACCGAGCGCGAGGACGACGACCATCGAGGAACCGGCGCGCCGCTACCGCGAGGCGGCGATGCCGTGCTCACCGACGGGACCCACCACGAGTCCCCGGTCGGCGAATTCCTTCCCCAGCAAGGGGAAGGAATCGAGCGTTGCCCTCCAGCTCTCCGGCGCCGACGTGCAGTCGGAGTCGTGCAGCAGGACGGTCCCGCCGTCGACGAATCCGTCGAGCACGTCGTCCGCGACCGACTCCCCGGTCGCCTCCGAGCGCCAGTCCCGGCCCCACGCGGTCCAGAGCACGACGCGCAGCCCGAGCGTGCGAGCCGCCAGCAGGCCGCCGACCGAGAGCGTGCCGAACGGCGGCCGGTACCAGCGACGGCGGTCACACCCGTGGCGGACGCGATCTCGTCCGCGGCGCGCCGGATGTCGTCGTGGGTCGTACGGGGCCCGAGTCGCAGCAGCGTGCGGTGCTGGTCGCCGTGCACGCCGACCTCGTGACCGGCCGCGGCGACCTCGGCCGCCAGGCCCGGGGCCTTGCGCACCATCTCGCCCAGCATGAAGAACGTGGCCCGCCACCCGAGCTCGTCGAGCGCCTCGAGGACCGCCGGCGTCGAGCTCGGGTCCGGCCCGTCGTCGAACGTCAGTGCGACGTGGCCGCGGTCGCCCACGCCGGCGAGCGACGGCGAGATGTGCCGACCGATCGACGACAGCGCGACGAGCGACGGCGCGGTGTGCAGCGCCGCCGCGCCCGCGACTCGAGACCGATCCCGATGCCGATCGGCGCGAGTCGCCGACTCTCCCGAACGTCTCCGGCGCCGATCGCCGACCGCGATCGAACGAGAGCGCGGTGGCGGTTCACCGGAGCTGGGCCAGCGACGAGACGGAGAGTCCGGCGTGGCTGACGACGTCGCCGAAGTCCACCAGCGCGACCCGCAGCGACTCGGTGTCCCGCTCGCGGCCGTCGAGCACGTAGACCTTCCGGGCCTTCACCGTCTCGGGTACCCGCTCGGGCTTGAAGACCGAGTCGGGCTCCACGAGCCGCTGGCCGCGCCGGTGGCACCACATCTGGTCGAACGCGTCGAGCCGGCGCTCGGGCACGAACTCGCGCACCCGGTAGCCGGTCGTGGTGCGGATGAGGTCCGCGGTCTTCGCGACGTCGTTCTTGGCGCGGAGGAACCGGAACGGCCGGCCCTTGCCCCAGCCGCCGTTGCCGATGTCGACGTGCCGCGATCGGAGAGCTCCTCGAGCGCGACCTGACCGTGGACGCGCGACCCGCCCGTCGATGATCGCGGTGACGCCCATGCCGTGGAGCTGGTGCTGGATCGAGGTGCTGCTCAGCTGCGCGTCCGTGAGCCGCACGCCGACGAAGACCTGCGCCGTGCGCGTCCTTCGGGGCGCGGGCGACACCGACGCCGAACGCGGAGACGGCCTGGGCGCCGAGCGGTGAGCCCGACGTACAGCAGGACGATCACCCCGAGGACCCCGGTCAGCCGACGCTGCGCCTTGGGGTCGCGCACGGGCTCGACGACCTGCTCGCGGTCGCGGTGCTCGGCGAGCTCCAGCACGTCGGTCTTCGCGTCGCCGGCGAACAGTGCCGCGGCCCGCGCCGACCTGCTCGTCGCGCGGGGCACCGGGTTGGGTGACGTCCTCGAGCGCGATCGCGCAGCTCGTCCTCGGTGCGCGCGTACCGGGACACGCCGATCTCGGCCATGCCCTCGGCGTTGTCCTTGCCGTGTCCGGCAATCGGCTTGAACGTGATGACCGGCAGCCCGACGGCGAACGCCTCGTTCGCGGTGAGCCCGCCCGCGTTCTCGACCATCGCGTCGCACGCCGCCATCAGCGCGGGCATCTCGTCGGTCCAGCCGATGACCGTGCCGAGGTCGAGCTCCTCGAGCGTGACCTTCAGCGCCCTGGTCCCGACCGCAGACCGTCACCGGGTGGTAGTCGCCGGCCCGGCCGATCGCCTCGACGGTGCCGACGACGTCGCCGACGCCCCACGAGCCCGCGACCACGAGCACCGCGCGGTCGTCGGGACCGATCCCGAACGCCCGGCGGGTCGCCGCACGCGAGAAGCCGGACTCATCCGAGAACCGCTCCGAGACCAGCGGGCCCGACGCGCGAGCGTCCTTGCCGCCGCGGTCGGTCGCGGTCTCGGCTGCGAACGTGCTGGTCGCGACGTGTGCGTCGATGTCGGGGTGGACCCAGAGCGGATGGACGGCGAAGTCGGTGAGGAACGTCACCGCCGGCACCTTGAGCCAGCCCTTCTTGCGCATGTTGCCGAGGACGAGCGACGACAGCGGGTACGTCGAGACGACGACGTCCGCATCGCTCTTGCGGATCGCCTTGCGCAGCCTGCCGCCCGGCCACGAACGTGTCGAGCCGGACGATGAAGCCCCACGAGGACGGGAGCTTGTACCAGAGGCGGTAGGTGAGGTCGTAGGACCACGGCGCGAACTTCAGCTGGAGCAGATAGCTCCACTTGATGAACCATCCGATGCCGAGCGGGCAGCAGTCCAGGAAATCGACGATGCTCGCCTCGTGCCCTTCGGCCTCGAGGCGGCGTGCCAGCTCCCGCGCCGCGCCGTCGTGCCCGGCGCCCATGGAAGCAGAAACGATCAGGATCCGCCGCTGCATCGGCCCATGATCGTAGTCCCCAGGGCCCGAAATTTCCGGCTTAAACGGCCGTCCGGGTTCCGGACGATCAGAGGGTCTGGATCTCGAGCTCGCCGGCGGCGTGGCGGGCCCGCAGGACCTTCTTGTCGAACTTGCCCACGCTGGTCTTCGGGCACCTCGTCGATGAAGCTCCAGCGCTCGGGCAGCTGCCAGCGGGCGACGCTCCCGCCGAGGAACTCGCAGAGGCCCTCGGCGCCGATGTCCGAGCCCGTCTTGAGCACCACGCAGGCCAGCGGGCGCTCGCCCCACTTGTCGTCCGGCACCCCGACGACGCTGGCCTCGACCACGTCGGGATGCGCCATGAGCAGGCCTTCCAGCTCGACCGACGAGATCCACTCGCCCCCGGACTTGATGACGTCCTTGGCCCGGTCGGTGATCTGGATGAAGCCGTGCTCGTCGACCCTTCCCACGTCACCGGTGCGGAGCCAGCCGTCGTCGAACTTCTCGGGTGACGGATCGAGGTAGTACGACGCGGTGATCCACGGGCCCCGCACCTCGATCTCGCCGACCGCCTCGTCGTCCCACGGCAGCGGCCGGCCCACGTCGTCGACGATGCGCAGCTCGACGCCCGGCGACGACCCGACCCGTCCGGGCCCGCCAGTCGAGGTCCTCGGATCGAGTCGCACTCGATGCCGTTCGGCGGATGGCTGACCGCGGCGAGCGGGCTGGTCTCGGTCATGCCCCAGCCCTGGATGAAGCGCACGCCGTAACGCTCGTCGAACGCCTCCATCAGGCTGCGCGGGCACCGCCGATCCCCCGCACACGACCATCCGGAACGAGGACAGGTCGATCTCGTGGTCCTCGCCGTAGCGCAGGACCTCGGCCCAGATCGTCGGCACCGCGCCGGAGAACGTCGGTCGCTCCTGCGCGATGAACGTCGTCAGCGGCTCGGGCTGCAGGAACCGACCCGGCATCAGGAAGTCCGCGCCGACGAGCCAGCCCGCGTACGGGAGACCCCACGCGTTGGCGTGGAACATCGGGACGATCGGCAGGATCCGGTCCGACTCGCTGACGCCCAACGAGCTCGCCGACGTGACGGCGAAGGAGTGCAACCAGGTCGAGCGGTGCGAGTACACGACGCCCTTCGGGTTGCCGGTCGTGCCGCTCGTGTAACACATGGCCGCCGCGGACCGCTCGTCCACGTCGGGCCAGGCGAAGCCCGGTGTCTCGGCGGCGAGCAGCTCCTCGTACCCGAGGATCTGCGCGTCCGTCGCCTCCGCGAGCGCGCCGGCGTCACCGGTTCCCGTGACGATGAACGTCTTCACCGTCTCGAGGTCGGGCGCGACCTTGGCGAGCAGCGGGGATGAGTGAGTCGTCGACGATCACGACCTCGTCGGCCGCGTGGTTGATCACGTACGTCAGCAGCTCGGGGAACAGCCGGAGGTTCAGGGTGTGCAGCACCGCGCCCATGCTCGGGACCGCGAGGTAGGCCTCGAGATGCTCCTGGTTGTTCCAGCAGAACGTGCCGACGCGCGTCCCGTTCTCGACGCCGAGCTTGGCGAGCGCGCTCGCGAGCTGGTCCACCCGGTCCCCCACCTCGGCGTAGGTCGAGCGGCGGGAGCCGTCGCCCTCGTACGTCACCACCTCGCTGTTCGCGTACACCGAGCGGCCGTGGCGGAAGATCATCCCGATCGTGAGCGGGAAGTCCTGCATGGTGCTCTCGAGCATCGGTTCCCCCCGTTGCTGAATCGCCGTTCGACCGAGAGCGTAGGGCGCTCGCGGCTTATCCTCACGCCGTGCCTCCCGAGATCGACCCGCCCCAGGACGGCGAGCCCGCGCCGAAGCCGGCGGGGAAGGTCGCGAGTGCCGCGGGCCGGGCTCACGAAGGCCCAGGCCCGGGCCCAGGACGTCTACGAACGGCTCGAGGCGTCGCGCCGAGACCAACCACGTCGTCGACGCCGGCTTCCACATCTACGAGCGGGACCTCGGTGCGGGTGGAGGCGTGCTGGCCGGCGCACTGGCGTTCCGTCTGTTCCTCTTCGCGGTTCCCTACGTGTTCGTCGTGATCACCATCTTCGGATCAGCCGCCGAGCCTGCAGAACGAGTCGGGCCAGGACGCGGCGCGGGCCGCGGGGCTCACCGGACTCATCGGCAAGGCGATCGCGGACGCGCAGCGCCAGACCGACAGCACCAAGATCATCAGCCTCGTCGTCGGCCTGTTCGCGCTGTTCCTCGCGGCGCGCGCGGTCGTCAAGACGCTGCGCGCGGTGCACGCGCTGGCGTGGCGCGTGCCGTTGACCCGGCTCCGCAACTCCTCGCGGGCCGCGGCGTTGCTCATCGGCGGTGATCTTCGGGACGTCGGCGATCGCCGCCGCGATCGGCAAGGTGCGACTGGACCACCCGCTGATCGGACTCGTCCTCGGGCTCAGCTCGATCGTGATCTGGGGTGGCGCGTGGCTCTGGATCTCGTGGCTGCTCCCCCACGCGCGCGGCGTCCAGGTGACGTCGCTGCTCCCGGGCGCGCTCCTGTTCGGACTCGTCGTGTGGGCGATGCACCTGCTGACCGTCTTCTACTTCGCCCGCAAGGTCTCGCACGCGTCCGACACCTACGGCGCGATCGGGTCCGCGATCGGGATCCTGCTCGCGCTCTACCTCGTCGGCCGCGCGATGTCCGCGTCCGCCGTGCTCAACGCGACGCTCTGGGAGCGCAAGCAGCGCGGCGCCGACGCCTGACCGCCGAATCGGGCGACTGGGGCGCCCGTCCGGGCCGACGTCCAGCTAGAAGCCGACGATGGCGCCGACGATCATCCCGAGGATCAGGAGGCCGCCGGCCCGGCGCGTGAGCAGGAACGAGTGCGGCGCGAACCACAGCGGCCACACCGGGTTCGGCATCGGCGACTCGGCCGGCTTCGGCTGCCCGTAGACGTTCCAGACCTTCGCCAGCAGCGGGAACGACGCGAACACGAGCAGCGTGAAGACCGGGAGGATGTCCGCGATCACGAGCGCGCCGACGAGCAGGTAGAACGCGATGAACATCCCGCGGGTGACGTCGCGCGCCACCTTGTCGCCGAGGATCACGGGCAGCGTGCGCGTGCCCGCCGGTCCGTCCCACGGCGCCTTGTCGATGTGCTTGCCCATCAGCACGGTCGTGCAGAGGACCGCGTACGGCAGCGACGCGAGCAGCACCGCCGCCGGGATCGATCCGGTCGCCGCGTAGTAGACGCCACCGACCATCAGCGGGCCCCACACCGCGATGACCGTCGGCTCACCGAGCCCGTGCTTCTTCAACCGCAGCGGCGGCGCGGTGTACGCGGCCGAGAGGAAGAACCCGCCGAGCGCGAACGCGACGATCGGCCAGCCCGCGCTCGGCGGTGAGGAAGATCATGATCGCGAGGCAGATCAGGTTGACGACGAACCCGTAGAGCGCGAGCCGCTTGCGCGTGACGACACCCGAGATGCACCGGGTGCGGCGAGTAGAGGTTGCGCGGGTAGTCCGCGGTGTCGGTGCCGACCTCGAGGTCGAAGAGGTCGTTCATGATGTTGTTCGCCATGTGCGCGAGCACGAGCCCGAGCGCGGCGAGCGTGAAGTACAGCCAGTTGACGCTGGCGTCGCGGTAGACCGCGAGCAGGCCGCCGAGCGCCGGCGGCGACGAGCGTCATCGGCAGCACGCCGGCCCGGGTCAGGCACAGCCACTTCGAGACCGGGTCGAGCTCGTCCTTCGGTGGGTTCGTCGTCGCCAGCACGTAGAGCCAGCGCTTCGGCAGTGACTGCTTCCGGATGCCCGGCTCGGTCGTCTTCGCCATGGCCGGAGCGTAGGGCCGCGAGCCCGCCGAGTGCAGCCGCGCGACGGGCCCGAATGGCCGGTCGGAGCTCGGTCCGCGGTCGATTCGCGCTTTCCTCGGCGATTGCCGCACTTTCCCGACGCATTCGGTGGGTGCTCGGAGTGAAAACGACGAAAAGGGGCGCCTAGCGGTCCGCGATCCGCAGCAAGTACGTTCTCGCCGAGTTCACGCTCTGGACACCGGGGCGTGCCGGGGGAGCGGGAAGGTGACGACGTGACGACGACGCTGATTCGACCACGTTCGCAGCGGGGCATGGCGCTGTTCCTCGCGCTCGGGGTGCTCGCCTCGCTGCTCTTCGCCGCCTTCGCGGCCCCGCCGGCCCGGGCGGCGGACAGCAACGAGGTGGTCTTCACCGTCGGCACCAAGCAGGACGTCGACAACATGAACCCGTACGCGGGCGTCGTGCTGTCGGCCTACGAGGTCTGGAACATGCAATACAACGTCCTCGTCAACCTGAGCGCGGACGACATGAGCCCGATCCCCGAGGTCGCGACGTCGTGGGAGCGCTCCGCCGACGGCCTCACCTGGACCTTCAAGCTCCGCGACGACATCAAGTGGTCGGACGGCAAGCCGCTCACCTCGGCGGACGTCGCGTACACGTTCAACCGCACGGCCAAGGAGGAGTGGTCGAACTTCTCGCCCTTCACCGAGGGCTTCAGTCAAGGTCACCGCGCCGGACCCGACGACGGTGGTCGTCACCACCAAGGAGCCCGACCCGCGCCTGCCGAGCCTCCCCGTCTACATCCTCCCGAAGCACGTCTGGGAGAAGTACGGGCCGAAGAAGGTCGGCGGCTTCTCGCAACACGAACCCGGTGACTCCGGTCCCGTTCCGGCTCACCGCCTGGAACAAGGGCAGCTACTTCGAGATGACCGCGAACAAGAACTACTTCGCGGGCAAGCCGGCCGTCGACAAGGTGCGGTTCCGCATCTTCCGCAACGACGAGGCGATGGCCGCGGCGCTGAAGAACGGTGAGATCGACGCGATCTACAACCTCGCGCCGGACCTCGCCGGCCAGCTCGAGGGCGAGTCGAACATCACGCCGATCAACGCCCAGGACGGCAGCTTCACCCAGCTCACGATGAACACCGGCTCGGGCAAGATCGGCAACGGGCACCCGGCGCTGGAGGACGTCCGGGTCCGCCAGGCGATCGCGCACGCGATCGACAAGGACACCGCTCGTCGACCGGGTGCTGAACGGCCTCGGCACGCCCGGGTCAGTCGATGAACGTCGCGGTGGCGCCGAAGTGGAACCTCAAGATCCCCGCAGACAAGCAGATGAAGTTCGACCCGACCGAGGCGAACCAGATCCTCGACGACGCGGGCTACAAGAAGGGCTCGGACGGCATCCGCACGATGCCCGACGGCTCGGCAAGAAGCTCAACTTCCGCTTCTTCTTCCCGTCCGACGACGACGACGTACTCACGCGACGTCGCAGTTCATCAAGGAGTGGCTGAAGGACATCGGCATCAACGCCACCGCCACGCCGAAGAGCGAGGACGAGCTCACGCCGATCGAGAACAAGGGCCAGTTCGACCTCGTCATCTGGGCGTGGACGCCGTACGCGGACCCGACCGCGATGATGTCGTACCTCACGTGCTCCCAGGTGCCGAAGAAGCCCGACGACGGTCGGTACAACGACGCGTTCTACTGCGACCCGCGAGTACGACCGGCTGTTCAACGCGCAGAAGACCGAGCTCGACGAGACGAAGCGCGTCGACCTCGTGCACCAGGCGCTGCAGCGCTTCTACGACCAGGCGCCGTACGTCGTGCTGTACCTGCAGGACACGGTCGAGGCCTACCGCAACGACCGCTTCACCGGGTTCGTGCGCCAGCCGGCGGAGACCGGACCGGTCATCTACACGCAGAGCGACCCGTCGTACTCGTTGATCAAGCCGATCTCCGGCGACGACCGGATCGTCGTCGGGCGCCAGCCGAGGCGGCCGCGTCGAGCAGCGACGGCGGCGGTGACTCGTCCACCGGGTTGATCATCGTGATCATCGCCGGCATCGTGATCGTCGTCGGCGGCGGGATCTTCATCGCCCGGCGACGCACAGACGGCCGACGAGCGCGAGTAGCCGGCGACCCGCGTGAACGCGCGCTACGTCCTGCGGCGCGTCGGCGCCGCGTTCCTGAGCCTGGTCTTCGTCCTCGCGCTCAACTTCGTCCTGTTCCGGATGGTCAAGTCGGACCCGGTCGGCAGCTTGTTCCGCGGTCGCAACGTCTCGCAGGAGGCGAAGGACCGGCTCCGCGCCGAGTTCGGGCTCGACAAGTCCATGCCCGAGCAGTTCGTCGAAGTACGTCGAGCAGACCGCGCAGGGGAACCTCGGGATCTCGTACTCGACCCGCCAGCCGGTCGTCGACGAGATCGCGGAGAAGATCTGGCCGACGGTGCTGCTCGTCGGGCTCGGCCACGATCCTCTCGGCCGTCATCGGCGTCTTCGCCGGCATCCGCGCCGCGTGGCGGCGGAACAGCGCGTTCGACCGAGGCTCGACCGGCGCGTCGATGTTCACCTACGCGATCCCGGACTTCTACCTCGGCATCCTGTTGCTCGCGTTCTTCGCGTTCTGGCTCGCGTGGCTCCCGACCGGCGGGATGGAGACACCCGGGCGGCGGCGGCATCGTCGACACGGACAAGCACCTCATCCTGCCGTGCGCCGCGCTCGCGATCTCGTACTTCGGCGAGTACACGATCATCATGCGGTCCTCGCTGCTCGAGGTGCTCGGCGAGGACTACCTGATCACCGCGCGGGCCAAGGGCCTGCGCGACGTGCTCGTCCGCAAGCGCCACGCGGTGCCCAACGCGATCCTGCCGGTCATCACGCTCTTCGCGCTCAACCTCGGCTTCGTGCTGTCGGGCGCGATCGCGGTCGAGACGGTGTTCTCGTGGCCCGGGCTCGGCCAGGCGACCGAGGACGCGCTGAAGGGGCCCGACTACCCGATGTTGCAGGGCCTCTTCCTGCTGTTCAGCGCCGCGATCATCCTGACCAACCTCGTCACGGACCTGGTCTACGGCTATCTCGACCCGAGGGTGAGCACGCCGTGACCGATCCGACCGGCGGCGCGTTCGAGAGCGCGCGGGACGCCGCGCTCGCGGAGGCGATGGCGCCGCTCCGCCCGAGGGCGGGAGCCGCCGGTCGTTGCGTGGTCGCGCCGCCGCAAGAGCGCACGCGACGTCTGGCGGGAGTTCTGGGCGAGCGGCCAGGGCAAGGCCGGCCTCATCATCCTCGCTGTTTCGTCGTCGATCGCGGTGCTCGCTCCGCTCATCGCGTCGAGCTCCGGGCTGAAGGTCACCGACGCGCTCAACAACCAGCAGCAACGCGCCGCCGAGCTGGACTTCCCCTTCGGGACCGACAACGACGGGCGCAGCGTGCTTCACGCTCTTCGTCTGGGGCGCGCGCATCAGCCTGTTCGTCGGCGTCGCGGCCACGCTCGTCGCGATCGTGATCGGATCGCGTCGTCGGGATCGTCGCCGGGTACGCCGGCGGCCGGACCGAGGGCTTCCTGATGCGGATCACCGAGTGGTTCCTCGTGATCCCGTTCCTGCCGCTCGCGATCGTGCTGGCGTCGGTGCTCTCGCGGTCGCTGTTCACGATCATCCTCGTCATCGGCATCACGTCGTGGCCCGGCACCGCGCGGCTGCTGCCGCGCAGGTGCTCTCGGTGAAGGAGCGCACGTTCGTCGAACGGGCGCGCGCGCTCGGGGCCGGCCACGGGCGCATCGTCGGCCGCCACGTCCTGCCGAGCGTGCTGCCGCTCGTGTTCGCGAACCTCACGCTCACGGTGCCGATCGCGATCCTCTCCGAGACCACGCTCGCGTTCCTCGGGCTCGGCGACCCGCTGCGGGTCTCGTGGGGCCAGACCCTCGGGGCGTCGTTCGCCGCCGGCGCGGCGTCGAAGGGCGCGTGGTGGTACTACCTGCCCGCCGGGCTCGGCATCATCGCTGGTGGTGCTCGCGTTCACCTTGTGCGGCCGGGCGCTCGAAGAGGTCCTCAACCCGAACCTGAGGAAGCGATGACGGACGCGAGCCCGACCCGAGTCGACCGCCGGTCGCGACGCGGGCGATCGCCGAGTCGCAGCCGCTGCTCGAGGTGCGCGACCTGCACGTCACGTACCGCAGCAGCGAGGGCGACGTCCCCGCGGTGCGCGGCGTGAGCTTCACGCTGCACCCGGGCGAGACCCTCGGGCTCGCGGGCGAGTCGGGCTGCGGGAAGTCGAGCCTCGCCGCCGCGGTGCTCAAGCTCCTCCCGCCGGGCACCAAGGTCGAGGGCGAGGTGCTCCTCGACGGCGAGAACGTCTTCACGATGAGCCCGGGCCGGCTGCGCGCCGTCCGCTGGACCGAGGCCGCGATCGTGTTCCAGGGTGCGATGCACGCGCTGAACCCGGTGTGGAAGGTGAAGCACCAGATCGCCGAGGCGATCCAGCTCCACGACCCGATCGGCGACAAGGCGACCCAGGCGCGCGTCGGCGAGCTGCTCGAGCAGGTCGGTCTCCCCGGCCGGCGCGCCGACGCGTACCCGCACCAGCTCTCGGGCGGTCAGCGCCAGCGGGTGATGATCGCGATGGCGCTCGCGTGCAGCCCGCACCTGCTGATCGCCGACGAGCCGACCACCGCGCTCGACGTGATGGTGCAGGCGCAGGTGCTCGCGCTGCTCGAGCAGCTGCAGGCCGACCTCGGGCTCGCGATGGTGTTCATCACCCACGACCTCTCGGTGCTCACGTCGTGCTGCCAGCGGCTGGCGATCATGTACGCGGGCCGCATCGTCGAGGAGGGCCCGTCGCACACGGTGTTCGACCACCCGAAGCACCCGTACACGAAGGCGCTGGCCGCCGCGTTCCCGACGATCGGCGACCTGCGCTTCCGGAAGGCGCCGCTCGGTCTCGCCGGCGACCCACCCGACCCGCGCGAGCTCCCGCCGGGCTGCCCGTTCGTGCCCCGGTGCTCCGAGGCGATCGACGAGTGCAGCGACGCCGAGCCGGACCTGCTCGCCGGCCGGGCCGCTGCGCGCGGCCGCGTGCATCCGGGTCGAGGACCGAGCTCGTGACGCGACGGGCCGATCATCGAGGTCGACGACCTCCACGTGACGTTCGAGAGCAAGCGGGCCCGGCGGAAGGACGCGGCGCCGGCGCGGGCCGTCGACGGCGTGGACCTCGAGATCATGCCGGGCGAGATCGTCGCGCTCGTCGGCGAGTCCGGCTGCGGCAAGACGACGCTCGCCCGCGACGCTGCTCGGGCTCGAGCTGCCGGCGAGCGGCGAGGTCCGCTTCCAGGGCACGCCGCTCCCCCGCTCCACCAAGGCGCTGCGCACGTACCGGCGCAACGTGCAGATCGTGTTCCAGGACCCGACCGGCGCGCTGAACCCGCGCCAGACGATCTACGAGTCGGTCGCCGAGGGGCTGCGCATCCACAAGGTCCCGGGCAACGAGAAGGAGCTCGTCGCCGGACGCGCTCGCCCGCTCCGGGCTGCGGCCGCCGGAGCGGTTCTTCCAGCGCTATCCCCACGAGATCTCCGGCGGTCAGCGCCAACGGGTCGTGATCGCGGGCGCGATCGCGCTGGACCCGTGGCTGATCGTCGCCGACGAGCCCGTCGCGAGCCTCGACGCGTCGGTGCGGGGCGAGATCCTGCGCCTGATGCTCGGGCTCGTGCAGGAGACCGAGGTCGCGATGCTCGTCGTCACCCACGACCTCGGGCTCGCGTGGAACATCGCCGACCGCATCGCGGTGATGTACCTCGGGCGCATCGTCGAGATCGGGACCGACCGAAGAGGTGCTCGACGACCCGAAGCACCCGTACACGCGCGCGCTGCTGAGCGTCGTGCCCGAGATCGAGCACATGGAGCCGCAGATCCTCCAGGGTGAGCCGCCCGACCCGACCCGCATCCCGGAGGGTGCCGCTTCCATCCCCGCTGCCCGATGGTCGCGTCCGGCGCGGCGGCGGAGCTCGGGATCCTCGAGCGCTGCCGGACCGAGGACCCGAGCGCGATCCGCGATGCGGGCCGGTCACGCGGCCGCGTGCCACGCCGCGACCGACCGAGGTCCCGGCCCGGAGCCGGCCGAGACCTCCGGGGTGAGCACGCGCGTGCGGACGCTCCGGGTCGGCGCTACTGGAGCCGGCGCGGGATGTGGCGGTACCAGCGCCGGGACCGGAACTGCTCGTCGCCGTCGTCCACGTCGAGCTCGACGGTCACCTCGAACGCGTCGCGGTCCGACCGCACCTCGAGGCGCGCCTCGCTGCTCACCGTCGCCTCCGGCCACGCGATGACGTAGCGCGCGGTCGCCTGCGCGCCGCGTCGCCCGGATCGACGGTGGAGACCGCGACCTCGCCGGTGTAGTGCTCCTCGACCCGCGCGCCGTACTCGCCCGTCGTAGTGGGAGCCGTGGTCGATACGGCACGGGTCTCGCGCCCGAGCACGTCGTGCTCGATCCGCCAGACCGTCGGCGGGTCGTCGCTCGGTGTCGTGCTCGTCGGGCTCGGTCGGGCGCGGGCTGAACTCGGGCACCGGCTCGCCACCTCCCGGTCCGGCCCGCCGTGCAGGGTCGGGAGCGCGAGCCGCAGCGACCCGCGTCGACCGTGAGCGTGACCGGCTCGGGCGGCGGCCAGGTGTTCGGCCAGTCCGAGCCGGCGAGGTCCAGCCGGACCCGGTGACCGGGCTCGAAGATCCACGCCGTCGCCTCGAGCTCGAACGTGATCGTCACCGGCTCGCCCGGGACCAGCGGCTCGGGCGCGAGCGACGAGTCGCGGTGGCAGAGGTTGAGGAAGCCCGCGGGTCACGAGCTGCGACGTGCCGTCCGGGAAGACGTTGCAGAGCTTGGCCGCGAGGAACGCGACCGGGACGTCCGACTGCAGCGTGACGGTGAGCCGGGGATGGCCCGCGATCACGAGCTCGTCCTCGCGCGCGGGCCAGTCGTAGACGAGCGACATGCCTTCGTCGGGCCGCTGGTCGGTGGGCTGACCCCACGGCAGGTGCCCGGCGCAGGAGATCCACGCGGTCGTGCCGACGTCGCCGCGCACCGCGAGCACGTCGTGGCGGCCGGCCGGACCGTTGAGCACGAGCTCGTCCGCGTCGGCGCGGCGGCCAGGTCGACGTCGCCGCGCCACTCGCCCCGGTGCTCGGCGAGGTCGGGCGCGGGAACGGTCGGGCGGCGGAGGAACACGCGCACCGGCGCCGGCGCGACCGCCGGCGGCGCGTCGCGCAGCCAGGTGTCGAAGAAGCGGATCATCTCCGGGACGAGGTCGATGTGCGGACCGGGCAGCGAGGTCGCGGTGCTCATGTGCGCCCACGGTCCGATGAGCAGCTCGCGGCCCGTCGCAGGCGCTCGAACGTGCGGAAGCTGTTGTTGCGGTAGCCGTCGGCCCAGCCCGCGACGATCATCGTCGCGGATCTCGATCCGCTCGTAGCCGACCCACGCGCCGTGCCTCGTCCGGTCGGCGCAGCGATCCGTGGCGCCAGTACGGACCGTCCCACTGCTCCTCGAGCCAGCGCAGCAGCCACGGCTCGGTGCCGTCCACCCGCTCGGCCCACGCGTCCCGCCAGCGCTCGCCGGCAGCGCCGGCGTGGGCGGCAGCGCGACCATCGCGGTCATGTAGAGCACGTAGTCGACGAGATCGATCGCCTTGAGCGCGCCACCCATGTAGTGGACGTCGTCGGTGTAGCGGTCGTCCGACGCGTAGATCGCGCAGACCGCCTCGAGGCGGGCGGGCGCTCGGCCGCGAGCTGCAGCGAGTTGAAGCCCGAGTACGACGTGCCGAACATGCCCGACGTTGCCGTTCGACCACGGCTGCGGCGGCGAGCCACGCGATCACCTCGACGAGGTCGGCCTGCTCCTGCGCCGGGTACTCGTCTTCGGCGAAGCCCTCGGACGCGCCGGTGCCGCGCAGGTCGACGCGGGCGACCGCGAACCGACCCTCGTCGCGCAGCCGCCGGTATTCGCTCGCGTACGAGGCGGTAAGGTCGTCCTTGCGGTACGGAAGCGCTTCGAGCAGCACCGGCGACGGCCCGTCGTCCCGTCCGGAAGGAAGAGACGGGCCGACAGGCGCGTGCCGTCGGACATCGGGATCCAGACGTACGGCGCGTCATCCCGGGCTCGGCATCGCCGCACGACTAGGAGAAGCCGGTGCCTGACGACCTCGGCGACGGCTCGAACCCGCGCTCTCCCGCGAGGACTACCTCGGGAGCCCGTGTGGGCCCGCGAGTGCGACCGGATCTTCGGCCGGACGTGGTGCGCGGTCGGGCCGCGAGGAGGACGTCGCGGACGCCGGGTGCGTACCTGCGGGTCGAGGTCGCGGGCGAGAGCGTGGTCGTGACCCGCGACGCCGACGGCGCGCTGCACGCGCTTCTTCAACGTGTGCCGGCACCGCGGGCGCCGAGCTCGTCGACTCGTGGCGGCGACGCCGTGCGGGAGCTTCGGCAGCGCGATCCGCTGCCCGTACCACTCGTGGACCTACGGGCTCGACGGCGGCTGCGCCGCGCCCCGTTCCTCGGCCCGGTGAGCGACGCGGACGCGGCCGCGTTCGCGCTCGCGCCGGTGGCCGTCGACTCGTGGGGCGGCTTCGTGTTCGTGCACCTCGACGCCGACTCCGCGCGACGCACGCTGCTCGACCAGCTCGGCGACATCGCCGGGCGGGTGACGCGCTACCCGCTCGCCGAGCTCCGGCGCGGCGCGCGGGTCGTGTACGAGGTCGCGGCGAACTGGAAGGTGCTCGCGGAGAACTACAACGAGTGCTACCACTGCGGCCCGGTGCACCCGGAGCTCTGCGACCTCGTGCCGTCGTTCCGGCGCGCCGGTGGCGACGGGCTCGAATGGGAACGGGGCATCCCGCACCGCGACGGCGCGTACACGTTCACGACCTCGGGCACGACGACCCGCGCGCCGTTCCCGGATCTCGACGAGGACGAGCGCGTCCGGCACAAGGGCGAGCTCGCGTTCCCGAACCTGTTGCTGAGCCTCGTCGTGCGACCACGTCGCGTCGTTCGTGCTCACCCCACGCGGGCCGGGCCACACGACGATCGAGTTCGACCTGCTGTTCCATCCGGACGCGATCGCGGACCCGGGCTTCGACCCGTCCGACGCGTTCGACCTCTGGGACCTCGTGAACCGCCAGGACTGGTCGATCTGCGAGAGCGTGCAGCGCGGGATGGCGTCCCGCGGGTTCACCCAGGGCTGGTTCGCCCCGATGGAGGACCCGAGCCTGGACCTGCGGGCCTGGTACGAGCCCCGGATGACGCGACGAGGACTCGTGACCGAGGCTGACGGAGTCGGCACGACGTCGTCGTCGTCGGGCTCGGCGCGATCGGGAGCGCGACCTGCTGCGCGCTCGCGCGCGCCGGTGCGTCGGTGGTGGGCATCGAGCAGTTCGAGCTCGGTCACGCGCGCGGCGCGTCGCACGACCACTCGCGGATCATCCGGCGCTCGTACCACACGCCCGGGTACGTCGAGCTGGCCGGTGCGGCGTACGACGCGTGGGACCGGGTGACGTCCGACGAGCCGCTGGTCGTCCGCACCGGCGGCATCGACCTGTTCCCCGCCGGCGCCGCGATCCCGATCGACGACTACACCGCGCAGCATGGCCGCGGCCGGCGTTCCGTTCGAGCGTGCTCGACGCGGCCGAGATCATGCGGCGCTGGCCCCAGTGGCAGCTCGACGCCGGACGTCGTCGGGCTGTTCCAGGCCGACACGGGGATCGTCGCGGCCGAGCGCGCGACCGCCGCGCTGCGCGCGCGGCGCGGTCGCCGCGCGGCGCCCGGCTCTCGGCGGCACCGCGGTGCGCTCGCATCGAGCGATCGCGGCGACGGTGTCGTCGTCGCGACCGACGCCGGTGAGATCCGGGCCGGCCGGGTCGTGCTGGCCGCCGACGCGTGGACGAACGAGCTGCTGGCCGGGCTCGACTGGCAGATCCCGCTGGACGTCACCCAGGAGCAGCTGACCTACACCCGGCCCGCCGACCTCGCCGCAGTTCACCCCGGACCGGTTCCCGGTGTGGATCTGGATGGACGAGCCGAGCTGGTACGGCTTCCCGCGAGTTCGGCGAGCCCGGGCTGGGTCAAGACCGCCCAGGACTGCGGTGGCCGCATCGTGACCGCGCGGACCCGGACGTTCGATCCCGATCCCGGAGGCCGAGGCGCTGCTGCTCGCGTTCCTCGCGCGACGCGCTCCCGGGCGCGTCGACCGGGCGAGACGGTCACGAAGACGTGCCTCTACACGCTCACGCCGGACCGCGACTTCGTGCTCGACGCGGTGCCCGGCCATCCCGACGTCTTCGTCGCGCTCGGCGCCGCGCACGGCTTCAAGTTCGCCGCGCTCTTCGGCGAGATCATGCCGCGACCTCGTGCTCGGCACTCCCCCGGCCCACGACCTCACGCCCGTTCCGCGATCGACCGCGACGACCCTCACGACCGACACCCCCGTCCGCGCCTGGCTCGTCTGACCCCGTCCGACTCGTTCGGCGCGACTGCGCCCTCGAGGGCACGCTCGCGCGAATCGAGCGGAGGGGGGTCGGGGGCGCTCATGACCGCGCAGTCGGCGCGGTGCGACAGGATCGACCAGCGCGACATCGAGCTGAGCGCGGATCCGATCGACGCAGAACGACCCGGCCGACGAGAGATCGAGCACGCGGACCCGACCGAGCCGATCGACAGGAACGATCCGACCGAGCCGATCGACAGCATCGAGCCCTTGGACCCGATCGAGAGGAACGAGTCCTCCGACCACAACGACCACTCGAGCTGAGCTCGCGACTTCACCGCCGCATTGTTCGCGGCTACCGCGCGCCGACGGTCCGATCAGTCGAGGTCGGCGAGGACGGCCATCGCGGCGTTGCGGCCGTTGAGCGCGATGACGCTGCCGGCCGGGTGGGTCGCCGCGCCGCAGAGGTAGACGCCCGTCGATCGGCGTGCGCGGCGTGAGCCGGCCCTGCCACATCTGGTCGGGCATGCACTCGCCCTGGAAGATGTGACCGCCGGTCAGGCCGATGCGCTCCTCGATGTCGGGCGGGCCGAGCACCTCCATGAAGTCCACGCAGTCGTGGACGTCGGGCGCGAAGCGGGCGATCGCGTCGAGCACCTTCGTGCCGATCTCGTCGCGGCGCGTGTCCCAGGTGCCGTGGTCGAGCTGTACGGCGCGTACTGCGCGAACACGCTCATGGTGTGCTTGCCCGGCGGCGCGACGCGTCGCGTCGTACGCGGTCTGGAAGTACAGCTCGGCGAAGCCCGGGCTCGGCACGCCACGCGTGCACGCTTCGAACGCGGCCTGCGCGTCGTCGATGCCGGTCGTGATCGAGACCATCGAGCCGCACGGCCAGTCGGCGTCCGGGACGCTCGAGAACCGTGGCAGCCGGTTGAGCCCGCAGTTGACCTTCATCACCGGGCTCGTCATGCGCCACCCGTCGATGCGGGACTGGAACTCGCCCGGCACGCCGTCGGCCGCGACGAGGCCGAGCGTGCGGCGCGGGTCCGCGTTCGAGATCACGGCACGGGCCCGGATGAGCTCGCCGCCCTCGAGCACCACGCCTTCGCCGGGCCGGATCTCGGCGACGGGCACGCCGGCCGCGAGCACCGCGCCGGCTTCCCGTGCCGCTTCGGCGATCGCGAACGACACCATGCCCATGCCGCCCTCGACGTAGCCCCAGACCGCGGCCTCGCCTTCGAGCTTGCCCGCGAAGTGCATGAGCTTGATCGACGCGGTACCCGGATCCCGCGGTCCGGCCCAGGCACCGATGACGCCCTGGCCGTAGAGGCCGGTGTGCAGCCGCTCGTCGGTCATGTAGCGGCCGACGACGTCCGCGATCGACGCGTCGAACAGCACGTCGATCAGCTCGGGGTCGTGGCCGAGCAGCTCCTCGATCTCGTCGCGGTCGGGTGAGTCGCCGATCCAGGTGTCGCGCGCGCCTTCGCGCAGCGCCCGGCGGAGCCGGTCGAACATGTCCTCGTACGGCGAACATCCCCTTGATGTCGGCGTCGGAGAAGCCGTTCTCGCGCATGCTCGCGGTGGTGCGATCGGGTTCGGCCCACTGCGCGAGGTGCGTGCCGTCCTCGAACGGGCACCAGAGGTTCGGGTCCGCGACGAACACCTTGTAGCCGTGGCGGACGAGGTCGAGCTCGTCGATCACCCGCTGGTCGAGCAGGCCGACGACGTACGCGCACGGGCTCACCGTGTAGCGCTCGTCGTCGAACGGCCGCTCGAGCGTGCACGCGCCACCGAGCTGGTCGCGGCGCTCGAGCACGAGCACCGACTTGCCCGCCTGCGCCAGGTACGCGGCCGCCGCGAGGCCGTTGTGCCCGCCGCCGACGAGCACGGCGTCCCACGTCGTCGCACGCGAGCTCCGAGACCGGGAGCCGGCAACCCGACCTTGCCCAGCGACGCCGCGATCCCCCCGCTCCCGCTCATCGTCCAACCTCGATCCTCGGCACGGTGAAGCACACCGGCCGGACTCGAGTGGGCCGAGAAGGCCGCATGGTCATGAGGTCACCTTCGTTCCGACCTGGGCGGTGAAGCCGTCGAGGTTCTCGAGGTACCGGTCGACGTCCTCGTCGGTGTGCTGCACCGACAGCGTCCACTGCTCGCACTTGCCCCACGGCGGCAGGAACACGCCGCGGTTGTGCTGGTACAGCCAGTGCGCGTGACCCCAACGGTCGTCGTAGTCGAGGAAGTCGCGGAACCCGCGCAGCGGCTGGGCCTGGAACACGACGCACCCCTTCGCACCGAGCGCGGCGACGTGGCCCTCGATGCCGCGGTCGCGCGAGGATCCGCGTCGCGCCGTCGGCCATGCGCGCCGAGAGGTGGTCGAGATGCGCGTACGCGTCCGGCGTGAGGATCTCGGTGAGCGTCGCCCGGGCCGCGGCCATCGTCAGCGGGTTGCCGTTGAACGTGCCGACCTGCTCGTAGACGCCGTCCTCGACCAGCTGCATGACGGCCTCGGTCGCGCCGATCGCGCCGCACGGCAGCCCGCCGCCCATCGCCTTGGCCAGGCAGATGATGTCGGGGGTCACGCCGCTGCGCGCGGTGATCCCACCCGGACCGGTCGTGAATCCGGTCTTCACCTCGTCGAACGCGAGCAACGCGCCGTCGGCGTGCAGCAGGTCGCGCAGGCCGGCGAGGTAGCCCGTCCGGCGGCGGGATGATGCTGATGTTCATCATCGCCGGCTCCATCAGCATCCCGGCGATCTCGCCCGGGTTCTCCGCCAGCA
Organism: uncultured Acidimicrobiia bacterium; assembly: GCA_963848485.1. GTDB lineage: Bacteria > Actinomycetota > Acidimicrobiia > IMCC26256 > JAENVU01 > Chersky-806. Next base: position 125,813 of record CAWKDX010000009.1, read on the forward strand.
CCCGGGCCACCGCGTCGAGGTCGCCGAACGGCACGATCACCGTCAGCGCGGTCAGCGCCTCCGGGATCGCCGGACCGGTCGGCACGGTGTTCGGGCGCGACTCGGGACCCGCTTCCTCGAGCGTCGGGTACACGGAGAACTGCACGTGGTCGTGGTGGCCGTGGTACGAGCCCTCGACCTTGATGATCTTCTGGCGCCCGGTCGCGGCGCGCATGAGGTGGACCGCGTTCATCGTCGCTTCGGTGCCGGAGTTGCCGAACCGCCAACGCGGCAGCCCGAACCGGCGCTGGAGCTCGTCGGCGACGACGATCGTGTCGGGCACCGGCTGCGCGAAGTGCGTGCCGAGCGCGACCCGATCGGAGACCGTGCGCACGATGACGGGGTGCGCGTGCCCGACGAGCATCACGCCGAAGCCGGCGTGCAGGTCCACGTACTCGGTGCCGTCGGCGTCGAAGACGTGCGACCCTTGCCGTGCGTGACCCACACGGCCTGGGGCGGCGCGGACTGCCAGTTCGACGACACCCCACCGACCAGCGAGCCGCGCGCCTCGGCGAGCAGCGCCCGCGACTTCGGCATCCGGGCGAGGAACCGCTCCTCTTCGGTGGCGACGAGCGCGTCGACGGCCGCGAGGTCGGACGGACAGCGGTCGGTCACGGCCGCACTCCACCTTCGAGGTAGCCCCGGGCGATCTGCGACGCCCAGTCCCTCACGCCGCTCTCTTCGAGCGAGAACGGCCCCGGCTGGTAGCCCCGCGACGCGATCCCGCGCTGGACGCTCTCGCACGCGCCCCAGTCCTGGCGGTTCGTGAGGTCCCAGAAGTCGACCGCGAACGACGGGTCGAAGCCCGGCTTCGCCACCTCGTCCGGGTCGAACAGCCACTGGCACTCGACCTGGCTGACGCCCGGCGCCGACCGGCTCGATGCGGTGCGTCATCACGAAGTCGGGGTGCAGGCTGATCAGCATGTTCGGGAACACGCCCGCGTAGAGCACGTCGCGCTTGAGCTTCTCGGAGAGGCCGGGGAACGGCGGCAGCGGGCTCTCGACCGGTGAGCGACATCGTCACCGCGCCGTCGACGAGCTCCATCGATCCACCGATCGCGAGGCCGGTCACGTCGTAGTCCTCGCCGCTGGTCGGCGGGCTCACCCGGCAGAGCTCCGGGTGGATGACCGGGCAGTGGTAGCACTCGTGGTAGTTCTCGATCGCGAGCTTCCAGTTCGCGTCGAGCGTGTAGTCGTGCGTCGCGCCGACCACGAGGCGACCGGGCTCGTAGGGTGCGACGAGATCGGCGAACGTGCCGATGTGGTCGTCGAACGAACCCGCGTTGCCGGACGCGTTCACGAACACCCAGCCCTCCCACTCCGCCACCGGCAGCCCGAACAGCGTGTACTCGCGTGATGTCGAAGCCCTCGGGCGGGTCGAAGCGGGGCGTGGTGCGCAGCGAGCCGTCGAGGTCGTAGACCCACGCGTGGTACGGGCACGCGATCGTCGACCGCTTGTCCGACTCGCCGCACGGCAGCAGCTCGTGGCCGCGGTGACGGCACACGTTCGAGAACGCGTGCAGCTCACCCGACTCGCTGCGGACGAGGAGCACACCTTCGTTGCCGATGCGCACTGCGGTGCGCGCCCCGGGTTCCGCGACCTTGGCCGAACGTCCGGCGCACACCCACGAGCCCGCGAAGAAGTGGTCCTGCTCCCAGGCGAGCACCGCCGGATCCGTGTACGCGCCACGCGGCAGCATCTGCCCGGATCCCCGCGGATCGAGCACGGCCTTCACCTCGTCGAGCGGCAGCGGCGGTGCCGCGTTGACGGTGAGGCTCACTTGCCTTCCCCTCCACGGTCTCCGCCGACCGAACGCGTGGCCGCGGTTGCAGGACGGCCGGCGGCGGCCCGCTTGAATCGGCTGAGCTTGCGGTCGGCGAGGATGCGCTTGCTCGCGAGGTACGCGGGGATGCCGGTCACGCCACCGCCCGCGTGCGTCGCGGACGAGCACTGGTAGAGGCCCTTGATCGGCGTCGTGTAGTCGGCGAAGCCGGGCGCCGGGCGCATGTGGAACAGCTGCTCGGTCGAGAGCTCGCCGTGGAAGATGTTGCCGCCGACCAGGCCGTAGTCCTGCTCCATCTGGTGCGGGCCGATCACCTGGCGGTGCAGGATCGACTGCTTGAAGTTCGGCGCGAGGTCGTTGTAGCCGTCGATGATCCGGTCGGCGTACGCCTCGAGCTCCTCGGTGTGCGGCTCCTCGGACCAGGTGTGCGGCACCCACTGCGTGAAGAGCGACATCACGTGCGTCCCCTCGGGACACAGCGTGCGGTCGAAGACGCTCGGGATGCAGCCGTCCGAGAACGGCCGGGCCGCCGGACGACCCTCGCGGGCGTCGATGAAGGCCTGCTCGAGGTAGGCCACCGAGTGGCAGAGCTCGATCGCCCCGCCGTGGTGCTCCTGGATGTTCGTGCCCGGGTCGGCCGAGAAGCTCGGCAGCTCGGAGATCGCGAGGTTGACCTTCACCGTGCCGCTGCGGCTCTGCCAGTTCTTGAGGTCCTCGACGAAGTCGTCGGGGAGCTCGCGGTCGTCGATCTGGCGGAGGAACGTGATCTGCGGGTGGGTGGCCGCGACGACGGTGTCGGCCATGAGCTCGTCGCCGTTCACCAGTGCGACCCCGACGACCGCGGCCCTTCTTCACCAGGATGCGCTCGACCGGCGAGCTCGTGCGCACCGATGCACCGAAGGACTTGGCCGAGCTCGCGATCGCGTCGGCTACCGCGCCCATGCCGCCGGTCGGGTAGCCCCAGCTGCCGAGGTGGCCGTCGCCGACCTCGCCGATGGAGTGGTGCAGCATCACGTACGCGGTGCCGGGCTCCTGCGGCCCCGCCCACGTCCCGATGATGCCGTTGATCGCGAGGTCCGTCTTCACCGCGTCGGACTCGAACCAGCGGTCGAGCAGGTCGGTGATGCTCATCGTGAACAGTCGAGTGACGTCACCGACGCCACGCACGTCGAGCCCGCGCATCCCCCACGCGAGCCGGAGCTGCTCGAGCAGGTCCTTCGGTCGGCGCGAGCCGAGCTTCGGGCGGCGTCGTCATCAACAACGGTCCGAGCACCGCGGCCACACCTTCCATCCAGGCTTCCCATCGCGGCAGCGCTTCAGCGTCGGCCTTGGAGAACTTCGCGTACTCCTCCTGGCTGCGCGCGACGTCGTCGTAGTGCGTCAGCGAGCGGCCGTCGGGGAACGGGATGTAGCCCGGTCCCATCGGGTGCACCTGGTACCCGTGCTTCGCGAGCTGCAGGTCCTCGAGCACCTGCGGCGGCATCAGGCTCATCACGTAGGAGAGCGTGGTGATCTTGAAGTCGGGACCGAACGGCGTCTCGGTCGAGGACGCGCCGCCCACCGAGTCACGAGCTTCGAGGACGACCGTGTCGAGCCCGGCGCGGGCCAGGTAGGCCCCGGCGACAAGCCCGTTGTGCCCCCCGCCGATGACGATGGCGTCGTGCTGCTGGCGGCATTCGCTGCTCCCGGTGCGAGAACGGTGTCGGCCCCATCATGCCTATTGACTGACCCATCAGTCAATGTATTCTGTCCGACTGTGAGAACGCTTCCCGGCTCCTGGTACGCCGACCCCGCCCACCACGAGCGTGAGCTCGACGCGGTGTTCGGGCGGGAGCTGGGTTGCCGTCGCCACGACGGACGACGTCGCGGCGCCCGGCTCGTACGCTTCGGTTGAAGTCGGCGGCCGGACGCCCGTGCTCCTCGTCCGCGACGACGCCGGGACGCTGCGCGCGTTCCTCAACGTCTGCCGGCACCGCGGCTCTCCCATTGCGCAGGGATGCGGCACGGCGCGCGCGTTGAAGTGCCCGTACCACGCGTGGATCTACCGGCTCGACGGATCGCTCGCCGCGCGCGACCGGCATCGGTGATCCCGAGGAGTTCGACCCGGCCGAGTTCGGGCTCAAGGAAGTCTCGGTCACGACGTTCTCCCGCAACGTGCTCGTCAACCTCGCGCCGGATGCCACCGGCTTCGACCCGGGACCGCTCGGTGTCGCGATCGACCCCTACCGCATCGACGAGCTCGAGCTCGCAGCCCACGACCGCTGGGAGCGCACCTTCAACTGGAAGGTGTTCCTCGAGAACTTCTCGGAGAACTACCACACCCCCTTCGTGCATCCCGAGCTCATCGTCGACGGCTGGGACTACCCCATCGAGGCTGCGGGACTCGATCTCGCTCGCGTGGGACCGTCCGCACTCGCCCCGTGACGACGGCGAGCGCGCGCTCGCGGCGGCACGGCCGGGTCAACCGGGCTGGGATGTGGTGGCGTCGGCCGATCCCCAGGAGTCGTTCATCGCGGGCTCGTACATGACGCTCTGGCCCAACCTCATGGTGAGCTTCCTCCCCGGCTTCGCAGCCACGCTCCGGCTGACACCGGTCGACGCGACGCACACGATCGTCGAGCGCGACTACCTCTGGCACCGCTCCGTGGCCCAGGACCGCCGGGATGCCGACGTCGCCGCGACCCGCGTCGTCGGCGCGCAGGACCTGGAGATCTGCGAGATGGTGCAGCGCTCGTACACCGGCGGGCTCTCACCGGACGGGGTGCTGTCGACCGAGCACGAGACGGGGGTCGCCCATGTGCACGGGCTGCTGCGCGATGCGCTCGCGGCACCTCTCCCCGATCCGATCGCCGTGCGCACGTGACCGCCCGGCGACGAGTCGTCACCGACGTCGCCCAACGACGCGCCGAGATCCTGGATGCCGCGGTCGGCGTGGTGCTCGAGCGCGGTTTCGAAGGCACGCGCGTGGTGGACGTCGCCAACGCACTCGGCATCAGCTCGGGGCTGGTCCACTACCACTTCGACTCCAAGGACGAGCTGCTCGCCGAGACCTTGCGGCACGCGGCCGACGCCGACATCGCGCGGCTCGAGAAGGCGGTCGCCGACCTCGACGACCCGGTGCTCCGCCTGGACCGCGTCCTGCGCGAGTACCTGCCCGAGAGGAAGGCCGACCAGAGCTGGGTCATCTGGGTCGATGCCTGGGGCCACGCGATCCGCAACGAGCGGTTGCGCACGATCCTCACCGAGCTCGACCTCGCCTGGAGCGGGACGCTGGAGACCGTCATCCGCGACGGTGTCGCCGCCGGCCGCTTCGAGTGCGCCGATCCGGCGGGGGCGGCCCGACGCATCTCCGCGCTGCTCGACGGCCTCGGACTCGACGTCATCCTCCACGGCGGACCGTCCCGCAAGCGCCTGCTCCGTGACGCGCGCATCGCGGCCGCCGCCGAGGTCGGCCTCGCGCCCGAGCTGCTCGGCTAGACCGCTCGTCATGACCCGCTCCGAGACGGTCGTCGATCAGATCCTGGATCCGGCGGACGGGTCGGTCATCACCGAGATCCCGTCGGCGAGCGCCGACGACGTCGCGCACGCGGTCGACGTCGCGGCCACCGCCTTCCCGGCGTGGTCCCGGACGACGCCCCGCGAGCGGGCCGAGATGCTCCACGCGATCGCGGACCGCATCGAGTCGCGGGCGACCGAGCTCGGTGATCTCGAGTCCCGGAACGCGGGCAAGCCGATCACGGCGATGCCCGAAGAGATCGACATGTGCGTCGACACGCTGCGCTTCTTCGCCGGTTCCGCCCGCACGATGGACGGGCGCGCGGCCGGCGAGTACCTCGAGGACCACACCTCGTTCGTGCGCCGCGACCCGGTTGGCGTCGTCGCGGCGATCACCCCCTGGAACTACCCGCTGATGATGGCGGCTTGGAAGGTCGGGCCTGCGCTCGCGGCCGGCAACACGCTGATCGTCAAGCCCTCCGAGCTGACACCGCTCACCACGATCCTGCTCGGCGAGATCGCGGCCGAGGTGCTGCCAGCGGGTGTGATGCAAGTCGTCTGCGGTCGGGGCGCGACGACCGGCGCGGCACTGGCCGAGGACCCCCGGGTGGCCCTCGTCTCGTTCACAGGATCCGTGGGCACCGGCCGCGCCGTCGCGATCGCGGCGTCGGACTCACCTCACCCGCGTCCACCTCGAGCTCGGTGGCAAAGCCCCGGTGGTGGTGTTCGACGACGCGGATCTCGTCGTGCTCGTCGAGGCCGTCGTCATGGCCGGGTACGGGAACGCGGGCCAGGACTGCACCGCCGCGTGCCGCGTGCTCGCGGGGCCCGGCGTGCACGACGCCGTGGTGGACGGGCTCGTCGAAGCCGCGCGCGCCCTTCCGTTCGGCGATCCCCGCGACGAGGCGACCGAGCTCGGACCGGTGATCTCGCGCACCCAGCGGGACCGCGTCGCCGGCATGGTCCACCGGGCGCGTGACGCGGGCGCTCGTGTTGCCACGGGTGGCGTCGTTCCCGACGGCCGCGGGTTCTTCTACGAGCCCACCGTCGTGGTAGGTCCGGCGCAGGACGCCGAGATCGTGCAGCAGGAGGTCTTCGGACCCGTCGTGAGCGTGCAGCGGTTCGCCGACGAGGCGGAGGCCGTCGCTCGGGCGAACGACGTGGACTACGGGCTCGCCGCGAGCGTGTGGACCGCCGACACCGGCCGCGCGATGCGGGTCAGTCGCGACCTCCGCTTCGGCGCGGTCTGGGTGAACGACCACATCCTCACGACCTCCGAGATGCCCCACGGCGGGTTCAGGCATTCGGGCTACGGCAAGGACCTCTCCGTGTACACGCTCGAGTCGCAGACCGAGCGCAAGCACGTCATGGTCCGCACCACCTGACCAGACCACACCTCCCCCCCACCGACTTTGGCGTCGTCCAGGTGCCGTATGCGCACCTTGACGACGCCAAAACGAGCGCGCTCGAAGTGCTGGTGGCTTCACCCGCCGTAATTCATGCGGGTGTCCTCCATCCTCAGCACCGGGGTGTCCTCGGCCTTGAGGAAGCCGGTGTCGACGATCTCGCCGATGAAGAAGCTGTGCTTCCCCGCGGTCACCCGCTCGCGCAGCTCACAGTCGATGTACGCCACGGCCTGGGCGAGGATCGGCGCGCCCGTGACCCGCTCGACGTAGGCGAACCCGTTGAGCGTCTTCGCCGAGAGATCCACTTCGACCGGCTTCGTGAACTTCCGCACGATCGCCCGGTCTTCCTGGTCGATCAGGCTGAGGCCGAAGCAGCCGCCCGCCTCGATCAGCTCGTGGGTGAGTGCCGCCTGCTCGACCCCGACGCCGATCCACTTGGGGTCGAAGCTGATCTGGGTGACCCAGTTGATCGTCATCCCGTTGCGACGGTCCGCGGAGTCCGTGCTGCCCAGCACGTAGAGACCCGAGGGCATCTTCCAGAGGACGCGGCGGCGAAGCCGGTCGTACTCGTCGCGCTGCTCGTCGGTCTCGGTGCCGGGTGGGTACGGCCCGATCGGTCCACTGCCGCCGGGTTCAGCCATGGGCAGAGGGTAGCGACGAAACCCGCCGCCGGAAGCACTCTCGCCGAGACACCGCGGCGGGCTCAGGCGATGCGAGCGGCCTCGTCGAGCGCCTGACGCAGCGGATCGAGCACCGAGGGCAGCGGCGAGCCGTCCTCGGCGAAGTCGGCACCGGTCGCGTAGATCACGGTCGGCACCGACCAGCCGCCGAGGCTCGCGACCAACGACCGGAAGCCGGTGTCGATCGAGAGGAAGTGCGCGGGTGACGCGCCCGTCGCGGCGAGGACCACGGCCATGCCGTCGAAGGCCTCGGTCGGCAGCTGATCGAGGATGAGCTTCAGCAGGCCGCTGTAGGTCGCGCGGTAGACGGGCGTGACCAGGACGAGTGGTTGCGCGCCCGCGACCAGGGCGAGCGCATCGGTCACGCTCGCGTGCTGGCCGCGCAGGACCAGCGCGTCGGCATCGAGATCGCCGACGTTGACCACAGAGCCGCCACCCGCGAGCTCGACCGCGGCCGCCGCGACGGCGTGTGTCTTCGAGGTGTCCGACGGGCTCCCGTTCACGGCGACCAGACCCATGTCCGTCCTTTCATCTTCTCGTCAGCGATGAGTTTCGGATCGCGCCCCGGTCTTCATGCTGAAGAACGCCACCAAGGAGCGCACGGATGAGTCTTCCAGAAGTCGTCTCGCCCGAAGTGTGGCGCGCGGCACGCGTCGAGCTGCTCGCCGAGGAGAAGGCGATGACGAAGGCGCGCGACGCGCTGGCGACGAAGCGGCGTGAGCTCCCGATGGTCGAGATCACGAAGGACTACGCCTTCGAGGGCCCCGACGGTGAGGCCACGTTGCTCGATCTCTTCGACGGCCGCCGTCAGCTCATCGTCGTTCACTTCATGTTCAGCCCCGAGTGGGATGCCGGCTGCGCGAGCTGCACCGCGGGAGCGGACGAGATGTCGCGCGGGCTCCTCGAGCACATCCACGCCCGGGAGACGTCACTCGCGTATGTCGCGCGCGCCCCGATCGCCAAGATCGAGAAGTACAAGGCGAGTCGAGGTTGGAGCTTCCCCTGGTACTCCTCGTTCGGCAGTGATTTCAACTACGACTTCCACGTAACGCTCGACGAGTCGGTCACGCCGGTTGAGTACAACTACCGGTCGAACGCGGAGCACGAGCGCCTGGGCGCCCCGATCTACGTCTCGAGCGGCGGACCGGCCGAGTACCCCGGACGCAGCGTCTTCCTGCGCGATGGCGAGCGCATCTTCCACACCTACTCCGTGTTCGCGCGCGGCACCGAGACGATCGGTGGCTCGTACTACCTGCTCGACGAGACCGCACTCGGGCGCCAAGAGGACTGGGAGGAGCCGACGGGTCGCGCGGCAGGCCACGCGCGGCGCGGTGCCCGACTTCGCGGACTGACCCGGGCTACAGCCCGGCGTCGACCCGGTACGTCTCGAGCCGGGTCACGAGATCGTCGGGATGGGCGAGTGCGGGCAGGTGCCCACCCTCCATCTCGTCGGGCACGATGCCGAGGCGCTCCCGCACGACGCGGCGCTGGAAGTCCGCCGGGAACAACCGGTCGTCCCGGCAAAGCAGGAACCGGGTGGGGACGCCCGGCCACGACGCCCGCGGCCAGGGGTCCGCGAACGAGTGCTCGGACTGCGCGCCCTCATCCTGTGCCATCGCCGCGGCGGTGACATCGGCCGGGACATCGTGGAAGAAGACCGTCATGACGTCGTCGTCCTCGCCGGTCCCGCGCCCGTCGCGTTCTGCCTGCGCGCGCTTGGCCGGCCCGTGACCCGTGTTGTCCCACCACTCCCCCGCGGTCTCGCCCGGCGCCGGCACCATCGCGGCGACGAGGACGAGCAGATCCACCGACGTGCGATCGCACACCAACGGCGCGGTGAACCCGCCCATCGATTGCGCGACGACGATCACGTCGGTGCGATCACCGATTGCATCAGCGACGACGTCGGCGTACTCGGAGAAGCCGGCGGACTCGTCGGCGAACGGCAGGTCGGGCGCGACGACGTCGTGGCCCAGCTCGACCAGCTTCGGGGTCACGAGGTGCCAGTACCAGGAGTCCGAACCGGCGCCGGGGATCAGCACGTACGTCGCCATGGTCACATTCCCTTCAGCCCATCTGGTGGCGTATACATGCGTTCAGACGTCCGGGGCCCGACGTTCTCATCGGACAGATCCGAGGAACCATGCAGGACATCGTTGCCGCGGTGGCCGAGCAGCACGCCGAGCTGGCGCAGCTGCTCGAGGGGTTGGACGAGACGGACTGGCGCCGGCCCACGCCGTCGTGTCCCGGCTGGACCGTCGCCGACGCGGTGCTGCACCTCGCCCAGACCGACGAGCTGGCGATCGCCAGCGTCCGCGGCGATTTCGGGGCTGAGCTCACCGAGCGGTTCCGGGGCGGGTCGTCGGCGAGCAACGTCGACGAGGCCGCTGAGGTCATGGTCGTCGCGGAGCGCGGCGCCTCGGCGGCAGAGCTTGCCAACCGGTGGACGGCGAGCGCGCACGAGATGCGAGAGCGCTTCGCCGGAGCCGATCCGCACGCGCGCGTGCAATGGGTGTCGGGCGAGCTGTCGGCCCGCACGCTGGCAACGACGCGCCTCTCGGAGGCATGGATCCACACGGGCGATGTCGCCGAAGCGCTCGACGTCGAGCTCGACGCCGTCCGATCGCCTGTGGCACGTCGCGCGGCTGGCCTGGCGCACCGTGCCCTACGCATTCGCACGATCCGGCCGGGACGCGCCGACCGCAGTGGCGTTCGAGCTGCGAGCGCCGAGCGGCAAGGCATGGGACTTCATCCCCGACGTCGAACCCAGCACGGTGATCCGCGGCGAGGCGCTCGAGCTGTGTCTCGTCGCCGCGCAACGCGCCGAGCCGGCCGAGACCGGGTTGCGAGGCGCAGGCCCCCGACGCGGATGCCGTGCTCGAGCTCGTACGTACCTACGCCTGAACCGCGCTATGCACCGGAGAGCAGCACCGGCTCGGTGATGCGATCGTCGAGCACCGCAGCGAACAGCGTCGCCAGCTCGATCGGATAGATCGCTTCATCGGCCGACCCGAGCTCGTCGACGCTCCACCAGCGGTGCTCGAGCAACGCTCGTTGCTCGTCGGCTTGCCAGCCGTCGACCCGCGGGCGCGAACTCCCGAACCCGAACCGCGAAGAACCACTCCGTCTGGCGATAGTCCTTCCCCTCGAACGAGAACTCCGCGACCCGCGTGTCGCGATGACGGGACCCATGACCTCCGCGTCAAGGTGCAGACCGGTCTCCTCGAGCACCTCGCGAACCGCGGCGACCTCGAGCGATTCCCCTTCGTCGATGCCGCCACCGGGAGTCAGCCACCAGGTGCCCGCCTCCGGTCGCGCGGGGTCGCAGTCCCTTGATCAGCAGGACCGACCGGTCCGAGATCAACAGGGTTCGGGCCGCTCGGCGTTCGTGCACCACGGGCACCGACGCTAGCGGCGGCGGGCGATCTGCAGCACCGCTCCCCAGTGCCGGTGCAGGCGTGGATCCGGGCGCGCCGCGAGCCGGCGGCGGATCTCCCCGTACAGCCGCTCGCGTTGCCACGGCTCCATGGCGATGTGCCCGGAGAAGGTGTCGAGCAGCGCGAGGTAGCTGTCCGCGTCGTACGCCACCTCCCAGTCGAAGTGCTCGACGGTCACCTGGTCGAACCAACCGCTCGCCTCGAGCTCCGCGCGGTCGTCGGAGAGCTCGCCCGGGCGCGGCCAGCCGGCGCCGGTCCCGAGGCCCTCCCCGATCTCCTCGTAGACCTCCTGGATCTCACGGAAGAACGGATCGCCACCGTCGGGGAAGACGTGCGTCGCCCCCCAGTACGCGAGGTGGCCGCCGGGCCGAAGGAGGGCGGACGCCTTGCGGAGCCGGATCGCCGGATCGACCCAGTGCCACGCGGTCGCGGCGAAGACGAGGTCGAACGCCGGGCCCGGCGGGGCCTTCCAGGTCTCGAAGTCCGCGTGGACCACCTCGACGTTCGGCATCCCGCTCAGGTTGCGGCGCGCCGCGGCGACCAGATCACCACCGAGCTCGAGGCAGGTGAGCTCGACACCGAGCGCGGCGAACGGGCCCGTCGCCTTCCCCGTCGCGCATCCGATCTCCAGCACGCGGTGACCGGCGCGCAGCCCGGTGACCCGGAACAGCTCGGCGAAGAGATCCTCCGGGTACCCGGGTCGAGCGTGCTCGTAGCGGTCGGCGGCAGAGTCGAACGTGGTGCGCAGGCGCTCACGATCGTCAGCCACGCGCTACCAGAAGGTGTCGTCGGGCGAGAGCCCGAGCTCGGGGTGTCCGCCGGTGATGATCGGTTGGCAGTTGCCCAGCCCGACGCCCCCGCCGACCGGGTCGGTGACCCGGATCACGGTGTCGCGGATCTGGTGCAGCCGGCGGGCGTTCTCGGCGGTCGAGCAGTCCGCGATGTGCTCGCCGTCGGCGTGGTGCTCGCCGCGCCATTCGCCGTGATGATGGCCATCGAAGCCGAAGTACAGACCGGCGCCGAGCTGGATGCCGGTCTCGTCGAGCACCTCGACGGCCAGGTCGCGCGGTCACGCCGTCGCCGGTCGTCGCCCGGATCACGCCACCGCGCAGTCGCCGGTTCGCCGGGTCGTAGGCGCAGCTCCGGCGCGAGGTCGAGCCACGGCTCGTGGGGGCCGTCCGGGTGCTCGATGCCGCCCATGACGATCTTGTGCACGACGCCGAGGCCCGGCGCGGTGACGATCTGGAAGTGCATGAGCATCCCGTACCGGGAGCCGTCGTCGCGCTCGAACAGCAGCGGGCACCAGACCATCTGGAAGCCGAGACCGGCGAGCGCGTCCGACCTCGGGCACGTCGGGCGGGGGAACGCCGACGCCGTAGCGCACGCCCCACGAGTGGTCGCGGGTCGAGACGCAGTCCGCGGTCGTGAGCTCGGTCCGCTCCCCTTCGACCTCGACCCAGCCGGAGCCCACCCCGATCTGGTGGTAGCGGACAAGGTCGGCCGAGGTGCGGAAGCCGTCCTGGTGCACGGTGCGGTCCTCGAACGCGGTCGGCAGCGCGGCCTCGAACGTCCACTCGAACGCGACGGGTTGCACGTCGTTCGCGTCGAGCGGCGAACCGCACGACCCGGAGCGGCTCGAGCACCTCGTACCGGAGTGGCGCGACGCCCGTGCCCTCGGGGTCCGACGAGAGCGCACGGCTCGCGCGAACCGTCCACTGACTCGTACCCGCGAGACCGCGCCGTACGCGTCGATCACGTTGCGGTTGGTGTACTTGCCCATCCCGAAGCCGAGCTGGATCGACCCGTCGCGCGCCATCGCCATCGCGCAGACCTTCTCGGTCCACGCCGGATCGCTCGGTCCCGACCTTCGCGAACGTGTCGGCGACCTGGTGGTGGAAGCCCTCGTCCGCGGCGACGATCGGTCCGATCGGGTTGTTCATCCGCCGACGGAGTCCCAGTAGGTGCCGTCGAGCAGCGCCTCCAGCGAACGCCGGTGCATGACGAGGTCGTCCGGGTCCTCCGGCATCTCCTGATCGCCGAACTGCACGCCGCGGCGGGTCGCTCGCGTCATCACGATCGCGTGGCGCAGCGCCCCGTAGGTGATGAACCACTCGAGGTCGACCGGCTCGTGGCCCGACACCTTCGCGTAGTGCGCGGCCACGTTGTCCCGCCGGAACATGTCGGGGAGCCCTTCCATCCCCATGTCCTGGCACAGGTCCTGGAAGAAGCGGTGCAGGAAGATCATCCAGCCGACGTCGAGCTCGCGCGGCGCGACGCCTGCCATCTCCCAGTCGAGGACACCGACGGGCTCGAAGTCGCGGAACATCATGTTGCCGATCGCGCGCGTCACCCCAGCTCAAAGCGGGGTCGTGCGCGTCGGCGGCTTCCGGCCAGTTCTCGTCGAGCCAGTCGAACGCGCGCTCGAGCAGCGGGAACCGCAGCCCGTCGCGCGCCCACTCGTAGTACTCCCGCTCGTGCGCCACGTGGCGGCGCAGCGCCGTGTCACCCGGCTCGGGGAACTGCAGGAACTCCAGGTTCTCGGCGGTCGCCGCGTGACCGAGTGCACGCCGGCGAGCACCTCGACCGCGCGCTGCTCCATCAGCTCGCGCTGCCTCCTCGGTCGCCTCGGTGACCCAGCTCCCCATCGGGTACGGCATGACGTCGGGCGGCACCAGGCCGTCGATCCGGCGCATCACGAAGAACGGCGTCCCGACGTACTCCTCCGACGGCTCGTCGAACACCACCTCGGGCACCGGGACCGACGTGCGTCTCACCCACGAGTCGGATGACCCGCGCCTGGCGGGCCAGGTCGTACTCCCGGAAGATCGGGTAGGCGTCCGCGGCCGGGCGCAGGCGGGCCACGAAGGCACCTTCGACCTTGTCGTCGCCGTCGTGCCACTGGGCGTCGAAGAGGACGGTCTCGCTCGACATGCCGTTCGCGGACGGGCGGTCGAGGTTCGTGATCGCGGCCGCGCGTCACCCGTGCGCAGCCGCGAGCCAGGACTCCAGGGCTTGACCCGCAGCTCTTCCGCGGTCCGCGTCGAGATCGTCAGCGAGTCGGGATCGACCCACTCGACCTCAGAGCCGTTGTCATCCATGTCCGCGCATCTTTGCGGACGCGGGTCGCGCCGTGCACCACCAGTTGGTCCGGGTGAGCCGTCAGGTGCGTCGGGTCCGCTCGAGGTAGGTCCGGCCCCGCGGGGAGAGCTCGTAGCCGACGTCGAGGGAGCGCGTGAGTCCGAGGTTCTTCAGCTTGCGGACGTCGAGCTTGAAGGGCAGGCGTTCGCGGCCGAGAGCCTCGGCGAGGTCGCCGGCGCGCACGGCGGGGCGCTGCCGGATGATCTCGAGCGTCGCCCTCGTCCAGGCTCCGTGGGAGCCGGCCCGGTCGAGTCGGGTGAGCCGGCGGTCGAGGTCCTCCACGCTCGTCGTCGGTGAGCTCGGCAGTGTTCGCGAGCTCGTCGCGTGGGTCGGGGCCCTGGACCGCGTGGAACCTCACCCGGTAGATCGGGAGGTCCTCGGTGCCGCGCAGGTCCGCGAGCACCGCCGCGGCCGACGGGTAGCCGCTGCGGCGTGCGTCGGCGTTCGTGATCTTCGCGGCGTCGACCACGTCGACCGCGTCGACCTCGAGGATGCCGACCGCGGTGCGGTAGCGGTGGCCGGCGATCGCCTGGCACCGCTTCCACCGCCGGAACGTGACGGTCACCGCACCGCCCTGCACGCCGTCGCGGAACCGGGCCTCGAACAACACGGTCGCGGAGGCTACGCGCGCACGAGAACGGCCCCACCTCGCCGGGGGGAGCGAGATGGGGCCGGTGCTCGGGGGAAGAGATGGTCAGCCGTTGTGGACGGCCTCGATCTCGATCTCGATCTTGGCCTTCTTGCCGACGAGGACGCCGCCGGACTCGAGCGCCTGGTTCCAGGTGAGGCCCCAGTCCTCGCGGTCGACCTCGGTCGACGCCGAGAAGACCGCCTTGTCGTTGCCGAACGGGTCCGTGATGCTGCCCTGGTACTCGAGGTCCAGGGTCACCGGCTTCGCGACGCCGAGCACCGTCAGGTCACCGTCGACCTCGTAGCGGTCACCGACCGAGCGGACGGCGGTGCTGCGGAAGCCGATCGTCGGGTACTGCTCGACGTCGAAGAAGTCCGCGGACTGAGGTGGCCGTCGCGGCCGGGGTCACCGGTCGTGATGCTGGCGGGCGAGATCTCGACCTCGACCGAGGAGGCCTCGGGGGTGTCGCCGACGTGGATCGTGCCGCCGAACTCCGAGAAGCGGCCGCGGACCTTGGCCACCATCAGGTGGCGGACGATGAACTCGACCGAGGAGTGCGAGGCGTCGATCGTCCAGGTGCCGGCGGCCGGGAGGGGCTGGGTCCGGGCTGCGGGGGCGGTTGTCGTCATGGTCGCTCCTTGGCGGAGTAGTTGCAGTGATCAGATGTTGTGATCTACAGATACCTTCTCATACAGATAATGACTTGTCAAGCAAGACCTGGTATCGTGCCGACCGTGAAGACGACCGCCACCGCCCAGCGAACCGCGACGACGAGCGGATCCGCTCGTTCGGGCTGCTCCACGAGGCCCACCGTCGCCTGGATCGCGCCTTCAACTGCTCGCTCGAGCAGTCCTGCGGGATCAGCGGCCCCTTCTTCGAGGTCCTGCTGCGGGTCGGGCGCTCCCCCGGCGGGCGGCTCAACATGAGCGAGCTCGCGCTCCAGCTCGGCCTCACCAGCGGCGGGACGACCCGCCTGGTGGACCGCATGGTCGCGGCCGGCGCTCGTCGAGCGCGAGTCCTGCCCGAGCGACCGTCGGGTCCAGTGGGTGGTGCTGAGCGCGGCCGGCGAGCAGAAGCTCGACGAGGCGCTCGAGGTGCACCTCGCGCGATCTGCAGCGCGAGGTGTTCGACCGCCTCGACCCCGCCGAGCTCGCGGTGCTCGAGCGGGCACTGGACAAGCTGCGCGCGCGCCGACGACCTGCCCGGCTGACCGACACCGATGACCGCAGGCGTCCCGGTCGCCGCGCGAGGTGACGGTCGGTGGCGACGTCGTCGGCGTGTACGAGTACGGCGACCCGGCCGGTGCACCCGTGATGGTGTTCCACGGCACGCCGGCGTGCGGCGCGGGTTTCACGTGGGCCGACACCGGCGCCCGGGCTCGGGGCCTCCGGCTCATCGCGCCGGACCGCCCCGGTGTCGGGCTTGTCGAGCCGAATCGCGTCGTGGACGATCGCCGACTACCCCGCGCGGGTCGCGGCGCTGGCCGACGCGCTCGGCATCGAGCGGTTCGCGGTCTGGGGCTACTCCGGCGGCGGCCCGTACGCGGTCGCGTGCGCCGCACTGCTCCCCGACCGGGTGCCGATCGACGGCCGTCGCGGCGGGGATGGGCCAGGTCGGCGTGTGGGCAACGATCGACGAGTCGGAGAAGACCGATCGGCAGATGCTCGAGCTCTCGACGACCCACCCCGCAATCGCGCGGTTCCTCCTCGGCGCAAGCGGGCGCGGCGCCCGCATCAGCCCGAAGTTCGCGATGAGGAGCTTCGAGCAGCAGCTGAGCCCGAGCGACCGCGAGGTCGTCCTCGGTCTCGGCCCTCCGCGCGAGGTGATGGCGTTGTTCACCCAGGCGTTCCTGCACGGCGCGTACGGCGTCGTCGCCGACTACGCCGCGATCGCGCAGCCGTGGGGCTTCGACGTCGAGTCGATCGAGTCACCGATGGCGATCTTCCACGGCGACGCCGACACGATGGTGCCGCTGCGCCACGGTGAGGAGCTCGCGAACCGGGTGCCCCATGCGGAGCTGACCGTGTGGCCGGGCGCCGGCCACCTCGGAACGATCACCCACGTCGAGGACATCCTCGACGCGTTGGCGTAGCCGATGCCGATCACGTCCATGGACGCAGCGGTCGCGGCGGTCCGGCCCCGGGACCGGCTCGCAGTCCCGCTGGGACCCGGCATCCCCGGCTCGTTCCTCCACGCGCTCGGCGAGCGCGACGACTTCGAACAGCTCGAGGTGTTCGGCGCGCTGCTCACCGATCTCTACGCGGTCTTCACCCAGCCAGGAGTGCGCCTGCTCTCGGGCTTCTACGGCCCCGCCGAGCGCTACCTCCGCGACACCGGCGCGAACGTGGAGTTCGTCCCGTCAGACTTCCGTCGCTTCACGCCCATCGTCGAGCGGTTCCACCCGCGCATCGTCGCCGCCGCGGTGGCGTCGCCGGACGCGGACGGGTGGATGAGCCTGTCGCTGCACTCCGGTGCCGCCTGGCACGAGCTGCAACGAATCATCGCCGACCCGGGCCGGATCATCATCGCCGAGGCGTCACCGCGCTTCCCGCGCACGTTCGGCACCACGGAGTTCCCCCACCGCGTGCACGTCGACCAGGTCGAGTTCGTCGTCGAGACCGACCGCGAGCCGTTTCTCCTCCCCAGCGGGGACCCGGCCCCGACCGAGACCGCGATCGCCGAGCACGTGCGGCCGTTCATCCGCTCGGGCGCGACGCTGCAGAGCGGGATCGGGGGCATCCCCGACATGGTGATGCAGCTGCTCGCCTCGGGCGACGCGGGTGACTTCGGCGTGCACTCGGAGATGTTCACCACCGGACTCATGCGCCTGCACAAGGCTGGCAAGGTGAGCAACCGGCGGAAGGGCCAGTTCGACGGCGTCTCGGTGACGACGTTCGCGGCCGGCACCGCGGAGCTCTACGAGTGGCTGGACGGCAACGACGACGTGCGCTTCCTCCCCGTCGACGTCGTCAACTCACCCGAGACGATCTCCCGGAACCTCGAGATGGTCACCATCAACGGCGCGCTGGCGGTCGACCTCTGGGGTCAGGTCGCCGCCGACACGCTCGACGGGCGGCAGTTCTCGGGCATCGGCGGTCACGAGGACTTCGTCTCGGTGTCGGGCCTCGAGCTCGGTGACCGCTCGGTCATCTGCCTGCCGTCCACCGCGACGCTCCGGCGACGCGGTGGTGTCGCGCATCGTGGCCGGCCTCCCCGAGGGCATGCTCGTCACGACCCCCCGTCATCAACTCGACCTGGTTGCCACCGAGTTCGGTGTCGCGCACCTCCGCGGCCGCACCGTGCGGGAGCGCGCGTTCGCGCTCGCCGCGATCGCGCACCCCGACCACCGCGAGGACCTCGAGCGCCGCGCCTCGCTCCTCGGCTCGACCTCGCGACCTGCGGAGTGGTCAGAAGGCGAGGTCCGAGCTGCCGTCCTGGAGCGCCGCGAGCCGTTCCGGGGCTTTCTTGAGCTGGAACGACAGCAGGATCTGCAGGATCCCGGCGAAGATCGAGTAGATCCCGATCAGCAGGAGGATGACGTACGCGGTCTGGTGCGGCCACGCCAGCATCACGATCCCGATGATCGCCTCGACGATGCCGAGCACCACGAGCCAACCCCAGCCGTACCCGCGCAGGAACGCCGCCGAGACGACGCGGGCGATGCCACCGACGAGCAGGGTGATGCCCCAGATCACGGCGATCGCGAGGAACGTCACGCCGGGCCAGGCAATGACCACGACACCGCCGATCACCAACAGGATGCCGGCCACGACCGCCCACGCCCCGGGAACCACCGCGTCGACCGCCCGAGATCATCTCGACGAGCCCGTCGAAGATCAGGAAGGCACCGACGATGATCGCGATCGTCGTCGCCCCGGCCGCGACGTTGAAGAGCATGACGATGCCGAAGACCAGGAAGATGAGGCCGATCACCAGCACCACCCACCAGACCCTGGCGACCTCGGTCACGGCCTCTTGCAGCGTCGGATCTTGCGGTTCTGTGCCCATGGTCGTCCCCCTTCGTCGCCGGGAGCGTACCGGCGGGCGAGCGACGCGAGAACCGGGGGCTATTCGTGGTCGTCCAGTCGTAGAGCCGACGGTCTGCACGATCAGGTCGTGAATGCCGGCTCGGCGCCGGCTCACGATGATCCAGGGCAGCAGCACCCAGCCGAGCGTCGCGCAGATCAGCGCCCTGAGGAACGCCCGCTGCGTCCGCAATGGCTTCCCGTTGTTGGTCACGACCCGCAGTCCCATGGTGCTCTTACCGACGGTGCGGCCGGTGCTCGGCCCATCCCGCGGTGAGGTAAAGAACCGCGATCACCCAGCGACACCAGTGGTCACGAAGGCCGGAGGCTGCGGGACGTCGAACTTCCCGCTGCCCGACGAGAAGTCGAAGAGCCCAGCCCGAAGAGGATGCCGAAGTAGATGCGCGGTGACGATGCCCCAGTCGATGCGCGTCCGCGACGATCCGGCTCGCGAACCCGGCCCGCTTGCCCTGGAGCTCTCGGGCCTGCTCGCTGCGGATCGGGCCTTGGCGGGTGCGGTCATCGTCCGCCTCCTCGGCCTCCAGGGCGCGCCTCCTCGATCGCCGGGTCGTAGCCGGGCACCTCGAGGTTGCGCGGCTTGCTTCCGGAACAGGATCCGGTCGGCCACCCGGTCGATGAAGCCGTCGATGCGCATCGCGGTGAGCCGGCCACCGTCGACCGCGTCTCCGGTGATCGAGCCGGTCGACTCGCGGACGATGGCGCCGATGTCCACGGTCGCGATGATGTCCTGGGCCATCGGTGCGATGTCGATCTGGCCCATGATCCCCTGCATGTCGACCCGACCGACGATCCCGTTGATGTCGACCCGGTCGATGATCTTCTCGACGTCCACCCGGTCGATGATCTTCTCGACGTCGACCCGGTCGATGATCTTCTCCACGTCCACCCGGTCGATGATCTTCTCCACGTCCACCCGGTCGATGATCCCCTCGACGTCCACGTGGTCGAGCAGCGCGTCGATGTCGACCTTCGCCACGATGGAGTCGATCGGGAGCTGGGTCATGAGCGAGTCCATGTCGAGCTGCGCGACGACCGCGGTCGCGAGCTCGGGCGCGAGCCGCCGCACGAACTCGGTGACGAGCGCGCGGTTGCGAGCCTGCTCGACCTCGCCGACGTCGCTCCACCGCTCGAGGTAGCCCTCCGTCGCCGCGCACCGGGGCACCGACGAACGGGGCACGGGCGAGCGATCCGGCCACGTCGGCCAGCCCGCGCTCCACCCGGGCCGACACGTCCAGCATCCGCCGTTGGACGACGAGACCCGCGCCCATGAGGGCGCCGGGCACGAGCCGCACGACTCCCGGCGCGGTGATCTCGTCCACGGAGTCCGAGGGCTCACCCGGCACGAACCGCTCGATCGCGTCGACCGCGGCCGACGTCGCGATGCTCGCCGCGCCGAGGCCGAGGTCGCTGGCCCGGCGCAGGAACCCGGTGAGGCCGAGCGCCGGCGGCTCGGGGCGCGTCCACGGGACGACGGCCTTGCTCGGCAGTGCCCGCCCGTCGTCCGGGGTCGGCGGCCGATGGTCCATGGTGAGCTTCCTAAGACTGGTCGGGCGGTCGCGGTCCACCCGGGGCCCGTCCGGTGGCCACGCCGACCAGTTGACGGATGCCGCCGTGGTGCACGGCTTCGGCGACGGCCGCCGGTGAGTAGCCCGGGTGTTGGGGCGCCACGCGCACGCGCAACGCCCCTGGAACGATCTCGAAGCGTAGTGGTGAGTCGAACTGCAGCGCCTCGCCATCCACTCCCGCTTCGATCGCCGTGTGGGAGCGCACCTCGAACGACTCCGCCTCCCACTCCCCCCACCCGGGGTACCGCGAGACCGTGCCGGCGGACTGCGCGGCCACGAGCTGAACCACATCGGCCGCGGTCCGCACCTTGACGACGACGATGCCGAGCTTCCCCGTGTCCATCCGCATGCGGGATCCGAACCCGCCGATACGGTCGAGTCGGTAGCTGTTGTTCGAGATCAGCATGAGGTCCGCGGACTCGTGCTGGTTGCCGCTGGGACCGACGTACTCGAGATCGAAGGGCTCGCTCCCGGGCCCGAGCAGCTGGGGCAGCATCTCGGCGACGGTGCCGACCTTGTTGTCGCGGTAGGCGTCGGATTGGACGATGCGGGCGTAGACGCCGAGCGACACGTTGTTGACGAACACGCGACCGGCGCACCGGCCGACGTCGATGCGGCGCTCATAGCCTTCGGCAAACGCGTCGAGCGCGCCGACCACGTCTTCCCGGTCGACGCCGAGATCCAGCGCAAGGTGGTTGCGAGTCCCGGCCGGGATGCAGACGTACGGCAGGTCGTGCTCCACCGCGATCGACGCGACGAGTGCCTGCGAACCGTCCCCGCCGGCCATGCCGATCACGTCCGCACCCTGTCCGACTGCGTTGCGAGCCAGCTGCTCGAGGTCGTCGCCCGGTTCGAGCACGACTGCCTCGATACCTCGCCGCCGGCACTGCTCGACCAGGTCGAACTTCGCCACCTTCCCGCCACCGGACTTCGGGTTCATCAGGAGCACAGGGCGTTGCGCGGCGGGACGGCGCTCCCCCGGTGGCGGTCGTTCGCGCATTGCGCGCGGGTCCGCGCCGAGGGCGTACCGGGCCGTGAACGTCGCGAGGAGCAGGAGCACGACGACGATCAGGAGATCGAGCACGCTGTGGCTGCGCAGCAAGATCGCCGCGCCGAGCACCACCGTTCCGACGGTGACGAGCACCGCGACCACGCGGGCCAGCCGGCGACGGGTCACGGCGTAGTACCCGGCCACTGCCGCAACGATCATCGCGGCCCAGACCCCGACGAGCGCCGGCAGGTCGCGCACCAGCACCACCAGGATTGCGACGAATGTCGCCACGTAGGCGAGCAGCGCGACCGCGGCCGCGACTCGACGTCGGACCGGCCGACGAACGGATTCAGCCACGGAACGGCGGACCGTCGAACCGGTCGATGGTCGTGAACTCGTCGACCGGACGGCGCGTGAGCCGCTTCGGGAACTTGTCGGGCACCCCCAGGGCGACCGCGGCCGCGATGCCGACGTCGGGAGGCAGGCCGAGCACCGCCCGGGCCGCCTCCTCCTGGCGGGCGAGAAACGAGGTGAGGACGCCACCGAGGCCCTCGTCGCGCGCGGCGAGCAGGAGGTTCTGGGCGAACGGGTAGATCGATCCGCCGCCGACGATGCTCTGGCGATCAAGCCCCCAGTCCAGCACCGCAAGGCTCGGGAGGTGGGCGCCGATGACGAGGAGCGCGGGGACCCGGTCGAGCTCGTCGACGAACGGGGCGGGCCGCGGCACCGCGCGCGCGCCGTCGAGGTCGATGTCGGACCGGTTGGGCCGGCCGTCGGGCCCAGGACCGAACGGCACCTCTCCGGCCTCGACGAACGCGACGTATTCCCGCCAACCGAACACCACCAGATCGCGGATGGAGCGCCGCTGCTCTTGGCCCTTCACCACCACGACCCGCCACGGCTGGCGGTTCCCTCCACTCGGCGCGAACCGCGCGCGCTCGAGGATCCGGGTGATCGTCGCGTCGTCGACCGCTGCATCGGTGAATGCACGTACGGCGCCCGTGGTCCGCATGACGAGGTCGAGGTCCATCAGGTCCTCGGGATGTGGTCCGCGGCGTACGCGCGGATCCGGTCGACCCACCCGGCTCGGGTCGACACATCGTCGAACTGGACCGCGAGCCACGTCGCTCCGGCGGCTTCGTACTCCGCGGGTTCGTCGTCGATCGCGAAGGGTGCGAAGCACACGTCGAGCGGGGCCGTGCGGCCGACCGCCTCGCAGTGGTCCTTCGCGGCGTCGAGCCGGTCCGCGAGCTCGTTCATGTTGGTGATGGCCGGTGTCTTCGTCGCGCGGGCCGCGGCGGGGGGGTTCGGGAACGGCACCCAGCCTTCGCCCGTCTCCACCGCCCTGCGCATGGCCCTGTGGCTGTTCCCCCCGATCCAGATCGGCGGAAGCGTCTGGGCCGGTCGGGGCCGCTGCGTCACCGCGCGCGCGGAAGTGGCGGCCCTCGTAGGCAACCTCGTCCTCGCTCCACACCTTGCGCATCACCTCGATGCACTCGTCGAGCAGCTCGGTGCGCTCGTCGAAGTCCACGCCCAGAGCACCGAACTCCGGGCGCAGGTAGCCGGCGGCGACCCCGAGGATCACCCGGCCGGCCGAGAGCGCGTCGAGCGTGGCGACCCCCTTGGCCGCGAGAAACGGGTTTCGGTAGGCGGCGACATAGATGTGGGTCTGCAAACGAAGGCTCGTCGTCGACGCAGCCGCAAACGCCAGCGCGACGAGCGGCTCGAGCGCGTGATGGCCGCCGCCGACGAGCCACTGCTGGTCAGCCGCGGGGTGGTCGGTGACGTAAGCGGCGTCGAAGCCGGCAGCCTCGGCCGCGGCGGCCATCTCGGCGATCGCCGGGCCCGTGACGAACTCGGCTTGGGCATCGACATGGTCCACGGGGAGCCCCACGCTGAATCGCATGGGGGCACGCTACCGTCGCGCACGACGTCGGCCACCGGAGCTCCGCACACGCTGACCGGCCCGGCGATCGACGGCATCGACCCGGCGACGGAGCTCCCCCGCACGCCCGCTCCGGCCGGGGTCAGGCGGACTCGATCTCGACCTGGTCTGCGTCGTACCGGGCGCGGGCCTCGGCGATGTCGGTGCCGTGCACCGCGGCCCACCTGGTCAGCGCCATGATCGGCTCGAGCACGGATCGGCCCAGCGGAGTCGAGCGCGTAGTCCACCCGCGGCGGCACCGTTGCGTGCACCGTGCGCGAGACGAGCCCGTCTCGCTCGAGCTGGCGCAGGGTCAACGTGAGCATGCGCTGCGAGATGCCGTCGATGGCCCGGCGCAGCTCCGTGAAGCGGTGGCCGTGGTCCCCGAGCAACGAGATGACCAGCACGCTCCACTTGTCGCCGACGCGGTCGAGGATCTCGCGCACGACGATGCAGGTGGAGTGGTCTCCGTTGCCGGACGCGGCGAGTGCGGCGGGCGTCGGGGTGGGCAGCTCTGCGTCTCCGGGGAACATCAGCGTGCCTTCTTCACAGGAAAGTGCCTTCTTCACAGGAAAGTGCGTTCTTCACAGGCGTGGTCGAGTCACTTATCGTGGCTGAGGAACAAAAGTATACCAATAAGAGTTCCTTTTCGTAACCCTCAAGTGTTCCGACACCCTCAGGAGTCCCCCCAGATGACTGCCACCACGAGCACCACCACCGCCCTTCCGCTGGCTCCCGGCCCCTGGACCGTCGACAAGAACCACTCCAGCGTCCTCTTCGTCATCCGCCACCTCGGTCTCTCCAACGTCCGAGGCCGGTTCGACAGCTTCGAGGCGACCCTCGACGTGGGCACGACCCTCGACTCGGTCGCCGTAACCGCGGACGTCGAGCTCTCCTCGGTCGACACCAACAACGCGGATCGTGACGCCCACCTCCGGACTGCCGACTTCTTCGACACCGAGAACCACCAGGTCATGACCTTCCGGTCGACCTCGATCACCGGTCAGGGTGAGGATTACGAGCTCACCGGCGACCTGACGATCGCCGGTGTGACCCAGCCGCTCACACTCGACGTCGAGTTCCACGGCACCGAGGTCTTCCCCGGCGACCAGAGCACGCACGCCGGGTTCTCCGCGACCGGCCAGATCAAGCGCAGTGACTTTGGCATCGACTTCGGGATCGTCCCCGGCGCCGAGAAGCTGATGCTGGGCGACAAGATCAAGATCGAGCTGGATCTCCAGTTCGTCGCTCCCGTCGCCGCGTGACCGCGGCCCCGCTCAACAGCGCCGATTGGTGCTGTTGAGCGAGCGCCGGTGACCGAGGGCATCGAGCACTGCGGTGTTCTTCGAACCGTGGGACGCGACGGGCAGGTACCAGGTGCTGGTTCCGGGAGTCGCGGCCCCGGCCACGTGACTTCCGGGTCGGCCGGTCGCCCTCGTGGCGTCGAGCGTGAAGTCGACGTCCGCGGAGTTCGGGTTCGCGACGCTCCACGCCCGCTCCGACGGCCAATGCGAGGGAGGCGTGCACACGCTCGAGAGGCTCAGGTTCACCAACGGGGCGGTCGTGGTCGTCGTGGGTGCCTCGGTCGTCGTCGTGGTCTGGGCCGGTGCCTCGGTGGTCGTCGTGGTCGGGGCGGCGACATCCGCTCCCGGGCTCGCCGCGGCGGCTCCGGCCGGCGCGGCGATCAGGTCCACACCGTCACACGCGCCGATCGGTGTCAGCGTGAAGTCACCGCCAGCCAACGACACGTCATACATCGTCGACTCATGCCGGAGCTGGCCGTCCGCCACGAGTTGGGCCTCGGTCCCGTACGCGCCGTGCGAGGCGCGGTAGCTCTCGAGCGCGGTCTCGAGCGTGCTGCGATCAGACGCGCAGGCACCCGCCTGGCTCTTGGTCTGCAGTCCGCCCACTGCGAACACGACGATCGCGCTCGAGGACACCCAGGATGACGATCGTCACGAGGAGCTCCACGAGGGTGAACCCCGATGTCGAGGAAGCAACGACCTGGTTCGTCATGCGCCGGGCGACCCGCGTGCGCTGCTCGTCGACCGTTGCCAACGCGGCTCATCACCGTCGCAAACGCCACGTTCACCGACAGCTGCGCGGCGGAGCTTGCCGACCCTCGGGCGTCGGACTGCTCCGGGTCTCCGGGCTGCTGTGACCAGGCCATGATGACCAATCGACGGGTTCGGAGGGCGGCTTGAGACCTTCTCCGCGTCGGCGGGATCCGGCCCCCGACCGGTTCCCTCGGCCCCCTGCTCGGTTTCGGGCATATCGCTCACGGGTCGCGCGGGCGTGCAGCACGACCATTTGACGGCGGTGGCGCGTCCTAGCGTGGCCCGCCATGCAGGCAGGAACCGCGGAGCTGGCGGAGGAGGCCGGCGGGCCCGACACCCGTGCTCACTACCGTCCGCAGCTCGACGGCCTCCGCGCGATTGCCGTGTACCTCGTCGTGGCGTTCCACTCGGGTCTCGCCCGGTTCGACGGTGGCTTCATCGGCGTCGACGTCTTCTTCGTCCTCTCCGGCTACCTCGTGACGCAGCTCCTGCTGCGCGACATCCGCGGCCAGGGTCGCATCGGGTTCACGCGCTTCTATTCCCGGCGCTTTCGGCGGTTGCTGCCCGCGTCGTTCGTCGTGCTGGCAGTCACCGCCGCGACCTTCGCCGCGGTTGCGGCGCCGGCCGAGGTGATCGACGCACTGGGCTCGATCAAGGCCGCGTTCCTCTACGTCGCGAACTGGTTCTTCATCCGCCAGTCCAACGACTACTTCGGCGGCGACATCAACGCGAGCCCGGTGGTGCACTTCTGGTCCCTCTCCATCGAGGAGCAGTTCTACGCGGTGTGGCCCGTGCTGCTCGGAGGCCTGATCGTCGCGACTCGTCGCGTCGGGACGGGCGCAGTGGCACGTGATCCGCGGCGTCGTGGTGGTGGCCGCAGGGTGCTCGTTGATCGCGGCGCTCCACCTCGCGGGCACCGACCTCAACCGGGCCTACTACGGCACGGACACGCGTGCGTACGAGCTCCTCGCGGGAGCCTTCCTGGCCATCACACCGGGGGTCCTCGAGCTCGCGCACCGGCACCGGCGCCGGCTGCGCTGGATCGCGGCGGCGTCGATCGTGGCGCTCTTCGTGCTCGCGAGCTCGCTCGTCGACTTCGGGCCAATCTCCCGCGGCGCAGTCGTCACGGCCGTCACGTGCGCATTGATCGTCGCGCTCGAAAGCGTGCCGGACGGCCTCGTACAACCAGCACTTTCGCGTGCGCCGTTGGTGTATCTCGGTCAAGTCTCCTACGGCACCTACCTATGGCATTGGCCGATCATCGTGATCGCGCTCCGACTCTTCAACATGAGCTCGATCTCGCTCTTCCTCCTGGCCGCGGGCCTGGGGACCGGACTCGCGTCGTTGAGCTACCAGCTCCTCGAACGACCGGTCCGGGCGTCCAAGTCGCTCGATCGGTACCGGCTGCCGGTGATCGCGCTGGGTCTGGCCTTGAGCCTTCTCGGTGCGTTCGTCGTGGCTCCGGCCCTCGTGGAAGGGGATGGCTCCGAAGCCGCGGTCACCCGTGGGGGCGGGGCGAGCACGACCGCGTCGGGCGTGCGGCACCGCATCGACTGGCAGTCGGCACGCGGTGACTACGACGCCGGACCGCGCTGCATCGACAAGCCGGTCGCGGCCTGCACCGCGGTGCGCGGCGGCAAGCCGCACATTCTCCTGATCGGCGACAGCAACGCCGGGATGCTCGTGCCGGCATTCGAGGCGCTCGCCAAGCGAGAGCACGCGACGCTCTCAGTCGCGACCCACGACACCTGCCCGTGGCAGGAGGACCTCTACTTCGCCAACAACCCCCGCCGGCACGCGGAATGCATCGCGCATCACCGTGATGTCTACGGACGGCTCGTTCCCGAGATCGACCCGGATGTCGTCGTGGTCATGAACCGCACCTTCCACGACCCGAGCCTGACCACGTCGCTCGATACGCCGGATGGGCTCGTACGGTCGGGAACTCCGGCATTTCTTCCCGCGGTGCAACGTGCGACCGAACGATCGATCAAGCATCTCCGCCGCGGCGGTCGCAAGGTCGTCTTCATCGAGCCGACTCCTTACGCAACCCAGGAAGAGGACCCGCTGGTGTGCCTCTCTTCGGCGAAGTCCGTCGACGCGTGCCGCTACGTGGTGTCCCCGGAGCCCGAAGCGGTCGAGCGGATGTATCGCGCGATCGCGAACAACCACAGCATCTGGTCGCTCAACATCGACCGCCTCGTGTGTCCGTACCTCCCGATCTGTGACCCGGTGATCGACGGCAAGATCGTGAAGATGGACCGAGGACACCTCACCGCGACGTACGCCCGATCGCTGGGCAAGGACATCGACACGTACTTCCGACGCAACGGCATCCTCGGTCCGTAGCGATCGCGCCCGCTACGGGGAACGAAACCACTCCCGAGCGACCGCGTCGAACGACTGCTGGTATCGCCGGTAGCTCCGCGCGAAGGGCAGAACCAGGCCAGTCCTCCGGGAGCAGCGCCGGACGGCAGCAACGGATCACTGCCGATGTGACGCAACGCCGCCGCGCCGGCGATGAACGCCTCGGCGGCGAGCTCGGTCTCGTCTCCCGTGAGTCGGTCCGTCATCTCGGCGAGCCTCGCGGCCAGCGCACGAGCCCGCCGGGCCCAGCCCGATGGATGGAAGAGTCGGTCGGACAGTGCGATCGGATCACCGTCCGGCCGGGCCGAGAGCCACTCGCACTGGCGGCGAACCGCCGCCGGGACCTCGAGGTCGAGATTGTCGGGCCGTAGCCACACCCCTTCGCGCCGCTCGGCGAGATGGAGTCGACGCATCGCGTCGCGCAGCCCGGCGCGGGTCGGCGCGTCGCGTCGCGTCGCCACGACGACGGCCACCCGCCAGCCGCCGTCCCAGGCGTGGATCCGCGGCGTCAGGCTGGTCTCCTGGCGCGCCTGGCGACCGGCGAGCCCACCCGCAAGGCGGTAGACACCGTCACTCGCGACGATCTCGCCTTTCACCGTCATCCGGTGCAGCGCCACGCGGGCCGTCCCCTCGGCGATGCCGAAGAGGCTGCACCACCGCACGAGATCGGCCACCGGGGCCTCCGGAACCCTCCGGCCGAGCAGCAGGCTCGCCATGACCGAGCGGGCGGAGAGCGGCCGCTCGAGCAGTGGCTCCGGGCCCCCCGGCCGAGCGATGTTACGCGATTGCTGCATCTATTGTAATCACTGTAATATCACGGCCGTGGCGACACAACCATCCGAACACCGGTCCACGACGATGGCCCCCGACCCCGCCCTGCTCGTCGCCCCGCGCCCCGGCTCGCACGTGACCGCGATCGGCAAGCCGGTGCCCGAGTGGCGCGAGGAGCTCAGACGGATCCCGTCCTGGCGCAACGCACTGACCGTCGTGCTGCTCTACGCGGGAACGGTCGGCGTCATCGCCATCGCAGTGTGGGCGAACAACCCGGTCGTCTGGGTGCTCGCATTCTTCGCGATGGGTTCGGCGATCGCGCGCTACAACATCCTCATGCACGAAGCGGCCCATCGGATGCTCTTCGGCAACCGGAAGGCCAACGACTTCGTCGGCCGCTGGTTCCTCGGCTTCCCGGTGTTCGCCCCCATCGACCTCTACCGGCGGGGTCACATGGCGCACCACCGCGAGGAGTTCGGGCCCAACGAGCCCGACATCCCCATGTACTCCGGCTACCCGATCCCAAGTGACTCGATGCGGCGCAAGCTCACACGCGACGCGCTGGGCGTCACCGGCACGAAGCTCATGCGGGGGCTGTTGCGCGGCGTGCGGTCGCAGAATCCGGCCATCAGGCAGCAGGCCAGGCGCATCCTCGCCACCCAGGTCGTGATCCTCGGACTGTTCACGCTCGCCGGCCACCCCTGGCTGTACCTGTTCCTCTGGCTGCTCCCCGACCTCACGGTCTGGCGGGTGATGAACCGGCTGCGCTCCATCGCCGAGCACGGCGGGATGCAGGCTTCGGAGGACCGGCGCAACACCACCCACGCGGTCCGCCAGTCGTGGGCCGGCCGCCTCACGATCGTGCCCTACAACACCGGCTGGCACCTCGCCCATCACGTCGACTCCGGGATCCCATTCCGCAAGCTTCCCGCCTACCACCGGGCCCTGATGGAAGCCGGGTACGTCCAGCCCGCGCTCGAGTACCCGACCTATCGCGCACTCTGGCGCAAGCTCGCCTCCGGCTGAGCGCGTGGGTCGACTCGCCGTCATCGGTGGCACCGGCGTTCGTGAGAGCGCGTTCGAAGCCGGAGCGAAGCCGATCGTCGTCGACGGGGTGACGCTGCTCGACGCCGGCGAATTCGTCATTCTGCAGCGCCACGGTTTCGACCGGTACGTCCGCCCCCACGAGATCGACCATCGGGCGAACGTCCTCGCGCTGATCGCCGCCGGTTGCGACCGCGCGCTCGGTCTCTCGTCGACCGGCAGCCTGCGCGTCGACTGGCCGGTCGGGACGTTCGTCTGCCCGGACGACTTCTACGCGCCCCAGGTGTCGGAGACCGTGTTCGACGATGCGAGAAGTCACACGGTCCCGGGCTTCGATCGGCCGTGGCGTGCCCGGCTCCTCGAGACGTGGGCCGAGTGCGCGGCGACACCGATCATCGACGGCGGCACGTATGCCCAGACCACCGGCCCGCGCTTCGAGACGCCGTCGGAGGTTCGGGCGCTGGCCCGGGTCGGCGATCTCGTCGGCATGACGATCGCGGCCGAGTGCATCCTCAGCAAGGAGGTCGACCTCGCGTACGCCGGCGGTGTGCGTCGTCGACAACCTGGCCAACGGTCTGGACCACGACCCGTTGACGCTCGACCAGTTCCACGTGGCGGTCGCGGCAAACCAGGCCGCGCTGCTCGCGGATCTCGATACTGTGCTCCCGGTGCTCGCAGGATCCGATTGATGGGGCTCACCATCACCGACGCGACGTTCGACGGCGAGCCGGTCAGCCTGCGCGCGGTGAACGGGATCATCGACGCGCTCGGTCCGGACGTGACCGCCGAGCCCGGTGACGAGACGCTCGCCGCGGGCGGCCAGGCGCTGACGCCGGCGCTCGTGAACGGCCACACCCACGCCGCGATGACGCTGTTTCGCGGCTTCGGCGACGACCTCCCCCTCATGGAGTGGCTCGAGCAGCGCATCTGGCCCGCAGAGGCCAACCTGACCGGCGCCGACGTCTACTGGGGCACCCGGCTCGCCTGCCTCGAGATGATCCGGAGCGGCACCGTGCGGTTCTGGGACATGTACTGGCACCAGCTCGATGTGGCCCGAGCCGTGCTCGACAGCGGGCTGCGGGCGTTCGTGGGCCAGCCGATCCTCGAGTTCGAAGGTGCACCGGAAGGCGCGCGCCCGGAGGCCGCGGCTGAAGGCATCGCGGCGCTCGGCTGAGCTCGGGCCCCGCGTGCACGGTGCGTTGACGCCGCATGCCCACTACAGCGTGACCGAGCCGACGCTCCGGCTCATCGCCGAGATCTCGCAGGACCAGCAGGTACCGGTCCACACGCATCTGTCCGAGACGGAGCAGGAGGTGCACGCCTGCATCGATGCGCACGGCTGCCGGCCGGCCGAGTACCTCGACCGGCTCGGTCTGCTCAACGAGCGCGCGGTGCTCGCCCACGGCGTGTGGCTCGACGACGCGGAGCTCGCGCTCGTCGCCGAGCGGGGCGCAACCATCGTGACCAACCCGGTGTCCAACATGAAGCTCGCAGTCGGGCGCGCGTTCCCCTACCCGCAGCGCGCGCCGCGCAGGCGTCGCCGTCGGACTCGGCACGGACGGCGCGGGGTCGAACAACTCGCTCGACCTCCTCGCAGACATGAAGGTCCTGGCCCTCCTGCAGAAGCACACCGCGGTCGATCCGGCGACGCTGCCGGCCGCCGAGGCCTGGGCCATCGCGACCGGCGACCTCGCACCCGTGCTCGGTGGGACCCCGATCGCGGTTGGCCAGCCCGCCGACTTCCTGCTCGTCGACCGCGACGGCATCGAGATGACGTGTGGGCCTCTCGTCGAGTCACTCGTGTACGCCGCGAGCAGCGCCGCCGTCAACACGGTCGTGGTCGACGGGAAGGTGCTCATGCACGATCGCCGCATCGACGGCGAGACCGAGGTTCGCGCCCGCGCGCTCGAAGCCTCCGACCGCGCCTGCCGTTAGCCCCGTCCGCTTCGACGCGCGGCTCAGGTGGGTTCCGGGCTGAGGCCGTCCTCGTCGGCGATCTCGGCCGCGAGCAGCACCTTCGCCGCCTCGAGGTCGTCGTCGAAGACGACCACGCGGAAGCCGTCGACGAGCGCGACGGGGGGCATCCAACCGCCCGCGTCGCCGTACTTCCCGGACGCCTGGATCCCGTTCGCCTCGAGCAACGCGATCGTCGCGTCCGCTTCCGTGCGGGACCCGAAGTTGGCGACCTCCACGATCTTCCCGTTCGGTCTCGGGTCTCGGGCCATCCGGCCAGGTTAGAGCCGCGGACCCGATCAACCCTCCGCAGGTCGGGCGCGAGAGCACGGGTAGTTTGCTGGCGCCGTGCTGCGCTCACTCGCTCCCCTCCGGCACCGCATGTTCGCGATCCTGTGGACCGGGGCCTTCGTCTCGAACATCGGCACGTGGATGGAGACCCTCAGCGTCGGCATCCTCGTGACCGACGCGACGAACCAGGCGATCTGGACCGGACTCGTGGCCGCGGCCGGCTTCGTGCCCAGCGCCGTCCTCGGCCCGTTCGGCGGCGCGCTGGCGGATCGTGTCCCCCGCCGGCGCCTCCTGCTCATCACCACGGCGATCCAGACGATCTTCGCGGGCACGCTCACCGCGCTCGCGGCGACCGGTCAGACGAGCCCGGGGCTCGTGACGCTCATCGTCTTCGGGGCCGGGTGCACCCAGGCCGTCGGGTTCCCCGCGTACCAAGCCGTGCTCCCCGACCTCGTGCCCAAGGAAGACCTCATCGGCGCCGTCGCACTCTCGTCCGCGCAATGGAACCTCGGTCGGGTCGTCGGACCGGCGCTCGCGGGGATCGTCATCAGCGTCGGTGGCTACACGTGGGCGTTCGCCATCAACACGCTCAGCTTCTTTGCGGTGATCTTCGCGGTCACCCAGCTCCGGATCCCCCCTCCGGTCAAGCGCCGCGCCCAGTCGGTGCTCGCGTCGATCCGAGAAGGCGTCGCCTACACGCGTCGTGATCCAGGGTTGCGGGTCGTTGTCGCGTACATGGCAGTGAACACACTGCTCGCGGCGCCGTTCATCGCGCTCATCCCCGCAATGGCAGAGAAGGTGTTCGACAGCGGGGCGGGAGGCACCGCCGTGCTCGTCACCGCACAGGGTCTCGGAGCGGTCACGATGGCGTTGACGCTCGCCGCGCTCGCGGTGCGCTTCGGACCGAGGCGCGTGCTCCTCGGCGTCCTCTGGGGACTCCCGCCCGCGCTCGTCGCGTACGCGCTCATGCCGGAGCTCGCGCTCTCGGCCCTCGCGATCTACTTCGTGGGCTTGCTCTACCTCGGTGCGCTCTCGAGCTTCACGAGCATCGCCCAGCTCCGGGCGCCGGCAGCAGTGCGCGGGCGGGTGCTGAGCGTGCTCCAGGTGCTGCTCGGGTCGCTCTACCCCCTTGGCGCGGTGCTCCAGGGGGCGATCGCCGACTCGATCGGCCTGCGCGCCACGACGGCGGGCGCCGCGGTCCTCATGTTCCTCCTGCTCCTCGGTGCCCGGCTCGCGTGGCCGAACTTCGCAACGGCCGTCGACGCGCCGATCGCCGAGCTGCACGGCGAAGCTGCCGGCGAGGTCGAGGCCCCGTAGCGCTCCGGCGGTTCGCGCTACCGTCCCGCGGACCGAACCCGGAGGATGCCCATGGCCGTCGTCGAATCCGAGAAGCGCGATCGAGTCGGGATCATCACCCTGAATCGTCCCGAGGCGCGCAACGCGATGAACCAAGAGCTCGCGCGGGCCATCGAGGCCACACTCGACGAGTTCGAGGCCGACGACGCCATCGCGGTGGTGATCATCACCGGGAACGGCACGACCTTCTGCGCCGGCGCGGACCTCAAGCAGGTCGCGCAGGGCAAGGGCGGCGAGCTCCAGACGAAGCGGGGTGGCTTCGGTGGCGTCGTGAACCGCACGTTCCCGAAGCCGATCATCGCGGCCGTGAACGGCCCCGCTCTCGCTGGCGGCTTCGAGCTGGTGCTCGCCTGCGACCTCGTGGTCGCGGCCGATCACGCCAAGTTCGGGCTGCCCGAGGTGAAGCGGGGACTGTTCGCTGCGGCCGGCGGCCTGATCCGGCTGCCGAAGCGCATCCCACTCGCCCTCGCGACGGAGCTGGCGATCACGGGTGACCCGATCGAAGCGAGCCGTGCGATGCAGGTCGGCCTCGTCAATCGGGTCGTGCCCGGCGATCAGGTGATCGACACGGCACTCGAGCTCGCGGGTCGCATCGCGTCCAACGGCCCGTTCGCCGTGCGCAACACGCTGAAGATGGTGCACGAGGCGCCGGACCTCGACGAAGCGGCCGCCTGGCGGCGCAACTACGAGCTGGCGATCGAGGTCTTCACGTCGAAGGACTCGATCGAGGGTGCCACCGCGTTCGCGGAGAAGCGCGAACCGAAGTGGACAGGTACCTGATCAGACGCCGGCGAGCAGCTGGTCGTGCGCGTCGGTGATCTCGCTCACGACCGAGCGGGCGGTGAGTGCGGCGAGCAGCGCGAGCACGACCGTCACCGCGGTGACCACAGCCAGCGCGGCCTCATTCACGGTGGCGCTGAAGCAGACGGCGACGAAGCCGGCCATGCAGCCGATCCACAGCACCCACCAGCGACGAACGAGGTGGCGGGCCGGGTGGTTCTCGGGAAGCAGGTCGAGCGTCGACTGGTACGGCCACCAGAGGTTGAGCACCGGGATGAAGAACGACGCGGTTGCGAGCCCGGGCCGGCGGCGGGCCTGCAGGCCCGTGCGTGAAGCCAGCGTCGCGGAGCGGTAGAACCAGAGCAGGAACAGCACCGCGCCCACAACCATGACGACGAGCGCGAGCTGGATGACGATCGCCGCGCCCGAGTTGCCACTCTGGTTCGTCGAGCTGCCCTCACGGGTGAGCTCGTCGAAGTGATCGGCGACCCAGTGCACCCAGAACGCGACGCCGATCGACCCGATCGCCACCGCGGGTCCCGCCCACGCGAGACCAACCTTCGCCCAGCGCGACGCGGTCCGCTCCTCGGCAATCTGCGGCACGGCGACGGGCATCGGGGCGGGGGCCGGCGCGCCCGGAATCCCACTGACGTGGCCGGTCCACTGCCGACCGTCCCAGTAGCGCAGCGCTGCGGCACCCCACGGGTCGGGATGCCAGCCGGGGGGTGCTGCGGGTTCGGTGCCCAGCGCGGGTGTGCCCGCGGGCATCGCGGCGACGGGTGCGACAGATGCGGGGGGCGCCGCGGGTGGCGCGCCCGGGGTGACGGGAGGGATCCAGGTCTCGGAGCCGGGTGGTGCGTCCGATCCACCCGGCCGGCGGGTGGTTCGGGCCCACGCGACCCCGTCGAAGTACCGCTCCTCGGGCGTGTCCCAGGGATCGGGGTACCAGCCGGGAGCCCGTGCTTCGCCACTCACCGTCTCGCTCCTCGTCGCCCGTACACCACCATGGTGATGCCATGCTCGCGCAGATGAGCGCCCCTCCCACCAGCAGGCCAGTGCGAATTCCCGATTCAGCCCCTCGCGGGGCCCCGAACGACGGGTCGCACGGGTGAAGATCCAGGATCTCGCCACGCCGGCGCTCGTGGTCGACGCCGCCGGGCTCGAGCAGAACCTCGCCACGATGGCCGCGGCCCTTCCCGGCGATCGCTGCCGCCCGCACGTCAAAGCGCACAAGACGACGGCGCTCGCCCGGCGTCAGGCCGCGGTCGGACACCGCACGTTCTGTGCGGCAACGCCGAAAGAGATCGTCGGCATGGCGGCAGCCGGGCTGGGCGACGACCTGCTCCTGGCCAACGAGACGGTCAACGGAAAGCGGTTGCGCGCGATGGCGGACTGCGGCGCTCGCGTGACGGTTGCGGTGGACTCGCCCGAGACGGTGGATGCCGCGGCCGCGAACGGCATCCGCGAGGTGCTGATCGACGTCGACGTGGGGCTCCCCCGCTGTGGGTGCGCACCTGACCAGGCCGGAGCGATCGCGGACCTGGCCCGCGCGCGCGGCATGGCCGTGCGCGGCGTGATGGGTTACGAGGGCCACGTCGTCGGCAACGTCGATCGGGTGTGGCGCACCGAGACGACCGAACAGTGCATGGCGTTGCTGCGCGCTGCGCACGACGACGTCGGCGGGGACGTGATGTCGGGCGGTGGCACCGGGACCTTCGACATCAACGTGTGGTGCACCGAGATCCAAGCCGGCTCGTACGCGCTCATGGACACCGCGTACGCGCAGCTCGACCTTCCGTTCCGGCAGGCGCTCTGGGTAGAGGCGACGGTCGTCTCCGTCTCCCCAAAGGGTTGGTTCGTCGCGGACTGTGGCCTCAAGGCACTCGGCATGGACCACGGCGACCCGAGCGTGGAGGCCGGCGAGGTGCTCTTCTGCTCGGACGAGCACGTCACCATCCGGCCCGCGCGGGGCGCGACACCGAGGGTCGGCGACCGGGTGCGGATCTGGCCTGCACACATCGACCCGACGATCGCGCGGCACGAGCGCATGCAGATCGCCGACGGCGACGACATCGTCGAGACTTGGGAGGTCGACCTCCGCGGCTGTGTAGGACCGACGATCCGGGTCGCTGCGGCCTGCGCACTTCGTGCCCCTCCTGCGCACTTCGTGCCCGCTCCGGCCTACGCTCGCCCCTTCCGGGTCGCTGCGGCCTGCGCACTTCGTGCCCGCTCCGGCCTACGCTCGCCCCATGACCGACGACTTCGCCACGCTCGACGCCACCGCCCAAGCCGAGCTGGTTCGCACCGGCCAGGTCTCACCGCTCGAGCTCGTCGACGCGGCGATCAACCGGGTCGAGAAGCTGAACCCGGAGCTGAACGCGGTGATCACCCCGCTGTTCGAGCGGGCTCGGAAACAGGCCGCGGGCCCGCTCCCGGACGGCCCGTTCACCGGTGTGCCGACCCTGTTCAAAGATCTCGGGTGCGCGATCGAGGGTCAGCCGTACCACGAAGGCATGCGGTTCCTGAAGGGAGCGGGATACGTCTCGCCGCACACCGACAACCTCGCGCAGAAGTACTTCGACGCCGGCTTCGTCGCCATCGGTCGCACCAACACCCCTGAGCTCGGCCTGGTCCCGACGACGGAACCGACCGCCTACGGGCCGTCGCACAACCCGTGGGAGCACGGGCGGACAACCGGTGGCTCGTCGGGTGGCTCGGCGGCCGCGGTCGCCAGCGGGATGGTGCCGATCGCGCACGCGAACGACGGCGGCGGCTCGATTCGCATCCCTGCTTCCTGTTGCGGGCTCGTCGGGCTCAAGCCGACCCGCGGGCGCACCTCCACCGGACCCGACCTCAACGACATCTCGCAGTTCCTCGTCACCGAGCTGTGCGTGAGCCGGACGGTGCGCGACACGGCCGGCGTGCTCGACGCCGTGAACGGGCCGTTCCCCGGTGACGCGACGCAGGCTCCGCGACCCGCGCGGCCGTACCGCGACGAGGTCGGCGCGGACCCCGGGAAGCTCAAGGTCGGCATCCAGACCACGAACCCGATCGGGGACACCCCGGTCCACTCGGACTGTGTCGACGCCGCGGAGAGCGCGGCCAAGCTGCTCGAATCGCTCGGTCACTCGGTCGAGGTCGCGGCGCCGGCGGGCTTCGACAACGAGGAGCTCATCATGCAGTTCGGCGCGGTGTGGGCTGCCGACTGCGCTTACCTCCTCGACGACTGGGGCAAGAAGGTCGGCCGGCCGGTCACCGCGGACGACGTCGAGATCCTCACGTGGGCGCTCGCGGACATGGGACGCTCCGTCACCGCGGCGCAGCTCGTCGGCGCGGTCACCGACGCGATGAAGGCAAACCGCAAGGCCGCGGTCTGGTGGGCCCCGGAAGGTGACGGCTTCGACCTGCTGCTCACCCCGACGCTGGGTGAGCCGCCGGTCCTGCACGGCACCTTCGACTCCACGACGGACAACCCGCTCGGTGGCTTCTTCCGCTCGGCGGACTTCGTCCCGTTCACCGCGCAGTTCAACGTCAGCGGCCAGCCGGCGATCAACCTGCCGTTGCATTGGAACGCCGACGGCCTGCCGATCGGTGTCCAGCTCGTCGCCGCGTTCGGTCGGGAAGACCTCCTGGTGCGGGTCGCGGCCCAGCTCGAGACTGCGCAACCCTGGGTCGACCGCCGCCCGCCGGTGTTCGCCTGAGAAGGAGCGCTTCCCCATGAGTGATGATCTGGCCCGGCTCGACGCGACCACGCAGGCCGAGCTGGTGCGCAGTGGTGACGTGACCCCGACCGAGCTCGTCACCGCGGCGATCGCCCGGATCGAGGCGTTGCAACCGACGCTCGAACGCGCTGACGACGAACCGGTTCGACCGCGCGATCGACGAGGCGAGGCTCGCGGACCGGGGCGAGGGGAAGGCTCGTCCGGACGCACCGTTTCACGGCGTCCCGTTCCTCGTGAAGGACCTGGCGATCCCGATGGAGGGTGAGCCAATGCACGAGGGCATGCGCGCGCTCAAGGAAGCCGGATACATCGCGCCGGAGACGAGCCACCTCGCCCGCCGGTGGCAGGAGGCCGGCTTCATCGTCCTGGGCCGCACGAACACGCCCGAGCTCGGGATCATGCCGACCACCGAGCCGGCCGCGTACGGCGCCACGCGCAATCCCTGGAACACCAACCGGATCTCCGGTGGCTCCAGTGGCGGATCCGCGGCGGCCGTGGCAAGTGGGATGGTGCCGGCCGCGCACGCGAGTGACGGTGGCGGATCCATCCGCATCCCCGCCGCGTGCTGCGGGCTCGTCGGCCTGAAGACCTCGCGCGGGCGAGTGTCGGTCGGCCCGGGCAGCGGCGAGATCGCCCGTCCACTCAGCGTCCAGTTCGCACGTCACGCGCACCGTGCGGGACGCGGCCGCGCTGCTGGACGTCGCCTCCGGCCCGGAGCCCGGTGATCCCGTCGTCGCGCCGGCGCCGACGCGGCCGTACCGCGACGAGGTGGGAGCGGACCCGGGCTCGTTGCGCATCGGGCTCATGACCACCTTTCCGGGGCGCGCCGAGCACGTGCATCCCGACTGCGTCGCCGGCGCCGAGGCCGCGGCCAAGCTGCTCGAGGCGGCCGGTCACGTGGTCGAGATCGCCCACCCCGACGCGTTCGACAACGCCGGCACGATGGACGCGTTCATCCCCATCTGGTCGGCGATGGCCGCGTCGAACCTCGCGCGCCTCGGGTCGCGTCCTCGGCCGTGAGCTCGGACAGGACGACGTCGAGCCGTTGACCTGGTTGCTCGCCGATCACGGGCGCAAGGTGGACGCCGTCGCGTACACCGACGCGCTGTTCGCCCTGCAGACGTTCTCGCGCCAGTTCGATGCAGTGGTGGTCCGACGGTTGGGATCTGCTTGCTAACCCCGACGCTGGGCGAGCCACCCCCCGAGCTCGGCGTGCTCGAACACTCCCGACGAGCCCGTTCGTCGGGTACGGGAAGTCCGCGACGTTCACGCCGTACACGCCCGGCGTGCAACCAGAACGGGCAGCCCGCGATCTCGCTGCCCATCGCCCAGGGCGAGGATGGGATGCCGGTCGGCGTGCACCTGCTCGCCGACTACGGCCGCGAGGACCTGTTGCTGCGGGTCGCGGCGCAGCTCGAAGCCGCGGCTCCGTGGTCCGACCGACGACCCGGCAGTCCATGCCTGACGCGGCACTGGTCCGGCTCGGTGGCGGGCAGGGCTTCTACGGCGACACGCCGCGCGCGGTCGAGGGGCTGCTCGCCGAAGGGGTCGACTACCTCTGCCTCGAAGCACTCGCGGAGCTGACGCTCGCGATCCTGCAGAAGGACCGGGCGCGCGACGAGTCGCTCGGGTACACGCGCGATCTCCCCCGCTACCTCGCCGCGTCGCTGCCCGCGGTGATCGACGGGCGGACGAAGGTGATCACGAACGCGGGTGGCATCAACCCCGCGGCGGCCGCGCACGCGGCCAAGGAGACGGCGAAGCAGATGGGCATCTCGGGCTGCGCATCGCCACCGTGCTCGGCGACGACCTCATGACCCGGCTCGACCCGCTCGTCGGACCGAGACCACCTCGGGCTTCGCCAACATGGACACCGGCGAGCCGTTCTCCGCCTTGCCCGCGCCACCGTTGTTCGCGTCGGCGTACCTCGGCGCGTTCCCGATCGCGGCAAGCGCTCGCAGAAGGGGCGGACGTCGTCATCACGGGCCGGGTCGCCGACGCCGCGCTCTTCCTCGGGCCGCTGATCCACGAGCACGGCTGGGCCCGCGACGACTGGGACCGGCTTTCCGCCGGGATCCTCGTCGGCCACCTGCTCGAGTGCTCGGGCCAGGTCGCGGGCGGCAACTTCTCCGGCGAGTGGTGGACGATCCCGGAGCCGTGGAAGCTGCCGTACCCGATCGCCGAGGTCGCGGCCGACGGGAGCGCGGTGATCACCAAGCCGCCGGCGTCGGGCGGGCAGAGTCGACCTCGACACCGTGCGCCACCAGCTCCTCTACGAGGTGCACGACCCGGCGTCGTACTTCTCGCCCGACGTCGTCGCGGACTTCACGAGCGCGACAGTTCGAGGACCTCGGCTCGGACCGGGTGCGGGTGAGCGGGGTGCGAGGCAGCCCGGCGACCGCCACGTACAAGGCGCTGCTGGCGTACCACGCGGGTTGGGCGGGAGAGACGCGCGTCGCGTTCTCGTGGCCGGACGCACCCGAGAAGGCGAAGGCCACCGCGGCGATCCTGGCGAAGCGGGTGGAGATGGCGGGCATCGAAGTGCGCGAGTGGTGCTTCGAGTACTGGGGGGTCGAACGCGCTGGGCGGCCCGACCGTGCCGCCGCTGCCGGTCGGGGCCGAGCCGCCGGAGTGCGTGCTGCGCGCCGCGTGGCGCTGCGACGACGAGCGCACCGCGCGAGCAGTCGGCCGTGAGCTCGTCCCGCTCACGCTCTCCGCGCCGCCGGCCGGGCTCACCGGCATGGGTCGCGGCATGGCCGGCGCGAGCACCGAGCTGCTCGGGCTCTGGCCGACGCTGATCGACAAGGCCCTGGTGGACCCGGGCGTCACCGTGACCGTCGAGGAGGTCTGACGATGCCCCGACTCGCGCTGCGAGAGCTCTGCGGATACCGCTGCCGGCGACAAGGGCGACACGTCGGACGTCGCGCTGCTCGCGTACGACGACGACGTGTACGCGCTGATCGTCGAGCAGGTGACGGCGGAACGGGTGCGCGAGCACTTCGGCCCGATGGTGCACGGCGAGGTCAGCCGCTACGAGGCGCCGAACGTGCGCGCGCTGAACTTCGTGCTGCGGGGTGCGCTCGGCGGCGGCGGACCGAAGAGCCTGCGCTCGGACAACCTCGGCAAGACGCTCGGCGGCGCGCTCGTCCGGCTCGAGATCGACGTCCCCGACGCGATCGCGTCGTACCCACGACCCGCCCCGACGTCACCTGGGCCGACGCGATCCTGAGCACGCTGCCGCGCGGCTAGACCTTCATCGCCTCGGGTGGTGGGCGCGCGACGCTTCGCTGGTCGTGCCCGGCCCGAAGCCCTCGGTTGGACTTCGGTCTCCACTCCCTTCGGCGACGACGTCCGACCCAGGTTGTGCACGATTCGGCGCTTCGGCTCTCCCGTGGCCGGACGGCACGATCGACCCACGGTGCCCGAACCCGAGATCTAGGCTGCTCCGACCCCCGTCAACCCTCGAGGAGCGTTCCCATGGGCTTCCTGGACAAGGTCAAGGACACCGCGAGCAAGGCTGCCGATCAGGTGCAGAAGGCCGCGGAGACCGGCCAGGACAAGCTCGAGGAGTCCAAGCTCAAGAAGAAGGTCGGCGATCTGAAAGAGGAGCTCGGCGGGGTCGTCTACGGCCAGCGCACGGGCGCGATCCCGGCCGGCGACGAGGAGATCGCCCGCATCGTCGGCGAGATCACCGGCGACCAGAAGCAGCTCGCCGAGATCAAGGCCGAGGCCGAAGGCTGAGCACCGTGACGGTGGCGCGGCCCGGCTGCTAGACAGCCGGCATGGCAACCATTCGCGAAACCATCCACATCGACGCGGCACCGGACACCGTCTGGGCCGGAGTCCGCGATCCGCTCGCGCTGCTCGACTGGTTCGACGGCATCGACAGCGGCGAGATGGTGGGCAGCGCCCGCAAGCTCAAGATGGGCGACATCTCCGTCACCGAGGAGATCGTCACCGTCGACGACGACCTCCGCCGGTTCCAGTACTCGATCACCGAGATGCCGATCCCGGTCGAGTTCCACCTCTCGACCATCGACGTGCTCGAGGACGGCGACGGGACGCTGATCGTCTACGGCGTCGACGTCCGCCCCGACATGCTGAAGGACATCCTCGCCCCCACCATCGCCGGCGCGTGCGCCGGGATGAAGAAGCACTTCGAGGCCTGACCCACCGTTCGGGCTAGCCGCCGCGAGACGTCCTGGGGCTTGGTCTTGCCGGCCCCGATCCACGGCATCATCGAACGCAGCTGCGTGCCGACGGCCTCGATCGGGTGCTTCGCCGACTCCTCGCGCAGGCGGTCGAAGTTCGGGCGGCCGGCCTCGTTCTCGGCGATCCACTCCTCGGCGAACTGGCCGCTCTGGATCTCGCCGAGGATCTTGCGCATCTCGTCCTTGGTCGCCGAGTTGATGATGCGCGAGCCGCGGGTCATGTCGCCGTACTCCGCGGTGTCCGAGATCGAGTAGCGCATGTTCGCGATGCCACCCTCGTAGATGAGGTCGACGATCAGCTTCACCTCGTGCAGCGTCTCGAAGTACGCGGACTCGGGCTGGTAGCCGGCCTCGACCAGCGTCTCGAACCCGTTGCGGATGAGCTCGACGAGCCCGCCGCACAGCACGACCTGCTCGCCGAAGAGGTCCGTCTCGGTCTCCTCCTCGAACGTCGTGTCGAGCACGCCGGCACGCGTCGCGCCGATCCCCCGCGCGTACGCGAGCGCAACGGCACGTGCGTTGCCGGTCGCATCCTGGGCGACCGCGACGAGCGCGGGCACGCCGCCACCCTCCTCGTAGGTCCGGCGCACGAGGTGACCGGGACCCTTCGGCGCGATCATCCACACGTCGACGCCCTCGGGCGGCGCGATCTGGTCGAAGTGGATGTTGAAGCCGTGCGCGAACGCCAGCGAGTTGCCGGGCTGGAGGTTCGGCGCGATGTCCGCCTCGTAGACCCGCTTCTGCTCGGTGTCGGGCAGCAGCACCATCACGATGTCCGCCGCGGCGACGGCTTCACCGGTGGGCAGGACCTGCAGGCCCGCCTCCTCGGCCTTCGCCGTGCTCGTCGACCCCTCGCGCAGGCCGACGAGCACGTCGACGCCCGAGTCCTTGAGGTTCAGCGCGTGCGCGTGGCCCTGCGAGCCGTAACCGAGGATCGCGACCTTCTTGCCGGTCAGCAGTCCGAGATCGGCGTCGTCGTCGTAGGAGATCGTGGCGGGCATTGGTTCCCTCTCGTGGTCTGGTGGGTGCGGTGTCCGAGGCGCCAGAGGTGGTGGCTAGGCGCCCTTGTTCTTGACGAGCTTGAGCTTGGCGGACTCCCGGGACAGCTTCGCCAGCGCGATCCGACCCGTCCGCTGCAGCTCGACGATGTCATACGGGGCGAGCAGCTCCGTCATCGCGTCGAGCTTCTCGGGTGCGCCGGCGACCATCAGCGTCATGGCGTCGTAGCCGACGTCCAGGATCTTCGCCTCGAAGATCGACGCCAGCTCGGTGACCTGCGAGCGGAACGCACCGTCGGCCTTGACCGTCACGAGCATGAGCTCGCGCTCGACGGCCTGCTCCTCGCTGAGCTCGCTGATCCTGATCACCGGGATGAGCTTGTTGAGCTGCTTGGTGACCTGCTCGATCGGCGCGCTGTCACCGTCGACGACCACCGTCATGCGCGAGTAGCGCGGGTCCTCGGTCGGGCTGACCGCGAGCGAGTAGATGTTGTAGCCCCGACGCGAGAACAGCCCGGAGATGCGGCTGAGCACTCCGAACTTGTTCTCGACGAGCACGCTCAGGATGTGATGGGAACCCTCCATGATCAGCGACCTCCCGGACGGTCGTTCTCGGGACCGAGGATGATGGCGTCGTTCGACGTCCCCGCGGCGACCATCGGGTACACCTTCTCCCGGTAGTCGGTGCGGAAGTCGATGACGACCGGTCGGTCGTCGATCTCGTTCGCCTTCTCGATCGTCGGCACGACCTCGTCGGGCGTGTCCACGCGGAAGCCCACGCACCCCATCGCCTCGGCCCACTTCACGTAGTCGGGCAGGTCGGGCGAGAGGTACACCTCGCTGTAGCGCTCCTCGTAGAAGAGCTCCTGCCACTGGCGGACCATGCCGAGGTACGCGTTGTTCAGGATCGCGATCTTCACCGGGATCTGCTCGGCGCTCGCGGTCACGAGCTCCTGCGCGGTCATCTGGAAGCAACCGTCACCGTCGACCGCCCAGACCATCCGCTCGGGCATGCCGACCTTCGCACCGATCGCCGCCGGCACCGCGAAGCCCATCGTGCCGAGACCACCCGAGTTGATCCAGGTGTACGGGTGGCGGAACGTCCAGTGCTGGCTCGTCCACATCTGGTGCTGACCCACGCCCGACACCACGATCGTGTCCTCGGGCGTGTGGTCCCGCAGCGACTCGATGCAGAACTGCGGCTTGAGCGGACCCGCCTCGTACTGCTCGTACACGAGCGGGAACTCCTGCTGCCACGCCTTCACCTGGTTGCGCCACGGGGTGAGGTCCGGCTGCTCGTGCTTCTTGTCCGACCGGATCGCCGAGATCATCCGCTCGATGACGTTGCGGCAGTCGCCGACGATCGGCACGTCCGGACGGCGGACCTTGCCCAGCTCGGCCGGGTCCACGTCCACGTGGATGATCTTGGCGTCGGGCGCGAACGCGCCGACCTTGCCGGTCACCCGGTCGTCGAAGCGCGAGCCGAGCGCGATGAGCAGGTCGGCCTTCTGCATCGCGGTGACCGCGGTGTAGTTGCCGTGCATGCCCGGCATGCCGAGGCACAGCTCGTGGTCGTCCGGGAAACGCGCCACGCGCCATGAGCGTCGTCACCACGGGGATGCCGGTGAGCTCGGCGAGCTCGCGCAGCTGCTCCGCCGCGCGCGCCTTCAGGATCCCGCCGCCCGCGTAGATGACCGGGCGGTGCGACTCGCTGATGAGGCGCGCGGCCTCCTTGATCTGCTTCGGGTGACCCTTGAGGTTGGGCTTGTAGCCGGGCAGGTTGACCGACTCGGGCCACTCCCAGGTCATCGTCTGGTTCGCGACGTCCTTCGGGAAGTCCACGAGCACCGGACCGGGCCGGCCGGTCGTCGCCACGTGGAACGCCTCACGGATGATGCGCGGGATGTCCTGCGCGTCGGTGACGAGCCAGTTGTGCTTCGTCACCGGCATCGTGATGCCGAGCGTGTCGCACTCCTGGAACGCGTCGGAGCCGATCGAGCTGAGCGCGACCTGGCCGGTGATCACGACGAGCGGGATCGAGTCCAGGTACGCGTCGGCGAGCGGCGTGACGATGTTCGTCGCCGCCGGGCCGCTCGTGACCATGGCCACGCCGGGCCGGCCGGTCGCGTGCGCGTAGCCCTCGGCCATGTGGCCGGCGCCCTGCTCGTGGCGCACCAGGATGTGGCGGATCGACGAGTCGATGAGCGGGTCGTAGACGGGCAGGATCGCCCCGCCGGGGAGGCCGAACATGACCTCCACGCCTTCCATCTCGAGACTCTTGATGAGGGCCTGGGCCCCACTCA
Source organism: uncultured Acidimicrobiia bacterium (assembly GCA_963848485.1). Classification (GTDB taxonomy): domain Bacteria; phylum Actinomycetota; class Acidimicrobiia; order IMCC26256; family JAENVU01; genus Chersky-806. The sequence continues at coordinate 170,802 of CAWKDX010000009.1, forward strand.
GCTTCATCGGTGCTCCTGGGTTCGGTCCGAGGGCACCGTGAGCGCCTCCGGACGTGAAAAACCCCTCGCAGAGCGAGGGGCGGCAGCGCACGGACGCGGAGAACGCCGTGCGCTAAGTAACTACGAGAATGTCGGAGGCGTGCAACATGGAACCCGCATCATTGCACGACGCCTGCAATTCGTGCAAGGCATTCACGATCCGGCACCACGCTCACGTGGCGGCCGGGGCGGCGGTCTTGCGGCCGAACGGCATGAATCCCTCGGCGCTCGCCGCCGCGATGCCCGCGGCGACGAGGTCGCCCGCGGACCGGTACACCAGGTACCGAGGCACCCATCGGGGCGCGAACTTCGCGCTGAACGTCAGCAGCGACTCGATCTGGAAGTACGGGTTCAGCCGCTTCACGAGCCACGCCTCGGCCGCCGCGACGAACTTCAGGTCCGCGCCTTCCTCGATCAGGCCCTTGAACACCGCGAAGTTCAGCGAGACCTCGCTGATGCCGTGGTCCTGCGCCCAGCTGACGACGTCGACGATCATCCGCTCGTTGACCCCGTTCGGGCCGACCGGGTCCCGGCGCATCGCGTCGATCGAGAGCCCGTTGCCGAGCTTGCAGGGCACGTAGCGCTGGAACGCGATCGCGGTGCCGTCCTCGTCCCGGGCCACGATCACGAGGCACTGCGGGTCCCGACCGGAGAGCAGGCCGTCGAGCGCCATCGAGAAGCCCCGCTCGGGCTCGCCGTTGCGGTGGCGCTCGGCGATCGCCTGCAACGCGGCGCGCAGGTCGGGGCTGAGCTCGCCCTCGCGCATGATCTCGGTGGTGATGCCGTGGTTCTTGGTGCGGTTCGCGGCCTGGCGCACCGGGCGCATCGCCCGGCCCTCGAGCGTGAACGTCTCGACGTCGAGGATCGCCTCGTCACCGAGGTAGTGCGACCGCAGGCCCGCGTCCTGCCAGAGCTCGAGCCGGTCGTGGCGCACGCCGATCGACGCCGGGCCGCCAGCCGTGCGCGTCGCAGCGCTCGATGAAGGTCTCGATCACCTCGGGGTACGCGCTCGGGATTGCCGAGCGGATCCGCGGACGCGAGCCCGATGCCGTTGACGTACCGGTACGCGAGCGCCGCGCTGCCGTCCTCGGAGAAGACGTAGCACTTGTCCTCGCGCAGCGCGAACGGGTCGAGCGTGTCGCCGTCGGCGCGGTCGAGCATCGGGCCGCACCCGGGCGCGCGCTTCGTGATGGTGGTGCGATGCGACCCGCTCCGCGACCGGCGCGAGCGCGAGCAGGCCGATCGCCACGACGCTGACGACGCCGAGCACGGTGATCGAGATCGGGAACCAGTGGCCGAACCCGCCGTGCAGCTGCAGCGGCCCGACGCCGCCGAGCAGGCGGGCCCCGACCTCGTCGGAACGCGAGCGGCGGCGTCAGCGACGGGCGCACGCGGTCGTGGCGCAGCGCGAGGCCGAGCAGCCCGTACGCGACGTCGAACGCGATGATGACCGGCACCCACCGCAGCAGCGACTGCCAGCGCGCCGCGGGGCGTCGGCTCGGTGAAGAGGCGCCGGCCCCGGACCAGCAGGCCGGCGACCACGAGCATCATCACGGCTTCTTCGATGTCGAGGCCCTTGGCGACGTGGGTGACGACCGAGACGCCGAGCAGCGCGATCGCCGCGATGAAGGCCAGCCGGCGGCGGTGGGCGAGCCCACGGGCGAGCAGGATCAGCGCGATGCCCAGCAGCGCGGTCGCGCCGTGCGCGAGCTCGACGACGTCCGGGGTCACGCCGGTCGCGATGAGGTGCACCCGGCCGGCGAGGCTCGGCGTGAGCCCGGAGATGACGTTGACGAGACCGGCGAGCGCGACCACGAGGGCCAGGATCCGTGCGTCCCGCTGCCGCCGCCGCTGGTCCTGGGCGGGGACGGTCTCGGTCACGGCCGGCGTCGTTCCCGCAGCTTCAGGAGCGGACGATGCAGACAAGGCGGACCATCCTACGCGTTCGGCTTCGAAGAACTCGGCGACCGGCTCCCGTCAATCACGGGTTGGAAGCCAGATTCGGACGACAGCCCCACCCGGTTGAGCGTTCGTCGCCTCGACCGTGCCCCCGTGGGCCGCGACGATCTCGCCGACGATGGCCAGACCGAGCCCGGCGCCGGCCGCGCCGCCCGGGCCGTCCGCCCGCGCGAACCGCTCGAATGCCCGCGTCGCCTCGAGCTCGGGCGGGAAGCCCGGGCCGTCGTCGCGGACCTCGAGCCACGCGCCCTCCCCCGCCGCTCGCCGACGACGACGTCGACCCGGGCGGTCGCGTACCGGCACGCGTTCTCGAGGATGTTGGTCACCGCGCGCTCGAGCGCGGCGGCGTCGCCCCGGACGGTCCCGTGCCCGTGGGCGACGATCTCGATCGACGCGTCGCCACCGGCCCGGCGCACCGACTCGATCGCCGCCGTCGGCGACGTCGCCGAGGTCGACCTCGGGCCGTGCGCCGACGGTGCCGGTGCGCGTGCGCGCGAGGACGAGCAGGTCCGTCGTGAGGTCCTGGAGCCGCAGGACCTCCTCCATCACCGAGTCGAGCGTCGCCGCCTGCTCGGTGCCGTCGGCGACCCCCATCCGCGCGAGCTCGACCTCGCCGCGCAGGATCGCGATCGGCGTCCGCAGCTCGTGGCTCGCGTCGTCGAGGAAGCTGCGCTCGTGCAGCACCGCGGCCTCGATGCGCGCCAGCATCTCGTTGAGCCGCTCGGCGAGCTCGGCGATCTCGGTCCCACCCGCGACCGGCACCGTCAGCCGCCGGCCCGGCTCGCGCACCGAGAGGTCCTCCGCCTCCTCGATCATCGACCGCACCGGCGCGAGCGCGGCGCCGGCGAGGAACCAGCCGCCGAGCGACACGAGCCCCGCGAACAGCGGGAGGCCGACGACGAGCGCGAGCACCAGCCGGTCGAACGCCCGCTCGCTCTCGGCCAGGCGGGTGCCGACCGCGAGCACGACCATGCGGCCGCCGACCTTGACCGGCCCGACGAGCAGCCGGGCCCGCTCGTCGCCGGGCGCGACCGACCGCACCAAGCGTGGCCCGGCCGCGCATCGCGGCGCGGATCTCGGCCGCGGTGAGCACCTGCTCGTCGGCCAACGCACGCGGCGACGCGGCGAGCACGTCGACCCGAGGTGTCGAGCACCTGGGCGAAGCCCTCGCCGCGTGGGAGCGACGACGTCACGTCGGTGACCGCGTCCTGCTGCGGCACCGCGGCCAGCGCGCGCTGCACCGCGAAGAACCGGTCGCGCAGGCCCTCGTCGATGATGTCGGTCTGCTCGGCCCGGAACTGCACGAGCACCACCGCACCGAAGCAGCCCGGCGAGCACGACCGTGCTGATGCCGAACAGGAGGGTGAGTCGACCCTGGAGGGTGCGGGGCCTCAGGTTCCGCTCCGGAGCCGGTAGCCGACGCCGCGCACCGTCTCGATCGAGTCCCGACCGAACGGCCGGTCGACCTTCTCCCGGAGGTAGCGCACGTAGACGTCGACGACGTTCGAGGTGCCGTCGTAGGCGAAGTCCCAGACGTTCTCGATGATCGCGGTGCGGGTCAGCACCTGGTCGGCCCGCCGCATCAGGAGCTCGAGCAGCGCGAACTCCTTCGCGCTGAGATCGATCTCGGTGCCGCTGCGGCTGACCGTGTGCGTCGCCGGATCGAGCCGGAGGTCGCCGACCTCGAGCACCGCCGGCCGCGCCTGCGTGCTCCGGCGGGTCAGCGCGCGCAGCCGGGCGTAGAGCTCCTCGAAGCTGAACGGCTTCGGCAGGTAGTCGTCGGCGCCGGCGTCGAGCCCGGTCACCCGGTCGTTGACCGCGTCGCGTGCCGTCAGCAGGAGGATCGGCGCCCAGCACTCCGCGGCGCGCAGCCGGCGGCAGACCTCGAAGCCGTCCGGCGGCGGGATCATCACGTCGAGGATGATCGCGTCGTACGGGTTCTCGGTCCCGAGCCAGACCGCGTCTTCACCGTTGTCGGTGCCGTCGACCGCGTAGCCGTCGCGTTCGAGTGCCTTCCGGACGAGTGCAGCCATCTTGGGCTCGTCCTCGACCAGGAGGATGCGCACGTCCGTGATGCTACGTGGCCGGCTCAACGAGGTCGGACCGCGTGGCGCCAGTGCCGCTCGACCATCAGGCCGACGCCGAGGGCGAGGAGCTGCTCCGCCTGCGCCGCGTCGTGGATGACTCCCGGGCTCCGCAGGAGCGCGGCGACGAAGTACCCGCCACCACGGCCACGACGCGACCACGCCGGCCGGACGGGACCGGGTGAGCAGGACGCCGGCCAGGCCACCGACGACCGCGGCGAGGCCGGCCGAGGCACCGAAGTCGAGGTGGCGGTAGAGGGGCGCGACGGTGGACCAGCCGGCGACGTGCCCGCCGATCGCCACCACCGCGACGCACAGCGTGGCGACGACGTGACCGCCGAAGAACACGACGAGCGCGCGGACCGGACCGCGCAGCAGCGCGTAGGGCAGGAGGAACGCGATCGTGAAGACGGTCGTCGGCCCGATCATCCGCACGTTCGGGAGCAGCAGCGCCGAGAGCGGGAGCGTCCAGACCGCGCCGTGCGCGAGGCGCTCGGGCGAGTAGCCGGCGAGGAAGTGCGCGGCGTCGTGGGTGGCCCCGTCGGCGCCGAGGAGGGTGAGCGCGACCGGGAACGGTGAGGAACGCCGCGACCCCGAGGAACCGCAGGAGCGGCTCGGAGTCCGGAGACTCGGGGTGGATCACGGCGGGCCCGCGGGCCGGAGGTCGGGACGGGGGCAGGGGCAGGAGAGGCCCCGACCCACCGGTACCCACGGGCGTCGCCGCGATCTTTGGGTTGGTCTTCGCGACCGACCTGACGAGCTTGGTGGTACGGGTGGTCGTGGCCGCCAGCCGGGTTCTCCCCGAGCGGAGCGAATCGGCCATGGCCACCTGCGCAGTAAGGCAGGTCGCTCGTGAGAGGAGGATGAGCCGACTCGGCCGGCGCGCTACTGCTGGTGCTGCGGGCAGGAGTAGGTGGTGCGGCCGCCGACGGTCCGGCGCAGGAGCTCGGCGCCGTCGCGCGGGCAGTGGCCGCCCGGCTCGCGCGCCGGGCATGTGGTCGCCGGTGTGCGAGCCGCCCCGGCGCTGCAGCACCCGCAGCGTGGTGGAGATCGCGCTGGGCCAGCGCCTTCACCTCGTCGTCGCTCAGCGTGTTCGCGGGCCGGGCCGGATCGATGCCGGCGCGGAAGAGCGCCTCGTCGGTCAGCAGGTTGCCGAGCCCGGCGATCCGGGACTGGTCCATGAGCATCGCCTTGATCGGCGCGCGGCTCGCGGCCACCTGCTTGCGCAGCAGCGGGAGCCGGAGCGCGAACGCGTCGACGCCGAGCCGGTCCTCGTCCGGGTCGAGCTCCGCCGCGCCGAGCCGGCGCGGATCGCGCAGGTACAGCGATCCGCCGTCGGCGAACGTCACGCCGAAGCGCAGCCACGCCGGGTTGTCGCCGTTCGCCGCGTAGAGCAGCGGGTCGCCCGCGGCCTCGCCGTCGATGACGACCCGGCCGCTCATCCCGAGGTGCAGCGCGAGCGTCGGACCGTCGGCGTCCGTGTCGAGCAGCAGGAGCTTGCCGCGGCGGCGCGCGTCGGTGAACCGGTGACCGGGCAGCGCGGCCTCGGCCGCGTCGGGCGTGAGACCGCGCTTGAGGAACCAGGCGTCCGGCGCGTGCACCGACGCGATCTCCCGGCCGAGCGCGCGCGCCTCGATCAGCTCCCGCGCCTTCTCCGCCTCCAGGATCTCCGGCAACCGTCTCCCCTTCGCCGAATGGGCTGAGAAGTCAGAAGTTGGTGATGGCACCCTTCTCGGCGCCCTGCGCGAGCCGGGCGTACTTGGCGAGGAAGCCGCTCGGGTACAGCGGCTCCGGGAGCTTCCACTCCTTGCGCCGGCGCTCGAGCTCGGCCTCGTCGACGAGGAGGTCGATCGTGTGCGCGTCGGCGTCGATCACGATCCGGTCGCCGTCGGCGACGAACGCGATCGGGCCACCGTCCACCGCTTCGGGCGCGACGTGCCCGACGCAGTAGCCGTGCGTGCCACCGCTGAACCGGCCGTCGGTGATGAGCGCCGCGTCCTTGCCCCGACCGGCACCCTTCATCGCGCCGGTCACCGCGAGCATCTCGCGCATTCCGGGACCACCCTTCGGCCCCTCGTAGCGGATCACGACGATGTCGCCGGCCTTGATCTTGCCCGCGAGGATCTCCTCCATCGCGGCTGCCTCACCGTCGAACACGCGCGCGGTGCCGTCGAAGCGCGGCTCGTCGATGCCGGCGACCTTCACCACGCCGCCGTTCGGCGCGAGCGAGCCGCGCAGCACCGCGATGCCGCCCTGCACGTGGATCGGCGCGTCCAACGGGTGCACGATCTCGCCGTCGGGCTTCGGCGGGTCGAGGTCGTCGAGGTTCTCCGCCATCGTCTTGCCCGTGACGGTGAGCACGTCGCCGTGGAGCAGCCCGGCCTCGAGCAGCTCGCGCATGACGACGGGCACGCCACCGATCGCGTCGATGTCGACCATGTGGTACTTGCCGTGCGGCTTGGTGTCGGCGATGTGCGGGACCGTCGCGCCGACCCTGTTGAAGTCGTCGAGCTCGAGGTCCACCCGCGCCTCGTGCGCGATCGCGAGGAGGTGCAGCACCGCGTTCGTCGAGCCACCGAGCGCCATCGTGACGGCGATCGCGTTCTCGAACGCCTGCTTGGTCATGATCTGGCGGGGCCGGATCCCCAGCTCGAGCAGGTGCAGGACCGCCTTGCCGCTCTCGTACGCGAAGTCGTCGCGGCGACGGTCCACCGCCGGCGGCGACGCGCTGCCCGGGAGCGACATCCCGAGCGCCTCGCCGATCGAGGCCATCGTGTTCGCGGTGAACATCCCGGCGCACGAACCTTCGGTCGGGCACGCCCGCATCTCGATCTCGCCGAGCTCGTTCTCGGTCAGCGTCCCGGCCGCGCACGCACCCGACGGCCTCGAACACGCTGACGACGTCGAGCGCCTGGTCCTTGTAGCGCCCGGGGAGGATCGACCCGCCGTAGAGGAACACCGACGGCAGGTTGAGCCGGGCGGACGCCATGAGCATCCCGGGCAGGCTCTTGTCGCAGCCCGCGAAGCTCACCAGCGCGTCGAAGCGCTCCGCGTGCATCACGCACTCGACCGAGTCGGCGATGATCTCGCGGCTCACGAGGGACGCGCGCATCCCTTCGTGGCCCATCGAGATGCCGTCGCTCACCGCGATCGTGACGAACTCGAACGGGAAGCCGCCGGCGTCGCGCACCCCTTCCTTGGCCCGCTTGGCGAGCCGGTCGAGCGGGACGTTGCACGGCGTGACCTCGTTCCAGCTCGACGCGACCCCGACCTGGCTCTTGCCCCAGTCGTCGTCGGTCATCCCGACGGCTCGCAGCATGGCCCGGGCCGGAGCCCGCTCCATCCCGTCGGTCACCTCGTGGCTGCGCGGCTTCATGTCTTCGGTCATGGCCGCGAGGTTACGCCGCGCCTCCCGCGCTCCGGCATCGATTCGGATCGCGGCCGGACGACCGATCCGGGCCCGCGCTACGTTCGGGGCATGCCGGACGTCGGAATCGTCTACGGATCCTGCCGGGAGCGGATGACCGAGATGGTCCGCGGCCTCGACCCGCACGGGCCGCGACCCGGGTGGCCGCGACGGAGGACTGGACGCGTCCACGACGTCGTCGCCCACCAGGTCGGCGTCGTCTCCGACGTCAACGCCGGGAACTTCGACGGGATCGGGACCGACGCCTGGACCGCGGCCCAGGTCGCGCGCCGGGTCGACGCCTCGATCGCGGACCTGATCACCGAGTGGGACCAGGGCGCCGCGCAGTTCGAGGCCACCATCACCACGCTCGGGTCACCGCAGGGTGCGATCGCGGTGGCCGACATCTGGAACCACGAGCAGGATCTCCGGGGCACGCTCGGCATCGAGGGCGGCCATGATCTCGTGGCCGAGCAGCTCGCGATCGAGGGCTACTGCGCGTTGCGCAGCACGCAGTTCACCGGCGCCGGGCTCGCGCCGCTGCAGCTGCGCGCCGGCGTCGACGAGTGGCTCTGTGGCGACGGCACCCCGACGACGACGGTCATCGCCGAGCCGTACGAGCTCGCCCGCCTGATCTGTGGCCGGCGCACCCCCGAGCAGCTCCGCTCCTACCTCTGGGACGGTGATCCGGAGCCGTACATCGCGGCACTCGCCGCGAGCTGCGCCCTCCGCACCGCTCCCGACCTGATGGCGCGCGCGTGAAGGTCGACGCGCCGCTCGTCACCGCGGCGCTGTCCGAGGTGCCCGAGATCGCGCGCGAGATCGAGGCGATGGGCTACGACGGCGTCTACACGTTCGAGGGACCGCACGATCCGTTCTTCCCGCTCGCGCTCGCGGCCGAGCACACCGAGCAGCTCGACCTCGCGACGGCGATCGCGGTCGCGTTCGCACGCAGCCCGATGAACCTCGCGCACATCGGCTGGGACCTGCAGACCTTCTCGAAGGGCCGGGCGATCCTCGGGCTCGGATCCCAGATCAAGCCGCACATCGAGAAGCGCTTCTCGATGCCGTGGTCACGTCCCGCGCACCGCATGCGCGAGATGGTGCTGGCCATCCGGGCGATCTGGGCCGCCTGGCAGGACGGCACGCCGCTGCGCTTCGAAGGCGAGATCTACCGGCACACGCTCATGACCCCGTTCTTCACCCCGGAAGCCACGCCGTTCGGCCCCGCCCGGATCTTCCTCGCCGGCGTCGGCCCGGGGATGACCGAGGTCGCGGGCGAGGTCGCCGACGGCTTCCTCGTCCACCCGTTCAGCACCGCCGAGTTCCTCCGCGAGCACACGCTGCCGGCGCTCGAACGCGGGCTCGCCGCCTCCGGCCGCACCCGTGACGACTTCGAGATCTCGTGGCCGGCGATGGTCGTCACCGGCACGACCGGAGCGGACATCGCCGCGGCGTCGGCGGTCACCCGCGCGCAGCTCGCGTTCTACGGCTCGACCCCCGCGTACAAGGTCGTGCTCGACGCGCACGGTTGGGGTGACCTCCAGCCCGAGCTGAACCGGCTGTCCAAGGACGGCCGCTGGGACGTCATGGCGTCGCTGATCGACGACGAGATGCTCGAGACCTTCGCGGTCGTCGGCGCTCCGGGCGAGATCGCGGCGATGATGACCGAGCGCTACGGCGACCTGGTCGACCGGATCGCGTTCAACGCGCCGTACCGCTCCGACCCGGCGGCGTGGGCCGAGACGCTCGCGGGATTCCGCTCGCCGTGAGCCGGCTCCGGATCGGCACCGTCGATGGCCTCGTCGAACCGCCGGCGGGCATCACCGTCACCGGGCCCACCCGCGTGTTCGGCGACGCCGCGCTGTGTGCCGACGGTCGCGTGCTCTGGCACGGCAGCGACGGCTGGACCGAGCTCGCCAGCGGGCCCGACCTGCTCTGCGCGGTCGACGCGCCGGGCGGGCTGCTGATCGGCACCGAGGGCGCGCACCTCACGCGGGTCAGCCCGACCGGGCTCACGCGGATCGCGAGCTTCGAGACCACTGAAGGCCGGGACGAGTGGTACACGCCCTGGGGTGGCGCGCCGGAGACCCGCTCGCTGACCCGCACCGACGACAACGTCCTGCTCGCGAGCATCCACGTCGGCGGCATCCCCCGCTCGGACGACGGCGGCCGGACCTGGCACCCGACGATCGACATCGAGGCGGACGTCCATCAGGTCCGCGCGGTGCCAGGACGCGCCGACCTCGTGCTCGCCGCCGCGGCCGTCGGCTTCTGCCGCTCGGACGACGGCGGCCTGACCTGGCGCGTCGTGGCCGAAGGGCTGCACGCGACCTACTGCCGCGCGGTCGCGATCGCCGGCGACGCGGTGTTGCTCAGCGCGTCGGAGGGACCACGCGGCCGAAGAGCGCGCTGTACCGCCGCGGCCTCGAGTCCACGGGCCCGTTCGAGCGGGTCACAGACTGGATCGAGGGCAACGTCGACACGCACGCGCTCGATGCCCTCGGCGACCGGGTGGTCTTCGGAACCCGCGCGGCGTGGTCTGGCAGTCGATGGACGCCGGCACGACCTGGGAGATCCTCCGCGACGACCTCGCGCCCGATCACCTCCGTCAGCCTCGTCCCCGAGCCCGACCCCACCGATCCCGTTTCGGTGTGACTTGAACCCCCCGGAGGGGGTCGAGCTCACACCGAAACGGGCTCAGGCGGCGTCGACGGACTTGAAGGCTTCGGCGGTGCGGCCTTCGGGCAGGCCGACGGCCGCGCCGATCATCGCGCCCCACTCGCGCATGCGCTGGTCGAGCCCGGCCGGGTCCGGGATCTGGCTCACGTGGCACATGAGCGCGGCGATCTTCTTGTCGATCGTGTCGGTCGTGTCGACGTAGACGTCACGTCTGCGGGTGCGCCATGAGCCAGAGCTGGGGAACCGTCCACGGCTCGAAGCCCGTCGGCGAGCAGCTCGGGATGGGCGAACGGGTTGCGCGCGTCCGGGTACACCGCACTGACCGCGGCTTCGCCCGCGGCGAGGTGGTCGGGGTGGCTCGCGTAGACGCGCTCCCAGATGCGCTCGGGCGACTGGCACACGACGCGCTGCGGCCGCACGGTGCGGATGACCCGCGAGATGTCGCGGCGCAGCTCGATCGTCGGCTGCAGGCGGCCGTCCGGGTAGGCGAGCCAGTGGAGGTCGGTGACGCCGACCGTCGCCGCGGCCGCGGTCTGCTCCACCCGACGGATCCGCGCCATCTCGGGCCGGGGCAGCTCGAGGTCGGAGCCACCGGCGTCGCCGTCGGTGACCATGCAGTAGCTGACGTCGATGCCCGCCGCCGTCCACGTGGCGATCGATCCGCCGACGCCGAAGTCCACGTCGTCGGGGTGCGCGCTCACGATCAGGATCCGCTCGATGCCGTCGTTCGAACGCTTCGCGATGTTCCGGCACTACTGGAGCCTCTCGTCGAGCAGCTGGTTCAGCATCGCCGCGTTCGCCTTGCGGTCGGTCGCCCGCATGACCTGGCCGAAGAGGAAGCCGCGCTTCTTGCCGCGCACCTTCTCGTCGCCGGACCGGTACTCCGCGACCGCGTCCGCGTTCGCCGCGAGCACCTCGTCGAGCACGGTCGCGAGCTCGCCCTCGTCGCTCACCTGGGCGAGCCCGCGCTCCTCGACCACCTGCTTCGGCCGCTTCGGCTCGCGGAGGCACTCGTCGAGCACGTCCTTGGCCAGGCTGCGCGACAGCGTGCCGTCCTGGACCAGACCGATGAGCTCGGCGAGGCCGTCGGGCGGGAGCGGCAGCACCTCGGGCGACAGCCCGGTCTCGTTCAGGAAGCCGAGGATCTCACCGGTGCACCAGTTCGCGACGTCCTTGCCCGGCGCGCCGACGGCCACCGCGGCATCGGCGTACTCGGCGAGCAGCGGGTTGTCGACGAGCACCCGCGCCTCCTGGTCCGCGATCCCCCACTCGTCGACGAGCCGGGCCCGGCGCTCGGCCGGGAGCTCCGGCACCGCGGCGCGCGCGTCGGCGCGCATCTCCTCGCTCGGCGCGACCGGCACGAGGTCCGGCTCCGGGAAGTAGCGGTAGTCGTTCGAGCCTTCCTTGCTCCGCATGCCCTCCGAGACGCCCGCGGCTTCGTCCCAGCCGCGCGTCTCCTGGACGATGCGCTCGCCCGTCTCCATCGCGACGATCTGGCGCTCGATCTCGTAGTCGATCGCGCGACCGAGCGAGCGCAGCGAGTTCATGTTCTTGACCTCGACCTTGGTGCCGAGCGTCTCCGTGCCGACGGGGCGGATCGACACGTTCGCGTCGACCCGCATCGAGCCCTCCTCCATCTTCACGTCCGAGACGCCGATCGCCTGGAGGATCGCCGCGCAGCTCGCTGACGTACGCGCGCGCCTGCTCCGCGCTGCGGATGTCCGGGTGGCTCACGATCTCCATCAGCGGGACGCCGGCGCGGTTGTAGTCGACGAGCGAGTGCGTCGCGTCGTGGATCCGGCCACCGCCACCGATGTGCTGGGTCTTGCCGGTGTCCTCTTCCATGTGCGCGCGCTCGATGCGGATGCGCGTGCCGTCGATCTCCATCCAGCCCTCGACGCAGATCGGCGCGTCGTACTGGCTGACCTGGTAGTCCTTCGGCATGTCCGGGTAGAAGTAGTTCTTCCGGTGGAAGATCGACTCCGGCGGCACGTCGAAGTGCATCGCCTCCCCGAGCCGCAGCGCGTACTCCACCACCTTGCGGTTCAGCACCGGCAGCGAGCCCGGCAGACCGAGGCAGATCGGGCAGATGTTCGTGTTCGGCTCGGACCCGAACTCGTTCGGGCAGCCGCAGAAGAGCTTGGTCGTCGTGGCCAGCTCGACGTGCACCTCGAGCCCGATCACCGCTTCGTACTCAGCCATCGCGCAAGACTCCTCGACCATGACCAACGCCTGTTCACGCCATCCCGCCCGACCCGGGCCTCTGCCCGACCGAGCACGCCGACCTCGGCAACGGCGTGACGCTGGCCTACGTGTGCGAGGGCGCCGGCGGCGTCCCGCTGCTGCTCGTGCACGGCTACCCGGAGACGAAGCGCATCTGGTGGCGCAACATGATGCCGCTCGCCGACGCCGGCTTCGAGGTGATCGCGCCCGACCTGCGCGGCCACGGCGAGTCGAGCCTCGCGCCCGACGGCTTCTACGACATCGCCGCGTTCTCGAAGGACCTCTACACGCTCGTGCACGACGTGCTCGGCCACGAGCACTGCTTCGTCGCGGGCGGCGACGTCGGCGGCCCGGTCGTCTACGACCTCAGCCTGCGCTACCCGGGCTTCGTCAAGAAGCTCTGCTTCTTCAACACCGTCACGCCGATCCTCCCCGCCGAGTACGAGGCCGCGGGCATCCCGCCCGACGCGCCCGCGGGCGGTGCGGTCGACCGCCGACTACTTCATCCGCCAGGCCACCGACCCCGAAGGGCTGCTCGCGGAGCTCGACACCCCGGAGCGCCGACGCGCGTACGTCGCCGACATGTACGGCCACCGGCTCTGGGCGTCGCGCGGTGCGTTCACCCCGGACGAGATCGACTTCATGACCGAGCCCTACGCGGACGCCGACAAGCTGCGCGCGAGCTGGGGTGTGTACGAGAGCTCGACCGGCAACCGGCCGATGAGCGACGTCCCGCGCTACCTCGAGACGAACCCGGTGCCGACGCTCGTGCTCTACGGCCCGGAGGACCACGTGGTCCCGCGCTCGTTCCCCGACCGGTGCAAGGTCGCGTTCACCGACTGCATCGGCCCGTTCGAGATCGCCGGCGCCGGCCACTTCCTCCAGTGGGAGGCCGCGGACATCTTCAACTCCGTGCGTCTCGCACTTCTTCCTCTAGCGCGATCGGCCCGGCGGCGGTCACGGCGCCAGCCCTTCGATCGCCCGGGCGACGCGGAACATGACCGGCTCGCCCAGCGCCGGCGCGAGCACCTGCACCCCGACCGGGAGGTCCGACGCGCCGGTGCCGAACGGCACCGTGATCGCCGCGTGGCCGGCCAGGTTCGTGGGGATCGTGCAGATGTCGCTGAGGTACATCGCCAGCGGGTCCGCGGTCTTCGCGCCGAGCTCGAACGCGGTGGTCGGCGCGGTCGGCGAGAGCAGCACGTCGAACGACTCGTACGCGCGGGCGAAGTCGCGGATGATGAGCGTGCGGACCTTCTGCGCCTGCCCGTAGTACGCGTCGTAGTAGCCGGCCGACAGCGCGTACGTGCCGAGCATGATGCGCCGCTTGACCTCGGCGCCGAAGCCCGCGGCGCGGGTCTTCGCGTTCATCTCGGCGACGTCGGCACCGTCGACCCGCAGCCCGTACCGCACCCCGTCGTAGCGGGCGAGGTTGCTCGACGCCTCGGCCGGCGCGATCAGGTAGTACGCCGCAGAGGCCGTAGACGCAGCTCGGCACCTTGACCCGCTCGACCTTCGCGCCCGGCGGCCTCGAGGCCCGGCCGCCGCCTGCTCGACCGCGGCCTTCACCTCGGGCTGGATGCCGTCGACGTCGGTGAGCTCCTCGACGATCCCGACGCGGAGGCCGGCGACGTCGCTCGAGTCGCCGAGCGGCTCGGGCGCGGAGTCGATCGACGTGCTGTCGAGCGGGTCGTGGCCCCAGATCGCCTCGAGCAGCGAGCGCGGCGTCGTCGACGGTCTCGGCGAACGGCCCGATCTGGTCGAGGCTCGACGCGAACGCGATCAGCCCGTAGCGCGAGACCCGCCCGTAGGTGGGCTTCACCCCGACGACCCCGCACAGCGCGGCGGGCTGGCGGATCGAGCCGCCGGTGTCCGAGCCGAGCGCGAGCGGCGCGAACCCGGCGGCGACCGCGGCGGCGGAACCACCGCTCGAACCGCCGGGGACCCGGCTCGTGTCGCGCGGGTTGCGGGTCGCGCCGAACGCCGAGTTCTCGGTCGACGAGCCCATCGCGAACTCGTCGAGGTTCGTCTTGCCGATCGGGATCCCGCCGGCGTCGAGCACCCGCTCCACGACCGTCGCGGTGTACGGCGGCTCCCAGCCCTCGAGGATGCGCGACGAGCAGGTCGTGGGGATCCCGCGGGTGCAGAGGTTGTCCTTCAGCGCGACCGGGACTCCGGCGAGCGGGCCCGGGTCCTCACCGCGCGCGACCGCCGCGTCGACCGCGTCGGCGGCGGCCAGCGCGGCGTCGGCCATCACGAGGTTGAACGCGTGCAGCTCGGGCTCGCGCGCCGCGATGGCCGCGAGGTGCTCCTCGACGACCGACCGCGCGGAACGGTCGCCGCCGCGGACCGCGGCCGCGATCTCGCGTGCGGTCACGGGGCCTCGCCCAGGATCCGCGGGACCCGGAAGCGGCGGTCCTCGGCCGCGGCGCCTGCGCGAGGACCTCGTCGCGGTCGAGGCTCGGGCGGACCTCGTCGGGCCGCAGCACGTTGACGAGCGGCAGCGGGTGCGCGGTCGGCGGGACGCCGTCGAGGTCGAGCGCGGCGACGTCCTGGGCGTGCTCGAGGATCACGGTCGAGCTGCTCGGTGAACTGCTCCACCTCGTCGCCGGAGAGGGCGAGGCGGGCCAGGTTCGCGACGTGCTCGACGTCGGTGGGGGAAAGCCGGGCGGACATGGTTCGGAGTCTACGAGTAGGGGTCGTGCGGCCCGTCCGGGTATTGCCACCAGTCCTCGCGGCGGCGGCGTCCAGTCCGGATCCGGGTAGATGCAGTTCACCGGGCACACCGGCGGCAGGCACTTCCCGCAGCCGCTGCAGAGCTCGGGGACGATGATCACGTCGATGCCGTGGTTGAAGATCGCGCCGAACTGCGGCGGGCAGTGGCGGATGCAGGTGTCGCAGTTGATGCACTCGGACATCTCGATCCGCAGCGGCGGGCTCAGCCACTTGGGGTTGCGCTCGTGCGCGGCGATGCGCTCTTCGCGGGTCGAGGCGGGCATGGCGCCAATGTAGACGGGGTGCCCGTCGCCGATCCCGACCGCCGCCGGCCGCAGTCTCGACGCCCCCGGGCCGCGTCGCTAGGCTCCCCGCCGTTCGTGTCCGTTCGTGCTCTGCCGCTCCAGGAGGCTCCAGTGCCGAAGTACGCGTTCCTCTCCGACGAATGGTTCGCCGAGGTCGAGAAGCTCGTCGACGAGCACGGCGCCGACGCTCCCGCCGGCCACCCGGTCGTCGTCAACGTCGTCGTCACCGACACGCCGTTCGGCGACGAGCGCCACATGCACATGGGCGCGAAGGACGGCAAGGGCGAGATGGGCATCGGCCTCGTCGACGACGCCGACGTGACCCTCACGACCGACTACGGCACCGCCAAGGACGTCTTCGTCTCCGGCAACCAGCAGGCCGGGATGCAGGCGTTCATGGCCGGCAAGGTCAAGGTCCAGGGCGACATGACCAAGCTCATGATGGGCCAGCAGGGCGGCGGCAACCAGGCGCTCAGCGACGCCATCCAGGGCATCACCGAGTAGCTCTCAGCCGAGGCGGGCCACGGCGCGGCCGACGAACTCGTCGAGCGCGGGCAGCCAGCCGAGCTCCGGCCCGGCGTGGTCCAACATCCCGACCGCGTCGACGAGATCCCAGTACGGGTGGTACTCGCCGCGTCCCGACCGCTCGAGGTACCGCGCGGTCGAGCTGCTCCGCGACGTCGTACCCGAGATGGCGGGCGAGGTTGATCCGGCAGTGACCGACGTCGGCCTCGGGTGAGCCCGAGGCTCGCGTTGACCCAGTCGACGACGCCGGTCACCGCGTCGCCCGCCCAGAGGACGTTGCCCGGGTGGAAGTCGCGGTGGATGAACGGCGTTCGCTGGCGGCGGCGGGACCCGCGTGCACCTCGATCGCGCGCGTCCACGCCGCCGGGCACGACGGTCCCGGGCGGCGGCTCGAGATCCTCGTTCTCGTAGTACGGGAGAAGCGACGGATCGCCACGGCGGCGGGCACCGGCACCGCGTGGATCGCGAGCATCGCGTCGACGAGCCCGTCCAGGAACCCGTCGACGTCCTTCGGTGACCACCGGATGCGGCCCGGGAGCCGGGTCATGAGCACGGCGGGCACGTCGCAGCGCTCACCGGTCGGATCGACGCGCGACGAGCTCGGGTGCGGCGACCGAGCGTCGGTTCGAGCAGCTCAGGACCCGCGCTTCGTGCTCGGCCAGGTCCGGCTCACGCGCGAGCCAGTCCGCCCGGACGTAGCGCCGCAGGATGAGCTGGTGCCGCGTGCCGCCGCCGGTCGTCGACGGTCACCGCGTGGACCGCGCTCGACGTGCCCCCGGCACGCGGGTGCACCGAGACGATGCGCGTCCCCGGCCCGACGGCGTCGCGTGACCCACGCGCGCGCCGCCGCCGGGAAGCGGACCCCGCAGGAGCAGCCTCGTCCTCCGGCGAGAGGTCGAAGCCGTGCACCGGCACCGGGCTCGGCTGGAGGCATCACGGCCCGCACGATATCGTCGCCCGGATGCCCGCCGAGCCGTCCGCGCCCGGACGATCCGCCGGCCTGACGGCCGGCGGATCGCGTCCTCCGAGCTCGGTGATCCGCCGGGCTACCCCGTCGCTCTGGTGCCACGGCGGCCTGAGCAGCCGGGTCGACATCGAGCTGGCGCGCAACGGACTCGACGGGCTCGGCGTCCGGATCGTCACGGTCGGACCGACCGGGGATCGGCGAGTCGGATCGCAGAAGGGTCGCTCGGTCGCGGACTGGCCGCACGACGTCGCGGCGGTCGCCGACGAGCTCGGCATCGATCGATTCGCGGTCGCCGGCTGGTCGGCCGGCGGGCCGTTCGCGCTCGCGTGCGCCGCCGGCGCTCCCGAGCGCGCGTCGACCGCGGTCGCGACGATCGGCGGCATGGCCCCGATCCGCTCCGCGCCGACGTGCGCGAGCTCGGGCTCGCGGTCGACCGGACTCCTGATCCCGCTGTCCCGCCGCGGCGCCGCTGGCTCGCGGCCGCCGCCTTCGACGTCACGCGCCGGCTGAAGCCCGAGCGGCTGAAGCACCGACACGCTCACGTCGCTGCCCGCGCCCGACCGGGCGATTCCTCGATCCGCTGCCGGCCGACGATCGCGGTCGGATACACGGTCGCTGCGCTCCGCCACGGCGTGCACGGCACGGTCGACGACTACCGCGCGTTCGGCGGTGCATGGGGCTTCGACGCTCGACGACGTCCACGCGCCGGTGCGTTGCTGGCAGGGCGCGCGACGGACACGCTCGTCCCGATGGCTGCCACCCGGCGGCTGGTCGACACGCTCCCCACGGCCACCCTGCACGAGGTGCCCGCGCCGGCCACTTCCTCTTCGTGACCCACACCGCCGAGATCTTCGGCGCGCTGCTCGAGGACGCCCGCGCCTGACCTGCGCTCAGCCCGGCCGTTGCGCCGCGAGCCGGGCGACCAGCCGCGTCCCGGACCTCGGGCCACTCGGCCGCGACGATCGAGAAGATCGCCGAGTCCCGCAGCGCGTCCTCCTCGCCCTGGCGTGCGACGGCTGCCAGCTCCGGAGCACCCTTCGAAGCTGCGCGCCGACTCGCCTCGATCGCTTCGCGTGAACGCTGGTTGCGCGCGTCGGTCTTCAGGTCGACGCGGCCGACTCCCCACGCCTCGAACGCGTGGGTCAGCAGCAGGAGCTTCGCCTCGGCGTTGATCCCGGTGCGCTGGGCCGACCGCGCGAGCCAGGTCCCGCCGATCTCGACCGCGTACGGCAGCGGCGCACTCCGGCGCGCCACCGAAACGTGAGAAGTTGGTCACGCCGACCGCGCGGTCGTCGGCCACCCGAACCTGCGCGAACGGGATCCACTCCCCCGCCGCGGCCTCGTCCAGACGCGTGCGCACGTAGTGCCGCACCGACGTCCGGACCGTCGGGCACCGTCGTGAAGTCGTAGGTCGACCGGTCGTCGCTCGACGCGGCGATCAGGTCGTCGACGTGGTGCGTCGAGAGCGGCTCGAGCCGCACGCGCGGCACCGACGAGCGTCGGGGCATCGAGCAACGGAGGCATGGCGGCACCTTCCACGCCACGAGCCGACCCGGACGGCGAATTCCTCGCACGTCACCGGCGATCCGGCCGTCGCGGGCGATCCGGAGCCTCGACCGGTCCGCGTTCGGCTCGCTCCAGACGTCGCGGACGTGCACCCTCGAACCGCGCCATCGACGTCCGGACCCGGCGACAGTCCCTTCGGACTCGAGCGTCTGAGGTCGGCCGCACTGCGGCCTCACCGAACGTCGCACTGCGTCGATCCGTCGGATGGCTCGCGCCGGGACCGATGCCAACCGGCGACCGATCCCGGTCGACGGCGCGAGACTCGGCCTGTGACCTACGATGCGCCGCCGGAAGGAGCGCCCCCATGACCGACGCGAACGACCCCACGCCCGCGCCGCACTACAAGGAGCCGGGTTGGTTCACCCGCAACGTCTTCAACCGCACCGTCGTCCGGGCTGACCCGCCTCGGCATCAGCGTGTGGGGCAGCCGCGTGCTCGAGGTCCCGGGCCGCAAGACCGGTGAGCCGCGCCGGACCCCCGTCAACCTCCTGACGTTCGAGGATCACCAGTACCTGGTCTCGCCCGCGGCGAGGGCAGTGGATCAGGAACGTCCGCGCCAACGACGGCCACCTCGACCTCCTCGTCGGGCAAGCGCCGCACCCACTGGACCGCGACCGAGCTCCACGGCGACGACAAGATCGACATCCTGCGGGCCTACCTCAAGCGCTGGAAGGCCGAGGTCGGCGTCTTCTTCGACGGCGTCGGCCCGGATTCCTCCGAGGACGAGCTGCGCCGCATCGCACCGCAGCACCCCGTGTTCTCCATCGTCGAGGGCTGACCGGACCGCCGCACCACGAGGACGCTTGGGGCCGTCCCGGCGACGGCTCGTAGCCTGGGCCGGCCATGTCGTCTCGCCGTGACCACGATCCGATCGCCGAAGAAGCAACGGATGCGCTGGTCGACGGGGATCAGCCGCTCGCCACCGGCACCGCGATGGCGGCGCTGCGCCATCGGGACTTCCGCGTCGTCTGGGCCGGCACGTTCGCCTCCAACATCGGCACATGGATGCAGAACGTCCTGCTCGGGGCGTTCGCCTACAAGCTCACCCACGACGCCGGCTACGTCGGGCCTCGTGTACTTCGCCCAGCTCGGCCCGCTCCTGTTCCTCGCCCCGCTCGGCGGAATCCTCGCCGACATCCTCGACCGCCGGAAGCTGCTCATCTGGATGCAGCTCGAGCAGGTCGTGTTCTCGGTGCGTCCTCGCCGTGCTCGCGGTCGCGTCCCACCCGAACAAGTGGGCGATCTTCGGCTGCGTGCTCCTGATCGGGATCGGCAACGCGCTGAGCGGCCCGGCGATCAGCGCGCTCCTCCCCACGCTCGTGCCCCGGGAGGACCTCTCCGGCGCGGTGTCGCTGCAGTCGGTCCAGATGAACCTGTCGCGGGTCATCGGCCCGGCGATCGGGGCACCGCTGTACGCGGTCTTCGGCATCGGCACCGTCTTCGGCCTGAACGCCCTCACCTACGTGTTCGCCATCGCCAGCCTGCTCGTGGCCAAGTACCCGGCCCGGGTGATCCGCGACGGCGGCGGAGACCGGCCTCGACCCGCTTCCTGTCGGGCTTCAAGATCGCGGCGGCGGACCCGCTGATCCGCCGGATCCTCGTCACGATGACCGTGTTCTCGTTCTTCTCGCTGACCTTCGTCGGCCTGATGCCGGAGATCGCCGACGCCAACTTCGGCATCGGGCCCGAAGAGCATCGTCTACGGGTTCCTCTACGCGACCTTCGGGCTCGGCGCGGCGCTCGGCGCGGTCACCGTCGGGTCCTACCTGGCCCACCACTCCAAGCCGATGATCGCCCGCCGCTCGCTCGTCGCCTTCGCGGTCCTGCTGACGACCTTCGCCCTGGTCCGGGCGGCGGCGCTCGCGTTCCCGGTCGCGTTCGTGCTCGGCTTCTTCTACTTCATGGTGATCACGTCGCTGTCGATCGCGCTCCAACAGCACCTCGACGACGCGATCCGTGGTCGGATCATGGCGCTCTGGATCATGGCCTTCGGCGGCGTGGTGCCACTCGGAGTGCTGGCCGGCGGCGCGCTCGTCGGTGTGACGAGCATCACCGTGGTGATGCTGGCCGGCGCGGTCGTCGCCGTAGGACTCGCCTGGTACTGCGACCTCGTCGCGGTCGGAGCGGAGTAGCTCGACGACCTAGTGGTCGGCGTGCGCCTCGGCCCGGTCTGGTGGCTCGAGCTCGATCGCACTCCACCAGTCCGGGTCCAACCACGGACGGGGGGTGAGGCTGCGCTCCGGCTCCGGGCGGACCGGACGGCCGTAGCCGTTCCCAGGACGCGCGTTCAGCGGGCGAGTCGTGCCGCCTCGTGCTGGTCTGCGCATTCCTGCCCTCCTGTGAAGCCCGAACGCCGTCGAGCACCGATGGCGCACTCCTGCCACTCTCCGTGTTGATTATCGTGCGGAGGAGGGGGGTCCACAAGACCCAATTTCAAGAAGTTCACGGAGCGTGCGCGGCATTCATACCGCTTTGACCTGCGCAAAGCGCCGAACTCGGCGGAAAGAGGACACCCGACGCGGCTGCGCGCCCACCGTGGGACTTGTCCCCACGATGGGCGCGGAGCACGCGCGTAGCGCTACTTCTTCGGTGAGAGCTTGCCCGCTTCGGCCGCGAGCTCGGCCACGGTCCAGCGGTCGCCCTTGTCGATCTTCTCCGAGAGCGTCCACGGGGCGAAGCGCTGCACGACGCCGCCCTGGACGAGGAACGCCTCGCCACTGATCGCGCAGTCCTCGGTCGCGAGGTACGCCACGAACGGCGACACGTTCGCCGGGTCCCACGCGTCGAAGGTCGCCTCGTTCTCGGGCACCTTCACGACCTCGCTCAGGCCGGGCGTCTGCTCGGTGAGCCGGGTCCGCGCCGCCGGGGCGATCGCGTTCGACCGCACGCCGTAGCGGCTGAGCTCCATCGAGCAGATCTGCGAGAACGTCGCGATGCCACTCTTCGCGGCGCCGTAGTTGGCCTGGCCCGGGTTGCCGAGCAGCCCGGAGGTGGACGACGTGTGGATGATCGACGCCTTCACGGGCGTGCCGGCCTTGCTCTGCTCCCGCCAGTACGCGGCGGCGAAGCGGGTCGGGCAGAAGTGGCCCTTGAGGTGGACGTGGATGACGGAGTCCCACTCGGTCTCCGTCATGTTCACGATCACGCGGTCCCGCAGGATGCCGGCGTTGTTGACCAGCACGTGCAGCTCGCCGAACGTGTCGACCGCGGTCTGGATGAGTCGCTGCGCACCCTCCCAGTCGGCCACGTTGTCCACGTTGGCGACCGCTTCGCCGCCCATGGCCTTGATCTCGTCGACGACCTGCTGGGCGGGCGCACGGTCGTCGCCCGTCCCGTCGATGTCGCCGCCGAGGTCGTTCACGACCACCTTGGCGCCCTCGGACGCGAAGAGGAGCGCGTGCTCGCGGCCGAGGCCGCGTCCTGCGCCGGTGATGATGGCAACCCGGCCGTCGAGTGCACCCATGTTGGTCAATCTCCCGATGTCGAGGGTTCGTGGGGGACGTCTGATTTCGGTCCGGGCGAATGGTAGGCGCGGGCGCGACGAGGCACTCAAGCGGGCGGACCTCCCGGGGACCGCCGGCGCCGAGCTAGAAGATCAGCGTCAGGACCTGGCCGCTTGCCGGTCCGGCAGACCCGCCGCCGGCGACTGGCCCTTCACCGGCTTGCCCGGCGTGTACGCACCCTGGACGGCCACGGTGAGCCCGGCAGCCTGCGCCGCGGCGGTGGCCGCATCGATCGTCTTGCCGGTCACGCTCGGCACGAGGATCACGTCTGTGCCCTTGCTCACGACCACCGAGACCGCGGAGTCACGCGGGCGCCTTCGCGCCCGACGCGGGCGTGGTGCGGATGACCTGGCCGGCGGGAACGGTGTCGCTGTACTGGTCGGTCCGTTGCGGGACGAGGTGCGCGGCCGTGAGTGCCGCGGCCGCGTCGTCGTAGCTCTTCTTGGCGACGTTCGGCACGGTCACCGGCGCGGGACCGTCGGAGACGACGAGCGTCACCTTGGTGTCGGGTGCCGCCTTGCCGGACGGGCTGGTGCTGACGACCGCATCCTTGGGCACGGTCTCGTTGAACGCGTGCTCGATGACAGGGACGAACAGCGCGTTGGCGAGCGCGGCCTCGGCCTGGGGCGCGGGCTGACCGACGACCGCGGGCAGCGCGACCGGCTTCGGGCCCTTCGAGATCACCAGGTTCACGGTGCCGCCGCGGCCGAGGAAGAAGCCCGCGTCGGGATGCTGACCCATCACCATGCCCTTGGGATCGTCCGCGTTGCGGTGCGAGAAGCTCACGAGCAGCTTCGACCGGTTGGCCTCGTTCTGCGCGCTCTGCTCGGTCAGGCCCTTGAGGTTCGGCACGGTGACGGTGCCGCCGCTCTGCGGACGGGTCAGCGCGAACACCGCCCCCGCGATCAGGAGGATCAGCACCGCACCGAGGATGAACGGGGCCAGCGTTGCGCGGCCGGTCGTCGTCCGCGACCGCGGCTCGGGTCGGGAGCCGGTACCGGCTTCTTCGTCGTCCGGCTCTCGTCCTGGTCGAAGACCGCGTCGCGCTTCTGGCTCACGACCTGGGTCGGGTGCGGGTCGGGGACCGTCTCGCCCAGGCCGACGAGCGTGAACGGACCCGGCGGCGGCAGGACGCGCGCGACGTCGTCGAGCGCGGCGGCCATGGTCGGCGCGTCGGGATAGCGGTCGTCGGGATCGACCCGGCCGGCCCGCTCGATCACCGGTCCCAGCGCCCGCAGCTGCGCCGGCGCCGAGATCGCCTCCGGTCGTGCGGATCGACAGGGTGCCGAGCGGCGTCTCCGCGGTGAGCGGCACGTTGCCGGTGACCGACTCGACCAGCACGAGGCTCAGCGCGTAGAGGTCGGCGCGACCGTCGAGCCGTCCGGCGGTGCCCTGCTCGGGCGACGCGTAGCGGGCGGTGCCGAGGACCGTGCCCGCCGGCTCGGTCCAGCTCGCCTCGGCCAGGGCGCGGGCCAACCCGAAGTCGGCGACGCGCACGATGCCGTGCTCGTCGAAGAGGAGGTTGGCGGGCTTGATGTCGCGGTGCACGAGCCCGCGACCGTGTGCGTACTCGAGCGCGGCGGCGACCTGGCGGCCGACGTGCGTGGCCTGCGACGGCGTCAGCCGGATCCCGGCGTCGAGCATCCCGCGCAGCGAGCCGCCCTCGAGCAGCTCGAGCACCATGAACGGGATGCCCTCGTCCTCGCCCCAGTCGTAGACCGCCATGACGTTCGGGTGGTGCAGCGAGGCCGCGAGCTGCGCCTCGGTCCGGAACCGGCGCAGAAAGCCCATGTCGTCCGAAAGGCCCGCGTGGAGGACCTTGACCGCGACGCGTCGGCGCAGCCGGACGTCGTCCGCGGCGTAGACCCGGCCGCCCGCGCCTGCACCGATCGAGCCGAGCAGGCGGTAGCGGCCGGCAAGAACCCGGCCGACGAGGTCGGCCATCGCGCTGCTGGCCATCGAATCCACGGTACCGGGCCGGATGTCGTTCGGCGGGGCACCCGATGCGCCGACGTGGCGCCGCGGCGGTACCGTCGCCCTGCGATGACTGCTCCGAAGGCGCTCCCGACACCCCGCCGCAAGGCGATCGAGCACCCGGGCCGGTTCGCGATCGTCGCCGGCGGGCTGACGCTCGTCGCGATCCTCGTCGCCGCGCTCGTCACCGGCGCGGACACCAAGGACCGGCGCACGACGCTGCCGAGCCAGGTCCAGTCGGTGTCGCCGAAGCCGGGCACGATCGTGCCGCCCCAGGAGCAGATCACCGTCGACCTGCGCGACGACCTCACCGCCGACCTCGAGCTCTGCGGCCCGAGCGGGGACCTGCACCCCGCTGCCCGCCGACCAGGTCCAGTTCGTCGCCGCGCTCGGCCAGCTCACCTTCCGGCCCGGACCGGGCCAGGACGTCGAGGCCTACGACCCGGGCCAGAACACCGTGAAGGTCAGCTACCGCTCCCAGGCCGACCCCGGCCGGGACACCGGCAGCTACAGCTGGTCCTTCGTCTCCAAGTCCTAGACGCCCCGACCCTCAGGCGACCGCGAACGTGGCCCAACCCTTGATCGCGGTGCCGCCGCCCACCCGCTCGACGACGAGGTCGAGCTTCACCGTCCGCTCGCCGCCTTCGCCGGCCTCCGATCGCTCGACGACCGTGCCGGAGCAGACGAGCTGATCGCCCGGCCAGACCTGCTCGCGGAACTGCACGCCGAAGCTGCGCACGTTGTCCGCGCCGAGCCAGTCCGTCGCGTAGGTCGCGAGGATGCCGGCCTGCAGCATGCCGACCGAGAACACGGACGGGTATCCCGCGGCCTGCGCGAACTCCTCGTCGTGATGGATCGGGTTGAAGTCGCCCGACGCGCCCTGGTAGCGGACGAAGTCGGTGCGGTTCAGCGGGCCGACGGTGCGCGGCTCGCACGCGGCGCCGACATCGAGGTCGTCCCAGCTCGGCGCCATCACGCACCTTCCTTCGAAGTCGCCGGCTTGCCGGTCTGGATCGCGGTCGAACGCGCCTCGACGAGGAGCTTGCCGGTCTCGTCGCGGAACTCGGCGACGGTGACGACGAACGTCATCGAACCGCCGCGCTTGCCTTCCTTCTCGTAGACCTCGGCCACCCGCGTCTGCACGGTCAGCTCCTCGCCGGCGCGCGGCGGCGGTCCGTGGAAGATGTACTCCTGCCCGCCGTGCAGCACCCGCTTGAGGTCCAGCTTCACCTTCGAGTACACCGACCGGCCGGGCGGGCTCCAGAACGCGACCGACGTCAGGAACGTCGGCTCGATCGGCGGCACCGGGTCGTCGAGGTACTCCGGGTTCTCCGACATCGTGGCCCGGGCGAACTCGCGGATCTTCCCCCGCTCGACCGTCATCGGAAATGGGTCGTCGGTGATCCCGACTGCGCTCGCGTCGACCATCAGTCCTCCTCGGACTTCGTGGGCCTGGACTTCGTGGACCTCGGACTTCTTCGGTGTCGCCTTCTTCGCCGGCTGCTGCCTGCCTGGCTCTGGCCTTCGGTTCGGGCTCGGGTGCCTCCGGAGGGCCCTCCTCGAGCAGCCGGCGGAAGCCTTCCTCATCGAGCAGGGTCACGCCCAGCTCCTCGGCGCGCGGCAGCTTCGAACCGGGGTTCTCGCCGACGATCACGAAGCTCGTCTTCTTCGAGACGCTGCCGGTGATCTTGCCGCCGCGTGCCGTGACCGCCGCCGCCGCCTCGTCGCGGGTGAACCCCTCGAGCCCGCCGGTGAGCACGAAGGTGCGGCCGGTGAGGGTCTGCTCCTCGGTCGGGCCCTTCGGCCGGCGCCGGACCGGTGAGGTTCACGCCCGGCGTCGCGCAGCTTCTCGATCAGCGCGCGGTTGGTCGGGATCGGTGAACCAGGCCCGGATGCTCTGCACGATGACCGGCCCGATCGCCGTCGACGGCTTCGAGCTCCTCGTCGGTGGCCTCGACGATCCGGTCCAGGTGGCCGAGCGCCGCCGCGAGTGCGCGCGCGGCGGTGGGCCGACGTGGCGGATGCCGAGCGCGACGAGCACCCGGGACAACGGCTGCTGCTTCGACGCCTCGATCCCGTTCAGCAGGTTGCCGGCGGAGATCTCGCCCATCCGCTCGAGTGCGATGAGCTGGTCGTGGGTGACCGAGTACAGGTCGCCCGGCGTCCTGGACCAGGCCCGCGGCGACGAGCTGGTGCACCCGCTCCTCGCCGAGCCCTTCGATGTCCATCGCGCCACGACTCGCGAAGTAGATGACCTTCTGCTCGCGTTGCACCGGGCAGTCCGCGCTCACGCACCGGTGGTTCGCCTCGCCCTCGAGCCGCACCAGCGGTTGGTGCAGCTCGCACGGGCAGGTCGCCGGGAACTTCCACTTCCGACCGCGCCGCTTGCCCTTCACGATCACCGGGCCGACGACCTCGGGGATCACGTCGCCCGCCTTGCGCACGATCACGGTGTCGCCGACCCGCACGTCCTTGCGCGCGACCTCGTCCTCGTTGTGCAGGGTCGCGAGCCCGACGGTGGAGCCGCCGACGAACACCGGCTCGAGCACCGCGAACGGGCGTCGCGCGGCCGGTGCGCCCGATGCTCACCATGATGTCGTTCAGGCGCGTCGTCTTCTCTTCGGGCGGGAACTTGTACGCGATCGCCCACCGCGGCGCGCGGCTCGTGGCGCCCATCTCCTCGCGCTGGGCGATGCTGTCGACCTTCACGACCGCGCCGTCGATCTCGTAGCCGAGCGAGTGCCGGTGCTCCTCCATCTGCGTGCAGAACCGGTACACGGAGTCGAGATCCTCGAGCTGCTCGATGTGCGGGTTCACCGGGAACCCGAGGTCCCGGAGCCACTCCAGCGTCTGGTGGTGCGTGCGCAGGCGCGGCCCACCCTTCTTCGCGCCGGGCTGGTAGCAGAACAGCGCGAGCTGGCGGCTCGCGGTGACCGCCGGGTCGATCTGGCGAAGCGCGCCCGCCGCGGCGTTGCGCGGGTTCGGCGAAGAGGCGCAGCTCCGCCTCCTCCTGGCGCCGGTTGAGCTCCTCGAACGAGGCCAGCGGCATGAAGACCTCACCGCGCACCTCGAGCACGCTCGGTAGATCCTTCCCCTTCAGCCGCTCGGGGACATCGCCGATCGTCCGCACGTTCGCGGTGACGTCCTCGCCCGTCTCGCCGTTGCCGCGCGTCGCGGCGCGGACGAGCGTCCCGTCCTCGTAGAGCAGCGAGATCGCGAGGCCGTCGAGCTTCGGCTCACCGACGTACGCGATCGGGTCGGTGACCAGCCGGGCGATGCGCTGACCCCACGCCACGAGCTCGTCGCGCGAGAACGCGTTGTCGAGCGAGAACATCGGCTGGAGGTGCCGCACCTCGGAGAACGGGGTGGGAACCGACGCCGCACCCGGGCTCCTGGGTCGGCGAATCCGGCGTGACGAGCTCCGGGATGCTCGGTCTCGAGCGCGACGAGCTCGCGCATGAGCGTGTCGTACTCGGCGTCGGAGATCTCCGGCTCGTCCTGGCCGTAGTAGCGCTCGTCGTGATACCGGATCGTGCTCGCGCAGCTCCTCCGCGCGTTGCACGATCTCCTCGGGAACCGCCATGGCGCCGAGCCTACCGATGGGGTGAGACACACCTCATCCGGTGCGAGGCGAGTGGCCTACGCCCCGACGGTGAGGCGGGCGGCGACCGCCTGGTCGCCGACGCGGCCGGCGATGTCCGCCGCGAACCGCAGCGCGCGGTCGGCCTGGGTGAGGCCGTGGCCGGCGAGACCGCACGCCGGGGTGATGATGCCGCGGGTCCGCAGCCGCACCGGGTCGCAGCCGCGGCGGGTGAGCTCGCACCAGACCGAGACGAGCCGGCGCCAGAGCGCGTCGGCCGAGTCGCCGATCGGGCGGTCCGTGGGCACCGCACCCCAGGCCACCCAGCCGTCGGCGTCGATGTGGCGGGCGAGGACGTCCGCGTCGACGATCAACGCGTCGGACACCGGGACACCGAGCACGCTCGGGCCGGCTTCGAACGCCAGGCGCAGATCGCCGTCGCCACAGACGTGGACGCCGGTGATGCACGACGTCGCCGCGAGGCTCGCGGACAGCAGGTCGACCGCGTGCTCGCGCTCCAAGCGGCGCGATGTTGCGACTCCACAACACGAGCGCCGGCTCGTCGAGGAACATCAGCACCGGCGTGTGCGGCATGCGCACCGCGAGCAGCTCGTCGAACGCGTGCACCCACGCGCGCACGGCTTCACCGGCGCGTTCGAACGCGAGCTCCTTCGGCAGGCCCGCCGCCTCGAGCGCGACGCCGAGCGTGAGCGGACCGACGAGCTGCACCTTCAGGTGCGGCGGCAGCGATGCTGCGTCCCGTCGGCGGCATCGAGAAACGCGAAGAGCCCTGCGTGCGTCGCGGCGGAGAACTCCGGCGCGATCGGCTCTCGCGACGCGCTCGCGGTCAACGCTCAGCGAGCCGTCGCGCGCGACCGTGACTTCGGGCAGCGCGCCCGCCCACTGCGCGATGAGTCCTTCGCGCGGGTTGAGCCCGGGAAGCTGCGGCACCGCCGGCAGCGTCGGGTGCACTCGCAGCGTCAGCGCGGCGGCATCGCGCGCGTCGACGTGCGGCAAGCTGCCGATGCCGGTCGCGAGCCCGGGTGCCAGGGCGCCAGCGTGCGGGCTCGTCAACATGAGGTTCGTAGTATATGAACGCGCGTTGCTCGATCTTCGAAGCCGGCGCGCTCTGATGATGTGAACATCTTGTTGCTCCGCATCGCGTGGATCACGCTTCCCGTCACCACGGGTTCCGTCGCGGCCGACGCGCTGCGACCGTGGTCGTCGTCAACGCGCGCGACAGCCGAGGTGCTGTTGTGGGTTGCGTGGTTGGTGGTGCTCGTTGCGCTGCTCGCGCCGCGACCGATCGGTCTCACCGCCGCGCGCACTGGCGCACCGCTCGCGCTCACCGCGACGTTGATCGCAGTCGCGACCGGTCGTGCATCTGCCCTTGCATCCATCGCTGCCCTCGCCGCTACGACCCTCTGCGTCGTGTTCCTTGCGACCCCGTCGTTCGCGCGTTCCTGCGCGCAGGGAGCAGCATACGGCGACGAGCAGCGGTTCCCTCTCAAAGTGCCTCCGGCGCTCTTCATCGGCGTGCTGCCGATCGCCGTCCTCGCGGTCGGCGTCGGCATCGCGGCGGGTCCGTTGCTGATCGCCGACGGCAACCTCGGGTTCGGGATCGTCGCCCTGCTGCTGGGCTGGCCGATCGCCGCGGTGCTGCTGCGCTCGCTCCACCTGCTGTCCCGCCGCTGGGCGATCCTGGTGCCCGCCGGCTTCGTGATCGCCGATCCGATGACGCTCACGGACCCGGTCCTCTTCGTGCGGGAGCACATCGTCGGCCTCGGCCCCGCCAACCCCCGGATCCGCCCGCCCCGGGAGGCCACGGACCTCCGGCTCGGCGCGGCCCACGGCTCGCTGGCGCTCCTGCTCGACGAGGACGCCGACATCTACCGGCGCGCCCGGGGCGCCGGCCGAGGCGTGCGCACCCATCTCCTCTTCATCGCGCCGGTCGCGGCCGCCGAGCTGCTGGAGCTCGCCGCGGCCCGGCGCATCGCGGTGCGCTCCGAGTCGGGATGACGCCGTCTATCCCTTGACACGCATATAGCCAGCAGGCAATATACAGTCATGGACGTCCTCGAAGTGCTCGCCGAGCCGAACCGGCGTCGGATCCTCGATCTGCTCCGCGACGGTGAGCGGCCCGTGGGCGAGCTCGTCGGCGCACTCGACCTCGCGCAGCCGACGGTGTCGAAGCATCTCCGGGTCCTGCGTGACGCCGGGCTCGTCGAGGTCCGCGCCTCGGCGCAGCTGCCGCCTCTACCGGGTGCAGCCCGGAACCGTTGCGCGAGCTCGACGAGTGGCTCGCGCCGTACCGCGCGATGTGGGCCGACCGCCTCGATGCGCCTCGAGCACGTCGTCGACGCGCTTCCCGACTGAACCGACTGACCGGAGACGACCATGAACCCATCCCCTTCCACCATCGATCGCCTCGGCACGCTCGAGGAGACCGCCGACGGTTGGCAGCTGCAGTACGTCCGCCGGCTCCCGAAGCCGCCGGCGACGGTCTGGCGGGCGTTCGTCGAGCCCGAGCTCGTCGCGCAGTGGTTCCCGTTCTCGATCGTCGGCGAGCTCGTCGTCGGATCACGCTGCAGTTCGGGCAAGGACTTCGAGTCCGAGCCGTTCGACGGCGAGGTGATCGAAGTCGACGAGCCTCACCGACTGGAGTTCACGTGGGGACCGGACGTGCTGCGGTTCGCGTTCGACGAGTCGAGACCGGCACCGAGCTGACGCTGACGGTGCTGCTCTCGGAGCACGGACGCGCGGCTCGGGACGGTGCCGGTTGGCACGAGTGCCTCGATCACCTCGCCCGGGTCGAGGCAACGGATCCGAACCAGGTCGCGATCGAGACTGGGCGCAGATCCACCCGGCCTACGTCGAGCGGTTCGGCCCGAGGCTTCGACGATCGGGCCGCCGCAGGCCTACCTCGACGCCCACCCGGACGTCTAGTCCTAGGCGGCGATGCCCCCGCCGAGCAGGACGTCGCCGCGGTAGAGCGCGATCACCTGGCCGGGCGCGACCCGCGGCTGCGGTACGCGCAGACGACCCGGTCGCCGAGCCAGGTGCCGACGAACGGCTCGGCGTGCGCCCGCACCTGCACGAGGACCTCCTCGTCCGCGCCCGGCACGTCCGCGACGAACGTCGGGTCGCGCACGATCAGCTCGTCGCGCAGGAGGTCCTCGCGGTCGCCGAGGGTGACGGTGCTCGTCGACCGCGTCGACGTCCACCACGTAGCGACGCTCGCCGATCGCCACGCCGATCCCGCGCCGCTGACCGACGGTGAACCCGTCGACGCCGGAGTGCGCGCCGACGACTTCCCCGCTCGTCGTGACGATCTCACCCGGCGAACGGGGGATGCGAGCGCCGAGGAACGCCTCCTTGCCGCCGCGCGTGATGAAGCAGACGTCCATGCTCTCGCGCTTCTCCGCGGTGCGCAGCCCGAGGCGGCGCGCGTGCTCGCGGACCTCGGGCTTGGTGAGCTCGCCCACCGGGAGCCGCACCCGCTCGAGCGCGTCCTGACCCAGCATGTAGAGGACGTACGACTGGTCCTTCGCGCCGTCCGCGCCGCGTGCGAGCACCGGCCGGTCGTGCTCGTCGCGGGCGATGCGCGCGTGGTGGCCGGTCGCGACCGCGTCGAACCCCATGGCCATGCCGCGGTCGAGCAGCCGGCCGAACTTCATCGTGCGGTTGCACTCGACGCACGGGTTCGGCGTGCGGCCCTCGGCGTACGCGTCGGTGTACGGCGTGACGACGTTGGCCTCGAAGTCCTCGGTGAAGTTGAAGACGTAGTGCGGGATGCCGAGCTGCGCGGCGACCCGGCGGGCGTCCTCGACGTCGGCGACGCTGCAGCACCCGGAGTCCGACTCGCCACCCCAGAGCTTGAGCGTCACGCCGGTGACGTCGTGGCCGGCTTCGACGAGCAGCGCGGCCGCGACCGACGAGTCCACGCCACCGCTCATCGCGACGAGCACGCGCTCGCTCATGCCGCGACCGAGCGGAGCTGGGCGACGGCACGCGGGACGACGTCGAGCGCGGTCGCGACGTCCGAGTTGGTCGACGCGTAGCCGAGGCTGAACCGGACCGACGCGAGCGCATCGGCGCGAGAGAGGCCCATCGCCTCGAGCACGTGCGACGGCTCGGTCGCGCCGGAGGAGCACGACGAGCCCGCGGCGGCGTAGACCCCGGCCGCGTCGAGGGTCACGAGCAGCGCCTCGGACTCGACGCCGGCGAACGCCGACGTGGCAGGTTCCCCGCCACCTTGTGCTCCGGGGCACCGTTGAAGAACACGCGACGGGACCGCGTCGGCCAGACCCCGCTGCAGCCGGTCGCGCAGCACCCGCACCCGCTCCACGTCGGCCTTCGCGCCGCTCGTGGGTGACCCGCAGCGCGGTGGCGAGCGCGACCGCGCCGGCGACGTTGACGGTCCCGGCCCGCAGACCCCGCTCCTGGCCGCCGCCCTCGATCTCGGGCTGCAGGGTCACGCCGTCGCGGACCACGAGCACGCCGACGCCCTTCGGCCCGCCGAACTTGTGGCCCGAGATCGGCGACGAGGTCGAAGCCGGCGACCGGCGCGGCCACGTCGAGCCACGGCACCGCCTGGACCGCGTCGGTGTGGAGCAGCGCCGCGGGGCGCGAGCCCGCGACCCGCTCGCGCCACCTCGGCCAGCGGCTGGATCGTGCCGACCTCGTTGTTCACGAGCATCACGGACACGACCGCGGTGCGGTCGTCGACGACGGCCTCGAGCTGGTCGAGGTCGAGCACCCCGCCGGAGTCGACCCCGACCGTCGCGACCCGGAACCCCTCGGTCCCCAGCCGCTTCGCCGCCGCGAGGACGCCCTTGTGCTCGATCGCCGAGGTGACGACCCCGTCGCGGCCGGCGGCCCGCTGGGCCCGGGCGCCGCCCTTCACCGCGAGGTTGTCCGCCTCGGTGCCACCGCCGGTGAACACGACCTCACCCGGCGCGCACCCGAGGATCGCGGCGACCTCCTCGCGGGCCTCTTCGAGCGCGGTCTTGGCCACGCGCGCGACCGCATGACCACCCGAGGGGTTGCCCGGGTGGTCCGAGAGGAAGGGCAGCATCGCCGCGACGGCTTCGGGCCGCATCGGCGTGCTCGCCGCGTGGTCGAGGTACGCCGGCACGGTCCGAGTGTAGGAGCCAGGAATAGATGTCCCACCCTCAGGCGATACTCATGACATGACCACACAGCTCCTCCTCCTCGACGGCGGCCAACGCACTCGCCACCTCGATGCCCGCACCCGCCAGGCGGGTCGCAAGGGCATCGAAGAGGCGCGCCGGCGGCTCGCTGCGGCGCAGCCTCCCGAGCCGACCGAGCTCGGGCGCCTGCTGTCCCGCGCGAGCTGACCCACCGGCGCTCTTCGCGCCGTCACCGGCCGATCCGGTCCGCGCCGGCGCGCCGGTGGGTGCTACCCCTCCCGGAGTTGGCGTGCAGGCAACCTGGCCGGGGCCGCCGCCGTTTCGCCAGACTGGAGCGGTCGGTAGCGTGTGCGCCGTCCAGGCGGTGCGAGCGAAGGAGGGCCAGCGACGATGCGCATCGAGTCGTCGGTCACATCGATCTCGTGGATCCCGTCCGAGGCGATCAGCGGGACGACCAAGCTCCCGTTCGCGTTCGGCGTCGCGCACTACGACGATCCACCGCCGGACGAGATCGACGACCTCGCCGCGATGCAGGCGGCGGACCGGTTCCGGTTCGCCAACGAGCTCCGGGCCTGGATCGAGGTGGTCGACGGCCAGATCGTGGACTACGGGCACACGGGTGGCGGGCAGATCGGCTCGACGACGCTGAGGCTCGGCGCCCACGACATGACGCTGGCGGCCACCGCGTTCGACGACCTGCAACCCGAGCCGGAGCTCGGCCCGGACTCCGTCCGCTTCGTGCAGACCGCCGGCGGCCAGACCGGTGCCCCGGCACCCCGGCGGGTGAGCCAGCCCGCCGTTCGTGAAGGTGGCAGGCGCCGACCGCGTGGACGACGCTCGAGCTCGACGATGAACGCCGACGGCACGAGCGTCGGCAAGCTCACCGGCTGCAGCCCGTTCCCGCGCCACTGGATCTACGACCACAACGGGAAGCTGGTCGAGAAGTCCGGGCTCATCGAGTTCAAGTCCTGGTACCGCAAGGCGTTCGGCAAGCACTCGCCCTGGGGCGACGAGGAGTCGCCGGCGTTCGCCACCGCGGTCGAGAGCGCGCTGGAGCGCAAGCTGTCGTTCCAGATCATGCGCGGCGGCGTCGTCGCCCAAGATCCGGAACGTGGCCAAGGGCAAGACGCTCGTGAAGCAGGGCGACGCGGGCAAGGAGCTCTTCCTCGTGCTCGACGGCGTGGTCGAGATCGAGGTCGACGGCGAGGTCGTGGCCGAGTTCGGGCCGGGCGCGGTGCTCGGCGAGCGGGCGCTGGTCGAGAGCCACGGCCGTCGCACCGCGACGATGCGCACGGTCACGAAGTGCAAGATCGCGAGCTGCGGCTCGCCCCGACATCGCGCCCGACGTGCTCGCCGAGCTGAGCGAGACCCACATCAAGGGACCGGCAAAGTGACCGCGCTCGCGGTTCAGCGGCCGCGGTCGGCGAGGACCTCGTCGATCGTGACCCGGGCGATGCCGGCCATCACCGGGTTGCTCGATCGCGTAGTACGGGAGCTGGAGCAGCGCGACCGACAGCGCCCAGCCCCGTCCCCGCGCCCAGGTCGCGTCGTCGACGGCGACGCGCGGCGCGGTACGCGCTCGCGGCTGTCGGCGGAGAAGAGGTTCCACGCGATCTGGAGGTCGCAGGCCGGGATCGCCGACGCCCGAGGCAGCCGAAGTCGATGACCGCGTCAGAGCCGGCCCCGCTCGACCAGCAGGTTCCCCGGCATCAGGTCACCATGGATCCAGACCGGCGGGCCGGCCCACGCGCGGCGCCGCGAGCGCGTCGCTCCCACGCGGCCGTCGCGGCAGCGGCGTCGATCGTGCCGCCAGCGCCCCGATCGCGTCCCGGGTCACGCGCGTCGCGATCAGCGAGCGGGCAGCCGCGGTCCGTAGTTCGCCGCGTCCGGCCGCGGTCCACCGGTCGGTATCGATCCGCCGGAGCGCGGCAACGAAGCGACCGAGGTCGGTGGCGGCCTGCGCGCGGGTCGGCGAAGCGCGCCGAGCGCCGCGGTCTCGCCGTCGAGCCAGCTGAAGACGGACCAGACGGTCGGATAGCCCTCGCCCGGCCCGCCGAGCGCGACGGGACCGGGATCGCGAGCGGCAGGTGCGGCGCGAGCTGCGGCAGCCACGCGATGCTCCCGCCCGATCGCCGCCGCGCTCCCGGGCCGGCGCGGCAGCCGCACGACGAGATCGTCGCCGAGCCGGAAGAGGAAGTTCGACGTGCCGGTGGAGTCGAACGGCGCGATCGGGAGGTCGGCCCACTGCGGATGTTGCGCCGCGAGCAGTCGACGCACCATCCGACATCCGTCTCGATCTCGTCGTCGTGCAGCTTCCCGGTGGACACGACGGATCATCCCAACTGCGCGGGCCGATCCGTGTCCAACGATTTCGCCGCCCGGGCTGTCGAGCTAGGGCGGGCTGGTAGACGCCGAACTCGTCGCGCAGGACGTCGCTGACCTCGCCGAGGGTGGCGTAGCGCCGCAGCGCTTCCTTCATCGGCGGCAGCAGGTTCTGGGTGCCGTGCGCCGCGGCGCGCAGCTCCTCGAGCGCAGCCTTCACGGCGGCGTCGTCACGCTTGGCCCGGAGCGCCCGGAGCCGGGCGGTCTGCTCGCGCTCGAGCTTCGGGTCGATCGGGAAGACGTCCGGCTCCGCGTCCGTGTCGGTCGCGTAGCGGTTGAGGCCGACGATGACCTTCTTCTCCGCGTCGACCGAGGTCGCCCACTCGAACGCGGCCCGCTCGATCTCGTCCTGCATGTAGCCGGCTTCGATCGCCGCGACCGCGCCGCCCATCTCGTCGATCTTCTCGATGTACTTCCAGGCGCCGGCCTCGACCTCGTCGGTGAGGGACTCCACGAAGTACGAGCCCGCCAGCGGGTCCGGGCGTGCCGGTGACGCCCGACTCGAACGCGATGATCTGCTGGGTCCGCAGCGCGATCGTCGCCGCCCGCTCGGTCGGCAGCCCGAGGGCCTCGTCGAACCCGTTGGTGTGCAGGCTCTGCGTCCCGCCGATCACCGCCGCCGAGCGCCTGCAGCGAGACCCGCACGATGTTGTTCTCGGGCTGCTGCGCGGTGAGCATCGATCCCGCGGTCTGCGTGTGGAAGCGCAGGAGCTTGGACTTCTCGCTCTTGGCGCCGAAGCGCTCCGCCATGATCCGGTACCACATGCGTCGCGACGCCCGGAACTTCGCGACCTCCTCGAAGAAGTCGTTGTGCCCGTTCCAGAAGAAGGAGAGGCGCGGCGCGAACTCGTCGACGTCGAGACCCGCGTCGATCGCGGCCTGCACGTACGCGATCCCGTTGGAGAGCGTGAACGCGATCTCCTGCACCGCGGTGCTGCCCGCTTCGCGGATGTGGTAGCCGGACACCGAGATCGTGTTCCACTTCGGGACGTTGTCGCGGCAGTAGGCGAAGATGTCGGTGATGATCCGCATCGACTGACGCGGCGGGTAGATGTACGTGCCGCGCGCGACGTACTCCTTGAGCAGGTCGTTCTGGATCGTCCCGCCGATCTGCCGGGACGACACGCCCTGGCCCTCGGCGACGAGCTCGTAGAGGCAGAGCAGGATCGCGGCCGTCGAGTTGATGGTCATCGACGTGGTGACGGTGTCGAGCGGGAGCCCGTGGAGGAGCAGCTCCATGTCCTCGAGCGAGTCGATCGCCACGCCGACCTTGCCGACCTCACCCTCGGAGCGGGGGTGGTCCGAGTCGTAGCCCATCTGGGTGGGGAGGTCGAAGGCGCAGCTCAGCCCGGTCTGGCCCGCGCCGAGGAGGAAGTGGAACCGCTGGTTGGTCTCCGCCGCGCTGCCGAAGCCGGAGTACTGGCGCATCGTCCATGGCCGGGTCCGGTACATCTGCTCGTAGATGCCCGCGGGTGTACGGCGGCTTCCCGGGCCGGCCGAGCCGGGTCTCGGGGTCGAACGGGGCGAGATCCTCGGCCGTGTAGAGCGGCTTGATCTCGATGCCCGAGTCCGTCTGGCGCGGCGTCTCGTCCATGGGCGCAGGATACCGGCGCGATGCCCGGCACTCCCAGGTGGGCCGCCCGTGTCCTTCCGGGCGCCACCGCTCTGACCGCCTGGCGCCGATGCCGGACGAGCCCCCACCCCGGGCTTCATCCCCTTCGCCCCCGACGATGCGGCCTACATCGGAGTCGGGCGGGCGCTCGGGGACCGGCGCGAGCCCCTCGCGATCGACGCCGCTGAGCCCCGTCGTTCCCGGCCCGCTCCGCCGCGCCGGGCGCGGTCGAACGGACCGGGAACGGGAGTGCCCTACTTGGTGCCGGTGGTCGGGAAGCCGCCGAGGTAGGCGAGGACCCGGGAACCGACGAACGCGGTGAGGTAGTTGCCGAGCGCGTCCAGCTTGTCGGACGCGTTCCCCGACGCGTCGACGCCCGCGATCTCGTACGAGCCCACGACGAGCGTCGGCGACACCTTCTTGGACCGCAGCACGCCGACGCCCGCGCTGCACCTGGCTCCGACCGAGGTCGAGCGCGCTCTGCATCGCCTGGTCGTTCGAGATGCCGGTGACCTCGAGGTCACTGTTGACCTCGCCGAGCGAGTAGTACTTCGACAGCAAGCCCGCGGTCCGGGTGTAGAGCTGCACCGCGCCGCCGAGCTTGGCGTAGTTCGCCGTCTTGGCCGAGCCCAGGTACTTGTCCAGCCCGCCGTTCAGCACGCCCTTCGGACGACTGGGCGAGCGCGTAGTCGAAGTCGCTGCCGCCGAACGCCGGTCTCCGCGGCGTCCGCGCTGACCCCGGCCTGCTGGGCCTGCGGGTCCACGATCAGCGAGTTGAACGCGCTCGAGGTTCGCCTCGGCCGCCTTGCGGAAGAACGCGGCGACCGGGCCGACCTGGACCTTCGCGAGCTTGGCGCCGCCGGCGCCCTTGCCGATCTCGAAGATGTCGTTCGTGCCCTGGACCTGCGTGCCGGCGATCTCGTACAGCACCGCACCGAGGATCGCCTTCGTGAGCGCCTGGGTCGGGTCGGTCTCCTGGCCCGCGGCCGCCAGCAGGTTCCCGGCGTAGCTGCTCAGGCTGATCGCGTCGATCGTGTTGCTGTACGCGTCGATGAGGTCCGAGGCGTCGCTCACGGTCTTCGGGTGGAACGCCTTCAGCTGGTCGACGAGGGCCTCGATCTTCCCGTCGATCGCGGTGCTGGCCTTCACCTGCTCCGTGAACGCGTCGGCGCCCTGGGTCAGGTACACCTGGAGGAGCTGACCGGTCTTCACGGCCGCGTTCGCGTACGCCGCGGCGGCGAGCGCCTGGTTGTACGCACCGGCCTGCAGGCCCTCGTCGGTGAGCTTCTGGGCCTGCGTCGTGCGAGTCGTTGGCGCTCGAGGTGATCGAGGTGAGGTTGTTCTGGATCGCCGGGGCGAGGCTGTTGAACTCGCCCGCGGACGCCTGGAAGTCGGCGAGCTGGGCCTTCACCTTGGCCTTGATCTGGCGGTAGTCGTCGCCGTTCAGGCGGACGTTGCTGCTGGCCTTCGGCCGCGGGCAGCGTCTTGCCGGTGAACGCCTTGTACGCCTCGTAGACGTCGCCGACCTCCTTGACCTTGACGCCCTTCTGCTGGCCGATGTCCACGACGTCGACGAGGTCGCCGCTGTCGTCCGCGCTGTTGCGCTGGCCGAGCGGGATGAGCATCGTCTTGGCCTTGGCCTGCTTGGCGCCGTCCACCTTGTAGGGGATGCCGCCGACCGGGCCGACGGTGCCGTCGGGGTTGATCGTGCCGGTCATCGTGATGCCGGGCTTGATCTTGTCGCCGCGCATGAGGGAGAGGAGACCGACGGTCATCGAGCGCGCCGGCGCTCGGGCCGTCGATGCGGCCGTTGACGTCGTAGTCGACCCGCACGCCGGAGAGCGGCGCGCCGTTGAGGAGCGTGGCGACCGCGGCGGCGTTCCAGCCCGCGGCGGTCCACTGGTCACCGGTGCCGGCGACCTCGTCCTCGCTGAAGCCGACCCGGAAGTCCGAGCCGCCGGCCTTGCCGTAGGACACCGTGAACGCGTTCGTCGTGCCCGTGGACGACTTGCCGCCCGAGCCCTCGATGACCGCGAGCGCGTGCAGCGTGACGTGCTTCTGCTCGCCGCCCCCGCCGGCGCCGCGATCACGAACAGCGCCGCGATCACGTGACGACGACCACCAAGATCGCCGTCGCGCCGCGTACCATACCTGCCGTCGTTCGCCCCATGTCGTCGCCCCGGTCTCTCCTGGACGCCCGTCCGGCGTCGCCCACCGCGAGGTTACCGCCCGGTAGCGACCGTGTGCCCACTCACTCCACGCGCGAGAGCCCGCGGATCGCTCAGGGTGACGGGAAGGTGTCGCGGGCCCCGACCATCCGTGGCCGGGGCCCACGACGTCGCGTCGCGACTTGGTCGTGGGCGAGGGCGCCGCCCACTCGCGTCGCGGGTCCGACTCGCGCCGGGCGACGCCACGAGTGCCCGCCGCGTCGTCGTCCCAGACGACGTCCGCCGATCCTTCGACGGACGCCGGACTCGTTCGATCTCTGCGCTCCGGACGCGGGCCGCGACGACGACGCACGCGGTTGCGATGTCCGTCCCTCGGTTCACGCCACCCTCCCAGAAGCATCCGTGCCCCGGCCCGGAGGTTGCCTTCGAATTGTAGCAGCCGCGCGCGCGGATTGCTACGGGAAGTTGCAACTTCTCAGCGAACGAGCGCGTCATTCGGGCGTGCTCGCGTCAGCCGGTCTGCGGACCCGCGGTCGCGGACGCGCCGATGTCCTCCTCGCGCAGTCCGGCGATGCGCAGGAACGTCATCTCGACCGGTCGACGAATGTGCACGACGACCCGGTCCGGCTCGACGGTCACGTCGACCCGGGTCGCGGCCGGAAGGCCGGACGCCTGCAGCACCCGATCGGCCGCGGCACGCGCCGCGTTCGGGTCGAGCCGCACGTCACTCCCTGACGTGTCACGGAAGTGGCCCTCGTCGATCGCCGACGCGCCCGCGAGCGCGGCCGAGTCCGCCACGTTCTGGAGATCGCGGCGCGCGGTGAACAGCCGCGCGCCGTCGACGGCGAGGCCGGTGAACGCGAGGCAGATCACCAGCGCGCCGACGATGACGACCGAGGCCTGGCCCGCGCTTCCGCCGGGTTCAGGAGCGCGAGTCACGAGTCCGCTGCGGTAACGGTCGATCTGCACCGACGTGGGTGGCCTCGACGGGCACCGAGACCGAGGAGACGACGTCGCCGAGGAACGGGATGCGGAACACCGCGACCTCGGTCCGGACGTGCACCCGCAGCAGCTCGCCGCGGGCCCGGCGGCCCTCGACCGTCGCCTGCAGCGACCCCGGCGGCAGCCCGTGGTTGCGGGCCGCCTGCTCGACGACCAACGCGCCACGCCGCTCGCGCCTGATCGGGTGAGTCCGCGACCACGATCGCCCGGCCGTACTCGCGCGCCGCGGCGCTCGTCGCCAGCGTGGCGCGGTGCAGCACGCCGAACAGCACGATCGTCTGGACGAGCACCCCGAAGACGAGGGTCCCGAGCAGTGCGAACTCGACGATCGAGCTGCCCCGCTCCCGCTCGCTCATCGCAGCACCTCGTCCTCGTCGAACGCGGTGGCCTGGGCCTCGACGTCGAAGCGCGGGAGGAACGGGATGATCACCGGCGCCGTCCCGCGCGCCCGGACCGCGACCGTGCCGTCCTGTTCCTCGGCTTCGACCGCGAAGCCCCGCGCCGCTCGCGCCCAGCCCGTCGTGCAGCAGCGTGCGGGTGCGCACGACGCCGTCGTCGAGCGGCCGACCGGTCTCCGCGGCCGTGCGCGCGCCCTCCGCGACCGCGCTCACCGCGACGTTCCGAGCCCAGACCCACACCGCCATCTGCGCGACCGCGAGCAGGCACACCACGGTGAGGATCGTCACCGCGAGGAACTCGATCATCGTCGAACCCGCATCGCCGCGGGCGCCGGGCCTACCCGCGCAACTTGTCGAGCGCATCAGTGACGATGGCAGTGAGATCGGGCTGGACCACCGCCCAGAGGGCCATCACGATCCCGATGCCCATCACGAGCAGCATCACCCACTCCGGGATCGATCCTCGTTCGTCGTTGCACCTGGTTCGCATCCGTGCTCCCTTCATCGTGCCAACGTTCTGATTGCGACCACACCGGGATAGAAGGCGAAGAGGATCGCCACCGGCAGGATGAGCCCGACCACCGGGACCAGCATCGAGACCTGCTTCCGGCCGGCGGCCTCGATCACGTCTCGCTTCTCGGACTCGCGGACGTCGAACGCCATCGCGCGCAACGCCTCGCCGAGCGGCATGCCGCGCTCCTGCGCGGCGACGACCGCGCCGACGAAGCGATCGAACGGCGGGAGGCCGAGCAGCTTGGCCCGCGCCTCGAGCGCTTCGGCCAGCGGCGCGCCGCCACGCGAGATCCGGAGCGCGGCCCGGATCTCGGACGCCAGCGGTCCACTCCCCGCCGTGGCGACGAGCTCG
The DNA here is from genome assembly GCA_963848485.1 of uncultured Acidimicrobiia bacterium. Taxonomy (GTDB): domain Bacteria; phylum Actinomycetota; class Acidimicrobiia; order IMCC26256; family JAENVU01; genus Chersky-806. Next base: position 211,910 of record CAWKDX010000009.1, read on the forward strand.
AGCGCGCCGCGCAGGCTCTCGCCGGCGGTGACCGCGAGGCAGACCATGTCCACGACGGTCGGGAACTCGGAGCGGGCCCGTTCCCGGCGGGCGTCGACGGCCCGGGTCAGCGAACGGTCGCGGGCCGACGATCCCGATCGCCCCGAACGCCACCGCGAGCAGGAGCGCCGCGACGGGCGAGATGGTGCGCCCACTCGCGGTCAGGAGCGACGGTCAGCGCCACGCCGCCGACGAAGCCGCCGACGGCCCACGTCGCCTGCTCGGCGCGGAAGCCCGAGGTCGTGAGCGTCGAGCCCGGCGGCCGCGAGGCGGGCCGGCAGGTCGCGACCGTCGTCACCGAAGAGGCGCTGCAGCCGCGCGCCGAGGTCCTCGAGCACCGGCTGGAACGCGCCGGTGACGCCGTGTCGCGGCGTCCCCTCGAGCGACGAGCAGCCGCGACCGTCGGGGCCCGAGCGCGCCGAGGTACGGCGCGAGCCGTTGGACGAGCGATAGGGCGGCGGAACCGGGGCAGGCAGCTGATCAGCGTCGTCACGCCGAGCAGTCCGATGCCCGACGACGAAGATCGCGCGCAGGACGTTCATCGAGGATCGCTCCAGCATCGGAGCGTCGAGCTGACCAGCACCCGCGGCTCCTCGGGGAGACGGCCGAGCGCGACCATCAGCCGGTACCCGAGCGCAGTCGCGACCGCGCCGACCGCAGAGCACGAGCAGCCCGGCCACCGAGTCGTACGCCGCTGCGCCCTGCGGCCGGCTCGCGACGAGCACGAGCACGAGCCACGGCGCGGCCGCGGCGACCCGCGCCGCGACGAGGGTCCAGGACTGCCGGGCGACGATCTCCTTGCGCACCGCGAGGTCCTCGCGCAGGAAGCCGCCGAGCGTGCGCAGCACCTGGCCGAGCTCCCGGCCACCGACCCGGTGGGCGATCACCAGCGTGGCGACGACCCGGTCCGCGGTCGGCTCGGCGAGCGCGACGCCGAGCCGTTCGAGCGCCCCGACGAAGTCGCCCGACACCCGGTGGTCGCGCGACCACGGCCCGGAACGGCGCGACGCAGCGGCGCCGGACCCCGCTCGGCCACGAGCGCGACCGCCGTCGGCAGGGTGTCGCCCGGCCCGCACCGCGCCGGCGAGCAGCTCGATCGCCTCGGGCCAGCACTGCTGGCGGGCCCGGCGCGACGCTCTGCCGCGCGACCGGTAGTAGCGCGACGGGCGCGTGATACCCCGGCGCAGAAGCCGACGAGCGCGACCGTCGTCGAACCGATGAGGACGATCACGATCGCCGCCACGGCCGAGCCCGCACCCGAGCGCACGCGCCGCGAACTGCGCCGGCGAGACATTGCCCAGCCCGCCGGCAACGAGCCAGCCGTCGGAGCATCGATCGGACCCGGTCGAGCCTCGGCGATCCTGTCGAGGCGCGGCGACGTGCAGGCATCGAAGACGAGGAAGACGCCGAGCCCGAGGAGCAAGCGAGCACGACGCTCACCGGAGCACCGCCATCAGGTCGATGCCCCGCTCGGCGAACCGCTCGAGCCCGCCGGGCATCTCGCCGGTCCACCGGAGGGTGTCGCCCGCGCCTTCGAACACCGTGCCCGTCGTGGGCTCGTCGCCGTCGCCGACCTGCGACGGCGACCGCGAGGATCTCGGTGATCGCCCGGGCTCCGTCGGCCCGGCGGCAGAACACGACGAGGTCGACGCACGCGGCGACCGTCGAGGCCACGAAGCGCCGATCGAGGTTCTCGCCGGCGAGCAGCGGCAGCGTCGTGAGCTTGCGCAGCGCCTCGCGTGCCGAGTTGGCGTGCACCGAGGTCATGCCCGCGGCGCCGCTGTTGAGCGCGAGCAGCATGTCCAGCGTCTCGGCGCCCCGGACCTCGCCGACGACGATCCGGTCCGGCCGCATGCGGAGGCTCTCGCGCACGAGGTCGCGCAGGGTGACGGCGCCCTCGCCTTCGAGGTTCGACTGCCGGCACTGCATCGAGACGACGTCCGGCCGGGCGATGCGCAGCTCGAACACCTCTTCGCAGGTGACGATCCGCTCGCGGGCCGGGATCGCCGACGCGAGGCAGTTCAGGAGCGTCGTCTTCCCCGCTCCGACCGCGCCGGCGACGACGATCGAGAGCCCGGCACGCACCGCGACGTCGAGGAACGCAGCCGCCGACTTCGAGCACGAACCGAGCGACACCAGCTCGTCGAGCGACTCGGCCCGCAGCCCGACGAACTTCCGGATGTTGATCGCCCAGTGGTCGGTGATCGGCGGGATCACGACGTGGAGCCGGCTGCCTTCGGGCAGCCGTGCGTCGACGAACGGCTGGGACCGGTCGAGCCGGCGGCCGGCCCGCGCCAGCATCCGCTCGACGAGCTCCTCGACCTCGGACGGGCTCAACACGACGGTCGTGAGCTCGTGCTCACCGCGCCGGGCGACGAACACGCGGCCCGGCTCGTTGATCCAGATCTCCTCGACCTCGGGGTCCTCGAGCAGCCGGGTCAGCGCGCCGAAGCCACCGATGCGGTGGTGGAGCAGCTCCACGTCCTCGTCGGTCAGCGGCGGGAGCCCACCGGAGAGGTAGCGGTCGCGGTAGTCGAGGACGACCTCGTCGACGAGTCGGGTCAGCCCGGGATCGTGGTCGATCGCGATCTCGCGGCGGGCGAGGAGCTCGCGCACGTCGCGCTCGACGATCTCGACCGCCCGGCGATCCGGGACTGCGGTCGTGCTCATCTCGCCACCGCCGGGACCAGGCCGCGCAGCTCACGGAGCCACGGGGACCGCGGCGCGATCGAGTGCAGGGTCCGGCCTTCCCAGACGGTCGCGCTCGAACGCGGCTCCGTCGGGAGGAAGCGCGGCCGGCGGCTTCCCGGTCCACTCCGAGAGCTGGGCCGAGCAGTCCTGCGCGCGCCGCGCCGCGCGCGGCATGCGGTTCAGCACGACCCGGACCTTGGCGACGACGTCCGGACGAGCGTCCGAGAGGGTGCGGTGCGCGACGATGCCGCGCCGGATGCCGATCGGGTCGCCGGTCGCGACGAGCAGCACCTCGTCGGCCGCGCTCGAGCGCCGCGAGCGTCATGAGGTTGCGTCGGTACGGCACGCGATCGAACGCGAGCTCCTCGTCCTCTTCGATCGGCGCCGCGAGGTCGACGACCACGAGCGCCCGGGCGTCGCGCGCCGCGTCGAGGACCGCGGTCCACGCCCGTTCGCGGACCTCGGGCCAGAGCTCGGATCGGGCGAGCCCGGCGAGGACCGCGCTCCCTTCCGGGCCCTCCTGGAAGCAGCTCTCGAGCGGCTGCGCGCCAGCCCTCGCCGGCCAGCCGGGCGGCCTGGGCCACCGAAGGCGCCTCGTCCAGCCCAGGAGCTGGGCCACGGATGCCGACCAGGCGTCGCCGTCGACGAGCAGCACCGGGAGGCCGGCTCGCGCGGCCTCGACCGCGAGGTGCATCGCGACCGTCGTCCGACCGGGGCGCCCGGGCGCGCCCCAGACCGCGATCATCCGGCTCGGGATCGAGTCCGCCCGCGCCGCTGGCATCGGGCACCGTCGGCGGCGCTGGATAGCTCCTCGCCGCCGATCCGGTGGAGCAGCGCGGCGAGGTCGTCGGCGCTCGCGTCCGTGCGGGAGTCGATGCGCGACGCCGATCCGATCGAGCGGACGGGACGCGCTCGCCGATACCGACCGCGACGACGGTGACGCCGTGATCGTGCAGCGTTCCCACGAGATCGCGGTCGAGCCAGGGCAGCTCGGCCGCGATGACCGCGACCCGCGGTTGGTCCCGCAGCGCGACGCCGAGCAGCTCGCCGTGATCGACACATCGGCGCACGAGCTCGATGCCGAGCTCACGACGCTGCAGGCCGCGCACGAGCGGCGCTTCCCACGGCGCGCCGCCGGCGCACGTGACCACACGGACCGCGACGTGCGTCACGGCAGCTCGGAGACATCGAAGCGCGTCCGCGCCGCGGTGCGCGATTCCGTTCGCGCGCACGACGTCGACCTCACCGTTGCGCACGGCGAACGCGACGAAGACCACGTCATCGGGTGCGACCGAGACGGTCAGCGCGGTCAGCTCGCCTTCTCGTTGCCCGAACAGCCCGTCGGCGTGGACGACGTCGACGACCTGCGCGCCGCGACGCGATCGTGAGCGTCTTCGCCGACTTCGGTGCCCTTGTCGAAGCTCGCGAGGATGTCGACCCGATCACCGACCTCGAGCGCGCCACCGAGCGCGTGGTCCGCGCCGATCGGCACCGTGATCTCGCGTCCTTGCGACGTCGACGCCACCGAGCGTCGACGTGGCCGACCAGCCCACCTTCCGCCAACGGGAAGCGCAGCACCCGGTGGACCGGCGGACTCCCGCTCGTGGCCACGACCAGGCCGGCGAGCGTGTCGTCCGACGCGTGGATCCGCGTGACGCGGAAGTCCTTGGCGGTCAGGACGTGATCCGCCGGCAGGTCGCGGGTCGGCGACGTAGACCGCGACCGTCTCGTCCGAGGTCGCCGCGAGCCGCAGCCCGCCGAGGACCGAGAGCGCGACGAGCAGGAGCCCGACGACGAGGCGGGTGTCGATCTTCGGGAGTCGGAGGGCGTGCGCCGCGACCGGAGAGCGCCGCGTAGCGTCGTCATTGGGCGACGAGCCGAGAAGCAGCTGCGGCAGCGTGGCGGATTCGGTAGTCTGAGTGACGCAACACGAGGCAACGTCACGTTCTGTCCCACTTCGAGGAGTCTCAGGGTGGAAGATCTCCCCGCACCCCTGCTGAAACCCTCTGAGGTCGCGGGCGTGCTGAACGTGACGGTCTCGCAGGTGTACACGCTGATGCGCAGCGGCGAGCTGCCGGCCCTCAAGATCGGGCGCAAGGGCGTGTGGCGGGTCAGCCGCGAGGCGCTCGAGGCGTACCTCGCCGAGCTCACGCAGGAGTCCAAGGCCCGCACCCGGTAAGCGCTCATTCGACCGACTCCCGGGTCACCCGGACGATCGCGTCGAGCGGGAAGTCGTGGACGCGCAGCAGCCGGGCCCGCCGGCTGCCGGTCTCGTCGGCCACCTCACCCAACCGGAGCCAGTCGGCGCCGACCGAGAGGATGCGGCCCCGCACCGGGACGCCGTCCGTTCCGACGACCGTCACGACGTCGCCGGTGGAGATGCGGCGCAGCTCGTCGATGAAGGCTCGCGTGGCCACTCCCGCCGCGACGATCTCGTGCGCTTCCCCGAGCTGCTCCGCCGAGGCGCCGAAGCGCAGCTCGGAGAGCTCCTCGGCGATCGCGTCGAACGCGTCGAACGCGTCCGGACGCCCCGTCGCCCCACTGGATGTGCTCCCGTCCTTGGAAGGTGCGGGAACGTAACAGCCCTGCCCATAGATGTAGATAGCGGACAGAAAGGTTGTGAATTGCCCCCGATGCCTTGACACTCTAGATGGTGGTATGTGATGTTTCCAGTCTTAACTCGATGAAACAGAACGCATTGAGTCTGATGTTGTTCATGTCGTTCATCGGGGCGCACCCAATGCGAATCGGAGCCACGGATGGTTCAGGAGTCCCAAGAGGCGACGCTCGGTGATCTCGTCGGGCGGGCCGCGCTCGGCGCGGTGCTTGCGGCAATGCTCCTGCTCACGCTCGGGCTGCTGGCCGAGGTGCTGCGCCGACGGCACCGCGCCCGTCGAGTCGCTCGCGCTCCTCGACCTCACGGTGCCGATCGGTGTGCGCACGGTGATCATCTCCGTGCTCGCGCTGGTGTCGAGCTTCATCGGTCCCCGGCCCGCCGGGGCGGCGGACAGCGTGCGCGGCTGGCTTCGGGAGGTCAGCACCTCGACGACCACGCGGGTCGAGGTCGCGACTCCGGACGCGGTCGCGGCGCACACGACCACTCCGTCGACGACCCGGCCGACCGGACCGGTCGTCCTCATCCCTCCGATCACCGCAGTGCGGCCCGATCCAACACCTCCACCGGTCGCGCCAGCAGCCGCCCCCGTCGTGGCTGCACCCGCGCCCGCGCCGGCCGCCGGGTCCGAAGCGCGGCGCGGTCCGGCCGAGCTACGTCGTGCGCCGCGGCGACTGCCTGTGGTCGATCACCGCGGGACTGCTCGGACCTCGAGCCACCGCGTCGGCAACCGATGCCGGGTGGCGCGCGATCTACGCCGCCAACCGTGCCGCAATCGGTGACAACCCGAACCTGATCCACATCGGGCTCACCCTCGCGCTTCCCCCGCTCGACGCCCAGCCCTGATGCACACGCGCAGAGGAGAGACATGACCGCGACACTCGCCATCCGACCCTGGCCCGATCCCGTGATCGACACCCTGGGTCACGACCCGCGTTCGATCTACGTCGAGCGCTTCTGGCTCCCGACCCTCGGACCGACCAGCCTGCTGCTCCTGCGCCGGATCGCGGCCGGGCTCGACGAACATCCTGAAGGCATCCAGCTCGATCTCGGCGAGCTGTCCCAGGCGTTGGGGCTCGGTCACCGCGAGGGGAACTCCTCGCCCGTCGTGCGCAGCCTCGACCGGCTCATGCAGTTCGACCTTGCGTGCGGTGAGCGCGAAGCGGGATACGCGGTTCGCCGGTCGGTGCCACCGGTGAACCGCCGTCACGTCGGCCGGCTGCCCGCGCCACTCCAGGACGAGCACCGCGCGTGGGCCGAGCGGGCCCTGGCCGAGCCGCCGCTCGCGATCGCCCGACGGCGCGCCCGTCGCCTGGCGTTCACGTTGCTCGAGCAGGGCGACGACTTCGATCACGTCGAGCGCGTCCTGCACGACATCGGCTTCCACCCCACCATCTGTCGCGAAAGCGCGGAGTGGGCCAACGAGCGTCACCGCCACGCGCTCGAGGAAGCCGTCGCGGCCGGGTTCGACCCCGCCGCTTAGATCCGGATGAGGGTGACGGGTTCCGCTCCCCCGCCCGGCCCGTCACCCTCGTCCGCCTCCGACCACCCGTCGCTGGGGTGGCCGGTACGCTCGAACGCATGGCTCCGGAAGACGCGCTCGACACGATCGCGACCTGGTTGCGTGACGCGGACGCGATCGTGATCCTCACCGGCGCCGGCATCTCCACCGACTCCGGCATCCCGGACTTCCGCGGTCCGCAGGGCGTCTGGACCAAGAATCCCGCGGCGGAGAAGACCGCGAACCTCGAGCACTACGTGAACGATCCGGAGGTCCGGAAGGCCGCGTGGCAGCACCGGCTGCGCAGCGAGATCTGGGCTGCACAGCCGAACGACGGGCACCGCGCGATCGCGGAGCTCGAGCAGAAGGCGAACGTCCATACGCTCGTCACCCAGAACATCGACGGTCTCCACCTCGCCGCGGGCTCGAGTCCACACAAGACGATCGAGATCCACGGCACCGTGCACGAAGCGAAATGCCTGCAGTGCGGGTGGCGGGGCCCGATGGGCGAGACGCTGCAACGGGTCGAGGCCGGGGAGGAGGACCCGGACTGCCTCGTCTGCGGCGGGATGCTGAAGTCCGCGACCATCAGCTTCGGCGAGAACCTCGTCGCCGAGGACCTGGAGCGGGCCCACCGGGCCGCGCAGCGCGCCGACCTCTTCCTCGCGTTCGGCACGACCTTGGGCGTCTACCCCGCGGCCGGGCTGCCCGAGGTCGCGCTCACGAACGGGGCCCGCCTGGTCATCGGCAACGCGCAGCCCACCCCGTTCGACCAGTACGCCGCGGCGACGAGCGCGGCGCCCCTCGGCGAGCTGCTGCCGGCGCTGGTCAGCCGGGTCTGAGCCGGCGCGGCTCCAGGGACAAGGTTGGGGAATATCCGACCCCTGCGGTAGCCTTTTTACCTTCACCAACACGTTCTCTCCAGGAGCACCGATGCCCAGCTACCGCGAGCTGCTCGCCGAGGCCAAGGCCCGGATCCAGGAGATCTCGCCCGAGGCCGCCGAAGCCAAGCTCGGCCAGGCCACGTTCCTCGACGTTCGCGAGCAGGACGAGTTCGACGCCGGGATCGTCCCCGGTGCGATCCACATCCCTCGGGGGTTCCTCGAGAGCCAGGTCGAGTCGAAGATCCCGGACCGCGATGCGCCGGTCATCGTCTACTGCGCCGGCGGCATGCGGTCCGCGTTCGCGGCCGAGACGATGAAGGAGCTCGGCTACACCAACGTCGTGTCCATGGCCGGCGGGTTCGGCCAGTGGAAGAACGAGAACCACCCGTGGATCACGCCCGCGGTCCTGACCGCGGAGCAGCGTGACCGCTACAAGCGCCACATCCTCCTGCCCGAGGTCGGCGAGGAGGGCCAGCAGCGAGCTGCTCGAGTCCAAGGTCCTGCTCCTCGGTGCAGGCGGGCTCGGCTCGCCCGCCGCGATGTACCTCGCGGCGGCGGGCGTCGGCACGCTCGGCATCGTCGACATGGACGTCGTCGACGCGTCGAACCTGCAGCGCCAGATCCTGCACAACACGGACCGCATCGGCGAGCGCAAGGTCGACTCCGCGAAGAAGACGCTGACGCTCATCAACCCGGACGTGAACGTGGTGACCCACGATGTGCGCCTCGGCGCCGAGAACATCCTCGACATCATCGACGGGTACGACGTCGTCCTCGACGGCACGGACAACTTCCCGACCCGGTACCTGCTCAACGACGCGTCACTGCTGAAGCAGATCCCCGTCGTGCACGGCTCGATCTTCCGGTTCGAGGGCCAGGTCACCGTGTTCAAGCCGTACGAGGGCCCGTGCTACCGGTGCCTGCTCCCCGAGCCGCCACCGCCGGAGCTCGCGCCGAGCTGCGCGGAGGCCGGCGTCCTCGGTGTGCTGCCCGGCATCATCGGTTCGATCCAGGCCCTGGAGACCATCAAGCTGCTCCTCGACCTCGGTGACCCGCTGATCGGCCGCCTCCTCGCCTACGACGCGCTGGACCAGTCGTTCCGAACGTTCAAGGTCCGCCGCGACCCCGAATGCCCCGCCTGCGGTGAGCACGCGGCGCCGATCGTGATCGCGGAGTACGACCAGGGTTGCATGCCCCACACGGTGCTCGCGGACGGTTCCGTCCTCACCCACTGAGCTCGGGCGCGACCTGCAGGCCGACGCGACGGCCGCTTCTCGCGGTCACGACCCTGACAGGATCGGCTGGTCGGCCTTCCTGGTCGCGGCGTGGACGAACCCGGCGATCGAGGCGAGGAACAGGATGATGGCGACGGCGTACGCGACGTACGCGGCCTGTTGGGCGCGGTCACCGAAGATGCTGAACCCGTAGCTGGTGAGCAGCAGTCCGCGAAGGGTCTCGCCCTGGAACAATGTCGTGGCCTTGCCGGACAGCACCTTGGCCTGCGCGGCGAGCTTGGTGGCCTCCGCACTGCTCTGGTCGGGCAGTGCCGCGAGCTGGCTCTCGACGTCACGCGCCTCGGTGCTCGTCTGGGAGTAGGTCTTGCCGTTGTTGATCGCCTTCACGTGGACGCCGATGTAGTGGTTCGCGTAGCACTGCGCCTGCGCGCCGCTGACGAGCTGCTCGCCGGCGTACTGCTTCAAACAAGGATCGTTCTCGTCCGCCTTGAGGAACTTGGCCGGCGTGAAGGTGATCTTCTGCTGCGCCAGCTGATCGTGGACGTAGTTCTTCGCGAAGTCGGCCTGGTTCTGGAGCACGAGCCCCAGAGTGAGGATCAGTGCGGCGACAAGGAGGCCACCCACCGCGAAGACGAGATCGAGCGTACGGCGCTTCATGTCGGGAATCCTCTGTAGTGGCGGTCGGTCCGGGCTTGCGCCCCGAGCATTGAACGACGGCGGCCGGCGCGGTCCCAGGGCCGGAGGTCCCATCTCGCCGAAACTTCCGAGGTCGTGGCGCATCCCTCCGCTCTGAGGCCGGGATTGACCCGGGGCACGAGTTGAGCGTATTCTTTGAGCAATCGCTCAACTCTGAGGAGCTCCACCATGGCCAAGGCGGGATCGGCGAGCCGGACGGGCGGTGGCCGCTCCGAGGCCACCCGACGAGCACTGGTCGACGCGGCGATCGAGAGCCTGCGCTTCGACGGGTTCGCCGGCGCCAGCGCACGGGCCATCGCCACGCGCGCGGAGCTCAACCAGGCGCTGATCTTCTACCACTTCGGTTCCGTGACGGATCTGCTCCTGGCCGCGCTCGACGAGGTGAGCGCCCGTCGCCTCACCCGGTACTCGGCTGCGGTCGAGTCGTTCGGCTCGCTCACCGAACTCGTCGCCGCCGCGACCGAGATCTTCCGCGAAGACCTCGACGAGGGCTACGTCACCGTCCTCGTCGAGATGATCGCCGGCGCGGCATCGTCACCAGAGTTGGGCGAGCAGGTCGCCGCGCGCATTGCACCGTGGCGAACGTTCGCGGCGGAAGTCATCGATCGGGCGGTCGCGGGCACCCCGCTGCCATCGCTGATCCCCGTCGGCGACGCGGCGTACACGGTCGTCGCGCTCTACCTCGGGCTCGAGATGCTCAGCCACCTCGACGGCGACCGCGCCCCGGCCCTCGACCTGTTCGAGCGGGCCAGCCAGCTCGCGCCGTTCCTCGGCGCGTTCTCGAACGCGGCGGCCGAGCCAAGGGACGCACAGTGAAGGCTCTCATTGCCCTGGTGCTGGCGGCGGTCTGGAGCCTCGGACTCATCGTCGCCGCCGCCACCGTTCCCTTCTACTCGTCGAGCTCGGCGTCGTCGACGAGCTCGTACGACCCGTCGACCGGGGAGCAGACCACGACACCCTTGATCGAGCACACGACAAGTCACGCGACGCTGCTCGAAGTGAACGGCCCGAACGTGCTCGTGGTCGTGTCCATCCCGCTCGCGTTCGTCGCCGCGGACAGCCTCCTGCTCTGGCGCCGCCGGGCCCGGTCGAAGCGCGGCGCCGGTCCGGCCGCCTGGATGGTCGTCGCGCTGCTCGCAGCGTTCACGCTCGTGGCCATGATGTCGATCGGCATCTTCATCCTGCCGGTCACGATCCTGCTGGCCGTCGCCTGCGCACTGTCCTTCGATCAGCCCCAGGTGACCGGCGCCGCTCCGTAGCCCCGCGGACCGGGCTGCTGCGGGCTGCCGGCTGCAGCGGCCGGACGGGCCGGCATCCCCCACTTCGGGCAGGCACCCCGGTAGTTTTTCGGCTCCTGAGGGCCACGCGGGCGGTCGGCAAGGGGAGAGTTGCTGTGGGCCAGCGGCGTATGCGCCGGCTCCAGCGGGCTCGCCACCACCGCGTCGGCATCGCCGTCGTCGCGACCGTGGCCGTGCTCGCCGGGGCGATCACCATCTTCGCCAGCACGATCGACAAGGGTGAGGCCGGCGCCTCCGGCCGCGCCGAAGCTGCCGCGGCCGTGCCCGCCCGGCACCAGCAGCCGCAGGCCGCCGCCCGTCCGGCCACCCTGCTCGCGCACACGGTCGTGAAGAGCGTTCTGGACACGAAGGACCGGGTCAACCCGTACCCGCCGCCGCCGGCGAACTCCGGGGCCGGGCGCCGCGTCGTCTACTGCAACTCGTGCCAGCGGGTCTGGCTGATCGAGGCCGACGGCTGGGTCTACTCCTCCTACATCGTCTCCGGCCGGCGCAACTACCCGCGCAACGGCACCTACAAGGTGATCCGGCGCATCAACCCGGGCTGGTCCCACACGCTCCGGCTCCCGTACTTCGTCGGCTTCACCTACGGGAACACCACCGACGTCGGCTTCCACGGCATCCCGCTCCAACCCAGTGGGCGACCGATCGAGTCGGACTCGCAGCTCGGCACGCCGTTGAGCCACGGTTGCGTGCGCGAGAGCCAGTTCTTCGCGCGGTGATGTGGGACTGGGCGTCGATGGGCACGCCCGTCGTCGTCGTGGCGTAACCTCGGGCGCGCCGCCGAGGCGCGGCTCAGGCCCGGAGGTGAGCGGCTTCGCCGTGCCGGTCGAAGATCGTGAGGATCTCGACCGGGCCGCCGTAGCCCACGATCCAGTGCGGCGTCATCGTGTCGAACTCCGCGGCCTGGCCCGCGTGCACGAGGTGCTCCTTCCCGCCGAGCACGAGCCGGGCGGTGCCCTCGAGCACGAAGAACCAGTCCCGCCCGGGGTGCACCCGTAGGTCGGGCTCAGCCTTCGACGCGGGGATGCGCATCTTCGCCACGGCCGTCCTGACGGATCGTTGGGCCGGTTCAGGAGCCAGTGCGTCTTGCCGTTCACCACGTCGCGCGTCGGGCGGATCACCACGTCGTCGTCCTGGGCCTCGGCGAGCAGCTCGTCGACCGTCGTCTCGAGTGCCTGCGCGAGGCCGACCAGCTGATCGAGCGCCATCCGCCGGTGGCCGGTCTCGATGCGGCTGATCGTCGATGCACCGAGGTGGGATCGACGGGCCAGCTCGTCGAGGCTCCAGCCCCGGGCGATCCGCAGGCTGCGCAGCCGGGTCGCGGGTGGCGGACTCGATGGTGCTTTCTTGCGTCATGGGCAAGATCCTATGCCTCTCGCGCCATACCGCTCTACCCTCGGGGCATGGATGCAGCCCGAGCCGACACCACCCCGGCCGACCACCACGACTCCGAGCACGACGTGGACTGGGCCGCCCTCGCCGAGTCCGCCGAGCTCGAGGCCGAGGTCCTGGGACCACTCCTCGACCAGAGCGTGACGCTCGTCGCCGATCGGGCTCGGGCGGCCGGCATCGACGTCCGCCGGATCATCGACATCGGTCCCGGTCCGGGCGTCGGCACCGGCGTGCTCGCCGAACGGTTCGCCGATGCGGCGGTCATCGCGGTCGACGGCTCGGACGCGATGCTCGCGAAGGTCGACGAGCGGGCCGCCCGCATTGGTTTCGCCGAACGCGTGCGCACCGTGCACGGCGACCTCCCGGGCGGGCTCGACCGGCTCGGGCCCGCGGACGTGGTCTGGGCGTCGATGGTGCTGCACCACATCGGCGACGAGCGCGCCGCGCTGGCGGAGATCCGCTCGTCTGCTCACGCCGGGCGGGATTCTCGCCATCGCCGAGTTCGGTGACCCGAGCCGCTTCCTCCCCGACGACACCGCGACCGAGCCCGCGGGCTTCCAGACCCGCCTCGCGGCAGCCGGTGCCGGGTGGGTGGCACACATGCGTGAGGAGCTGCCCGACACCGAGGCCTCCGCCGACTACCCGAGCATGCTGCGCGACGCCGGCTTCGAGCTCGTGAACGACACCCTCGTGACCGCACATATCGATGCACCGTTGAGCACCGACGCCCGCACGGTCGTGGTCCGCCAGCTACACCGCGCCCGCGAGTCGCCGGATCGCGGCTCGACCCGCCGACCGGGCCACGCTCGACGTGCTCCTCGACCCCGACGACCCGAACGGGATCATGCATCGACCGGACGTCTTCCTCGACGTCTCGCGCCAGCTGTACATCGCTCGCTCGACCCACCCCGGCGGTCAGACCAATGCGTGACTCCACGCCGTGATCGTGGTCGTCGCCGTCGCCGTCGACGTCGCCGTCGACGCGTGCGTGCGAGCTAGGACGAGCGCGGCGCGCGGGGCGTCTTCACCCGGGCGACGTCCACGTTCACAACGATGTGGTCAGCGGGGCGCGCCTTCGCGGTCGCCGGGTGCTTCATCCCCGCGAGCCGCGGCGGCTTCGGGGTCTTCGCCGTCCGGTAGTCGCGCGGCTTGGGGTGCTTCGCGTCGAGGTACTTCTGGATGTCCAGGGAGTCGGTCGCCGGCACCGGCGTCCCCGAGCACGGCAGCACCGCTTCGATGTTCGACGGTTTGCTCGTCTTGAACGTGTTGCCGGCGAAGCAGTTCCCGCTCCCGCCGAACCAGCCGAGGTCGCCGACGCCGGACTTGGAGACGAGGTTGTCCACGACCCGGTTGTCGTGGGGCAGCCACACCGAGCCACCCGGGTACGGCACGACCACGATGCCGGCGACGTCGTGGTCGAACACCCGGTTGTGGGTGATGAGGTTCTTGTCGCCGCCGGCCACGAGGATGCCGTTGCCCTCGGCGAGGAGCGCATCGTCGATGGCGGGCGTCTTGCCGTTGTTGTTGTCGTAGACGAGGTTGCCGACGATCGTCGCTTCGTGCTGGGGCGGGTTCTTCTCGCCGTCCTCGCTGTTCGGCACGATCCCGGCGCGGTTCCGCCGCCACGTGGACTTCATGAGGATCAGGTTCCCGCCCACGTTCGTCCCCGAGAAGCCGAGCCCGTTGTACTCCGCGAGATCGTGGGTCAGCAGCGTGTTGCAGGGGAAGCACTGACCGACGTAGAAGCCCGCGTCGGGTGAACCCGAGCCGTAGTCGTGGTCGAGGATCCCGTCGGTCGAGTCGAACGCGTAGATGCCGTAGTCACCCGTGCGGGTCGAGGTCAGGTACGAGCCGCGGTAGCCCTTGACGCCGGTCCAGAAGAAGCCGTTCTTCGTGAAATTGCGCGCGGTCATGTTCTCGACCGCGACGCCACTCGCACCGATCACCTTGATGCCGTTGTCGAGCTTGAACCCGCCGTCGAGGATCACCGTGTTGCGGTTCAGACCCCTGATCACGAGCCGGTCGGTGGTGACCGTCACCGCTTCCTTGTACACACCGGGCGACACGAGGATCAGCGAGCCGGGCGGGGCGTGGTCGACCGCGGTCTGGATCCGGGTGTCGTCCTTCGGCACGCGGATCGTGCGCGGCTTGCCGGACGCGACGTGGGTCGCCCGGCGCGATGTCGCGGCCGGGATCGTGCCGTCGGCGTTCTTCACGATGATCGTGCCGTACATGCCCTTGCCCGGCGCGCCGTGGAACGAGCAGTAGTAGCCGTAGACGCCGGGCGTGTCGAGCTTGGGCTCGTAGCTCTTGTGCGGCAGGATCGTCGGGCTCTTGAAGCCGGCCGACGCGTCGTCCGGGATCACGTTGTGCTTGTTGCGGCCCTTGTTCTCCCACCGCACCACCGTCCCGGGATCGACGGTGAGCGTCTGCGGCAGGAAGTCGTTGTCCTTCATCGTGACGACGGTCTCGGTGTACTCGGTGTAGTTGTCGGCCACCGGTCGTGACGCGGCGGAGCTCCGCGCGGCCGGCGCGAGCAGCGCGATCGCGACGACTGCAGCGCTCGTGACGACCGCCGCCACGAGCAGACGGACCGCCGTGCGGCTCACTTCGAGCCGTTCGTGCTGGGCTTCTTGAAGGTGCTGAGGAGCTCGACGAGCGTGCGGACACCGAAGCCGGTGCCCCCACGCACGTACACACCGTCGTCCGCACTGGCCCGGGACGGGCCCGCGATGTCGAGGTGCACCCACGGCACATCACCCACGAAGGCCTGGAGGAAGAGGCCCGCAGTCAGCGCGCCGCCGTAGCCGCCGGTGCCGATGTTCTTGATGTCGGCGACCTCGGACTCGATGAGCTTGTTGTACTGGGCGGGCAGCGGGAGCGGCCAGAGCAGCTCGCCCGCCCGGTCGCCGGCGGCGCGCACCTGCTCTCCCCACGAATCGTTGCTCGTCATCAGGCCGGCGATCTTCTCGCCCAGTGCCACGACGCACGCGCCGGTGAGCGTGGCGAGATCGACGATCGCGTCCGGCTCCTCCTCGACTGCGAGCGAGAGCCCGTCGGCGAGGATCAGCCGACCTTCGGCGTCGGTGTTGAGCACCTCGACCGTCTTGCCGTTGCGGATCTTCAGCACGTCACCGGGACGGATGGCCGTGCCGCTCGGCATGTTCTCGACCATGGGCGTGAACGCGACGACCTTCGTCTTCACGCCAAGGTCCTTCAAGGTGGACATCGCGCCGATCACCGCGGCCGCACCGCCCATGTCCGTCTTCATCGTCTCCATGCCCCCGGCCGGCTTGATCGAGAGGCCGCCGGAGTCGAACACGACGCCCTTGCCGACGAGAACGACCGTGCCCCGTGCGCCGGCGGGCGCGTACGTCATCTTCACCATGCGGGGCGGGTTCTCCGAGCCCTGCCCGACACCGAGCACGCCGCCGAGCCGCTCGCGCGTGAGCGCCGCGCCCTCGAGCACCTCGACCTTGACGCCCTTGCCCTTCAGCAGCGCCTGCGCCGACTTGGCCAGCGTGGCCGGCGGCTTCTCCTTGGCCGGCGTGTTCACCGCGTCGCGGGCCCAGATCACCGCCTCGCTGATGACCCGACCGCGCTCGAGCCCCGCACTCACGCGCGCCCCGCCGCGGCCCACGACAACGACCTCCTCGAGCTTCGACGGCTTCCCCTCGGACTTGTAGGCCAGGTACTGGTAGCCACCGAGCGCGAAGCCCTCCGCGACCGCCTGGGCGACCGTCGGCTTGTCGAGCTCGGCCGGCGCCGCGTCGAGCAACGTCGTCGCGACGCGCTCGACCTTCTTGGCCCGCCGGGCGATCGCCGCCGCGGCGTTGCGGATGCTCTCGAGCGTCAGCTCGTCCCGGGCGCCGAGCCCGACGAGCACCGCGGCCTTCGCTCCCGAGCGCGCCGTTGGTCGGCACCGCAAGGGTCTGACCCGGCTTGGCTTCGAAACCGGCCTCTTCCATGAATGCGTCCAGCCCACCGCCGATCGCGCCGTCGACGAGATCGGCGCCGGGACCGAGCTCACCGGGCGCGAAGACCGGGACGGCGAGCAGGTCCGCTTCGACGCGATCCGCAGCAGTGGACACCAGGGTGAAGGTGAGGGGCACAAGAGCCTCCGGAAGTGATGGGTGGGTTCAGGGAGTGGTGCTCGTGGCCCGGGCCGGGCGGAACTCGCCCTCCTGCCAACGGGCCAAGGTCCAGCACAGGTCGGCGAGCCGGTTGAGGTACGGCACGACCTGGCTCTCGGGTTCGAGCCAGCCGACGGTGGTTGCGGTCACGGACTCGCGTTCGGCACGCCGCACGATCGTGCGCGCGAGATCGAGCGCAGCCGCGACGCGGTTCTCGCCCGGAAGCGCGAACTCGGTGGGCGGATCGAACCGTGCGGTGATGTCGTCGATGAGCGGCTCGAGCGCGGTCACCATCTCGGCGGTGACGAGCGTCGTGCCGGCGGTCAGCTTGTGGCGGTTGTCGGGCGCGGTGGCCAGCTCGGCGCCGACGACGAAGAGCTCCCGCTGGAGGCGGATGAGCAGCTCGTTGAGCTCGCCCTCGGGGGGACATTCCGGACGGGCCAGGCCGAGGGCCGACACCGCTTCGTCGGTCGCGCCGTAGGCCGCCGGACCCGGGGCGTCCTTCGGGATCCGGCCGCCGTACAGCAGGCCGGTGCTGCCGTCGTCGCCCTTGCGTGTGTAGACCTTCATGTCGCTTGCGAGTCTACGGCCGGAGGCCCCGGACCCGGCGAGTGGTGCGCGCTTCGCCGTGGTCCGCTCGGCAATGATGGCGCCATGAGACTTCGCCTCGGCCTGCTTCTCGCCGTCGTGATCCTGCTCGCGGCCTGCAGCGGGAGCGGCTCCGACTCGGCGTCCACGACCACCACCCTTCCGCCGCCGTCCACGGCCGCGACCCCCGCGAACGTCCCGACCCTGACGGCGCCGGGGAGAGAGAACATCGCCTTCTACTACCAGCGCATCAGCCGCACGTCGGACCTCTCGAAGCTCGGGAACGTCAGCCTCGTCGTGACCGGCAAGACCGCCGGGCGGACTGCGGCGGTGGCGATCAAGAACACCGGCGCGCGCGCCTACCGCGGGGTGCAGGCCTACTGGTTCGCCGACGGTGACAGCTACGACGGGCTCGAGGTCACGAAACGGATGGACTGGGCGTTCTGCCTGTCCGGTGACACGCCACTGGTGGCTCGGACTGACGCGCACGGGGTCAAGTGGTACTTCCTGGACTCCAATGAGCGCGGCGTCCGTGACGCGTTCGCGCAGCGGATGCAGATCCTCAAGAAGCAGGGTTGGGACGGCATCTTCTTCGACCGTGGCTTCGCCGCCATGACCGGTCGCGACGACGTCGCGAACCCGGCGTGGGACAAGGTCTCGACCTGCACCCAGGATCCTGTCGCCCGGAACGCGACCCTCTCGGACGCGTACGTCGGCATGGCCGGCGAGGTGCGCAAGGTCGGGCTCGACCTCATCGTCAACTACGGCACGTCCCCGTTCGACGCGACGGTGCCGATGCGGCCCGACCCCCGCGACCCGAAGTGCCAGGCCCACGAGAAGGGCTGCAAGACGCTCGACGACGTCTGGCCCGAGGTCGACGGCGTGCTCGACGAGGCGGTCGCGCACCCCAAGGACGTCAATTGGGCCAACGACTTCCGCTCGAATTCGCTCAACGAGCAGATGTCGCATCAGGGCAAGAACGTCGTCGGCCTCCTCACCCAGGGGACCATGGGCGGTCACCACAGCCGTGAAGTCGCGTACTACGAATGGGCGCGGGTCAAGCTCTTCACGATTCCGCTCGCGGTGAACACGGGCGACGATGGCTGCGGGAACCCCGCGCCAGGAACGCTGTGCAACCGGCAGGCGCTCTACCCCGAGCTGGCCAACATCGCGTTCGGCCCGCCGGTCGTGAGCGCGCCGCAATCGTCGCAGTGCACCGCCGGGTCGAAGGTCCACTGCATCTGGGTGCGGCGGTACGCGAACGGCATGTCGCTGGTGAACGTCTCACCGTCGACGAAGAAGACCGGATCGCTCCCGCTCGGCGTGCCGGGCTGTCGCTACGTGAAGGACGTCTCCACCGGCCAACCGCTCGCCGGCCCCAAGGCGTGCGTCACGTCGGTGTCGCTGAACACCAAGGCGTGGTCCGGGACACCCGCTGGTGTACAGCGAGAGTCCTTGGTAGCTCCCGCGGAGCCGGTCGAGGCGCGTCCCGAAACCGAGACCCACAGCGAACGGGTCTCGTGCCTACGCGCTGATCGCGTTCACGCTGCTGTTCGCGTTCATCGTCCAGTCCCTCTTCTTCCACACGTCGTCGGACATGCACGGCGACGTCGCGTACCACCGGGGTGTCGGCCTGGAGATGCTCGGGGGAGACCTCCAGGGCGAAGGTCCGTTCCATCACCTCACCGCCTACTTCGGCGGCCTCTACCCGCTCGGCCTCGCGTACGGCAGCCACTGGATCGGCGTCTCGTTCGACGGCTTCCTGTCGGTCGTCTCGTGGTTCTCCACCCTCGCGCTCCCGCTCGCCTGGCTCTGGCTCGGCCGCCGCATCTGGCCCCGTCGCTGGCTGGAACCGGCCCTCCTGGCCTTCCTCGGCACCGTGGGCAGCTCGCTCGCGTTCGACAACCAGCTCATCTGGGTGAAGAGCGTCCTGCCGTCCGGCGCGAACCTCTGGCCGCTCTACCCGCGCGATGTCGCGCTGGTGCTCGTCATCGCGGCACTCGCGGTCATGGTCGGTGGGCGGACGCTCACCCGCGCGGCCGTCGTCGGGGTGATCCTCGCCGCAGTCTTCTGCATCCACGCGCAGCTCGGCTTCTACGGCATCGCGATCGTGGCGAGCTACGGGCTCTGGATGGCCTGGCGCGACAAGCTCGGCGCCTGGTTCGGGCAGCTCGCGCTCGTCGACCGTCCTCGCGTTCGGGCTCTCGGCCTGGTGGTGGTGGCCCCGGCTCCACATCGCGCTGGACACGCGCACACTGCTGCTCAAGAGCTGGCCCGGCCGCCCGAGCCCGCCACTGTCACCGTGGGGGATCCTCGTCGCGCTCGGGGATGGTGGGAGTCCTCGCGATCCCCGGCATCGTCCTGACGTTCCGGCACCGAGGGCGCACGCTCAAGTACGCGGCCACGTGGCTCGCGATCTCCGTCCCGCTCGCGCTCGCGGCGAGCGCGCTGGGCGACGCCGGCCTGATCACCGACCGCCGGGTCTGGTTGTTCGCCGCGATCCCGATGCTGATCTGCGCGACCGTCAGCGCGACCTGGATCGTGCGCAAGGCCCCGCTCGTCCCCACGCTCGTCGTCATCGTCGCCCTCGTTGCGGTGCCGAGCTTCCGGGAGGCGCAGCGCACGCTTGACACGGTCGAACCTGCGCTGGGGTGTGCTCCAGCACCCCGACCTCTACGCGGACGCAGACTGGAACCCGGTCTTCAACGAGCTCCGCGACCAGGTGATCGAACACGGCCACCGCGAGGTCATCGCGCCGGACGGCGACGCGGACTTCGTCTGGACCGAGACCGGCGCGCAGCCATTCAGCCTCTGGTTGCCCGGCTCGATCAAGCTCGGGTTCGACCCGAAGCCCGAGACCGGTCTGAGCTACGTCCAGCGGGTCCGGACCTCCGAAGCCGCATTTCGCGAAGGCCTGGAAGGTCTCTGTCAGCTCGCGCACCGTCGCGACGCCGCGCTCGTGTTGCGTCACGACGGTTCGCTCCTCGGGACACACGACGTACGGCCGTCGGCGAAGTACCGGGTCGATCCGAAGCACCGCGTCGCGGACTCGCTCAACCGCACGGTCGCGCCGTTCACGATCTACGAGGACCGCAACTCCTCGGAAGCCTTGGTGCTCACACCGGGGGCCGTACTTCCGGTCGGGTTCTCCGGGCCGGGAATCAGATTGCTCGACGTCCTGCTCGAGCCGAGGTACCCGGACGTCTTCGCAAACCCGCGGCTGACGTTGCAGCTCCCGGACGGCACCGCGATCCAGCCGACCCAGGAGCGGCTCGCCCGCAACTCGATCCGCCTCCGCTACCAGCTGCCCGACGGCCTTGCTCGCCGGATCGACGCTCGCGGCGCTGGACCAGGTGAGCATCGTGCGGATGATCGGCTACGAGCAGGTGCCCGGTTTCCGTGGCGTGCGGCTCCGGTCCCGTCGTCGTGGACCAGGCGGCGGTCTGCCCCGGTCGCTGAGCCGACGCTCAGGACGCTCGGCACCACCTTGTAGAGCAGGTAGCCGGGGCCGGAGCGAACGAGCTTCAGGTCCGGGCGCGCCGCCGAGCGCGCCGTAGTTCGTCGAGAACACGAGCGGCGTGCCCGAGCGCCGAGGGCTCGGTCGCCACGAGCACGTAGTCGATGCCCTTGACGTCGGTCGGCAGCGGCTGTGTGCCCGGGTCCGCGAAGAAGTTGATGCTCTGCTCGAGCAGACGGTTCGCACGCTTCAGGGTGGCCGGCTCCGAGTACGGCGCGCGCCCGTCGAGCACACCGTTTCCACCCGGCACCGCGCCGACGAAGCCCTCGGAGTACGCGTTCGTCAGCACCAGATCATCGGGCGACAGCTTCAAGCGCGCGCAGCGACGTCAACGTGTCGCGGGACGGCTGCTGACGGTCGAGCTGGTCGTAGAAGTCGGTCGCATGCACCATCGTCGCGACCCCGACGACGAGGACCAGTGCCCCCGCCACGAGACGCAGACGTCGGCTCGACAGCGCGCTGAGCACGATCGCGACCGCCGCCGGGAGAAGCGCAAAGGTCAGCGGGAAGACCCGACCCCAGCCGGTGCGCGTCGGCACGTACGTCGACCACCGCAGCGCGAACCACACCGAGATCGCGACACATCCGACCACCACGATCACGGCCATCGCCAAGTACTCGCGCGCCGCACGCCGTATCGCCTCCCGGCCCACCCAGGCGACGACGAGGAGGAGGACGACCACGACGACCACGACGCGCGAGGTACCACCATGAGCCGAGGCTGATGAAGCCCCGGTTGATCCCTCGCCGCGCGGCCTCCACCGCGCTCGGGGCCGGCCGCGGCTCGATGTGGCCCGCGACCAGGTTGACGAACCGCCACGTCGGGTCCGCGCCGTCCGACTGAGGAAGCCCGCCGAGCTTGTTCGCGCCGGAAAGGCCGCCGCCGAACGCGAGGTTTCCGACGAGCCATCCGCCGATCAGGAACCCGACGAGGAACCCGGCCGCGCGCCACGTCACGCGTCGTTCGGGCGAGAAGAGCACGTAGCCGACCGCCAGACCACCGACGATCAGCGCGCCGAACAGCCAGCCGATCCCATGCACCTCGCTGAGCGCGAGCAGCGTGACCGTCACGAGCACGAGATCGACGTTGCGACGATGGTCGAGCCAGAGCTTGGCCAACGCCCCCGCGACGAAGACGAGCGCATACCCCGTGGCCTCCGGCCGATACGAAGCGAGCTTGCCGACGTAGGTCGTCCCGACGAACAGCACGACCAGGGACACCGCAGCGGCGGAGCGAGCCGCGCCGAACGCGCGAGCGAACAGGTACGCGCCGGCACCGACCGTGACGAGCGTGACGATCCGGACGGCCTGCGCGGCCGCCATCGACTTGGCACCGCCGACCGCGAGGAGCAGGGCGGTGCCCGGACGTGAACGCCGGGTAGTCGTCGAGGAACGGCAGGCGGGTGGCCCACTCGGGTGACGTCGCGGGCACGCCGTGGTGCCTGGATGACCGCCCGGGCGAGGTCGAGGTAGTACCAGGGCGTCGGTCCGCTGAGGCTGTCGGTGCGCTTCGCCGACCAGCGACCAGCAGCGGCAGCGCCACGGCGACCGACGCGACGCAGCATGATCGCCAGCTCGCTCAGCACCGGATCGCTGCGCAGCGTCGAGCAGCCCGCGGCGACCGGGCCGACGATGACGACGAGCGACATGACCGCGACGACTGCGGTCGCGACCACCGCGCCGGTCGTCGACATCAGATCCAGGCGGGCCAGGAGCTCGCTGCCGAGGAACCACACGATGAGCCCGCTCGACATCGCGACGCTCAAGCACGCGCACCGGTGGCGACCGACTTCGGGACCGCGGCACACGACCGCTGCGGTCGCGATGCCCGGAAGGACGACCCACGCGACGAGGGCCACGCAACACCAGAGCGCGCTCATCGCCCGAGGACCAGCTGCCTGTGACCGGGTCACACCGGTGCTGGGATCATCAGCGCCGCCAGGTGCGGACGATCACTCCGAGGTAGCCGAGCGGGTAGCGCAGCCGGCGTGGCTTCTTGCTCTCCCCATGGCTCCGTGACTGGATGTGCACGGACACCTCGCGGATGCGCAGGCCCTGGCGCGCCGATTCCATGATCAGCTCGGCGGCCGAGAACCGCGGCTCCTCGAGCTGCAGGCGCGCCAGCGCGTCGCCGCGGATCGCGCGGAAGCCGTTCGTGCAGTCGGTGATGTTCGCGCCGCTTGCGACGTTGATGAGCTGGGTGAAGCCGCGGATGCCCAGGTCGCGCGCGCCGCCGGCGTCGTCGTACGCTCCGAGGTAGCGGGAGCCCTGCACGTAGTCCGCTTCGTCTGCCAGGATCGGTTCGAGCAGCTGGGGCAGATCTTCGGGCCGGTGCTGGCCGTCGGCGTCCATGGTCATGACGATCGCGGCCTTGCGCTCGAGCGCGAGCGCGAACCCGGTGCGCAGCGCATCGCCCTGACCCCGGTTGATCTCGTGGCGCAACGCGACGTGGCCGGCCGTCACGACCACACCGGCGGTGTCGTCGTTGCCGCCGTCGACCACCACGATCGGCGTCACCCGGTGGCCGTACAGCTCGGACGGGAGCGCATCGAGCACTGCCGCGATCGCTTCCTCCTCGTCGAGCGCCGCGATGACGATCGCGATCTCCGGCGTCGGAGAACGGCTGCGCGAACGTCGGCACTCGAGCTCGTCGAGCGCGTGCGCCCGCACGAGATCGCCGAGCTGCTGATCGACCAGCGCGCCGACCGGCCGCGCTCGGCCCGGACCTCGAGAGCGAGGCGAACCACGGCCACTCGCCGGCGACGCCGGCCAGCAGACGGGTGCGGAGCTTCATGCGCGGGACGCGTTCACGAACCAGTCGCGCGTGACGCGAAGACCTTCGTCCAGATCCGACCGACGGCTCGTAGCCCAAGCCGTCGCGCGCCCGCGAGATGTCCGAGAAGCTGCGCGCGATCTCCCCGGCGCGCGGCGGCTCGTACTGGATCGCCACGTCGCGGTCGGGGAAGATCGCGACCAGGTGCTTGACCAGCTCGGTGACGGACGTCTCGATGCCCGTGCCGAGCTGGAACAGCTCCCCCTGCGGCTGGCGCTCGAGCACCGCGATCACCGCTCGGCAGAGGTCGTCGACGTAGAGGAAGTCGCGCGTCTGCGCGCCGTCGCCGTAGATCACGAGCGGGTCGCCGTCCATGATCCGCTTCATGAAGGCCGCGACCACACTGCCCTTGTGGTAGCTGTACGGGCCGTAGACGTTGGTGAATCGCAGCGCGTTGGCCGGCAGCCCGTACGAGCCGGCGAACGCGGAGCACAGGCCCTCGCCCGCGAGCTTCGACGCCCCGTACGGCGAGAGCGGTCGAGGCGCGAGCCCTTCGTGGCCGGGCGGCTCGACCGAGCCCAGCGGGGCGCCCGACGACGCGAACACGAACGCCGACGCGCCGCCGTCACGAGCCGGCGAGCAGCGCGTTGAGCGTGCCGCCGACGTTCACCTCGAGGTCGGCGCGCGGATCTTCGACCGAAGCGACGACGCCGGTCTGCGCCGCGAGGTGCACGACGCCGTAGACGCCGCGCGCCGCGGCCGCGAGCGCGTCGGCGTCGAGGATGTCGCCCTCGATGATGTCGGCGTACCCCGCGGCCTGTCCGTCCTCGAGCCGCCCGGTCGAGAGGTTGTCGAAGGCCACGGGGACGTATCCGGCCGCGGCGAGGCTGCGCGCCAGGTTGACTCCGATGAAGCCGCAGCCGCCGGTCACGAGGACCGTTCGGGGAGCGGGCGATCCTGGCGCAGCGCTCGAGTTCACAACGACGGGCAGCCTACTGGTCGACCCCGCCGCACCACCCTCATCCACACCCGGTCGCGTCATGGCGCGGGGAGGAACGGGGGGAGCTGGGCGATGGCATCGCGCTGCGGATTCCGAGCTCGGCCTCCGAGGTCGGATGTGACGTCGACGCGAACCACGGCAGAACGATGAGCAGGCCCGACCGGTCCCCCGCGATGACCTGCATCTTCCCGAGGTCGTTCAGCGGCCGTCGTGGTCATGTCCGGCCGGTCGGGCGGCGCGCCGGTCAGCCAGAGGACGCCCTCGGGCGTCACCGCGATCGGCGGCGGCCGGCGGCCGGGCACGAGGAAGGTGACCGGCCGGTCGACGCCCTTCCAGTGGAGGTAGTCGCGGATCAGCCGCGCCGCGCGCCGGGTGGTGGACCCGACGACGATGCGACTGGCCCGCAGGCGCGTCGTGCACCTCCCGCGCGAACGCCCGGTAGTTCGTCTTCTCGGTGCCGTAGTACGAGATCGTGGCCGACGAGCGCGATGCCCGCGATCAGGAGCACCGCAACCACGCCGACGCCCATCGCGACCCTCTGCTGAAGGTGCAACGCGATCAGCCGGTACGACCGCCGGCGACGAGCGCGACCGCGACGAGGAGCAGCAGCGGGGCGACCAACGACTCGATCCGCCGGTACGCGAAGTAGGTGCCGAGCGCCCGGGCGAGGGGCACGAGCACGAGGACGAAGATCAAGACGTACGCGAGCGTCGCCGCCGCGACGACCCGCTCCCGGCCGCGCGCCAGGAGCGGGGCGGCGAGAGCGAGCACGACCAGGACCCCGACGAGCACGGTGAAGTCCTGCGCGTTGCCGAGCAGCCATTCGGCACCCCGCTTGAACAGGTCGGTGTCGAGCGGCACCGCGAACTGGCCGGACGGGTTCAACGCGTACGACTTGCCGTCGAGCGGCGTTCGGGATCCACTTCAACGCGCCGTAGACGTACCAGGGCGCGATGAGCACGACCCCGATGACGATCGCGAGTCCGTAGCCGCGCCGGAGCACCTTGGGCGTCGCCGTTCCCCGTCCGCGCCACAGCATCACGCCGACGACGATCGCCTGCAGGATCAGGACGAGGGGCGCGAACGGATGGGTCAGCTGCATCAGTGCGGCGACCACGCCGTACCAGGCCCAGCTGCCTGCGGGACTCGATCCGGAAGCTGCGCAGCAGCAACCACCACGAGAGCAGCGCGAGCGCGGAGAACATCACGTAGTAGCGGTTCTCCTGGCTGTAGCGCACCGCGAACGGCGCGACCGCGAGGAGCAGGCCGGCCACGAGCGCGGTGCTGCGCCGGGTCGTGGCCTCGCGGGTCAGCAGGATGAGCGCCAGCACCTCGAGCGTGCCGAAGATCACCGACGGGATCCGGGCGGCGGTCTCGAAGCCGAACGGAAGGTGCAGCGCCGCGAGGACCGTCAGGTAGTGCAGCGGGGGCTCGAACGGCCCACCACGGTCCCGCAGATCCGAGAGCAGGTGCCCGGAGCGCACGAACGACGTGACGCTGATCTCGTCGATCCAGAAGCTCTGCGATCCCAGCGCGTACACGCGCAGGAACAACGCGACCAGCAGAACTGAGACGCAGCCGACGACGTACCACCGGCGCGTCCGCCGACGGTCCGCGCGAGTCAGTGCCGCGGGAGGATCACCGCCATTGGGTCGCGGGGGCGATTGCCCGGAGACTGACACGGTCCTTGAAGCGCTCGACGGTGTGGAGCATCGTCTCGATGAGCTCCTCGGACAGCAGCCGCGGCTTGAGTCCGAGCCCGACCAGCCCAGTGTGCGTGGGGTTGTAGTAGTGCTCCTCGAGCTCCACACGGGGGTTGTCACAGTGCTCGATCCGCGCGTTGTACCCGAGGGCGTTCGCAGCGTTGCAGACCTCGGTCGCGAGCTCCATGACGGAGAACGCTTCCGTGAACTGGTTGAACACGCGCATCTCGCCGGCAGCCGCCGGAGTGCGCGTCGCGAGCTCCACGCACTGGAGCGTGTCGCGGATGTTGAGGAACGCGCGCTGCTGCTTGCCGCTGCCGTAGACGGTGATCGGGTGGCCGATGACCGACTGGAGGCAGAAGCGGTTGAGCGCGGTGCCGAACACCTCGTCGTAGTCGAAGCGCGTGAGCAGACGGTCGTCGAGCTCGGTCTCGTCCGTGTGGATCCCGTAGACGACCCCCTGGTTGAGGTCCGTCGCGCGGATCCCCCAGATTCGACACGCGAAGTGGATGTTGTGCGAGTCGTGCACCTTGGAGAGGTGGTAGAAGCTGCCGGGGAGCTTCGGGAACGGCAGCCGGTCGGTACGACCCTTGTGCTCGATGTCGATGTAGCCCTCTTCGATGTCGATGTTCGGCGTGCCGTACTCCCCCATCGTGCCGAGCTTGACGAGATGCGCGTCCGGCGCGACCTCGTGCATCGCCCAGAGCAGGTTGAGCGTGCCCTCGACGTTGTTGCGCTGGGTCTCCCACGCGTGGTCGCGGTCGATCATCGAGTACGGCGCCGAGGGGATCTCGCCGTAGTGGACGATCGTGTCGGGCGCGAAGTCCTTGATCGCGGTGCGCAGGCGATCGAAGTCCGTGATGTCGAGGACTTCGGCCGCGATGTCCCGACCGCCGATCTGGCGCCATGCGGCGATCCGGTCCATCAGTGGGCTGATCGGGGTCAGGCTGTCCGTGCCTCGCTCGATGTGGCACGCCCTGCGGGTGAAGTTGTCGACGACGAACACGTCGTCGCCGCGCCGCGAGAAGTGCATCGCAGTCGGCCAGCCGAGATATCCGTCACCACCCAGGATCAGGATTCGCATGTATCCCCCGATTCTCTCGACGGCCGACTCCCGCGACCGTGCCCCGCTGTCTCTGTGCGGACTTGGTGGCGCAGGCTATCCGTCCGGTCGCGACCGGTTTCTGGAATGGTGGCGCTCGACCGCGCGAGCCCCCGACGCATCGGCCCGGCCAGCAGGACGGCCATCGCAACCGACGCGGCGATCGCGCCGATCAGGAAGCCGAGCTCGACGCGCAGGAGCAGGTCGTGGCCGAGCAGCGTCACCACGGCGAGCGCGAAGATCCCGATCCCCCAACCGAGGGCGACCCGGGGCTGCTCGCGGAGCGCGATCAGCGCCTGGCACAGCGTCAGCGCCAGCAGGTAGATGCACGATGCGGCCGCGAGGACCGCGAGATCCCGACTGCCGAGCGCGAAGTCGGCGCCGAACGCGATGCGCACGACCGTCGGGCCGAGCACCCACGCACCGACGGTCGCGACCACGCAGAGCGCGCCGATCGCCGCGGTCATCCGCCGCGTCTCGGTGCGCAGATCCGCGACCTGGCCCGCGCCGGCGTGCCCGGAGAGTCGCGGGAGCAGCGCAGCTTGCACCCCTTGGAAGAGGAAGACCGGAATGCGAGCAATGACGAGACTGGCGAGGAACTGACCCGGTCGCCGCGTCGTTCTTCTCGGATGCCGAGCACCTGGACCAGGATCGGTCCGGTGTTGATCAGCGCCTGGGCGAACAGTGAGCCCGCGAGCAGCCAGCCGAACGACCGGGTCAGCTCGCGCCACGGCGCGGGTGGCCCGGGCGTGACGAGCCCGTCGCGCTGGCGCAGCGAGACGAGCGACGCCGATGAACGGCGCGAGCCCGAGCACCACGCCGTACGGACCGGCGGTCGCGACGCCGGCCACGACGAGCACGATCGCTGACGAGCAGCCGGCTCCCGGCTTCGCCGCCGAGCAGGATGCCGTAGGGCGCGAACCGCGAGTTGCCCGCGAGGATCCCGCGGACGAGGTACTCGAGCGTGTAGCCGGCGAGCAGGAGCAGCAGGCCGACGAGCAGCAGCACCTCGTCGTCGAAGAGGTCGTGGACCAGCCACGGTGCGGCGACCAGCGCGATCGCCGACGAGGACCGCGGCGAGGACCGCGGCGCCGATGCTCGCCCGGCGGACCAGCGGGCCGCCGCCGAGGCCTCGGGCGCGCCCGGCTCGAGAGCGCTCGCGACACCTCCTGCTCGACCGGGAGGCACGCGCCGGGGCCGAGCAGGAAGCCCAGCGCCCAGAGCGCGGAGAGCCCGCCGTAGCGCTCCGGACCGAGCGCGCGGCCGGTGATCGTGAGGAATCCGTAGCTGGCGACCCCGGTGAACGAGGACCCACGCGCCAACGATTCCGGAGCCCGCGAGGCAGGATCGAGGTCGCGCGTGCGAGCGAACCGGCGCGGACCCGCCGTCGTCATGACGGCGAATCGTACCGGCGGGTACCGGTCCGAACGGCCTATCGAGCCAGGAGGCCGTGGCCCGGCGGTAACCTCTCGTCCCTGATGTCGGACTTTCTGCACGCACTCGAATCCCGCGTCCTGCTCCTCGACGGGGCCTTCGGCACCTGGGTCCAGGGCCAGGACCTCGGACCCGAGGACTTCGGCGGCGAGCCTCGAGGGGTGCAACGAGAACCTCGTGCTCACCCGCCCGGATCTCGTCGCCCAGATGCACCGCGAGTACTTCGAGGCCGGTGTCGACGCGGTCGAGACCGCGACGTTCGGGGCATTCGGGCTGGTGCTCGCGGAGTACGGCATCGCGGACGTCACCTACGACCTGAACGTCGCCGCGGCCCGCGATCGCCAGGGAGGTCGCGGCCGAGTTCGCCACCCCCGAGCGCCCCCGCTGGGTCATCGGCTCGATCGGGCCCGGGCACCCGGCTCCCTCGCTCGGCGCGATCACGTTCGCCGAGCTGCGCGACGACTACCAGCTCCAGGCCGCCGGGCTGCATCGAGGGCGGCGCGGACGTGCTGCTCATCGAGACCGTCTACGACCTCCTCCAGGCCAAGTCGGCGATCGTCGCCTGCCGGCGCGCGATGAGCGACGCCGGCCGCACCGTCCCGCTGATGGTGCAGGTGACGATGGAGACGACCGGCCGCATGCTCGTCGGCTCGGAGATCGGCGCCGCGCGTCACCGCGCTCGAGGCGATGAAGCCCGACGTGCTCGGCCTGAACTGCGCGACCGGTCCGAACGAGATGACCGAGCACCTCCGCTACCTCAAGGAGCACGCGCGCACGTTCCTCTCGTGCCTCCCGAACGCGGGGCTGCCGTCGGTCGTCGACGGGCACACGCACTACGACCTCACGCCCGACGGTCTCGCCGACGCGCACGAGCGCTTCGTCCGCGAGTTCGGCATCAACATCGTCGGCGGCTGCTGCGGCACGACGCCCGAGCACCTGCGGCGCCGTCGTCGAGCGCCTCGGCCCGAGACCCGGTGCCGGTCGCCGCGCGACCCGGACTTCGAGCCCGGCTGCTCGAGCATCTACTCGCACGTGCCGTACCACCAGGAGCTCGCGTACCTCGCGGTCGGCGAGCGCACCAACGCCAACGGCTCCCGCAAGTTCCGCGACGCGATGCTCGAAGGCGACTGGGACACCTGCGTGCAGATGGCCCGCGAGCAGGTGAAGGAAGGCGCGCACGTCCTCGACGTCTGCGTGGACTACGTCGGCCGCGACGGCACCGTCGACATGGAGGAGATCGCGTCCCGCTTCGCGACCCAGGCTGCGCTCCCGCTCGTGTTCGACTCCACCGAGCCGTGGGTCATCGAGGCCGGGCTGCAGCACTCCGGGCGGCAAGGCGCTGCTCAACTCGGCGAACCTCGAGGACGGCGAGGCCGAGGGATCCCGGCTGGACCGGATGATGAGCCTGGCCCAGGAGTACGGCGCCGGCGTCATCTGCCTCGCGATCGACGAGGAGGGCCAGGCCCGCGACGCGGACTGGAAGCTCCGGGTCTGCAAGCGCATCTACGACATCGCGATCGAGCGCTACGGCATCGACCCGACCGACCTCGATCTTCGACATGCTCACGTTCCCGCTCGGCTCCGGCCAGGAGGACCTGCGCAAGGACGCGCATGGAGACGATCGAGGCGATCCGCCGGGTCAAGGCCGAGCTGCCCGGGCTCGTCGACGATCCTCGGGCTCTCGAACGTGAGCTTCGGGCTGAACCCCGCGATCCGCCACGTGCTGAACAGCGTGTTCCTGCACGAGTGCCGCGAGGCCGGGCTCGACGCGGCGATCGTGCACGCCGGCGCGCATCATGCCGATGCACAAGATCGACGAGCGGGCGCGCGAGGTCGCGCTCGACCTCATCTACGACCGCCGCCGCGACGACTACGACCCGCTCACCGAGCTGATGGCGCTCTTCGACGGCGTCGAGGTCGGCACCGTCGAGCGCGAGGACCGTTCGGGCTGGCCGGTCGAGGACCGGCTCAAGCAGCGCATCATCGACGGCGAGCGCGAGGGCCTCACCGACGAGCTCGACGAAGCGCTCGCGGGCGGGCGCAAGGCGCTCTCGATCATCAACGACGTCCTGCTCGAGGGCATGAAGGTCGTCGGCGACCTCTTCGGCAAGGGCGAGATGCAGCTGCCGTTCGTGCTGCAGAGCGCGGAGACGATGAAGGCCGCGGTCGCGTTCCTCGAGCCGCACATGGAGAAGGCCGACGCGGGCGGCAAGGGCGTCTTCGTGATCGGCACGGTCAAGGGCGACGTCCACGACATCGGCAAGAACCTCGTCGACATCATCCTCACGAACAACGGCTACGAGGTCCACAACATCGGGATCAAGCAGCCGCTGCAGTCCTTCGTCGACAAGGCGAAGGAGGTGGAGGCGGACGCGATCGGGATGAGCGGGCTGCTCGTGAAGAGCACGATCATCATGCGCGAGAACCTCCAGGAGCTGAACAACCTCGGGCTCGCCGACACGCCGGTGATGCTCGGCGGCGCCGCGCTGACCCGCAACTACGTCGAGGTGGACCTGCGCAAGGTCTACGAAGGCCGGCTCTTCTACGGCAAGGACGCGTTCGAGGGTCTCCACACGATGGACACCCTCATGAGCGGCATGAAGTCCGGCGACCTCGATCCCGAGTTCGGGCGCGAAGAGGGTGGCCGCAAGCTGCCGCCGCGCAAGTCCGCAGCTCGAAGCGCGACGAAGCCGCGGCGAAGATCGTCGTGCCGGCGCGTTCCGACGTCGCGATCGACGTACCGATCTTCACGCCGCCGTTCGTCGGCGCGCCGCGTCGCGAAGGGGATCTCGCTCGACGAGATCGCCGGCTACATCAACGAGACCGCGCTCTTCCGCAACCAGTGGCAGTACCGGCCGCAGGGCGGCCAGTCCGACGAGGAGTTCAAGGCGAGCATCCGGCCGCAGCTGCGGGCCGCGCTCGACGAGGCGAAGGCCGAAGGGTGGCTCGTGCCCGCGGTCGCGTGGGGCTACTTCCCGGTGAACTCCGAGGGCGACGACCTCATCGTCTGGAAGGACGACGACCGGCGCGAGGAGCGGCTGCGGTTCCACTTCCCGCGCCAGCAGAAGGACCGCTTCCTCTGCATCTCGGACTTCTTCCGGCCGGTCGACAGCTCGGACCTCGACTACGCCGCGTTCCACGTCATGACCGTCGGCGAGCCGCGGACCTCGGAGCGCGAGCAGGAGCTGTTCGCGGCGGACAAGTACGCGGAGTACCTGTTCACCCACGGCCTCTCGGTGGAGATGACCGAGGCGCTCGCGGAGCTGTGGCACCGCCGCATCCGCGAGGAGTGGGGCTTCGCCGACGAGGACGGCCCGTCGCTCGCCGGGCTGTTCCGCCAGCAGTACCGCGGGTCGCGGTACTCGTGGGGCTACCCCGCGTGCCCGGACCTCGAGGACCAGGTGAAGCTCGACGAGCTGCTGACCCTCGACAAGATCGGCGTGAACCTCACCGAGGAGTTCCAGCTCGAGCCCGAGCAGAGCACCTCGGCGATCATCGTCCCCCACCCCGAGGCGAAGTACTTCATCGCGTAGCGCTCGGCCGCCGTCATCGCCGGACACGAGCAACGAGGTACCAGATCGCGGGGAGCGCGAGCAGCGCCGGCGAGCGTCCAGCGCTGCCACGCGTACGGCACCCAGGCGGCGAGCAGCGACCGCCATCAACGGGATCAAGCCGAACGCGAACCGCGTGTCGGCGCCGTAGAGGATGTGCGTCGCGACGAAGTACAGGATGACGTAGTACGGACCGGAGATCGCGACGACCGACGAGGTACGCGATGCCCGATCGATCGGCTCGGATCCGTTCGGCGTCACGGCTGAGCAACGGCGAGCAGGAGCAGGCCGATCTGCAGGTAGATCGCGAGTCTGGATCAGGACGAGCATCAGGCCCAGTCGCCCGCGCCACGCGACGGGGATGTACGCCTTGTAGGTCGGAGACGAGGTTGAAGAGTGGCTGGCTGGATCAGCTGGTCGAGGTTGAAGCGTCGAGACGCGGTACCGGGCCCACGGCTGCCACGCTGGTCGATCGGCCGTTGCTCGCAGGCTGGTGACGACGAGGCCCCAGACGCCGGTCGCGACGGTCGGCGCCGACGACCATCGAGCGCGCCGAGCAGCAAGCCCCACTTCAGCCGACCGATCCACCACTGCTGGCAGGATCACGGCCGAGTGCGAGCGCGCAGGACGATCGAGCAGCGTGCTCGGCTTGACGAGCCCGCCGACCGCGCCCGACCGCCGCCCCGATGAGGAGGTGCGGGTATCGCAGCGTCGGGCCGCTGCATCAGCCGACCACGACTGCCAACAGCGCGACCGCGCCGAACGTCCACACCGCGATGTCGTTGCTCACCGACGACGCCGCGAACGAGCGAGCGGCGGCGAGAGGGCGAGCGCGAGGCTCAGCACGACCGCGTAGAGCGTCGGCGACCTGGAACCGGCGCAGCGTGAGGTAGAGCGCGACTGCGCCGACCGCCGAGCCAGAGCGCACCGACCCGCCGGATCGAGTCGAGGTCGTCGCCCGGGATGATCCGACTGATCGATCGGCGGTGACGGCGTAGTACAGCGGCGGCTGGCCGGCTTCGTACGCGTTCCCGTCCTCGGGCAGCATCTGGTCGGTCCGGTACGCCTCGCAGTTCGGATGGTCACCGAAGCCAACCGGCGTCTCGAGCCCGCGGCACGCGACCTGGCGCCGGGTCTCCGCGCTCGAGCTTCTGCGCCCAGCTCGGGCAGGTGGCCCGACGAGCAGCCGGTTCACGTAGTCGAGGTGGGCCTGCTCGTCGAGCGGGCCGAGGGGCCGGTACTTGCGAGACGTGCAGCGCGACCGCAGCGACGCACACGACGAGGATGACGACGACGGGCAGCAGCGCCTTGACGAACTGCGAGCCGGTCGCTCGGGCGACCGGAGCGTCGGTCGGCGGTCGATCGGGTCGACCGGCCCCGGTGCGTGTTGGCTCCACCGCGCCGCGACTCCAGACCGCCACCGCCGAGGTGACTCGACGCGGGCTCTAGCGTCAGACCAGCCGCACTCGGCGGAGCTACGGCGTCAGCAGCGCGCGGGCGACGACGTCGGTGCCGAACGCGGTGAGGATCGCGAGGTAGAGCAGGCCGGTCGCGGCCATCACCGCGGAGTAGTACTGCTCGCGCAGCGCGAGCCGCGTGACCTAGACGAGCACGATCGTCGTCAGCGCGGAGACGACCCACATCCAGCCGAGCAGCCCGCCGTACCCGTCGTCGACCGAGCCGCTCAGCACGCCGATCATCCCGGGCGGCAGGCAGCAGCGCGATCACCTCGATCGGCCAGACGTAGAGGCAGAGCGTGACCAGCTCCTCGAGCGGCGCGCGCGAGAGGCCGGGCTGCACGAGGTACCAGTGGCCGAGGAGCATCGCGTCGGTCACCGCGCCGAGGAACACCGCGCCGCTGAGCAGCCGCAGCGCGGCGAGCCAGTACGCACCGCCCGCTGACCGCCGCCAGCCCGAACAGCGCGACGAAGCCGAGGACCGGCGCGACGAGGTCGAGCGACGAGCGGGCCGCGCGCGTCGTCGGCGCGCCGCGACCGCAGCTGATCGCGAACGCGACGAACGTCGCGAGCACGAGGCCCGGCCGCGCCGACGATCGCGATGACGTGACCCGGCGCCGGTGTGGTCGGACCGGACCTCGAGCAGCAGCGCGATCACCGCCATCACGCCGTAGACCCCGCGCAGCAGCCAGCCGTACCCGATGCCGACGACCTCGCGGCGCGCCGTCCACCAGAAGAACAGCAGACCGCCCGTCGCCCACTGCAGCAGGACCGTGCCGAGATCGAGGCTCACGGAGCGTGATGCCGCTCAGCCGACGATCGCGAGGTCGCGCGGTGCGGCGTTGAGCCGGTCGGGACCGTCCGGCGCCGCCACGACGATGTCCTCGAGCCGCATCCCGAACCGGCCCGGGAAGTAGATGCCGGGCTCGATGCTGAACGCGTGGCCGGGCTCGAGCGGCTCCCGGTTGCCCGACACGAGGTACGGGTCCTCGTGGGCTTCGAGCCCGATGCCGTGCCCGGTGCGGTGGATGAAGCGGTCACCGAGGCCGCCGGCGCGTGATGATCCGGCGCGCCGTCGCGTCGACCTCCTCGCACGACGTGCCCACCGTCGCGGCCCGCACCGCCTGCTCCTGCGCGTCGACCAGCAGGGCGTAGACGTCGCGCACCTCGGCGGTCGGCTCGCCGACGACGAACATCCGCGTGATGTCGGAGCAGTAGCCGTCCATCGTCCCGCCGAAGTCGCACACGACGACGTCGCCGTCGCCGATCACCCGTGCGCTCGCCTCGTGATGCGGGCTCGCGCCGTTCGGGCCGGATCCGACGATCGCGAAGTTCACCCGCTGGTGGCCGTGCTCGAGGATGCGATCCGCGAACTCGCGGTGCACGTCGAGCTCGGTGCGCCCGGCGAACGGCCGCGTCGCGCATCTCGGCGCCGACCGCGTCGACCGCGTGCGCCGCGGCCCGCAGCGCCTCGATCTCGGCCGCGGTCCTTCACGATCCGCAGCGGGCCGGTGACCGTCGGACGCCGGGCCGCATCCGGCGCGTCCGGGATCGCGTCCTGGATGCGCAGCACGAAGCGGGCCCACGTGTGGTCGCCGATCGCGACGCCGGCGCGCCGCGGGACCGACGAGGCCGGCGACGATCGCGATCGGATCCTCGGTCTCGGACCACGCCCGCAGCTCGAAGACCCCGGGCTGCGGCTCGACCCGCGGTGCCTCGAGCTCGGGCACGACGAGGACCGCCTCGCCGTCGCGCGGGAGCACGAGCATCGTGAGCCGTTCGAGCGGCATCGCCTCGTAGCCCGTGAGGTACGGCAGGTCCGCGCCGACGCGACAGCAGCAGCACGTCGACGCCCGAGCTCGTCCATCCGGGCTCGGGCGCGCGCCTGCCGGGCCGCGAGCTGGTCGGTCACTCCCATCCGGGCAGACCGCTGATGCTCGCTCGCGTTCTTCTCGGCCCGGTACTTCGCCGAGCCCGTCCTCGCCGCGCTTCTCGGCCCACTCCGTGAGCATGGTCCGCTCGCCGACGTACTCCATCAGCGGGACGCCGTACCCGCACGACGACGAGATGCGGGTGACGTCCACCACGATCACCGACACGCGCGCCGGGCTGGGACGGGAGCCGCTCGAGGAGCGGCGCCGGCCTCGGGCGCGTCGGCCGGGATCACGGTGCCGCGGCCCTGCAGCCGGATGATCTGCGGGCCGGCCGGAGAACGCGCAGAACATCAGCGTGATCCGGCCGTTCTCCGCGCACGTGCGCGACCGTCTCGATGCCGCTGCCGTGCAGGTCCAGGTACGCGACCGTGTGCTCGTCGAGCACCCGGAACGAGTCGAGGCCCTTCGGCGAGACGTTGACGTGGTGGTCGGTGCTCGCGGGCGCGGTCGCGACGAAGAACACCGGCTGCGCCTCGAGGAACTCCGTCAGCTCCGGGCGTGATCGGATCCAGCTCGCGACCCATCTCACGAGCTACCTCGCACTTCGACCCGGGCCGGGCGGCCGCCGCGGCTGCGGCACCGGCGCGGGCGTGGTAGCTCGAACGCACCAGCGGGCCGCTCTCGACGTGCGCGAAGCCGAGCGAGCGGGCGAACTCGCCCAGCTCGTCGAACTCCTCGGGCGTCCACCAGCGCACGACCGGGAGATGCGGTCGTCGACGGGCGCAGGTACTGGCCGAGCGTGACGAGGTCGACCCCGACGCCGCGCAGGTCCACCAGCGCGCCGTGCAGCTCTTCGATGCGTTCACCCATGCCCAAGATGATGCCCGACTTGGTCACGAGCCCGGCCGCCTTTGCGCGACCGAGCAGCGCGAGCGACCGTGCGTATCCCGCCGACGGCCGCGCCGGCGCGCTGCAGCCGGGCCACCGTCTCGAGGTTGTGGTTCAGCACGTCGGGACGCGCCGCGAAGATCGCGTCGAGCGCGGCCGGATCACCCTTGCAGTCGGGGATCAGCACCTCGATCGGTCGTCTCCGGCGTCCGGCTCCGGATCGCCTCGATCGTCGCGACGAACGCCGGACGCGCCGCCGTCGGCGAGGTCGTCACGGGCCACGCTCGTGACCACCGCGTGCGCGAGCCCGAGGCGTCTC
Source organism: uncultured Acidimicrobiia bacterium (assembly GCA_963848485.1). Lineage (GTDB taxonomy): Bacteria > Actinomycetota > Acidimicrobiia > IMCC26256 > JAENVU01 > Chersky-806. The sequence goes on from CAWKDX010000009.1 coordinate 248,599, forward strand.
GACCGTCTCGGCCAATCGCGCCGGCTCGTCGAGGTCGAGCGGGTTCGGCTTGCGGGTGTCGACCAGGCAGAAGCCGCAGGCCCGCGTGCAGCGCTCGCCGAGGATCATGAACGTCGCGGTGCGGTCGGCCCAGCACTCGAAGATGTTCGGGCACCCGGCTTCCTGGCACACCGTGTTCAGCCCGGCGTCGCGCATCAGCCGCTGGGTCTCGCGGTAGCCCGCGCCGAGGTTGGCCTTGACCTTCATCCAGTCGGGCCGGCGGAACGTGGGGTCGGCCACCGGCGCCTCGACCCCGGCCGCGGCGAGCCGGCCGAGCAGCCGCACCGGCGCGCCCGACTGCCTTCGCCGCGGGAGAACGCGCTGAGGTCTTCCGGCGCCTGGTGCCACGCGACGTCCTGGCGCTCGACCGTGAGGTATCCGAGCCGCGCGGCCATCGCGTCGACCACCGCGTCGGCGACCTCGTGCATGGACGGGCGCCGGTCGCCGAGGACCTTCGCCATCGACGTGACGCCGCGGTCGCGGATGCCGCACGGGAACGATGTGGTCGAACATCGAGAGGTCGGGATCGACGTTGAGCGCGAAGCCGTGACGCGTGCGCATTGCCGCGACCTTCACGCCGATCGCCGCGATCTTCTCGTCGCCGACCCAGACGCCCGAGAACCCGTCTTCGCGGTGCGCGTCGATGCCGAACGCCGGCGAGCGCGTCGATCAGCGCGGCCTCGAGCCGGCGGACGTGCGCGACGACATCGGGCGCGCCGTCGCGCCACGGGGCCAGCGTGACGATCGGGTAGCCGACGAGCTGGCCGGGGCCGTGGTACGTGACGTCGCCGCCGCGATCGGCGTGCACCAGCTCGGCGCCGACGCTCGCGGGCGGCACGAGCACGTGCGCCGGGTCCGCGCGCGTGCCGAGCGTGTAGGTGTGCGGGTGCTCGAGCAGCAGCAGGTGGTCCTGCTCGCTGCTGCTCGTGCAGCGCCCGCTGCAGGTCGGCCGCCTCGCGGTAGTCGACCCGTCCGAGCCAACGCACCCGCAACGGCGAGCCGGCTCGCGCTCATGCGAGCTCGGCGTCCCAGTCGCGGGTCTCGAGGATCTCGCGCACCGCGTGCAGGAACGACGCGGCGTAGGCGCCGTCGAACGCGCGGTGGTCCCACGCGAGCGCGAGCACCCCGACCGGGTGGATCGCGATCGCGTCGTCTCCGTCGGGTCCCTCGACCACGACCGGCCGCTTCGTGATCGCGTCCGTCGCCAGGATCGCGACCTGCGGCTGGTTGATGATCGGCAACGTCATCAGCGTGCCGAACGGGCCCATGTTCGTGATCGTGAACGTGCCGCCGATGATCTCGTCCGGGCCCGAGCTGCTTCGTGCGGGCCCGGGTCGCGAGGTCGCGGATCTCCCGCGCGATGAGCCGCAGCCGCTTGCCGTCGGCGTCGCGGATCACCGGCGCGATCAGACCCTGGAACTCGAGGTCCACCGCGACTCCGAGGTGCACGTCGTGGTGCACGACGAGCGACTCACCGTCGACGCTCGCGTTCACGTTCGGGTAGTCGCGCACCGCGTCGCAGAACGCCCGGACGATGAACGGCAGGTACGTGAGCGAGAAGCCCTCCTCCTGCTTCCACGTCCGCCTGGTTCGCGCGCCGGATCCGCTCGACCCGCTCGAAGTCGACCTCGACCGACGTGTACACGTGCGCGCTGGTCTGCTTGGACGCGGACCATGTGGTCGGCGGTCCGGCGCCGGATGTTGTCGAACGGGATCACCTCGTCGCCGTGGCGGACCGCCCGCGACACCTGCGGCGCAGCCGCAGCCTCGGCCGGCGTGAGCCGCCGGGGCGGGGGCACCGGGCGCCGGCGTGGCCCGCACGCGCCGGAGCCGCGTTGGTGACGTCGCGGCGGGTGATGCGACCGCCTTCGCCGGTGCCCGTGATCGAGGCCGGGTCCAGCCCGCGCTCGGCGATGAGCCGCCGGACGACCGGTGAGGTGACCCGACCGTTGCCCCCGGACGTCGCCGCCGCGACCGGCGCGGGCGCCGGGGCGCGGCCGGGGCGGGCGCGGGTGCCGGTGGCGGTGGAGGTGGAGGCGGGGGCGGCGGAGGCGGCGGGGCCGCGGCGGCGGCGGGCGGGGCTGCGCGGCGCGGGTGGCGCCGGCGCCGGTGCCGGGCTCTCGCGCGGGCGTGGCCGCCGCGGGCGCGGCCGGTGCCGGCCGCCGTCGGCCGCGTCGCCCAGGACCGCGAGGCGCGCGCCGACCTCGACGGTGTCGCCCTCGGGCACGAGGATCTCGGTCAGCACGCCGGCCGCGGCCGCGGGAACCTCGGAGTCGACCTTGTCGGTCGAGACCTCGAACAGCGGCTCGTCGAGCGCGACCGTGTCGCCGACCTGCTTGAGCCACCGGGTGATCGTCCCCTCGGTGACGGTCTCGCCCAGCTGCGGCATCGTGATGTCCACTCGTGTATCCTCCGGTCAGCCGTGCAGGGATCGACCCGTGAGCGCGAGCGCGGACTCGCCGAACAGCTCGCTCAGGGTCGGGTGGGGATGGATCAGGGCGCCGAGATCGTCGGGCGTCGCTTCCCAGTTGACCGCGAGGTAGCCCTCGGCGAGCAGCTCGGTCGCCCACGGGCCCGACGATGTGCACGCCGAGCAGCGGGCCGTCCCGCTCCGCGACGATCTTCACCAGGCCGTCGGGCTCGCCCATGATGACGGCGCGGCTGTTGCCCGCGAACCGGTGCACCGACGTGACGACGTCGTAGCCGCGCTCGACCGCCGCCGCCTCGGTGAGCCCGCTGAACGCGACCTCGGGGTGGCAGTAGATGCCCCACGGCACCTTGTCGTGGTCGAGCGGGACGACGTCCTCACCGAGGATCGTCTTGATCGAGACGATCGCCTCGGCGAAGCCGACGTGCGCGAGCGCGGGCCCTTCGACCAGGTCGCCCACCGCGTAGACCCCGGGCACCGAGGTCTGCTGGTGACTCGTCGACCACGACGAAGCCGCGGTCGTCGACCTCGATGCCGGATGCCTCGAGCCCGATGCCTTCGGACCGCGGGCGCCGCCCGACGCTCACGACGACCGCGTCGACCTCGAGCGACTCGGACGCGTCGCCGGCGTGGTAGCGCAGCGCGAGCGCAGGCTCGCGGTCGAGGCCCTCGATCGAGACGCCGGTGACGACCTTGATGCCGCGCTTCTTGAACGCGCGCACGACCTGGTCGGCGGCCTGCTTGTCGACGCCCGGGAGGATCGCGGGCATCGCCTCGAGCAGGGTCACCTCGCTGCCGACGTCGGCGAGGTAGGACGCGAACTCGCAGCCGATCGCGCCGCCACCGATGATCGCGGTGCGCGCCGGGACCTCGTCGAGCACGAGGAAGTGGTCCGAGTTCAGCACCTGGGTGCCGTCGAACGGGATGCCCGGGAAGCTCGCGCGGGAGCGAGCCGGTGGCGAGGATCAGCGCGTCGCCGATCGAGCTCGGAGCCGTCCGAGACCCGGATGTGGTGCGCGGCGGCGTCGACGATCGAGCCGGTGCCGGGGACCACGGTCACCTTGCGCCCCTTGAGCAGCGACTCGAGGCCCTTGGTCAGCGGTCCACGACCTGCTGCTTGCGCGCCTGGCTGGTCGACAGGTCGAGGGTGGGCTGGCCGGCGTCGACCCCGAATTCCTTGGCGGTCCGCACCGTCCGCAGGACCTCGGCGGTCTGGAGCAGCTCCTTGGCGGGTATGCAGCCCCGATGCAGGCAGGTGCCGCCGACCCGGGCCTCCTCGACCATGGCGATCCGGAGTCCGGCTGCGGCGCCGTAGAGGGCGGCCGCGTACCCGCCGGGACCGCCGCCCAGGACGACGACGTCGAACCTCTCAGCCACCGTGCTCACCACCTTCAGGTCGGAGCATTGCCACGGTCATTCGTGCGCGCAGGCCACTGGGCACCAGCCACTAGGCATCGGCGGCCACGGCTTGGCCATGAGGATCCCTGGATCGCGACCGCCGCCAGGATGGCCAAACCCGTTACCAAGGCCATCAACATCAGCGTGCGCGTCTTCATGCCCCCATCATCGCCCCAACCAACCGCGCTCACCGACTCGCCGACCCGCCTCCGGATGAAATCGTGCGCCTCCGGAACTCAAAAAACGTACAAAGCGCCGCTATGCTGGCGGTGCCACTCGGCTGTGGGCCGGCGTCGGAGCCGGGGGGAATCGGTGAGCCGACATCGAACTGCGATTGAAGGGGCCGGAGCTACGCCCGTGAGTGAACGTTCAGGCAGGCTGATCGAGAAGGCCCGCGGCGCCGTCCCCGAAGGGACCTTCGTCGTCGGTGCCGGCCTCGGCGTCGCCGCGGTCACCTCGTACCTGTTCGTCATCGTGGCGAACAAGGGACTGAGCACTCAGCAGTACTCGGCCTTCGGCGCGTTCTGGGGCTTCATCTTCGTTGCCGGCCCCGGCCTCTTCCTGCCCCTCGAACAGGAGGTCGGCCGGGCGCTTGCTCACCGGCGGGCGCAGGGCATCGGCGGTGGTCCGCTCGTCCAACGCGCCGCCAGGCTCGGAGCGATTCTCACCGGCGCGACGGTCCTGCTCGTCGTGCTCACGTCGCCGCTCTACGTCAATGGGCAGTTCCACGGCAACTGGCTGCTGGTCGCGAGCCTCGCGATCGGCCTGGTCGGCTTCTACGGCATGCACACCACGCGCGGCACGCTGTCGGGCAACGCGCGCTTCCGCCCGTACGGCGAGATGCTCGCGACCGAAGCCGTCGTCAGGCTCGGCGGCGCGCTCGTCCTCCTCGCCGCCGGCGTGAACAACGCCGGCGCGTACGGCATGTGCATGGCGCTGGCCCCCTTCGTCGCCGTCGCGGTGTCACTGCGCAAGCGCGAGAAGCTGCTCGAGCCCGGTCCGCCCGCGCCCTACAGCGAGCTCTCCAACGCGCTCGGCTGGCTGCTCGCCGGATCGGTCCTGATGCAGCTGCTCGGCTACTCGTCGCTGCTCGGCGTGAACCTGCTCAAAGGCACGAGCCACGCGGACACGCTGGCCGTCGCGGCCTTCACCTCGGCGTTCTTCGTCGCCCGCATCCCGCCGCTGCTCTTCCAGGCCGTGCAGGGCACCCTGTTGCCCAAGCTCGCGAGCCTCGCCGGCGCGGGTCGCCACGACGACTTCCGCAGCGGCTTCAAGCAGCTGCTCTGGATCGTGATCGGGATCGCGATCATCGGCACGATCGCGGCGTTCACGATCGGCGTGCCGGTCGGCAAGATCCTGTTCCCGCCGTTCACCATCGACAGTGTGGACCTCGGCCTGCTCGCGGCCGGGAGCGGTGCATTCATCATCGCGTTGACGGTCGCACAAGCGCTGCTCGCGCTGAAGGGTCACGCGCGCAGGCCGCGCTCTCCTGGCTTCTCGGTGTGATGACGTTCGTCATCGGCGCCGCCATCGTGCCCGGGCTCGAGAAGCGCGTCGAGGTCGGGTTCCTCGCCGGGTCGATCGTCGCGGTGCTGGTGATGGTGGTGAGCCTGTACCAGCGGATGCAGCGCGGCGTGCCCGAGAGCATCGACTCGCTCATCGACCAGATCGAGCACGAGCCGCTCGAGTTCTAGACCGGGGTCGCGGGCGTCATCGGCCGGGCGCCGCCCGATGCAGAGGAGCGACTGGCCGAAGCGGGGCGAACGGCCTGCCTCGAGCTGACGGATCAGCGGGACCGCGAAGTGGTCGTACAGCTTCACCGACCACGACTGGGTCGGCACCTGTCCCAGCTGGCGGGTGAACAACCACCACGCGATCGCGCCGACGGTGTTGACGTAGCGAGCGTCGAGGATTTCGAAGCCGGCCTCGTCGAACCGGCTGACCAGCTGGGACCGCCGGTACCGGCGACGGTGCCCGATGCTCTGGTCGAATGCGGAGAAGAGGCCTTCGAAGGCCGGGACGAACACGCAGATCCGACCGCCGGGCTTGAGCAGCGCGCGCAGGTCCGCGAGCGCGCCCACGTCGTCGTCGATGTGCTCGAGCACGTTGATCAGCACGACCGAGTCGAAGCGCTCACCCGCGTTCCCGACTGCCGCGACGTCGGCGTGCTGCACCTCGACGTCGCGGCACCCCTCGAACCGGGCCGCGAGCTCGTCCACGCAGCGCTTGGAGAGATCGGTCGCGGTGACGTGCCCATTCCGGCGGAGCCGCTCGGTCAGCTCACCATGCCCCGCGCCGATCTCCAGGATCTCGGCGCCGAGATGGGGCGCGACGAGCTGGTAGAGCCAATCGGCGTAGTTGTCGGCCTCCTCGAGCGTGGACAAGACGTCGGAGAGCTCCGCGTCCGAGTCGTCGAACTCCGCGATGGGAATGCTGCGATCGGGCTCGCGGTCGAGCGTCGAACGGATGCGGCGCCAGACCTTGGAGTACCGCACGACGCCGTAGGTCGCGCGGATCCCGTCCTTCCACCCGATCTTCTTGCCCTCGGAGTACGTGCGGCCCGAGTAGGAGATCCCCACCTCATAGATCCGCCAACCGGCCGCGGCGATCTTCGCCGTGATCTCGGGCTCGATCCCGAACCGGTCCTCCTCGATCTCGATCGACTGGATGACCTCGCGCCGGAACGCCTTGTAGCAGGTCTCCATGTCGGTCAGGTTGAGGTTGGTGAACATGTTCGACGCCGTCGTCAGCAGCCGGTTGCCGACGGAATGCCAGTAGTAGAGGACGCGGTGCGGGTGACCGGAGAGGAACCGCGACCCGTACACCACGTCGGCGTCACCGCTGAGGAGCGGGCCGAGCACGATGGCGTACTCCGACGGGTCGTACTCGAGGTCCGCGTCCTGAACGATGACGAACCGCGCGGTCGCCGCCTTGTAGCCGCGACGCAGCGCGGCACCTTTGCCAGGTTGATCGGTTGGATGAAGAGCGTGATGCGTGGGTCGTCGATGCCTTCGACGATCGCGACCGTGCCGTCGGTCGAACCGTCGTCCACGACGATCAGCTCTTCGAGGTACGGCGACGCCAGAACCTGCCGGATCACCGTCTCGATGGTCGCGGCCTCGTTGTACGCAGGCATCACGACCGAAAGACACCTCTCGGCTTCAGTCCACCCGCGGCGCAGGTGATCGCACAACCGCGTCCCGGTAGTCTGGACCGATCGACCCCGTTCGCGTTGCGCTCGACGGCACGCCGTTGCTCGGCCAACGCACGGGCATCGGCGAGGTCACGGCCGGGTTGATCACCGCCCTGGCGGCCCGAGCCGACGTCAGCCCCGTCGTGTACGCGTTGACCTGGCGCGGGCGGAACGCCCTCGCGCGCACCCTTCCGGACGGTGTGGGCGCCGCCACCGCCCGGCTCCCGGCCCGCGCGGTCCGGGAGCTGTGGAGCCGAGGCGCGAGCTGGCCGCGGGCCGAGCACTGGACGGGATCCGTCGATGTCGTGCACGCGCTCAACTACGTCGCGCCACCCACGCGCGCCGCGGTGATCGTCGCGGTGCACGACCTCACGTTCATCCGGTTCCCCGAGCTCTGCACCCCGGACACCCTTCGGTACGGCACGCTCATCCGGCGCACGATCGCCCGCGGCGCGACCGTCCAGACCGGGAGTGAGTTCGTGGCCGAAGAGATCCGCGCCGAGTTCGCGGTCGACCCCGCACGGGTCGTTGTGATCCCGTGGGGACTCGGTGCGGTGCGCGGCGGCGATGCTGCATCGGGGCGCCGGCTCGCGGGTGGTGACCGCTACGTGCTCGCGCTCGGGACGATCGAGCCGCGCAAGAACCTCCCCGCGCTCGTGCGTGCCTTCAACGCAGTCGCGGCGCGTGATCCGGACGTGCGGCTCGTCGTGGCCGGCCCTGACGGCTGGGACCAGGAGCGCTTCGATGCTGCGGTCGACGCCGCGTCGTACCGCGACCGGATCGTCCGGCCCGGATACGTCACGACCACCGAGCGCAGGGACCTCCTCGCGGGCGCCACGGTCTTCGCGTACCCGACGCGCTACGAGGGCTTCGGGCTCCCGCCGCTGGAAGCCATGGCGGCCGGCGTGCCCGTCCTCGCGGCGCGGGCCGGCTCACTGCCGGAGGTGCTCGGCCCGGCCGCGGCACTCGTGGACCCATTCGACGACGACGACATCGCCACCACGCTCAGCCGGCTCCTCGACGAGCCCGAGACCCGAGCCGCGCTGGTCGAGCTCGGCCGCGACCAGGTCGCTCGCTACACGTGGAGGGCGAGCGCCGAGCAGTTTGCCCAGCTCTATCGTTCGGTCGCATGAAGGTCGCCCTGCACGTCGGCCAGCTGCTCCAGCCCCTGCCCGGCGGCATCGGTCGGTACGTCAACGGTCTGCTCCGCACCCTCCCGGACATCGGCGTGGATCTGGTGACGTTCGCGGCCGGCCCGGAGCCGTCCGGTCGGACCATCGCACTGCCGGGCTACGTCGATCTCGGCTTCCCGCACGCGCCCTGGCGCTACGAGCTCTGGCACCGCCTCCGCCGGCCCGCGGTGCCCGTCGGGTGCGACGTCATCCACGCGCCGAGCCTCGCGCTGCCGCCGGCGCGCGGCACCCCCCTCGCGGTCACGATCCACGATCTGGCCTTCCTCCGGCACCCCGAGGTGTTCACGCGCCGGGGGGTCGAGTTCCACCGGCGCGGGCTCGCGATCGCCTACCGCGAAGCCGCGGTGGTGATCGCGATCTCGGAGTTCACCCGGGGCGAGCTGATCCGCTCCGGCTTCGAGCCCGAGCGAGTGCACGTGGCCCCGATGGCCATCGTGGTGCCCCTGCCTGCCGACGACGACGCGCTGGACGAGCGAGTGGCGACCGCGGGCGTCGCGGCGCCGTATGTGCTGAGCGTCGGAACCATCGAGCCGCGCAAGGGCCTCGACACGCTTGCCGCTGCCGTCGCGAGCGTCCGCCGCACGCACCCCGAGCTCACACTCGTGCTCGCGGGGCCGACCGGCTGGCTGTCGGTCCCCGGTCTCGACGGCCCCGCGGTCCAACGGCTGGGCCGGGTTGACGAAGCCACCCTCGACGCCCTCTACCGCCGGGCCTCCGTGTGCGCGCTCCCGTCGCGCTACGAGGGCTTCGGGCTGCCGGCGCTCGAGGCCATGGCGCGGGGGTGCCCGGTGATCGCCTCCAACACGACCGCCCTCCCCGAGGTGGTCGGCGACGCGGGCGTGCTCGTCGCCCCGGGGGACGTGTCCGCGTGGACCGATGCGCTGCTCCGGCTGGTCGACGACGAACCCGCTCGAGCCGATCTGGCCGCCCGCGGACGGAAGCGGGCCACGAACTTCACGTGGGCCACGACCGCCCGCGCCCACCTGGACGCGTACGTTGCGGCGGTGACGCAGCCGGCGCGCTCGTAGACTCGACTCTCGTGCGCCTGCTGCTGGACGTCTCGGCGGTGCCCGACCGTCCCGTTGGTGCCGGCGTCTACACGGTGCAACTGGTCCGGGGCCTCGCCGACCGCGATGAGCTCGACCTCCACCTGCTCTCACGTCGCGGCGACGCACCGCGCTGGGCCGAGCTCGCCCCGAAGTCGGCAATCCACGCGGAGGTTCCGGAACGCCGACCCGAGCGACTCGTCTGGGAGCAGGTGCGCGCACCCGCCCTCGCCGACCGCCTCGGGCTCGACGTCTGGCACGGCCCCCATTACACGATGCCGGCCCGCCTGACCGTGCCCGCGGTGGTCACGGTCCACGACCTGACGTTCTTCGATCATCCCGAGTGGCACGAGCGCAGCAAGGTCGCGTTCTTCACATCGATGCTGCGGCTCAGCGCGCACCGGGCGGGTGCGCTCGTCGCGGTCAGCGAGCACACTGCCCGACGACTGCGTGCTCGGCTCCATCCGTCCGCACCGATCGTCGTCGCCCCGCACGGGGTGGACCTCGAACGGTTTCGTCCCGCACGCAGAGGGGAAGCCGCAGATCTCAAGCAGCTGCGTAGCCTCGGCATCCGGCCGCCGTACGTCGCGTTCGCCGGCACGATCGAGCCGCGCAAGAACCTGCCCGCGCTGATCGCCGCCTTCGCCCGACTCGCCCCGACCCGACCCGACCTGCGGCTCGTCCTCGCCGGACGCGACGGCTGGGGAGCCGTAGCGGTGCGCGACGCGGCCGCGGCAGAGCGGCGTGACGACCCACATCCTGCGGCCCGGTTGGCTTCCCGGCCCGGCGCTGGCCCCCTTCTTCCGGCAGTCCGAGGCAGTCGTCTACCCCTCCCTCGAGGAGGGCTTCGGCCTGCCGGCGCTCGAAGCGCTCGCCTGCGGGGCCGCGCTCGTCACCACAACCGGGTCCGCGATGGCCGAGGTCGTGGGAGACGCTGCCGCACTCGTCCCACCGGGCGACACCGATGCACTGGCTGCGACACTGGAGCACGTGCTCGACGATTTCACGCTTGCGACGCGGCTCCGCGCCGCAGGTCCACGCCAGGCCGAGCCGTTCACCTGGGCACGCTCGATCGACGACCATCTGCACGCGTACCGACTCGCCGCAGGGATCACCCCATGAGGGTCGCAGTCACCGGCGCCCGCGGATTCGTCGGACCGCACCTCGTCGCACACCTCGAAGCCTGCGGTGACGATGTGCTGCCCCTGGATCGTCACGGCCCCGACTCGTTCGACGTCACCGACGCCGTCGCGGTGCAGGAGCGGCTCGAGGAGGCCCAGCCCGAGGTCGTCTACCACCTGGCCGCGTTGAGCCATGTCGGCGAGAGCTGGAAGAGCCCGGCCGCGTCGTTCCGGGTCAACGCGGAGGGAACGCTGAACGTGCTGCACACCTGCACCGATCTCCGCGTCCCGCGCGTCATCGTGGTGCTCAGCTCCGAGGAGTACGGAACCGTCGACGAGGCGGACCTGCCGCTGACCGAGGACTCGCCGTTGCGCCCGGTGACGCCGTACGGCGCCGCCAAGGCCGCCGCGGATCTTCTCACCCTGCAGGCCTACCTCGGTGACGGGCTCGGCGCGATCCGTGTCCGGCCGTTCAGCCACACGGGGCCGGGCCAGTCCGCTCGTTTCGTGGTACCCGCGCTCGCAGCGCGCATCGCCCGGGCGGAAGCCGACGACGTGAACGAGATCCCCGTCGGCTCCCTCGATGCGGTGCGCGACATCGCGGACGTGCGCGACGTCGTGCGCGCGTACCGGATGGTCGCCGAGCAAGGTGAGCCGGGCGAGGTCTACAACGTCTGCTCCGGCACCGGCGTGACCATCCAGGAGATCGCCGATCGTCTCCTGGCTCGGTCGACCCGCCCGATCCGGCTCGTCACCGACCCGGCGCTGGTTCGCCCGGTCGAGGTGCCGCGGCTGGTCGGCAGCAACGCCCGGCTGCGCGCGGCCACCGGATGGGCGCCCGAGATCGCGCTCGACGTCACCCTCGCCGACGTCCTCGATGATGCCCGGAGCGCGCGCTAGAGGGTCTGGCGGTCGAGCCAGCCGAACAGCGACGCAATCGCGCGCGGGTCGTGGCGGATGCGCCGCCCGGCGGTCAGCACGACTCGGAGCTCGGCTGACCCATGCGCTTCGGCGAGGACGCGCGCGTCGTCGAGCGGGGCAACATCGTCGTCCGACCCGTGCAGGACCAGGAGCGGTCGCGGCGCGAGCCGCCGGGCTGCGCCGACCGCGTCCACGCCCGCGATCTCGCGCGCCCAGTCGGCCGGATCGGCCGGTGCACCGGGAGTGCGGAGCACACCCATGCGCCGGCAGTGGTCGATGAACCGTGACGTATCCCAGCCGCGCAGCGTCGCTTGCGCGCCCAAGGTCGCGACGCCGCGCACCCGCGCGTCACGGGCCGCGGTGCAGAGCGCCAACGTTCCGCCCGCGCCCGTGCCGACCATCCAGATCCCGTTGACCTCGTCGCGCTCGGCGAGGAAGTCCACCGCCATCCGTTGATCGGCCAGCCAGCCCCCGACCGAGAAGTCCCCTTCGGAGCCACCGGTGCCCCGGAAGTTGAAGGTGAAGACCATCCAGCCGATCTCCCGGGCGATGCGGTCGGCGAGCTCGGGAAACGTGAGCCCCGAAGCGAGCGAGCCTCGCGGCGGCGTCGGGAAGTCGTGGCAGAGGATGACTGCCGGCACCGCCGAGTTCTTCGCGGGCCGCGCGATGTGGAACGCGAGCTTGAGCCCGTCCACCTCGATCCGTTCCTCCACTGAGACTCCTTCGGTTGGCACCATTATCCTGGGCCGGGTGAGCACTTCGACACTCCGGGCCCCTGCGTACAAGGAATGGGCTTCGGTCGTGCAGGCGCTGCTCGAAGGCGAGCAGATCCTCGACGTGCGCAAGGGCGGGATCCGCGAGGACGGCCGCCACTTCTCGGTGCAGTCGATCCGCCTCTGGCTCTACCCGACGCTCGAGCACCAGCGCAGCGAGCTGTTGAAGCCCGCGTACGCCCGTTGGGTCACCGCCCCGCCGCACCCGGACCGTGGCCCGGGCGACTTCGTCGTCTCGGGTTGGGCCGACGTCGTCGGCGCCGCCACCACGTCGGATCCCGAGGTGATCGACGCGCTGGACGGAAAGGTGATCTGGTCCCGCGAGTACGTCGAGACCCGGTTCACGTGGAAGCAGCGTGATCCGCTCTGGATCCTCGCCCTTCGGGTCCATCGCCTGCACGAGCCCGTCGCGATCCCGTACCGGGACGCGTACGGCGGCTGCACCTCATGGGTCGAGCTCGACGGCCTCCCCGACGATCCGGAGTCGTTGCCCTCCTCGCCTGTCCTGTCCGACGTCGCGTTCGAAGCCAAGCTGAAGGGCGCAGCCGGCGCGATTCCGGGCGGGTTCCATGCACCGGTCGTCGGGCTCCCGCCCGGTTAGCAGGGACGGTCGCATGATCCGATCGGCAGTCGTGGAAGCCTGGGGCTCCTCAGCGGAGGAGCGGGCGGCTGCCTACCCGTGCGATGCGCTGATCGAGTCGCCGGACCGGGTCCTGTACCGCGCGGTCGATGTCGCCGCTCCCGCCGAGCTGGTGTTCCGGTGGCTCTGCCAGATCCGCGTGGCCCCGTACAGCTACGACTGGATCGACAATCGGGGCCGGCGCAGCCCGCAACACCTCATCGACGGGCTCGACGCACTCGAGGTCGGCCAGCGGTTCTCGGGCATCTTTCGGCTCGACTCCTTCGAGCCACACCGTTCGATCACCCTGGAGTCGACCACGGCCTGCTTCGGCCACGTGGCGATCACCTACGTCGCGGCGTCGCACGGAACCGAGACCAGCCGCCTGGTCGCGAAGCTCGCGTTCACCGCACCGGGCGGTGTCGTCGGGATCGCGGCACGCGGCCTGCTCCCCGCCGGAGACCTCGTGATGATGCGCAAGCAGCTGCTGACGCTGCGGGACCTCGCCGAGCGAGACGCCCGCGAACGAGCAGGCGCTACGACGCTGCGTTGAGCCTCACAAACGCTCGATAGCCGCGGTTGCGCGCTTCCGCCGGGGTGTCGGGGCTGAAGGCGGCGAACTGCTCGGAATCCATGAGCTCGTCGATCAGTGCCGGATCGAGGTCCGGGTCGTCGAGGTCGAAGTACCACTGCGTCCGCTTGTCACCCACATAGCGGAAGTCCTCGAACTTGCCCGGTCGGCTCATCGCACGCACCCATTCGATCTCGGTTCGGAACGACGTGGTGGGGGCACGGAAAGCGCCCCCACCACGAAGGAAAGCTGTTCGGTACACCGTCGGCAGGAGTTGCTCGAGGGGGGACCAGCTCCCCGATCCATCCCGACGGCGGCGCAGCGGTTGGATTCCGCCAAGCGGTCCGTGAGCTACCGGCCTAGCGGCCGCGCACCTCCAGGGTCCCAAAACGTTGACTCTGCATTGTTTGGACCACCTCCCTTCTCTGGTACCGAAAGGATATACAGCCCGGTCAAGCGTCCGACCGTCAATGCGGGCCGGTCTCGAGCGTGTAGAAGCGGTCGAGTGCCGGGTCCTCGCTCATCATCACGACCCGGGAGTCGACGGCCGTCACCAGGGACAGTGCGGCGCCGGGCGGGAGCTGCGGGATCGTCGTCGCTCGTGACGTTCGGTCTCAGTCGGCCGGCTCGTCGAACCGGCGCGCGGCGGAGCGATTCGCGCTGGACGCGCAACCTCATCGCGCTCGATCACGGTCAGATCGACATCCGAGGTCGCCGTCGGGCCGGGATGGGGCACCTCGAACCAGACCACGGTGTCGCCGGTGTCCCGCGAGCACTCCCCAGCTCTGACGCCAGCCCGTGCACCACGTGCAGCCCGAAGTGCTCGGCCGGCCGGCCCCGCTCGTAGGGGATCGGGGCGACGGTGCCTTCGGTGCCCCGATTGGTCACCTCGACGCGGATCGGGTCGCGGACGTCGACGCGGACCCCGACGCCACCTCGGCCGTGCTTCACCGCGTTCGCCACCAGCTCGTCGAGCAGGAGCAGGCACACGTCGCAGGTCTCGCCCTCCAGCCGCTCCGCGGCGAAGACCCCGTCCAGCCACACGCTTGCTGCCCGCACGCTCGCGAGCTCGGAGACGAGCTCGGGCGTGTACGTAAACACCCACCTGACCAAGTTACCCACGAATTCCCCGGGAAACGCGGGAATGGTCGCGCGGCGACGAGCTACCCGGCGTCCTTCTCTGCCGTCCGGCTCGCGCGCGGCGCCGTCGGCTTCGTCCGGACCCGGCCGCGCGTCCGACCGCGCCGATGAACCGAAGGTAGGCGAGCTGGCACTCGACGACACCGTCGACCTGCTCGGGGAGGTACGACTCGCCCGTCTCGGCCGACCGCTCGAGGATGTACTCGACGGTCTCCGCGGTGCCGAACACGACTGCGCCCTGCGGCGCGATGCCGGATCCGTTCGACGACACGCCCTTGCGCTTGAAGAACTCGAGCTGGAAGTCGAGGATCCGCCGGACGTCCTCGGGGGTCAGCGTCGCGGCGACGAGGTCGGGCAGGTGCCGGACCACCCAGTCGTAGGCGTCGTCGGGATCGAAGACCGCGGCCGGCGGCGCCTCGGACATCCGGGCCGCCTCGCGGAACACGAAGACGGCCGCGATCGCGAGCACGATGCCCACGACCACGAACCCGACGATCAACGCCACGTGCACTACCCTACGATCCCGGACGAGCGACCGCCGGAGGACCGTCGCATCCGGCGCGTCTCCGGCGGCATGCGCCTCTCGAGAACATCAACTTCAGGAGCGACTAGATCCCGATGCGCTGCGCGAGCAGCTCGCGGTGGTACGTCGCGTCGCCCAGCAGGATCTCGGAGGACTTGGCGCGCTTGAAGTACAGGTGCGCGTTGTGCTCCCAGGTGAAGCCGATGCCACCGTGGATCTGGATGTTCTCCGCCGCGGCGTGGAAGTACGCGTCCGAGCAGTAGGCCTTGGCCAGGCTCGCGACCACCGGCGCCTCGTCGTTGCCCTCGGCTGCGGCCCAGGCCGCGTAGTACGCCGCCGACTTCGCCGACTCGACCTCGAGCAGCATGTCCGCGCACTTGTGCTTGATCGCCTGGAACGAGCCGATCGGGCGGCCGAACTGCACCCGGTCCTTCGCGTACTGGACCGACTCCTCGAGCACGAACTGCGCCCCGCCGACCATCTCGTTCGAGAGCCCGACCGCGGCCTGGTCGAGCGTCGTGGAGAGCGCGGCCCAGCCGGAGCCG
Source organism: uncultured Acidimicrobiia bacterium (assembly GCA_963848485.1). Taxonomy (GTDB): domain Bacteria; phylum Actinomycetota; class Acidimicrobiia; order IMCC26256; family JAENVU01; genus Chersky-806. The sequence goes on from CAWKDX010000009.1 coordinate 264,109, forward strand.
GGCTCACCGAGCTGCGCCGCCTGCACGCCCGCGAACTCGAGGCGGGCCTGCTTGCGGGTCTGGTCCATCGTCGCGAGCGCCGTGCGGGTGAGACCGGGCGCGTCGCCGGCCACCGTGAAGAACGAGATGCCGTCCTCGCCCGTCGTGCCGGCGGTGCGGGCGACCACCACGATCAGGTCCGCGGTGTGGCCGTCGAGCACGAACATCTTCGTGCCGTCGAGGACGTAGCCGTCGCCGTCCGCCGTGGCTTCCATCGTGATGCCGTCCGCGTCCCAGCGCCCGTTCGGCTCGGTGAACGCCAGCGTCGCGATCGTCTCGCCGCTCGCGATGCCCGGCAGCAGCGCGGACTTCTCGTCGTCGGTGCCGGCGTTCAGGATCGCGTTCGGCGGCGAGCACCACCGTCGAGAAGTACGGCGCGCACAGCAGCGCGCGGCCCTGCTCCTCGAGGACGATGCCGAGCTCGACGAACGTGAAGCCCTGGCCGCCGTAGGCCTCGGGGATCGCCAGGCTCTGCAGGCCGAGCTCGTTCGCCATCTGGGACCACACCGCGGGGTCGTAGCCCTCGGTCGTCTCCATCAGGCGGCGCACCTCGCTCTCGGGGCTCTTCGCCTCCAAGAACTTCCGCACGGCTTCCCGCAGCTGGTCCTGCTCTTCCGAGAACGCGAAATTCACTGTTGCTCCTTCTCCCCCGTGGGGTGCTTACCTGGGCTCCGCGAGGAAGCCCGAGCACCCGCTCGCCGATGATGTTGCGTTGAATCTCGCTGGCGCCGGCGTAGATGGTCTCCGACCGGCTGAACATGAAGCATCCGCTGGAGCTCGTTGAGCTCGTAGCCCTTGGTCGGTCTCGCCCTCGATGATCCCGGCCGCCGGGCCGAGCACGTCCATCGAGAGCTCGCCGAGCCGCTGGTGCCACGAGCTCCAGTACAGCTTGCCGATGCTCGCCTCCGGGCCGAGGACACCCTTGCGGGCCAGGCCCGTGAGCATGCGCAGACCGTTGTACTTCATGATCTGGACCCCGATGTAGGCCTGCGAGAGCCGTTGACGGATCAACGGATCGTCCGCGGCACCGTTCGTCGTGCGCCACCTCGATGAGCTGGGTCAGCTCCCGCTGGAACCCGAGCTGCTGGCCGAGGAACGCGGTGCCGCGCTCGAAGCCGAGGGTGGCCATCGCCACCTTCCAGCCGTCGTTGACGGCGCCGAGCATCATCGAGCGGTCCGTGCGGGCGTCGTCGAAGAACACCTCGCTGAACTCGGCCGTCCCGGTCATCTGCACCAGCGGGCGCACGGTGACGCCGGGCTGGTGCATCGGGATCGAGGATGTACGACAGGCCCTTGTGCGCCGGCGCGTCGGGGTCGGTGCGGGTGACGCAGAAGCACCAGTCGGCCCGGTGCGCGAGCGTCGTCCAGACCTTCTGGCCGTTGATGACCCACTCGTCGCCGTCGAGAACCGCGCGCGTCTGGACGTTCGAGAGGTCCGAGCCCGCGTTCGGCTCCGAGTACCCCTGGCACCACATCTCTTCGACGCCCTGGATCTTCGGGAGGAAGCGCTGCTTCTGCTCCTCGGAGCCGTACTCGATCAGGGTGGGCGCGAAGAGGCCCTCGCCGAACAGGCTCATCCGCGCGGGCGCGCCGGCCTTGGCGTACTCCTCGTTGAAGATCACCTGCTCGACGATCGCCGGCGCCGCGGCCGCCGTACTGCTCCGGCCACGCCATCCCGAGCCAGCGGTCCCGGCCCAGCAGGCGCTCCCACTCGACGCGCAGGTCCCAGCCGACCTCGCCGAGCAGCCCGTCGCCGGGGCCGAGCTCGGCGTACTCACCGACCAGGTGCTCACTCAGCCACGTGCGCACCTCGTCGCGGAACGCCGCCTCGGCGGGAGTGTCGCGAAAGTCCATAGGGCCGGGTCGACCGTACTTGACCGACCGGTCCAGTTTCCATCCCGCCCTCGCCGCCGCCTCGCGTTGGTCCGAAACCCGGAGGTACCCTGATCGCCGTGCCCGCCCCCGCCCGTCCGGCCCACTACGAGACCGCGGACGTGCGGATCGACAAGATCGTCGTCGGCCCATTCGAGAACAACGTGTTCATCCTCCGGTCCAAGGCCACGGGCGATGCGGTGCTCGTGGATGCGGCCAACGAGCACGAGCTGCTGCTCGAGGTCTGCAGGGCCACCGGCGTCCGCCGGGTCCTCACCACCCACGGCCACTTCGACCACATCGGGGCGGTCAGCGCGGTGCGCGACGCCGGCATCGACGTCGGCATCGCCGCCGAGGACGCCTCGATGCTGCCGTCCTACGACTTCGTGATCCCCGACGACGACGTGATCGAGGTCGGCGACCTGCGACTGCGCACCGTCCACACGCCCGGCCACACTCCCGGCTCCACCTGCTTCGTGCTCGAGGGCCACCCCGTCGTGTTCAGCGGCGACACGCTGTTCCCCGGCGGTCCGGGCAACACGAAGTTCGAGAACGCGAGCTTCGACCAGATCATCGAGTCCATCGACCGCCGGCTGTTCACGCTCCCCGAGGACGCGCTGGTGCTTCCGGGTCACGGGCTCGACACCACCATCGGCACCGAGCGCCCCCACCTCGACGAGTGGATCGCCCGGGGCTGGTAGCCGAGGAGCCGATCGTGTCGGAGCCGAACGACCGCGCGGCCCGTGAGCTCGAAGCGGCGCGGGCCCGCACGCTCGCGCTGCTCGAGCCCATCTCCGACGCGGGGCTCGTCGAGCCGCACTCGACGCTGATGTCGCCGCTGGTCTGGGACCTCGCGCACATCGGTCACTACGAGGAGCTCTGGCTGCTGCGCGAGCTCGGCGCGGGCGAGCCGACCGACCCGCGCTTCGACGACATCTACGACGCGTTCCGCCACCCACGCTCCGAGCGGCCGACGCTGGACATCCTCGGCCCCGCCGAGGCACGCGACTTCGTCGCCGACGTCCGCAAGCGGTCGCTCGACGTGCTCGCGGGCGGCGACCTCGACTCCGACGACCCGTTGCTCGCCGGAGGCTTCGTCTACGGCCTGGTCGTGCACCACGAGCACCAGCACGTCGAGACGATGCTCGCCACGATCCAGCTGATGGAGGACGCGCATCCCGACGCCGGCGACGGGCCTCGGCGCCGCGGGGCCCGACCCGGCGGACCTACCGCTCGACGTCCTCGTCGAAGGCGGGGAGTTCGTGATGGGCACCTCGACCGATCCGTGGGCGTACGACAACGAGCGGCCCGCACACGTCGTCGACGTCCCCGCGTTCCGCATGGACACGACGCCGGTCACCAACGCGGCGTTCGTGGAGTTCGTCGACGCCGGCGGCTACGACGACTCTCGGTGGTGGACCGACGAAGGCTGGGCGTGGCGCACCGAGGCCGGGCTCGCGCATCCGCAGTTCTGGATCCGCGCCGAGGACGGTCGTTGGACGCGCGAGCGGTTCGGTCGGCTCGAGCCCGTCCCCGGCCGTGAGCCGGTCCAGCACGTCGGCTGGTTCGAGGCCGACGCGTACGCTCGCTGGCGCGGCGCCCGGCTGCCGACCGAGATCGAGTGGGAGAAGGCGGCCGCGGGTGCCTCCGAGGCCGGTGGGATGTTCCACCCTGGCCGTCGCTTCGGTCCGGACGAGGTCGGCGCGCACCCGGAAGGGCGCGAGCTCGTGGGGCTGCCTCGACCTGCTGGGCGGAGTCTGGGAGTGGACCGCGAGCGACTTCGAGGCCTACCCCGGCTTCCGCTCGTTCCCCTACCGCGAGTACTCCGAGGTGTTCTTCGGCTCGGGCCGCTCCGAGTACGGGCCGAGCTACAAGGTGCTTCGCGGGTGGTTCGTGGGCCACGGCGCCGATCGCGTGCAGCATCACGTTCCGCAACTGGGATCTGCCGATCCGCCGACAGATCTTCTCCGGCTTCCGCTGCGCGACCGACGCCTGAGCCGCTTCGCATGTGCCGTCATCTCGCGTACGTCGGTCTTCCCGTCGTGCTTCGCTCGTTGCTGTTCGACGCTCCGCATGCGCTCGTCCACCAGGCCCAGCACCCGCGCTACCAGCACAACGGCGTCGACAACCCGGACGGCTGGGGGGTCGGTTGGAGCTTTGCCGGCGACTCGCGCGGCGAGCACGAGCGGTACCGCGCGGCGACGAAGATGTGGGAGGACACGAGCTTCGCGGGAGCCGAGACCGCGACCACCGTGCTCGCCGCGGCGCGCTACGCGTCGCCGGGCTCCGCAGCTGAGGTTCGACAACGTCGCGCCGTTCGCGGCGGAGCACTGGCTGTTCTCGCTCAACGGATTCGTCTCCGGGTTCCGCGAGCAGCTCGGCGATCAGCTGCGCGCCTCGATCAGCCCCGAGCGGGCCGCCGGCATCGAGGGTGACTCCGACTCCGAGGTGGTGTTCGCGCTCGTGCTGGACCGCCTCGACGTCGGCGCGACCCCGGGCGAGGCGCTGGCCGACGTCGCCCGCCGGGTCCGCGACGGAGAGCACGGCGCCCTGAACCTGTTGCTCACCGACGGCACCGACATCGCCGCCACCGCGATCGACAACTCGCTCTACCTCAGCGCCACCTCGGGGCTGCTCGTCGCCTCGGAACCCCTCGACGACGACCCGTCGTGGGTCGCTATCGACAACCACTCACTGGTCGAGAACGATCGCGTCACCCCCATCGGAGGACTCGCATGACCGTACGAGTCGATGTGCACCTCGCCGCGACCGATCTCCACGACGCGCTCGCCGCCGACGCCCGGCGCGGGCTCACCGCGACCCCGAAGGACCTGCCGCCCAAGTGGTTCTACGACGACCGCGGATCCCAGCTCTTCGACGAGATCACCCGGCTCGACGAGTACTACCCGACCCGCGCCGAGCGGGCGATCCTCGACGCGCGCGCCGACGAGATCGCTCGTCGCCAGCGGAGCGGACACGCTCATCGAGCTCGGCTCAGGCACGTCCGAGAAGACGCGTCTCCTGCTCGACGCGCTCGCCCGAGCCGGTCAGCTCACGCGCTTCGTGCCATTCGACGTCAGCGAGATGACGCTGCGCGACGCGGCGAACGCGATCGCTGCCGAGCACCCGGGGATCGACGTGCACGCGGTGGTCGGTGACTTCGAGCGTCACCTCGACCGGCTCCCCCGCGGCGGGCGCCGCCTCATCGCCTTCCTCGGTGGCACCATCGGCAACCTCCCGCCCGCAACGCGCGCCGAGTTCCTCGCATCGGTGGCCGCCGGCCTCGAACTTGGTGACTCCTTTCTGCTGGGAACTGACCTCGTGAAGGACGTCGATCGCCTCGTTGCCGCGTACGACGACGGCGCCGGCGTCACCGCTGCGTTCAACCGCAACGTCCTCTCGGTGATCAACCGCGAGCTGGGGGCCGACTTCGACCCCGCGGCCTTCGACCACGTCGCCAAGTGGAACGCTGCGGACGAGTGGATCGAGATGTGGCTCGAGTCCCCGTCGGTCCAGACCGTGAAGGTCCCGGATCTCGACCTCGTCGTGGAGTTCGAGCGCGGTGAGCAGATGCGCACCGAGATCTCCGCCAAGTTCCGCCGCCCGAAGCTCGAGGCCGAGCTCACCGACGCCGGCCTGACCATGACGAATTGGTGGACTGACCCCGCCGGCGACTTCGCCCTGTCGCTCGCCCGGCCCACCTGAGCCTCAGCGGTGCCCGCGGCGGTCGGGGGATCCCACGAGCCGCCACCCCGGGGAAGAGGATCGAGCCGCACGGGGTTGGGATCCTGAGTTTCCCCTACGGCGATAGTGCAATTATCATGCATCCCGTGACTGACGCCCCGAACCTGCTGGAGATCCGCGACCTCGAAGCCAACGCGGACGGCAACCAGATCCTGAACGGCCTCACGCTGGCGGCCAAGCCGGGCGAGATCCATGCCCTCATGGGCCCGAACGGGTCCGGGAAGTCCACGCTGGCCAACATCCTCCTGGCCAACCCCGTCTACGAGGTCACCGGCGGCCGCATCGTCTTCAAGGGTGAGGACATCACGAACCTCGACACCGAAGGCCGGGCGGCCCGAGGACTCTTCCTCGGATTCCAGCACCCCGAAGAGATCCCCGGGGTCAGCGTCTTCAACTTCCTGCGCCAGGCGATGGCGATCCGCAAGGGCATCCCCGACCTTTCGATCCTCGAGGTCCGCCTCGCTCTGATCGACTGGATGAAGCGTCTCGACATGGACCAGCGCTTCACCGAGCGCTACCTGAACGAGGGCTTCTCCGGCGGCGAGAAGAAGCGCAACGAGATCCTCCAGATGGCGCTGATGGAGCCGGACTTCGCGGTGCTCGACGAGACCGACTCCGGCCTCGACATCGACGCGCTGCGTGTCGTCGCGCACGGGATCACCGAGGTGCGCAACGACCGTCCCGACCTGGGCATCCTCCTGATCACCCACTACCAGCGGATCCTTGACCACCTCACGCCGGACGTCGTGCACATCCTGCTCGACGGCACGATCGTCGAAACGGGTGGTCCCGAGCTCGCGCGGCGGGTCGAGTCGGAAGGCTTCGACGCGTTCCGGAGGGCCGCGTGATGGGCCTCGACGTCGCCAAGATCAAGCTCGACTTCCCGATCCTCGGACGCGAGGTGAACGGCAAGCGCCTCGTGTACCTGGACAGCGCTTCCAGCGCCGAGAAGCCCACCGCCGTCCTCGACGCGATGGACCACCTCTACCGAACCTCGTACGCGAACGTGCATCGCGGCGTGTACACGATCGCCGACGAGAGCACCCGGGCGTACGAGGCCGCACGGGCAAAGGTCGCGCGCTTCATCAACGCCCGGGAGACCGAGGAGATCGTGTTCGTCCGTAACGCGACCGAGGCGATCAACCTCGTGGCCTACACGTGGGGTCGGGCGAACCTCCACGAGGGCGATGTCGTCGTGCTGAGCGAGATGGAGCACCACGCGAACGTCGTGCCGTGGCTGATGTTGGCCGAAGAGCGAGGCATCGTGCTGCGGTGGATCCCGCTGACGCCGGACTTCCGCCTCGACCTGACCTCGATCGGTGAGCTGCTGCGCGGGGCCGCGCTCCTCGCGATCACGGCGATGTCCAACGTGCTCGGGACGATCAACGACGTCGGCCCGCTGGTCCGCGCCGCGCACGCCGCCGGCGCCGTCGCGCTCGTCGACGCGAGCCAGGCTGCCCCACACATGCCCGTCGACATCCAGGACTGGGACGCCGACTTCGTCGCGATCACCGCCCACAAGCTGCTCGGCCCCTCGGGGATCGGAGCGTTGTGGGCCCGGCGCGAGCTGCTACAAGCCATGCCACCGTTCCTCGGCGGCGGCGAGATGATCCGCGACGTCCGCAAGGACGGGTTCACCACCAACGACGTGCCGTGGAAGTTCGAAGCCGGCACGCCTGCGATCGCCGAGGCCATCGGGTTCGGCGCGGCCATCGAGTATCTCGAGGGTCTCGGCATGGACGCGGTGCGCCAACACGAGGTCGAGCTCACGGAGTACGCGCTCAACGCGCTCGAGGACCGGCTCGGCGACGCGATCACGATCTACGGACCGCGCGATGTCGCCGTGCGCGGCGGCGCGATCTCCTTCCTGTTCGAGGGCATCCACGCCCACGACATCTCCCAGGTGCTCGACGAGGACGCCGTCTGCGTCCGCGCCGGTCACCACTGCGCCAAGCCACTCATGCGCGTGCTCGGCGTACCTGCCACCACCCGCGCGTCGTTCTACGTCTACAACGACGAAGCCGATGCCGATGCCCTCATCGAGGCATTGGTCAAAGCCGAGAAGTTCTTCGCACCCTAAGGATCTGACACCGTGCCCGGACTCGAAGACCTCTACCGCGAGATCATCCTCGACCACTACCGCTCGCCGCGGAACCGGGGGGAGCTCGAGACTCCCCCGCCACCAAGTCCGAGGGGTTCAACCCGCTGTGTGGTGACGAGGTCGTCCTCTACCTCGACATCGATGACGGCAAGGATCGCCGACGTGAAGATCGGTGGCCAGGGCTGCTCCATCAGCCAGGCGTCCACGTCGATGATGAGCGCCGCGATCAAGGGCAAGACCGTCGAGGAGGCCCGCCAGCTCATCAGCGCCTTCAAGGCCCTGATGTCCATCCACGAGTCGAAGCTCGAGGGCGAGTCCGACGGTGCCGATCTGGCCGCCGAGCTCGACGGCGTGGCCCTCGGCGACCTCGAAGCGCTCCAGGGCGTCGTGAAGTTCCCGGTTCGGATCAAGTGCGCCACGCTGGCCTGGAACACGCTCCAGCAGGGTCTCGACGAGGTTGCGGTCCCCTCGTAGGCCGCACAGCCCATTGCGGCACCCGTGTGACTGATGTCTTCTTCTTCTGGAGGAAACCTTGCTGACACGGGTATGGAACGCCCGCAATGTAGGTTGACTACTACGCCGACCGGGAGGAAACCCAATGGCTGACCAGACAGCACTCGTGAGCATGATCGACGGAGCACTTGAGCGTTTCGGTAGCCGTGATCTCGTCTCGGGTGCCGAAGTTCTCGATTTCCTCTTCGACCTGCGCCTCGCCATCCCGGGCACCCCGGACGCGCTGGAGCAGCTGCTCGAGGAAGAGAGTCAGCCCACCGGCTAGATCGACGAGCTTCCGCTACTCCGCAAGGAAGAGCCGGACGAGCGCACTCAGCTCGTCCGGCTTTTCAAATTGGAGCCAGTGCGCGGCGCCCTCGATGACCTCGAGCCGGGCCCCGGGGATCTCGGTCGCGTAGGTCTGGGCATAGACGAGCGGGACCAAGCCGTCTTGGGCCCCGGCGACGATCAGCGTGGGAGCGGTGATGCGCCGGAGCCGGCCCCCCAGCTTCGGGTTGTGCAGGTACGGGTCCCAACCGAGCCGCGCGGTCGCGCCGAGCGCCTTCCACATCGGCAGCACGAACTCGATCGGGATCTCCGTCTCCCTCCCCACGTCTCCCGCGAACGCATCCATGTCGTGCATCGCCGCGGCCAGCGGGTGGGTCTGGTCCGCGAACAGCATGTCGGCGAGCTCACCAGGGGTGCGCCCGAACATCTCGGCGATCGGCGCCTCGTCGAGGTGCAGGCCGACCGGGTTCACCAGGACCAGCTTCGAGACCCGCTCCGGGTATCGGGTGGCCAGCTCGAGCGCGAGCCAGCCGCCGAGCGACACCCCGAGGATGGGCGGCGAGTCGAGGCCGAGGATCCCCCAGAGGTCGAGCAGGTGGAAGACCGCGTCCTCCATCGAGTCGATCTCCTCGAGGCCCTCCGACTCCGCGAAGCCCGGGAAGATCGGTGCGATGACCTCGTAGGACTCCGCGAGCTGCTCCAGTGCGGGGTTCGTGTGCTCACCACCCGCCGAGTGGAGGTAGACGAGCGGCGGACCGCTCCCCGCCCGCCAGAGCTGGATCTTGCCGACCGGCGCGTCGACGAACTCTTCGACGAGCTCGGCCATCAGGCGACCATCGCGGGCGGACGGAACACCGGACCGCCCTCGGGGAACTCGGCCCGGAGCCGCGGCAGGACCTTGTCGGCGAACAGCTGCATGTTCTTCGCCGTGAGGTCGTGCGGGAGGCTGCCCAGCTGGAACAGCCCGAGGAGGTTGCCGGTACCGAGCCGGCCCAGGCTGTCCACGAGCGTGTCGGCCACCGTCTCGGGCGAGCCGACGATCGCGTAGCGGCCGTCGATGATCTGCTCCCACGTCTCCACGTTGAGCATGAAGGTGCCCGCGGCCTTGAGGATGCTGGCGAGCGATCGGGCGGACGTGTAGCCCGGGGGCTGGATCGTGATCCCGGGCAGCAGCCGCTTGACGAAGTACCAGAGGTGCTCCTCGTACTCCCGGCGCGCCTGCTCGTCGGTCTCCGCGACGTAGATGGGCACGAGCCATCCGGATTGGAGTGGGTCCGCGGTGTACCCCTCGGCCTCGCACGCGTCGCGAAACATCGAGAAGTAGCGCTCGAACACGTCGAAGCGGAAGTACGGGATGCCCATGTAGGAGTAGTGGTTGCGCGCGACGAACTCGAATGTCTCGAGCGAGCCGGCGCCGGGGATCCAGATCTCCGGATGCGGTTGCTGGATCGGCCGGGGCCATGGGTTCACGTACCGGATGCGGTAGTGCTTGCTCACCCACTCGAACGGGCCGGGCTCGGTCCACGCCTTCTTGATGAGGTCGTGCGCCTCGCGGAAGCGCTCCCGGGCGTGGGTCGGGTTCACGGAGAACGAGTAGTACTCGGGGCCGCCGCCGACGACCATGCCGGCGATGAGCCGACCGCCGCTGATCACGTCGATCATGGCGAACTCCTCGGCCACCCGGGTCGGGGGGTCGTACAGCGGCAGCGCGTTGCCGACGACGGCGATCTTCACCTTCGAGGTCTGCGCGGGCAAGGACCGAGGCGATCAGGTTCGGCGAGGGCATGTTGCCGTACGCGTTCTGATGGTGCTCGTTGACGCACACCCCGTCGAAGCCCAGCGCTTCGGCGGAGACGAGCTCGTCGAGGTAGCGGTTGTAGAGCTGGTGTCCGACGGCGGGGTCGTAGAGCGAGTTCGGCACGGTCACCCACGCCGGGCCCTCGTAGGAGGGATCCAATCCGATATATGGCATCAGATGGAATGCGAAGCAGCGCACCGCGCACGATATCGCCCTTGACCCAACGGTCAAGTTAGGATCGTGATCCCCGGGCGGGCTGTGCCATCGGTACAATTCGCCTCTTGTTGCTCCCCGTTCGAGAAGGCCAAAAACCGGTGAAGAAGCTCGCGCCTCCGTGGATCTGGATCACCGCCGGCGCGGTGGTCGGGGTGCTGGTGATCGCCGGTGTCGCGTTCGCGCTGCTCCGCTCGGAATCGACCTCGTCGGCCTCGGCGGACCTGGGCAACGCCCAGCGGCGTCGCCGATCGGGCCAGCACCACGACGATCCCGGAGAGCACCACGACGACCAAGGCCGGCCTCCGACAGCCCGCGCCCGTCACGCTGCCGGCCATCCCGGGCGGCACGATGGGTCCGGGCGCGAGCGGACCGATCGTCCAGGCGTACCAGCAGCGCCTCATCGACATCCACTTCGACCCGGGCGCGATCGACGGCAAGTACGGCGGCAACATGGCGTACGCGGTCGAGGCCGTGCAGAAGATCATCGGCACGCCGCGAACCGGGTCGATCGGACCGCCGGAAGCCAGCGCCATCGCCAACTTCCAGTACCCCGAGCCGCTGCAGCCGACGGCTGAGCCGAACCGCACCGAGATCGACATCACCAAGCAGGTCATCACCCTGTACCTGGATGGTCAGGTCCGGCTCATCACCACGACATCGAGCGGCTCCGGCGCGCGCTACTGCTACAGCACGCCGCGGGTGAACCCGACCCAGCGCATCTGCGAGTACGCGAACACGCCGTCCGGCCGCTTCACGTACACCCGCTTCGTGAACGGCTGGGACAAGTCACCGCTCGGCCAGCTCTACAACCCCTTCTACTTCAACGGTGGCATCGCGGTGCACGGCTACGAAGAGGTGCCGACCACCCCGGCGTCGCACGGGTGCACGCGCATCCCGATGCACATCGCGGAGTACTGGCACACGCTCGTCCACGTCGGCGATCCGGTCTACGTCTTCGGCGGCACGCCCGCGAAGATCATCTCGAGCACACCGATCGCGACGACCACGACCACCGTCGCGCCGCTGCCGCCGCCGGCGGTGCCTCCGCCGACGGTCGCCGCCCGTCACCACTCCCCCGGTGACCGAGCCGCCGACGACCGCACCGACCACCACGTCGACGACGGCACCGGCCGGCCCGCTAGCTCCTCAGAAGCCGGGGTCGGCGAAGGGATCGGCCGGCGCCGCGGCGGTCACGGGCTCGGCAGCTCGACGCCGAGCCGCTCCGCGAGACCGTCGTAGCCGGTGCGCTCGAGCTCGTCGGCCAGCTCCGGGCCACCGCTCGTGATGACGCGACCGGCCATGAAGACGTGGACGACGTCGGGTCGCAGCTCGGTGAGCAGGCGCGAGTAGTGCGTGATCGCGAGCACGCCGAGCCCGTCCTCCTCGGTCATCGCCTCGATGCGGCGGGAGACGTCGCGCAGCGCGTCGACGTCGAGACCGGAGTCGAGCTCGTCGAGGATCGCGAACTTCGGCTTGAGCAGCGCGAGCTGCAGCGTCTCGGCGCGCTTCTGCTCGCCGCCGGAGAAGTCGATGTTCACGCCGCGGGCGAGGAACTCGTCCGCGACCGCGAGGCGCGCGGCCTCGGCGCGCACGCGCTCGCCGAGGCCCGGCGCTCCGAGGGCTCCGAGCCGCGCTGGCGGCATCGAGGAGGTCCTCGACCCGCACGCCGGGGATCTCCACCGGGTACTGGTGCGAGAGGAAGAGGCCGGCCGCGGCGCGCTGCCAGGTCGGCAGCTCGAGCAGCTCCGCGCCGTCGAGCTGCACCGAGCCCGCGGTCACCTCGTAGTCGGCCCGGCCCATCAGCACGTGCGCGAGCGTCGACTTCCCCGAGCCGTTCGGGCCCATGAGCGCGTGCACCTCGCCCGAGCGCAGCTCGAGGTCCACCCCGCGGAGGATCTCCTGGCCGGCGACCGACGCGTGCAGGTCGCGGATCGTCAGCGTTGCCTTCGCCGCACTGCTCGTTGCACTCATGGGAGCGTCACCACCACGTCGTCACCGTTCACCTTGACCTCGTAGACCGGGACCGGCTCGGTCGCCGGCAGCGCCTGGGGCTCGCCCGTGCGCAGGTCGAACGTCGAGCCGTGCTTCGGGCACTCGATCTCGCACTCGTCGATCCACAGGTCGCCTTCGCTGAGCGACTCGTCCGCGTGCGAGCAGCGGTCGCCGATCACGTACCAGTCCTCCGGGTCGAGGTGCACGACGCAGAGCCGGTGGCCGTCGAGGTCGAAGCGCTTCGACGACGGCGCCGGGAACGTCCGCGCGTCGAGCAGACACGGACGTCAGTCGCCATGCAGGTGACCGACCTTCTCGTGCACGGAACGACGCAGCGCGGCCGCGAGCGACGGGATCGGCAGCCGGGCGAAGACGTCCTCGAAGAAGCCGAGCACGATCAGGCGCTCGGCGTCCTCGGGCCGGATGCCCCGGCTCTCGAGGTAGTAGAGCTGGTCGTCGTCGATCGGGCCGACCGTCGACGCGTGCGAGCAGCGGACGTCGTTCGCCTCGATCTCGAGGTTCGGGATCGACTCCGCGCCCGCACCCTCGCTCAGCACGAGGTTGCGGTTGGTCTGGTACGCGTTCGCCTTCTGGGCCTCGTGGCGGAGCCGGATGAGGCCGCTGTAGACCGAGCGGGCGTTGTCCTCGACCGCACCCTTGAACAGCAGGTCGCTTCTCGTGCGGGGCGCGGCGTGGTCCTGCAGCGTGCGGAAGTCGAGCATCTGGTCCTGGTCGCCGAAGTACACCGCGAGCAGGTCGCTCTCGGCGCCTTCGCCGGTGAGCAGCGACTCGCTGCGCAGCCGCGCGTACTCGCCGCCGAGCGCGACCGCAGAGGAGCGCAGCGACGCGTCCTTGCCGACGTGCGCGCGCTGCAGCACGTTCGACCAGGTGCGCGGCCCGTGCTCCTGGACCGACAGGTACTTCACGTGCGCGGCGTCGCCGACGATCAGCTCGACGACTCCGTCGACGAGGTGCTCGATGTCGGGCGAGCCGAAGCGGTCGAGGACCGTGACCTCGCTCTGCTCCTCCGCCACGACGAGCGTGTGCGGGAAGGACGCGAGCCCGTCACCGTCGGCCCAGTGCAGGACGACGATCGGCTTCTCGACCACGACGCCGGCCGGCACCCGGATGAAGGCGCCACCCGCGAGGAACGCGTCGTGCAGCACCGTGAACGCGTCGGGCGACGCGTCGGAGCACTGGCCGAGCCAGCGCCCGACGTCCTCGCCCTCGCACGTGGCGAGCCCGCAGACGATCACACCCTTGGACGCGAGGTCTTCGTCGAGCTCGTGGTGCACGACCCGACCGTCGCGCACGACGATCAGCCCGGACCGCGCACCCGCTTCCGCCGCGACCACGCCGCCGCCGGGCGCGTTCTCCACGCCGACGTCGCCGATCTCTGCCGCGGTCAGCGGGCGGTACCGCTCGAGGTCGAAGTCGTTGATCCGGCTGTAGCGCCAGATCTCCTCGGACGCAGTCGGCCACGCGACATCCGCGAGCTGCTCGGCCGCGTGCCGACGTCGCTCCACCAACCAGTCAGGACCGCCGAGCGCGAGGGAGGCTGCAGGTGTGAACCGGGAGTTCCCGGTCAACCGACGGAGCCCTCCATGTTCAGCTCGATCAGCCGGCTGAGCTCGACCGCGTACTCCATCGGCAGCGTCTTGGTGATCGGCTCGATGAAGCCGTTCACGATCATCGCGACCGCCTGCTGCTCCGAGAGACCTCGGCTCATCAGGTAGAAGAGCTGGTCGTCACCGACCTTCGAGACCGTGGCCTCGTGACCGATGCGGGCGTCCTTCTCGTCGATCTCCATGTACGGGTAGGTGTCCGAGCGGCTGTCCTCGTCGAGGATCAGCGCGTCGCAGCGCACGTGGCTCTTCACGCCGTACGCGCCCTCGTTCACCTTGACCAGGCCGCGGTAGGTGGTGCGGCCGCCGTCCTTCGAGATCGACTTGCTGTCGATGATCGACGTGGTCTCCGGCGCCGCGTGGGTCATCTTCGCCCCGCGTCCTGGTGCTGACCGGGGCCGGCGTACGCCACCGAGAGCACCTCGCCGTGCGCCTTCGGACCGGTCATCACGACCGCCGGGTACTTCATCGTGAGCTTGGAGCCGAGGTTGCCGTCGATCCACTCGACCGTCGCCTCGGTCTCGGCCCGCGCCCGCTTGGTCACGAGGTTGTAGACGTTCGACGACCAGTTCTGGATCGTCGTGTACCGGATGCGCGCGCTCGGCTTCGCGATGAGCTCGACGACCGCGGAGTGCAGCGAGTCGCCCGACCACACCGGCGCCGAGCAGCCCTCGACGTAGTGCACCGACGAACCCTCGTCCGCGATGATCAGCGTGCGCTCGAACTGGCCCGCGTTCTCCGCGTTGATGCGGAAGTACGCCTGCAGCGGCATGTCCACGTGCACGCCCGGCGGGACGTAGATGAAGCTGCCGCCGGACCACACCGCGGAGTTCAGCGCGGCGAACTTGTTGTCACCCGGCGGGATGACGGTGCCGAGGTGCTCCTTGACCAGGTCCGGGTAGTCGATGAGCGCCTGGTCCATGCTCGTGAAGAGGATGCCCTTCTCCGCGAGATCGTCCCGGTTCTTGTGGTACACGACCTCGGACTCGTACTGGCTCGTGACGCCGGCGAGGAACTTGCGCTCCGCCTCGGGGATGCCGAGCTTCTCGTACGTGTTCTTCATCTCGTCCGGGAGCATGTCCCAGTCGTCCACGACGCCCTCGGTGGGCTTGATGTAGTAGTAGATGTCGTCGAAGTCGATGTCGGGCATGTTCTTCGCGAACCACTCGAGCATGGGCTTGCGCTCGAACCGCTTGAGCGCGTTGAGCCGCCACTGGGTCATCCAGTCCGGCTCGGACTTGTGCCAGGAGATGTCCTTGACGACGTCCGCGTTGACGCCCTTCTTGGGCTTGTAGACGTAGTTCTCGGTGTCGGACCAGCCGAGCTGGTACTTCCCGAGGTCGATGCCCTTGACGGCCATAGCAAGACTCCGTGGATCGGGGTCCGGCCGGGGGGCGGCCGGGGATTTCCACTACGTAGATAGTAACAATACCGGGCACCGCTCGAACAATCCCGGCGGGCCGGGGTTTTCCGAGCGCCTCAGCGGTGGGTGCCGAGCGCCTGCGAGCCGCCGGAACCACCGGTGGTGGTCGTGGTCGTGCTCGACGTGGTGGTCGACGCGACGAGCGTGCTCGTCGGCGTCGTGGCCCCCGTCGGCGTCGTGTCAGCGCATCACTGGCCTGCTCGAGCAGGCTCCCGAGCTGCTTCGAAAGCTCGCCGTACTTGGCGAAGTCGCCGGCCTTCAGCGCGGCCTGAGCATCGTCGTAGACCTGGGACGCCTGCGTCAGCAGCTGCTGCGACCGTGTCGTTGGTCGCGGTGCGCCGGTGCACCCGTGCCACCGGTGCCGCCGGTGCCGCTGCCCGGGGTGCTCGGCGTGGCGATGCCCGCGAACTCGGGGAACTGGGCGAGCGCCTTCTTGACCGTCGTGTCGATCACGGCCTGGCCGGCGTAGAACACGACGACGAATCGGAACGCCGGCTGCTTCTGGCTCGCGGACACGACGTAGATCGGGCGGATGTAGAGCAGCGAGTCCTCGATCGGGATCAGCTGCAGGCTTCCCTGCACGACGCGCGAGCCCTGCTGGTTCAGCAGCGTGAACTGGGACGAGATGTCGGCGGTGTTCAGGATCGTGCTGTTCACCTGGACCGGGCCGTACACCGTGTTGTTCCCCGTCGGCATCGTGAAGCTCTCGAGCTTGCCGTACTGCGCCGGCTCGGACTTCGCGACCATGAACGACACGAGGTTCTGCAGCGCGTTGCCCTTCGAGACCGGGACGAACGGACGCAGGATGAGGAACTGCTCCGTCGTCTCGCCGGGGAGCTTGACCAGCAGGTAGATCGGGTCGATGCGCTTCGCCCGTCGACGACGCGGCCTGCGGGGTGTTCGTCGTCGTCGGCGTCTGGACGTCGCCGAGCGTCGGCGCCGCGACCTCGCCCGAACCGGGATCGGGCGAGACCTCCCACAGGTCGGCCTTGTTGTAGAAGGTCGTCGGGTTGGTCATGTGGTACGTGCGGTACACGTCGGTCTGCGCGCTGAAGAGGTCCTGCGGGAACCGCAGGTGCTTCTTGACCGCGTCGGGCATCTTCGTGAAGCTCGTGAACAGCTGCGGGAACGCGGTCTGGTACGCCTGGATCACCGGGTCCTTCGGGTCGACGACGTAGAAGTGGATCGTGCCGTCGTACGCGTCGATGGTCGCCTTCACCGAGTTGCGCACGTAGTTGAACGAGCCGTTGAGCCCGCCGGCGCCGTTGAAGCTCTGCGAGTACGGGTACTTGTCGCTCGTCGTGTAGCCGTCGAGCATCCAGACCAGCCGACCGTTCGCGATCACCGGGTACGGGTCGGCGTCGTAGTGCAGGAACGGCGCGGCCTTCTTGACCCGGTCGAGGATGTCGCGCAGGTACAGCACCTTGGTCTTCGGCGTGACCTGGCCCGAGATCAGGATGTTGAAGTCGTTGAACCGCAGCGCGAACGCGGCGCGGCGCAACCAGCTCGAGAGCTCGACGCCACCGGTGCCCGTGTAGCGGTTGAAGTTGTTGCTGGCGCCCTTCTGCGGGTAGTTGAACTCCTTGGTCTTCGCGTCGACGAGCGAGAAGCCGGCGAGGTTCTCGCCGAAGTAGACCTCGGGCCGGTCGAGCGGGATGTCGCCCTGGGGCGGGATGTCGCTCAGCAGGTAGTTGGGCTGGCCGACGGAGCTGGCCGAGTTGCTCGGCGACACGACCGCGCCGTACCCGTGCGTGTACACGAGGTGCCGGTTGACCCAGGTCTGGCTCGGGAGGTCCGCCGGGTTGAGCTCGCGCGCGGCGATCAGCGTCTGCACGAGCTTGCCGTCGATCACGTAGCGGTCGACGTCCGCGTCGGCGAACTTGTAGAAGGTCTGCAGCGCCTGGAACAGCTGGAAGTTGCGCAGGATCACCGGCGGGTCCCAGAGGCGCGCGTTCTCGATCGTCGTCGAGTTGTCCACGATCGACTGCGCGGTCAGGTTCTCCTGGTAGGGGAAGCTCTTGACCGCGACCTTGTCGAGGTCGAACGCGTCACGGGTCGCGTGGATGTTGCGCTGCGATGTACGGCTGCTCCTTCTGGAGCTCGTTCGGCTGGACGAAGAACTGCTGGTAGACGACCGGCACGATCGTCCCGATGACGAGCGAGACGAACGCCCAGAGCCCGACCGCGATGATCGGCAGCACCCAGCCCCGCCGCCAGATGTTCCAGACGAACAGCGCCGCGGCGACGATCGAGATCACCATCAGCAGGTTCAGCGCCGGGAGCTGCGCGGCGACGTCGGTCTTGCTCGCGCCTTCGACGACGCCGCGGGTCGAGAAGTTCAGCTGGAACCGCGCGTAGTAGTACTGCGCGGTCTTCACCAGCGCCATGAGCGCCAGGATCACCGAGAGGTGCGCCTTCACCTGCGGCGTGACCCGTTGGAACGGGCTCTGCAGCCGGATCCCGCCGTTCAGGTAGTGCGCGACCGCGGTGACGATCAGGATGATGATCAGCGCCGCGAACAGCCAGTCGAAGAGGAACGTCAGGAACGGCAGCCGGAAGACGTAGAAGCCGACGTCCTTGTGGAACTGCGGGTCCTTGATGCCGAACGACTTCGCGTTGGTGAACAGGATCCACTGCTGCCACTGGCTCGAGACGCTGCCGCCGGTGACGAGCGCGAAGAACGCGGCGACCGCGATCCGGATCCGGCCGCTGTACGGGCCGACCGACTGCTGGTAGCGGGCGAGCAGCTCGTCCTCGGGACCCATCGTGCGGGTCCGCGGCGCGAGCCGGTCCGCGACCGTGAGGCTGACGAGCATCAGCACGAAGAACAGGACCGTGAAGACCGCGGTCGGTGCGAACCGGGCCCAGAGCAGGCCCCGCCAGGTCGAGCCGAAGCCGACGGAGTCGAACCAGAGGTAGTCCGTGTAGAAGCCGGCGAGCCCGCGCGCGCTCAGGAACAGCACGACGAGCACGACGACAATCGCGATCATCCATCCGCGGATTCGGAAGCCGCCGCGGCGACGTCGCTCGACGGGAGGGACGCGCATCGAGGGGGAGCCTAGAGGGCGGCCGTCCCCGACTGGGAGCGGGAGCGGGGTTTCGGCCGTCTACTTCTTCGCTCTTGCGTCTTCGCCGGCGCCGTCTCGGCCAGCGCGAGGAAGCAACGGCAGCCGGGATGGGCGGGCGGGAAGAGCTGCCCGGTCGGGAACGGCTCGCTCCGGGCGGTCGGCTCGAGCGCGTTGTCGTCGCAATCGGGGCACCGACCGACTTCGGCGGGGACCCAGCGCAGCAGCGTCCCGTCCGGAACCGCGGCATATGCGCCGCGCGCCCAGGCCGCGGCCAGCGCGTCGCCGAGCGCGTCCTCGAGCTCCCGGCCCCGGTACTCGCGGTAACGGGCGCCGAGCCGCTGCGTGATCGGCGTCGGGATCGTCGCCCGCGCCGTCGATCGCGGAGACGAGCCGCTGCCGCCAGGGCTCGACCATCGCGCGCGACAGCTCGTCGAGCAGGTCGCGTCGGCACCTCGGGCTTCGACGGGCCGCGTGCCCGGCGCGAGCTCCGAGTACGCGCGCGCGTACGCCGCGCTCAGCGGCTCGTCGAGCACCGGCGCCCACGCGGCTTCCTGCTCCTCGGTCGACGGGAGCACCTCGTCGGCCTCGACCTTGCCCTTGATCGTGCGGATCTGGTCGAGCAGCTCGTTCTGCTGATCCTGGAGCGCGCGCTTCGCTCGCCGGCCGAGATCCTTGGCCAGCGGGTCGAGGACCTCGGCGCGCGCGGCTCGCAGCGCGTCGTCCGGCGAGAGCGGCTCGGCTCGGGCGACGCTCTGCGTCGCTCGCCGTCGCTCCGCGGTCCGGTTCGGGCTCCGTCGGTCTCGGTCCCGCGGCTCCGGCTCGGGCTGCGGTCGGCATCGGCGCCGGTACCTCGGCGGCGTCGCGGCTTCCGGCTCGGCGCTCGGCGCTTCGGCCGCGGCTCCGCCGGCTCGGGCTCAGGCTCGGCGCTGCCGGCGGCTCCTGCGCCGCCGCCGGGCCGGGCAGGGGCTGCGCGCCGGGCGCGGATCGACGGTGTGGCTGGCCCGCAGCCGGGCGAACAGCGCGTCGACCGCCGCGCCCGAGTCCTCGGCGTCCGGGCGGTCGCCGTGCCCGTCGCGCGAGTCGGGGCCGTCGCGGCTCGTCGATGACGACCTCGGTCTCGCGCTTCGAGGTCGATCTCGGTCGCCGCGCTCGTCGACCGCCGGCGCGGCCGCGCGCTCCGGGCGCGCCCTCGAGCACCTCGAGCTCGCCTTCGACCGGCGGCACGACGACGCGCGGCGGCGGCGCCGCGAGCTCGGCGTTCGCGCGCGCCTCGACCTGCGCGAGCGCGTCGGTCGCGTCGGACAGCGTGCGCTTCACGACGCGGTACGCGTCGAGCAGCCGGTCGCGACCGCTGCGCAGCTCGTCGACCTGGGCCTGCAGCAGCGACCGGCGCCGCCCGAGGTCGGCGAGCACGCGCTCGCGCACGGTGCGCGCCTCGTCCACCAGCGCGCGGCTGCTCGTCTTCGCCGTCGCGATCTCCTCGGCCGCGGTCGCCGCGGCCTGCTCGCGGATCTCGTCGGTCTCCCGGGTCGTCGAGCTCGCGCAGCGCCTCGGCGTCGCGCTCGGCCTGCTCGCGCAGCTCGGTGGCCCGCGCCTCGGCCTGCGGCCTCGAGCTCGGTCGCCTTCTGCTCCGCCGCTTCCCGGCGCGTCGGTCGACGTGCTGCTGCGCGTCCTCGCGCAGGCGGCCGGACTCCTCCTGGGCTTCGCGCACCAGCTCGGCCGCCCGCTCCTCGGCCCGCTTGCGGATCTCCTCGGCCGCCTCCTGGGCCGAGCGCAGCACCCGCGCGGTCTCCTCGCCGAGCGAGCTCAGCAGCTGCTGCTCGGTGACCGGCGCCGGGTTGCGCGAGCTGCTCCTTGAGATCCTCGACCTGGCGCGACGAGGTCGGCTTCGCGGCTGCGCATCGCGACGAGCTCGTCGGCGACGCGCCGCAGGAAGTTGCGGACCTCGGTCTCCGAGACGCCACGAAACGCGCTGGCGAAGCCGCGGTTCGTGATCTCCTCGGGACTCAGACGCGACGAGCTCGCGGCGGCGCGCCGGTGAAGGTCAGCCATCGCGCCATCGTATTGAAGCCACGGCGACGTTCCACGGATGACCGAGACAATTACGCAGCTTGCGGCGGGAGCGATCTTCTGCACCGGCGCGCCACCGTGCTCGCGCAGCGCGCGCAGCGCGCTCATCGATCGTGTCCACGCCGACGACCGTGGCCTCGGACCCGGCCCGGGCCTTGGCCTGCTTGACCTCGGCCGTCGGGACGAGGAAGAGCTTGGCCCCGGCGTCGAGCGCCGCCGCGGTCTTCTGCGGCACGCCGCCGACCTCGCCGACGTTGCCGTCGAGGTCCATCGTCCCCGTGACCGCGACCTTCTGGCCGCCGGTCAGGCTGCCCGGCGTCATCTCGTCGATGATCGTCAGCGTGAACGCCAGCCCGGCGGACGGACCGCTCACCGGGCCCGGGTCGATGGTGACGTCGACCGGGAAGTCGAGCTTCAGGTCCTTGGTCACCGGCGCGATCCCGACCTGGGGCTTGCCCTCGCAGCGCGCCGCTCTGTCGCCGCGACGCGTCGTGATCGGGCACCGACGAGCGTCGCGCCCTTCGCGGGTCACCGTGAAGTCGAACGTGCGTCCCGACCGGCTTGGCCCGGACGATCGGTGCCGACCTCGTCGGCCGTGCGCACCGGTTGCCCGTCGATCGCGGTGATGACGTCGCCGACCTGGAGGTGCCCGTCGGCCGGGCTGCCCTTCACGACCTGGGCGACGATCGCGCCGGCACCCGGTGATCTGCACCGTGTAGCCGAGCTGCTCGAGCGCGACCTTCTTGGCCGCGAGCTGCGAGTCGTCCATCGCGACGACGTTCTCCTTGTCCACCTGCGTGCGCGACTGGCCCTGCGAGGAAGCTGTCCTCGCCCACGACCTCGGAGTCGTCGTCGAGCGACGCCTGCAGCCAGCGCCAGACGTTCGGGCGCTCGCTCGACACCGCGACGGTGAGGAAGAGCACCTCACCGGGGCTGTGGTAGGTCTTCGCGCCGGAGATCTTCACGATGCCCTCGACCGGGGTCGCGTCGCCCGGCGAGTAGATGACGTACGGCAGCCGGATGACGGTGCCGAGCAGCGACGATCGACGACCACGAGCCCGACGACGACCGCGAGGACGACCGGCCAACGGCGGCGCGGCGCTCGGCGGCGCGGCGGGCGGCGTCGGTGGCGCGGGCGCCATCGGGACGTCGGGGGACGGGGCGGTCATGGAGCTCCGAGCTGGGTGCCGGTCGGTCGCGCGCAGGGTACCTGCGCGCGCCGGCCTCAGCGGGCGCGGCTACTGACCGGGACGCGGTGCCGACATCAGCTGCGCGTGCACGACGATGCGCTGCGACGGAGCTGCCGATCGGGTGGCAGCGTGAAGATCGTCAGCGTGCGGCCCGGGTGCTGGTCCACGATCGAGAGCGCGGTGTTCGGGACGACCTCGATGCCGGTCACGTGGTAGGTGTACGTGCCGACCGCGTCCGAGAGGATGATCTGGTCGCCCGGCGCGAGCTCGGCCACCCGGAGGAACGGCTCGGTGTGCGTGGTGCGGTGCCCGGCGAGCACGACGTTGCCCCAGGAGCCGAAGGCCGCGGTGCCGGGCCAGTGCGCCGGGCCGGCGTCGATGACCATCTGCTCGATGCCTTCGTGCACGATCTGGTCGACGCCGATCTTCGGGATCTGGATCCGGCCGAACTCGACGAGCGCCACCCGGTTGGACGGGTTCGGCAGCGGCGGCGGGCACCGGCAGCGGCGGCACCGGGTTCGGGCGGGGGCGGCGGGGTCGGCGGGGTGGCGGCGGCGGTGGCGAGCGCCGGCTCGACGGCGCGGACGGCCACCGGGGTCGGCACGACGTTCGGACGGGGCGACCATGAGCGATGGGCACGCTCGACTGGCCCTGGGCCCGGCCCGGCGTCAGCGCGATCGCCGCGCTCCCGAACGACGAGAGCGAAGGCGAGGGCGAACAGAAGCGGGCGGCGGCAGCGAAAGTGGGTCATTGTTGCCTCACCAGCGAGGTTGCGGGACACCACGTACATCGGCACGCAGAGTGGTGACCTGTAGAGCCGAGGAGGCCGCGAGCGGCATGGGTCACGTTCCGAGCGATATCGAGCTGGCCGCCCGATACGCGGCGGCAAGCCCGCCTTTGGCAAGGTCTTTTGTGGTTGAGATGAGCGCCGCCGTGCGGTCGCACCCGGATCCACGGGTCCGGAGCGCGGCGCTCGGTGCGCTCGTGCGGGCCGCGGGAGCCCGGAGAAGTCGCGCTGCGTGGCAATCCGCGGTCGACCGACCCCGCAGCCGGCGGTGCGGCGGCGGGCCGCGGAGCTCGCGCCGAGCATGACCCCGGTGCCCGTCGTCGGGCTGCTGGCCCTGCTGGCCGACGAGGACCCCTTCGTGGCCGAGACCGCGGCGTGGGCGCTCGGCGAGGTCGCCTGGACCGGCCGGACCCGGGCCCGGGTCGTCGCGGCCCTGGCCGCGGCGGCCGGTCGGCACCCGGATCCGCTGGTGCGGGAGTCAGCCGTCGCCGCGCTCGGCGCGATCGGCGACGCCCGCGGGCTCCCCGCGATCCTGCAGGCCTGCGACGACCGGCCCCCGATCCGCCGCCGGGCGGTGCTGGCGCTCGCCCCGTTCGACGGCCCCGAGGTCGACGCCGCGCTCGCCCGGGCCCTGACCGACTCCGACTGGCAGGTCCGCCAGGCCGCCGAAGATCTGACCGCATCCGACTGACGGTGAGGTGCCGGCCAACCGCGTCCTGCACCGGTACGGCGAGAGCGTGACGAAGGATCCCGCCGAGCCTTGCAGGAGCGCAGGCCGGAGCGGGCACGAAGTGCGGAGGCCGGAGCGACCAGAATTACGTCCGGGGGCGGCCCATGAACATGTCCTTGAGGCGGTCGAAGGACTCGAGGCAGCGGCCGGCGCCGAGCACGACGCACTCGAGCGGCGCGTCGACGAGGTGCACCGGCAGCGCGGTCTCCTTCGCGATGCGCAGGTCGAGGCCGCGCAGCATCCCGCCACCGCCGACGAGGTGGATGCCGTGCAGGATCAGGTCCTGGGCCAGCTCGGGCGGCGTCTGCGCGAGCGCGGCGACCACCGCGTCGCAGATCGCGCGCACCTGCTCCTCGATCGCGCCGCGCACCTCTTCGGGCGCCAGGATGATCGTCTTCGGCAGGCCGCTCATGAGGTCGCGGCCGCGCACCTCGGCCTTGTACTCGTCCGGCGTCGGGAACGCGGAGCCGATCGCGAGCTTGATCTCCTCCGAGGTCCGCTCACCGATCGCGATGCCGTACTCGCGCCGCACGTAGGCCTGGATCGCCGCGTCGATGTCGAACGAGCCGACGCGCACCGCTTCGAGCGCGACGACGCCACCGAGCGAGATCACCGCGACCTCGGTCGTGCCACCGCCGACGTCCACGACCATGTTCCCCATCGGCTCGTGGATCGGCAGCCCGGCGCCGATCGCCGCCGCCATCGGCTGCTCGATGAGGTACGTCGCCGCCGCGCCGGCGCGGCGGGCGGCTTCGAGCACCGCGCGCTGCTCGACGTGGGTGATCGCGGACGGCACGCAGATGAGCACCCGGGCGCGGTAGAGCCGCGAGACGCCGGCGCGCTGGAACAGCAGGCGGATCATCCGCTGGGTGATCTCGAAGTCGGTGATCGCGCCGCCGCGCAGCGGGCGCACCGCGACGATGTAGCCGGGCGTGCGGCCGATCATCTGCCACGCCTCGTGGCCCATCGCCAGCACGTCCTGCGAGCGGCTGTTCAGCGCGATGACGGTCGGCTCGTTGAGGATGATCCCCTGCCCACGCGAATAGACCAGCGTGTTCGCGGTACCCAGGTCGATCGCGAGATCCCTAGCCAGACCGGCGGCCCCGCTGCTCCGGCTCGCGCTCCTCCTGGGTCGGCGCGAGCGCCTGGCGACGAGCTTCGAAGTCCGCGATGCCGGCGTCGATCCCGGTCGGGCGGCGATTGCGGAGGACCACGATCACCACACCGATCGCGATCAGCACCACAGCCAGGATCAGGAACTCCACGCTTGCGACCTCCTCGTCGCTTTCAGGCTCGGGACTTGCTGGAGACGCCCACCGGGCGGATGGGCTGCTCCGCCTCGGCCCAGTCCGATCCGTCGGACCAGTGCTCCCGCTTCCAGATCGGGGCGCTCTCCTTCAGCGTGTCGATGCAGAACCG
Source organism: uncultured Acidimicrobiia bacterium (assembly GCA_963848485.1). Classification (GTDB taxonomy): domain Bacteria; phylum Actinomycetota; class Acidimicrobiia; order IMCC26256; family JAENVU01; genus Chersky-806. The sequence goes on from CAWKDX010000009.1 coordinate 288,963, forward strand.
CGCCGCCTCGAACGCCTCGTCCCGATGCGGTGACGAGACGACCACCGCGACCGACGGCTCGGAGAGTCCGAGCTCGCCGGTCCGGTGCAGCAGCGCGATCCGCTCGACGTCGGGCCAGCGCCGGCGGGCCTCGCCGGCGATCTCGGTCAGCACCCGCACGGCCTCGGCCTCGTACGCCTCGTAGCCGAGCCCGACCACGCCGGTGCGCCCTCCGAGTGGTCGCGGACGACCCCGAGGAAGCTCACGACCGCGCCGGCCGCGGGCGTCGTCGCCCACGCCACCGCGGCCTCGATCGGCAACGGGGTCGCGAGGAGCGCGATCCAATCGGCGCCTTCCGGCGATGCAGCCACGGCGTCATTGTAGGGACGGAATTCCGGAGCGCTCCGAGCCGCGCCCGAACCGAGCGCCCAACTCGGGCATTCGGCGCCTCCGGGCCGCGGTCCTTTGCGCCGTTCGCGTCGGTACACTCCGGCGCATGGCCCCCGAGGAGGCAGGGGACGAGGACGCGAACGGCCCGCCGCCGCATCCCCTCGATCGGCCCTGGGTTCACCCGAGCGAGCTGTTCGCGAGCAGCCGACCAGCACCGCCGCCTCGCGCGCCGCGGCGACGGGTCGTCCGGGCCCGGGACATCGGTCTGGCCGTCGGCGCCGGGGTCATCGGCGCCCTCGCGATGGTCGTGGTGCTCGCGGTCGCGGGCGTGCTCGGCGAGTCGTCGAAGACCGTCACGATCAGGCGAACCGCCGATCAGCCCAACGAGCCGGACGGCGCCGCCCGGCTCGCGGCGATCGCGAACCACAGCGTCGTCGGGATCCTGGCCACCACCCCGGCCGGGATCCGGCGGGTCTCGGGCGTCTGCGTCCGCAACGGTGAGGTGATCACGAGCGCCGGCGCGATCGCCGGCGCGACCGCGTTCACCGTCGTCGCCGCGAACGGCGCGCGTCACGCCGGCGCCCTGGTCGGCCAGGACCCGACGACCCGGCTCGCGCTCATCCGGGTCGCCGGCGGGTCCGAGCCCCGCGAAGCTCGCGGCGAACAGCGACCTGCAGGTCGGCCAGTGGATCCTGGCGCTCGGCGGCACCGACGGCTCCGGACCCTGGGTCGCGACGGGCGTCGTCGCCGCGCTCGGCGGATGGGCCGACGACGGCTCCGGCTCCCCGAGCGCCGGGATGATCACCGTCGACGCGGTGATGCCGCCCGAGGCCCAGGGCGGCGCGCTCCTCGACCGCAACGGGCACGTCGTCGGGATCCTCGCCGGCGCGACGAAGGACGAGAAGGGCGGGCTCGCCACCCCGATCGCGACCGTCCGCAACGTCGCGGCCCAGCTCGCGGCGACCGGGAAGGCCGACCACGGTGCGCTCGGCATCCGGACCGAGGACGGCGACCATCCCCGGGGCGCCCGGGTCGTCTCGGTCGTCGACGGGAGCGCGGCCGCCGCGGCGGGCCTCGCCGCCGGCGACGTCGTCGTGAAGGTCGACGACCAGGCCATCCGCGACGCGGCCGACCTCGTCGTCGCGGTGCGGCTGCGCAAGCCCGGGCGACCGGGTCCGCTCACGGTCGTGCGCCGCGGAACCACGACCAGCGCGTGATGGTCACCCTCGGCTCGGCCGATACCGACCCCGAGCTCGCTGCCCGCGACGCCCGTCAGCACCGGGTAGGTGCTCCTCCCGGGCATGGTGCGAGAATGGACCCGATGACCACAGACGCCGTGACCGACCCCGAGGCCGACGAGCTCGACGACATCGACCGCGAGCTGCTCAACGCGCTGCAGTGGGACTTCCCGATCGTCGCCCAGCCCTACGCGGCAGCTCGGCGAGCGGCTCGGCATCTCCGAGGCCGAGGTGCTCGACCCGCACCCGCCGGGTGAAGGAGTCGGGCGTGCTGCGCCAGCTCTCCGCGATCTTCGACACCCGCGCGCTCGGCTACTCCTCCGCGCTCGTCGCGGCCCGCATCGACCCCGACCACATCGACGAGGCCGCGGCGATCATCAGCCGGCACCCGGGCGTCAGCCACAACTACAAGCGCAACCACTCCTACAACCTCTGGTACACGCTGGCCGTCCCGCCGGGCGAGGACTTCGACGAGCACCTCGACGCGCTGCACCGCGAGTCCGGCGCGCTCGTCACGCGCAAGCTGCCGACGCTGAAGCTCTACAAGATCGGCGTGAAGCTCGACATGACCGGCAACACCGCGGCGAACGCGAAGGCCGAGGTGCTCGCGCACGAGAAGCCCGAACGCCGCGAGATCATGGACGCGCCCGAGCTGAGCGACTGGGACATCGCGGTCATCTGCATCGCGCAGGAGGACCTCCCGCTCGAGGAGCGCCCGTTCGCGGTGCAGGCCGCGGCGATCGGCGGCACCGAAGCGGACCTGCTCGCGACGCTGCAGTCGTTCAAGGACCGCAAGCTGATGCGCCGGTTCGCCGCGGTGATGAACCACCGCAGCGCGGGCTTCAAGGCGAACGCGATGGGCGTGTGGGCCGTGCCCGAGGACCAGCTCGAGGAGATCGGCCCGCAGATGGCCGGCTTCGCCGCGGTGTCGCACTGCTACAAGCGCCCGACCTACGAGGACTGGCCGTACACCGTGTTCACGATGGTGCACGGGCGCACCGGCAAGGACTGCGAGGCGACGATCGACGCGATCCGGGACGAGACCGGCGTCGACGAGTACGACCTGCTCTGGTCGATCAAGGAGTACAAGAAGGTCCGGCTCCGCTACTACGGCCCCGAGTGGGACGAGTGGCGGACCGAGCACCTCGCCCCCGCCACCTGACCTGGGTCAGCGGGTGCGGGACCGGCGCCTGCGGCGACGGAGGACGTCGAGGGTCAGACCCGGTCGCGATCCCGGCCGCGGCGACGCCGGCGGCGATCGCGATCGTGCGCACCGACGGGATCCGCGACGGCGGGCGCGCGTCGACGGTCTCGAGGATCGTCTCCTCGTTCGTGTGGCTCGGCGCCCAGCCGAGCGCCTGCAGCCGGTCGGACGCGACGACCCACGGGAAGACCAGGTACGGGACGACCGTCGGCGGCACGTCGCCGACCCCGCTCGACCACATGCGCGCGAGCGCGCGGCGCAGGACGTCGGCCGGCAGCGCCGGGACGACCGCCCGCGGCACGAGCTGCGTCGAGGTCCTCGGCGTTGAGCCAGCCGTCGGCCGCGACGTTCAGCACCCCGGGTGGTCCTCGCGCACGACGAGCGCGAGCGCCCGCACGACGTCGTCGACGTGCACGACCTGGACCGGCGGCGCCGCACCGCGGACCCGGACCCGCGTCGGGCTCGTGAGCAGGCGCGCCCAGAGGTGCTGCGCACCGGCACCGAGCACCGGGCGCGGCGCGCAGCGTCGTGATCGTCACCGCCGGATGGTCGTGCTGCCACTCGGCGAGCAGCCGCTCGACCTCGGCCGCGTGCACCGCGGCGTTGAAGCCCGGGTTCGGGCGCAGCGGCGCGTCCTCGGTGAGCGGGAGCGGGTTCGTCGTCCACGCGCCGTACGCCGCGGTCGTGGAGAGCCGGATGATCTTGCGGACGCCGACGGCGGCCGCGGCATCGAGCACGCGGCGCGTGCCTTCGACGTTCACCCGCGCCATCAGCGCCTCGTCGTCGATCGGGTCGACGATCGCGGCGAGGTGCACGAGCACGTCGACGCCTTCGAGCAGCGGCTTGAGGTCGTGGCCGGCGATGTCCACCCGGTGCAGATCGAGGTGGGGCGAGCGCCGCGGTGGCTCGCGCACGTCGAGCCCGACGATCCGATCGATGTCCGGATCGGCCGCCAAGACAGGGCAGCAAGACGCTGGCCGAGGAAGCCTGCGACACCGGTGACCGCGACGGTTCGAGAAGTCATGAGAGTCCATAGACTGACCGCATGACCGACGTTCCTCAACCTGGAGGCCCCGACGGGCCGGAGGACGAGGAACCGGGGCCGTTCGGAATGGCCGGGCTCCCCAACCTCCCGGGCCTCGACTTCTCCCAGCTCGACCTCGCGCAGGTGATGCGCCTGCTCCAGTCCGAGGGCCCGGTGAACTGGGAGATCGCGGGCCAGGTCGCCGGCTACGTCGCGCTCGACGGCGAGACGGCGGAGCCGCCGGTGACCACGGAGGAGCGCGACGAGCTCGAGGAGCTCGCCGCGCGCGGCCGAGAGCCACGTCGTCGCCGAGACCGGCCTGGACGGCGTCCTCGGGCTGCGCACCCGCGCCATCAGCCGCCGCGAGTGGGTGGACCTGCACCTCGAGTCGCTGAGGCCGGTGCTCGAAGCGCTCGCGGTGACGCTGCGCAAGGCGCTCGAGGACAGGCGACGACGAGCCGACCGAGCTCGCCGGCGCGCATCCGTCGGGCGGTCCGTTCGGGTTCGCCATGGGCGCGGCCGGCGCCGGCGCTGATCCCGTTCGGCGGGCTGCTGACGATGCTCGCGCCCCTCCTGCTCGGCGTGCAGGCCGGATCGATGGTCGGCTACCTCGCGCAGCACGCGCTGGGCCGCTACGACCTGCCGCTTCCGACCGACGACGAGCCCAGCCTGGCGTTCGTGGTGCCCAACCTCGCGGCGTTCGAAGAGGCCTGGTCGATCGACCGACGCGACCTGCGCTTCGCGGTCGCGCTCCACGAGGTGGTCCACGCGGCGAGCGCTCGGTGCCGTGGGTGCGCGAACGACTGCTCCGCCTGGCCATCGAGTACGTGTCGGCCTACGAGGTCGACCCACGCGCGTTCGAGGCGCAGTTCGGCGAGATCGACCCCAACGACCCGTCGTCGTTCGCCGGGATCGCCGAGCACCCGGAGGCGCTGCTCGGCGCGATGCAGTCGGAGCGCCAGCCCGAGATCCTGGCCCGCATGCAGGCGCTCACGATGGTGCTCGAGGGCTACGCCGACGTCGTCGTCGAGCGGCTCGGCGGCCGGCTCCTCACCGACTTCCCCCGCGTCCACGAGGCGATGCAGCGCCATCACGTCGAGCGGGGCGAGGCCGAGCGGTTCATCGAGCAGATGCTCGGGCTCTCGCTCGAGCGGACCACTACGAGCGGGGCGAGCAGTTCTGCCGGGGCGTGATCGAGCGCGCCGGGATGGAGGGGCTGAACCGGCTCTGGGAGTCCGAGCGGATGCTCCCGACGCCCAACGAGCTCGACGCGCCGGGCCTCTGGCTCGCACGTATCGACCTCCCCGATCTCGAGGACTAGGGTTTGGGCACCATGTGCACCCGCTATTCCGGCTGGTATCTCTTCTTTGGCACCGGGGCGTCCCCCGGGGTCTCAGCCGGTCGCGTCTAGCGGCTGCACGAGGACTCCAGAGGAACCCCGGCCCGAGGGCCGGGGTTTTTTCGTTTTCTGGGGTCGTTCGGGCACCACCGCCAAACCCTGGCGACCACGCACTCGAAGGAGCACTCCGATGACCACAGCCGTACCTCCGCACCCCCTCGTCGGTGGGGACGACGCCCGAGCCCGCTCGCTCGTGCGCGTCGGCGAGCACTTCGTGGGCGCGGGGATGTTCACGTTCGTCGCCGGGCCGTGCGCGGTCGAGACGCCCGAGCAGGTCGCGCCGGCGTGCGAGGCCGCGGTCGCGGCCGGCGCCACGATGCTGCGCGGCGACCTCTACAAGCACCGCACGTCGCCGTACTCGTTCCAGGGTCTCGGCGTCGACGGTCTCGACTGGTGGCGGAGCAGCGCGAGCCGGTTCGGTCTGCCGTGGGTCGCCGAGGTGCTCGACGTCCGCCAGCTCGAAGCGGTGGCCGACGTCGTCGACGTCGTGCGGGTCGGCGCGCGCAACATGCAGAACTTCGACCTGCTGCGCGCGTGCGCGCAGACCGGCAAGCCGGTGATGATCAAGCGGGGCTTCGCGGCCACCGTCGAGGAGTGGCTGCTCGCGGCGGAGTACGTCGCGCACTCCGGCAACCTCGACATCATCCTGTGCGAGCGCGGCATCCGGACGTTCGAGCCGTCGACCCGCAACACGCTCGACCTCTCCGCGGTCGTCGTCGCGCAGGAGCGCTCGCACCTCCCGGTGATCGTCGACCCGTCGCACGGCACCGGCGGGCGCACGCTCGTCGCGCCGATGGCGCTCGCCGCGGTCGCGGCCGGCGCGGACGGGATCATGGTCGACGTGCACGCGAACCCGGCCGAGGCGCGCTGCGACGGGCCGCAGGCGCTGCTGCCCGACGAGGTGATCGCGCTCGGTGCCAGACTCCGGGAGCTGGCCGCGTGGACGGGCCGGCAGCGTGGATCCGGCCAACGTGGTGAAGGAAGTCGAGCCGACATGAGCGCAGATGCCGTGAAGACCATCGGGGTGCTGGGTGCGGGCGTGATGGGCGGCGGCATCGCCCAGGTGTGCGCGATCGGCGGGTTCGACGTCGTCTGCTACGACATCGACCCGGAGGCGTTGGCCGCGGGTCGCGAGCACGCGACGACCGGCCGGTACGGCATCGAGAACGCGGTCGAGCGCGGGAAGCTGACCCGGGAGGAGGCCGACGCCGCGACCGCGCGGCTGACGTTCACCGGGACGTTCGAGGACGCCGCGCAGACGGACCTCGTCGTCGAGGCGGTGCCGGAGCGCCTCGACCTGAAGATCCGGGTCTTCCGCGACCTCGACCGCGCCGCGCCGCCCGGCCACGATCCTCTGCTCGAACTCGTCGGGGTTCCCGATCCAGGCGATCGGCGGGGCCACCGACCGCGCCGACCGGGTCATCGGCTGGCACTGGGCGTCGCCCGCGCCGGTGATGAAGCTCGCGGAGATCGTGCGCACCCACGCGACGAGCGACGAGACGGTCGAGACCGTGCGCGCGGTCGCGCAGCGATGCGGGAAGAACCCGGTCGTCGTCAAGGACACCGCGATGGCGTGGGGCTACGTCGCCAACCGCGTCTACTTCGCGATGATCGCGGAGGCCCAGAAGGTCGTGAACGAGGGCATCGCCACCGCGGACGAGGTCGACCAGCTGATGATCGACTGCTACCGCTGGCCGTCCGGCCCGTTCGGCATGGTCAAGGGCGCAGGCAGCGGCTGGAGCTAGGAGCCCCGTTCGAAGCCGGGCCGCTCGCGGGGTCAGAACCAGGTGAAGGTGTGCGGCGCGCGGTCGGCGGCGAAGCACCGGTCCGCGACGGCGAGCGCGCCGGTGTGCTGCTCGTCGATCTCGCCGGCCCGGGCCAACGTCGACGGGCTGATCCCACCGAGCGTGATCGAGCCGAGCGCAGCCGCGTCGAGCACCAGGTCGGGAGCGTCGGTGGTGCGCGAGCAGGTGGCCCCGTCCGGACCGCCGTCGAGCACGAAGCGGCCCGACGCCTCACCGTCCGGGCGCATCCCGTCGTGGACCTCGAGCACCAGCCGCGACCGCCGTCGCGTACCGCCGGGCGCTCAGGAGCACGGGGACGTCGAGCGGTCGGAGCCAGAGCCAGTCCCGCAGCGAGGTGGTGCGCATCTGCCGGGAGTCGCGGAGCCGCCACGGCAGCTCGATGTCCTCCGGGACCCAGTGGTGCACCACCCGTTGCGTCAGGTCGATGCCGCAGACGAACTGCCAGAGCGCGGCTTCGGCCTCCGGGGTCGTCGCGACGAGGTCCTGGACGGTCACCGACCGGTCGTTGCCCGCGGGACCCCATGGGCCGTCGACGCCGTAGACCGCGTATCCCTCGACCCGACCGTCGACCTCGTAGACCGCGTCGAACCGGTGCTTGATCTCGTCCTTCTGCACCCACGCGACCGCCCACCACGCCGGGCGGCCGGGAGACCGTCCCGTTGCGCTGCGCACGCACCCGGTCGAAGAGCTCCGGCGCGATCTTGTGGCTCTCGTCCGGCTCGATCATGCGCACGCGACCGCGCGACAACGGGGTCGGACGAACGCGACCGCGCGCTGATCGATCTCGATGCCGAGCACGCGGGTCGCGACCCCGAAGCCGAACCGGCGGTAGATCCCGCCTTCCGACGCGGTGAGGATCGACGCCGGCTCGCCGCGTCGCGCGCCCTCCTCGGCGAGGTACGTCATCATCTGGCGCAGGATGCCGCGCCGGCGATGGGTCGGCCGCACCGCGATCCAGCTCACCGCGGCAGTCGGGACGATCGCGCCGCCGGGCAGCGTCAGGTCGAGTGAGTAGTTGCGACCGGTCGCGACGATCTCGTCGCCCTCGAACACCGCGACCGTGCGGTCGAGGTCCAGCTCGGCCCAGTCGGGTGCCTCGTCCTCGTCGCTGCGCCGGAACCCGAAGCCGTACTCATCGGTCCGCTTGAAGGCGCCGCAGCTCGTCGGGGACGATCGGACGCAGCTCGAGATCCACGGAGCCCAGTTGTAGCCCGCGCGGTCGGCGCCGGCGCCGCATTTAGCCCGGCGGCGGGCGGCGTGGATCCCGGCGCCGGGCGCGGGCGTGCGGCCGGGGCGACGGTGGGGATGGCGGAGGCGGGTGCAGCTCGGGCGCGTGAGGCGGCCCGGTCGGCTGCGGACCCCACTCGTGCCGGGCCCGCAGCCCGCCGACGTAGGAGAGCCCGGCGAAGCCGAGCACGAGCGCCAGCAGGAAGAACCCGGTCCGGGGCGTGAGCAGCTTGAACAGCGCGACCGGGATGAGCGCGCCGCCGCACCAGGCGAGCTGGAAGCGCGTCTCGAAGCGCGCGAACGCGCGGCCGCGCAGATGCTCGGGGCCGTCGCGCTGCAGGAGGCTGTCGAACGCGATGCGCCCGGACGAGGCCCCGAACGCGATCGCGAACGCGATCGCGATGGACCCGACGCGCCCGCCGTCGCGCGCCGCGAACAGCGCGACGACCGCCGGGACGACCAGCGCGCTCGCGAGGATCGTCTCCTCCTTGAGCCGCCGGCGCAGCATGGGCGTGACGATCACGCCGAGGAACCCCCCGACCGCGCTCATCACGAGCACGACGCCGAAGAACCACGCCGGTTGATGCTTGCTCTTGAGGAGGAACGCGAGCTGGAACGTGAGGAACCCGACGCAGCCGCGCATGACCGCCATCGCGGTGCCCGAGAACACGATGCTCGGCGCCGCGAGCTCCTGGCGCTCCTCGTCGGTCTCGACCGCGGCCGGGCGACCGGCCGCCGGGATCCTCGTGCAGAGGACGCCGGCGAGCACGAAGACGCCCGTCGCGAAGATGAGCGAGACCTGCGCGTTGAAGATCGCGACGCAGCGGCGGCCGGGATGCCGCCGACGACGCTGGCGACGACGCTCACCAGCGAGAGGCGCGAGTTCGCCTCGACCAGCGCGTGCTCGTCGTTGACGACCGCGGGCAGCAACGCGGACTTCGCGACCGCGTGGCCCTTGGACAGCACGAGGACGATGAACGCGAGCGGGAAGAGGAACAGCGAGTGGAGGTTCCCGACCATCAGGAAGCAGACCGCGGCCCGCCCGAAGCAGCCGATCGCCATCAGCGTGCGCCGCCCGGCCCGGCTGCGGTCGAGCGCCGGCCCGATGATCGGGCCGACGACCGCGAACGGCGCGATCGTCAGCAGCAGGTAGAGCAGCACCTGGGTCTGGGACTGGTCCGCCGGCTGGGTGAAGAAGATGGAGCCCGCGAGCGAGACGGTGAGGCACGCGTCGCCGACCATGCTCGCCGCCTGGGCGACGACGAGGCGCCCGAACGGGTTCAGCGCGTAGGTGCGCGGATCACGGGTGGCCATCTGAAACGAGGGTACGCGCCAGCCCGCCGAGAACGTGCGCGCTCGCGACCGCGGAGATCGTGTTGCCGATCGTTCACCTCGATGTCACCTCCGTGTTGGGACGGCCGCGGCCCCACGGCCATCGGGCGTGCGTAGGGTCGGGGGAGTCGGGTCGACGCACGTGCGCCCCGGCATCGGCCCGAGAGATTCGAGAGCCCCCCTCGGATCCGGGCCCGCGCGATCCGCTCCTCCCCGGGCGGATCGCGCGCGGACGCGGGGTGCATCGGGCGCCCCGGTCACGCGTTCGGATGCGCCGGTACGATGCGCCCGTGGAAACCGCAGCCGATGCCCCCGAGGAACAGCGGCTGCTGAACCGCGAGCTGTCCTGGCTCGACTTCAACGCCCGGGTGCTCGCGCTGGCCGAGGACGCCGAGCCGGCCCGCTGCTCGAACGGGCGAAGTTCCTGGCCATCTTCGGCTCGAACCTCGACGAGTTCGTCCAGGTCCGGGTCTCCGGGCTCCAGGAGCAGGTCGCGGCCGGGCATCCGCTCGAAGACGCCCGACGGGATGGACCCGCTCCAGCAGCTCCGCGCGATCAGCGCCCGCATCGACGAGCTCGTCACCCGCCAGGCCGAGCTCTTCACCAAGGAGATCGCGCCGGCGCTCGAGGACGTCGGCATCGCGTTCTCGAAGTGGGACGAGCTCGACGACGACGACCGCGAGTACCTCGTCGAGGTCTTCGACGCGAGCGTCTTCCCGGTCCTCACCCCGCTCGCGGTCGACCCCGCGCACCCGTTCCCGTACATCTCGAACCTCTCGCTGAACCTCGCGGTCGTCGTGCGCGATCCCGAGACCGGCGAGCAGCGCTTCGCGCGGGTCAAGGTGCCGCCGCTGCTCCCCCGCTTCGTCGTGATGCCCGACGGCGAGCGCTTCGTGCCGCTCGAGCAGGTGATCGCCGCGCACCTCGACGGGCTGTTCCCGGGGATGGAGATCCTCACGCACCATCCGTTCCGGGTGACCCGCGACGCGGACTTCGAGCTCGAGGACGAGGACGCGGATCTGCTCGAGGCGATCGAGAGCGTGCTCACGCTGCGCAAGCGCTCGGGTCACGTCGTGCGGCTCGAGGTCGACACGCACATGAGCGAGGAGGTGCTCGAGCTGCTGTGCCGCGAGCTCGAGCTCTCCGAGCAGCACGTCAACATCGTCGACGCGCCGCTGGACCTCTCCGGCCTCTGGGCGCTCTACGCGCTGGACCGGCCGGAGCTCAAGGACCCGCCGTGGCAGCCCCAGACCCAGCCGGTGCTCACCCGCACCGATCCGCCGCCGGACCTCTTCCGGGTGCTGCAGGCCGGCGACGTGCTCGTGCACCACCCGTACGACTCGTTCGCGACGAGCGTCGAGGCGTTCGTCGACCAGGCCAGCCGCGACCGCAGCGTGCTCGCGATCAAGCAGACGCTCTACCGGACCGCCGGACCCGAAGGCGCGATCGTCGCGTCGCTCGTGCGCGCGGCCGACGCCGGCAAGCAGGTGGTGGCGCTCGTCGAGCTGAAGGCGCGCTTCGACGAGCAGGCGAACGTCGAGCGGGCCCGCGAGCTCGAAGAGGCCGGCGTGCACGTCGTGTACGGGCTCGTCGGGCTCAAGACCCACACGAAGATCCTGCTGGTCGTGCGCCAGGAGCACGACGGCATCCGGCGCTACTGCCACATCGGCACCGGCAACTACAACCCGGTCACCGCGAACCTCTACGAGGACCTCGGCCTGCTCACCGCGGACCCCGAGCTCGGCGCGGACCTCACCGAGCTCTTCAACTACCTCACCGGCTACAGCCGCCAGGGCCGGTACCGCAAGCTCCTCGTCGCGCCGGTCAGCCTGCGGCCCGGCATCGTCGAGCGCATCATGCGCGAGACCGAGAAGGGCCCCGACGGTCGCATCGTGCTGAAGATGAACAGCCTCGTGGACCCCGCGATCATCGAGGCGCTGTACACCGCGTCGAACGCCGGCGTCAGCATCGACCTCATCGTGCGCGGCATCTGCTGCCTGCGCCCGGGCGTCGCGGACATGTCGGAGAACATCCGGGTGCGCTCGATCGTCGGCCGGTTCCTCGAGCACTCGCGCATCTACCGGTTCGGCGACGGACGACACCGCCGAGTACCTGATCGGGTCGGCGGACCTGATGCCGCGCAACCTCGACCGGCGGGTCGAGGCGGTCACGCCCGTGGTCTCGCCCGCGCTCCAGGCCCGCCTCGACGAGATCCTCTCCACGAACCTCGCCGACGACGTGCTCGCCTGGTCGCTCGGCGCCGACGGCACCTGGGAGAAGGTCCCGACCGTCGTCGGCGTCGACACGCACCGGCGCCTCGGCGAGCTGGCCGAGGCGCGGGCAGACGGACGACCCGCCGATGCCCGAGCGTGAGGTCAAGCTCACCCCCGTTCCCCGGCTTCCGACTCCCCGCGCTGACCGACGTCGTCGACGGCGTCATCGCCCGGCCCGACGAGATCCTCGACCTCCAGGCGATGTACTACGACACCGCCGACCTCCGGCTCGCGCGGTCCGGGGCGAGCCTGCGGTTCCGCGACCCCGAGGGCTGGACGGTGAAGCTGCCGGCGCCGAGCGACGGCGCGCTGCTCGTGCGGGGCGAGCACACCTTCCCGGGCGGGCCCGAGTCGCCGCCGGCCGCGGCGCGTCGATCTCGTGCGCGCCTGGGTGCGCACCGCGCCGGTGCAGGCGGTCGCGCGGCTGAAGACGCGCCGGCGGCGCATCGAGCTCGATCGACGCCGGCGGCAAGAAGGTCGCCGAGGTCGTCGACGACGAGGTGTCGGTGCTCGACGACGGCCGGATCACGAGCCGCTTCCGCGAGCTGGAGGTCGAGCTCGGCGAGGGCGCCCCGGTCGAGCTGGCGGACGCGCTCGTCGCCCGGCTGCAGGCGGCCGGCGCGGGCGCGCCCGACCCCACCCCGAAGATCGTGCGCGCGCTCGGCACCGCGCGCGCTCGCGCCACCGGACGTCGGTGCACCGGGCTCGCACTGTCGCCCGACTCACCGGCGCGCGACGTCGTCCACGCCGCGATCGCGTCCTCGGTGCTGCGGCTGCTCGCCCACGATCCCGGCGTGCGGCTCGGCGACGATCCCGAGCAGGTGCACCAGGCGCGGGTCGCGACCCGGCGGCTGCGATCGGACCTGCGGACCTTCCGGTCGCTGCTGGTCCCCGAGTGGGACGAGGCGCTGCGGGAGGAGCTGCAGTGGCTCGGCGCCGAGCTCGGCGCGGTCCGCGACACCGAGGTGCTCCTCGAGCTCCTGCGGTCGAAGGTCGCGCGGCTCACCGACGCGGACCGCCCGGTCGGCGAGCACCTGCTCGACCAGCTGGTGCGCCGGTGGGAGGAGACGCGCGTCGAGCTGCTCGCGGCGCTGCGGTCGCCCCGGTACGCGGCTGCTCCTGGACCGGCTCGTCGACGCGACGCGGTCGCCGGCGCTGCTCCCCGAGGCCGACGCGCCGGCGCGCGACGATCCTGCCGCCGCTCGTCCGCGGGTCCGTGGCGCCAGCTCCGTGCGGCCGGTCGAGGCGCTCCCGGAGGATGCCCGTCGACGAGCAGCTGCACGCGGTGCGCATCCGGGCGAAGCGCAGCCGGTACGCCGCCGAGGCCGTCGCACCGGCGCTCGGAGCGCCGGCCCGGCGGTTCGCGAAGGCGGTCGCCGCGCTCCAGGACGTCCTCGGCGACCACCAGGACGCGGTGATCGCGGCCGGCGTGGCTGCGCGCCGTCGCGGCAGCACGCCGAGACCGGCGACGAGGTGTTCGTCGCGGGCGTGCTCACCGGGATGATCCGCGAGGTCGAGCACCAGACCCGCGACGCGTGGCCCGCGGCGTGGAAGACCGCCCGCCACCGGCGCCTCCGGACGATCCCGTGAGCCCGAACGAGGTGCGGGCCGCGGGCGGCGTGGTGTGGCGCCGCGGTGACGACGGCGGGACCCGAGGTGCTGCTCGTCCACCGGCCGCGCTACGACGACTGGAGCCTCCCCAAGGGCAAGCGCGAGGCGGGCGAGACCGACGAGGACTGCGCCCGGCGCGAGGTGCTACGAGGAGACCGGCCTGGCCGTCGAGCTCGGCGACCCGCTCCCCGAGGTGCGGTACCGGGACCATCGGGACCGGCCCAAGGTCGTGCGGTACTGGGTCATGGAGCCCGTGGGCGAGGTCGCCGCGTTCATGCCGAACGACGAGGTCGACGAGATCCGCTGGTGCTCGGTCGCCGACGCGCCGGCGCAGCTGAGCTACGACCACGATCGTGATCTGGTGACCGCGCTCCGCGTCTAACCTCTTGCCGGGATGGATGCGTTCGTGGTGCGGCACGCGAAGGCGGGAAGTCGTCGCCGCTTCGAAGGTGACGACCGGCTGCGCCCGCTGTCGCGCAACGGGCGGCCGCAGGCCGAGGGGATCGCGCGAGCTGCTCGCCCACCGCGACATCGCCCGGGTGCTCGACCAGCCCGTACACGCGCTGCGTCGAGACGGTCGAGCCCCTCGCCGCACGCGCTGGGGCTCGGCGGTCGAGATCGACGAGCAGCTCGGCGAGGGCCACGACTGGAAGCACGCGCTCGCGCTGGTCGAGCAGGCGACGGCCAGCCGATCGCGCTCTGCAGCCACGGCGACGTGATCGGCGACCTCATGCACCACCTCGCCGCGCGCGGGGTGCCGCTCGACGACGACCGCATCGAGAAGGGATCGACCTGGGTGCTCCAGGTCGAGGAGGGCGAGATCGTCAAGGCCCGGTACCTCCCGCCGCCGACGTGACCCCCGACGAGCTGCTCGCGCTGCTCGCGCGCGGCACCGAGCAGGCCGACGAGGAAGCGCTCGACGTGCTCGACCACTCGTTGCAGTGCGCGGCGCTGCTCGCCGAGCGTCACCCCGACGATCGCGAGCTGCAGATCGCGGGGCTCGTCCACGACGTCGGCAGGATCCTGCGGCCCGACGACGCCGCGCGAGCACGCGTCGACCGGCGCCGCCGCGGTCGCGCCGCTGCTCGGGCACCGCGTCGCGTGGCTCGTCTCGTGGCACGCGGACGCGAAGCGCTACCTCGTGACGACCGATCCCGAGTACCGCGACCGCTTGAGCGCGCGCAGCATCGTCACGCTCGAGGCGCAGGGCGGGTTGATGGACGAGACCGAGGTCGCGGCGCTCGCGGCCGCGCCCGACCTCGACGCGCTGCTCGAGCTGCGCCGGGCCGACGACGACGCCAAGGTCGTCGGCCGCGCCGTCCCGCCCTCGACCACCTGGCGTCCCCTCCTCCCGATAGCGCTCTCAGCTCGTCGGGGAAGACGGCGGCCGGGAGGTCGGCGATCGAGTCGAGGATGTGGGTGTGGGGCGCGGCCGCGAGCTGAGCCCGGTCGTGGGCGCCGGTGAGCACGCCCGCGACGACCGACGCGCCCGCCGCGGTCCCGGCCACGAGGTCGCTCGTCGTGTCGCCGGCGACCGCGACCTCCTGCACCGCGTCGATGTCGAGCCGCATGAGCGCGGTCAGGATCAGGTCGGGGTACGGACGGCCGCGCACCCCGTCGCCCGGGCTGAGCGAGAGGTCGACGAGGTCGCGCCAGCCGAGCACGTCCATCAGCAGCTCGCGGGTCGCCGACGAGAACCCGGTCGTGAGGCAGATCCGCACGCCGCGGGCGCGCAGCGCGTCGAGCGCGATCTCGCTCCCCGGCAGCGGCTCGATCTCACCGCGCGACACCGCGCGGTCGAACGCGGTCTCGAACCGCTGGTTGGCCTCCTGCGCGCGTTCCTCGTCACCGCCGAACACCGAGCGGAAGACCGTGATCTTCGACTGGCCCATCGTGGCGCGCACGTAGTCGAGGTGCGCCTGCAGCTCGGCGCCGTCGGGATCGAAGCCCATGTCGCCGAGCGCCTCGACGAACGACCGCTCGACCACACCACCGTCGCGGACGGTCGTCCCCGCCATGTCCAGCACCGCGAGCCGAATCACCAGCCCATCCCTTCGAACGTCTCGGCCGCGATGGCCGGCGACAGGGTCATGCCGCGCCCGCCGGGACCGGTGACGATCACGAGGCCCGGCTCCGGCGTGACGCGCACGCACGCCGACGCGTCCGTGGCCTGCGAGTAGACGCCCGCCCAGCGCCGCTGCACCGGCGGCAGGGGCCGGCCGAGGATCGACTCGGCCCGCGCCTGGAGGTGCTCGTACGGCTCGTCCTCGACCGCGAAGTCGTACGGCTCGTCGTAGACGTGGGTGTCACCGATCGTCAGCTCGCCGTCGGCGCGCTGCGCGATGAGCAGCTGCGAGTGCCAGGCCGCGCCGACCGCGTCCTGGGCCGGGAGCGCGGCCGCCTCGGGCACGTCGAACGCCGGGTAGTAGCGCAGCGAGTCGCCGTCCGCGATCGAGGTGGTGAGCCGCTCGTCGAGCGGCGCGGTCTGCATCATCTGCAGCCGGCACCGGCGCAGCGGCGCGGATCGCGAGCCACGGCGCCGCGACGCCCGCGTGTGCCGCGCCCGGGCACAGGATCGCGAGGTCGGCGCGCCACTCCGCGCCGGTGTGGTCGCGCACCGAGCCCGGCTCGGCCTCGGTCGCGACCCGACCGCCGACGAACGTGTAGCCACCGCGGTCGGTCATCGCGGCCCGCAGCGCGGGCAGGACCCGACGCGGCTCGACGACCGCGTCCCGCAGGCAGTGCAACGCGCCGAGCAGCGCGCCGCGGATCGCCGGGTTCACCCCGGCACCTCGGCCGGCGTCGAGCATGCGGAACCGGCGCGCCTTCGCCTCGGGCGCGGCGGCGACCGCCTCGAGCACCGCGAGCTCGGCCGGGTGCTGCGCGACCGTGAGCGAGCCGTCGGGCCGGAAGCCGACGCCGGGAACCTGCTGGCCGATCAGCTCCCAGAGCTCGCGCGCGCGCGGAGCGCGAGGTGCAGCTCCGGGCCCGGCGCGCGGCCGCTCACCCAGACCAGGCCGAAGTTGCGCACCGACGCCTTGCGCGCCTCGAGGTCGGCCTCGAGCTGGGCGACCTGGTGGCCCGCGCTCCTGGGCCGCGCACGCGTGCATCGTGCCGAGCACACCACCACCGACCACCACCACCGGATCGCCATCGTGCGGCTGAGCGTGACCCAGGCGACCCCCGCCACGCAAAGACCGGCCACGAACGACCAGTAGGTTCGATGGCCATGCGGGTGCTGGTGACGAACGACGACGGGGTGGAGTCCGCCGGGATCGTCGCGCTCACGAAGGCGCTGCACGAGGCCGGCCACGACGTCTTCGTGGTCGCGCCCGCGTCGGACCTCAGCGGCGCCGGCGCATCGATCGGGCCGCTGCACCGATCCGAGGGGATCCCGGTCACCGAGCACCAGCTGGGCCGAGGTTCCCGACGTCCCGGTGCTCGCGATCGAACGTCCGCCCGCGACCGCGGTCTACCTCGCGTGCCTCGGTGCGTTCGGCGCGCGTCCCGACATCGTCGCGTCGGGCATCAACCCGGGCGCGAACACCGGCCACCTGATCCTGCACTCGGGCACGGTCGGCGCCGCGCTCACCGCGGCGGGGCTCGGCGTCCCGGCGCTGGCGGTCAGCGTGAAGTGGAGCGAGACCGGCTACCACTGGGAGACCGCGGCGCAGCTCGCGGTCCCCGCGCTCGACTGGGTCGCCGCGGCGACGGCGCGCCCCGGATCCTGAACCTGAACGTCCCCAACCTGCCGATCGACGAGGTGCTCGGCGTCCGGGAGGCGGAGCTCGCCCCCTACGGCGAGTTCTGGGTCGCGTCGTCGGACATCGACTCCGGCGACCTGCGCATCGAGTTCCAGGGGCCGGCGATCGAGCCCGGCACGGAGACCGACGCCGCGCTCGTCGTCGCCGGGTACGCGACGGTCACGCCGCTGCTCGGGATCGTCGCCGCCCCGCTCAAGGGAGCGGCCGAATCGGTCGAGAACTCGCTGAAGGACACGTTGCGCGCCCCGCCGCGCTGATCGGCGCCAGCCCGTACACTTCGACGGTCCCCCCGTCGATACAGGAGAGCACCCCTATGACCGTGGAGGTTGGGCAAGCTGCCCCCGACTTCACCCTCAAGGACCAGGCCGGCAACGACGTGAGCCTGGCGGACTACAAGGGCAAGCAACCCGTCGTCCTCGTCTTCTACCCGTTCACCTTCACGGGCGTGTGCCAGGGCGAGCTGTGCGAGATCCGCGACGATCCCTCCACCTTCGAGTCCGCGGACGCCGCGGTGCTCGCGATCTCCTGCGACACCCGCCACGCGCAGGCGCAGTGGGCCGAGCAGCAGGGCTTCACGTTCCCGGTGCTGTCGGACTTCTGGCCCCACGGTGCGGTCGCCAAGGCCTACGGCGTGTTCAACGAGCAGCTCGGCTGCGCGAACCGCGCGAGCTTCGTCATCGACAAGGACGGCAAGGTCGTCGCGACGTTCGCGTCCGCGAACCTCGCCACCCCGCGCTCGCGCGACGAATACGAGTCGGCGCTGGCCCAGGTGTCGTGAAGTTCTCGGAGCTGCTCGGCGAGCCCGAGCCCGAGCCGGAGCAGCCGGCGACCGGACTCGGAGCCGATCAGCGTGTTCGCGCCGGTGCCCGCGTCACCCCCGGCGCGCCCGACGGCCGAGTCCCCTCCCTCTCCCCCGCCCCGAACGCGCCGCGCACGAGCCAGCCCCCGATGACCGCGGCCGGACGCAGCGGGCTCGCGGAGCTGAACGTCCGCCAGCCGGTCGCCGAAGCCCCGACCGAGGCGTCGCCGTCTCGCCGATCAGCTCATCGGGCTCACCGAGGTCGTGGACGACCTGCTGCCGTCCGGGCGCCGCGCACCGCAAGTAGCGGGTCAGCTCGCGGTGACCCGCGGCTTCTCGAACCGGTAGCCGACGCCGCGCACCGTCACGATGTGCGTCGGGTGGCCCGGGTCCTCCTCGACCTTGGTCCGGAGCCGCTTCACGTGCACGTCGAGCGTCTTCGTGTCGCCGAAGTAGTTCGGGCCCCAGATCCGGTCGATGAGCACGTCGCGGGTGAGCACCCGACCCGCGTTCGCCAGCAGCAGCTCGAGCAGCTCGAACTCCTTGAGCGGCAGCGCGACGAGGTCACCCCGCACCGACACCTCGTGGCGCGCGACGTCGAGCCGCACGTCGCCGATCTCGATCACGTCGTCCGGGCCGCTGCTCGACTCCGCGCCGACCGGCACCCGCCGCAGCGCCGCCCGCACCCGGGCGATGAGCTCGCGCAGCCGGAACGGCTTGGTGACGTAGTCGTCGGCGCCGACCTCGAGCCCGACGACCGCGTCGATCTCGGCGTTGCGGGCAGTGACCATGATGATCGGCACCCGGGACCGGGTCCGGATCTGGCGGCACACGTCGACGCCGGACACGCGAGGCAGCATCACGTCGAGCAGCACGAGCGCGGGCTGCACCGCGTCGAACCGCTCGAGCGCCTCGACCCCGTCGGCCGCGGTCTCGACCGCGAAGCCTTCGCGCTCCAACGCGACGGTGAGCGCGTCGCGGTACGACTGCTCGTCGTCGACGACGAGGATCAGCTGGGGATCGGCCATCAGCGCCGCTCTTCGAACAGGTAGCCGGCGGGCGAGCCACCGCCGTTGACGACCTGCGCGAGCCGCAGCCGGAACGTCGAGCCCTCGCCCTCTCGCGACTCGACCGTGACGTCGCCGCCGTGCGCCTGGGCGACGTGGCGGACGATGGACAGGCCGAGGCCGGTGCCGCCCGTCGCCCGGCTGCGGGCCCGGTCGACCCGGTAGAACCGCTCGAAGATCCGCTCGAGGTCGCGCGACGGGATGCCCGGGCCCGTGGTCCGTGACGGTGATCGTGACCATGCCGTCCGACGCGGTCGCACCGATCTCGACCGCGCTCGGCGACTCCGAGTACTTGATCGCGTTGTCGAGCAGGTTGGTGAGCGCGCTCAGCACCTGCCGGCGGTCGCACGGCACCGCGGCGTCGGGCAGGTTCGGCGAGACGTGCAGCGGGATCCCGAGCGCGTCTGCGGCCGGACGCACCGCGTCGACCGCTTCGGCGATCAGCACCGAGATCGGCACCGGCTCCCGGCTCGGCGACTCCTGCGCCTCGATGAGGCTGAGGTTGAGCAGGTCGTCGATGATCCGCCCGAGCCGGTCCGCCTCGCGCGAGACCCGCTCGGCGAGCTGGCGGACGACGACTTCGTCGCCGCTGCCGGCCATCGTCTCGGCGAGCAGCGCGAGCGCGCCGATCGGCGTCTTCAGCTCGTGGCTGACGTTGGCGACGAAGTCGCGCCGCACCGCTTCCTTGCGTCGGGTCTCCGAGATGTCGCGGATGAACACGACCGCACCGAGGATCGCGCCGTCGGCGAGCAGCGGCTGCGACCGGAGGAACAGCACCTCGCGCGGCGGGCCGAACAGCTGGAGCTCGCGCTCCCCGCTCTGGCCCTGGCGGGCCCGCGTCAGCAGCTCGTTGATCTGCTCCTCGGCGAGCGCGTCGCTGTGCCGGCCGTCCCGGAAGCGCTCGGCCGCGTCGTTGCGCAGGAGCTCCACGCCGTCGGCGTCGACGACGATGACCGCGTCGGCCAGCGCGTGCAGCGCCTCGCCGAACTGCTCGCGCTCGACGGCCGCACCGCTCGACGGTGGAGGGTCCTCGCCGGCGCCGCCGGTCGTTCCGCCGGCCATGCGCGTGCGCAGGCTCATCCGAACCGACCGGTGATGTATCCCTCGGTGCGCTGGTCGGAGGGGCTGGTGAAGATCGTGTGCGTGCGATCGAACTCGACGAGCCGGCCGACGCGACTCGAGTCCTCGGCGACGTCGGTCGTGAAGAACGCGGTCATGTCCGAGACACGCGCGGCCTGTTGCATGTTGTGGGTCACGATCACGATGGTGAAGTCACGCTTCAGCTCGACCATCAGGTCCTCGATGCGCGAGGTCGCGATCGGGTCGAGCGCGGAGCACGGCTCGTCCATCAGCACGACGTCCGGCTGCACCGGCCAGCGTGCGCGCGATGCAGAGCCGCTGCTGCTGGCCGCCGGAGAGCGCGTAGGCGCTCTTCTTCAGCTTGTCCTTCACCTCGTCCCAGAGCGCGGCGCGGGTCAGCGCCTGCTCGACGAGGTCGCCCATGTCGCCCTTGAAGCGGTTGATGCGCGGGCCGTAGGCCACGTTGTCGAAGATGGACTTCGGGAACGGGTTCGGCTTCTGGAACACCATCCCGATCCGGCGGCGCACCTCGGCCGCGTCGACCTTGGAGTCGTAGAGGTCCTCGCCGTGGTACGTGATCCTGCCCGCCGACCTTCGCGCCGGGGATGAAGTCGTTCATGCGGTTCAGGCAGCGCAGGAACGTGCTCTTCCCGCACCCGGACGGGCCGATGATCGCGGTGATCTCGCGCGCACCGACGTCGAAGTTCACGTCGGCGACCGCGAGGTTCGACGCCGTAGCGCACGGAGCCGTCCCGGATCTCGAAGACGACCTCGCGATCCCGCTCCGGCAGCTCTTCGACTCCTTCGGTCACCGGCCCGACGTTAGTTGGGGTCACGTCGAGGTCATCCATAGGTTGGCTCCGGTCGTCGACGAGGCTCATACGCGGTGCTTCCTTGCGAACACGGCCGACAGGCCTCGGGAAAGGAGGGTGAAGACGAACACGATGGCGATCAGCGTGAGCGCGGCGCCCCAGGCCCGCTCCTGCGGACCGGGGAACACCTGTTGCGCGTTGCGGAAGATCTGGACGGACAGCGTGGTGTTCGGTCCGTGGAAGAGGTTGGTGTTCGTCTCGTTGACGGTGAGGATCGTGAACAGCAGCGGCGCGGTCTCGCCCGCGGCCCGCGCGACCGCGAGCAGCGCGCCGCTGACGATCCCCGGCGCTGCGGCCGGAAGCACGACCCGCAGGATCGTGCCCGCCTTGCGGCCGCCGAGCGCGTACGCCGACTCGCCGCAGGTCCGCGGCCACGAGCTTGAGCGTCTCCTCGGTGGTCCGGATGACGACCGGGAGCATGAGGCACGCCAGGGCCAGCGCGCCGGCGAACCCGGAGACGCCGAACCGCAGCACCCAGATCGAGTAGACGAAGAGTCCCATCACGATGGACGGGACTCCGGTCATGACCTCGGCCAGGAAGCTGATGGACCGACCGAAGGCGCTCCGGGCGCTGTACTCGTTGAGGTAGATCCCGCCGAGCATCCCGAGCGGCACCGCCATGACCGTGGCCGCACCGGTGATGAGCAGCGTGCCGACGACCGCCGGACCCATGCCGGGCCCCTCGGACCGGCTGAGGATCGGGATGTCGTCGGTGAGGAACGCCCAGCTGATCGAGTCGATGCCGCGCACGATGACGTAGCCCACGATGAGCACGAGCGGGACCATCGCGACGACGAGCGACATGACGATGAGGAACGGTGGCGATCGCGCTCTTGGCGCTGCGCCACCCGCCCGCGCTGCTCTTGGAGATCGACGGCCGCGGCCTCGGCGCCGACGGCGGTGCCGGAGGAGTCATGACTGCACTCATCGTCCCCACCTCATGCCGCGCCCAGCTTCCGCTCGGAACGGGCCAGGGCGGTCCGCGCGATCACGCCGATGATCAGCGTGAGGAAGAAGAGCACGACGCCCATGCCGATGAGCGCCGCCTGGTAGGTGCCGGTCGACTCACCGAACTGGTTGACGATCACCGCGGGGAGCGCGTCGCCCGAGCTGAACAGCTTCTCGGTGATCTGCGGCGACGACCCGATGACGAGCGCGACCGCGATCGTCTCGCCCATCGCCCGGCCGAGCCCGATCAGGATCCCGGCGGTCATGCCGCTCCGGCTGTGCGGGAACACCGCGGCCCGGATCATCTCCCACCGCGTCGCGCCCATCGCGAGCGCCGCGTCCTTCTGGGACTGCGGCACGGTCGTGAACGTCTCCCGGGTCACCGCGGTGATGATCGGGGTGATCATGATCGCGAGGATGAGGCCGGCGGTCATGAACGCCTTGCCCGCGATCGGGTCGCCGTCGAAGACGTTGCCGCAGGACGGGACGTCGGCGAAGAGGTCGTGCCAGTCCTGGTAGAAGCCCGGGAGCGCCGGGACGAGCACGAGCAGCCCCCACAGTCCGTAGACGACGGACGGGACCGCGGCGAGCAGGTCGATGAGCGTCACGACCGGGCGGCGCATCCACTTCGGCGAGACCTCGGTGACGAAGAGCGCGATGCCGATGCTGATCGGCACCGCGAGGACGAGCGCGATGACGGAGATCACGACCGTGCCGAAGGAGAACGCCAGCGTTCCGAAGGCCGCGTTCGCCGGGATCCCAGGTGTCGCTGGTGAGGTAGCTGAGGCCCTCGTCGCTGGAACGCCGGCCAGGCCTTCGAGATCGTCGAGTACGCGATCAGGACGAGGATGACGAGCACGAGGAGGCCGCCGGCCAAGCGCCAGGATCCGGAACGCACGGTCGACGCCGCGCCCGGGCGGGCGCGAGCCGCCGAGGTGTCGCGGGGCCGGTGAGGGAGAGGAGCTCGGTGTCGATCGCCATGGGCAGGTCTGGCCCGAGTGGGGGCGGGCGGAGTCGCCCGCCCCCACGAGGCTCAGAATGCTACGAGACGGTGATCTTCGCGACCTGGGCCTTGGCCTGGCTCAGGATGTTCGCCGGGAGCTTGGCGAAGTCCACCGAGGCCGCCATGCCCTGGCCGGGTCCGTAGAGGTAGTTGAGGAAGCCCTTGAGCGCGTTCCCCACCGCCGAATCCGTCTGGGACGTGTACACGAGGATGTACGTCGGCGAGGTGATCGGGTACGCCGTCGCCCCGCTCGCGTTCAACGGGTCGAAGGTGAGGTCGGCGTTCACCGTTGCCCCCTCCATCGCCGCAGTCGCGCCGGCGATCGACGCGGCGACGTACTTGCCCGACGCGTTCTTGATCGACAGCGAACTTCAGGCTGGCGGCCTTGGCATCCGAGAAGTCGACGTAGCCGATCGCACCGTCGGTGCCACTGACGATCTGGGCGACGCCCGGCGTTGCCGTTCCCGGCCTGCTGCACCGGTCGGCCAGTTCACGGTCTTGTCCGTGCCCAGCGTCCAGGTGCGTCGGCGCGGCCTTCGTCAGGTACTTGGTGAAGCCGGCCGTCGTCCCCGAGCCGTCGGAGCGGTGCGCGACGGTGATCGCGGTGCTCGGCAGGGTCGACACCCGGGTTGTCGGCCTTGATCGCCGAGTCGTCCCAGGTCTTGATCGTTCCCTGGAAGATCCCGGCGATCGTGTCCGCCGAGAGCTGGAGCTTGTCCACGCCCGGACAGGTTGTACGAGAGCGTGATCGGCGCGCCCACGGTCGGGAAGTAGAGGAACGGGCCCTTGTACTTCGCGGTGTCGGCGGCCGGGAACCGTGCTGTCGGAGCCGGCCCACTGGACCAGGCCGGCCTGCAGGTCGGTCTGACCCTTGCCCGAGCCGCCGCCCGCGTAGGTGATCGTCACGGCCGGCTGCACCGACTTGAAGGCCTGGATGACCGTCTCGTCGAACGCCTGCTGGAACGTCGAACCGGAGCCGTTCAGCGTCGCGGCCGCGAGCGCCTTCGTCTTGGCGGTCGTCTTCGTCGTGTCGCCACTGCCACTTGGAGCTGCTGGAGCTGCCGCAGGCTGCGGCCACGAGGCCGAAGGCTGCGATCAGCGCCACCGTCCACCGCACACGCGGTGAGATTCGAGTCATGGTCGGGGTGTCCTCCCGAGTCGGGAACTGGAGACAATGCGCCGAGTCGGCACGGTCCGGGATCGTAGGAAGGCCGGTTGGCGCCGGAGTGGCCGCCGGGTGGCGCGAAGGTGAACACGACGTGTATTCCGGTCAACGGGGCCCAGCCAACCCCGCGATGACAGGCGCCCGGCCACGAACATCTGGCCAACAGGTGAACGAACGGGGAATGGTGGTCGGTACGACGCCGGCAATGCTTTCCATCCGGCGAACGTGCGACGATGATTCGGTCGTTCCCGAACTTCGGAGATCGAGTGAGCATCCCTGCTGCCACCGGCGACGAAGGTCGCAAGACCCTCCAGGAAGAGCTCGATGAGGTCCGCAGCGACATCATCCGGCTCGCCGCGCTGACGACCGAGGCCATCGCCGCGGGCACGCAGGCGTTCCTCGACGGCGACCTCGCCATGGCCGAGTCCGTGGTCGAGGGCGACGACCGGGTCGACGAGCTCTACCACCAGGTCGACGACCGGCTGCTCCTGATCCTGGCGACGCAGTCACCGGTCGCGGTGGACCTCCGCGCCGTCGTCACGATGATGCGGATCAACCACGAGCTCGAGCGCGACGCCGACCTCATGGTGAACGTGGCGAAGACCACCCGGCGCATCTACCCCCACGAGCTCGACCCGAAGGTGCGCGGCATCATCGACCGGATGGGCGTCCAGTCCTCCAACCAGACCCGACTCGCGATCGACGCGTTCGCGGACTCCGACCCGTCGTGGGCCGCGGCGCTGAGCGACATGGACGACACGATGGACGAGCTCACCAAGAGCCTGTTCCGTCACATCCTCGAGTGGGGCGCATCCGACGAGGCGACGGTGCTCCAGGCGGTGCAGGTCGCGCTGGTCGGCCGGCACTTCGAGCGGATCGCCGACCACGCGGTGACCATCGCCGAGCGGGTCCAGTTCATGGTCACCGGCACCCACCCGGGTGCGGACGACCTCAGCCCGCTGGCCTGACTCGCCGCGCGAGCCGCGTGGAGTTAGGTGGCGGGGGCCTCTTCGTAGCCGAGGTCCCAGTCGAGGATCAGGTTCTCCCGCTCGGCGTCACGCATGACCCGCTCGCGGTTGCGCCGGAACTGCGGGTCGTGGGGCGGGAGCAGCTGGAGCCGGGCCAGCGCCCGCTGGCGGAAGTCCTCGATGAGCTGGCGCTCGCCGAAGACCCCCTGGACCTCCCAGTGCGGGGCAACCGGGCCGAGGTAGACCACCCGGACGTGTCCGACGGGGGGAACCTGCTCGAGCTCTTCGGGTTGCTGGGCCATGGGGGTACTCCTGGAGTGGACGGAACTGGGGCAGCGTAGTGCCCCGACCCTGATCCGGCCGGGGCCGCGACCGGAGCGTGCGACGGCCTCAGCCGCTTGGTCGTGGGACGGGTCCCGAGGGTCACCGAGACCGTCTTCTGGTCCCCGCCGCGCTCGAACAGCACGTCGACCTTGTCCCCCGGCTTGAGCTTGCGGACCTGCCCGCCGAGCTGGTCGGGCGTGTCCACCGCGTTGCCGGCGAGCGCGATGATCACGTCGTTCTTCTTGAGGCCGGCGTCGGCGGCCGGCGATCCGGCGCGTGACCTGCCGGATCGACCACGCCGTTCTCGGTCTTCAGGTGCATCTCCTTGGCCAGCGTCGGCGTCACCTGCTGGGTCACCACCCCGAGGAAGGCGGTCTGAACGGCCTTGCCGGCGCGGAGGTCGTCGATGACCGACTTCGCGGTGTCGATGCCGATCGCGAAGCCGACGTTCTGGGCTTCCTGCGGATCGGCGATCGCGGTGTTGATGCCGACCACCTCACCGTCGGAGTTCACGAGCGGTCCACCCGAGTTGCCCGGGTTGATCGCCGCGTCGGTCTGCAGGACGCCGTAGAGGGTCGCGCCGCTCTCCTCGGGCACGGTGCGGTCCTTCGCCGAGATGATGCCGCGGGTGACGCTGAGCCGCCTTCGAGCGCGAGCGCGTTGCCGATCGCGACGACCTCGTCGCCGACCTGGAGCTTGTCCGAGCTTCCGAGCTTCGCAGACGGCAGCCCGGTGGCGTCGACCTTCAACACCGCGAGGTCGTTGTCGGTCGAGCGGCCGAGCACCTTCGCCGACTTGCTCGTGCCATCGGTGAACGTCACCTGGATCTCGCCGTTCGCACCTTCGACCACGTGGTTGTTCGTGACGATGATGCCGTCCGACGAGATGACGAACCCGGTGCCCGCGCCACCGCTCTCGTTCTGGTCGCCGGAGACGGCGCCACCGGTGCGGATCGCGACGACCGCCGGCTCGACCTTCTGGAGGATGCCCTGGATGTCGTGCGGCTCGGCGATGGTCGACGTGTTGCGCGAGCTGGTGCCGGCCGTCGGCTGACGCACGATGACCGTGCGGGTCGAGGAGTCGTCCTTCGTCGCGAGGTAGATGCCACCCGCCGTGCCGCCGCCGACCGAGCGCGCCGATGAGCGCGCCGGCGACGAACTGCTTCCACGCGCCCGGCCGGCTCGGCGGCGGGGGCGGCGGCGGTGCCGGCGAGCCGGCGGCGGCGGAGGCGGCGGCGGGCGGCCGGCGCCGAGGTGGTGGGCCAGGGCGGCGGACCGGTCGGCGCCACGGGCGGGACCACCGGCGCGGGTCGGTCGGCTCGGGACCGGGACTCCGGCGACCGGCTCGGCGATCGGCGGCTCGGGACCGCCGGACGCCGGCGATCGGCTCGGCGGCTCGGGCCCAGGCGGGTCGGGCAATGGTTCCGGGAACTCTTCGGGCGGCGGCGTCGTCATACGCGAGGTCTCCACTGTTTCAGAGTTCCAGCCAAACCTGAGACCAGACTGAGAGCAGTTCTGGGAACCATCCGGCGTCACCTACCGTTGCACTCACCAAATGGATGACTACCCGCTTCCGAATTACGACGCCGAGCACGTGTGGATGCTCGATGGACACTGCCGCGGCCGTGATCCTTCGTTCTTCTTCCCGTCCGACGGTGTGGGCGTCGAGCACGCCCGCAAGGTGTGCGCCGGTTGCCCGGTGCAAGCCGAATGCCTCGAGTACGCGTTGCAGTACCGGATCGAGCACGGGGTCTGGGGCGGCGCGTCGGAGCGAGAGCGTCGGCGCATCCTGCGATCCCGCCGCACCGGCGTCCGCTCCGGCGAGCTCGCCAGGCGCTCGACGGCGCCGTGCGCCTCGGGCCGTCTCGGCGCAGCCGCGTCGTCCGTAGCCCCAGCTGAACGGGGCGGTGACGAAGCGGCCGACGTCTTCGAGCACGCCGCGCGTCCGACGGGTGACGAGGTCGGCGGCGACCGCCGCGACCTCGTCGAGCGGGGCGTCGGTCACGCAGGTGTAGGTGACGTCGTCGTCGCCCCACACCACCGCGGTGCCCGCGGCCGTCGTGTAGACGCGGCTGCGCCGACCGTCGAGCTCGGTCGTGCGACCGCCCGCCGGCAACGCGCCCCAGTCCAGCTCCCCTTCGCGCTCGAACACCGAGAGCCCGAGCAGCCCGTCGCTGTAGTACAGCTGCACCGATCCGTCGGGCTGCGAGTAGACGCCCGAGAGCACGAAGCCGTTGCCGACGCGCTTGGGCGCGCTGAGATCGTCGGGGACATCGGCCAACGCGTGCGGCGCGTCCGGCGCGCGACTTCGGGATCGACCTTCGGCAGCGCGTCGGTCGGACCACCGTCCATCGGACGGGGTTGGGTCATCTCGACGAACGTGAACCGGCGCGCGAGGCGACCGTTCGCGTCGAGCTGATCGCGCCGCAGCAGGATCCCGGTCGCGTCGTCGAAGAACATGCGCTCGCGCACCGCGACCGATCCGGATCGCCTCACCGACGACCCGGGTGGCCGGACGGTGCGCGACCGTCGCCGCGTGGGTCACCGACGAACCGGTACTTGCCGCTCGGATCGGGCTCGGAGCCCGCGCGCCCGGCCGGCCCACATCAGCTGCCAGCCCGAGCCGGTCCGGAGCAGGCGGCGGGAGCCGGCGCCCAGGAGCTGGTCGTCCCCCATGTGCAGCACGCCGTTCGTCGTCGTGCACCGAGACCGTGCGCTCGTGGCGCTTCCCGCCCTCGACCCACTCGACCACGCACGGTGCCGTCGAACTCCTGGCCCGCCGCCGCTGCCTCGGGCGCGCTCGAGCAGGCTCCGGGCCGCCCCACGGTCGTCGGCCTGGGCGCTGCGGGGCGCGGCGCGCGAGCGACGACCACGCGTCGCGAGCGCGGCACCGAGGACGGCGACGAGTCGGCGGCTCATGGCGACAGCTTCACCGGCTTGGTCGACCGGGGCGAGCTGGCTCAACGGCTCCTCGGTCACGGACGAACGGACCGCGTGGCGGCTCACGAGCGTCGCCACCGCGGGCTTCACCCGGGACTGGCCGGGCACGAGGATCACCGCGGCGATCGCGGCCGCCGCGGCCCCGCCGGCCAGCCACGCGACGACGCGCTTGCGCCCGCCGGCTCGGCGCGGAGTCGATCGTGCGCACCGGCTCCGGCTGCACGGGCGGCGCGATGTCCGGGTGCAGCAGCCCGTCCCAGAACCCGGTCGGCGCTTCCCGCACCGGCGACCCGAGCAGCAGGTCGCGCGTCGAGCTGATCTCGTCCAGC
This sequence comes from uncultured Acidimicrobiia bacterium, assembly GCA_963848485.1. GTDB lineage: Bacteria > Actinomycetota > Acidimicrobiia > IMCC26256 > JAENVU01 > Chersky-806. The sequence continues at coordinate 317,703 of CAWKDX010000009.1, forward strand.
ACCGCGCGCCACTCGCCCGACTCCTCGAGCCGGCGTTCGACGAGCGCGCGCTCGTCCGGCGTCGCCTCACCGTCGAGGTAGGCCGACAGCAGCTCTTCGGGCGGTTCGATCGTGCTCATTCCAACGCTCCGCTCTTGACGAGGGCGGTCCGCAACATCCGGCGCCCGCGGTGCAGGCGCGACCGGACGGTCCCGACCGGCACGCCGAGCGATCCGGCGATCTCCTCGTAGGTCCGGTCGGCGACGTCGCGCAGCACGACCGGCACCCGGAACTCCTCGGGCAGCGACGCCAGCGCGCGCTGGATCTCGTCCGAGAGCCCGGCCGCGACCGCCACCTCGTCGGCGCCCGGCCGCGGCCGGCAGCACCCGGTCAGGGTCCTCCGGCAGCGCCTGTTCCGGTCGTCGACGCTTCCGCCGCACCTCGTCGAGGAACACGTTCGTCACGATGCGAGCCAACCACCCCTCGAGAGATCCCGGCTGGTAGGTCTCCAGGCCGCGGCGGACACGAAGGAGGCTCTCCTGCACGAGATCCCGTGCGTCGTCGTCATTTCCGGTCAGGCGGTACGCCACGTTGTAGAGGAAGCGCCCGTGGTCGCGGGCGACCTCTTCCCAGGTGGGGACACCGTCAGTCGTCATCGAGAACGACGGTCGCGGGGGTCAGGTTCCCAAGGAGGCCGATATCCGGCTGATCGGACGGTGGGGCTAGTGCCCCTTGTCGTCCTTCGAGCTCGGGTCGTCGTCCTTCGCACCCTCTTCGAGGCCCGCCTTGAACTCCTTCTGGGCCGAGCCGAGCGAGCGCGCGAGCTTCGGGATCTGGGACCCGCCGAAGATGACGAGGACGACGAGCAGAATGATGATGAGCTCAGGAGCTCCGAGGCCGAACATGAGGCTTGGCACCCTCCCGCGATCGGGGATCTCAGCCTAATCGGCGTCGGGGTGGCTCACGACCCCGAGCGCCTCGGCGAGCAGGTCGATGTCGTCGCGCGCACCGACGTGGAACGGGCACCGCGCCCACCCCGAGGATCAGGGTCTCGACCCCGAGGTCCGGCCCAGGTCGCGGCCTGCTCCCGGACCTGGGCGACCGTGCCGACCAGCCGGCCGACCCGCCACTCCTCGAGGCGTCGTCGAGTCGAGGACGCCCGGCGGGGTGTTCGCGCGCAGCCGCTCGAACCGACGGGCCAGGTCCGCCTCGTCCTCACCGCAGAGCGCGTAGAGGCCGAGCGAGCGCCACACCGTCTCGGGGTCGCGCCCGGCCCGGTCGCACGCCGCGTGCATGACGTCGAGCCGCTCCCGGTACGCCTCCGGCGTCCAGACCCAGCACGTGTTCCAGCCGTCGGCGCGGTCGACCGCGAGCTGGATCAGCCGGTTACCCTTGCCGCCGACGAAGACCGGCGGCCGCGGCTCCTGGACCGCGGGCGGGAGGTTGATCGCGCCGTCGGCCGAGTGGAACTCCCCGTCGAACGTGCACGGGCCGCCCTCCGGCACCCAGCAGCTCGGTCACGATCTCCACCGCTTCGGCGAGTCGGGCGAGGCGCACCCCGGGCGATGGGAAGTCCATCCCGATCGCCGCGTACTCGGGCTCGTACCAGCCCGCGCCCAGCCCGACGTCGAGCCGGCCGCCGGTGATCCGGTCGAGCGACGCGAGCGCCTTGGCCAGCACCGTCGCCGGTCGCAGCGCCTCGCAGAGGACGAGCGTCCCGAGCCGGGCGTGCTTCACGTCGCGCGCGAGCGCGCCCAGCGTCACGATCGGCTCGTACGCGCCGACCGGCTCCGGGCTGCCGCCGTACTTGCCGATGTCGAAGAAGAGGTGGTCCGAGAGCCAGAGCGAGTCGAAGCCCGCCGCGTCGGCCCGCGTCGCGTACCCGCGCAGGGTCTCCCAGGTCAGCGGGGACTCCCCCGCGACCGAGAAGTCGTACTGCGGCAACGCCAGACCGATACGCACGCCTGCGGTGCTATCACACCGCTCGCGTCCTCCGGGTCGCTGCCCGGCCCGTAGCCTGGGGCCGTGCTCGAGTGCGTCGTCAACATCTCGGAGGGGCGGCGAGCCGACGTCATCGACGGGCTCGCCCGCGCCTGCGGGCCCGAGCTGCTCGACGTGCACACCGACCCCGACCACCACCGCTCGGTCTTCACGATCGCGAGCGCCGACCCGGGCGCGACCGAAGCGGCCGCCCGCCGGCTCGCGACCGCGGCCGCCGCCGCGCTGACGCTCGCGGACCACGACGGCGTGCACCCGCGGCTCGGCGTGATCGACGTGGTGCCGTTCGTCGCGCTCGCGCCGACCCCGCAGCTCCGCCTCGATCGACGCCGCCCGCGACTTCGCCCAGCTGGATCGGCGCCGAGCTCGGGGTTCCCGCGTTCCTCTACGACCTCGCCGACCCCGAGCAGCGCACGCTGCCCTCGGTCCGGCGCGACGCGTTCGCGCGCGCGTCCCCCGATGCGGGACCGACCGGGCCCGCACCCGCGCCTCGGCGCGGTCGCGGTCGGCGCGCGCGACGTGCTCGTCGCGGTGAACCTCGAGCTCGCCGACGACGACCTCGAGCTCGCCCGCGCGGTCGCGCGCCAGATCCGCGAACGCGACGGCGGACTGGCCGGGGTGCGCGGCGCTCGGGCTGCGCGCTCCCGTCGCGTCGCTCACGCGCAGGTGAGCATGAACCTCGTCGACCTGGACGCGACCGGGCTCGAGGCCGCCTGCGTCACGGCCCGCGACCTGCGTCGTGGCGGCGGGCGGGCAGGTCCAGCGGGTCGAGCTGGTCGGGCTGGTGCCCGCCGCGGCGCTCGAGGCCGCGAGCGCCGAGTTCCTGGCCTGGAGCGGGCTCGGCCCGGACCACACGATCGAGGCCCGGCTGGCGGCGGCTACGGCCGGCCGCGCCGCTTGGGCCGCAGGCGGAGCCGACGCCAGACCGGGCGGCGGACCCGGCGAACCCGGCCTGACCCCGCCGCGCGAGCGCACGACGCGGATCAGGCGGATGCGGCCGCCCGCCGGGCCAGCGCCCGCTGGCGCCGCAGCCGCCGGCGCTCCCGCTCCGACAGACCACCCCAGATCCCGAACTTCTCCCCGTTGACCAGCGCGTACTCCAGGCAGTCCAAGCGCACCTCGCAGCTGCCGCAGACCGACTTCGCCTCCCTCGTGGAAGCGCCACGCTCGGGGAAGAACAGATCGGGATCGACACCCAGGCAGTTGGCGCGCTCTTGCCATCGCTTGTCGCCCACCTGACTGGCGTGCACACTGGCCACGATCATCTCCCGCACAAACTGCCCCTTCCTTGAGGCGTTCAGAATGACGCCGTTGGAATTACAACGGTGTTACTCTGACAGCGCCGCCCGCCCGGCGCAAGGGGGATCTTGGTGCCCGCGCCCGGAATTGTGCCGGAAAACCGGGCACTTCCGCCGGTCAGCGGGCTGACTGGAGCCGGGTCGCGGGGCGCTGATGGTCGCGGTCAGACGCGTGCCGCGCCGGCCCGGCGGGCGAGCACGTCGCGGATCACCGCGACGAGGTGGTCGGGCTCGAACGGCTTGGTGACGTACTCGTCCGCGGAGAGCTCCCGGGCCCGGTTGCGGTCGGCGTCGCTCGACTTCGCCGAGCACACCACGACGCACGGGCGCCGGGTCCGGCCCGCGAGCTCGGCCAGCACGAACCAGCCGTCGAGCACCGGCATCATGATGTCGAGCACGACGAGGTCGGGGTTCTCCTCGTCGATGCGGCGCAGCGCAGTCTCGCCGTCGGCCGCGAGCGCAGGATCGAACCCCTCGGCCTCCAGGATCATCCGGAGCGTCAGCAGCACGTCCGGCTCGTCGTCGACGATCAGCACTCTCGGCTTACCCGACACGTGCAACCTCCCGTGGACTCTCCTCGACCGCTCCGGTCCGCAGCGCGACCCGGAAGGCGGCACCGCCGCCCGGAGCGTCTTCGACCCATACCGATCCCCCACACGACTCCACCAACCCACGCACGATCGCCAGCCCGAGTCCCATGCCGGGCTTCGTCCCGTTCGGGTCGGCGCGGTAGAAGCGCTCGAACACCTTCTCGCGCACCTCGGCCGGCACCCCGGCGCCGTGGTCGACGACCGAGAGCACGACCTGGTCCTCGGCCGGCTGCACCGTGATGCGCACCGGCAGCCTCGCCGTACTTGTGCGCGTTCTCGATGAGGTTGCCCGACGATCCGGCGCACCGCTTCGGGGTCGGCGCGCACCTCGCACGCGGTCGGCGCCTCGACCTCGACCGGTCGCCCGGCGACCTGGGAGTCGAGCGCGGCCAGGCGGACGAGCGCGGCCAGGTCGATCCGGCGCAGCAGCGGCCGCTTGCCGTCCTCCTCCATCTTGGCCGCGGTGAAGATCTCCTCGACCATCGCCTGGAGGCGCAGGGACTGGCGTTCGATGACCTCGAGCAGCTCGACCCGCTGCTCGGGCGTGATCGGGCGCCGCGACGCCGGCGACCGCACCGCGGATCGACGTGATCGGGGTGCGCAGCTCGTGGCTGACCGACGCGACGAACTGCGTCTTCATCCGGTCCGTGTCGAGCAGCTGGGCGACGTGCGCGCGCTCGGCCTCGTAGAGCCCCGCCTTCGCGATCGCCGCGGCCACCGGCTCCGCGAACAGGCTCAGGACCTGCAGGTCGTGCTCGTCGAAGTCGCGGTCGCTCGACGCGCTGATGTTCAGCACGCCGAGCAGCTGGCCGCGGTTGACGAGCGGCACGCACATCGCGCTCGACGTCGTGTGCTCGCGGTCTTCGTAACCCGGGATAGTCGGTCGGCCCGACGAACCCGGAGATCAGCAGCGGCTCACGGCTGCGCGCGACGCGTCCGGCGATGGACTCGCCGAGCTTCACCCGCGCGTCGCGAGCGAGCCGGCTGCCGCGCACCGCGACGACGCGCAGCGACTCCTCGTCCTCGACGAGCATCACCGATCCGGTCGCGCCGCCGAGGAGGTCGAGCGCGTTGGCGAGGATCGCGTCGAGGACGTCGTCGAGGTCGAGGACCGAGTTCAGCGCCTTGCCGGCGTTGAACAGCGCGGCGTTCATCTGGAGCCGCTGCGCCATCGCCGAGTTCAGGACCCGCTCGTCGACGAGCAGGCGGCTCAGCCGGTGGAGGTGGATCTCCTTCTCGACCGCGTAGAAGCAGAAGCCGAGGCCGAGCGCCGCGACCGCGGCCCGCAGGATCCACGGCTCGCCGGCGAAGAGGGTGACCGAGCCGGTCGTCCACGAAGCGGCCAGCGTGGCCAGGCCGAGGACGACGACGATGATGAACGTGAGGAACCAGAGCTGCATCCGGCGCCGCTCGACCAGCTCGATCGACGGCGCGCGGGCCTCGCGCATTCCCGCGACCCGGGCTTCGTGCCGGATTCGCTGGCTGATCTCCACTGGGAGCTGATCCATGGGGCCCTCACGCCGACTCGACAATTCGAACCATCGGCGCACCTTGCTCGCGGCTTGAGACCCGGTGCGGGCGAATTCAGACGCCGGGACGGCGTAGGGCGGCGTCGGGGTAGTACTCCATCGCGCCGCTGGGTGAACCGGGCGTGCTCGACGCCGTGAGCTGGCCGACGATCCAGAGCGACATGTCGATGCCGGCGGAGACGCCTGCGGCCGTGACGAGGTTGCCGTCGACGCACGTGGCGGACGTCCTCGAGCACGGTCACGTCCTCCAGTGCCCGGAGCCGTTCGATCGAGCCCCAGTGGGTCGTCACCTGCTTGCTCCGGGCCGGGCCGGCCGCGTGCAGGAGGAACGAGCCGGTGCAGACGCTGGTGACCCAGGTGCACCGGGGCGCGACCGCGGCGATCCAGTCGAGGAGCACGGGGTTGTCGACCTCCCGACGGGTCCCCGCCCCGCCGGGGACGACGAGGACGTCGAGCGGCGGCGCGTCCGTCGAAGGTGTGGTCGGGCAAGGACCCGCAGGCCCTTCGCGGCAGTGCACCGGGTCGAGGCGCTCGGCGATGGTCACGACTGAGTCGCCGTCCTGGCGGGCCATCGTGAAGACCTCCCACGGCCCGGCCCAGTCGAGCTCCTCGGCCCCGTCGAACAGCACGATGCCCGTCGTGATCCCCATGGCTAGACCTCCACTCTCGAGTTGGCCGTCGCGCGGAAGCGCTGCCGGTACTCGGTCGGGCCCACCCACAAGCAGCGCAGGAAGGCGCGCCGCATCGTCTCCGGCGTGCCGAAGCCACAGTCGTGCGCGATCTCCTCGATCCCTGCAGGCGACTCCTCGAGCCGCCGTCGGGCCTGCTCGACCCGGGCGTGCTCGACGAAGCGCGCGGGCGTCACCCCGGTCTCGGCCCGGAAGAGCCGGGCGAAGTGCCGTGGGCTCATGGAGGCGCGGTGCGCGAGCCGGGCGACGGACAGATCGTCGTCGAGGTGGTCGGCGATCCAGCCCTGCACCTCGGCAAGCACGTCGCGCTCGGCGAGCTGGGTCGAGAGGTGGCTGCTGAACTGCGCCTGCCCGCCCGGACGCTTCAGGAAGACGACGAGCTGGCGGGCGACCGAGAGCGCGAGGTCGCGACCGTGGTCCTCCTCGACGAGCGCGAGGCAGAGGTCGATGCCTGCGGTGACTCCCGCGGACGTGGAGACGTCGCCGTCCCGCACGAAGATCGGGATCGGGGTCGACGGTGATCTCCGGGTAGGCACGGGCGAGCCGGCGGCACGCCGACCAGTGGGTGGTGACCCGCCGACCGTCGAGCAACCCCGCCTCGGCGAGGATGAAGGCGCCGGTGCAGACGGACGCGACCCGCCGGGCCCGCTCGCGCCGCGCGCCGGACCGCGGCGATGAGCTCGGCGTTCTCGAGCTGGGTCGTGACGCCGGTGCCACCCGCGATCACGAGCGTGTCGACGGGGCTGCGGCCGTCGCCGAGCCCCCGTGCCGGGGTGAGGGTGATCCCGCTGCTGGTGGCGATCGGGGCGGCCGTCGGCCCGACCACCTCGACCCGGTACGGCGGGACGATCCCGTGGCGGGTCGCCACGTCGAACACCTCGACCGGACCGATCAGGTCCAGGGACTGCATCTCGTCGTACCCGAGCACCACAACTCGCCGCGCGGCTGCCATGTGCTCATCCTGGGGGACCGCGGTGCTGTCTGCAATGCCTGGGACCCCTCGATTCCTGCCAATGCTCGGGCTCTTCTCGTGGCGCGGTGGGTAGGGTGCGCGCCTCGCGTCGGAGGAGGCCGGGTGGAGCAGCTGAACGAGTTGGGGTTCTACGGGCTGGCCGGGCATTCGGCCACGCCGCGGGACCTCGTGACCGAGGTGGCCCGGGCCGAGGAGATCGGCCTCGGCTCCGTGTTCATCTCCGAGCGGTTCAACACCAAGGACGCGTGCGCCCTGAGCGGCGCGGCCGGCGCGGTGAGCACGACGCTCGGCGTCGCGACCGCGGCGACGAACCACAACACGCGTCACGTGCTCGTCACCGCGACGTTCGGCACGACGATGCACCGCCTCACCGAAGGTCGCTTCACACTCGGGCTCGGGCGCGGCTTCGACATGCTCTTCGACGTCATGGGCGTCCCGCGGGTGACGATGGCGCAGCTCGAGGACGTCATGGGACTGCTCCGCCGGCTCTGGCACGGAGAGGCGATCATGGGTCACGACGGTCCGGCCGGCCGGTTCCCCTACCTGAACCAGGACTCCTCGTTCGACGAGGACATCCCGATCCTGCTGACCGCGATCGGGGAGCGGACCCTCGAGTTCTCGGGTGCACACGCGGACGCGGTCGTCCTGCACACGTTCTTCACCGACGACACACTCGCCCGGAGCGTCGCCGCGGTCCGGCGCGGCGCCCTGGCCGCGGGTCGAGATCCGTCCTCGGTGCGGGTGTGGTCCGTGCTCGCGACCGTCGGCGACCACATCGACGAAGAGCTGCGGCTCAAGAAGCTCGTCGGCCGGCTCGGCACCTATCTCCAGGGCTACGGCGACCTGCTCGTGCGGGTGAACGGTTGGGACCCGGCGGTGCTCGAGGCGTTCCGTGCCGATCCGGTGGTGCAGGGCATCGGCGGCGCGCTCGACGCGATCGCGACGCCCGACGAGCTGCGCCACATCGCGACGTTGCTCCCGGACGAGTGGCTCGCCGCCTCGGCTACGGGGACGGCCTCCGAGTGCGCGGCCCGGGTCATCGACCAGTTCGAGGCCGGTGCGGACAGCGTGATCCTCCACGGCGCGACGCCCGACGAGCTCGCGCCCGTCGTGGAGGCGTACCGCGCCGTCCGTCCCGCCGGTCGGTTCGAGGCCCAGGCCGCGAACCCCGGCGTCACGCCGTCGTTCGCGCAGGCGTTGAAGCCGCGGCCCGCGGTCTGAACGAGCCGGAAACGAGTCAGCGGGGCGGTTCGAGTCGGGCCGCGACCTCGCGGTAGCGCGAGACGGGGACGAGATGCGACGCCGTCGAACGCGCCGCTCTCGCGGATGCGCTCCACGTACTCGCACGCAAGCTCGACACCCGCGTTCCGGTCCGCTTCGACCGCGTGCACCCATTCGTCGGGGATGTCGATCTCGCGGATGTCGTCGCTCAGCTTGCGGGCCATGCCCGCGCTCGCGAGCACCATGACGCCCGCATAGACCGGGCCGTCGAACTGCAGTGAGTCGCGCCAGCGCAGGAGCGGGTCCAGCGAGAACGTCACCTGGGCGAACAGGAAGTCCGCGGTCTGCTTGCGTGCGGGCAGCGGCGCGAGCCGTGACGTCACCCCGAGCCGGAACGCCGGGAAGCCGTCGAACGCCGCACCCTCGGAGAACATGCGGATGTCGTCGAGCATGCTGCCGATGGTGAGCCCGTCGCCGACCGCACCCGGCTGGGACCGGTCGCCGTAGACGAGCAGGAACTCGTTGACGCCGTACGCGGCCGCGGTGAGCACGTCGCGGCGGAGCCCGAGCACGTTGCGGTCGCGAGCGTTGACGCACGCGACGGACCGTCCGCCCATCAGCTGGACCTCGTGCGCCACGGCGACGCTCGAGACCGTCGCCCGACCGAGGTGGTTGTCCGGGATGAGGAACCCGGAGGCGACCTTGCTCAGCACGCCGATCTGATGACGGGCGTGCGTGAGATCCGGCTTCGTCGGCGGCTCGATCTCGCAGATCAGCTCGAACGGTCGTGCTCCTGCCACCGCGTCAGCGTACCGGCGCAGCTCAGCCGTCGAGGGCGGCATTGATCGTGTCGGCACCGGCGAACGGCAGGTCGGTGAGCTGGCGCGGCAGGGCCTCGAGGCCGTCGTCTTCGAGGACCGCGGCGATCGCGTCGTTCGAGCCGCCGACGTAGGTCCAGGCGCCGTCGACCTCCGTCGCGACGAACCATGCGTGATCGTCGGGCCACCACAGGTTGGGCGAGCGGTCGAAGCTCGCATTCGCCATCGATTCGGACGCGGCAGCGATCGGGCCCGACCCCAGCAGGTAGCCGCGCTGCGGAAGCGCGATACGAGCTGCAACCTCGGGACGGCCGAAGTCCGCCCGTCCCTCCGCGGGCTGATCCAATCGCCCTCGGCGGCGTCGTCGAGCCACCCGCTCAGCTCCGCTCCTGCCATCGCGTCATCGTTGCCGCTCGGAGCATCGCCCCTGCGCCATTTCGGTCCGAGGAATGGCACGGCCCTGGCCTTGCTATCGAACGTATGTTCGTGTAGGGTGTGGGGACCTTCTCCGGTCGCTTCCCCGGTCCTGGTGTTGGTGTTCGGTTGGGAGCGCGTGGTGTTGGAGGTGGTGTCGGAGTCGATCGCGTCGGTGCGTCAGTTGGTGGCGACGTTGGATCCTTCGGTGTTGTCGGGTGCGCAGGCCAAGGCGCTGGTCGAGGACTTCTCGGTGCTGGAGCGGTTGGCGGGGGCGGGCAAGACGTTGGCGGCGGGTCGGTTGGCGCAGACCGGCGCGTGGACGGTGGACGGGTCGCATCGCGATGTCGGCGCCTGGATGGCTTCGGTGACGGGCACGACGGTGGGGCAGGCCCGGGCGACGATCGAGACCGCGCAACGGTTGGGTTCTCTGGGTGAGACGGCCGCGGTGTTCCGGTCGGGGGCGTTGTCCGGTGTGCAGGTCGATGCGATCGCGACGGCCGCATCGGCTGACCCTTCGGCGGAGGGGTCGTTGTTGGAGCACGCGTCGACCGATGGGGTGCGCGGGTTGCGGTCGGCGTGCGCGGCGGTCGAGGCCGCGGCCTCGACCGATCAAGCCGAGCGGTACGAGGCGTGCCGGGCGCGGCGCAGCTTGCGGCACCGGCGGATCTCCGACGTCGAAGGCGTGGTGGAGATGCGGGGACCGCTCGATGTGACCGCGCGGGTCATGGCCGCGCTCGCGCCCCACGAAGCGGAGCGGTTCGAGCAGGCCCGATCGTCGGGTCGCCGGGAGCACCCCGAGTGCTTGGCGTTCGATGCCCTCGCGCAGCTGGCCGACGAGTCCGCCGCCGTCGCGCAGCAGTCGAACGGGAACCGGGCGCCCGCCACGGTCGTGGCCCATGTCGACCACTCGGCGTTCACCCGGGGCTGGACCGAACCCGGCGAGTCCTGCGAGATCACGGGCATCGGACCGGTGCCGGTGTTCGTGGTGCGCAAGCTGGCATCCGACGCGATCCTCAAAGCGCTGATCACCGACGGGACCGACATCCGCTCGGTCAGTCATCTCGGTCGCACCATCCCGGCCCGGCTCCGCACCGCGATCGGCGCGGTGTACCCGGAGTGCGTGATCGCCGGTTGTCACCTCGACCGGCACCTCGAGCTCGACCACAACACCCCCGTGTGCGAAGGCGGGCTCACCGAGCTCGACAACCTCGCGCCGCTCTGCCACTTCCACCACGACGACAAGACGATCCACAACCTCCGCGTCGAAGGCACCGGCACCAACCGCCGACTCGTCCCCACCCCACGACCACCACCCCAACCATGACCGCTCGACACTCGGACGCGAACAGCCACCAGTTCGGCGGAACCGGCTGCCGCGCTCGCAGACCTAGCTGGCGCGGCGGCGGGCCTGGCGGTGCTCGAGGAAGTCGACGAGGACGTAATCGCCGAGGTTGTCCGGGCTGGTGAAGAAGGCGCGGCCGTTGTTCATCTTCATCATGCGGCGCACGAAGTCCTGGAGGTACGGGCTCTCGTCGAGCATGAAGGTGTTGATCCGGATGCCCGAGCGCGTGCAGCGCTGCACCTCGCGCAGCGTCTCCTCGATCGTGATCGCCGACGGCGGGTACTGGAACACTGCTTCGCCGTGATCGATGTGGGCGGTCGGCTCGCCGTCCGTGACCATGATGATCTGCTTGGTGCCGCTCTCCCGCTCGAGCTGGGTGCGGGCGAGGAGCATCGCGTGCTGCATGTTCGTGCCCCACTCGAAGTCCCAGCTCATCTCGGGGAGCAGCTGCGGCTTCACCTCACGGGCGACCCGACCGAACGCGACGAGCCCGAAGTAGTCGCGCGGGAACTGCGTCGTGATGAGCGAGTGCAACGCCATCGCGACCTTCTTGGCCGGGAGGAAGTTGTCGCGCATCGGCATGGACAGCGACACGTCGAGCATGAGCACGGTCGCGGATCGGGTGAGCAGCTCGGTGCGCTCGACCTCGAAGTCCTCGGGCGAGAGGTTCACCGGCGTGCCCGAGCCCTGACGCCAGATCGCGTTCTTGACGGTCTGCTCCACGTTGAGGTGGAACGGGTCGCCGAACTCGTAGGGCTTGTGCTCGTACGCCCGCTCGTGGCCGACACCGACGCGCTCGACCTCGTGGCGGCCGGCCTTGTTCTTCATCATCTTGCGGAACAGGTCGCCGAGCGCCTGCTGGCCCAACGCACGCACACCCTTGGGCGTGAGCTCGAACCGGCCCTCGCGCTGGTCGATGAGCCCGGCCTCCTCGAGGATCTTCGCGAGGTCCTGGAGCCGCTCGAGCGAACGGGCGGAGTCCTCGCCGAGCAGGTCGCGGGCCTGGTCGATGTCGACCTCGGCGAGCTGGCCCGGTTGGGTCGCGTTCTTCAACATGTTCTCGAGCTGGTCGAGATCGCCGAGCGTCTCGAGCACGCTCGACATCTGGCCGAACTGCATCGGGTCGTCGCCGCTGAAGCTCTGGCGCTTGTTCCACGGCATGTCGGGGAACGCCTGCTGCAGGTTGCGCGACAGCTCGTCCATCTGCCAGCGCAGGTCCATGTCCTCGAGCAGCGCCTGCGCAAGCCCCTGGAGCTGCGCGCGCTGCTCGGGGGTCATCGAGTTGAGCATCTGCTGCATCGCCGCCATCGAGCGGGCCATCTGCTCGAGCAGCTCGTCGAGGTTCTTCGGGTTCCCGGGGAAGAAGTCGCCGTACTGCTCCATGAAGCTGTCGAAGTCCGGCTCCTCGCCCCGCTCCCGCTGCTCGAGCATCTGGTTCAGCTCGGCGAGCATGTCCTTCATGCGCGCCATCTGCTCGGGCGACACGTCCTTCATGCCTTCGGCCATCTGGTTGAAGTAGCTCTGCATGAGCTGCTGGCGCAGCTCGTCCATCAGCTCCTCGAACCGCTGCCGGGCGGCGTCGTCCATGAAGTCGTACTCCTGCATCGCCTGGACCCGACCCGCGAGGTCCGGCGGCATGAGCTCGAGCTCCATCTGGCGCGCCTGCGCCAGGTCTTCGGTGATCTCCTTGCGGCGCTGGTCGCCGGAGTCGCGCGCGTCCGACACCCGCTGCTCGATCCCGGCCTGCTCCTGCTCCAGGATCTCGTCGAGCTGGTCGGCGATGTCGTCGTACACGCCACCGAGGTCGTGGCTTCTCGAGCTCCTCGCGCCGGCGTTGGCGCAGCTTCTCGAGCATCTCCCGCATGCCGTCGAGCCGCTCCCCGTTGCGGTCCTGGAACCCCTGCTGGAGCATCCGGCGCAGCGCCGCGTTGAGATCGCCGTGGTAGAGGAGATCGTCGGACATCTCCGCGAGCAGCGCGTCGGCGTCGAGATCGAACCCGACCTGCGTGCCGTCCCAGCGTGAGTATTGGAAGGCGGAACGCGGCATGCCCCGAGGGTATCGCTTTCCCCCGCCTCCGATTCCGGCGCCCGACGGCCCGCTCGACTCGGCGTCGGGCGCCGGATCAGGACACAATCGGCGCATGCGCCGACCCCTCGCCCTCGCCACCGCGGCGGTATGCCTCGTCGCGTTCTCGGGCCTCGCGGGGTGCAAGGAGAGCGAGGATGCGGCGTCCAACCTCCCCCGGCCCTCGGTCGCGTTCTGCAAGGCCGCCGGCCACTACGACAACCAGATCCAGTCGGCGAAGCTCCCCCAGCAGATCGAGATGGTCGCCAAGATCGCGGCGGCCGCGCCGAAGGACGTCGTCGCGCGACGCGCAGACGTTCCTCGACGCGCTGAAGAAGCGCAGCGAGGGCGACACGTCGGTCGTCGACAACCCGAAGATCAAGACGGCGATCGACCACGTCAACCGCCGGGCCGGTCAAGACTGCGGCTGGTACAAGCGCAACGGCATGTGACACCGACCGTCGACGGACGGGAGAGCGCGGAGCGGAGTGGAGGTCAGCCGCGGGAGCGGTACGTGGCGCGGCTGCCGACCGCGTCCTTGTTGAGCCGCTTCGCGAGGTGGAGTCCCTCGAGCACGAACTCGATCGCGGACGCGAGGCCCGCCGGGGTCTCCCCCACGCCGAGGTCACCGAGTGCCTCGCGCATCCCCGGCGTCTCGGCGACGAGCGCCGCGTACTCGGACGACGCGACGTCCTCACCGGTGTGCACGACCCGGCCGTCGTCGAATGCGTGCACCAGCTCCGCGAGCCGCTCGGCGCGGACCCGCGAGCGGAACACCTCGAGCACGCTCGCCTTGAGGATGCGCTCGAGCACCTGGCCCTCACGACCGTCGTCGATGGTCTCGATCTCGATCTTGCCGGCGGTGGACGCCACGAGCGCGTCGAGGTCGCTCACGCGGGGCACGACCTCGTGCTCGCCGTTGCGCAGCGAGCGGCGCATGGCGTTGGCGATCAGCGTCTCGTAGTTGGCGATCGAGAGCCGGACCGACACGCCGGAGCGCTGGTTGACGTGCGGCGAGCGCCGGGCCTGCTGGCTGATCTCGGCGATGATCTCGGTCATGAAGTCCGGGACCGTCACGACCAGGCCCTCGGCCCCGAGCGGGCGGGCCTCCTGCTCGATGACGTCCATCTCGGTCTCGACGTCGAGCGGGTAGTGCGTGCGGATCTGCGAGCCGAAGCGGTCCTTCAGCGGCGTGATGATCCGGCCGCGGTTCGTGTAGTCCTCCGGGTTCGCGGACGCGACGAGCATCACGTCGAGCGGGAGGCGGATCTTGTAGCCGCGGATCTGCACGTCGCGCTCTTCGAGCACGTTGAGCAGACCGACCTGGATGCGCTCGGCGAGGTCGGGCAGCTCGTTGATCGCGAAGATGCCGCGGTTCGTGCGGGGCACGAGGCCGTAGTGGATCGTCAGCTCGTCCGAGAGGTAGCGGCCTTCCGCGACCTTGATCGGGTCCACCTCGCCGATGAGGTCCGCGATGGAGGTGTCCGGCGTCGCGAGCTTCTCGCCGAAGCGCCGGTCGCGGTGCACCCAGTCGATCGGCGTGTCGTCGCCGCGCTCGGCGACGAGCAGGCGCGCGTGGTGCGAGACCGGGTTGTACGGGTCGTCGTTGATCTCGCTGCCCGCGACGATCGGCATCCACTCGTCGAGCAGCTGGGTGAGCGAGCGGATCATGCGCGTCTTGGCCTGACCGCGCTCGCCGAGGAAGATCACGTCGTGACCCGCGAGCAGCGCGTTCTCGAGCTGCGGGATGACGGTGTCCTCGTAACCGAGCACACCGGTGACCGGCGCCTCGCCGGCCGAGATCCGCGCGATCGCGTTCGCCCGGACCTCCTCTTTGACCGGGCGCGACTCCCAGCCGCTCGCTCGAAGGTCACCGAGGGTGGAAGGTCGGCTCATGCCCGCACACTACCCAACCGATCCTCCCACTTCCTCCCCGCGCCGCCGAGCTCCCAAACTCGCGGAGTGACGCCGGTCTCGTAACCTCCGGACGGTGAGCCCGCCCGGTGCATCGTCCGCCCTCACGACGCCTCGCGACCTTTCCGGCTCGTGGCGGGTGCACACCTCGAACGGGGAGCTCGCGCGCCGGTTCACCGACCCGTCACTCTCCGACGCCGACTGGCCCGAGATCTCGGTGCCCGGCCACTGGCGCAGCAGCGAGGCGTTCGCGACGAGTGACGGCCCGCTGCTCTACCGCCGGACCTACGAGGGCGCGGACCTCGAGCCCGGCCGCCGCCGGTTCCTGACCTTCGACGGCATCTTCTACGACGGCGACATCTGGCTCGACGAGGGCTACGTCGGTGCGACCGCGGGCTACTTCTTCCCGCACACGTTCGAGGTGACCGACCAGGCCCGCCGGGTCCCCGACGGCGGCCACCTGCTCGCGGTCGAGGTCGCGTCGCCGCCGCAGCGCGACCGCACCAAGAAGCGGACCATCACCGGGGTGTTCTCCCACTGGGACAACCTCGACCCGGACTGGAACCCCGGCGGCATCTGGCGACCGGTCCGGCTGCGCGACACCGGGCCGGTGCGCATCAAGTGGCTGCGCGCGCTGTGCACCGAGGCGACCGAGACCCGCGGCCGGCTGCTGCTCGACGTCACGCTCGACTCCGGGCACCGACCCGCAGCCCGTCCCGCTCGGCGCGCGGCTCTACGCGACGGTGACCGGGCCGGACGGCGAAGCTGATGGCCGCGACGACGCGGGACCTGACCCTCGCGGCCGGCGACAACACGCTCAGCCTCACGGTCGAGGTCGACCATCCCCCGCGCTGGTGGCCGTGGCGGCTCGGCGCGCAGCCGCAGTGCGACGTGGAGGTGGTCGTCGAGGTCGACGGCGTGCCGAGCGACGACCGGCGGCTGCGCACCGCGTTCCGCGAGGTGCGGTTCAAGAGCTGGCAGCTCACCGTCAACGGCGAGCGCATGTTCCCGATGGGCTCGAACCACGGGCCGACCCGCATGGCGCTGGCCGAGGCCACCGCACCGGAGCTGATCCGCGACGTGCAGCTCGCGGTCGACGCGAACCTCGACCTGCTGCGCATCCACGCCCACGTCACCCGGCTCGAGCTCTACGACGCGGCCGATGCCGCGGGCCTGCTGCTCTGGCAGGACCTGCCCCTGCAGTGGGGCTACGCGCGCGGCACCCGCAAGGAGGCGGTGCGCCAGGCCCGCGAGATGGTCGACCTGCTCGGGCACCATCCGAGCATCGCGATGTGGTGCGCGCACAACGAGCCGCTCGCGCTCGACCTGCAACCCGGCGACCCGATCCGCGGCCGCGACGTCGCGAAGACCGCGGTGTCGATGTTCCTGCCGAGCTGGAACAAGGACGTGCTCGACCGGTCCGTCGCGCGGGCGCTTGCACAAGGCGGACCCCACCCGTGCGGTCAACCCGCACTCGGGCGTGCTACCCGGGCGTCGGCAGCGGCGGGACCGACACGCACTTCTACTTCGGCTGGTACCACGGCAAGATGGACGGCCTCGCGCCCGCGCTGCGCGCGATGCCGCGCCTCGCGCGCTTCGTCACCGAGTTCGGCGCGCAGGCCGTCCCGGACACTGCCGAGCTTCATGCACCCCGAGCGGTGGCCCGACCTCGACTGGGACGACCTCTTCGAGCACCACGCGCTCCAGAAGCGCTACTTCGACCTGCACGTCCCGCCCGACGCTGTTCGAGTCGTTCGCCGCGTGGCGCGACGCGACCCAGCACTACCAGGCCGCGCTGATCCAGCTGCAGATCGAGGACCTGCGCCGGCTCCGCCACGACCCCACCGGCGGGTTCTGCCACTTCTGCTTCGCCGACGGGCACCCGTCGGTCACGTGGTCCGTGCTCGACCACGATCGGGTCCCGAAGGCCGGGTACCGGGCGCTCGCCGACGCCTGCCGGACGGTGCTGCCGATGCTCGAGCCCCGGACCGGGCCAGATCCACGTGGTGAACGAGGCCCGCACGCCCGCTCGACGGACGTCGTGGTCGAGGCCCGGGTGGACGGCGCACCGCCACGGGTGGACGGGGGACGTCGACGCCGACGCCATCGCCTACATCGGCCGGCTCGAGCTGCCTGCGGACGCGCAGCACGTGACCCTCACGCTGCGCCATCCGTCACTCGCCGAGGTGACCAACTCGTACGACGACGTGCTGGAGTGGCTCCGTATCGTGTCCGGCTGAGGTCGAGGGCTAGGTTTCGCGCGAGTTCCGCCGGTGGGGAGAGCACCCGGAAGGGAAGAGCGCAGGTGGTAGCGGGCACGAAGTGCGGACACCGGAGCGACCCGGACCGAGAGCGCAGGTGGTAGCGGGCACGAAGTGCGGACACCGGAGCGACCCGGACCGCAGAGCGAGGCGGGGATGGCGAAGGTAGAGGTATCGACCGCGGACGAGCGCCCGGGCGCCGATGACGCAGAGCGTCTGACGCGGTACACCGGCGCGCCGATCCCGCGGCCCAAGGTGCAGGGTCATCCGCTGCTGCGGTTCTGGCACTCGGCCGTCGGCAAGAAGTGGGTCATGGCGCTGAGCGGCATCGCGCTGCTGGGCTTCGTGCTCGCCCACATGATCGGGAACCTCAAGATCTACCTGGGCCCGACCCACCTCAACGTCTACGCCGAGTGGCTGCGGACGCTGGGTGAGCCGGCCCTGCCCCGCACCGTCGTGCTCTGGGTGATGCGGGTCGGCCTGATCGTCGCGTTCGTTGCGCACATCGTCGCGGCCGCGCAGCTGACCCGGATGAACCAGAAGGCCCGGCCGGTCCACTACCAGTCGCCGCGCGACTACGTGGCCGCGAACTTCGCGTCGCGCACGATGCGCTGGACGGGTGTGATCGTCGGACTGTTCCTGATCTTCCACCTCGCCGACCTGACGTGGGGCACGCTCAACCCGCACTTCGTGCGCGGCGACGTCTACGACAACGTGATCGACAGCTTCAACCGCGTGCCCGTGGCGATCATCTACATCGTCGCCAACATCGCGCTGGCGATCCACATCTTCCACGGCGCCTGGAGCATGTTCCAGAGCCTCGGTTGGAACAATCCCCGGTTCAATCCGTGGCGCCGCTCGTTCGCGATCGCCTTCGCAGTGGTGATCGGCATCGGCAACGTGAGCATGCCGTTGCTCGTGGTCACGGGAGTGGTGACGAAGTGACGACTCTGACTCGCACGTCCCCGAAGGTCCCATCGACGAGAAGTGGGACGAGCACAAGTTCCACGTGAAGCTCGTCAACCCGGCGAACAAGCGGAAGTTCACGATCATCGTGGTCGGCTCCGGGCTGGCCGGCGCGTCGGCCGCGGCGTCGCTCGCGGAGCTCGGCTACAAGGTGAAGCTCCTCACCTTCCACGACTCCCCCCGCCGCGCGCACAGCATCGCGGCGCAGGGTGGGATCAACGCCGCGAAGAACTACCGCAACGACGGCGACAGCATCCAGCGCCTCTTCTACGACACGGTCAAGGGCGGCGACTACCGGGCCCGCGAGGCCAACGTCTACCGGCTCGCGCAGATGAGCGTGAACATCATCGACCAGTGCGCGGCGCAGGGCGTCCCGTTCGCCCGTGAGTACGGCGGCCTGCTCGACAACCGGTCCTTCGGTGGCGCCCAGGTCAGCCGCACGTTCTACGCCCGGGGCCAGACCGGCCAGCAGCTCCTGCTCGGTGCGTACCAGGCCCTCGCCCGCCAGATCCACCTCGGCAACGTCGAGCTGTTCGAGCGCACCGAGATGCTCGACCTCGTGCTGAAGGACGGTCACGCGGTCGGCGTCGTCGCTCGGAACCTGATCACCGGCGCGGTCACGTCGATGTCGGGGCACGCGGTCGTGCTCGGCACCGGCGGCTACGGCAACGTCTTCTTCCTCTCGACGAACGCGAAGGCGAGCAACGTCACCGCGATCTGGCGGGCCCACCGGCGCGGCGCGCTGATGGCCAACCCGTGCTTCACCCAGATCCACCCGACGTGCATCCCCGCGAGCGACGACTTCCAGTCGAAGCTCACGCTGATGAGCGAGTCGCTCCGCAACGACGGTCGCGTCTGGGTGCCGCAGAAGGCGGACGAGACCCGCTCCCCCGACCTCATCCCCGAGGACGAGCGCGACTACTTCCTCGAGCGGCGCTACCCCGCGTTCGGCAACCTCGTTCCCCGCGACGTCGCGTCCCGCGCGATCAAGCGCGAGGTCGACGCCGGCCGTGGCGTCGGGCCGCTGAAGAACGGCGTGTACCTGGACCTCGCCGACTCGATCCGGCGCCTCGGCAAGGACGTCATCGAGGAGCGCTACGGCAACCTGATCCAGATGTACGAGCGCATCACCGACGAGGACCCGTACCAGGTCCCCATGCGCATCTACCCGGCCATCCACTACACGATGGGCGGGCTCTGGGTCGACTACAACCTGATGAGCAACATCGCCGGCCTGTACGTCCTGGGCGAGGCGAACTTCTCGGACCACGGTGCGAACCGGCTCGGTGCGAGCGCGCTCATGCAGGGCCTGGCCGACGGCTACTTCGTGCTGCCGGCGACCATCGGCGACGGCCTGGCGCCGCTGCTCGGCACCGACCCGGTCCCGACCGACGACCCGGTGTTCCGCGAGGCCGAGGCGTCGGTGGCCGAGCGGGTGCACCGCCTGCTGTCGGTCAACGGCACGCGCTCGGTGGACCACTTCCACCGCGAGCTCGGCAAGATCATGTGGGACAACTGCGGCATGGCCCGCAGCGCGGAGAGCCTCGACAAGGCGATCGGCGCGATCCCCGGCCTGCGCGACGAGTTCTGGTCCGACGTCCGGGTGCTGGGCGAGAACGAGACGTTCAACCAGTCACTGGAGAAGGCCGGACGGGTCGCGGACTTCCTCGAGTTCGGCGAGCTGCTCGTCCGCGACGCCCGCCATCGCGAAGAGAGCTGCGGCGGGCACTTCCGGGTCGAGCACCAGACCGAGGACGGCGAGGCGCTGCGCAACGACGACGACTTCGCGTACGTCGCCGCATGGGAGTGGCAGGGCGAGAACACGCCGCAGGTGCTCCACAAGGAGCAGCTCACGTTCGAGAACGTCGCGCTGGCCCAGCGCAGCTACAAGTGACCGGGCCGCGGCGAGTGACGAGGGAGACGCACGGGTGGATCTGAACCTCAAGGTGTGGCGGCAGGCCGGGCCCGACGCCCCCGGCCGCTTCGAGACCTATGAGATGCGCGACGTCAGCGAGGAGATGTCGTTCCTCGAGCTGTTCGACGTGCTGAACGAGCAGCTCAACGCACGCGGTGAGGAGCCGGTCGCGTTCGACCACGACTGCCGCGAGGGCATCTGCGGATCCTGCGCCATGATGATCGACGGCCGGGCCCACGGACCCCAGACCGGTACCGCGACCTGCCAGCTCCACCTGCGCAAGCTCGAGCACGGGGCCACCGTCACCGTCGAGCCGTGGCGGGCAGCCGGGCTTCCCGCTCATCCGCGACCTCGCGGTGGACCGCAGCGCGTTCGACCGCATCATCGAGGCGGGCGGCTACATCACCGCTCCGACGGGCAGCGCGCGCGACGCCAACGAGATCCTCGTGCCGAAGGAGTCCGCCGACGCGGCGATGGACGCGGCCGCGTGCATCGGCTGCGGTGCCTGCGTGGCCGCGTGCCCGAACAGCGCCGCGCAGCTCTTCACCTCGGCGAAGTACTCACACCTCAGCCTGCTCCCCCAGGGTCAGCCCGAGCGCTTCACGCGTGTCGTGGCGATGGTGGAGGAGATGGAGCAGTGGTTCGGCTCGTGCACGAACCACGGTGAGTGCGAGGCGGCGTGCCCGAAGGAGATCTCCATCGACTTCATCGCACTGATGAACCGGGACTACGTGAAGGCCCTGTTCAAGAACCGCTCGCTCGCCGGCCAGACCTGACTTCGAAGATCTCTGGAGGGCGACCGCCGGACCGCGGTCATTCGGCGCCCGCCAGCGGCCTTCGAAGATCTCTGGAGGGCGACCGCCGGACCGCGGTCTACGTGCTGACGGGGATGCTGTCGACCCAGGCCTGCGGCCAGGTGATCGGGGCAGCGCCGCCGGTCACGCCCGCGGCGATGATCGCGTTCGCCTCCGCCGGGTCCCTGATCTTGCGCTTCTCGAGCCAGTTGGTGAGCCAGAGCGTCGCGCTCTGGTCCCCCTTGATGATGCGGAACATCTCTTCGTCAACCACCTTCGGTTTCGGTACGTCCTGCAAGCAGGGCTTGTTGTGATTCGCAGTCGAGTTGTCCACCGCGAGCGTCGGAGCGCAGTTGCCGGCGACGAGCACGAGCGGCGAGCACGACACCACCCGGCACGCGATGCGTCCGACGCTGGCGACCTGCTGGTTGCACTGGCCGTAGCGGAACGCGGTGCAGCCGGCCTTGCGGTTGTTGCAGTCACCCTTGGCGCAGCCGCAGCCCCACGGCGCGTTCGAGCAGCTGTCGGGGCAGATGTGGCCCCCGCCGCAGCGGCAGGTCGCGTTGCAGTCGACGTAGTACCGGGGGCCGTTGCAGTACTGGGAGCCGTCGGCCTTCCACCAGCCACCGGCGATCGTGCCCGGCGGGCAGACGTTGTTGCCGGTCATCGTGCAGCAGAACTCGGTGAAGCCGTCGCAGCAGAGCGACCCGCACGCGCAGTTCTGGCCGCCGCACGCGCAGAGCGCCTGGTACGCGGAGCCGGGGCGCAGCAGGTAGTCCTTGGGCACGACCGCGATCGCGCTGCCAACGAGCGCGGTCTTCTGCAGGAAGCTCCGCCGGGTCGGTCCCCGCCCCCCGAGGAGCTTCGCGGCGCGCTCGGCGAGTCGCTGGCTCACTTCGTGGTCCTCGGTCGGTACAAGCTGTTGAGCTGCGGCAGCGCGGTCAGCGCGAGGAAGGCGAGGTACGTGGCCGTCGCCGACCAGCAGCAGGAACGGGCAGGCCGGCGAGCTCCTGGTCCGAGAGGGTGTTCGCGATTCCGCCGCCGGGGCCGAGCGCTACGGCCGTCGCGCTCACGATCGCGCCGACGTTGAGGACGACGTGCACGACGCTCGGCGGGGTGTCGACCTTGCCGAAGCAGCCGCACGACCCGATCGGGAGGTGGCGCACGAGCGCGAACACGACGAACCCGGTGAAGAGCAGGTACGAGGCCGCGACGAGGGCGCGGCGACGGTCCCGCCCGTGGCGATCGCCGCGATGCCGATCAGCGACCTCGAGCCCGCCACCGATGCGCACGATCAGCGGCGGAACCGGCAAGCCCGGCCCGGCGGAGCGCGCCGACGGTGTTGACGGGGTCGTACGCCTTGAGCGCGCCGGCCGCGGTGAGCAGCAGCGCCGCAACGAGGAACGGACCGGCCCAAGCACCCATCTCCGGACAAACCTAACCCGCGGTCCGGGGCGTGATCTGGACGGTGGCGAGCACCGAGTTCACGAGCTCGACGAGCGGAGCTGCGGCCGGACCCGTTGCCGAGCACGACGTAGAGGCAGAAGGCGCGGCCGGCCTCGTGGAAGAACGTCTGGTAGCCGGCCTGGCCTGAGATGCCCGCGGCGCAGCATGGTCGGGTCGAAGTCGGCCGGCGGCGAGCTGGCGAGGAATGCCCTCGGTCTTGAACAGCGGTTGGCTCGCGTTCGCCGGCTCGTACTCGAACAGCACGATGAGGACGTCGCGTGTGCCCATGAGCTCGACCGCGCCGCTGCCGAAGTCGCCGCGTTCCTCGGGGAGGGCGAAGTTGGCGAGGTGCACCACCGGGCTGGGGCACCGCGGTGAAGACCTCGTGGCCGCCGTCCATGCTGAACGCCTCGGGCGCACCGTCGTGCCGGACGCTGATGCGCCCGTCCCAGCCCGCGGGAAGCGTGCAGCCGAGATCGTGCCGGCGGAGCTTGGCCACTTATTCGCGCGGGTCGGTGGTCGGTGACTCGGCGGCCGGGTACAGGCTCGGGTCGCCGGGATAGGATGCCGGCGGCCATCAGCATCTCGTCGGCGCGCGCCTCGCGGGCACGGTCGTCGAGGTGGCGGCGCTCGGCCCGGCGGGCCCGTGCGTCCGACGCGGCGCGTGACGCGTTCAGCGCGGCGTCGTCACCCGCCTCGGACATCAACCGGACGACCTGGTCCCAGTCCGGTGCGGTCCCCTGCCCGATGATCCGACCGCTGTCGCCCTCGACGAACACGAAGTACGGCGACCCCGGGACCTCGTAGTCGTCCCACGAGTCGGACGACATCACGACGTTCACCTCGGGCGGCGCCAGCTTCAGCGATCGCCGACTCGCTCTCGGCTTCGCCGCCCATCGTCACGATGACGAGCCGGGCCCCGCCGGGCAGGCGCAGCTTCGGGTCGGCGAAGGTGTCCCAGAAGTGGCGGCAGGTGATGCAGCCACTCGAGAGGAACGCGAGCAGGGTCGGCTGGCGTCGCGCCGGCCACCCCGACGACGACGGAGTCACCGTCCGGGGTGGCGCCGGCAACGTCCGACGCGATCGTCGCGGCCCCGGCGGCGCTGCGGGCGAGCGTCGGCGCCTGCACCGGGGTCGTGGCTCCGGGCGCGGCGAGCGGGTCCCGACCGATGCCCATGTCGTGGAACGTGCGCAGGATCTCGGCGTGGCTGCGCAGCAATCCGGCCACGAGGAGGGCCAGGAATGCCAGTACGACTGCCCTCGATCACCACCAGGACCAGCATCGGTTCGAGGATACCGACTCCCCGCCGAGGATCTCCGGAGGCCGAGCCGCAGGACCGCTGGCGCCCTCCGGCGGGTCGCGCTCGGGCGGCTCCGTCAGCCCAGGGCTTGTTGGAGGTCGGCGAGGAGGTCGGGGAGGGACTCGATGCCGACGGAGAGGCGGACCAGCGCGGGATCGACGGCGAGCGGCGAGCCCTCGGCCGAGGCGTGGGTCATGCGGGCCGGGTGCTCGATGAGGGACTCGACCGCGCCGAGGGACTCGGCGAGCGTGAACACCCGGGTGCGGGCGACGAGGTCGAGCGCCGCGCGCCTCGCCGCCGGCGGCGAGGAAGCTCACCATGCCGCCGAACGCCCCGCATCTGTCGGGCCGCGACCTCGTGGCCCGGGTGCGTCGGGAGGCCCGGGTAGAGGACCCGGTCGACCGCGGGATGCGCGTCGAGCATCTCGGCGACCGCGTGCGCGTTCGCGCAGTGCCGGTCCATGCGGACGCCCAGCGTCTTGATGCCGCGCAGCACGAGGTAGCAGTCGAACGGGCTCGGCACTCCCCCGGCCGCGTTCTGCAGGAACGCGATGCGCTCGCCCAGCTCGTCGTCCGCGACCGCGACGAACCCGCCGACGACGTCGGAGTGACCGCCGAGGTACTTCGTGGTGGAGTGCACGACGACGTCGGCGCCGAGCTCGAGCGGGCGTTGGAGGTACGGGGTCGCGAACGTGTTGTCGACGACGAGCACCGCACCCAGCTCGTGCACGACGTCGGCGACCGCGGCGATGTCGACGATGCCGAGCGCAGGGTTCGTCGGCGTCTCCACCCACACGACCTTCGTGGCTTCGGTCCACACGTCGCGCAGCGCGTCCGGCGTCGCGAGCGCGGCGGAGCTCCAGCTCACGCCCGTCGCCCCGAGCACCTTCGCCACGAGGCGGAACGTGCCGCCGTACGCGTCGTTCGGAATGACGATGTGGTCCCCCGGTCCGAGGAGCGCGCGCAACACGGCATCCTCCGCGGCCAACCCGCTCGCGAACGCGAGGCCGCGTCGTCGCGCCCTCGAGCGACGCGAGGCACGTCTCGAGCGCGGCGCGGGTCGGGTTGCCGCTGCGCCCGTACTCGAAGCCGCGGTCCTTCCCCACCGCGTCCTGGGCGAACGTCGTGGCCAGCTGGATCGGGACGACGACCGCGCCGGTCGCCGGATCCGCGTCCTGGCCGGCGTGGATCGCGCGGGTCTCGAACCCGGGTCCTTCTCCGCTCGCGTCGCGGCTCACTCGGGCGCCTTGGCCGCGAGGAACGCAGAGCAGGTCCGAGCGGCTGAGGACGCCGACCGGATGACCGCCGTCGAGGACGAGCACCGCGGACGCGCGGTTGAGCCGGTCCACGACCTCGGGGATCGGCTCGCCGATCCCGATCATCGGTATCGCCGGGCTCATGATCTCGCGCCACCGGTCGTTCGAGCACGGACGGGTCGCGGAACGCGAGGTCCATGAGCGAGAGCTCGTCGAGCGTCCCGCTCACCTCCTTCGCCGCGAGCGGCGGCTCCTTGCTGACGCTGACCACCACCTGCGACACCCCGAGCCCCCGCATCAGCGACCACGCGTCGCGCGCCGTCTCGTCGGGGGTGACGAGGACGAGGTCCGGGATCGAGCCGTCCTTGCTCGCGAGCACGTCGCCCGCGCACGGGTCGTCGCACCGGATGAACCCGAAGTCCATCATCCAGTCCTCGTTGAAGATCTTCGACAGGTAGCCGCGGCCGGAGTCCGGGCAGGAGCACGACGACGACGCGCCTCCGGTCCGGCCTCGCGGCCGACCACGAGCGCCGCGTGCACGGCCATGCCGCACGAACCGCCGACGAGCAGGCCCTCTTCGCGCGTCACCCGGCGCGTCATGTCGAAGGCCTCGGCGTCGGTCACCATCACGACGCGGTCCACGAGGCTCGGGTCGTACGTCGTCGGCCAGAAGTCCTCGCCGACGCCTTCGGTCAGGTACGGCCGGCCGGTGCCACCGGAGTACACCGAGCCTTCGGGGTCGGCGCCGATGATCTGCACGTCGGGGTTCATCCGCTTCAGGTACCGGGCCACGCCGGTGATCGTCCCGCCGGTGCCGACGCCCGCGACGAAGTGGGTGATGCGCCCGTTCGTCTGCCGCCAGATCTCCGGCCCGGTCGAACGCTCGTGCTCCTCCGGGTTGTGCGGGTTGGAGTACTGGTCGGGCCGGAACGCGTTCGGCGTCTCGCGGGTCAGCCGGTCCGCGACGGAGTAGTACGACGCCGGGATCCTCGGGCGGCACCGCGGTCGGGCACACGACGACTTCGGCGCCGTACGCCCGCAGCAGCGCGACCTTCTCCGTGCTCATCTTGTCCGACATCACGAAGATGCAGCTGTAGCCGCGCTGCGCGGCGACGATCGCGAGGCCCACCCCGGTGTTGCCCGACGTGGGCTCGACGATCGTGCCGCCGGGCTTCAGCATGCCGTCGCGCTCGGCCGCGTCGATCATCGCGATCGCGGGGCGGTCCTTCACGCTCCCGCCGGGGTTGAACATCTCGAGCTTGGCGATCAGGTCACAGCGTGAGCTCCGCGCCGACGCGCCGGAGCCGCACCATCGGCGTGTTCCCGACGAGGTCGAGCAGGGAGTCGGCAACTTCCATCGACTCGGCGTCGCTCGTCCGGGGGCACGGACGCGACGCTAACGCCCCGTGTCTTCCTTCCTGGGTCGCTCCGGCCTGCGCACTTCGTGCCCACTCCGGCCTACGCTCCTGACCGTGCAGAACCACGAGTACTCGCTGGATGTGAACGCACCGCCCGAAGAGGTCTGGGAGCTGTTCTGGTACCGCGGTCCGGACCGCCCGCAGGGCAAGATCGGCCGGATCGACATCCTGCATCCGGGCGACGAGATCGGTGAGGGCCTCGTCCGCCACTGCACGTTCCCGGTGCCGAAGTTCCTGCTGTCCGGCGGCGTCGGGAAGGTCGTGGGAGTGGCTCACGCAGGTGAAGCCGTACGAGTCGTGGCGCTACGACGCGATCGGCAAGCCGCTGTGGTCGAAGGCGGTCGGCCACACCCGGCTCGAGGACCTCGGCGACGGGCGCACGCGCATCCACTTCTCCGAGAGCTACGAGTGCTTCAACCCGTGGATGCGTCGGCGTCGGCCTCGAGAAGTACGTGCACGAGCAGATCTCGAAGGACAACGACACGATCCTCGCCGCGATCGAGGGCGGCATCCGAAGTGGCACCGCAAGCGCCGCGCCCGCGAGGCCGCCGCTGCGCGAGCACCAGTCGGCTCAGCCGGAGTCGCGCGCCGAGGCGTAGGCCGCGCGCACGTCGGTCGCACTCGACGCGTCCGCGATCGGGATCGACGGTCGTCCCCATCCCGAGCGCCCACGCTTCCTGCACGTCCGCGATCGGGACGCCGGACACCCGCGCCGCCGCCTGCACGCACGCGCCGAGCGCGACGAGCTCGTCCTCGGTGGTGACGACAACCGGTCGTTGCGCGAGGTCCGCCAGGATCTGACGGTACGCACCGCTGCGCGCGCCGCCGCCGACGAGGAACAGGCGGCCGTCATCGGTGGCGACGCCGCTGGCCCGGAGCGCGTCGAGACCGTCGAGCAGGCCGCAGACCACGCCTTCGAACGCGCTCCGGGCGAGCTGCTCGCGCGCGACGTCCGAGCGCAGGCCGGAGATGACACCGGTTGCGTCCGGCCGGTTCGGCGTCCGCTCGCCGTCGAGGTAGGGCAGGAACACGACCCCACCCGATCCGGGCGCGGTCGGCCAACGCCATCTCGTCGAGCTCCTGGAGGTCGACCCCGAGCAGGTGACTGGTCGCGTCGGTGACCTTGGTCGCGTTCAGAGTGCAGACGAGTGGGAGGTAGCGACCGGTCGCGTCGGCGAAGCCGCACACCGCGCCGCTCGCGTCCGCCGTCGGCGTGTCGCTCACCGCGAACACGGTGCCGGACGTGCCGAGCGAGATCGCGACGTCGCCGGGCTGCAACCCGAGCCCGAGTGCGGCCGCCATGTTGTCGCCGGTGCCCAGCGCGGCCTCGGGCGCGAGCACCGGCGGGAGCACCGACGGCCCAGTCGACGTCGCGGTCCACGATCTCGAGCAGGTCGAGCCGGTACTTGCCGGTCGCGGCCGACCAGTAGCCGGTGCCCGACGCGTCGCCCCGATCCGTGCCGAGCTCACCGGTGAGCTGCCACGCGAGCCAGTCGTGCGGGAGCATGACGTGCGCGATGCGATCGAAGAGCTCGGGCTCGGTGCGGTGGAGCCAGGAGAGCTTCGTGATCGTGAACGCCGCGACCGGGACCGAACCGCAGGCCTCGGCCCACCCCGTGGTGCCGGCCGCGAGCTGACCGATCAACCAGCCCGCGTCCGCCGCGGACTCGGTGTCGTTCCAGAGCTTCGCCGGCCGCAGCACCTCGCCCGCGCCGTCGAGCACCACGAGCCCGTGCTGCTGCGCGGCGACGGACACCCCCGCGATGTCACCCGCCAGGTCGTGACCCGCCTCGGCCCGCGCCGACTCCAGGGCCCGCCACCACATCGCAGGGTCCTGCTCGGAGCACGGCGGCGCGGTCGGCGAGTGCGGCGCCCAGCCGTGACCGACGAGGCGACCCGAGTCTGCGTCGCGGACCTCGACCTTGGTCGACTGCGTCGAAGAGTCGATCCCCGCGATGAGTGGCATCCGCTGACACTAGGCAGCACCGACCCAGGGCGCGGGAGCGAAGGCGGGAGCGAGCACGGAGGCGGAGCGCAGGCGGGAGCGGGCACGAAGTGCGATGCCGGAGCGACCCGGAGTAGCGAACGCAGCAGCGACTCGGGAATCAGCGGGTGCCGAGGAGGAGCTCGGTGACGAGCTGGTCGAGCCGCTCGTGGCCCCAGCCGATCGCGGCGAGCTCGTCGACGTCGACCGTCTCCTTGCGCAGCCGCGTGAACCGGTCCTCACCGTTCTCGGGCAGCGTCGGCTCGCTCAGCTGGTCCACCTGCGCGACGGCGAGCGCCTCCTGGATCTCGACGTCCTCGGCGAAGCGCTCGGCCTTCTCCTTGAGCATCAGGTAGGTGCGCATGCAGCCGCGGGCGAAGTCCCACACGCCGTCGGCATCCTCGGTGCGGTACGCGTGCGCATCGAAGTGGCGCATGCCGTCCCACTCCGCGTCCTCGAGCAGCTTCACGAGGTAGAACGCGTCCTTCACGCCCTCGGAGCCGAACCGGAAGTCCTGGTCGTACTTCCCGGGCACCTGGCCGTTGAGGTCGATGTGGAAGAGCTTGTCCGCCCACAGCACCTGCGCGACCGCGTGGTGGAACGACAGTCCGCTCATCGTCTCGTGCGCGAACTCCGGGTTCAGCCCGACCATCTCGGGGAACTCGAGCTCGTGGATGAACGCGAGCGCGTGGCCGACGGTCGGCAGCAGCAGGTTGCCGCGCGGCTCGTTCGGCTTCGGCTCGAGCGCGATCTCCATGACCCAGCCGCGCTCGGTGATGTACGCGCAGCACACGTTGACGGCTTCCGCGTAGCAGTCGAGCGCCGCGGGGATGTCCTTCGCCGCGTCGGACTCGACGCCCTCGCGCCCACCCCACAGCACGAACACCGCGGCGCCGAGCTCGGCCGCGAGGTCGATCGCGTCGAGCGTCTTGCGCAACGCGTGGCGGCGGACCCTGCGGGTCGTTCGCGGTGAACGCACCGTCTTTGAACACCGGCTGCGAGAACAGGTTCACCGTGGCCATCGGCACCTGCATGTCGGTGTCGTCCAGCACCGCGCGGAACCGCTTCAGGATGTCCTCGCGCTCACTCGCGCTCGAGCCGGGCGGGATCAGGTCGTCGTCGTGGAAGCTGACGCCGTACGCGCCGAGCTCGGCGAGCCGCTGCACCGTCTCGACCGGGTCCAGGGCGGGCCGGGTCTCGTGACCGAACGGGTCACGACCCCGGTTCCCGACCGTCCAGAGGCCGAACGTGAAGTGATCCTCGGGTGTCGGTTCATACGTCACCCGAGGATCACTATCACTGGCGGGCCGCTTCTACCAACGCGCCGCCGGTTCCGGCGCGCGACCGCCTGCTGGATGCCGACGGCGCAGTGCAGTGCGTCGCTCGCACCCGTGAACACCGCGATCATCCCGTCGCCGGTGTGCTTGGCCACCTCGCCGTGGCGCGCCGTCACCTGCTCGCGAGCAACCGGTCGTGCTCGAGGCGGATGCCGTCGAACCGATCTTCACCCGTCTGCACCCGGAGCGCCGTCGAGCCCACCAGGTCGGTGACGAGCAAGGTCACGACGCTGGTGGTCATCCCGTCCCGCCCATGACATCGGGCCCATTGCGCCCACCGATCTCACGCCGTCCCGCCCCGGTCCCGGGAAGACGTGAGGCCCCTGATACGGCCACGCGCCGGGGAGGATCTCGTCGGCGTCAGTGACGCATGACCACATGACCGCGTAGGGTCACGGACCGTGACGCAACCACCGCCTCCCCCGCCGCCGGTCACCCCACCCCCGCCGCCGTACCAACCACCGCCGTACCAGCCGCCGGTCCAACCCGCCCTCCCGCTCCCGCCGGTGGACCGGGTGCGCAACGCGTACCTGCGCCGCAACGAGACGGACTACATCTTCGACTTCTGGACCGCGTTCGGATGGTCGCTGCTGACGTGCGGCATCTACCTGATCTACGTCGTGTACCAGCTGGTGCGGCGCTCCCGTGATCACAACGTGCGCCGGCTCGAGCTCCTCGAAGCCGCGAACGCGGTCGCGTGGGAGCGTGCGGTCGCGCAGGGCCTGACCGAGGAGCTGCACGGCAACTTCGAGAAGGTCGCGGCTCACCTCGAAGGGCTGCGCCGGCTCACGCACGAGTTCCGCGACCCGGTGGTGTGGCTCGTGCTCGCCGATCATCGCCCGCGGGATCGTCGAGATCGTCGCGTTCGTGCTGCTCGACGGCGACCTCGTGAAGCACGACTACGACGAGGGCGGGGCGGAGAACGAGCTCGCGTTCATCTTCACCCGGCTCGGCACCCCGGTCGACCATCCCGACCCCGGCCGCCTGCACCAGCCCGAGAACTACGTCGGCCGGATCCTCGCCGCGGTCTTCACCTGTGGCGTCTACACGTTGTTCTGGCTCTACAACATCATGGACGACGGCAACCGGCACTTCGCCACGAACTGGGTCTGGGAGGACTCACTCGCCCAAGCCGTGCAGCAGGGCCAATCGTGAGCCCGAGCGCGCCGAGTGACGGAGGTCGACGCGCTGCTCGACCCGGGCGCGGCGCGAGATCGACTCCGGGCTCCTGCCGGCCGTGCCAGATCGCGATCGCCCGTCACGGCGAGCTCGAGGTCTTCGAGACGCTCGGCGACGCGACCGACGACACCCGCTTCGTCGTCTTCTCCGCGACCAAGGCGTTCGTCGCGTCGGCCTTCTGGATGGTCATCGCGCGACGGTCTGGTCGACGAGCACCAGCTCGTCACGGACTTCATCCCGGAGTTCGCGACCAACGGCAAGGACGTCGATCACCGTCGAGCAGGTGATGCTGCACACCTCGGGCTTCCCGTACGCGCCGCTCGGCCCGCCGCAGCAGTGGACTCGCGAGGGCCGGGTCGAGAAGTTCGCGAGCTGGCGGCTGAACTGGGAGCCCGGCTCGACCTTCGAGTACCACCCGACGTCCGCGCACTGGGTGCTGGCCGAGATCATGGACCGGGTCACCGGCGAGGACTACCGCGACTTCATCGAGCGCCGCGATCACCGCGCCGATCGGTCTGCCCCGCGTGCTCGGCGCGCCCGAGTCCGAGCCAGGACGGCGTGGCCGCACCTCCGCAACGTCGGAGACGTCGCCACGCCGGACGAGCTCGAAGCGGTGCTCGGCGTGCGCGAGCTCCCGTTCAGCGACGTGACCGCGGACGCGCTGCTCGCGTTCAACTCGCCGACGGCTGCGCGCGCTCGGCGTGCCGGGTGGCGGTGGCGTGATGCGCGCGTCGGATCGTCGTGCGCTTCTACCAGGCGCTGCTCCACAACCCCGAGGGGATGTGGGACCCGGCGGTGCTCGCGGACGGGACGGGCACCGTGCGCAACCACCTGCCCGACCGGTGGACCGGGATACCTGCGAACCGCTCGCTCGGGCTCGTCATCGCAGGCGACGACGGCCTCGCGAACCGCCGCGGCTTCGGGCACACCGGCTCGCCGCGGTCGTTCGGCCACGACGGCGCGGGCGGCCAGATCGCGTGGGCCGATCCCGAGAGCGGGATCTCGTTCGCGTACCTGACGAACGGCATGGATCAGCACGTGATCCGTCAGGGCCGGCGCGGCATCGCGCTCTCGAGCCTCGCCGCCGTCTGCTAGCTCCGGCCCGATGAGGCGCTGGTACCGGCCGCGGCGGCATCGTGGTCGTCGCGGTCGTCTGGTCGCGCTCGTGGTGCCGGCGCCGGTGGGTCCGCGTTGGCCGGTGCCGGCTCATGCCCGCGGTGACGGCACGCGCCCCGTCGTACGCAGTGGGCACCCGAAGCGCCGTGCTTCGTGGACCCGAGCCGCCCGACCGCGGCGCACGGCCTCTACCGCGCGACGCGCCAGCCGCACGCCTGCCGACGCTGATCCTGTACCCGGCGCCGCCGCCACACCCCTGGCTGACTGCGCCGCCGGCTCGGCGGGGCGCGACCGTTCCCGCTCGTGGTCTTCTCGCACGGCTTCCTGGGGAGCGGCCCGTTCTCCGAGGCCTTCCTCCAACGCATCGCCGCGCACGGCTACGTCGTCGCCGCACCGACGTTCCCGCTCACGAGCGGCGCGGCGCCCGGCGAGGCCGACCGAAGCCGACGTGGTCAACCAACCCGCCGACGTCCGGTTCGTGATCGACCGCATGCTGCGGATGAACGGCGGCCGGGCCCGCTGCACGGGCTCATCGACCCGAACGAGATCGCCGCGGCCGGGCAGTCGCTCGGCGCGATGACGACGCTCGGGGTCACCTACGCCCGCGGCATCTCCGACCCGCGCATCAAGGCGGCGGTGTCGATCTCGGGCCGGCGCATCCGCGTTTCCCGGCGGGACCTGGACCTGGCCCCGCGTGCCGTTGCTGCTGATCCACGGGACGAGGACGAGACGGTGCCGTACCGCGGGAGCACCAAGGTCTACGCAGAGGCGAGAGCCGCCGAAGTTCCTGCTGACCATGCTCGGCGCGCCCACACGCTGTTCGGGCCGCAGTACGTGGACCACGTCTCGCGGGCCGTCAACGAGTTCCTCGACCGCTACCTCCGCCACGACCGACGCGCGCTCACGCCGGCTCGAGCGCACGGGCCGCGCGGCGCGGGGTCAGCAGCTCGAGTCGGACCCGCGCTGACCGCGACCGGCAGCTCGACCCTGACACGGATGTCAGGAGTGCGCGAGGCTGCGGGAAGTCGTGGTCGACGTCGAGACGAGGGGGATCTGATGGCCGGTGCGCTCGATGGAGTGCGCATCCTGGACTGTCCTGGGGCATCGCCGGACCGCTCGGCGTCATGCTGCTGGCCGAGCAGGGAGCCGACGTCATCAAGGTCGAGCCGCCGGGCGGTGATCCGTTCCGCTCGTACTCGGGGTACTCCGTGTGGAACCGGTCCCGCCGCTCGGTGACCGTCGACCTCAAGCGGCCCGGACGGGCTCGAGGCGATGCTGCGCGCTCGTCGACGACGCCGACGTGCTGGTGGAGACCTACCGGCCCGGCGTCACCGACCGGCTCGGGATCGGGTACGACGCGCTGCACGCGCGCAACCCGAAGCTCGTCTACTGCTCCTGCCCCGGCTATCCCGAAGGGCACCGGTTCGCGCAACGACCGGGCTACGACGCGCTCGTCCAGGCGAGCAGCGGCCAGCAATGGGAGCAGCCGGGTTGGCGCATGGGCCCGATCTTCCTGCACATGCCGATGCCGAGCATGGGCGCGGCGTTCCTCATCCCGACCGGGATCCTCGCCGCGCTCGTCGCGCGGGAGGAGACCGGGCGCGGCCAGCACGTCACCACGTCGCTCTACCAGGGGTCGATGCTCTACACGACGCAGGTCTGGCAGCACGTCGAGAAGGCGCCGGCCGCGTTCCACGACCTCATGGGCAAGACGTACCCGCCGGGCATCCACCAGCAGATGCTCTTCGAGGTCGCGAACGGCGAGTGGGTGCACGCGTCGGTGATGAGCGGGCTCACGCCGAAGGCGAGCCAGGACGAGCTGCTCGGGCTCGAGGACCCGCCCGACCCGCTGACGTTCCTCACGATGCCGCCGGAGGAGCGCGACAAGTTCACCGTGAAGCGACGGGAGGCGTACCTCGACCACGACCGCGACGAGCTCGTCGCGGAGTTCCAGGCGAACAACCACACGATCGAGGCCGTCATCACGATGGAGGAGGCACTCGGCGCGGGTGGGCACCCGCATCCCCAGCTGGTCGCGAACGGGATGGTGGCCGAAGTCGACGATCCCGAGCTCGGGCCCGACGACCCAGATCGGCGTGCCGATCAACCTGCTCGGGACGCCCGGCGCGATCCAGGGGCCCGCAACCCCAGCCCGGTGAGCACAACATCGAGATCTTCGGGCTGCTCGGCTTCAGCGACGCCGAGATCGCCGCGTTCAGTGGAGAGGTGGACTGATGGGTGCCCTCGAAGGCGTACGGGTCATCGACTTCGGCCAGTACCTGGCCGGGCCGTTCGGGCCCATGATCCTGAGTGACATCGGCGCCGAGGTCATCAAGGTCGAGCCCGTGACGGGTGACGGGATGCGGCTCGCGGGCAAGCCGTTCTTCGCGTGCCAGCGCGGCAAGCGCGACATCTCGCTCGACCTCAAGTCGCCGAAGGGCGTGGAGATCGCGCTCGAGCTGGTCGAGCGCGCGGACATCGTGCACCACAACATGACCGCGGGCGTCGCGAACCGGCTCGGCATCGGCTACGAGGAGTGCAAGCGGGTCAACCCCGACGTCGTCTACTGCAACACCTGGGCGTACGGGCTCGAGGGTCCGCTCGCCCACTTCGGTGGCCTCGACC
Source organism: uncultured Acidimicrobiia bacterium (assembly GCA_963848485.1). Lineage (GTDB taxonomy): Bacteria > Actinomycetota > Acidimicrobiia > IMCC26256 > JAENVU01 > Chersky-806. The sequence goes on from CAWKDX010000009.1 coordinate 352,133, forward strand.
CGCTGTACCAGGCGTCGGCCGGGCTCGAGTACGAAGCGGGCGCGACCCACACCGGCAACGCGCCGCTGTACTACCGCTTCGGGATGTGCGACGCGGCGAACGCGATGCTCTCGGTCGTCGGCGTCCTCGCGGCGCTCTTCCACCAGCGTCGCACCGGCGAGGGCCAGGAGCTGTGGACGTCGCTCATGGACGGCGGCGCGGTGTTCGCGTCCGACGCGTTGCTCGTCGACGGCGAAGCGGTGCGCGCGGCCTCGCCTGGACCAGGGTCTGCACGGGACCGGTGCGTGCTACCGCCTCTACGAGACCCAGGACGGTTGGATCCAGATCGCCGCGGTGAAGGAGTCCGAGTGGATCGCGCTGTGCGGCGCGCTCGGCCTTCCGCATCTCGCCGACGACTCCCGGTTCGCGGTCGCGGATCTCCGGCGCGAGAACCGCGAAGCGCTCGAGGCGATCCTCGAGCCTCGCTTCCTCGAGAAGACCCAGCTCACGTGGGCGAACGCGTTCAACGAAGCCGGAGTGCCCAACGAGATCCCCGTCGACACGAAGGCCGGCGACCTCGTGCTGTTCGATGCGGACAACGAGCGGCTCGGGCTCGTGGCCGAGTACGAGCACCCGATCATGGGGAACCTCCGCCAGTTCGGGGACCTGATCCAGTTCTCCGACGCGCCCAGCACCATCGACACCCCGCCGCCCCGCGTCGGCGAGAACACCCGGGAGATCCTGGCGTGGCTCGGCTACGACGACGCGCAGATCGACACGTTGAAGGCGGACAACATCGTGAACTGGCCCGAGGCCGAGTACCCCTGGGTGATCTGATCAGGCTCCGAGCTCGCCGCCGGGGTTGGCCACGATCGGTGGGTCCGGGTTGACCGATCCCCTCCCGCCGCGCGCCTTCCACCGGAGCGCCGGCCGCTCCACCGTGAACCAGCTCACCACTGCGAGCGGCACGACGAAGGCCAAGGTGAGGACGATGTACACGCCCACGCCCCACCGGTTCCACACGCGCAGGGCCAGGAGCTGCTGGACCGGGAACGCGTAGAGGTAGATGCCGTACGACAGGTCGCCGTGCGCCTCGAGATCGCGGATCGGCAGCTCGAGCCCGAGATACACCAGTACGTAGGCGAACGGGATCAGCCCGCCGTAGTCGAGCCAGCCGGCGTACAGGCTCGCAACGCTCAGGATCAACGCGACGACAAACCAGCTCCGCAGCATCGGGATCCGGTCGCTGAAGCTGAAGCACGTGACTCCGAGCGCGAACGCGGCGACGACCCGCATCGACAGCGGGTTCACGGAGATCCACTGCGTGATCTGGACGACCGTGGTGTTGTCGACCACGTACGCGAGCGCGACGAGCGCGCCCGCGGCGAGCACCGCAATGACGACCCGGCGCGCCTTCACCAGGAGGCCACACAGGCCCAGGACGAGCACGCCGAGGTAGCAGGCGAATTCGTAGAACAACGTCCAGAGCGAGCCGTCCAGCTGGCCCACCGGAGGCGTGAAGTACGGGACACCGTTCAGCGTGCCGCGGATGCCGTCCTGGGCCCGGAACAGCGCGAAGTTGTCGACCAGGTACCCACCGGCCGAGTTGCGGCCGACGATCGGGAACCCGCTCAGCGTCCCGTGCAGCGTCCGCCAACCGAGCGGGCGCGATCACGAACGCGATGACGACGAGGCAGACCCAGAAGCCCGGGAAGATCCGCAGCACGCGGTGCCGGAGGAACACGCGGGGCTTGGGCCGGCGGACCCAGCTCCTCGCGATCGAGCAGCCCACTGAGCACGAAGAAGCCGACGACGGCGACCGTCCCGAGGGTGTTGCGGTTGTGGCCGAAGCCGACCAGCGGCTCGGCACCGAACCCGCCGAGCACCCAGGCGTGCGAGACGAGGACGGCCAGCGCCAGGAGCAACCGGAGCAGGCCGATCCCGTTGGGACCGCCGTCCAGCTGCTCGCCCAGCGTCGACCCTGATGGCACTGGCCGAGGGTACCCGAACCCCCCGAATCGCCCGAGGCCGAACGCCGATCCGGCGGTGCTAGGCGGCCGGGCTCTCGTGGATGCCGCTCGCGTCGTGCGGTCCCGCGGCGTCGGGGTCGAGCAGGAACATGACTGCTTCGAAGCGCTGGGCGTGGGCGATCGCGTTCGCCGCGGGCGTGGCGAACCGTCCGAGCAGGGCCGAGTCGGCATCGGTGAACCGGTCCGAGGCGTCGGCGTCGAGCGTGATGAGACCGAGCAGACGCCCGTCGCGCAGCAGCGGGATGCAGAGCACCGAGACCGTCCCGGAGTTGAGCAGCGCGGGTTCTTGCGGGTGCGGCCCACGACCCGGAGCAGGTCGTCGTTCGGCTCGCCGGCTCGGACTGCTCCCGTCCGGTCGACGTCGACCTGGGTCGCGACCGGCCGCAGGTCACCGTCGTCGTCGGCGAGCCACAAGCGACGCGCTGCGCCGCGCCGACGAGCCGGCAGGCCTGTTCGCCGACACACGTGAGCACCTCGTCGAGCTCGAGCGAGGCGTGCACGGCTTCGGTCGCGTCGGCGACCAAGGCGGACTGCAGCATCGTCGCGGCCAGCGCAGCATCGAGGTCGTGGACGTCGCGACCAAGGCGGCTGAGCCGCTTGAGGTGCTGCTCCTTGTCGTACAGGTAGGCCGCGCTGATGACCCCGAAGCCGATCAGCGCGAATCGGGCGATGTCCGGGTCGATCCAGCTGCGGTCACGGAACGACGTCCACACGTCGTTCGCCACGGTGGTGAAGAGCAGTCCCACGAGCACGACCACCGCGAGCAGGAACATCTGGCGCCGTCTCCGGTGGATCTCCTCGGCGCTGACCGTGCCGTCGGCGTCGAGGTTGGTCACCCGCTCTTCCCGGGTGATCTCGTCTCGCAGGTCTTCGATCGTGGACACGGCCGCTCCGTCTCATCGGCCTCTCCCCGGGGACGTATCGGCCAAAGCGCCCCGATGCTTTACCCATCCCGTGGCGTAGCGTCGAGCCGATGAACGATCCGGGCTTCGGGCTCCTCGGGGCCGCCGACCTCACGGCGATCACCGCCCTCTGCGCAAGCGTCCCTGGTCGATCCGCCGAGCCATCGACGAGCTCGAGCGCACGCTCTTCGCGCCGGAGCAACCCGCGGTCGTCCGGGGCGACCCCGACGTCGGTCTGGTCGCGACCGTCGAGGGCAGCGCGGCCGCCGGCGCGGCCGGCCAGGGGTTCATCCGGATCCTCGTGGTGGCCCGCGAGCACCGGGGCCGCGGCATCGGCCGGGCCCTGGTCGCGGCCGGCGGAGGCGGACGTCGCGCGCCGCGGGTCTCACCTCCGTGACGACCGGCGCAGACGGGCCGTTCTACCTCTACCCCGGGGTCGAGTCCCGCGAGACCGCGCTGCTGTGCCTGCTCGAGCGGCTGCGCTACGGGCGGGTCGAGGCGAACTTCAACATGGACGTCGATCTCGAGTCGATGCCGCCGGACCCCGGCGGCTGGTCCACGCGCCGGTCCCGCCGACCGCGACGAGATCCAGGCCTGGGGCGCGCAGCACTGGGCGAACTGGGAGCACGAGCTCGTCCGCGCCGCCGAGCGCGACACGCTCGTGATCGCCCGCGACGACGACGGGATCTCGGCCGTCTGCGCGTACGACGTCAACCGGGCCGGGTGGATCGGTCCCGTCGCGGTGCGCCCGGACCTGCTCGGCCGGGGCGTCGGTGTCGCCCCGCTGCTCGGCGCGCTCCACCGGATGCGCGCGTCCGGGCGGACCCGGGCCGAGATCGGCTGGGTCGGACCGGTCGTCCCCTACGCCCGCATCGGCGCGACCGTCGGCCGGGTGTTCTTCGTCCACCGCAAGGAGCTTCGGTGAACCTGCTGCCCGTCCCCCGCCACGTCGATCTGCTCGACCGCACCGTGGCTGCGTCGGAGCCACGCGTGACGCTCGGTGCACCCGGGCATCCCGGCCGAGGGCTACACGATCACGGATCGACGCCGACGGCACGGTGACGTCGACGCCGCGGACCCGGCCGGCGACGTTCTACCGCGCGCGACGCTCGCGCAGCTCGGCTCGCCTGCACGACGGCGCGCTGCCCGGTCGGCGAAGATCCGCGACTGGCCCGACATCCCGATCCGCTCGGTGATGCTCGACATCGCGCGGGACAAGGTGCCGACGATGGAGACGCTCTTCGCGCTCGTCGACCGGCTCGCGTCGTGGAAGGTCAACCAGATCCAGCTCTACTCCGAGCACACCTTCGCCTACCGCGACCACGAGGTCGTGTGGCGCGACGCGAGCCCGATGACCGCCGAGGAGATCCGCGCGGTCGACGCGTACTGCACCGAGCGCCACATCGAGCTCGTGCCGAACCAGAACTGCCTCGGGCCACATGGGTCGCTGGCTCGCCCACGACGAGTACCGGCACCTCGCGATGGCTCCGACCCCGGACCAGCCGGATCGCGCGCCGACCACGATCGAGCCGACCAACCCCGCCGCGCTCGCGCTCGTGCGCGACCTGCTGAGCGAGCTGCTGCCCAACTTCTCGCACGAGCGCTACGTGAACGTCGGGCTCGACGAGCCGTGGGAGATGCCGCCGGAGCGGATCGACGACTACCTCGAGTGGATGCGGGTCGCTGCGCGCGCTGCCCGAGCTCGGCGAGCGCGAGCTGCTGATCTGGGGCGACATCCTCGCCGGCGAGCCCGAGCACATCGCCGCGCTGCCGGACGGCGTCACCGTCTGCGAGTGGGGCTACGACGCGGGCTACCCGTTCGACGCCCGGGCCGCGACCTACGCGGCTGCCGGCCGGCCGTGCTGGACCGCGCCGGGGACGTCGAGCTGGCTCACGATCCTCGGCCGGACGACGAACATGCGCGCGACGATCGCCGAGGCCGTCGACGCCACCATCGCGCACGGCGGCGACGGTGTCCTCAACACCGACTGGGGCGACCAGGGCCACCTCCAGTACCTGCCGATCAGCGATCCGGGGCTCGCCTACGGCGCCGCCGTGGCGTGGTGCGCGGCGACGAACCGCGACCTCGACCTCGGCGCCGCGCTGTCCGCCCACTGCTACGACGACCCGACCGGCGTGCTCGGCGAGACGCTCGTCGCGCTCGGCGACGTCTACCTCGGCATCACGCCGCAGATGGGCAACGTCTCCGCGCTCGTCCTGCCGCTGTACTGGCCCCAGCTCGTCTCGGGCCGGTGGCCGTTGAAGGGCGCGAGCGCGGACGAGTACGAGGCGGTCGAGATGGAGCTCGGACTGCTCCGCGACGACGCTCGACCCACGCCCGGCCCGGTCGAGCCGACGGCGAGCTGGTGCTCGACGAGCTGCGCAACGCGATCGCGCTGGTGTCGCTGCTGGCTCGCGACGGCCGCGCGCGCGCGTCGAGGGGGACGGGACCCTCGCGTCGATCCCGCAGCGCACGCGCACACGGCTTCGCCGAGGACCTCCGCCCGGTGATGGCGGAGCACGAGCGCCTGTGGCTCGCCGCGCAACCGGCCCGGCGGGCTCACCGACTCACTCGCGTGGTTGACCCACCTCGAGGGTTGCTACGAGACCGGCCAGGCCGACTTCACCTGGAACGGCGTCCACACCTAGCGAACCGCCAACGCCGCCGGCGACTACTGGTAGCGGTGGAGCAGGCTGCTGACGCGGAACGCCTGCGGCACTCGTCGTGCTTCAGCAGGTGGAGCGTCGCCAGCGCGACGCATCTTGCGCTTGCACCCGCGACACGCCTTGTCCTCGGCCCACGCCCCGAGCGCCGCGAGCTCTGCGCCGTCGACCTCGGTGACGCTCCCCATGTAGACCAGGGTCTCGCGCTCGTCGGGCAGGTCGTCGGCGATGTCGATGACGTCGGCGAAGGCATCGTCGTTCGCCTCGCCGCCGAGGTTGTCGCGGTCCCAGAACCCGTGCGGGTCGGTGTCCTCGACGTGCGGACCTCGTCGGCCAGCTCGTCGGCGTCGAGGTCGTCGGTGCGGATCTTCGTCTTGCGACTCATCGGGCTCTCCGGGGGCCTGGAGAGTGGGACCGGGCATCCGTGCCTCGCTAGACGGTATCGACTCCCCCGGCGTCCTGGTGAACGGGGCAATCAGCCCACAGCCCCCGTTGCGGCGACCCGCAGGGCCCGAAACATCAGCCGGGCGTCGCCCAGGCGCCGCCGGAGCTCCCGCTCCAGACCACCGATCGGGTACAGGTTCTGGGCGCACGGGGGTCCTTGTACGGCTCGCTGGCGTAGCGGCCGAGGGTGATCCCCACCGTGTCGGCGAGCGCGCCGGCGTCCGGGACGCGCGACCTCGGTCGAGCACTCGACCCGCACCACCCCGGCCCACGGCGCGTCGGCACCGCCGGGGAGCCGCAGGTACCAGGAGTGGCGGGACCACCGGCTGCCGATGGTGAAGATCGGGGTCCGCTCTCCCGCGCCGAGGGTGCTGACGAGTGCGTGCAGCGGCGGTGGCAGGTACGCGACCTCGTGGGTCTTGACCATGCCGACCGTCCCCGGCACGTGCTGGCGACCGCTCAGCGGGCCGTCGACCACGACGAGCGCGTCGTCGGGCTCGGGACACTCGCGTCGGGCGGCTTCCGCGGCCTCGACCTCGCGCCGGGCCATCCGTTCCTGCAGCGCGAGCCAGAGGTCCTTCGGGCTCGGACCGTTCGCGACGTGCGCGGCGTACGCGCCGTGCCTGGTCACGATCTCGGCCGCGTGCGGGGACGCGCTGAACACGCCCCGCCCGACGCTCGGGTGGATGACCTCGGCGCGCCGCCCCGCGCCACAGCGTGCGACACCCGCACCGAACGACGCGCAGATCCCCGGCTGGGCGTCGCCGTCCGGGTCTTCGATCCACACCCGGGCGTCCACCCGGCGGACCCCGTCGACGAACAGCACCGTCGCCGGCTCCCGAGCCGTCGCGCTCGGACCGATCGCGTGCCACTCGTCGGCTGGAACCTCGACGTCGGGGTTGACGTCGACCGCCGACTGGTCGAGGTCGGACTCGACCGACGCGCCGTACTCCACGCTCCACGGATCCACCCGGAACTTCATCGGGTCACCCGCTCGACCGACGCGGTGCGCGGCCCCTTCGCCACCCGGTACTGCACCGGCATCCGCTCGGCCAGCTCCCGCACGTGCGTGACGACGCCGACGGTCCGGTCGCCCGCGCCGAGGTTCTCGATCGTTCCGGCGACCGTCTCGAGCGTGTCGGGGTCGAGCGAGCCGAAGCCCTCGTCGAGGAAGATCGACTCGAGCCGCGCCGCGCCGTCGGCCGCGAGGTCGGCGAGCTGATCGGCCAGCGCGAGCGCCAGCGCGAGCGACGCCTGGAACGTCTCCCCGCCGGACAGCGTGCGCACCGAGCGGCGTTCGTCCGCGTTGCGGTGGTCGACGACCAGGAAGTCGCGGCTCGAGTCCTCGAACGCGAAGGAGTACTGCCCGGCCGACAGCTCCCGGAGCCGCAGCGACGCGCCGTCGACCAGCAGCTCGAGCGCCTCGGCCACCAGCCACCGTTCGAAGTTGCGGGCGTCGAGCAGCCGGGCGAGCTCGCGGGCGACGTGGACGTCGGCGCCGGTCTTCTCGATCTGGCGCTCGAGCTTGGTCCGCGCCTTGATGCCGTCCTTGACCCGCTGTTGCTCCGCCCGGGCGCGCCTGCTCGGCTTCCACGACCGCGTCGGCCAGCTCGTCCGGGGTGACCGGTCGCCGCACTTCGATGTCGGCTTCGAGCGCCGCGCTCGACCAGCGCGCCCGAGCTGCTCGTCGCGTCGCTGACCCGAGCTCGGTGGCAGCCGCGTCCGCCGTTGCCGCCGCCGCGGCGTGCGTCGGCGCCTCCGACTGCGGCCCACTCGACGAGCGCGGGCCAGTCCGCGGCGAGGTCGCCCCGCTCCGGACGGCGGCGCGACCCCGATCTGCACGAGCGCGTCGCGCTGGGCCCGGAACGCCGCCGCGGCCTTCTGCAGCCGGGCGTCGACCGCGTCGAGCGCGGCGCGGGCCTCGGTCTCGCTGCTTGCGGGCGTCGCGTGTCCGCGGCGCGCGCGGCCTCGACCGACTTCGCGGCCGCCTCGATCGCGTGCAGCTGACGATCGACGGCCTCCGCGTCCGGCTGCTCCGCGACCGTGCGCGCCAGCTGCGCGTTCCCGTTCGGTGAGCTCCGTCGCCGACTGCTGCGCCGCGGCCGCGTGCTCGCGGGCCTTCTGGTCCGCGGCCTTCGCGGCAGTCGACGCTGCTTGCGCGGCCCGGCCGCGCGCCGCCGGCGCGCGGCGCTTCGGGAATGCGTCTCGACCGGCTGCTCGCACACCGGGCACGGCTCGCCGACCTCGAGCGCACCGACGAGCGCGTGCGCCGCGTGGGCGACCCGGAGCGCCTCGAGCGCCCGCTCGGCGTCCGCCAGCTCGCTCGCCGCGGGCTGCGACCGCCGCGGCCGATCGCTCGGCGCCGCTCGCGGGCCTGGGCCAGCGCCGCGCGGATCTGCTCGAGCTCGTCCGAGCGCGGCGCGCGCCGCGACGCAGCGGATCCCGCGGCCCGAGCTCGGCGAGCGCCTCCTGCGCCGTGCTCACCACGCGCTGCGCCGCCTTCGCGGCCGCTTCGACTGCGTGCCGTCGAGCTCTCGCGCGGCCTGCTCGCGAGCAGTCGCCAGCTTCGCGACGGTGCCGGCATCTCCGTCCGGGTCGAGCCGCTCGACGATCTCGCGCGCTCGCGTCGCCGCGGTGGTTGCCGCGGCTGGTCCTCGCGCCGAGCGTGCTCGCAGCGCGGCCCGGGCGGCCCGCACCTCGTCGCGCAGCTGGCCGGTAGAGCGCGACCCACTGCTCCCAGACGTCGAGCTGCTCGGGCGTGCAGTCGGCGAGGGCCTCGAGCTGCTGCTCGGCCAGCTTCACCGCGGCCTCCTGCTCGGCCGCCCGGGCCCGGGCGTTGCGCATCATGCGCTCGTACACGTCGAAGCCGAGCAGCTTGATGAGGAGGTCCTGGCGGGCCGCGGGCTTGTCGTGGAGGAACCGGGCGAACTCGTTCTGCGGGAGCACGACCGCACGGGTGAAGTGCTCGAAGGTCAGGCCGAGCAGCCCTTCGACCGCGCCGTCGATCTCGCCGACCGATCCCGCCAGCACCTCGCCGTCGACCGCCTCGAGCCGGGCTTCCTTCGTCGTCGCGCTGCCCCGCTTGTCGAGCCGGACGACCCGCGTCGCGATGTAGCGGCGACCCGCCGCTTCGAACGTCAGGCTCACCCGCGCCTCGATCGCGCCCATCGTCACGATCGGCGCGACGCTGCCCTTGTTGCCGTAGCGGGGCACGCTGCCGTAGAGCGCGAAGCAGATCGCGTCGATGACGGTCGACTTCCCGGAGCCGGTCGGGCCGACGAGCGCGAACAGCTCGACGCCTTCGAAGTCGATCTCGGTGAGCTCGCGGAACGCGCCGAAGCCCTGCGCCTGGAGCCGGACCGGCCTCACCGGGTGAGCTCCTCGTCGAGCAGCCGGGCGAAGAGCGCGACCAGCCGGTCGTCCTCGATGTTCTGCTCGTCGAGGTAGGCCGCGAACAGCTCGTGGGGGCCACGCCCGCGGCGCTCGGCCCGCGGCCGAGGGTCCGAGGCTCGCCGGCGCATCGATGCGGACCTCGACCACCCGGTCGCCGAGCAGCGCGCGCACGTCGTCGGCCAGACCCGGCTCGTGCGGGTTCGGTCACGCGCACCCGCAGCCACGTCCCCGCGAGGTCCTCGGCCGCGGCGATGGCCTGCAGCTCGGCGAAGGTCCCGGTCAGCGTGCGCAGCTGCTCCCCCGCGGTCAGCGGGATCGGCTCGATCGGACGCGGGCAGTCCCGGGCTCGGCCTCGATCACCACGACGTGCTTGCCCGCGCCCGCCTCGCCGAAGTCCACCTGGATCGGTGAGCCCGAGTACCAGATCGGCGCGCCGCCGGGCAGCTTCTGGGCCAGGTGCAGGTGCCCGAGCGCGACGTAGCTCGCCGCGCCGGGAAACACGCTCGCGTCGATCCAGTAGTCCTCGAACGCGGTCTGCGCCTCGCGCTCGCCGCCCCCGGTCTGCCCGCCGCGCACCATCGCGTGCGCCACGACGAGGTTCACCGCGCCCCCGCCGAAGTCCGCGGTCAGCGCGCCGACGATGCCACGCATCTGCTCCGCGTACGCGCCGACGTTCTCGAACGCCTCCTGGCTCATCAGCTCCGCGGCCCGCACCGCGTAGCGCTGGGAGCAGAACGGCAGCAGCGCGATGTGCGCGCGCTCACCGCCGGCAGTCGTGTGCTCGAGCACCCCGCCGGCATCGGGCCGCGCGACCTGGCCGAGCACCGTGATGCCGAGCTCGGCCATCAGCGGGCGGATCGCCTCGAACCGTCCGGGGTTGTCGTGGTTGCCGGCGACGACCACCACCTTCGCGCCGGTGTCGTGCAGGTCGAGCAGCGCGCGCAGGACGATCTGCTCGGCTTCCGCCGACGGCGCCGCGGACTCGTAGAGGTCGCCGGCGACCAGCACGAGATCGACCGACCGGGATCGCGGCCAGGTCGACGATCTCCGCGAGCACGCGGCGGTGCTCGTCCAGCCGCGACAACCCCCGGATCGTCTTGCCCACGTGCCAGTCGGACGTGTGCAGGATCCTCACGTGCTGCTCTCCCGAAGATCTCCCACGGCCGAGCTGCGGACCGCGACCATCCTGGGGCCGTGGGCGGCGCTGCTCACGCGCCCGGGAGTCCCGCGAAGGGGTCGGCCTCGACGCCGTCGGCACTCACGGTGCCGGTCGGCGTCGACGCGCCCGCCGCGGACCTCGTCGGGCCGGGTCGCCCACGCCGGGAACGGGAACTCGGCCACGAGCGGCACCGGGATCTCGGGCTGGCTCACGAACATCGTGCCGGGCTTCGCGATCCGGGCCCGCTCCCGGTGGGCGGCGGGCAGGAAGCCGTACTCCGGCCGCATCGCCTCGGCCGGGTCGAGCCGGCCCGCGACGCGCAGCGCCGAGTTCGCGATCACCCGCCGCTCCACCTCGCTCGCGGTCTGCTGCGCGCCGACGAGGATGATGCCGAGGCTGCGGCCCCGCTCCGCGATGTCGAGGAGCAGGTCCTTGATCGGGCTCTGGCCCTCACGGGGCGCGTACTTGTTCAGCTCGTCGAGCACGACGAAGAGCAACGGCCGGCGCGCGCCCGATTCTTCCTTCTGCTCGAACTCGCGCTGCAACGTGACCCCGACGACGAACCGCTGCGCGCGGTCGGCCAGGTTGTGGATGTCCACCACGGTCACCTGCGCGGACTCCGCGGTGCGCACGTGCCGTCCGGCGCGGAGCGGGACGTCGGCGCGGATCAGGTGGCCGAGCGCGCGCTGCGACGACAGCAGCCGGCGCACGAACGCGTTGATGGTCCCCATGCCGACCGCGCGCCCGGCCCAGTCGAGGCTCGAGTCGTCGTCGGTCAGCCGTTCCACGATCAGCTCGACGAGCTCGTGGTAGGTGCGGACCGTCACGCCTTCGATCTGCCACGCGCCGTCGTCGCCGAACCGGCACGCCGTCGACCTTGAGCTTCCGCACGACGTTGTGGATCACCATCGTGTACTGCTGGCGCTCGTCCTCCGCGTCGGCGAAGACGAACGGGAGCAGCTCACCCTCGACGAAGTCCGCGATGGTCCAGTAGTAGGTGCTCACGCCGGTGGTGCGGGTCGCGACGTCCGGCCCGGCGTTCGGATCGCCCTTGCGCGGCGGGGCGAAGACCGCCACCGACTCGAACGGTCCCGGGGTGAGGCCGAGCGTGCGGTAGCGGTCCTGCTGCTCCTCGTCGAGCTTGCCGTTGGGCTGGTCGAGGAAGAGGAGGTCCTCGCCCTTCACGTTGAAGATGAGCGCCTTCGTGTTGACGGCCTCGGCGCCGAGCACGCCCGGAGTGGAACATGCTGTAGAGCAGGAACGTCGCGTAGCTCGTCTTGGTCGCGACGCCGGAGATGCCGCTGATGTTGACGTGCGCGCCACGGGTGCCGTCGAGGAACTCGAGGTTGGCGTAGAGCGGCGCACCGTCGCGACCGAGCCCGATCGGGACCCGGTGCTCCATGTCGTCGAAGAACAGCGCGTGGTCGCGCTCCGCGTCCTCGGCCCGGCGCGCCGGCGCGCCCGGCAGCGGCGGGACGTAGATCTCCGGCTCGACCCGGCTCACGGTGATCTCGGCCACCTCGACCGCCTCGCCCGGCAGCACGCCGTCGGCGATGAGGAAGACGTCCGAGGCGAACTGCGCGCCCTCCTGGCGGCCGATGACCTGGGTGACGATGCCCGACAGCGTCACCGACTCGTCGTCCGGGAGCGGCCGCTCGCAGATCACGACGTCGTCGAGCTGCAGGTAGCGCTCCGGGCTCAGCGCGACCCAGAAGTGCAGCGGGGTGCTGTCCTCCGTGCCGACGACCCGCCCCACGGGCCCCGTCTGGCGCGCCTGATCGCTCATGCGGCGGAGCGTATCGAGCGACCGCGCCGCCGGGCTCGTAACGTCGCGGTGATGGAGAGCCGGGCCGCGACCACGGAGGATCTGCAGGCGATCGCGGTGACGTTGGCCGGCGCGTTCGAGCCCGACCCGGTCTGGGGCTGGGCGTTCCCCGAGCGCGACCAGCTCGAGGTCTGGTGGCGGTTCTGGGTCGCCGCGGCGTTGCGGCAGGGTGCGGTGCGCATGACCGAGCGGGCCGAGGCAGTCACGGTCTGGATCCCGCCGGGTGGCCACGAGCTCGCCCCCGCCGACGAGCCGCACGTCGCGCCGTTGCTGCGCGCGCTCATCGGCGACCGCGCCCGGCTCGTGCTCGATCTGCTCGACTGCTTCGACGCGAACCATCCCCCGGCGTCGCCGCCGTACTACTACCTGACCCTCTTCGGCACCGCGCCGGACCACCGCGGCCAGGGCATCGGCATGGCGCTGCTCGACGACACGTTGGAGCGCATCGACGCGGCGCACTCGCCCGCGTACCTCGAATCGAGCAACCCCGTGAACATCGGGCGCTACGAGTCCGTCGGGTTCGTCCCGCGCTCGACGTTCGCACTGCCCGGGGGCAACGGCACGGTCACCACCATGTGGCGTGCGTCGCGCTGACCCTGGTGGTCAGACCGGGCGGTCGACGACGAGGTGGCTGTCGTCGGTGGTGACGAAGAGCCCGTGCACCCAGAGCGGCGAGTTCGGCGACACGGGGCCGGGGGCGAGCTGCGTCCAGGTCCCGGTCGTGGTGGAGAGTCGCACCACCGGTCCGCCGGTCCCGTCGAAGAAGTCGATGTCCGATCCGTGCCCGACGCCGGATCCCCCGGCTGCGGTGGGGAACGGCGGTCGAGCGACGGTGGACCACTGCTGTGACGACAGGTCGTATCGCTGCACGATCGCGAACGGCGAGCCGGACACCCGCGGGAAAGCGCACAGCTCCGACGTCGAACACGTCTGCGCGCGCTGATCGCCTTTGACCACGACGACGCTGTCCGCGTCGCACGACGGCACTGCACCCACTGCCGCATCCGAGAAGCCACCCGGGAGGACGGGGCACTCCACGAATGGTCATGGAAGCCGAGGAGCCGCAGCGCGTTCAGCCCCATCGTCCGCGTCGGACCGAAGCTCGCCGCGTACCGGCCTGACGAGCAGGTCGCGCCCGGCACAGCCGGCGGAATCTCGCGCCACCGGCCGGTGTGTGGGTTCACGGCCATCGTCGTGCCCCCGGTCAGCTGGAGCCACGCGTCGTCCTTCGTCGCCATCAGAGCGCGCTCGGGGTCGCGCCGAAGCCTCGACGTCGCGAACCGCGTCGGGCACCCGCAGGTGCCGCCACGCGCCCGTGTGCACCGAGTACACCGCGGCGACGATCTTCCCGCCCGTGCAACCGTGCTCCGCGCCGACGCGCCCGGGACACGTCACGCCCGCGACGACCAGCCGGGGCCCGACCCACACCGCGGTCGTCGTCTGCGTTCGCCTGAAGGGCGCGTCCGGGAGCCGCTTCCAGCTCCGGGTGCGCAGGTCGAACACCGCGCCGTCGTTCATGCGCTTCACGGGCTGGCCGTCGCGCAGCATCTGCCCGCCGACCACGAACACCTGGTGACCCCGCACGGCGATCGCGGGCGAGCCACGCGGACCGAGCGGTCCATCGGACACGACGGTCGCGCCGACTGGCCAGTGCGACCGGGTCGACGTCGCGGCGGAGCCCGACGTGCATCCCAGCACCGGTACCAACGCGGACGCGAGGAGCACGGCCGTGCCCAGAGGAACAGCGCGGTGCCTGCTCACCGCCCCCAAACCTACGTGACGCGTGGCTCCCAGCGGAAGCGCCTCACCGCGACCACGCCGGCCGCCAGACCCCAGGCCGCGACCACCGCGAGATCGCCCCAGTGGAGGCGGGATCCGACCTCCAACGGGTCGAAGGTGGCGAAGGTGGCCTGGAGGAACGGCCGGACGGGGAAGAAGTCGGCGATCCGCGCGAGCACGGAGTCCGGGCTCACCGGGAAGAAGGTCCCCGACAGGAAGACGAGCGGGAAGAAGATCGCGTTCACGATCGCCGGGCCGGCATCCGCGTTCGGGACGAGCGACGCGATCGCGACGCCGAGCGCGCTGAACGACGCGGCACCGACGACGAGGACGAGGACGAGATCGGCAAGGTGCGAGAGCGGGAACTCGACGTCGTAGACCACCGCGCCGAACCCCATCACGAAGACCGTGAGCAGCGCGCTGACGAGGAACGCGTTCGCGAGCAGCCCGAAGACGAACGCGGGGATCGGCAGCGGTGTTCCTCGCATGCGCTTGAGCAAGCCGGTGTCGCGCCGGAACGGAAGGTTGATCCCGAGGTTCACCAAGCAAGCGTCCATCACCCCGAAGGCAACGATGTTCGGGGTGAAGAACTGATTGAAGTTGATGTTGCCGAGCTGGCTCAGCCGTTCGTTCAGGTTCATGGACCCGAAGATCACGAGGAAGAAGACGGGGAAGGCGACCGTGAAGATGGCGCTCGCGGGGTTGCGCCAGAACCGCTTCTGCTCGAGCACGAGCTGGTCGAACGCGAGGCGGGTCGGGCTCATGCGCCCTTCCCGTCCGGATGCTCGGTGAGCTGGAGGTAGACGTCCTCCAGGTTCGGGCGGGTCACCGTGAGGCCGCGCAGGGCGACGTCGCGTTCCAAGGCCCACCCGGTGAGCTCGTGAAGCACGGGTGCGGGCTCGTCGGTGCGCAGCTCGACGTAGCCGGGCTCCTCCGGGTCCGCCGGCGCCACCGCGATCGGCAGCTCGGACCGCGCAATCCCCTCGGGGAGCGCGAAGCGGATGAGGACGGCCGCGACATCCCGTCCGCCGATCGTCTCCGGTGTCCCTTCGGCGACGATGCGACCGCCTGCGATGACGGCGACGCGGTCCGCGAGTTGCTGGGCCTCGTCCATGAAGTGCGTGGTCAGCAGGACCGTCTTGCCCAGACGGCAGAGCCCCTCGACGATCTCCCAAGCACCGCGTCGCTGCCGACGGGTCGAAACCCGTGGTCGGCTCGTCCAGGAAGATGAGGTCGGGATCGCCGACGAGCGCGAGCGCGAGATCGAGCCGGCGTTGCTGACCACCCGAGAGCGTCTTGACCCGTGCGCCCGTCTTCTCGGAGAGGCCGACGAGATCGAGCAGCTCGTCGACCGGACGCGGGTGCGGGTACGTGCGTCCGGTGTGCAGCACGTACTCGGACACCGTGAGGTACGGGTCGAGCCCGCACGACTGCAACACGATCCCGATGCGCTCGTGCCAGGCGGGACCGCCATGCTCTGGATCGCGGCCGAGCACCTCGACCCGGCCCGAGGTCCGGGACCGGTAGCCCTCGAGGATCTCGACCGTCGTGGTCTTGCCCGCGCCGTTCGGCCCGAGCAGCGCGAACACCTCGCCCTCGCGGACCTCGAAGCTCACACCACCGACCGCGTCGGTCTCGCCGTAGGTCTTCCGCAGGTCCTCGACCACGATCGCGGGCATGGCTCCTACTTCCGGCGGACGCGCAACAGGCCCTTGCCGGGGATCAACGGGCAGGTCGAGCACCGAGAGCAGGCCGGGTCGGGCCTCGCACACCGCGGGGATCGCGTTGACGAGCCGGGCCGCGGTGCCCACCAGGCCGCCGGTGTTGTGGTCGCCGTCGTCGCCCATCATCTGGACGTCGCAGGTGTAGCTCGGGTTGCCGCTCACGATCACCCGGTACCCGCTGTGGCCCACCGGCTGGGGCCAGTCGGGGGCGAGCGAGTCGTCGAGCCGGGTGACGTGCTCGAGGATGATCCGGGGCTCGCCGTCGACGATCCCCTGGACCTCGAAGCGCATCGCCGCGGTCGTCCCCTTCTCGACCACGCCGAAGCCGAGGTCGAGCGTCTCCTCCGCCGGGCAGCCGCTCGTGGACCTCGCGCAGCTCGTCGATCTCCACCCCGAGCCCGGCGGCGAGCACCTTGACCGTCCCGCCCCACGCGAACGACAGCACCCCGGGGATGAGCAGCAGCGGCGTCGCGTCGAGCGCCTGCCCGAATCCCATCGTGTCGAACAGCACCGTCGGCTGCGCGTACGTCGCGTAGTTGACGACTTCCATCACGCGCAGCGTGTCGATGTACTCGCACTGCCCGGTGAGCACGAGCGGCAACAGGTCGTTCGCCCAGCCGGGATCGATGCCGGACGTGAAGCACGACACTCCGGCTTCGTTGCACGCCTCTTCGAGCGGCCGGCGCATCTCGGGATCGACGTGCGGCGGGTAGACCAGCGGCACGACGGAGCTCGACACGATGTTCTTGCCGGTCATCGCGATGCGCGCCATGTCGGCGATCGCTTCGGCCGGTCGCAGGTCCGCGGTCGCGGTGTAGCAGACGCAGTCCGCGTCGAGGTCGAGCAGCGCGTCGATGTCGTTCGTCGCGATGCACGCCGGTCGGGTCGATGCCGACGATCTCGCCGGCGTCGCGACCCGCCTTGTCCTCGCTGTGCACCCAGAGCCCGACGAGCTCGAGATCGGGGTGCTCGGCGATCAGCCGGACCGCGTGCTGCCCCACGTTGCCGGTGCTCCACTGGATGACCTTGTACGCCATTGGGCCCGCTCCTCGGTTCGAGAGGCCGGAGCGTAGGCCGAGCGCCAAGGATTTCCCGCTCCCGCGCTGGATTTTCGGCGCGTCAGAGTGGTGAAACCCCGGAATCCGGGTATGTCGGGCGCGTGGGCCACTTGGCGGGCCGGGGCGAGGCCCCGTTACCCTTGGTACTTCCGTGACGTCCCGCAATGCTCCTCTCTCGTCGCGCGCACCCAGCGGTTGGCGGTGGCCCTGCTGGCAGTCATCATCGTGCTCAGCGCGCCCACCGCAGCGATGGCTGCGTCGCGCTCGCGCGACGCCGCGAGTGACGCCAACGGACAGGTCGAGTCCGCCCGCCGGGCCGCGAACGCCGAGGCCGGCCGCTACCTGGCCGCGCTGAGCGCGTTCGAGAGCCTCCGCACGCAGGCCGCCGGCATCGAGACCGTGATCGCGCAAGGTGAGCAGCGCGCCGCGCGTCTTGAAGCGCGTCGTGCAGCGAGCGCGCGGCACGCGCGCGTACATGCGCGCCGGTTCGAGCCTGCCGTCGGTGTTCACCGTCGGTGACCTCGCCGACATGATGCGCAGCGACAAGCTGCTCGCCACCGCGAACATCAAGGACACCGACGCGCTCTCGTTGTTGAACGCGCAGCAGGCGGACCTGCGCGCGAAGCGCGCGGACCTGCACAACCTCGAAGCAGCAGCAGGGCACCGCGCTGGACCAGCTGCAGACGCGCGAGCCGCAAGGCCGACGCGTTGCTCGCCTCCGCGTTGCGCAACAGCAATGAGGTCCAGGCGCGACTCGCGGCGCAGGCTGCCGCGAGCCGCGCGACGCGCAGCACGCGCCAAGTCCGTCCGCCCACCGCTCGACGGCGCGTGCGGCCACTCCGGTCGCCGTCGCGGTTCCCGCGCCGCCGAGCTCGGGCGGAACCGGCTCGCACCATGACGACCCGTTCCTCTCGTGCGTGCGCCAGCGCGAGAGCCACGGCAACTACGGCGTCGTGAACCCGAGCGGTCCGTACTACGGCGCGTACCAGTTCCTCGCGTCGACGTGGAACGTCGCCGCCCGCCACGCGGGTCGCATCGACCTCGTCGGCGTGATCCCGTCGAACGCGTCGCCGGCCGACCAGGACGACGATCGCCTGGAGCCTCTACCAGTGGCAGGGCCCGGGCCCGTGGGGCGGGGGCTGCTGATCCGTGCGCGCCCTGCGGCTCACGGCATGGCAGCACGACCCGGAGCTCCTCGAAGTCGACGAGCCCGAGCCCGGTCCCGGCGGAGTCGTCGTGCGGATCGGTGGCGCGGGCGCGTGCCACTCGGACCTGCACTTCCTGCACGAGTTCCCGGACGGCCTGCTCCCGTTCGACCCGCCGTTCACGCTCGGCCACGAGAACGCGGGCTGGGTCGAGTCGGTCGGCGCGGACGTCACCGGCCTCGAAGTCGGGACAACCGGTCGCGGTCTACGGCGCGTGGGGCTGCGGCCGCTGCAGCCGCTGCCTGCAGGGCATGGAGAACTACTGCGAGAACCGGGCCGAGTTCACGCGTGAAGGTTGCGGGGTCGGCTTCGACGGCGGCATGGCTCCGCTGCTGCTCGTGCCGAACGCGCGCCACGTCGTCCCGCTCACGGACCTCGACCCGGTCGACGCCGCGCCGCTCACCGACGCGGGCCTGACGCCGTACCACGCGATCAAGCGCTCGCTGCACCGGCTCGTCCCCGGCTCGACCGCGCTCGTGATCGGCGCCGGCGGCCTCGGCCACCTGGCGATCCAGATCCTCACCGCGATCTCGCCCGCGCACGGTCATCGCGGTGGACCAGTCGCCCGACGCGCTTGCGCCTGGCCGAGTCGGTCGGCGCCGCACACGGCGTGCTCGCCGGCGACACCGCGGCCGAGGAGATCCGCGAGCTCACCAAGGGTCGGGGCACCGACCTCGTGCTCGACTTCGTCGGGGTCGACGCCACCATCGCGCTCGCCGCGAGCGTCGCCCGCCCGCTCTCGGACGTCACGCTCGTCGGCGTCGGCATGGGCAGCTACCCGTTCAGCTTCTTCACCGTGCCCTACGAGGTGTCGCTCGCCAGCACGTACTGGGGCTCGGTGAGCGAGCTGCACGAGGTGGTCGCGCTCGCCGAGGCGGGCCAGATCCGCGCCCACGTCGAGCGGTACTCGCTCGACGACGCCGCCAAGGCGTACGCGGACCTGGCCGCCGGCACGCTGCACGGCCGCGCCGTCATCGTCCCCTGACGCGCCCGCCGGAGACGGACTACCGTCCGGCGGCCGCACAGATGACTGTCGAAGAGGAGTCGCAGGTGCTGGAACGGTTTCGACTCGACGGGAAGGTGGCGATCGTCACCGGCGCCGGACGCGGCATCGGCGCGGCCACCGCGCTCGCGCTCGCCGAGGCCGGCGCGGACGTCGTGCTCGCGTCCCGCACGAAGGAGCAGCTCGACAGCATCGCGGACCAGGCCCGCGCGTTCGACGTGCGCGGCGGTCGTCGTGCCGACGGACGTCGCGGAGAACGAGGCCCTCGACGCGCTCGTGCAGACCACCATCGACGAGCTCGGCCGCATCGACGTCGTCGTGAACAACGCCGGCGGCACGATGCCCCGGCCGTTCATGGACACCAGCCCCGGCTACCTCGAGCGCGCGTTCCACTTCAACACCACGAGCGCGTTCGTGCTCAGCAAGGCCGCGGTCCCGCACATGCTCGAGCAGGGCGAAGGCTCGATCGTCAACATCTCGTCCACGATCGGCCGCCTGCGCGACCGCGGGTTCGTCGCCTACGGCACCGCCAAGGCCGCGCTCACGCACATGAGCCGGCTCATGGCCGCGGACCTCGCGCCGAAGATCCGCGTCAACGCGATCGCGGTCGGGTCGATCGCGACGAGCGCGCTCGAGACCGTCCTCACCGACGACTCGATCCGCAACGAGATGGTGAGCGGCACCCCGCTGAAGCGGCTCGGCGAGGCGGACGACATCGCGCTGTGCGCGCTCTACCTCGCGTCACCTGCCGCGAGCTTCGTCACCGGCAAGGTCTTCGAGGTCGACGGCGGGCTCGAAGAGGCGAACCTCGCGCTCAACCTGCCGGACCTGTGAGCTGACCGTGCGCTGGACCGTCGCGTTCCCCATGTTCCCCGCCGACCACCTGCTGCCGATGGCGCAGATGGCGGACTCCGCCGGCTTCGACACGATCACCGTGCCGGACTCCGTCTTCTTCCCCGAGAAGGTCGACGACCGACTACCCGTACTCGGGTGACGGGTCGCGCTTCTGGGGCGGCGACACGCCGTTCGTCGACCCGTTCATCGCGATCGCCGCGATGGCCGCGGTCACCGACCGGGTCCGGTTCCTCACCAACGTCGTCAAGCTGCCGATCCGCGACCCGCTGCTCGTCGCGAAGCAGCTCTCGTCGATGGCGGTGCTCTCGAACGAGCGGGTCGGGCTCGGCGTCGGGCTCAGCTGGATGCCCGAAGAGTTCGCGTGGACGCACACCGACATGAAGACGCGCGGCAAGCGCGCCGACGAGATGATCGAGATCCTCCGGCTCGTGTGCGGCGGCGGCGGTCCGCAGTGGGTCGAGTACCACGGCAAGTACTACGACTTCGACCGGCTGATGATCTCCCCCGCGCCCGAGCGGCCGTGCCGATCTCGGTCGGCGGCCTGTCCGAGCCGGCGCTGCGGCGCGCCGCGCGCCTCGGCGACGGGTGGATCTCGGTGCAGAACACCGAGGCCGACATCACCGAGCGCGATCGTGGACGCTCAACCGCTACCGGGCCGAGTACGGGCGCGCCGAGTCCCGTTCGAGATCAACGCGCTCTGCATCGACGCCTTCGACCTCGACGGCTACCGCCGGCTCGCGGACGCCGGCGTCACCGAGCTCCAGGCCGTGCCCTGGTACTTCTACGGCGGCGACCCGAACGACCTGCAGGTGCAGCTCGACTCGCTGGCCCGCTTCGCGGACGAGGTCATCGCCCGGTTCTGATCGCCTCGTCCGGCTGGTCCGTGGCGGCGGGCTCGACCGTGCGGCTCGGACCCGGCGGCGCCGCCGGGGCCGGCGGCGCGGCTGCGACGTGACGCGTCGGCGACGCACGCTGCTCGGCCTGCAGGTCCTCGGGCGACGGGACGTAGCCCGCGGCCCGGTCGATGACCCGGTGCACGCTCGACAGCATGCCGTCGTGCGCCTCGTGGTGGCGGTGCCGGGCGAGCCACGCGGTGAGCAGGCAGCCGATCGCGAACGTGACGAGCGGGAGGGCGACGCCGAGCATGTCGCCGAACACGACCGAGAGCTGGTTGCCGAGCCGGTCCGCGACGCCCGACCAGCCGCGGAGCTTGACCGTGCCGACCGCCCACGCCGCCAGGCCGAGCGCGAGCACGAAGCCGGCGAGCGCGAGCGGCACGCGCAACACCGTGATCGGATGGTTCGACTCGGCGAGCACGCCGCCGGCGTCGCCAGATCCCGAACGCCAGGATCAGCGCGGCGAGCCCGGCGCCGATCGCCGCACCGGCGACGAGCGCGCTCCCGAGCGGTCGGACCTCGGTCGACGTCGACGAGGTCGACCTGGCCCGTGTGGTTCGGGTCGTAGCGGATCGGGAGCCGGCTGTCGATCCACTGCGCGCCCGAGCCTTCGACCTGCACCTGGGCGTCGTGCCGATCGCCCCGACGGTCGAAGTAGAAGAGCCGCAGCGCGAGCCCGTCGCCCTCGCGCACCGCGGTGAGCGTGCCGGTGCTGCGGATCCAGTCCCGGCCGACGCTGCGCTCGTGGCGCCAGTCGCTCCACGACGTGTTGAGCCGGGTGCCGCCGCCGATCAGCAGCGGGAGCGCGACCGCGACGAGGACGATGCAGATCCCGCCGACCAGCAGCCGCACCGGGTTCTTGACCAGCTCGGGCCCGTAGGTCGCGCATCCGGCGACCGAGCGCGACGAGGCGATCCATGCCGCGGTCCAGGCGGGTTCGGCTCCCTTGGTCCGTCCATCAGATCCCCATGCTCACCTGTGCCGCGTTGATCGGCCATACCCGGTCGACCCTGAACGGGAACCACCAGGGTCGCGCTTTGCGGCGGCGGTGATCGGGCGCGCCGGCCCGATCCGACACCTCACCCCGTTTGCTGCATTTCCGTTGCGGTACGGTCGGATTCATGCGCTACGGACCGCTCGGTCGCTCCGGCCTCGTCGTCTCCGTGGTGGGCCTCGGCGCCAACAACTTCGGGCGCCGGCTCGATCGTCGACGGCACCCGCGCCGTCGTCGACGCCGCGTTCGACGCCGGCATCAACCTCGATCGACACCGCGGACATCTACGGCAACAAGGGCGGGAGCGAGACGCTGCTCGGCGAGGTGCTCGAAGGGCCGGCGCGACCAGGTCGTGCTCGCCACGAAGTTCGGCATGGACATGGAGGGGGCGAACGGTCCCGACTGGGGCGCGCGCGGCTCGCGCCGCTACGTGCGCCTCGCGGTCGAGGCGTCGCTGCGCCGGCTGCAGACCGACTGGATCGACCTGTACCAGCTCCACCAGCCGGACGGGATCACGCCGCTCGAGGAGACGGTCGCCGCCCTCGACGAGCTCGTGCGCGAAGGCAAGGTCCGCTACATCGGCTCGTCGAACTTCGCGGCGTGGCAGGTCGCCGACGCCGACTCCTTCGCGCGCCATGCCGGCACGAGCCGGTACATCAGCGCGCAGAACGGCTACTCGCTGCTCGACCGCACCGTCGAGCGCGAGCTCACGCCCGCGTGCGTCGAGCCACGGCGTCGGGATCCTGCCGTACTTCCCGCTCGCGAACGGCCTGCTCACCGGCAAGTACCGACGGGGCGAAGCCGGCGCCGTCCGGCACCCGCATGGAGACTCGCGCTCGACACCGTGCGCGACCGCACGTTCGATCGCATCGAGGCGCTCGAGACCTACGCGACCGAGCGCGACCTCACGCTGCTCGACGTCGCGATCGGCGGGCTCGCCGCGCAGCCGGCCGTCGGCTCGGTGATCGCCGGCGCGACGCGGCCGGAGCAGGTGAAGGCGAACGCCGCGGCCGGCGAGTGGGAGCCGACCGCCGAGGACCTCGCCGCGCTCGACGCGATCGCGCCACGCGGCACGCGCGCGTAGCCCGCATCGGCTTCGGGGTCGCGCTGATCCGGCCGCGGTCGGACTACCGTCGACGCCATGTCTCAGACCCCCCAACCGCCCCTCGGCGGCCGCTACGAGCTGCGCCGCCAGCTCGCCTCGACCCCGGCCGCACGCGTCTACCTCGCCCAGGACCTCGAGCTCGGGCGGCCGGTCGCGATCAAGGTGCTCGGGCCGGATCTGGCCCGTGACCCGCAGATCGTCGAGCGGTTCCAGCAGGCCGCGAACGCCGCCGCCTCGGTGCACCACCCGAACATCGTCACCATCTACGACTCGGGCGAGGACCAGGGCGCGGTCTACGTCGCGATGGAGTACGTCGACGGGGCGAGCCTGGCCGACGACCATCGCCGACGCCCGCCGGCTCGGCATCGCGCCGACCATCAACATGGGCGTGAGCGTCGCCGAGGCGCTCGACGCCGCGCACGCGGCCGGGGTCGTGCACGGCAGCCTGAAGCCGGCCGACGTCCTGATCGGCCGCGACGGCACGGTGAAGGTCACGGACTTCGGCACCGCGACCGCGGGGCTCGCATCGCTGGCCGGCCCGGTCGCGGTCGCGACCTACGACTCGCCCGAGCAGCTCCAGGGGCAGGCGCCGACCGCGCGCTCGGACCTCTACGCGCTCGGCATCCTGCTCTACGAGTCCCTGACCGGCGTGCCGCCGTTCACGGGCACCGACGCGGTCGCGATCACGCAGCGCAAGCTCGCCGAGAGCCCGATCCCGCCGTCGGTCGCGGCGCCCGGCATCCCGCCCGGGTTCGACGCGATCATCGACCGGCTGCTCGAGCGGGACCCGGACCGCCGCTACGCGACCGGCGGCGCCGCGGCCACCGACCTCATCCGTCTCGGCGAGACCGCGCAGGTCCCGCTCGCGGAACCGACGGTGGCGATGCCGATCGTTCCGCCCGGCGCCGACCCCCTGGCGCCCGTCGCGCCTCCTCCGCCCGAGAAGAAGCGCAGCGCGACCGGCTGGATCATCGCGGCGATCGTCGTGCTCGTCCTCGTCGTCGGTGGCCTGATCGCGTACGCGGTCACCCAGAACGACGACAACAAGGCCGCAGCTGGTCCAGGTCCCGGCGGTCGTCGGGACGAACGCAGCGCGACGCGGTGGCCGCGCTCAGGCAGGCCGGCCTCAGCCCGACCACCCAGGACGTCGCCAGCGACTCGTTCGCCAAGGGCATCGTCTTCGAGCAGGCCCCGCAGGCCGGGACCCAGGCCCGCAAGGGTTCGGTCGTCGTGCTCAAGGTGAGCACCGGTCCGACGACCACCACCACGTCGAGCACCTCGTCGACCAGCACCTCGACGTCGACCGACCACCACCACGACGACCACCACCACGACGACCACCGTGCCCCCGACGACCTCGTCCACCTGACCCCCCATCCCGTTTTGGCGCCAGTTGCCGCCCGTGCGGCGCACCGGCTTGCGCCAGGATCCGGGGGCGACGCTGATGCCGGTCGCCACGGCTCCGGAGTGCTCCTAGCCTGGGGGCGTGACGATCGCGGAGCTGCCGCTCGTGCCCGTCCCTGCGGCGCCGGAGGGCGAGCCCTTCCGGCGCATCACCGTCGAGCGCTTCGCCGGACCGTGCGGCGCGGTGATCGGCGGCGTCGACCTCGCCGACGGAGCCTCGACGACCGCGCGATCGGCGAGATCCGCCGCGCGATCCTCGACCACGGCGTCGTCTTCTTCCGCGGCCAGTCGCTGACGCCCGACGCAGCAGGTCGCGTTCAGCCGCCGGTTCGGTCCGTACAGCCCGGTGCCGTTCGTGCAGCCGATCGCCGACCACGACGAGGTGATCGCGGTCGTGCGCGAGCCGACCGAACGCCAGGGCTTCGCGTTCGGCGGCATCTGGCACTCGGACTTCTCGTTCCTGCCCGAGCCGCCGATGGGCTCGATCCTGCACGCGCTCGAGGTGCCGCCCTACGGCGGCGACACGCTCTGGGCGAACCAGTACCTCGCGTTCGAGACGCTGTCGCCGGGCTGCAGAGCACCGTGCGCGGCCTGACCGGCGTGCACAGCGCCCGCAACGCGTACTCACCGAAGATGCAGGCGATCCACGACTCGTTCGAAGGCATGACCGTGCAGACGAGCGAGACCGCGAACGACGTGCAGGCCCACCCCGCGGTGCCGCGTGCACGGCGAGACCGGGCGCGAGGCGCTCTACCTGAACCAGCAGTACACGATCGGTCTCGACGGGTGGTGGCCGCACGAGTCGAAGGCGCTGCTCGACGTGCTGTTCCACCACTCGACCCAAGCCGCGTTCACCTGCCGCTGGCGCTGGTCCGAGGGCGACGTCGCGTTCTGGGACAACCGCTGCATGCAGCACATGGTGATGGCCGACGTCGAAGGTCACCGGCGCGCGATGCACCGCACGACCGTCGCCGGCGAAGCCCCGATCCCGCCGGCCCGTCTAGCGCCGTGACCGTCACCGACGACGACCTGCGGGAACGGCGGTCGCAGGTCGTGCGCGACCACATGGAGTCCGAGAACCGGCTCGCGTTCGACGAGACCATTGCGACGTTCGCGCACCCGCACTACGAGCTGATCGCGACGGGCATCGTGTACGACGGCGTCGAAGAGGTGATGGGCTACTACACCGCGTCACGCACCGCGTTCCCCGACCAGCGCAACGAGATCCACTCGTTCCGCCAGGCCGACGACGCGGTGATCGTCGAATTCGACCTGCTCGGCACCCACTCGGGGCCCTTCCTCGGGCTCGAGCCGACCGGCCGCGAGTTCCGCTGCCGCATGGCCGCGTTCTTCATCTTCGAGCCCGGCACCGCCCGCATCGAGATCGAACGGATCTACTTCGACGCCGGGACGATCCTCACCCAGCTCGGCATCACGCTCTAGCTGTACCCGATCGGGTTACGGCGTGGGGACCCAGTTGCCGTGGAAGCCGAACGGGACCCGGACCGGCAGGTGGACGGTGGCGACGGGGTCGCCGGTGAAGTCCTGCGCGTCGAGGATCACGACGTCCGCTCTTGTCCGTGGTGCCGTCGTAGACGTAGGAGATCACCCAGCCGTCGTCCTCGTCGGTCGCGCCTTCGCGCGGCGACGAACACCGGCTCGAGCGACTCGCGACCCTGGCCGTAGTCGTGCTCGACCGTCGTCCCCGCGACGAGGTCGTGCTTGAGCGCCGGACCACCGCCCGCGTCGAGGCTCGCCGAACGTCGCGCCGTAGCCGTAGCGGTTGCGCCGGCCCTGGTACGCCTCGTTCAGCCGCGGGAACTCCTGGTTGTGGTCGTCGAGCGTCGCCGCGAGCACCTTGCCCGCCGCGGGATCGAGCGTCCACCGCTCGAGCCGCGACGCACCCTCGTTCGGGCCCTGCCGGTTCTTGTTGAACATCGTCTCGTAGCGCACCGCGTCGAGCACGACCTGACCGTCGTCGAGGTCGTACGCGTTGAGCGGGTGGTAGAAGTAGCAGGGGTCGATGTCGAACCACTGCACGTCGGTTCCGTCGGTTGCGGTGCTGCTGCGCGGCAGCAGACCGATGCGTGCGCCGTAATCGTGGTTCCACGCGTACGGGAACGACGCGCCACCCATCGCGGCTTCGAGGTCGAACGTGACCGGCAGGTCGAACAGCAGCGCGTACGTGTCGGTGAACGCCATGTCGTGCACCATCGGGCCCGCCCGGCGTGTCGACGTCAACCGACTTCTGCACGCGGCCGTCGGGCGAGATGCTCATGTACCGGATCTTGTTGCCCCAGCCCCAGAAGTACGCGACGACGTGCCACTCCCCCGTCCGCGGATCCCGCTTCGGGTGCGCGCTGAACGGGTGCTCCAGCGTGCCCGAGAAGTTCGACGGACCGACCGTCTCGAGCTCGTCGGTGAGCTCGACCGGCGGCGATCCGGCTTCGACGATCGCGTACGTCTTCCCCGCGATCGAGACCACGTTGGTGTTCGCGGCGAAGCTCGGGACGCCCTCGGCATAGGGCGACGGTGGCGTCCGCTCACCGAGCACCGCCGCCACCTCCGGGCTGCGCACGAACCGGTTGCGGTACCACTCGGCCTTGCCGTCGCGCAGGCGCAGCCCGTGCACCATGCCGTCGCCCGTGAACCAGTGGTACTTCGCCGGGTCCTGGGGGCTGATCGGGTTCGGGCCGTTGCGCAGGAGCCGGCCGTCGAGCTCGGCCGGGATCGTTCCCGTCACCGGCAGGTCGATCGCCGTGATCTCCGAGTGGACGGGGCCGAAGTTTCCTTCGAGGTAGTGGTGCGCCGGTGCGGTCATGGCTTCCTCCAATGTCCAGGGAGTCTGATGCTCAGGTGGTGCGCGGCTCGGGGTCCACACCGAGCACGATCGATTGCGAGAGCGCGATGAACTCGTCGAGGCCGAACGTCTCGTCCGCGCCGGGCAGGCCGCCAGCCGCGGATCCAGAGGTCGGCGAGGCCGTGCATGGTCGTCCACATCACCGACGCGAGGCGCGTGACGTCGACATCGGGGTGGAAGCCTTCGCGCTGTGCGGCCTCCACGATGTCCTGCAGCTGCAGGAACGACGTCGAGCGGACGCGTCGACGAAGGTCGGGTCGGCAACGTCGAGGCGCTCCGGTCGGAACATGACGGTGAAGACGCCCGGACTCGCGATCGCGAAGCTCACGTAGCCGCGACCCGCGGCCGCGAGCCGGTCGCGCGCGCTCGCGTCGTCGGGCCAGCGCATCGATCTGCGCGTCGACCGCGGCGATGAGCTCGTCGAAGCCCTGCGCCGCGACCGCCGCCAGCAGTGCCGCGAGCGTCGGGAAGTGGCGCAACGGCGCGCCGTGCGACACGCCGGCGCCCCGGGCGATGGCCCGCAGGGTCAGGCCGTCGAGGCCCTGCTCGTCGAGCATCGCCCTCGCCGAGTCGACCAGCCGGGCCGCGGTGGTCGTGCCGGGGCCGGCGGGGGCGCCGGCACGGTCTCGATCACCATGTAGACACTGTCTACCGATCGGTGGACAGTGTCAACCGCCGCCGTTCTGGCGCCGACCGCTGCGCCGGTAGGCTCCAGGGCGGGATTCCGGGGACGAGCAGCGCGGTGGAGTGGGTCTCGACAGTGCGGGCAGCACGATCCGACACAGAGCCAATCCAGGGTGCAGACCCCGCATATCGGACGCTGCTGCCCTACGTCCCCCGGCTGACCGTCGACTGGGCCGACACCCGGCCCGGACCAGCCCGCCCAGACCATCGACGGGTCGCTGCTCTTCGTCGACATCTCCGGATTCACCAAGATGTCCGAGCGCCTGGCCCGCCACGGCAAGGTCGGCGCCGAAGAGGTGACCGACGCGATCGGTACCTGCTTCGAGGCCCTGCTCGAGGTCGCGTACCGGGCCGGCGGCGGTCTCCTGAAGTTCGGCGGCGACGCGCTCCTCCTGCTCTTCACCGGTCCCGAGCACGCCGAACGGGCCGCCGGCTCCGCGCTCGGCATGCAGACCCGGCTGGCCGACGTCGGGCGTCTCGACACGAGCGCCGGACGGGTCGTGCTGCGCATGTCCGCCGGCGTGCACACCGGGTCGTTCGCGTGCTTCCTCGTCGGCGAGTCGCACCGCGAGCTCCTCCTCGCCGGTTCTGCGGTCACGACCCTCACGGACATGGAAGGCGGTGCGAACGCGGGCCAGGTCGTGGTGAGCGAGGCGACCGCGGCCGCGCTGCCCGCGAACGTCGTCGGCGAACGCCAGGGCGCCGGCTTCCGGCTCCGGCGGGTGCGCCGTCCGATCACGCCCGACCGCGACCGCACCGTCGCCCCGACCATCCGCGACGTCGACCTCACCCGCTACGTGCCGACCGCGATCCGGTCGCACCTGCTCTCGGGCGGCGAAGACCCCGAGCACCGTCAGGCCACCGTTGCGTTCCTGCACTTCGACGGCACCGACGAGCTGCTCGAGCGCGAGGGTCCGGAGTACGTCGCCGAAGCGCTGCACGAGCTCGTCGCCGACGCCCAGGCCGCGGCCGACGAGCACCAGGTCACCTTCCTCGGCACCGACATCGACCACGACGGCGGCAAGATCATCCTCGTCGCGGGCGTACCCCGGGCGATGGGTGAGGACGAGGAGCGCATGCTCGGCGCGGTGCGCCAGTATCGCCGACGGCAGCCGCCGTCTCGACGTCCGCATCGGCGTGCACCGCGGCCCGATCTTCGCCGGCGACGTCGGGCCCCGCTACCGCCGGACGTACACGGTCATGGGCGACACCGTGAACCTCGCGGCCCGCCTGATGGCCCGCGCCGAGCCCGGTCAGATCCTCGCCACGAGCGCGGTGCTCGACCGGGCGCGCGCGTCGTTCGAGACCGAGGCGCTCGAGCCGTTCTACGTGAAGGGCAAGCGCAACCCGGTCGAGGCGTTCGCGGTCGGCGCGGTGCAGCGCCGGGTGGAGAACGCGGCCGCGGACCTGCCGCTCGTCGGCCGCGACGAGGAGATCGCCACGTTCACCGAAGCCCTGGAGGCGCTGACGACCGGCCACGGCCGGGCAATCGAGATCGTCGGCGACGCGGGCATCGGCAAGAGCCGGCTGATCGAGGAGCTGCGCGCCCGGCGCCGGCGACCTCCCGACGTTCGTCATCGCGTGCGACCCGTACGAGGCGACCACGCCGTACGCGCCGTTCTGGTGGCTCCTCCACGATCTGCTCGGGCTTGCTCGAGACCGCGGCCCCCGAGCAGATCAGCGAGCGACTCCGCGCACTCGTCGACGAGAAGTGCCCCGAGCTGCTTCCCTGGCTCCCGCTGCTCGGCACCCCGCTCGACGTCGACATCCCGGACACTCCCGACACCGCGCGCGCTCGCACCCGAGTTCCGGCGCGAGCGCGTCGAGCAGACCATGGCGATCTTCCTCGACCGCGCCCTGCCGGTCGGGGTGCTCGTGGTGCTCGAGGACGCGCACTGGATGGACGAGGCGTCGTGCGGAGTCCTCCGGATCATCGTCGACAACCTCGCGTCGCGGCCGGCGATCATCTGCACCACCCGCCGCAACCTGGACACCGGCTTCGTCGCGCCGGACCACCCGCACGTCCGGAGCCTGCGCCCGGCGCCGCTCACCCCGGAGCAGGCGTCGGCCGCGCTCGTCGCCGCGACCGAGGACTCACCGCTGCGGCCGCACGAGATCGCGACCCTCATCGAGCGCGCCGCCGGCAACCCGCTGTTCCTCGCCGAGCTGATGCAGGCCGCGTCGCGCGACCGGCATGGTCGACGCACTCCCCGACTCCATCGACGCAGTGATCACGGCACAGATCGACCGACTGCCCGACCACGCAGCGCAAGCTGCTGCGGTACGCGTCGGTGCTCGGCCACACCTTCCGGGTCGACGAGCTCGAGCGGCTGGTCTCGGACGAGCTCCCGACGCCCGACGAGGCCACCTGGCGCAGCCTCGACAGCTTCCTCGGCTTCGTCGGCAGCGACGTCGTGCGGTTCCGGCACGCAATGCTGCGCGACACCGCCTACGAGGAGCTGCCGTTCCGCCGGCGTCGCGAGCTCCACGCCCGGGCCGGCGACGCCATCGCACTCGCGAATGGCGACCACCCGGAGACGGAGGCCGAGCTCCTCTCACTGCACTTCTTCCACGCGCAGCGGTATCGCCGAGGCGTGGCGGTTCGCGCGCATCGCCGGCACCCGGGCGCAGGACAAGTACGCGAACGTCGAAGCCGCGGAGTTCTTCGAACGCGCGCTGGCGGCATCGCGCCGCGTCCCGGATCTCGACCCGAGCGAGGTCGCCGAGATCTGGGAGGCGCTCGGTGACGTTCGCGAACGCTCCGGTTTCCTCGACCGGGCGCTCGGCGCGTACCGCAACGCCCGGAAGGTGCGCGCCGGCGACGCGGCCGGCGAAGCGGGGTTGCTCCTCAAGGAGGCGTGGATCTCCGAGTCGGACGGCCGCCTCTCCAACGCGGTGCGCATCGTGCGGCGCGGCTACCAGCGGATCGACGAGCTCCCCACCGGAGCAGGTCGCGGGCGTGCGGGCCAGCCTCACCGCGTTCTACGCCGCGGTGCGCGCGGGTCAGGGACGGTTCCGGGAAGCGGTGGCCGCCGGCCTGGAGGCGATCAACGAGGCTGCAGCCTCCGCGAACCTCGAGGCCGAGGCCCACGCCGAGCTTCATCCTCGACTGGGCGTACTTCTTGCTCGGCCACCCCGAGCAGGCCGTGCACTCGGCGCGGGCGCTCGAGATCTACGAAGCGCTCGGCAACTTCGACCGGCAGGCCGTCGTCCTGAACAACCTCGGCGGGTTCGCGTACTACGAGGGTCGGTGGGACGACGCGATCGACGCTCTACGAGCAGGGCCGGAACATCCGGCTGCGGACCGGCAACGCGGTCGAGGCGGCGTTCGTCTCCTGCAACATCGGCGAGGTGCTGACCGACCAGGGTCGACTCGACGAAGCCGGCGCGTGCTTCCGCGACGCGCTGCGCGTCGCACGCGCCGCCGGCAAGCCGTACGTCGCCGCGACCGCAACCCAGCACCTCGGCCGCGTGCGCGATGCTCGGCGGCGAGCCCGAGCGCGGGCTCGAGCTCCTCAACGACGCGCGGGAGCAGTTCGACTCGATGGGCAACTCCGATGACGTCTCCGAGGTCGACGTGCTCCTCGCCGAGTGCCATCTCCTGCTCGGCGACCCGGCCCGCTCACTCGAGATCGTCGCCGCGACCAGCGCGACGAACCCGACCCGCCTGCCCACCCTCGAGCGGACCCGCGGTCGAGCCCTCCAGGCGCTCGGCGACCTCGACGGGGCCAGCGAGGCCTTCGCCGGGAGCCTGGCCGAGGCCCGCGAGCAGGACGCGCGCTACGAAGTGGCCCGAACCCTCGACGCGCTGACGCACCTCGACGTGCTCCGCGGTGACATCGCCACCGCGGAGCATCACGAGACCGAGAGCGCCGAGCTCTTCGCGCGGCTCGGGATCCGGGTCGAGCCCGGCGACCGGGTCATCGACGTCCGAACTTCGGATCTCCCGACAACAGCAGCACTTCGAACGTAACGTCGCCGTGGCGGTCCACCGAGCGTGCGTTGACGCACGGCGACGGGCTCGCGACGCCGCTGTGCGGACCCAAGTGGCTGCGCAGGTGCCGCAGGAACCAGAACAGCCACGACCACCAGCCACGGAGCTCGTGGTGGTGCCGATCGAAGCGCGGAGGAGCTGTGCAGTCGGGCACGGTCACGACCGGGCCGCCCTCCGCCTTCTGGACGTACAGCGTCGAGAAGATCCCGCGACCCGCGACCGAGCGGTCCCACGTGATCTTGAGCGACGCCGGCTGCTGGGGGTCGTTGTAGCCCGCGAACGGGCTGACGAACGCGGTCTTCCCGCTGCATCGCCGCCCGCCGCAGAACGCTGAGCGTGGCGTCGTTCTCGGCCAGCAGGGAGATCGGCGTGCCCGGGCCGGAGTTCGGGAGGCTGAAGCTGATGATCGTGTTGTCCTGGGGCGTCGCGGTCGTGCCGGTCGCGAGCGTGCCGCCCGGCGGGACGTAACCGGAGGCCTGGCCCGGCGTCCTCGCCTCGACCGTCACGGACGAGCCGACCGCAGCGATGGCACCGGTCTGATCCGAGGTCCCCGTCGCGGTCGTCGTGACGGTCCCGCCCGGCGGGACCGCCCCGGGCACGGTGACGACGGCCCGGATGGTCGCGTTCGCACCGCCGTCGATCACGCCGAGGTGGCAGGTCACCGTCGTGCCGACCGGAGCATCGCAGGTCCCCTGACTTGCGGTGACCGGGCCCAGGCTCGAGCCCGACTGCGGCGTCACGGTCACGTCGACCCCGCTCAACGGCGTCGCGCCCGTGTTCGTCGCGGTCACCGTGGTCAGCGCCTGCCCGCCGGTCGTCACCACCGGCGGCTCGGACGTGCTGGTGATCTCGAGGTTGCCCGTGACGACCGGGGTCCAGGTCTTGGTGACGTCGTTGGAGTTGACGGTGGTCTCACCGTCAACCGCCGACGCACGGATCGTGTCGGTGCCGGCAGTCGGACCACCCGTGTAGGTGAAGCTCGCGGTACCGGAAGCGTCCGTTGTCGCGTTCCCGGTGGTTCCCGAGTTCGGGCCTGAGATCACCGAGAACGACACCGGGACGCCCGCTTCCGGAGCCCCGTTGCGGGACGCGGTGGCGGTGACGGTGTGGCTCGTGCCCACCGGGTTCGTCGCCGTTGCCGGCGTGAGTGCGATGACCAACGGGGCGGCCACCCCGGTCACGGTGACCGGAGCGGTCGGGCCCGTCGGGGCGACGGTGTAGCCGGCCGCGGTCGCGCTCGCTTCGTTCGTGTACGTCCCGGCGGCCGACGACGCGGTCACTCCGAAGTGGAGTGATGCCGTGCCCGTCGCGGGCACCGAGATGCCGGTCCAGGTCAGCTCCTGTCCGACGACCGTCGGGTTCGCGGTGGTCGCGCCCGTGGTCGAGCCCGGCGTGTAGGTGAAGCCGGCCGGCAGGTCGTCGACCACCGAGTCGAGCGGCACTGCGACCGGGTTCGGATTGGTGGCGGTGATCGTGTAGCCGTCCGCCCCGCCGGGACCGACCGAGCCCGCGTCCGCGGCCTTCGTGAGCGCCAGCGGAAGCTGGCCGAGCGGCGAGAACGTGATGAGCGACGAGACGGTCGTCGAACCCGAAGCGGGCACGTTCACGTCCCAGCTCAGGCCTGCACCGTTGTCGATGTTGGACGTGCAGAGGCAGGTGTTGGGGAACGGCTGCATCGCGGCGATCGTCGACCACACGGTCGAGTACCCCGACTCCAGGTAGGAGCTGCCGGCGGTCAGCGGGAACCACTGCTCGATGCGGCTGCCCGCTTCGAGACCCGTGGTGCACGCCACCGCGCCGGTCGCGGTGTCGACCGCGCCGAACCCCAAGTCCGAGCTCTGCAGGTAGCAGTCGCCCGCGCGGTAGACCCGCACCGACTTCGCGGTGCCGCTCGAGTTCGTGACGACGACGTCGGTCCGGTAGGACTCGAGACCCGTCACGTAGCTGTCGGTCTCGGTGATGCCGACTCCGGTGGCACCCGCGGCCACCGTGGTGACGACCTTGAACGGGTCGGCGTCGGTGCCGGATCCGGTCGGCCCGGTCTGGCTGACGGCCGTGAAGGGCGTCGTCGACGGCTGCCCGGCCGGGACCGACGCCGGGCTGAAGTACATCGTGCCGTCGACGACGATGAAGGTTCCGCACGCGGTGTCGCCGAAGAACTCACCCGCGGTGTCGCCGGTGTAGTTCACCGAGCAGTTGAGCTGATCGCTGACCCCGACCGCGGTGAGTGGCCCGGTGCTGGTGATCGTCGCGGTCGCGGCGCTGGCGCTGCTCGCACCGAGCACGACGACCAGCGGCATCAACACCGCGACCAATGCCACCGCGATGACCGATTTCACCCCGCGTTGCCCGTGCAGCTTGCCCCGAATGATGCGCCTCATGCCCTGCCTCCCACGGCCTACAGCAATCGCGGGACCTTAGAACGAAAACCGTCGGCCTTGTGAAGACCTCTCACCACCG
Source organism: uncultured Acidimicrobiia bacterium (assembly GCA_963848485.1). Lineage (GTDB taxonomy): Bacteria > Actinomycetota > Acidimicrobiia > IMCC26256 > JAENVU01 > Chersky-806. The sequence continues at coordinate 386,550 of CAWKDX010000009.1, forward strand.
TGCGTGCCCATCTGGGCGGGATCTGCCGGCAAAACCCGGTCAAGTCGGCCAGGGCAGGCGCCGATCCACCCGGGGATGGGGCTCCGAGAGAAGACGCTGAACGGCTACAAGCTCGAACCTTTCGCGAACCTGCAGGGGGCGCAGCTCCAGCGCGCCCGCCTGGGCGGGATGAACCTCTACAGCGTGAACTTCCGTGGCGCCGACCTGAGCGAGGCCGACCTCCGCGGGGCGTACCTCGCCGAGTGCCAGCTGACCGGCGCCGTGCTGACCGCCTGCGACATGAGCGGGGCGAACCTCTCGGGTGCGACCCTCCAACGGGCGATCATGAATGGCGTGGACCTCAGCCTGGCCAACCTGCGCAACGCGGACTTCACCGGTGCGCACATGTACGGCGCCGACCTGCGGGGGGCGAAGTTCTGCAAGACCACGATGCCCGACCTCCGCGTCAACAGCTCCGGTTGTTGACGAGACCACGCGGCTCGGCGATCGACCTCCGGAGAACTCGAGCAATCAGTAGGTAGCCTGCGGCGGATGTCCGATTGGAGCTTCGCCCGGGTCTGGGATGCGATCGCCGCAGCCGCGCCCGACCGCGACGCGCTGGTCTGCGGGCCGGTCCGGCGCACGTTCGGCGAGCTCGAGTACCGGGCCTGCGGCCTCGCGAGCTGGCTGTGGGACCAGGGGGTCCGGCCCAACGACAAGGTCGCGATCAACCTCACCAACCGTCCTGAATACCTCGAGACGTTCTACGCGGCGAGCAAGATCGGTGCGGTGCCCGTCAACGTCAACTACCGCTACGGCGTCGAGGAGATCAGGTACCTCATCGACGACAGCGACGCGAAGGTCGTCGTGACCGAGCCCGCCTTCGCAAAGGACACGCGCAAGGCCGCGCGTCAGCTCGGCCGCCGGTACGGCAAGAAGTTCGAGGCGCGGCGTCATCGAGATCGGCGACGCGCTCGAGGCGGCGATCGCGGGGGCGGGTGACGTGCAGCCGTGGCGCGCGCGCGTGCCGAGTGGCGACGACCTCATGTTCCTCTACACCGGGGGAACGACCGGCATGCCCAAGGGCGTCATGTGGCGCAACGACGACCTCTACGTCGCGCTGTGGCAGATGGGCCGGCCCGGCACCGAGCCGCCGGATCCGCTCGAGACCATCCACGCCGGCAAGCGGGCCGCGACCGCGCTCCCGGCCTGCCCGCTCATGCACGGCACCGGCCTCTTCATCACCCTCTCGACGCTCGCCGGTGGCGGGACCGTCGTCTTGATCGACCGGGTCGGCCTGGACGCCTCGCTCATCTGGAGCGAGGTCGAGCGCAACGCGGTGCAGGTGCTCACGATCGTCGGCGACGTGTTCGCCCGGCCGTTGCTCGCGGCGCTCGACGCCGAACCGGACCGGTGGGATCTCTCGAACCTGAGGGCGATCACGTCGAGCGGTGTGACGTGGAGCCCGGAGGTCAAGCGTGCACTGCTCGACCACCTTCCAAGGGTCACGATGCTCGACTCGCTCGGCGCATCGGAAGGCCTCATGAGCCGCGCCGCGGCCAAGGCCGGCGACGCGGAGATCGCGGCCGCCCGCTTTGCGGTGAACGACCGGGTCAAGGTCGTCACCGAGGACGGACGCGAGGTCGCTCGTGGCACCGAGGAAGTCGGCATGGTCGCGGTCGGGGGGCGGATCCCGCTCGGCTACTACAAGGACCCTGAGAAGACCGCGCAGACCTTCCGCATCGTGGACGGCGTCCGCTACTCGATCCCCGGTGACTACGCGACCGTCGACGCGGACGGCACCGTGCGACTCCTCGGGCGCGGATCCGCGACCGTCAACACCGGCGGCGAGAAGGTGTACCCGGAGGAGATCGAGATCACGCTCCGCAAGAACAAGGGCGTCTTCGACTGCGTCGTGGTCGGCGTGCCCGACGCTCGGTTCGGCGAGACGGTCATTGCCCTCGTCCAGGTCGCCGACGGCTATTACACCGACGAACCCGAGCTCCAGGCGTTCTGCCGGAGCAGCGGACTCGCCGGCTACAAGATCCCGCGTCGCATCCTCTTCACAGACACGCTGCGACGCGCGCCCAACGGCAAGGCCGACTACAAGCTTCTGCGCGAGATGGCCGCAGACCTACTCAGCGTGACCGGAGACTGATGGCCGACCACTTCGTGATCGACGGATCGAACTTGGCGACCGAGGGACGCACCGAGCCCAGCCTCGCCCAGCTGAAGGAAGCCGTCGCGGCGTTCTACGGGGAACACCCGGGTGCCGTCGCGACGGTGGTCGTCGACGCGAGCTTCGAACACCGCATCGATCCGTCCGAGCGAGCAGCGTTCGGGCAGACCGAAGCCGCGGGTGAGGTCGTGTCCCCGCCGGCCGGCGCGGTCGGACGCGGCGACGGGTTCCTGTTGCAGATCGCGGACCGCACCGGCGGGACCGTGCTCTCGAACGACTCGTTCCAGGAGTTCCATGCGGAGTACGAGTGGCTGTTCGAGCCCGGACGTTTGATCGGTGCGAAGCCCGTCCCGGGCGTCGGCTGGATCTTCTCTCTGCGCCGTCCGGTGCGCGGGATCGTCAGCCGAAAGACGGTGCAGAAGGCCAAGCAGAGTGGCGAGAAGGCGCCGAAGAAAGTGCAGAAGGCGATCGCGGAGGCCACGGCAAGCGCGATGGAGCCCGACGCGCCCAAGCGCCGCCGTCGCCGCGGTGGTCGAGGGCGTAACAGCGGAGCCTCGGCCACGGCGACTCCGAAGGAGAACAACAAGCCCGAGCCCGAAGCGGTGAACGAACCCGCATCGTTCCTCCAGTTCGTGATCGATCACCGGCTCGGCACCGAGGTGACGGGCACCGTCGACGCGTTCGCCTCCCACGGCGCCTTCATCAACGTCGACGGCGTGCGCTGCTACATCCCGCTCAGTGCGATGGGCGAACCGCAGCCGAGCCGGGCCCGTGACGTGCTGACGAAGGACGAGACGCGGACCTTCGTCGTGCAAGCCGTCGACGCGCCACGCCGGGGCATCGAGCTCGGCCTGCCCGGCTTCGCCACCGTTGCGGGCGCGCCGAGCGAGGAGACGGTCGCCGCGGAGGTCGGGCGGCGTCGGGCGAAGGCCAAGACGGACGCAACCAAGGAAGGCTCGCGCAAGGCGGTCACGAAGAAGGTGGCGGCGAAGGCGACCAAGTCCACGCCGCCCGAGCTCGCGACACCACCGAGTCCGGCCGGACCCGGGCCGACCGCGGGAACCACCAAGCGGTCCCGCCGGTCGCGGGACGCGGCACCCAGCAGACACCGTTGCCCACGCACACGCCGGCTCCGGTCGCGGTGCCGGCCCTCGAGGTGGCACCGGCCGCCGTCCCGCCGGCGAAGAAGACACGGGCGAAGCCCACGCCGGCGGCCAAGCCCGCGACCACCAAGAAGACGACGGCCAAGAAGGCGACCACCAAGAAGGCGACCACCAAGAAGGCGACCACCAAGAAGACGACCACCAAGCCGGCGAAGAAGGCGACCACCAAGCGGCCGCCGGCGAAGAAGGCGACCACCAAGCAGGCGACGACCAAGCCAGCGAAGCCGGCGGTGACCACAGCGGTGGCCAAGGCTCCGGCGAAGGCGGCGAAGCAGCAGCCGGCGGCCAAGGTGGCGAAGTCCTCGAAGTCCTCCCGCCGGCGCTGACCTCCTCCAGACCGGAGAATTCCTCGTGAGCTCCTTCACCCCGAAATCCGTCCCGTCGACCACGGTCAACGACCTCGACGCGCTGAAGTCCCCGGTGCTGCTCGATGTGCGCGAACCGGACGAATGGGAGGCGGGCCACGCCCCCGATGCTTGGTTCTGGCCGCTCGGTCGCCTCGACATGGTGCGCGCCGAGCTGCCCCTCGACGTGAAGATCGTGTGCGTTTGCCGCTCCGGCGCACGCTCCGCGAAGGCAACCGAGCTGTTGCGTTCCTGGGGTCTGGACGCGGTGAACCTCGAGGGTGGGATGCAGGCCTGGGCCGCCGAGGGTCGCCCGGTCCAGCGCGACGACGGGTCGCCGGGCACCGTCATCTGATCTCCCCGCCACCCCACCGTGAGCGTGGGCGTTGATCCCGGGCGATGTTCGCGACTCGCCCGAAGCATCTGTTGCCCTGCGTCACCGGTCGATCAGCGTCCGGCCCGACACGAACCGGACATTCACGCGTACACTCCCGACCGAGCGTCGGGGTGGCGGGTTCGTGCGGGGCGACGGGAGGCCGTGAGGTCTCACCATGGAAGGTTCCGATCCAGGATGGAAAGCACCGTTCACTTGCCCGCCACTCCGCGCTCGTCCTCCTCCGCGTGAGAGCTGCCGCACGGTTCACGTGCGCGGTCTTCCTGCTCGTCACGTCGGTCGTCGCGCTCCCTTCGGGCGCGCACGCGGCGACCACTGCCGCGGCGTCGACGGACCCGACCGGTGCGCACGTGCATCTCGCGCGGCACGGAGTCTGGGTCGAGGTGCGCGCACCGGCTGATGGATCGGGTCCCGGTGACACCTCGGGCGTCGTGACGGGATGCCTGCGGCGTTGGGTTCCGACGAAGTTCCCGCACCACCTGCAGCCCGGCAAGGTCGATCCCGACATCGCTTCGACGCCGATGCCACCGCGACCCGGACCGGAGTACGTCGCGTACTACGTGTACTGCGGCCCCACGTACCTCGACAGCGTGTGGCTGGCGCCGAGCTCGTTCGCTCCGGCTACGGGCACCGTCGACGTGCAGGCGATCGCCGAGCAGATCGCCGCGCGACCTTCCGTACCCACCGACCGCGGTGCACGTGAACCCGGACGGTCGCGGCCTCACGGGGCTCGAGTCGTGGTTCTGGGTCAGCGGCTACTCGGTCCGGTGGACGACATCGTCGACGAGCTCGGGCTGCGGGTCGAGGTGCAGGCCACCCCGG